>CAVOVA010000018.1:0-121354 GCA_963699725.1 uncultured Thermoleophilia bacterium
TCGGCTATGCCCCGTGGCACTTCTTGTACTTCTTCCCGCTCCCGCACGGGCACGGCTCGTTGCGCCCGACCTTGTCGTAGACGATGCGCTGCTGTACCTGGACGGGGGCAGTGCTCGTCGTCGCGCCCTTGCCGCCGGCCGCTACGTTGGGCGGCGGCTCGTCTGTATATCCGTCGCCCTCCGCCTGATCGAACTCGCCGGCGGCCATCGCCGCGCCGGTGAAGGACGTCTGGTTGATCAGGTCGTCCCCGCTCGTGTAGTTGAGCGCCGCAACCGGTTCGTCGAGGGTGATGGCGGTGAACATCGCGAGATCCTCGGGCCTGTTCTTCATGAGCGTCGTGACCGTGCTCATCTTGACGCCCTCGAGCATGTCGTTGAAGAGGTCGAAGCCCTCGCCCTTGTACTCGACCAGCGGGTCGCGCTGCCCGAGCGCGCGCAAGTGGATGCCCTCCTGCAGGTAGTCCATGTCGAGCAGGTGCTCTTTCCAGCGGCCGTCGATGACCTGCAGCATGACGGCACGCTCGACGGTGCGCATCTGCTCCTCACCGATCACGCGCTCGCGCTCGTCGTACTGCTCGAGCGCGTCGTCGACGGCCAGGTCGACGATCTCGTCCACGGTCGCGTCCTCGATGTCGACGTCGTCCATCTTGAGCGTGGGCGAGTAGACCTGCTTGAGCCCGATGAACAGTGAATCGAGATCCCAGTCCTCGGAGAACTGCACACCCTCGAGGCTGCCGCGAACCGTTCCCTCGACGAGCTCCGCCACCATCTCGCGGACCTGCTCGCCGAAGTCCTCGCCCATGAGGATGCGCTGGCGCTGGTCGTAGATGACCCGGCGCTGCTCGTTCATGACCTCGTCGTACTTGAGGACGTTCTTGCGGCGCATGAAGTTGAGCTCCTCGACCTTGACCTGCGCCTTCTCGACCACATTGCTCAGCATCTTGGCCTCGATCGGCTGGCCCTCCTGAGGACCGAGACGGTTGAGGATGCGGTACATACGGTCGCCGGCGAAGAGGCGGATCAGCTCGTCCTCGGCGGAGAGGTAGAAGCGGCTCTCGCCGGGGTCGCCCTGGCGTCCTGAGCGTCCGCGGAGCTGGTTGTCGATGCGCCGGCTCTCGTGGCGCTCGGTGCCCAGCACGTACAGGCCGCCGAGTTCGATCACGCCGTCGCCGAGCTTGATGTCCACGCCGCGGCCGGCCATGTTGGTCGCGATCGTGACCGCGCCTTGCTGGCCGGCGTTCTCGATGATGTGGGCCTCGCGCTCGTGCTGCTTCGCGTTGAGGACGTTGTGCGGGACGCCGTGGCGCTCGAGCAGGCGGGAGAGCATCTCGCTGATCTCGACCGACACGGTGCCGACCAGCACGGGCTGGCCTTTCGCGTACCGCTCCACCAGGTCCTCCACGACCGCGGCGTGCTTCTCCTTCGAGGTCGTGAAGATGAAGTCGTTCTCGTCCAGCCGGATCATCGGCGAGTTGGTGGGGACCTGCACCACCTCGAGCCCGTAGATCTGGCGGAACTCGTCCTCCTCGGTCTTGGCCGTACCGGTCATGCCGGCCAGGACCTCGTACATGCGGAAGTAGTTCTGCAGCGTGATGGTCGCGAGCGTCTGGTTCTCCTCGCGGATCGGCACCTTCTCTTTGGCTTCGATCGCCTGGTGCAGGCCCTCGGAGTAGCGCCTGCCCTCGAGGATGCGGCCCGTGAACTCGTCGACGATGAGCACCTCGCCGTTCTGGACGACGTACTCGACGTCCTTGGAGTACAGCGCCTGCGCGCGCAGTGCCTGGATGAAGTGATTGACGAGTCCGCCGTTCGAGTCCTTGTACAGATTGTCGATGTCGAGGGCGCGCTCGACCTTGGCGACGCCGCTCTCCGTGACGGCGACGGTGCGCTGCTTCTCGTCGACCTCGTAATCCTCGCCGGGGATGAGCCGGGGGACCACGCGCGCGAACTGGCGGTACGTGTCGGCGGCGGTCTCGGGCGCGCCGCTGATGATGAGCGGCGTGCGCGCCTCGTCGATGAGGATCGAGTCGACCTCGTCCACGATGCAGTAGTGATGTCCGCGCTGGACCATGTGCTCGCGGCGCATCGTCATGTTGTCGCGCAGGTAATCGAAGCCGAACTCGGAGTTGGTGCCGTAGGTGACGTCGGCGTTGTACTGGGCGCGCCGCTCCTCCGGCGTCATGTTGGCCTGGATCACGCCGACCTCGAGGCCGAGGAAGCGGTAGACCTGGCCCATCCACTCGGCGTCACGCTTGGCGAGATAGTCGTTGACGGTGACCAGGTGGGCCCCGTTGCCGGAGATGCCGTTGAGGTACATCGGCATGGTGGCGACGAGGGTCTTGCCCTCGCCGGTCTTCATCTCGGCGATGTCGCCGTCGTGGAGCACGATGCCGCCGAGCACCTGGACGTCGAAGGGCCGCATGCCGAGCGCGCGCTTCGCCGCCTCGCGGGCGACCGCGAAGACCTCGAACAGCAGGTCGTCGAGCAGCTCGCCGTTCTCGTGGCGCTGGCGGAACTCGGCGGTCTTGGCGCGCAGCTGGTCATCGCTGAGGGCGGCGATCCCGGGCTCGAGCTCGCTCACCTGTGCGGCCTGGTCCTGGAGGGTCTTGAGGCGCCGGCCTTCACCGACGTGGAGCAGCTTGTCGACGATCTTGATCACAGGGGTACGACTCCCGGGGTCTCGTGGATGACGGCTACCCCCATTGTCGCACAGCCTGCGGCCCGCGTCGTACCGCTCGCGCCCGGCGCCCGTATGGCGTCACCGGGCGCGTGGCCCTACGCGGGCCGTATGGCTCAATCGAGCGGTGCCCCTTTCCGGCGCACCCCTCCATTGGTCCTCTTCCGTCGTCAATCGAGCGGTGCCCTTTGCAGCGCACCCCTCCATTGGTCCTCTTCCGTCGTCAATCGAGCGGTGCCCCTTTGCGGCGCACCCCTCCATTGGTCCTCTTCCGTCGTCAATTCTCGATCGGCTCGATCAAGCCGAAGTGGCCGTCGTTGCGGCGATAGACGACGTTCGTCCGGTTGGATTCGGCGTTCGTGAAGACGAAGAAGTCGTGGCCGACGAGCTCCATCTGGAGCGTAGCCTCGTGCACCGTCATCGGCTTGAGCGCGAACTGCTTCGTCTTGACGATGCGGCCGTTGTCTCCGGTGTACAGGTTCTCCCCGGCAATCTCGTCGGCAAGGGTCTCCGCGGCCGCGACCGGGGCAAGCTCGGGGGCCGGCGTGGCGTCGATGACGGGCTTGTCGTGGCCGTGCCTCGTCTTGCCGTGGATCTTGTCGTGATACTTCTTGACGCGGCGCACCAGCTTGTCGGTCACCAGATCGATGGCGGCATACATGTCGGTCGATGCGTCGCGCGCTCTGATCACGGGACCGCGGGTGAACACCGTCGCCTCCGCGACGCATGGCTCGGAGATGCTAGGGTTCTTCTCGACCTTGAGCTCGAGCTCTACCCTGGTCACCTCGTCGATCTTGCGCTGCTGGAGGAGTTTGTGCACGTGCTCGATCTTCTCGCCTGCATAGTCCTGCAGTGCGGGCGTGACGGTGACGTTGCGGCCCTTGATCTGCGTTTTCATCGACATCGCTCCTTCGGGGGGGCATGGTCTCGCGATGCTTGGGCATGCGCTGCACGAACAGTACGTGCGAAGGTGAAAGCGTGGGGGTCGAGGTTTTCATGAGCGAGCGCTTCAGCGCACTGGTTCAACGTTTCACCTGTGGTGTAGACGTCGTCAACAATGATCACTCGCTTGATTCTCTTATCTACCCCGAAGCCGTCCTCCCGCAACGCGAACGCGCCATGGACATTGGCGGCGCGCGACGCGCGGTCCAGCCCGCTCTGGCGGGCGCCGTGCCGCACGCGGCGGAGCAGCGGAGCATAGGCGAGTCCGGCATCCCCTGCAAGCCGGCGGGCGAAGGACTCGGCGAGGTCGAAGCCGCGATCGAGCCTGTGCCCGCGGTGGGCGGGGACCGACGTGACGACGACGGTCTCGTGCGCTCCGACGGCCGGCTCATCCGCCGCGGTGAAGGCTGTCGCGCCGGCCCGGGCCGCGGCGGCAGCGAACGCCGGCGCCGCGCGGCCGGCCATGTCGTCCGTCAGCGAGCGCAGCGCCCGGAACTTGCAGGCCGTGACGAGGGCGCGAGCCGGCCCGTCGTAGCAGAAGGCCGCCGACGCGGCGGTGAACGCGAGGCCACGGCCGGCACACTCCCGGCAGGCAGGCATGCCCCCGCCCCGGGCGCCTGCACGCGCGGCGCGCGCCGGCCGGCCGGCGCGCCGGAGCGGCGCGCCGCAGCGGCGGCAACGGTCGTCGGGAAGAGGATGAAGGTCGGCGGCGCACGCCTCACACAGCCAACTCCCGGCGGAGCGGCACACCACGCAGCGCCTGGGCAGCACGAGATCGAGCAGGCCGTCGAGGGCGCCCTTGGCGTCCACTCGCGGCACCGGCATCACTCCCCGTCGGGTGCGTCGCCGACGCCGCCGGGCCCTATGCGCGTGCGCGGCTCGAGCCTCGCCCCGGCGTCGACTTGCGCGTGCGCGGCGATGTCGGACCGGTCGCCGACGACCGCGTCCTCGCGTACCACCGCCTCGTGATGCACGACAACGTTGCGGCCGAGGATGCTGCCGGCGAGCCGAGCGCCGCGACCGGCCTTGGCGCCGTCCCAGTGGATGACGCCCTCGAGCACCGCGCCGCGCTCGACGACGCAGCCGTCGCCGATGATGAGCGGGCCGATGAGCTCGGCGCCGGACTCGACCAGGCAGCCGGCGCCGAGGAGGATCGGCGCCTCCATCCGCACGCCGGCCTCGATCTCGGTGCCCTGCCCGACCCACACGCGCGGGGCAATCTCATGGCCGGGCACCTCGAGGAGCACCCGGCCGAGCAAGGCGTCGAAATTGCTGAGGCGGTACTGCTCGATGTTGCCGACGTCGTTCCAGTACGTCTCCAGCTCCCAGCAGTGGAACGGGCGTCCTTCGGCGAGCAGAGCCGGGAAGACGTCCTTGGCCCAGTCCACGAAGGAGCCGGGCGCAACGTGGTCGAAGATCTCCGGCTCGAACGCGTAGATGCCGCAGTTGCAGAGCGTCGAGAGCGCCTCGGCGCGCGACGGTTTCTCCTGGAAGCCGGTCACGCGCATGGACCCGTCGTGCACGACGACGCCGTACAGTGACGGGTCGTCGACTTCCTTCACCGCCATGGTGGCGATGCCGCCTGAAGCCTTGTGCGCGGCGAGAAAGGCGGTGAGGTCGAGGTCGGTGAGGCCGTCTCCGCTCATGACGAGGAACGTGGAGCCGGAGAAGAACTCGCGGAACGCGTCGGCGCCGCCGGCCGTGCCCAGAAGCTGCTCCTCCTGGTTGTAGCGCAACCGGATGCCGAACCGGGACCCATCGCCGAAGTAGCCGCGTATCTTGTCGGGGTGATAGTGCAGGTTGGCGGCGATCTCGCTCACGCCATGGCGGCGCAGCAAGCCGAGCAGGTGCTCCATGACGGGACGGTTGAGGATGGGCACCATGGGCTTGGACGTGAGCCCTGTGAGCGGGTAGAGGCGCGTTCCGAGACCCGCGGCCATGAGGTACGTACGCACGCTCACGGTGCGCACTCCCCCGCCGCGCAGGCCCCGGCCAGGGCCGGCGTGAACGGCGAGCGCAACACCCCGGCCTCCGTGATGACGGCGGCGATGTTGGCGGCCGGCGTGACGTCGAAGGCCGGGTGGCGCGCCACAGCGCCCTGCGGCGCCACCTGCTCGCCGCGGAACGACGTGACCTCGGACGGGTCGCGCTCCTCGATCGGGATGACGTCGCCGTTCTCGATGGTGAGGTCGACGGTCGAGAGCGGAGCGGCCACGTAGAAGGGGACGTCGTGTTCCTTGGCGAGCACGCTCACGCTGTAGGTGCCGATCTTGTTGGCGGTGTCGCCGTTGGCGGCGATGCGGTCGGCGCCGACCACGACGCCGTCGACCTCGCCGCGACGCATGAAGTAGCCGGCCATGCTGTCGCTGATCAGCCGGTACGGGATGCCCTCGACCTGCAGCTCCCAAGCGGTGAGCCGCGCGCCCTGCAGCCAGGGCCGCGTCTCGTCGACCCAGACGGAGATGCCCGGGGACCGGGCAGCAGCCGCACGTACGACGCCGAGCGCGGTGCCGTAGCCGGCGGTCGCGAGAGCGCCGGCATTGCAGTGCGTCAGGATGCGGTCACCGGCGCCGAAGAGGATGGCGCCGTGCGCGCCGATGCGCAGGCAGCGGTCGACGTCGTCGTCGTGGATCGCCTGCGCCTTCGCGAGCAGCCCGGCGGCGACGGCGTCCGGGGCGCCCTCCGGCCCGCCGGCCGCGAGCGCCGCCTCCCAGGCCTGCCGCATCTCGTCCAGGGCCCAGCGCAGATTGACGGCGGTGGGTCGCGTGGCCAGCAGGCCGGCGGCCGCCTGCTCGAGCGCGGCCCGGAGCGCAGCCGGGTCGTCCGAGCCGGCGTCGGCCGCCTCAGCGGCCGCGAGCGCGATGCCGCCGGCCGCCGTGACGCCGATCGCGGGCGCGCCGCGGACCGTCATGTCGGTGATGCGGTCCGCGACCTCACGCCAGGTGCGGCAGTGGACGTAGCGCTCCTCCTGCGGCAGCGCCAGCTGGTCGATGAGCACGACCTTGCCGGGCAGGATCTCGACGGTGCGCACCCGCAGCCGCGAGCCGCCGGGCCCGCTGCGCTCGGCGCCGCCGCCGTGCCCCTCGCCCGCTCCCCGCTCCCGACTCACCGTGGCTCCGGGCTCAGGTGCCTTGATCCCACGAGGCGAGGTACTTGGCCTGCTCCTCGGTGAGCGTGTCGCAGTCGACGCTCATGCTCTCGAGCTTGAGCCGGGCGATCTCGTCGTCGATGTCCTTGGGTACCACGTAGACCTTGTTCTCGAGGTCGGCGTGGTTCTTGACCATGAACTCGGCGGAGAGCGACTGGTTGGCGAAGCTCATGTCCATGACCGCCGCCGGGTGACCCTCGGCCGCCGCCAGGTTGACCAGCCGGCCGTCGGCCAGCAGGTAGATGCGGCGGCCATCCGCCAGGGTGTACTCGTCCACGAACTCGCGCACCGTGCGCTTCTTGACGGCGAGCTTCTCGAGCGCCGGGATGTCGATCTCGACGTTGAAGTGGCCGGTGTTGGCGATGATGGTGCCGTCCTGCATGAGCTCGAAGTGCTCGCCGCGCAGCACGTGGATGTCGCCGGTGGCGGTGACGAAGAGCTTGGCGACCTTGGCGGCCTCGGCGACCGGCATGACGCGGAAGCCGTCCATGACGGCCTCGAGGGCGCGCAGCGGGTCGACCTCGAGCACGATGACGTCGGCGCCGTGGCCCTTCATGCGCATCGCGAGGCCGCGCCCGCACCAGCCGTAGCCGGCGACGCAGACGGTACTGCCGGCGATGAGGATGTTGGTGGCGCGGATGACGCCGTCGAGCGTGCTCTGGCCGGTGCCGTAGCGGTTGTCGAACATGTGCTTCGTGTTGGCCTCATTGACGGCCACGATGGGGAACATGAGCCGGCCTTCGGCCTCGAGCGCCTTGAGGCGGATGACGCCGGTGGTCGTCTCCTCGGTGCCGCCGATGATGTCGGCCGCCATATCGGGACGCTCGCCGTGGAGGACCCCGATGACGTCGGCGCCGTCGTCCATGGTTATGTTCGGCCGGTGGTCGACGCAGGCGTTGATGTGTGCGTAGTACGTCTCGTCGTCCTCACCCTTGATGGCGTACACGCGCACGCCGTACTCCTTCACCAGCGCCGCGGCCACGTCGTCCTGCGTGCTCAGCGGATTGCTGGCGCACAGCACCACGTCGGCCCCCCCGGCGACCAGCGTGCGCATGAGGCCGGCGGTCTCGGTGGTGACGTGCAGGCAGGCGCCGATGCGCACGCCCTCGAGCGGCTTCTCCTTCTCGAAGCGCTCACGGATGGCGCGGAGGACCGGCATGTGCATGTCGGCCCACTCGATGCGCAGCACGCCCTCGGGGGAGAGATCGATGTCTTTGATGTGGTAGTCGTTGCTCAAACCGAGCCTCACTCTCTTTCGGATCGCGGCGCCTGCACCACTCCGCAGGCGGCCAGTCTCAAGCCGTAGTACGCGGCGACGACGGCGGCGGGGACGAGACAATCGGACACGACGGCGCAGCCCCCGTCGCGGGCCGCCCGGACCTCGAAACGCGTGAGGTGCAGAGCGTCGGCGATGCCCGCCGCCACGACGCCGAACGAGTATACCCGAGCCCCCTCGCGCGGACGAACGAGACCGGGTTGATATATGCCCGTCATGCCGGGGAAGTCGCGCGGCACTCCCTCCGGCCAGCGGCCCGTGAGTGGGCCGCGCGCCTCGAGCCCGACGTGGTCGGCGATCACGGCGATGTCGCCCGCGGCCGGCGCGGGTCTGCCGGCGGCCGGACCGTTCTCCCCCGCCCCGGCCGGCCCTACCCACTGGACCGGGACGACGAGTGCGACGCACGCGCCGTGCGACTGCGCCGCGAACAACTCGAAGAGCGGCCCCTCGAAGGGGGCGGGCGGCCGCAGGTCGTGACGCTCCAGGCTCTCGAGCGGCACGCCGGGGAACAGGCCGGCGCCGGTCCGACGGCTTGCCGCGTCGGCGGCCGTCAGCACGAGAGCGACGGAATCGCCGGCCAAGTGGCGTCAGCCGGCGTCGCCGGCGAGGCTGGCCTTGAACGCCTGGATGGCGTCGACAGGGGTGGGGTCGACGCCGTAGAGCAGGGCGAGATAGCACGACGTGTAGTCGCCGAGCTGCACCAGCGAGAACAGCCGCGCGAGACGGGAGGCGCCCCGCGCCGCGACGACCTCCGTGTCGACGCCGAGCGCCTCGTACTCGCGCGCCGTGAGCTCCGCGCGGCGGGTGAGGCGCTCGTCGCCGGACTCGTCGTGCAGAAACAACGCGACTGTGGACGAGGTCAGATGCGGCAGGCTCGTCCAGCCCATGAGCTCGTTGTGGTCGAGCTCCGGCAGCTCGTTGAAGAAGGCCGGAGCCTTGGCGTTCTCGTTGATCTGCCCCTTCCAGCGCCGGGCGACGGGACCGGTGGGTCCGGCGCCGTACGCGACGACGAGCCGGTTCTCCAGGCGCCGGGCCAGCGTCTTGGCGGGGTTGCCCTCCTCGCCGCACTCCGGGCTGAACTTCGCGTTGTCCTGCTCGAGCTGCGCGGCGGAAGCGGCGACGTCGCTCGCATGCTCGTGGCACAGCCCGGAGGCCTCCAGGGTGGCCAGCAGGGGCATCGAGAGCAGGCCGACGGCGGCGCGGGGTTGGCGGCCCCCGGGGACGAGCACCAGCGGCATGCCCTCCGCCTCGGCGTACGCCGCCAGGCGACCGCCGGAGGCCACGCAGACGGGGGCGCAGCCGCGCGAGCGCGCCTGCGCCGCGCACGCGAGCGCTTCTTCGGTCTCTCCCGAGTAGCTCACGAGGACGACCAGCGTCTCGGGACCGACCCACTCGGGGAGCGCGTAGCCGCGCACGACGGTGGTCGGCACGGCGAGGTCGGGCAAGGCGGCGAGAGCGAGGTCGGCGCCGATGGCGGAGCCACCCATCCCGCAGACGGCGAGCCCGTCGGGCTCGGCGGGTGGGATCGCCGGGAAGGTCCCGAAAAAGGCGCCGGCGAGCCGCTCACGCGCCGTCTCGTAGCCGTCGCGAAGCTGTTGCGGCAACGCCGCCACCTCCGCGAACATACCGGCGCGGTCGACGGCCGCGACTCTCGCGGGGCTGAGGTCCACAGGACTCCCCACGTCAGCCCCCGCGGATGACGGAGAGCACCAGCTCGCGCTTCTCCTCCATGAGATCCCGGGAGTCGGCGCCCAGGTTGAGCCGCAGGAGCGGCTCGGTATTGGACGGTCGCACGTTGAAGTGCCAGTGCTCGTAGTCGACGGAGATGCCGTCCAGACGCCCGAGCTCGCCACCGGAGAAGCGTTCTTCGACGCGGGTGAGCGCCGCCGGTACGTCGTCGACCACCGAGTTGATCTCTCCGCTGATGAAGTACTTGGAGCGGAGCGGCTCCAGCAGCTCCGCCATGGTCGCGCGCTTCTGCGAGAGCAGCTCGAGGATGAGCAGCGCGGGGATGAAGCCGGAGTCGGCGTTGTAGTTGTCGGCGAAGTAGTAGTGGCCGGACACCTCGCCGCCGAAGAGCCCTCCCTCGCGGCGCATGCGCTGCTTGAAGAAGGCGTGCCCGACGCGGTTGAGCAGGGGCACGCCGCCGTTGGCGCTGATCACGTCAGGCACCGCACGGCTGGCGCGCAGGTCGTAGAGGATCTTCGCGCCGGGGTTCTTGAGAAGCAGCGCCTCAGCCAGCAGCGCGGTGACGAAATCGCCGGGCACGAACTCCCCAGCCTCGTCGATGAAGAAGCAACGGTCGGCGTCGCCGTCCCAGGCGATGCCGAGGTCGGCCTTCTCGGCCACCACGCGCTCGCGGATCTCCCGGCTGTTCTCCTCGAGCAGCGGGTTGGGCTCGTGGTTGGGGAACGTGCCGTCGACCCTGAAGTACATCTCGACGGAGTCGAGCGGTGTGCCGCCGAACACGAGTGGGGCAAGCACCCCGGCGACGCCGTTGGCGGCGTCCATGACCACCTTGTACGGCCTGAAGGCGGAGACGTCCACGAGCCCATGCAGGTGCTCGACGTAGGCGGGGTACAGGTCGAGGCGCTCGATGCCCGTTCCGGTGATGGACACCGGCAACTCGTCGAGCGCCTGGCTCCGCTGCTTGAGCTCGGGGATGCCGGCGTCGCCGCTCAACGGCAGCGCCCCCTCCCCTACCAGCTTCATGCCGTTGTACTGCGGTGGATTGTGTGAGGCAGTCACCATCGCGCCGCCGTCGAGGCCCTGCGAGGCAACGCCGAAGTACAGCATCTCCGTGGGCACGAGGCCGAAGTCCACGGTCGAGGCGCCGGCCGCGGCGGCGCCGGCCGCGAAGGCCTCGAGGAGTCCGTTCGACGACGGTCGAGGATCCATCCCCACGCCCAGCCGGGCGGCGTCCAACTGCTGCGCCAGCGCGCAGCCGATGCGCTCGGCCGCGCGCTCGTCCAGCTCCTGCGGGTAGAGGCCGCGTATGTCGTACGCCTTGAAGATGCCGTCGGGGATCGTCATGTGCCCTCCCTGCCCCCAAGCCGCTCGCAGAACTGGATGGAGTTGTCCGGCAGCTGCGTGTTCGGATACACGCAGATGCCGCCGGCGAGCCGGTTGCCGGCGCCGACCACGCAGGCCTCTCCGAGAACGGCGCCGTTGAGCTGCGTCCCGGCGCCGACGTTGCAGTCGCGCGCGAGGATGCTGCCCTCCACCTGTGCGTGTGTGCCGATGACGACGCCGGACTGGACGACAGCCTCGATGATGGTCGCGCCCTCACCGACCACGGCGCCGGAGCCGAGCACGGCGAGAGGGCCGATCCGGGCGCCGGCTTCGACGCGCGCGCCGTCGGCGACATAGCACGGTGGCACGACTCGCGCGCCGGCGGAGACCTCAGCCGAGGGCGAGATGTAGAGGTACGTGTCGCCGAGCTGGTCCGCGATGGAGGTGTTCACGGTCCGCTCGAGGATGTCGAAGTGCGCTTGCAGATAGCTGTCGGGAGTGCCGATGTCGCGCCAGTAGCCGCGATCCACGTAGCCGTAGAGCGAGCCGGCGGAGGCGAGCTTGGGGAACACCCCGCGCTCGATGGAGAAGAGCCGCCCGCGGGGGATCATCTCGAGCACCTCGGGCTCGAGGACGTAGACGCCGGCGTTGATGAGGGCCGTGCCCTCCCACTCGCCGGGCTTCTCGAGGAAGCTGGCGACGGCGCCGTCCTCTCGCAGCTCGACCAAGCCGTAGCGCCGCGGGTCCTCGACCGGGGTGAGAAAGATGGTCCCCATCCCCCCCTTGGCGACGTGGGTCGCCGCGAGCGCACCGAGGTCCACGTCGCTCAGCACGTCGCCGTTGAAGACATAGAAGCTGCCGTCGTCGAGCTTGGACTCGCAGTTCGCGATGGCACCGGCAGTGCCGAGGGGCTCGTCCTCGACCGCGTAGTCCACCGCGAGACCGTACTCCGTCCCGTCGCCGATCACCGCCTCGATCGCCTCGGCCAGAAAGCCGGTGGAGAAGACCGCGCGCTCGACACCGTGACGGGCGAGGTTGTCCAGGATGTAGGCGACAAACGGTCGCTCGACGACGGGTGCGACCGGCTTGGGGACGCGTGACGTGACGGGGCGCAGCCGCGTGCCCTCACCACCGACGAGGATGACGGCTTGTCGCGGGATGCCTCGCGCCGGACTCATCACGGCGACTCAGCCGGCGACGGGGGCCGGCACGACGTCGCCGAGACCGATGCCCTCGTACTCGAGCCCGGCCTCGGCGGCCACGGCCGGGTCGACGAAGTTGCGGCCGTCGATGAGCAGCGGCCGCGCCATGGCTCCCGCGGCGGCGGCCCAGTCGAGCCGCGCGAACTCCGGCCACTCGGTCACCAGGACTGCCGCATCGGCGCCCTCGAGCGCCTCGACGGGCTCCGCGCAGATCTCGACGCCCGGGAACAACGGGTGGTCGCCGGCGTCGAGCATGGGATCATAGGCCTTCACGCTGACGCCTTCGTGGATGAGACGGCCGGCCAGGACGATCGAGGCCGCCTCGCGCAAGTCGTCGGTGTTCGGCTTGAAGGTGAGTCCGAGCAGCGCCACCGTGGCGCCGCGAAGGCCGCCGAGCCGCTCCTTGAGCTTGCCGACCACCCGGCGTTTCTGGAGAGCGTTGACCTCGATGACCGCGTTGAGCAGCTGGAAGTGGTAACCACTGTTGCCCGCCAGCTGCTTGAGCGCCTGCACGTCCTTGGGGAAGCACGACCCGCCGTAGCCGATACCGGCCTGCAGGAAGTGCGGGCCGATGCGGTGGTCGAGACCCATGCCGTGAGCGACCGTCTTCACGTCGGCTCCGACCTGCTCGCAGACGTTGGCGATCTCGTTGATGAAGGAGATCTTGGTGGCGAGGAACGCGTTGGAAGCGTACTTGACCATCTCTGCGGTGGGGACGCTGGTGCGCACGACATTGGTGTCGATGCCCCGGTAGAGTGACTCGACGACGGCGCCGTCCTCCTCGCGGAAGCTGCCGATGACGATGCGGTCGGGCTCGAGGAAGTCTTGGATGGCCGCGCCCTCGCGCAGGAACTCGGGATTGGACGCGTAGGTGATGCCGGCTGCTCCGAGCGCCTCGAGGTCGGCCATGACCTTCTCGCCCGTGCCGACCGGGACGGTGCTCTTCATGACGAGCAGCCGCTCCCCGTGACGCGCGGCGATCTCACGGACCGCATACTGCACGCGGGAGAGGTCGGCATCCCCCGACGGCGACGGCGGCGTGTCGACGGCGATGAAGAGGATGTGGCAGGAGTCGAGCAGGACGTCGTAGGACGTGGTGAACGAGAGGCGGGCGGCGTTGTCGCTGACGAGCTTCTCGAGTCCGGGCTCGAAGATGGGGACCTCACCGCGCTCCAGTCTCGCGATCTTGGCCTCATCGACGTCCATGCACAGGACATCGTGCCCGAGATGGGCGAAGCACACGGCCGAGACGAGGCCGACGTACCCGGTACCGACGACCCCGATCGGAGCGGCATCCATGCGAATCAGAACCTCCGTGAAAGGTGAGAAAGAGCCCCGTTTACGGGCGAAAGTCTACCACAGGCCGGGCCGCGGCCCGGACGTGCGCGCGTCGCTGCGGCTCCTCATCGGGCGAGGCGCTCGTACTCGTAGCGGCTGGCCCCGTCATGGGGATTCAGCGCCAGTGCGCGCGTGAAGGCGGCCCTGGCCGCCTTGTGCCGGCCGAGCACCCCGTTCTGCAGCGCGCCCAGCGCGTACCAGACCTCGTAGTTCTGCGGCTGCAGCCGCGCAGCTTCCTGCACCCGCGCCAGCGCCTCGCGGTTGCGGCCCAGCTGCTGCAGCAGGAGGGACTCGGTCAGCAGAGGGCTCACGGCGAGTGGGTCCAGGCTCGCGGCGCGCTGCGCGTGTTCCAGGGCGGTGGCGATCTCACCGTCGGCTGCCGCGGCCAGGGCATCGTTCTCGGAGCGCTGGGCCAGGTACGGCGGCAGCCAGCTCACGGCGAGCAGCAGTAGCGCCGTACTGGCGACGACGCGCGGCGCCCAGCCCACGCGGCGCGGTCGGCGCGGCGGCCGTGAGCGGTAGCCGGGGTGGCCGTGGCCAGCAAGCGTGGTCGGGTCGGCGCCCGGGGTGGTATCCGCGGCGTCCGGCATAGCTTCGACGGCGTCATCCGCGGTTCCGTCGACCGCGGCGCCGGTGGACCGCGCAGCGGTCGACATCGCCGCCGCAGGCTCCTCCCCGGCCACGGGCGGCGGCGCGGCCGCGGGCTCCTTCTGGGCCGCGGCCGCGCGACTCTGGACGCGCCGCTCGTCCGCGCGGCGCGTCGCACGATACGAGACGCAGGCGGCGATGAAGACGAACACGAGCGTCCCGACGGCAGCCATGTCCCAATCCCAGTCCCACGAGATGTGCACGAAGAAGGCGATCACGCCGGCCTGCATGGCCACGAGCAGCGGATGCAGCTGGTCCCTCCGCCGCGAGAACGGGTTGCCGACCGCGGCCGCCACGAACAGTGCTATCGCCGCCACGTAGAGCGCGAGCCCCACGACGCCCAGCTCGCTGAGCACGTTGAACCACTGGCTGTGCGCGTGCTTGACGACGCCGCCCGCGGCGCGGAAGCGATAGTGCGTGAAGGGGAACGTGCCGGCGCCGGTGCCGGCGCCCCGGTTGAAGCGGGCCTGGCGGGCGGCCTCGCGCCAGAGTACGGGCCGACCAGTGTTCATGGAGGTCAGGCGGGCCGGCCCGTTGCTGATGCCGCCCTCGTCCGCGTCGTTGGCGAGCGCATGGAGCCGGTCCTTGACCCACGTGGCCCCGCCCCGCGGCTCGAGGAAGCGGACGGAGCCGCCGGCGGCGACGACGACGACGACGGAGAGCACCACTGCGCCGGCCGCGACGGTCGACCATCGCGGCCAGCGCACCGCACCCTGCGCAAGCGCGAGGACGAGCTGAACGCCGGCCGCGACAAGCAGCGCCGCGATCGACCAGCGCAGGAGCTCCTCGCCCTGCGCGGCACGGAGCGCGTCGTCGGTGGTCTCTGTGAAGAGCGTTCCCAGGCCGCGCAACCGCCACAGGACCAGCACCACGGGGGTGACGATCGCGGCGAGACTGTAGAAGCCGGCGAGCCTGGTGGTCGTGAAACCGAAATACAGCACCAGCGCCACGATGAGCGCGATCCAGCCGCCGCGGGAGAAGGTGAAGAAGAAGGTGAAGCACATCGGCACCGCGAGCGCCGCGGCGAGCGTCCTCAGACCTGGGTGGGTGCGCCGGTCGCCGGCGACCGCCAGCGCGACGCAGAGACCCATCACCATCATGAGTGCGAGCACGTTCCAGTAACCCACCGGGCTGTCCAGCCGGGCATAGGTGTGCGCGTGAGTCACGACGTCCGGGATCGCCTTGCCGAGGAAGGCGTACACGCCGACGGCCGTGGCAACGACCAGGTAGCCGTAGCCGACCGTCCGCAGCTGCAGGCCGCGCACCGAGGTGAGGCCGAGGACCGCCGCCACGGCGAGATAGAAGGCCGCCAGGTTGAAGGAGACCCACGTGAGATCGGGGCCGAACGACCACAGCACCGAGACGCCGCTCCACACGGTGAACGCCGCGAAGACGCCGAGAGCGACCAGGAAGAGGACCGGCGGCCGGCTGCTGCGGCGCAGGAACCAGACCCAGACGGCGGCCGCGCACAGCACCGTCACGGCGATGGGCGTGCTACGTCCGATGACGTACCCGCCGGAGAGGAACGAGAACGCCGCCACCGCCGCCATGACGACCACGAAGGGAGCAGTGTTCCGCGCCCTAAAGGACGCCCCCGCATCGCGGGCGGTGTGCGAAGGGGTCTCCATCGACGGGATTATACTGTCCTCGTCAGACCGCGCGCGGACAGTCAAGTGGGTGCATCCTCCCCATCTGGGGTATGGTCATCTACGCGGGTGCGTGGTAAAACAGGATTTGACGCCCGGCACTGTGCCGGGAAGATGTCGTGAGGGGGGGTGAAGACATGAGGGGCAAGCTCTTGATCGCCATCACGGTCGCCCTCCTGCTCATCCTGGTGTTCGCCGTTGTGGCACAGGCTGCCGTTTCGCAGTCCGTCATCGACGCGATCATTGAGGACGCACAGGACGGCACCATCGATGGCAACTGGACGTCCGCGGAGATCGAAGCGGCGCTCGCGTACATCCAGGATAACCCGATCTACCAGCAATATTCTGCTCTCGAAGGAGTCCTTGAGGATTACTTGGCGAGCCTGCAGGCTCCCGGTGAACAAGGCGGTGAACTCGCCTTCACCGGTGGTGAGGTGTTCCTTCTCCTCGCAGCCGGTGCCGCGCTCATCGGCGGAGGCGCGCTGCTTCGCCGCAGCCGGGCCTGACCGACAGCTGCGATACGCGTGACGCCGACGGCGCCCCACCCTTTCGGGTAGGGCGCCGTCGGCGTCTCCGCCGTCAGTCGCCGGTCACGTAGACCACGTCACGCGGGCTGTCGCCAGACACGACGACACTTCTTGGAGGCACCCCGAGGTCCCCCGCCAGAGCGGCCGCCGCCGCTCGCGAGCCCGGACGGAAGAAGACCGCCGGACCCACCCTGGTGGGCGTCCAGGCATCGTCCTGTGTCAGCCGTCCCGCGATGAACCCCCAGAGGCGCATCCGCTCGAGAACGACCGCCGCACGTTCGTCCGAGGCACTCACGACGCCGACCTCGGTGTGGCGGGCCGAGACGAACGCGAACCCGAGCCGCGTCGAGCGGAGGTCCGGCGCCAAGGTACCCGGCCAGCAGGCGCGCACGAGCGTCTGCACGTTGGCGCGGGCCGCGTCCCGCAGGTCGTCGTGGTGCGCAAGGGCGGCGTCCGTCTCCACGGCCTCCGGCGACCACGAGACCGGCAGGCGACTGCCGATGATGACGGCCTCGAGCCGGGCCGCGGCTGCGGAGTCGGCGGCTGCGCTCGCGGGCGCCGACAGCGGTCCGGCGACGACGGCCTCCTGGCCGCGGTTGCGCAGCATCGTGCACACCTCGTCGACCGCGGCCGTCGCCTGCCGGCTTGCCGGCGCCGGCGCGACGAGTGCGGCCAGCGCCGGACGCGCGTCCAGTTCCCGCGCGGCGCGCAACGCCAGGCTGTCGTCGGCGCCGGCCACCAGCGTGACCTCGACCGGGGCTCCGGCCGAGCGGTCCAGGCGAGCGCTCACCTCGGCGGCATAGCGAGCCGCACTCTCATACGGCAGCGGTGCGACGACGAGCACGCGCGCCCGGCGCGCGCGCCGCGCGACCGACGCGTCGGTCTCCGGCGGCGTCAGCCCGAACATCAGGGACTGGCGCAGCGGCTCCACTCGGCTGGCATCGAGATGCCACACCTCCCCACCCCTGCATCGTTCCGCGATGACCGGAGCCGCCCGTACGCTGACGCGTCCAGGATCCACCGCCTGCAGAGCTTCGCCGAGCGACGTTGCGCTCTGAAGTGTCAGGTCGCTCTCCACGGCGCCGAAGCCGAGGACGTAGTTGGAGAACGCGACGACGCCCAGCTCGCTGAACGCCACCTGAGGGAGAGCGACGAGCAAGGTCTCGTACTGTGTCGCCCAGACACGCTCGGGGCCACCCTGCCCGCGCCAGGCGGCGCGTGTCTCGCGACGGAGCGTGCGCGGTGCGCGCACCTCGTTCATGGAGAACATCGGCTCGACCGCCAGCTCCAGAGCCTTGCCGTCGAGCGCCACCCAGGCGTCCATGTCCACGTCGAGCGCCCGCCCGAGCGCCGCGGCGCCCGCACTCGCCCCCGCGGCGTCGACCACCGCCGCCAGCGGTGCGGAGCCGTCGCCCGGCGCGAAGCCGGATACTCGCGGCGCGACGACCACCGCCGAGAGAGCGCTCTCCGCCGGACCGAGGTGCAGCCAGATGACGCCTGAGCACGACCCGCCGCGCCCGCCGAGCACGAAGACCGCGATGTCGTCGGGAGCCGGCGCCTCGAGCCTGACCGGTGACTGCTTGCCGACGACGCGCTGCCACGGTCCCGGCGTGGCGAGCAGCATCACGACGCCCAGGGCGAGGAGGACGCCGAGCAGGAGGGCGGCCCAGGGGTCGAGCCGCCGCATCACTGCGCGCAGGTAGCTCACTTCACGGGCTTACACGAGGTCGCGATACCCATCATCGCATCGTTGGAGAGCTCGTTGTCGAGCGTGTTGAGCACCCAGTACAGCGTTCCGCGCTCCTTCCAGGCCACCATGTGCAGGTGATCGCCCTGGTAGAAGAGCATGTACTTGCGGCCGCGGATGGTCCGCGTCGCGCCGGGGTTGGCGATCGCCGGCGGATTCTGCCAGCGCATCGCCTGGATGCTCCAATAGCCGGACAACGGCGTGCGGACGACCGCCACCGAAGCGGAGGAGCGCTTGCCCTCGGTCGTCTCGATGAAGTAGTTGCGGAACTCGTCGTAGGTCATGCCCGGCGACCACGCAGTGGGCGCCTGGAGCCTGAGTGGGGTCTCCTGGTCCACCGCCCGCCACGTCTCCCAGTTGTATTTCTGGTTCTTCTCGAGCTTCAGCTGCGCCTGGACCTGCTCTTCGGGGACATCGATGACACCATCGAAGGACGACGCGACGAACACGCTGATGCCGTCGTACGTGCCCGGCGCCCGCTCGACGATGCGCACGTCGGCCGGTGAGAGAAGCTCGCCGATGAGCCTGGCCTGCGTCGCGAGGATCTTGGGAGCGTAGATGGCCGTGACAGTGTCCGGGTACTCGTAGGCGTCGGCGACTGCCTCGGCCCTGTAGCCCTGCGCGCTCAGCTGGGATGCGGCCGACGTCGCCAGGCCGTCGATGCCGCTGCCGTTGTACACCCTGATGTCGAACATCCTCTTGCCGATCCTGGAGCCCTTGACCTTGATGGGCGGCTGCGTCGGATCGGTGAACTGGCGCACCGCATCTGCGATCTCGTCTTCGGTCGCGGTGACATACGAGATACCGTCCATCATCGGCGTCGCGCCCTCGAGATGCGCCTGATACACCTTCGACGTGTCGACCTGGAAGGCGAGCTCCACGAGCGGCTGGAGCTTCCTGAGGGAGCTCAGGTCCGACTTGGTCTCGCCGGTGACGCCCTTGATCAGCTTGATGACCTTGGTCCAGTCGCTGCTCCAGCGCGCCGACTGCCGCTGCGTCTCCTTGAGGAAGAGCTGCTGCCGCTGCATCCGCGTGAAGTCGCCCTTCTGATCGTGCCGGTAGCGCACGTAGTTGAGCGCCTGCTTGCCACGCACGAGCTGGTAGCCCGCTTCCAGGTTGATCGACTTGTAGTCGGCGCTGGCCGGCACGAAGTACCGATGGTCCACGGGGATGTAGACGCCCCCCAGGATGTTGACGACGTGCCAGAATCCGGCGAAGTTGACCTCGATCCAGTGATTGATCGGCAAGCCGGTGAGGTCTTTGAAGGTCTTGATCAACAGCGCCGGCCCGCCGTAGGAGTAGGCCGTGTTCATCTTGTCGTAGCCGTGGTCGGGGATGTAGACGCGAAGATCGCGCGGGAGCGAGAGCATGGAGATGCTCTTGGTCTCGGGGTCGAGCCGCACGAGGATCTGCGTGTCGGAGCGTCCTGGGTCTCCCGGCACCGTGCTCTGGTCCGAGCCGATGAGCAGGATGTTCAGCGGCTTGTTGGGAATCGGTCGGTCGACCTCCTCATCGGCGGCGGCGATAGCTGCCACGTCGGCCGGCGTAGCCGCCGTGTCCTCCGTCTTGCCGAGGTCGTCGACGAGGCCGTTGGCGTAGCCGACGGCGAGCCCCGGCGTCGCCAGCACCAGCACCACGACGGCGACGCCGACGACCTTGACGGCCAGAAGCCGGCCGAACGCGAGGTAGGCCGTCACGAGAGCGACCGCCGCTACCACGATGACGGGCGCCCCGAGGACGACCCATTCCGGGATCCTGCCCGACAACTTCGCGAGGTCGAGTGCGGCCTTGGAGTTGCCGATGACGTCGCGGCCGTAGAACCAGTACACGAGCCCGGCGGCGACCGCCGCCGCGACGATCAGCGCCCACAGCCACCAGCGCGGCGACGCCGCGGCGCTGTCTCCGTGGGACGCGCCGCGCTCGCGGGGCCGGCGCGGGCGGCCGTCGCCGCGATCGAGCGGATCCGGGACGGCCGTCGTGGCCTCGCGCACGTGCTCGTCTTCTCCGGCTCTGTAGACTCTGTAGGTGCCCAATGCTCCTCCGCCGCGGCGCGCTCAGGCGCTGCGCGCGGCCTCGTCCTCGCGTGACTGGAGAGACGTAGGCATCTCGGGTGCGGTTCGCGCGGAGTCGTCCACCCGGACGACCTCTGCGTCAAGGTCGCACAGCTTGCCAACGATATCCTCGTACCCCCGGTCGATATGGTACACGCTGCGCACCTCCGTCACGCCGTCCGCCACGAGGCCGGCGGTGACGAGCGCCGCGCCGCCGCGAAGGTCCGGCGCCTCGACCACCGTCCCGCTGAGCGCCCGCGGCCCGGCGATCACCGCGTGGTGCCCGCTGGTCTCGATACCGGCGCCCAGGCGGTTGAGCTCGTCGACCACGACGAAGCGGTTCTCGAAGACGTTCTCGGTGATGATCGAGGTCCCCTCGGCGAGCGACAGCAGGACCATGGTCTGCGCCTGCAGATCGGTGGCGAATCCCGGGTGAGGCAGGGTCGAGATGTCGACCGGGGAGAGCGGGCCGTCACGGCTCACCGTGATGCGCTGCTCGCCCTCCTCCACCGCCGCGCCCATGGCGCGAAGCTTGGTGAGGAACAGCTCGAGGTGGGCCGGGTCGAGACCCACGGTCGTGACCCGGCCTGCTGTCGCGGCCCCCATGAGCAGGTACGTACCGGCCTCGATGCGGTCCGCGATGACGGCGTGGTCGACGCCGTGCAGCGGCCTCCCGCCGGCGATGTGGATGGTGCTGGTTCCGGCCCCCTCGATGACCGCCCCCATGCCGGCGAGGAAGTCGCAGAGGTCGATGATCTCGGGCTCGCGGGCGGCGTTCTCGATGACCGTCTCGCCCTCGGCGGCCGTGGCCGCCATCAGCAGGTTCTCGGTGGCGCCGACGCTCGGGTAGTCGAGCGGGACGACCGCGCCTTTGAGTCCGGCGCTGTGCACGCGGATGAACCCGTGGTCGATGTCGATCTGCGCCCCCAGCTTCTCGAGGCCGCGGATGTGGAAGTCGATGCGCCGCGGCCCGATGTTGCAGCCGCCGGGCATGGCGATGGTGGCCTCGCCGAGCCGCGCGACCAGCGGCCCCATGACGATGATGCTGGCGCGCATGGTGCGGACCAGCTCATACGGAGCGCAGCCGCTGAGGCCCGCGCCCGCGCGGACGCGCAGCTGGTCGCCTTCGCCACCCACGTCCGCGCCGAGGGCGCGCAGCATCGTCACCATCGTGGCCACGTCGGTGATCCGCGGGACGCGGCGGATGACGCAGGTGTCGGTGGTGAGCAGGCTGGCGGCGAGCAGCTTGAGGGCGGAGTTCTTGGCTCCCGAGAGGACGACCTCTCCCTCCAGACGCCGACCGCCGCGCACCTCGAGGCGCGCGTCGTGTTCGCTCGAGCCGTCCATCAGACGTTCAATAGTATAGCGCGCGCCGCGCAGGGCGACGGTCAGCGCGTGCGGCGGGCGACGTGGAGACGGTTCTCTGCGCGCTTGAGCGCCTGCTCTGCGCGGAAGTAGTCGATCTCGGCCTGCGCGCCCAGGTCGCCGCTCTCGCGCATGCGCTCGCGGGCGCGCCGCTGCGCCTCCTCGGCGCGGGAAATGTCGATAGCGCCGGCGCGTTCCCCGTGGTCGACCACGACCAGCACCTTGTCGAAGAGCACCTGTGCATAGCCGATGCCGGTGGCGATGTAGTCCCACTGGTCATCCATCGTGTGGATGCGGGTCTCGCCGATGGCGAGCAGCGTCACCAGCGGCTGATGTCGCGGCAGGACGCCGAGCTCGCCGTCGACGCCGGGGAGCACCACCATGGCGACGTCTCCCGCGTACACCTGGCCGTCTGGCGTGACGACTTCGACCTGGAGTGTGCGCTCGTCGCTCACCGGGAGCCTCTCACGCATCCTCGCCGGAGAGCTGCCTGGCCTTCTCGGTCGCGTCCTCGATGCCGCCGACCATGAAGAACGCCTGCTCGGGCATCTCGTCGCACTTGCCCTCGACGAGATCCTTGAAGCCGCGCACCGTGTCCGCGAGCGGCACGTACTTGCCGGCGGTGCCGGTGAAGGCCTCCGCGACCGTGAACGGCTGCGAGAGGAAGCGCTCGATCTTGCGCGCACGCTGCACGACGACCTTGTCCTCGTCGGAGAGCTCGTCCATGCCCAGGATGGCGATGATGTCCTGGAGCTCCTTGTACCGTTGGAGGATCTCCTGGACGCGCAGGGCCACCTCGTAGTGCTCGTTGCCGACCGCGTCGCGCGTGAGGATGCGCGAGTTGGAGTCGAGCGGGTCGACGGCCGGGTAGATGCCCTTCTCCGAGATCGCGCGGGAGAGCACCGTCGTCGCGTCGAGGTGCGTGAAGGTCGCGGCCGGGGCAGGGTCGGTGAGGTCGTCGGCGGGCACGTAGATCGCCTGTACCGAGGTCACCGAACCGCGCTTGGTGGAGGTGATGCGCTCCTGGAGCTCGCCCATCTCGTTCGCGAGCGTCGGCTGGTAGCCCACGGCGCTCGGCATGCGTCCGAGCAGCGCCGAGACCTCGGAGCCGGCCTGGACAAAGCGGAAGATGTTGTCGATGAAGAGGAGCACGTCCTGTCCGCCGGCCTCACGGAAGTATTCCGCGACGGTGAGGCCGGCCAGGCCCACGCGAAGACGGGCGCCCGGTGGCTCGTTCATCTGCCCGAACACCAGCGCCGTCTTGTCGATAACGCCCGACTCCTGCATCTCCAGCCAGAGGTCGTTGCCCTCGCGGGTGCGCTCGCCGACGCCGCAGAAGACGGAGAGGCCGCCGTGCTGCGTAGCGATGTTGTTGATCAGCTCCTGGACGATGACCGTCTTGCCCACGCCGGCGCCGCCGAAGAGGCCGATCTTGCCGCCCTTCACGTAGGGGGCGAGCAGGTCGACGACCTTGATGCCGGTCTCGAAGAGCTCGTCGGTGGGATCGAGCTCCTCGAAGGCGGGCGCCGGCCGGTGGATCGGCCAGTGCTCGACGTCGGTGAGCGGCTCGCCGTTGTCGATGGTGCCGCCATTGACGTCGATGAGGCGACCGAGCGTCTGCTCGCCGACCGGGACCGTCATCGCCTGCCCAGTGTCGACGACCTCCGTGCCCCGAGCGAGACCGTCCGTCGCCTCCATGGCCACGGCGCGGACCTTGTCGTCGCCGAGGTGCTGCTGCACCTCGCAGATCACCTCATTGCCCTCGCCCTCCCCGATGCGGACCTTGAGGGCGTTGTAGATGGCCGGGATCTCGTCCGGGAACCGGACGTCGATGACCGGCCCGATTACCTGGACGACTTTGCCTGTGTTCATCGCGTCAACTCCGCTCTTCACGTGTCTGGTGGGGGGGTCGGGCGCGGAGCGGTGCACGTTGGGCGCCCCGCTCGACACCTGCCCTTCGTCGGGTACTCATCCCAGCGCCTCGGCGCCGCCGACGACTTCGAGGATCTCCTGGGTGATCGCCGCCTGGCGGGCGCGGTTCAGCGCCAGCGTCAGGCTGCCGATCATCTCCTCGGCGCTGTCGCTCGCGTTGCGCATCGCCGTCATGCGGGCGCCCTGCTCGCTGGCGCTCGACTCGAGGAGCGCCCGGTACACGGCGATCTCGACGTACGCCGGCAACAGGCCCTCGAGGATGTCCTCCGGGGCGGGCTCGTAGATGTAGGAGACCGGCGGCCGCTCCCCATCGCCGTCGGTGACCGCCTCTTGCGGCACCGGCAGGACCACGTCGTCCATGAGCGTCTGCTCGATGGGCGACGTGAAGTGGTTGTACACGAGCCGCACGCGGTCGACCTCGCCGCTCACGTACATCCTGATCAGTTCGGCGGCGATCTCCTTGGCGTTCGTGTACTGCGGCCTGTCGCTAAGGCCCTGCCAGCTCTTCTCCAGCCTGCAACCCCGGAACTTGAGCGTCCCGATGCCTTTGCGGCCGACCGCCAGCACGCGCGTGGCCACGCCCTGGTCGCGGAGGTCGTGCTCGATGGCCATCGCCTTGCGGACGACGTTCGCGTTGAAGGCGCCGGCCAGTCCGCGGTCACCGGTCATGGCGACGACGGCGACCGTGCGAGGCTCGCGCTCCTGGAGCAGCGCGTACTGACGCGTCTCCTCCGAGTACGTGGCAACGTCGATCATCATCTCGATCATGTCGCCGGCGTAGGGCCGCAGCGCCTCGATGCGCGCCTGATTGCGGCGCAGTTTCGCGGCGGCGACCATCTCCATGGCCTTGGTGATCTTGCGCGTGCTCTGGACCGACACGATGCGCCGGCGGATGTCACGCAGAGTCGCCACGTCAGGCCTCCACCCCCGCTTCGGCTTCCGCCGCGATCAGCGCGTCGGCCTCGGCCGAGAACGCGCTGTAGTATGCGGCGATCGCGTCGCGCAGCCGCGTCTCGTTCTCGTCGGAGAGCTCGCCCTGCTCGCGGATCTCGTCCAGCACGTCCGCGGACTGGCTGCGCAGATACTCGCCCAGACCGTCGCAGAAGGGCCGCACGCGTGCGACCTCGAGCTCGTCGAGGAAGCCCTGGTTGCCGGCGAAGATCACCGCGACCTGCTCCTCGACCGGCATCGGGTCGAAGCGGCCCTGGTTGAGCAGCTGGACCATGCGCTCGCCGCGCGCCAGAGTGCGTTTGGTGACCTCGTCGAGATCCGAGCCGAATTGCGCGAAGGCCTGCAGTTCCCGGTACTGGGCGAGGTCGAGCTTGAGACGGCCGGCGACCTGGCGCATGGCCTTGACCTGCGCCTTGCCGCCCACCCGGCTCACGGAGATGCCGACGTTGATGGCAGGCCGGATGCCGGAGAAGAAGAGCTCGCTCGTCAGGAAGATCTGGCCGTCGGTGATGGAGATCACGTTGGTCGGGATGTAGGCGGACACGTCGCCGGCCTGCGTCTCGATGACGGGCAGTGCGGTGAGCGATCCGCCGCCGAGCTCGTCGCTCAGCTTGACGGCGCGCTCCAGCAGACGCGAGTGCAGGTAGAAGACATCGCCGGGGAACGCTTCGCGGCCCGGCGGCCGGCGCAGCAGCAGAGACATCTGCCGGTAGGCGTCTGCCTGCTTG
This sequence comes from uncultured Thermoleophilia bacterium, assembly GCA_963699725.1. Classification (GTDB taxonomy): domain Bacteria; phylum Actinomycetota; class Thermoleophilia; order UBA2241; family UBA2241; genus CAIXSE01. Next base: position 25,191 of record CAVOVA010000018.1, read on the forward strand.
CTGAGGTCGTCGTAGAAGCAGACGGCGTGGCGGCCGTCGTACAGGAAGTACTCGGCCATCGCACAGCCCGCATACGGGGCCAGGAACTTGAGCGGCGCGGACGCCGACGCGGTGGCGGTGACGATGATCGTGTATTCCATCGCGCCGTACTCTTCGAGCTTCTGGACGACCTGCATGACCGTCGACGCCTTCTGGCCGATGGCCACGTAGACGCAGATCTCTCCCTGACCCTTCTGGTTGATGATCGTGTCGACGATGAGCGACGTCTTGCCGGTCTGGCGGTCGCCGATGATGAGCTCGCGCTGGCCGCGGCCGATCGGGATCATCGAATCGATGGCCTTGATGCCGGTCTGCAACGGCTCCTTGACCGGCTGGCGCTCGACGACGCCCGGCGCCTTGAACTCGACGGGGCGGAACTGGTCGGTCTCGATGGGGCCCTTGTCGTCGAGCGGGCGGCCGAGAGGGTCGACCACGCGGCCCACCAGGGCCTCTCCGACGGGTACCTGCAGCACGCGGCCGGTGCGCTTGACGAGGTCGCCCTCCTTGATGAGGGTGTCCTCGCCGAGGAGCACGGCGCCGACGTTGTCTTCTTCGAGGTTCAGGGCCAGACCAGTGACGTCGTGGGGCAACTCGAGCATCTCCATGGCCATGCAGTTGCGCAGGCCGTAGACACGAGCGATCCCGTCGCCGACCTCGAGGACGGTCCCGACCTCTTCGACCTCGACCTCCGCCTGGTAGTCCTGGATCTGGGCTTTGAGGACCGAGGCGATCTCTTCGGGGCGCAGCTTCACTAGACGTCACCTCTCACTTCTGCGGTAGCCAGCCGGCGGCGCAGCTGGCGGATTCGCGCTTTGACGCTGCCGTCGACGATCACGTCGCCGACGCGCAGGACGAGACCTCCAAGGATGTCCGGGTCTACGCGCCGGGCCAGCTGGACCCGGCGCCCGGTGGCCTCCTGGACACGGGCGGCTATCTTCTTCTCGGTTTCGGGCGTCAGCTCGGCAGCCGAGACGACCTCCACGTGGACGACGCCCTCCTCGACGGTCGCGAGGGCGTCGTAGACCTGCCGCAGCTCAGGCACGGCGGCGAAGCGGCCGCGCTCGAGCATGAGCTGCAGAACGTTGGCGAGCAGCGGCTGCCCGCCCCGCGCGACCTCGTGAAGCACGCGGTGCTTTGCGGCCGTTTCAACACGGGGGTCGGCGAGCACGTCGCGCAGCGCGGCCGAAGCCGCAAGGGCGGCGACGAAGTCGCCCAGGTCGCGGCGCACCTTCTCGACGACGCCGCCCTCTCTGGCGGCGTCGAAAAGAGCCTGGGCGTAGACCCGAGCCACTTGCTCGTCGCTCACCCCTGGCCCTCCGCGCCGAGCTTTTCGACGTCGAGCTCCGCGAGCGCTTGGTCGATGAGACGCTGCTGGTCTGCCGCGCTCAGGCTGCTCGCCGCGACCTTCTCGGTGGCGAGCGCCGTGAGCTCCGCGACATGACCCTTGAGGTCACGGAGCGCACTCCGCGTATCGCGCTCGATCTGCTCGTGCGCCTTCTCGAGCACGCGCTCCGACTGCGCCTTTGCCTCGGCCAGGATCTCAGTCCTGGCATGCTCGGCGGTCGTGCGAGAGCGCTCGAGGATCTCCTCGGACTCGCCGCGCACCTTGGCGAGCGTGGCCTTGTACTCGTCGAGCAGGCGCCGTGCCTCGGCGCGCGCCTCCTCGGCCGCATCCACGCTGTCCTGGATGCCCTGGCGTCGCTCGTCGAGCAGCTTCTGCAGCGGCTTGAAGGCGAGCAGCGTGAGCACGACCATCGCCACCCCGAAGGTGATGAGGGTCCAGATCATGAGGCCTGGTTCAGGGACGAGCATGTGTCACTCCTCGATGATTCGGTCCCTGGCCGACGTTCAGGCCACGAAGATGAGGATCAGGGCGACCACGAAGGCGTACAACGCGACCGCCTCGGTCACTCCGATGCCGATGAACATGCTGGTGCGGATGTCACCCGACACCTCCGGCTGGCGGGCGATGCTCTCGTAGGCCTTGCCCAGCAGCATCCCCAGTCCGATGCCGGGGCCAAGGGCGCCCACGCCCATGGCGATGCCGGCGCCCAGCAACTTGGCGGCTTCAGCGTCCATGCAGATTCCTCCTTGATGATCCGCGACCCGGCGTCGCGAGCTGCACCGGCATCACTAGTGTTCCTGGTCCAACGCTCCGCCGATGTAGACGGCGGAGAGGATGGCGAAGATGAAGGCCTGGATGAAGGCCACGAAGATCTCGAACATGTAGATCAGCACCGAGGCGCCCTGCAGCATCGCGGCCGCCAGGTAGCTCTGGAAGATGAGCGCCATGGCGAAGAACACGGCCAGGATCGCGTGGCCGGCGAGCATGTTGGCGAAGAGACGCACGGCGAGCGACACCAGCCGGAAGAGTTCGCTCACCGCGTGGATCACCCAGATGAGCTGCTTGAGGACGGGGGGAGCGCTCGGCGGCGCCCAGTTCTTGAAGTAGTGCAGCCCGCCGTTCTTGCGGATGCCGGCGTAGTGGGTGAACACGAAGGTGCAGAAGGCCAAGGTGAGGGTGACATAGAGATTGGCGGTGGCCGTATAGAAGCCGAACTGCCCGTGCTCGGCCAACGGGAGCGGCACCAGGCCGATCAGGTTCGCCGTGAGGACGAAGAAGAAGACCCCGGCGACGTAGGGGAACCACGTCGCCCGGCCACTCTTCATCACGGCGCCCACGATCCCGTCGTGCGCGAGGCCGTAGAGAGCCTCGACCACGACCTGAAGGCGCCCCGGCGTCTGCTTGAGAGTGAAGCGGATGAGGACGGCCACGACGATCAGGATGGCTGCCGTGATCCACAGGTAGATCACTGCCTTGTTGACCGACAGGTCGAACGGACCGATGGTCGGCAAGGTGATGATGGGCTTCAGCTCGAACTCGGCCGCGACCTCGAACTCGTGCTTCTGGCCGGGCTGCTTGAGCACGTCGAAGCCCACCAGAGCGGCCAGGAGCACCACCGCGACGAGGCCCCAGATCAGCCGTTTGCGCTTCACCTCGGCGGCGCTCCGCTCGGGTGATCCGGCTCAAAGCCGAAGGCGAAGAGACGCACACCGAGATAGACGGTGAACGACACGACGAAAGCGATCGCCACGACGGGGAACGCCGCCGGCGCGAAGACACCGACGAGCACCAGACACCCCAGCACCGAGGCCATGCGCAAGACTGCTCCGCCGAGCGCAGCGGCCACGGCGTGGTTGAAGCTGCCGGTGCGTGCGCGACGCCAGGCGAGTGCTTCGAGGCCCCAGTAGAGCACGACGAGCGCGGCGCCGAGAAGCGCCGCCCAGACGGGCTGCTCGAGGAACGCGGCCACGGTCGCGCAGGCGAGGACGGCTGCGCCAAGCAACAGCGGTGCTACGAGCGGCCTGCGGATACGCGTCATCCTCCTGAGTCGGTCACTTCGTCTCCAGGTAGATGGCGTAGAGCGCCAGCCCGAACCCAGCGAACACGCCAATCACCACGAACAGGGGGAACGTACCAAGCAGCCAGTCGACGCCGGCGCCGAATCCGAGCCCGACCGCCACCCCTGCGAGGAGCAGGAACGCGACCGACTCGGCCGACGCGAATGACCGCGGCGGCTCCTCCTTGTGTCCGTCCCCGGACTGCCGTGGCGTCACACTATACCTGCCGCGAAAAGGGCCTGCAACGCGGCTTCCGTTCCGCCACGGCGACGGACGCTGGGGGCGCGGCGGCGGGCGGAGGCGGGCTCACGCATCGAGGCCGCCCTCCCGGCCGCGCCCCCCGGATGAGTTGTTGCCCACACCGGGGGCGAGCGGGTCAGGCAACCCGCGGCGTCGCGAGCGGTACCGGCTCAGGAGCCGCCCCATGTACACGGTCGAGACGATCGAGACGATGCCGAAGCCGACGATCGCCGGCACGAACCGCTGCTGCGTGGCGATGGCGAGGCCGCTGAGGCAGACGCACCACGAGTAGAGCAGCAGCACGCTCTTGCGCTGTGAGAAGCCGTGCACGAGCACGAGGTCGTGGTGCACGTGGTCCTGCCCGGGCGAGTAGAACGGCACGCCGCGCCGCCAGCGCCTCCAGACGATGAGGAAGAGGTCGACGAAGGGCACACCGAGCACGAGCAGCGGCAGGACCAGCGCCACGGCGGCCGTCCCCTTCATCACGCTCTGCACGCTGATGCAGGCGAGCACGAACCCCAGAAGCATCGACCCGGCGTCACCCATGAAGATGCTCGCCGGATGGAAATTGAAGCGCAGGAAGGCGAAGGTCGCCCCCGCGAGGACGGCCGCGAGGACGCCCATGGAGGAGAAGCCGGTCGCCAGCGCGATGATCGAGAACGTGAGCGCCGAGATGCCGCACACGCCCGCCGCCAACCCGTCGAGGCCGTCGATGAAGTTCACCATGTTGATGATCATGGCCATCCAGAACCCGGTGACCAGGATCGAGACCGCGAGGGGCAGGTACCACGTGATATCGGTGAACGGCACGCCGATGCGCGTGATACGCGTGTCGAAGTAGATGGCCACGCCGATGGCGAGGAGCTGGCCGAGGAACTTGACGATCGGCTCGAGCTCGTAGAGGTCGTCGAAGAGGCCGACGGCCACGACGATCGTAGCCCCGCCGATGATGCCCCAGACCGAGCGGTCGACCTGGACCAGCAGCATGACCGGGATCATCCAGCCGAGATACATCCCGAGGCCGCCGAGCAGCGGCGTGGCCATGACGTGCATGCGCCGGTCGTCGCTCGGCGTGTCGACGGCACCCGTTCGGTGAGCGAGCCGGCCCATCAGCGGCGTGAGGACGTACACGATGAGCGCCGCGACGAGGAAGCCCAGGATCGCGGTGCGCAGCGGGCTGGAGAGACTCAGCGGCCCGCCGATGGCAGTTCCTCCTTGTGCAGGGCGACGGCGGCCTCGGACAACATCTCCCGCGACAGCTCGTCGGGGTAGCCCTCGAGGTAGTGGATCTCACGTACACCACAGTTGATGAGGATCTTGGCGCAGAGGATGCAGGGGTGGTGGGTGCAGTACAGCGTCGCGCCCTCGATGGCGACGCCGTGAAGGGCTGCCTGGATCACGGCGTTCTGCTCGGCGTGGATGGCGCGGCAGAGCTCGTGGCGCTCCCCCGAGGGGATGCCGAGCTGCTCGCGCAGGCAGCCGATGTCGAGGCAGTGGGCGACGCCGCGAGGGGCGCCGTTGTACCCGGTCGCGAGGATGCGCTTGTCGCGCACGAGGACGGCGCCCACCTGGCGCCGCAGGCAGGTGGAGCGGGTGGCCGCCTGGCGGGCGAGCTGGCTGAAGTACTCGTCCCAGCTCGGCCGTGCCGCCGGCGGTCCCCCTGAGTCCGGGCGCCCGCGGAGCGGCGGACCTTCGGCGCCCCCCTCGATGCCTGTGCTTCGTGGGGTATTCACAGGAACTCGTACAGGGGGAAGCGGTCAAGCAACTCGACCACCTCGTGCCGGATCTCGGCAAGCGCCGCGTCGTTGTCGCGCACGGTGAGAGCGCGAAGCATGAGCTCGCCGGTCTGACGCATCTCCGGCTCCATGAAGCCCCTCGTGCTGACCGCCGGCGAGCCGACGCGCAGGCCGCTCGCCACCTTGAACGACGAGTCTTCGAAGGGCACGACGTTGCGATTGGCCGTGATGTTGACGCACTCGAGCAGATCCTGGCACTCCAGGCCGCTCAAGCCGGTACTGCGCAGGTCGACGAGGGCGAGGTGGACGTCGGTACCGCCGGAGACGAGCCGCAGCCCGCCTTCGGCCAGCGTCTCGGCCAACACGGCGCAGTTCTTGACGATCTGCCGCTGCAGCTTGCGGAACTCGTCGCTCTGCGCGATGCGCAGACACACGGCCTTTGCGGCGATGACGTGCATGAGCGGGCCGCCCTGCATGCCCGGGAACACGGCTCGGTCGATGGCGGTGGCGAACTGCTCGCGACACATGATGATCCCGGCGCGCGGGCCGGTGAGCGTCTTGTGCGTCGTACTCGTGACGACATCGCAGTAGGGCACCGGGTTGGGGTGCACGCCGGCGGCGATGAGCCCGGCGATGTGGGCGATGTCGGCGAGCAGCAGGGCCCCGCACTCGTCGGCGATCTCGCGGAAGGCGGCGAAGTCGACGATACGCGGATACGAGCTGTAGCCGCAGATGATGAGCCTGGGCCGGTGCTTGAGCGCGAGCTCCCGCACCTCGTCGAAGTCGATGAGCTCGGTGTCGCGGCGCACGTGGTACGGGACGACCTCGTACGTGCGCCCCGAGTAGTTGATGCCGAGCCCGTGGGTGAGGTGGCCGCCGTGGGCGAGCTCCATGGCCATCATCGTGTCGCCCGGCTCGAGCAACGCGAAGAGCGCCGCGAGGTTGGCGGACGAACCTGAGTGCGGCTGCACATTCGCGTGCTCGGCGCCGAAGACCTCCTTGCACCGGTCGATGGCGAGCTGCTCGACCTGGTCGACGACCTCGCACCCGCCGTAGTAGCGCGCGCCCGGCGTGCCTTCGGCGTACTTGTTGGTGAGCACGGAGCCGGTGGCCTCGAGGACCGCCCGGCTGGCGAAATTCTCGCTGGCAATGAGCTCGAGCGTCTCCTGCTGGCGGATCAGCTCGCCGCGCAACAGCTCGTTGAGCTCAGGGTCGAGGTGATAGAGCGGCTCGCGCCGCCACTCGCGGCCGACTGGGCTCATGCAGACTCCCCCCCGTCGAGGAGCGCGACCCGACGCTCGTGCCGGCCGCCCTCGAACGGCGTGTCCAGCCAGACCTCGGTGATCGCCCAAGCCTCGTCCTCGCTGAGGACGCGGCCACCCAGGCAGAGCACGTTGGCGTCGTTGTGCCGGCGCGCCATCTCGGCGAGGTACGGTGTGAAACAGTCGGCGGCGCGGACGCCCTCATGGCGGTTCGCCGACATGCAGATGCCGAGGCCGGTGCCGCACGCGAGCAGGCCGCGCTCGGCCTCGCCGGAGGCCACCATCTCCGCGACCTTGTGCCCGAACACCGGGTAGTCGACGGAGACCTTGTCGGAGTCGGTGCCGACATCGATGACCTCGTGCCCGAGGGAGCGGAGGCGGCGGACGACTGCCTGCTTGAGTGCGAACCCTCCATGGTCTGCACCGGCGGCGATCTTCATGAGAGGCTCCTTCTCGTCTTGAGGACGCGCGAAAGCCGCTGCCGGCGAGCGCGAGGGGCGCGGTGCCGGGCCGGCTCGGCGAAGTGGGCTACAGGCCGCCGATTGTATCAGTCCGTGCGCCGCGGGGCCCTTCGGGCCGGGGCCCGCTCAGTAGCTCTTCCGTGCACTAGTCCGGAAGGAAGAGCTCGCCCCGCAGGACCGGCTGCACGCGCCCGCCGACGCGGACGTCCTCGATGTGCTCCGGTGTCCCCGAGACGGCCACCGTGAGGAAGCTCGGACGCCCGATCTGCCGGCCTTGCAGCACGACGCGCTCCTCGTCCGGCGGCAGTACACCCTCACGCGCCATGTAGGCGGCCAGCGGCCCGGCGGCGCTGCCGGTGGCCGGGTCCTCGGCGATGCCTGCGAACGGGAAGAGACCGCGCGCCTCCATCCACGGGTCGTCCTGCCCGGTGAAGGCGCAGGGGTAGATCTCCGCGTACCGCCGCTCGAAGTCGGCGGCGAGCCGCAGATCGAGCGAGACCCGGGCCAGCGCGCGCTGGGACGCGAGCGGGATGATGGTGTAGCACAGACCGGTGTCGACGGGTACAGGGTCGAACTTGGGGTGCAGGTCCTCGAGGTCGAGGCCGAGGACGGCTGCCACCGAGCCTCGCGGCGCCGGGGCATGGAACACGGGCGGCCGTTGATGCACGGTCGCGGAGACGGGGACACCCTCGCGGACCGCGACCTCGACGACCGTAGGGCCGACGTCGAGCTCGAGCACGACGCGCGTGATCGGCTGGCAGACGTCGACGAGGCGGAGCCGGACGAGCTCACAGGCCGTGCCCACGCTCGGGTGCCCGGCGAAGGGCAGCTCGACCGCCGGCGTGAAGATGCGCACGCGCGCATCCCCTTCTCCCTCCGGCGGCAGCACGAACGTGGTCTCGGAGAGGTTCATCTCGCTGGCGATCGCCTGCATCTGCACGGCGCTCAGCCCCTCGGCCTCCGCGAACACGGCCAGGGGGTTCCCTGCGAACGGACGGTCGGTGAACACGTCCACCTGGTAGAACGGCAGCGTCCTCATGGCGTCAGCGGCTCCTCCCCTTCGCCGGCCAACAGCGCGGCGATGCCTTTCTCGTCGACGGCTCCCCGGCGCAGGACACGCCAATCGCCGTCGCTCTCGTACAGCGTCAGGTCGACGATCGTCGACGCCTCGCCGCTCACGGGCCCGGCGTCGAGAACGAGATCGCACGCGGCCTGCAGGCCGCCGTCAACCTCGTCGACCGACCGCGGCGCGGCGGCGCCGCTCCGATTGGCGCTGGAGGCCAGCAGCTCGAACGGCAGGTCGGCGAGGACCCGCGCGGCGGCGGGCCACGCCGGGACGCGCACGCCCAAGGTGGCGATGGCGGTCGTCTGCACCCCCGATCGCCCCTGCGTGGTGCGCGACACCTCGCCCGCCGGCGGGAAGTCCAGACCCGGCGGGTACGGAAGCAGGAGCGTGAACGGCCCCGGCAGGAGGCGGCGCACGGCGCCGAGCAGCCGGGGCCCGGGCGCCACGGAAGCCTCCAGCACTGCCAGCGTGGGGTAGATCACCTGAAGGGGTTTGCCGACCTCACGGCCTTTGGCGGCGATCACCGCGTCGCGCACTCGTGGCGTGACGGGACCGCCCACACCGTACACGGTGTCCGTGGGAAAGCAGACGAGCCGGGACGTCGCGACAAGCACGGCCAGACTCGCCGCGTCGGTGTCCGGCCGCGCCAGGTCGATGCGGCGTGGACTGGTCACGGCCCGACGTCTGCGCGCCGGCCTCCGTCCGGCGCCGGCTCGATGCCGGCCACCGGACGCACGGGGACGCCGCGGGCGGCGAGGTACGCCTTGGCCTCGGCGATGGTGTACGTGCCGTAGTGGAAGATGCTCGCCGCGAGGACGGCGTCCGCCTCCCCCTCCGTCAGCCCGGCGGCGAGGTGCTCGAGCGTGCCGACGCCCCCGGAGGCGATCACCGGCACGCCCACCTCACGGGCCACGGCGCGAGTGAGTTCGAGGTCGTACCCGTCGAGGGTGCCGTCGCGGTCCATGCTCGTGAGCATGAACTCGCCGGCGCCCAGTTCGGCCGCGCGCGCCGCCCACTCGATCGCGTCGATGCCCGTGGGGGTGCGCCCACCGTGGACGTACACCTCCCAGCGCGGTGAGCCGGCGCCCTCCCCGCCCCCTGGGATCCTGCGCGCGTCGATGGCGACGACGATGCACTGCGAGCCGAAGCGTTCGGCGCACCGGCGGACGAGCTCCCGGTCTTCCACCGCGGCGGTGTTCATGGTCACCTTGTCGGCGCCTGCGGCGAGGATGGCGCGAACGTCTTCTTCGCTCGTCAGTCCGCCGCCGATGGTGAACGGGATGAAGACCTGCTCGGCGCAGCGCGCCGCGAGGTCGAGGATGATGTCGCGGCGCTCGTGCGAGGCGGTGATGTCGAGGAAGATGAGCTCGTCGGCGCCCTCCGCGTCGTACCGCGCCGCCAGCTCGATGGGGTCGCCGGCGTCGCGGATGGCCACGAAGTTGACGCCCTTCACCACCCGGCCGTCGCGGACGTCGAGGCACGGGATGATGCGCTTGCGATGCACGGCGGCCGCCGTCAGCCGGCGAAGATCGCCTGCGCGCCGGCGAGCGTGAAGGACTTGTCGTAGAGCGCCCGGCCGACGATGACGCCGACCACGTTGGGCGCATTCAGCCGCTTCAGGCGACGCAGGTCGTCGAGGAGGGCGATGCCGCCGGAGAGGACGATCTCGAGCTGCGAGACCTCTGCGAGGTCCGCAAGACCCGGAAGGTTGGGTCCGCCCAGCATGCCGTCACGCGCCGTGTCGGTGTACACGATGCGCTGCACACCGTGCTCCGCGAGGATCTTGACGAAGCGGATGGCGCTCATCTGGGAGCGCTCCTGCCAGCCGTGCGTGGCCACCATCCCGTCGGTGCAGTCGAGCCCGACGATGAGGCGCTCTCCCATCCAGTTCACGGCATCGTCGAGGAGTTCGAGGGCGGTGACCGCGGCCGTCCCCATCACGACCCACTGCACGCCTGTTCCGGCCATCATGGCCAGGGCTTTGGGAGTGCGGACACCGCCGCCGTACTGCACGGGTATGTCGAGCGCCTTGACGATGCGCTCGACGATCGCGAAGTTGATGAGGTCTCCCGTACGTGCGGCGTCGAGGTCGATCACGTGCAGCGCCTCCGCGCCCTCGTCCTGCCAGTACCTCGCGAGCTCGACGGGGTCGTCGCTGAAGATGGTGAAGTCGTCGAAGTCTCCGCGGCGCAGGCGGACCGCCTTGCCGGCCTGGATGTCGACGGCGGGGAACACGATCATGAGGTGCGCGCCTCCCATTCGACGTTGGCGACGAACGCGGAGAGCAGTGCGAGTCCGACGCGTGAGCTCTTCTCCGGGTGGAACTGTACCGCCCAGACGTTGTCGCGCGCTACTGCGGCAACCACCGGCCCGCCATACTCCGTGGTCGCGGCGACGACACTCGGGTCGGCGGGGACGGCGGCGTACGAGTGCACGAAGTAGACGATCGCCGGGGCCGGCAGCCCGCGGGCCATGCCCGCGCCGGCCGGCCCCCAGTCCAGGTCGTTCCAGCCGATGTGCGGCACCTTGAGGACGGTGTCGAGACGCTCGACCGTGCCGGCAAGCACGCCGAGACCCGGCCAGCGGCCGCCCTCCCCACTGCTCTCGAAGAGCAGCTGCAGTCCGAGGCACACGCCGAGGAACGGTGTGCCGGCCGCGATCCGCTCGAGGACGGCGGCCCCGAGGCCGCTCTCCTCGAGTCTGGCCGCCGCGTCACGAAAGGCGCCGACGCCGGGCAGCACGACGCCCGCGGCGCCCCGCACCTCGGCGGCGCTCTGCGTGACGCGCACCTCGGCGCCGCCGCGCGCCAGCGCCTTGGCGACGCTGGCGAGGTTGCCCATTCCGTAGTCGACGACGGCGACCCACGGTGAGGTTGCCACGAAAGTCAGAGCGCGCCCTTGGTGGAGGGCACCTGGTCGTCGCGCCCGTGCAGCTCGCACGCCTGCGAGAGCGCCCGGGCAAACGCCTTGAACACGGCCTCGACCACGTGGTGTGCATCGCTGCCGGCAAGCAGGCGCACGTGCAGCGTCATACCGCACTGCATCGCCAGCGAGCGCAAGAAGTGCGGCGCGAGGTCCCCGTCGAACGCGCCGATGCGTACGCCGGCCAGCTGCAGGTCGTGGACGAAGTACGGCCGGCCCGACAGGTCGAGGGCCACCATGGCGAGAGCCTCGTCCATGGGCAGCAGGAACGAGCCGTAGCGGCGGATGCCGCGCTTGTCGCCGAGCGCCTCGCGGAGCGCCTGCCCCAGAGCCAGCCCGACGTCCTCGACGGTGTGGTGACCGTCCACGTCGAGGTCGCCCTTGGCCCGCACGCTCAGGTCGAAGCCGCCGTGGTGGGCGAACAGCGTCAGCATGTGGTCGAAGAATCCGATGCCGGTGGCGACGTCGGCGTTCCCGCCGCCGTCGATCACGAGCGACAGGTCGATGTCGGTCTCGTTGGTCGTCCGATGGACCTCGGCGCGGCGCTCGGTCATGGAAGGCTCCTCAGTCGGCGCGAAGACGGGCCGAGAGCGCGTGTGCGCGCAGGCCCTCCTCGACGGCGATGGTCGCCACGGCCGGAGCGAGCGCGGCGGCGGCGGGCCCATCGAGTTCTACCACAGCCATGCGCCTGCGAAAAGTATCGACGGACAGTCCTTGGCCGAACCGCGCTGAGCCGCCGGTGGGCAGCACGTGGTTGGTGCCGGCGGCGTAGTCGCCGAAGGCCGTGGCCGCGTGCGGGCCCACGAAGACCGCGCCCGCATTGCGCACGGCCCGCAACACGTCCCCCGCGTCCTCGCAATGGAGCTCCAGGTGCTCGGGGGCGAACGCGTTGCTCAGCGCGAGCGCGGCGGCTCGATCCGGGCACGCGACGACGACGACGTTGTCGGTGGCGATGCCGAGCTCGGCTGAGATCCGCTCGCAGGCGGCGCCGACCGGACCAGACAGCGTACCGCCGACGTCGGCGAGGCAGGCCATCGCTCCTGAGCCGTGCTCGGCCTGGGCGAGGAGGTCTGCAGCCAGCCACTCGGGCCGGCCGGAGGCGTCGGCGATGATGAGGACCTCGCTCGGTCCGGCGAGACTGTCGATGCCGACCTCGCCGACGAGCAGGCGCTTGGCCTCGGTGACGTAGGCGTTCCCGGGACCCACGATCACATCGCAGCGCGGCACGCAGGCGGTACCCAGCGCCATGGCCGCGACGGCCTGGGCGCCGCCGATGGGATAGAGGCGCTCGAGGCCGAGCAGCGCGCACGCGGCGGCGACGCCGGCAGCCGCTCCGCCGCCCGGCCGAGGCGGCGAGCACACGACGATATGCTCGACGCCGGCGACCTGGGCGGGGATCGCGGTCATCAGCACAGAAGAAGGGTAGTCGGCGAGGCCGCCCGGCACGTACAGCCCGGCGGCCGAGAGCGGCACGACCTCCTGACCGACGATCTGCCCCTGCGCCAAGGTCTCGCGCCACGGGACGACCGGCTCGCGCTCGTGGTAAGCGCGGATGTTGGCGGCGGCGACCTCCAGCGCCTCCCGCAGCTCGTGAGACAACGCGCCGAGTCGCTCCCCCATCTCCGCCGCCGGGACGGAGTAGTCGGCCGGGAGGTCGACCTGGTCGAGGCGCGCCGTGAGCTCGCGCACGGCGGCGTCGCCGCGGGCGCGCACGTCGGACACGATCGCTCTCACGGCCGCCTGGACCTCGGCGGGCGCCGGCGCCAGCTCGCGCAGCGCCGCGACGGTGGCGGCGAGGTCGTCGTTCCAGGGCAGCTGTCTCATGTGTCCTCCAAAGCCGAGCGCAGTCTGTCGACGAGTGCGCCGATGTCGCGGCGCAGCAGCACTCGCGAGGCGCGCGCGGCGACGAGGCGGGCGCCGCAGACGGCGACGATGGCGCGCGCATCCAGCGCCGGGGCTCCCGGATACTCCGCGGCGAGACGGGAGGCCACCTCGACGACACCGTCGGCCAGACCGAGCGCCGGAGCGAGCACCGGCTCGTCCATGGCGAGGATATCCGGCTGCAGGCCGGCCGCCGCGAAGTGGCGGCGCGTCGTCTCGGGATGCCGCGTAGCCACGCGCAGCGTGCGTCCGGGCCGGTCCGCCGCTGCCGTTGCGGCGTACACGAGATCGTCGCGGCAGCATCGCAGGTCCAGCAGGTGGGCCGCGCCCTGGCGACCTTCGAGCAGCAGATCCCTGCCGACGACGCCGAGATCGAGCCCTCCGCGATCGCAGGCGCGGAGCACGTCGGTCCCCGTGGCGAGCAACCAGACGCCGCCCGCCGCCGGAAGCAGCGCCGGCGGGCGCTCCTCGTGCAGCGAAGCAGCCGGAAGACCGGCCGCCTCGAGAAGATCGAGAAGCTCGGTCGGAGGCGGTTCGCCCTCGCAGGCGATCCCGATCCTCACCCCGCCCCCAGCGCCTCGGCGATCTCGCGGGCCCCGCCCGTGATCTCGCGGCCGTCGGCGAGCCGCAGGATGAACGAGCCGCCGCGGCGGAGCAACAGCGGCGGCTCCACGCCGGCGGCGGCGTCCGGCAGCGCCTGCACGGCGAGTCCGGCGCGGCGCAGTTCCGCAGCCCGCGCCGGCGCCTCGAGCCCGCCGACGAAGGCGATCGCCTCGGGCGCCCCGCGAAGCTCCACGCCGGCGTCGTCGAGCGCCTCGGCGGCGCGGTCCACGGCGATCGCGAAGCCGGCGCCGGGGATGTCCCACGAGAAGCGTCCGAGCAGACGGTCGTAGCGGCCGCCGCTGGCGAGCGGCAGACCGACACCGGGAGCGTACGCCTCGAGGAGCAGCCCGGTGTAGTAGCCGAGGTCCTGCATGAGGCCGAAGTCGAACGCCAGCCGCTCGCCGAACCCCGCTTCCTCCGTCAGGTCGTGTACGTGGGCGAGGCGGGCGACCGCCGTCTCCATGACGTCGTTGCGCGCGAGCTTGCGTGCCTGCCCCAGGACCTCCTCGCCACCGCTGAGCTCGAGGGTGCGCCACAGGGCTTTGAGGACGTCCCACTCGACGTCGGCATTGCCGGCTATGCTCTCGACCAGCGGGTAGTCGCGGTCACGCAGCGCCTCCCTGAACTTCTCCCGGTCTTCGCCGGGGAGTCCGAGCGAGCCGATGAGCGCGCGCTGGAAGGAGGCCGAACCGAGCGTGACGGTGTAGTCACGCAGGCCGAGCCCCGCGAGCGCGTCACAGAGGAGCGTGACGCACTCGGCGTCGGCCTCGGCCGAGTCCAGCCCCAGCAGCTCTACGCCCGCCTGCTGGAACTCCCCGTCCTGGCCCCGCTGCGGCGCCCACGGGCGGATGCTCGGGGCCACGTAGCTGAAGCGGAGAGGCAGTGGCTCGTCGTCGCAGCGGTCGGCGGCCATGCGCGCCACCGGCACGGTCATGTCCGTGCGCACCATGAGCTCGTGTCCCTGCTCGTCGTGCAGCCGGTAGCCGGCGGAGAGCGTGTCGTCGTCCGCCGACTCGAGCGTCTCGGCGAACTCCAGCCACGGGGTGCGCACTTCGCCGTAGCCGTAGGCGGCGAAGCGGGCGCGCAGCCGGTCCTCGACCGCCCTCAGCCGCCCCGTCTCGGGCGGAAGCACATCGCGCATACCCTCCGGGATCATCGTCCGCCTTCCCTTCCGCGAGCCGGCCTCAGCCGACCCCGATACAGCTCTCTCCGAGCAGGGCCTTGAGCTCGGCGTACAGACCGGCGACGGGATCGATGCGTAGCCCGTCGCCCACGCGCAGCTTGGCGCGCTGGTCGCCGCGCACCATCTGCAACACGACCGGCACCGGGCCGGGGAAGTCGGCCAGCACCCGGCGCAGGTCGTCGATGACGTCCGGCGCCACGCAGCCCGCGTCGATGACCACCGTGAGCGGATGGTACTCACTGACGCCGTTGAACTGGACGACCTCGATGGCGACCAGCATGCTGTCGCCCTCGGCACGGCGTTCGATGCGGCCTTTGACCTTGACGATCGCGTCCTCGACAAGGAGCTCGCGGTACTGCTCGTAGACCTTGGGCCAGGCGCGACAATCGATGCCACCGTCGACGTCCTCGAGGCGGAAGGAGAGCCACACGCCGCCGTTCTTGCTCACGCGCTTCTGGGCGTTGGCGACGATGCCGCCTGTCCAGGTGACGGCGCCATCGCCAGCGTCGCCCAGCGCGCCCGCCGGCACCTCGATCTCGTCGCGCAGTTGCTCGCGCAGGCCCTGGAGGGGGTGGGCCGAGACGTACAGGCCGAGGACCTCCTTCTCGGCCTTGAGCAGCGTGGCCTGGTCGTACTCGACCTGGGGCACCGTGGGACGCGGCTGACCGCTGTCCTCCTCGGCGACGTCGTCGAAGAGACCGCCTTGGCCGTGCGCCGCGTCCTTGCGCCGGCGCTCGCCGTCGGACATGGCCACCGGGAGCGCCTCGAGCATGCCGCGGCGCGGGTCGCCGGTGCTGTCGAGGGCGCCGCTCTTGATGAGCGCCTCGAGCACGCGTTTGTTGGCCATCTGCGAGTCGACGCGGGCGCAGAAGTCGTACAGTGACTCGAATGGCCCGCCCTCCGCCCGCGCAGCGATGATCGCCTCGATGGCGCCGACGCCGACGCCCTTCACCGCGTTCATGCCGAAGCGGATCTTGCCCTCGACCACGGTGAAGTCGACCTCGCTGGTGTTGACGTCCGGCGGCAGGACCTCGATGCCCATCTCACGGCACTGGTTGACGTAGAACGGCACCTTGTCCTTGGTGTTCATGACGCTGGAGACGAGAGCGGCCATGTACTCGACGGGGTAGTTGGCCTTGAGCCACGCGGTACGGTAGCTGATCATCGCGTAGCAGGCGGCGTGGCTCTTGTTGAACGAGTAGTCGCCGGTGGCCTCGAAGTTCGCCCAGAGCTTGCCGGCCACGGCCGGCGGCACACCGCTCGCGCCGAGGCCCTCCATGAGGGGCTCCTTGAGGGTGGCCATCAGCTGCCTGTTCTTCTTGCTGATGGCCTTGCGCAGGTCGTCCGCCTGCGCCGGACTGAACCCGCCGACCCGGCGGGCGATGGCCATGTACTGCTCCTGGTAGATGGTCACGCCGTGGGTCGGCTCCAGAATGGGGCGCAGGGACTCGTGGTCGTAGACGACGGAGGCCGGGTCCTTCTTGTTGCGCGCGTAGGTGGGGATGTACTGCATCGGCCCCGGCCGGTAGAGGGCGACGATGGCGATGAGGTCCTCGAACTGCGTGGGACCCACGTCACGCAGCGCCTCCTTCATGCCGGGGCTCTCGAACTGGAACACGCCGGTGGAGTCGCCGCGGGCGAGCATCTTGTAGGTCTTCTCGTCGTCCAGCGGCAGCCGGTCGATCTCGATGCACGTGCCGCGGGTCTTCTCGATGATCACGAGCGCGGCCTCGATGACGTCGAGGTTGCGCAGCCCGAGGAAGTCCATCTTGAGGAGGCCGAGCTTGGCGACGTCGTTCATGTCGAACTGCGTGACGAGCTCGGCCTCGCCCTTCTGCTGCAGCGGCAGGTACTCGGTGAGCGGCTTGTCGCTGATCACCACGGCGGCCGCGTGGATGGAATCGTTGCGGATGAGGCCCTCGAGGCTCATGGCGAGGTCGACGACCTCCTTGACCTCCTCGTCGGCGTCGTAGGCCTGCTTGAGCTCGCCGCCGGGGAGCATCGCGTCCGCGAAACTGGCCGGAGGCGCCTGCTCGGGGATCATCTTGGCGATCTTGTCGCCGATCGCGTATGGCTTGCCCATGACGCGGGCGGCGTCGCGCACGGCGGCCCGCGCCGCCATGGTGCCGAACGTGATGATCTGGGCGACGCGGTCGCGGCCGTACTTGTCGGCCACGTACTCGATGACCTCTCCCCTGCGGTCCACGCTGAAGTCCATGTCGACGTCCGGCATGCTCTTGCGCCCCGGATTGAGGAAGCGCTCGAAGAGCAGGTCGTACTGCAGCGGGTCGATGTCGGTGATGCCGAGCGCGTAGCTGACGATGGACCCGGCGGCCGACCCGCGGCCGGGACCCACGGCGATGCCGTTGTCCTTGGCGAACTTCACGTAGTCCCAGACGATGAGGAAGTAGGCGTCGAATCCCATCTCGCCGATGACGCCGAGCTCGAAGTCGAGGCGCTCGCGCACCTCATCGCTGGGCTCGACGCCGTAGCGGCGCACGATGCCCTGCTCGCAGAGCTCGCGCAGGTAGCCGCCCTCGGTCTTGCCCTCGGGCACCGGATACGTGGGCAGCTTGTACTCGCCGAAATCGAGGTGCACATCGCAGCGTTCGGCGATCTCGACCGTGGCCGCACAGGCGCCCGGGTAGTCCTTGAAGCGCTCCGCCATCTCGTCGGCCGACTTGAGGTAGAACTCGTCGCTGCCGTACTTCATGCGCTTCTCGTCGGCGAGGTTGCTCTGCGTCTGGAGGCAGAGCAGCGCGTCGTGGGCGTAGGCGTCCTCGTGGCGCAGGTAGTGGACGTCGTTGGTGGCGACGGTCCTGAGGCCGGCCTTCTCGGCGAGCCGCGCGAGCTTCGGCAGCAACTCGCGCTGCTCGGGCAGGCCTGCGTCCTGCAGCTCGACGTAGACGTTCTCCGGGCCGAGCAGGTCGGCCAGGCGGCGGACTTCGGCCAGCGCGGCCGAGTCGTCGCCGTCGCGGAGCAGCATGGACGTCTTGCCGCTCATGCAGCCGGTGAGCGCGATGAGGCCCTCGTGATGTTCACGGAGCAGATCCCAGTCGGCGCGCGGCTTGTAGTAGTAGCCCTCCAGGTACGCCGTCGTCGAGAGCTTCACGAGGTTCTTGTAGCCGGTCTCGTCGCGGGCCAGGAGGGTGAGATGTGCGTTCTTCTCCTTGACGCCGGCGCGGCTGCGGCGGTCGGTGGCAACGTAGAGCTCGAGCCCGATGATGGGCTTGATGCCCTCTTCCTCGGCGGCGCGGTAGAACTTGACGGCGCCGCCCAGCGTGCCGTGGTCGGTGAGCGCCACCGCCGGCATCCCCAGCTCCTTCGCCCTCTGGACCAGCTGCTTCACACGGCAGGCGCCGTCGAGCAGTGAGTACTCGCTGTGCACGTGGAGATGGACGAAAGCGGCGGTCATGGATGGTCGGATTCTAGCACGGTGCGCCTCCGCGCCGGGGGCGGCTTCGTCCTGGTCGGTCGGGGTGCGTCCGAGGGCGGGGCCGGGGGCGGGAGCACGGGCCGCGCACAAGCATGCGGGCGGTCGACTCGGATCTCCGAGCTGCGGACGTCGGGAACGTCCGGTTCCCGCTTCCAATACCCATGGGGGTATACTCGCGACAGCAACGGAAGGCCGACCCTCTCGTGGCGCCGGCCGGGGAGGATGCCATGGCGATGTGCTGGGTGCAGGCCGGGATCTGCGGCGAAGAAACATCGATCGAAGCGTCCAAGACGAGCCCCTCCGAAGTGGCCCTGTCGTTCACCACCACCTGCGAGCACATCACCGCGCTCGCTGAGGAGTTGAGCTCGGTGGATGCGGGGGTGGAGCTGTCCCGCCCGATGAACGAGACGGTCGTGTACACGCTTGCGGCGCGCCACTGCTGCCGCACGAGCTGCGTGGTGCCGGCGGCGGCCCTGAAGACCGTCGAGGCCACGGCCGGCGTCTTCCTGCCCGCCCCGTGCTCCATCGAGTTCATCGACGGAGCGCTCTGACCGAGAGGGCAGAGCCGGCCGCTCGGGGGTAGCCATGGCGGTCGCGGCGCCGCGGCGCCGGGCCGTGGGCGCAGGCTCTGCGCCGCTCAGGACTCCCGGCCGCGCAGCATCCCGAACTCGATCGAGTCGACCAGCGCCTCCCAGCTGGCCTCGATGATGTTCTCGGAGACGCCGATGCTGCCCCAGCTCTCTTCCCCGTCGCTGGCGTCCAGCAGGACGCGGGTGACGGCGCCGGTGCCCTTGGTCTCGTCGAGGATGCGCACCTTGTAGTTGACCAGCTCGATGTCGGCGAGGTGCGGGTATTTGCCGACGATCGCCTGGCGCAGCGCCGTGTCCAGGGCGTTGACCGGGCCGTTGCCCTCGGCAGTGCTGATGATGCGCTCGCCGCCGACGTGCACCTTGATGGTCGCCTCGACCACGGCGCGCCCGTCCTCGCGCTTCTCGACGATCAAGCGGAAGCTCTCGAGCCGGAACAGCGGCTCATGCGGCGCGAGCTCCTCGCGGAGCAGGAGGTCGAACGAGGCGTCGGCAGCCTCGTAGTGATACCCGTCGTGCTCGCGGCTCTTGAGCCGCTTGAGCACGCTCGCGACGCGAGTGTCGTCGCCCTCGAGCTGCAGCCCGAGCTCCTGCGCCTTGCGCACGACCGCTCCTTTGCCGGAGAGCTCCGAGACCACGATCCGCTGCTCGTTGCCGACCTTCCCGGGATCGACGTGCTCGAACGTCTCCGGCGCCTTCTCCACGGCGGCGACGTGCAGGCCGCCCTTGTGGGCGAAGGCGGAGCGGCCGACGTAGGGCGCGTGCGCCCAGATGGCCGCGTTGACCACGTCGGCGACGAAGTGCGACGTCTCCGTGAGGCGCGCGAGCTGCTCGTCGCTCACCACCGGGTAGCCCATCTTGAGCTGGAGCGCCGGGAGGATGCTGACGAGATTGGCGTTGCCGCAGCGCTCGCCGTAGCCGTTGATCGTGCCTTGGACCTGGCGGGCGCCGGCCTCGACGGCGATCAGGCTGTCCGCGACCGCGCACTCGCTGTCGTTGTGGATGTGCACGCCGACGACGACCTCGGGGAGCGCCGCCGTGACCTCGCGGACAACGTCCGCGACGAACGGCGGCAGCGACGCGCCGTTGGTGTCGCAGAGGCAGATGACCGTGGCGCCCGCTTCGGCGGCCGCGGTCACGCAGTGGAGCGCATACGCGGGGTCGTCGCGCCAGGCGTCGAAGAAGTGCTCCGCGTCGTACACGACGCGCTTGCCCTGCCCGGCGAGAAAGCGGACCGACTCGTCGATCATGCGCAGGTTCTCGTCGCGGCTCACGCGGATGACCTTGGCGAGGTGCAGGCCCCAGGTCTTGCCGACGATGGCGACCGTCGGCGTGAAGACCTCGGCGAGCACCCTCAGGCTGTCGTCGGCCTCCGCCGCCACGCCCTTGCGCCGCGTCATGCCGAAGGCGACGAGCTCCGCGTTCTGCAAGCGCTCGTCGCGCATCCTGCGGAAGAACGCGGTCTCCTTGGGATTCGAAGCCGGGAATCCTCCCTCGATGAACCCGATGCCCAGTTCGTCGAGCTTGAGCGCGATGCGCGCCTTCTCGTCGACCGAGACCGACATGCCCTCCTGCTGCATGCCGTCGCGGAGCGTCGTGTCGTACACCTGCACCCGCTGCTCGCGGAGCGGTGCTCCTTCGGCACCCCGCTCGCCAGGCGCCGTGCGGTGCTGTTCCGCCGCCCCGCACGAAAGCCCGCTTTCGGTGGCTCTTCCACGGTGACCGTTCATCGGGTCCTCCCCGCGCCGGGCGGGCGCTCGCGACGCCGCGCCGTCGGGTATCGGCTACTTCCGCGCGTACTCCATGTAGGCGCCGAACTCCTCATCGCGGCCCTCGGTGACGGCGCGGAAGCGCTCCTGCATGCGCCGCGTGACCGGACCGGGCTCGCCGATGAGATGATCGTCCAGCTCGCGGATCGGGACGATCTCCGCCGCCGTACCGGTGTAGAAGAGCTCGTCGGCGATCACGAGGTCGCTGCGTGTGAGCGTGCGCTCCCGCAGCTCGACGCCCTCACTGGCGGCGAACTGCATGACGATGTCGCGTGTGATGCCCTCGAGCACGCCGTCACTCGGCGGCGGCGTCATGAGCACACCGTTGCGCACGGCGAAGATGTTCTCGCCGGAACCCTCGGCGACGTGGCCGTGCTCGGTCAGCATGACGGCCTCGTCGTAGCCGGCGTTGAGCACCTCGATCTTGGCGAGGATGCTGTTGAGGTACTGGCCCGTGGCCTTGGCAGCGCGAGCCAGCGCCGTGTGGTCGAGCGACTGGATGCTGGAGGTCTTGGCGCGCACGCCGTGCTTGATGCCCTCCTCGCCGAGGTAGGTACCCCACGGCCACGCCGCGATGACGACCTGCACGGGCGCGTCCATGGGGAACAGACCCATCTCTCCGTAGCCGCGGAAGACCAGCGGACGGACGTAGGCGGCGTCCAGGTCGTTCGACTCGAGCACCTCGAACGTGGCGTCGTAGAGCTCCTCGGCGTTGTACGGCACGGGCATGTAGTAGAGCTTGGCCGAGCGCACGAGGCGCTTGAGGTGCTCGGTGAGACAGAGCACGCCGGCGCCTCGATCGGTCTTGTAGGCGCGGATGCCCTCGAAGACTCCCGAGCCGTAGTGCAGCGCGTGCGTGAGCACGTGGATCTTGGCGTCGGCCCAAGGCACGAGCCTGCCGTCCATCCAGATGGTGTCCATCTCGGGGATCGGGGCCATCGTCTTCCTCCTGTCCTCCACGCGGGTCCGCGCGGCAGCTTCAACCTCTGTTCAAGGGTTAGTGGATCTTCCGCGCCCGCTCAAACGCGCTCGGCCACGAGGTCGCCGACCTCGGACGTCGAGTGGCCCATCTGGCCGGAGGCCATGCCCTTCATCTTGGTGCCTGTGACCTCGGCCACGGCGCTCTCGACGTCCTGTGCCGCCTTGCTCTCGCCCACCGTGTCGAGCATCATCGCACCGGCCACGATGGCTGCGACGGGGTTGATCACACCCAGACCGGTGTACTTGGGCGCCGAACCGCCGATGGGTTCGAACATGCTGACACCCTCGGGGTTGATGTTGCCGCCGGCCGCGACGCCCATTCCGCCCTGGGTGATCGCCCCCAGGTCCGTGATGATGTCGCCGAACATGTTGCCGGTCACCAGGACGTCGAACCACTCCGGGCTCTTGACCATCCACATGCAGGTGGCATCCACGTGGTAGTACTCGCGCTTGACGTCCGGGTACTCCTCTTCGCCGATCTCGTTGAAGCGCCGGTACCAGAGGTCGTAGACGTACGTCAGGACGTTGGTCTTGCCCACCAGCCCGAGGGTGTTGTCCGGGCCGTTGCCGCGCGCCTTCTTGCCGTGCTTGCGCGCGTACTCGAACGCCCAGCGCAGACAGCGATCGACCTGAGCGCGGCTGTACAGCATGTTCTGCACGGCGACTTCGTGCGGCGAGCCCTTCATCATGATGCCGCCGCCGCCGGCGTACATGTCGCCGGAGTTCTCGCGGACGACGGTGTAGTCGATCTCCTTCGGGCCTTTGTCCTTCAGCGGAGTCTCGACGCCGGGGTAGAGACGCACGGGACGCAGGTTGATGTACTGGTCCAGCTCGAAGCGCAAGCGGAGGAGGAGGCCTTTCTCCAGGATGCCGGGCTCGACGTCCGGGTGCCCCACGGCGCCCAGATAGATCGAGTCGAATCCCCTGAGCTCTTCGACGGCCGAGGCCGGCAGGATCTCGCCGGTGCGCAGGTAGCGCTCGCCGCCGAAGTCGTACGGCGTCAGGTCGAGTGCGAACTGGTGCTTGGCGGCGGCCGCCTGCAGGACCTTGAGTCCCTCAGCTACCACCTCAGGACCGGTGCCGTCGCCCGGCATCACCGCGATCTTGTAGGTCTTCCCCATGTGTTCTCTCCGATGCTGGATGCTTGTGCCATGAGTCAGTGGTTACGCGTCCTGCCCGCCCACGCGGAACTTCACGTACTCGAGCAGGCCGCCGCGGTCGATCAACTCCTGCAAGAAGGGCGGGAACGCTTCCGAATCGTAGGTCTTGCCCTGCGTCACGTTCTCCACCGTGCCGGCAGCGAGGTCGACCTTGAGGCGGTCGCCCATCTTGGCGTCGGCGGCCGCGGCCGGGCACACGACGATCGGCAGCCCGGTGTTGATGGCGTTGCGGTAGAAGATGCGCGCGAACGAGGCCGCGACGACCACGCTCACGCCGGAGGTCTTGATGGCGACCGGGGCGTGCTCGCGCGAGCTGCCGCAGCCGAAGTTCTCGTCGGCGACGATGATGTCCCCGGGCCGGACCCGGTTCACGAAGTCGGCGTCGATGTCCTCCATCGCGTGCCTGGCGAGCTCCGCCGGGTCGTTGGTGTTGAGGTGGCGAGCCGGGATGATGACGTCGGTGTCGACGTCCCGGCCGTATTTGTGGACGGTGCCCTCGAAGATCATCGGGAACCTCCCTTGTCGGCGCCGACTTCTTCGGGGGTGGCGATGTGGCCGGCCAACGCGGAGGCGGCGGCCACGTACGGGCTCGCCAGGTAGACCTCGGAGCCGGGGTGACCCATGCGGCCGACGAAGTTGCGGTTGGTGGTGGCCACGGCGCGCTCACCGTCGGCCAGGACGCCCATGTGGCCGCCCAGGCAGGCGCCGCAGGTGGGCGTGCTGAAGGCGCAGCCGGCCTCGACGAGCGTGCGCATGGTGCCGTCGGCGATGGCGTCGAGGCTCACCTGCTGGGTGCCCGGCAGGATGATGCAGCGCACGTCGGGGTGGACCTTCTTGCCGCGCAGGATGCTGGCAGCCTGGCGCAGATCCTCGAGGCGACCGTTGGTGCAGCTGCCGATGACGACCTGGTCGATGGTGACGTCGTCGAGGTCGGCCGCCGCGACCGTGTTGCTCGGCAGGTGAGGCTTGCTCACCGTCGGCCGAACGGCCGCCACGTCGATCTCGACGACGCGCGCGTACTCGGCGTCGCGGTCGCTGGCGAACACCTGACCGACGCTGCGTGCGCGGCTGCCGGCGGGCCGGCTCTGCAGGTACTGCCTCGTCTTCTCGTCGAAGCCTACGATGCCGCTCTTGCCGCCGGCCTCGATCGCCATGTTGCACATGGTGAAGCGCTCGTCCATGGAGAGGGACTCGATGGCCTCGCCGGTGAACTCCATCGCCTGGTAGAGAGCGCCGTCGACGCCGATGAGGCCGATGGTGTGGAGCATCAGGTCCTTGCCGGTGACCCACGGCTGCGGGCGGCCGGAGTAGACGAACCTGATGCTTTCGGGCACGCGCAGCCACACGTGGCCCCAGGCCATGGCGGCGGCGAAGTCGGTGCTGCCGACGCCGGAACTGAACGCGGCCACGGCGCCGTAGGTGCAGGTGTGGCTGTCGGCGCCGATGACGACGTCGCCCGGCGCCACCATGCCGGTGTCGGGCAGCAGCACGTGCTCGATGCCCATGCGCCCGACCTCGAAGTAGTTCACGATCTCGTGCCTGCGGGCGAACTCGCGCATCTTCACGGCCTGGCCCGCCGCCTTGATGTCCTTGTTGGGCGCGAAGTGGTCGGGCACGAGGGCGATGCGTGCCGGGTCGAAGACCTCGGTGAACCCGGCCTTCTCGAACTCGGCGATCGCCAGCGGCGCCGTGATGTCGTTGGCCAGCGCGAGGTCGATCTTCGCCTCGATGATGTCGCCGGCGCGCACCTCATCGCGCTCCGCGGCGCGAGCAAGGATCTTCTCGGTGATCGTGGAACCCATCAGACCTCCCCTGCTGCCGCGGCGTTGTTGACAGCCCTCACGTAGGCCTTCGCCGAAGCTTCCATCACATCGAAACTGACTGCCTGTCCGTTGAACGAGCGGCCGCTGACCTCGACGGCCACGCGCACCTCGGCCAGCGAGTCCTTGCCGGACGAGATCGCCCGGACCTGGTAGTCGGCGAGGCTGCCGCTGATGCCGACCGCGTCGTCGATGGCCGCGAACACGCTCTCGACGGAGCCGTTGCTGAAGCTGCGGCCCTTCTTGAGCTCGCCGCGCACCAGAACCTCGACCTGGCTCGTCGGGATGATCGCCGAGCCGGACTGGTTGACGAAGCTCGTGAGCGTGAAGTGATCCTCGCGCTCGCGGATCTCTTCGCTGACCAGCGCCTCGAGGTCGAGCACGGTGACGCGCTTCTTCTTGTCCGCCACGTCCTTGAAGCGCTTGAACGCGTCGGAGAGCTCGGCGTCGGAGAGAGAGTAGCCGAGCTCCGCCAGTTTGGCGCGCAACGCGTGGCGCCCGCTGTGCTTGCCGAGCACGATATCGTTGTCGGCAAGCCCGACGTCGGCCGGGGTCATGATCTCGAAGGTCGACGCCTCGTTGAGCACGCCGGCCTGGTGAATGCCGCTCTCGTGAGCGAAGGCGTTGCGTCCGACGATCGCCTTGTTGCGCTGGATCTGGTAGCCGGTCAGCGTGCTCACCAGGCGGCTGCTGCGGGCGATCTCCTTCGCGTCCACGGTGGTCTCGCAGTCGAAGGAGTCGCCACGCGTGCGGATCGCCATCACCACCTCTTCGAGCGAGGCGTTGCCGGCGCGCTCGCCGATGCCGTTGACGGCGCACTCCACCTGGGTCGCGCCGGCGCGCACCGCGGCCAGCGAGTTCGCCGTGGCCAACCCCAGGTCGTTGTGACAGTGCACGCTCACGTGCACGTCGCGCAGCGACGGCGCCAGCCGGAAGAGCTCGCGGATGAGGTCGCCGAACTCGTCCGGCACGGCGTAGCCGACCGTGTCGGGCACGTTGATGGTCGTCGCGCCGCACTCGACGGCGACGGCCAGCACCTGCGCCAGGAACTCCGGCTCTGAGCGGCTGGCGTCCATGGCGCTGAACTCGACGTCGGCGCCGGCGTGGGTGCTCGCGAGGTCGCGCGCCAAGCTCACCATCGCGCGCGTGTCGGCAAGCACCTCCTCCGGCGTCTTCTTGATCTGGTACTTCATGTGCACCGGGCTGGTGCTGATGAACGTGTGGATGCGCGGGACCTCCGCGACCCTGACCGCATCCCAGCAGACCCGGATATCCTTGTCGATAGCCCGCGCCAGGCCGGCGATGCGCGGGCCCTTGACCTCGGTGGCGATCGCCTTGACCGCCTCGAAGTCGTCAGGCGAGGCGATCGGGAAGCCGGCCTCGATGATGTCGACGCGCAGCTTCGCGAGCTGGTGGGCGATCTCGAGCTTCTCGCCCCTGTTCAAGGTAGCGCCCGGCGCCTGTTCGCCGTCGCGCAGTGTCGTGTCGAAGATCCTGATGTGTCTGGTACTGCTCACGAGTCACCCACACCTCCCAAGGCACGCGTCGTCGTCAGATGGAGCAGCGGATCCGGATGTGATCCAAGAGATGGCCGTGCAGGCCGCAGGTGTCTACGCATCCCCCCGCGGGGGGAGGAGCAGCAGGCAGCCGAAGAGGGAGAGGTCGCGGGCGCGTACCCCAATGTGGGCCTCCCGGCTGGACTCGTTTGTCGCACGGCGACGCATGGTCCGGAGAGTTTACGTCACTCGTGCGTGCACGTGCAAGCATCGTACGCACGGGGCCGGGTCCCACCCCGGCCCCCACAGGACTGCCGCCCTACGGTCGGGCCCGCAGACGGGTGCGACCGTGCCCGTGAAGATCTGCAACCGGCAGGCTCGAGACCGTACGCGGAGGGGGGCGACGGGCCTGCCGGCCCGTCGCCCCCCGGCGTTCTCACGCCTGCTCCGCGCAGCCGCTAGAGTTCCACCCGTTTGCCGTCTGCGAGGCCGCAGCTCGCGACGAGTTCCTCGAGCTGCTCGGACGTGATCGGCTCGTCGAGCGTCAGCCCCATCACGGCCTTCTGGTCCTTGACCTCGCGGCCCACGCCCATCTGGCCGATGTTGATGCCGAACTCGCCGACCTTCGTGCCGATCTTGCCGATCATGCCGGGCACGTCGGCGTAGCGCAGGAACGCCATGTGCGGCGCCGGCTCGATATCGA
Organism: uncultured Thermoleophilia bacterium; assembly: GCA_963699725.1. Classification (GTDB taxonomy): domain Bacteria; phylum Actinomycetota; class Thermoleophilia; order UBA2241; family UBA2241; genus CAIXSE01. The sequence goes on from CAVOVA010000018.1 coordinate 51,937, forward strand.
CGTCCTGGCGGTAGACCTTGACGAGACGCGGCCGGTGCTTGGGACCGAGCGTCGTGCCCGAGACGGCCAGCTCGCCCTGCTTGTCATGGGTGGTGACGGTGATCAGGTTGAGGAAGTCGACCGCCGCCGGCTGCTTGCTCTCCTTGGCACTGATCCCACGCTCCTCGGCGATGTTCTGCACGTTCACGAAGTTGACCGGGCCGTCGACCTTGTCCGCGAGGATGCCCTGGAGCACGCCGAGCGTGAGGATCCGCGTGTCGTAGCGGGCGATGCCGCCGCCGTAGGCGATCTCGAACGCGTCGACCGGGCCGTCGGCGATCTGCACGATGAGCTTGCCGAGCTGCTCGCAGAGGCCGAGGAACGGCATCAGCTCGTCGGCGTCCTCGCCGGGCGCCAGCGGGATGTTCACGGCGTTGCTCGCGAACGCGCCCTTGAGCACGGCGGCCACCTGCTCGGCGATGATCATGCCGGCGCGCAGCTGCGCTTCGACCGTGCTGGCGCCGAGGTGCGGCGTCGCGACGACGCTGTCGTACCTGAACAACGGGCTCTCGGTGGTCGGCTCTTTGGGATACACGTCGACGGCGGAGGCGGCGACCTTGCCGCTCTCGATGGCGCGCGCCCAGGCGTCCTCGTCGATGATGCCGCCGCGGGCCACGTTGATGACACGTACGCCGTCCTTCATCTTGGCGAATTCGTCGTCGCCGATGAACCCGAGGGTCTCCGCGTTCTTCGGCAGGTGGACGGTGATGAAGTCGGCTTCGCGGTAGATCTTGTCCGGGCTGTCGGCGCGCTCGAGGCCGAGCTCGCGAAACTTCTCGGCGGGCACGAACGGGTCGTAGGCGAGCACGTTCATGCCGAGGCCTCGGGCATCCTCGGCGACGAGAAAGCCGATGCGGCCGAGGCCGATGATGCCCAGCGTCTTGTCGCGCACCTCGACGCCTCCCTTGCCCCACTTGCCCTTGGCCCAGTCGCCGGCCTTGAGGTCGGCGTGCGCCTGGGCCAGGTTGCGGGCGCAGGCCATAAGGAGAGCGATCGTCTGCTCGGCGGCGGAGAGCACGTTGCTCTGCGGTGCGTTCACCACGATGACGCCGCGCTTGGTCGCCTCCTTGACATCGACGTTGTCGACGCCGACGCCGGCGCGGCCGACCACCTGCAGGTTCTCTCCGGCGGCGATCACGTCCGCAGTCACCTTGGTCGCCGAGCGGATGATCAGGCCGTGATACTCGGGGATGCGCTTGAGGAGCTCGTCGGCGTCCCACTCGGTGCCGATATCGACCTGGAAGCCGAGGTCCTCGAGGTACTTGACGCCCTCGGGGGCGAGCTTCTCCTTGACGAGTACTTTCTTCAGTTCGGAGAGCGTGCGCCTCGGTGCCCCGCTCGATAGCTTGTCATGTCACCTCACCCTTCTCAGAGCATGACGGTGCTCTTCAGGAACACCTGCTCGGCGGCGGCCGTAGAGGCGCCGAACTTGACGTCGTAGCCGAGCTCCGCGAGGACCATCTCGAGGGTGCTCAGGCCGACGATGATGTCGCTGTGGCCGAAGTAGCCGCAGTGGCCGAAGCGGAAGATCTTGCCCTTCACGGCGCCCTGGCCGCCGGCGAGCCACACGCCCCACTTGTCGCGGGCGAGCTTGCCGATCTTGCCGCCGTCGACACCGTCCGGCACCTTGACGGACGTCACCGAGTTGGCCTCGGGGTCCTCGACGGCGAAGAGTTCGAGGCCGAGGGCCTTGACGCCCTCGCGGGCAGCCTTGCCGAGCACGCGGTGCCGCTCGAACACGTTCTCGAGACCCTCGTCCTTGATGAGGTCGATGGCGGCGTTCTGCGCGACCATGAGGTTCACGGCCGGCGTGTACGGCGTCTGCGCCGAGTCGCCGGTCATCTTCTTGCGCATGGTCACGAAGTCGAAGTAGAAGCGAGGCGTCGTGCACTGCTCGACTACGGCCCAGGCCTTCTCGCTGACGGCCGCGTACGCCAGGCCCGGCGGCACCATGAGCGCCTTCTGGGAGCCCGCCAGGCAGACGTCGACGTGCCAGGCGTCCGTCTTGAGATCGCTGGCGCCGAGGCCGCTGATCGCGTCGACGACGAGGATCGCCGGCGTCCTGGCGACGATCTCGCCGATCGCCTTGATGTCGTTGACCACGCCGGTGGACGTCTCGCTGTGTTGCACGTAGACGGCCTTGATCGCGGGGTCGGCGGCGAGCGCCTTCTCGATGTCGGCCGGATCGGCCTTGGTGCCCCACGCGTAGTCGAGCGCCGTGACCTCGGCGCCCCACGTGGCATTGAGCTTCTTCCAGCGCTCGCCGAAGTTGCCGACGGACGCGACGAGCACGTGGTCACCGGGGTTGACGACGTTGGTGACCGCGCTCTCCATGGCGCCCGTTCCGCTGGCGGCGAACACCATGATGTCGTTCTCGGTCTGGTAGATGTACTTCATCCCCGCGACGACCTGCTTGAGGATCTCGGTGAAGCGCGGCGCGCGGTGGTGGATGACAGGTTCGGCGAGGGCCGAGAGTACCTCCGGCGGCACTGGCGTAGGGCCGGGAGTGATGAGGAAGCGCTTCTGCATCTTGTCGTCCTTTCCGGAAGTGTTCGGCTGCCGGACTCGGCCGGCGTGACCATCTGGGTGGAGATGCAAGGCCGCCATTCTAGAGAACCTGTGCGGCCCATCACAAACGTTGAACGCTCGGTCAGGCGTGGTCGTGTTCGGATGCATGCCCGGCCGGCGCCGCGGTCACTCGCGCGGGCGGCGGCAGCACCTCGCGACCGGGGCCGCCGGGCACGATCGAGCGATCGTCAGCCGCGGCTGCAGCTGCGCGAAGCGCAGGCGTCTCGGGCACGAGCGACGTCCATGACGTCGCCCGGCGACACCCGGGGCTCCGGTCGCGACGCCCAGATGCGCAGGCGCGGGACGCGGGGACGCAGGGACCGCGACGGTGGAGTCAGGAGGACGCGGAGCCGGCTGGTGTGGCGCGGTCCCGTTGGACCGCGCCACACCAGCCGTCACGACGGGCGATGTGAAGAGCTCCGCATGGCTGCGAGCATAGAGGAAGGCCGGGCTGCGTGTCCACTCGTTCTGCCCCCCCTACAGCTCGACGCTTTTGCCGACGTCGAGACCACAACGGTCGACGAGTTCGCGCAACTGGTCGTCGGTCAGCGGCTGGTCCAGCGTGAGCGCCATGGCCGCTCGGTGCTCGACCGCGCCGCGCCCGACCGACATGTTGCCGATGTTGACTCCCCACTCGCCGAGCATGGTCCCCAGCTTGCCGCCGACGCCGGGAAGGTCCCGGTAGCGCAGGAACAACATGCGCGGCGCCGGACCGATGTCGATCTCGTCGCCGAACACCTCGACGAGGCGCGGCTTGTGCTCGGGACCGAGCGACGTGCCGGTCACCGATACCTCCCCCCACGCCCCCTTCGCAGAGACGGAGACGAGTCGCGGGAAGTCGGTGACCGCCGGGTCGCTGGTCTCGGTGACCACAAGACCCGCCGCATCGGCGATGATCTGCGCGTTGACCAGGTTGACCTTGCCCTCGGCGCCCTGATCGAGCGCCCCCTGCAGCAGTCCAAGCGTGAGCAAGCGCGTGTCATAGTACGCGAAGCTGCCCCCGTAGCGGATGTCGACGGACTCGACGGGCCCGTCGGCCAGCTGGACCGCGAGGCTCCCGAGTTGTGTGCACAGGCCGACGTAGGGCATGAGCTCGGCCGCGTCGTCGTCGAGGACTGCAGGCACATTGACCGCGTTGCGGACCAGACCGCCCGTCAGCGCCGCTGCCATCTGCTCGGCGACCGTCTCCGCGGCGCGCGCCTGCGCTTCGACGGTCTGTGCGGCTGAGGGGTCGACCAGGATCACGCCCGCCGAAGCCGCAAGCGGGCTCTCCTCGGCGCCGAGCGCGACGGCCGAGCCGGCGACGGTGCCGGTCTTGATCGCACGTGCCCAGGCGGTCTCGTCGACGATGCCCCTCGCGAAGGCGCTGACGAGGCGCACGCCGGGCTTCATGACGGCGAACTGCGCTTCGCCGACGAGCCCGGCGTTCTGCGGCGCGCCGGCGAGGTGGACACTCAGGAAGTCAGCTTCGCGGCAGAGCATCGTGAGATCGCCGGAGCGCTCCAGCAGGACGTGCTCGAACCCTTCAGCCGGCGCTCCCGGATCCCAGGCGATGACCCGCATCCCGAGCGCCTGGGCGGCCTCTGCCACGAGTGGCACCGCCTCGTCGAGTCCGATGAACCCCAGGGTCTTGCCCCGGACCTCGACGCCACGTGCGACCGGTACGGGACGGCCGGACGGGCGTGAGCCGAGCGCCACGTGCGTGCGGACGATCTCGTGAGCGCAGGCGAGGAGCAGCGACACGACGACTTCGGCCGCGGAGACGCGGTCGCTCGACGGCGCGTCGGTGACGACGATCCCGCGGGCCGTGGCCTCCCCGAGGTCGATGTCGTCGACGCGGGCCCCGGTGCGGCCGATGACCTCCAGCACGTCGGCCGCGCGTATGACCTCGGACGGCACACCGACCGAGGGCCCGGCGATGAGGCCGTGGTACCCGGGGATCAGGCGCGCGAGGCCGGCGGCATCCGACTCGCTCGCACTGTCGACGTGGAAGCCGTCGGCTTCCAGCCGGGAGATGCCCTGGGGAGCCAACCGCCCCGCGACGAGGATCTTCTTCGTGCTCATCTGACGGCTCCCAGGCTGAAGGTCCGGACAGTGAGCAAGGCTAGACCACAGCGCCGGTCGGCGTCCAGTTGTGCCGGGCGCGCCCACCGCTCCGGCGGCGAGCCGGCAGGGAGTGCGTCCGGGCCGAACAGGGAAGGCTGACCATGTACCAGAAAGGAAGTGATCTGACATGAGCTTCAAAGACTCATCAATCATGCCGGTCCTCGCCGTCGACGATATCGAGCGGGCGACGACCTTCTATCGCGACAAGCTTGGCTTCACCGTACGAGAGGACGCGCGGATGCCTGACGCGACGATCGTCCAGGTAGGCTCAAAGGACTACCTGCTGCTCTACAAGACGGACTTCAAGCGTGGCGACAACACGGTCGCCTCGTTCCTCGTCGACGACGTTCAAGCCGCAGTGAGCGAGCTTCGCGACCGTGGCGTCACGTTCGAAGAGTACGACCTTCCCGGCCTCAAGACCGAGAACGGGGTGGCGGACCTCGGTGCGGTGGGCAAGACCGCGTGGTTCAAGGACACCGAGGGCAACACGATCAATATCACGAGGGACCTCAAGGAGTACCTCAGCAAGGCTGCCTGAGCAGCTCCCTCGCAGGTGAGCCGAACATGCCCGGGGCGGCCGGGGTGCCTCCAGGCACCCCGGCCGCCCCGGGCACTTCTGCGTACATCCGCGATCAGACGTCGATGTCGAGGCCGCCCTCGTCGATCCAGCTCATCATGCCGCGGAGTTCCTTGCCCACGGTCTCGATGAGATGCTCCTTGCCTTGCCGCTGCAGAGCGTTGAACACGGGGCGATTGGCCTGGTTCTCGAGGATCCACTCGCGCGCGAACTCGCCGCTCTGGATCTCGGCGAGCAGCTCGCGCATCGTGTCGCGGACGTTCTCGTCGATGACGCGCGGGCCGCGCGTCAGGTCGCCGTATTCGGCGGTGTCGCTGATGCTGTAGCGCATCCCGGCGATGCCCTTCTCCCACATGAGGTCGACGATGAGCTTGAGCTCGTGCAGGCACTCGAAGTAGGCGATCTCCGGCTGGTAGCCCGCCTCGACCAGCGTGTCGAAGCCGGCGGTGACCAGCTCGGTGGCGCCGCCGCAGAGCACGGCCTGCTCACCGAAGAGGTCGGTCTCGGTCTCCTCGGCGAATGTGGTCTCGAGGCCGCCGGCGCGCAGGCCGCCGAGTGCGCTCGCGTAGGCCAGCGCCTGCTCGCGCGCCTTGCCGCTGGCGTCCTGGTAGACGGCCACCAGCACCGGCACGCCCTTGCCCTCTTCGTACTGGCGACGGACCAGGTGACCCGGGCCCTTCGGAGCGACCATGGTGACGTCGGCGGTCGCCGGCGGCACGATCTGACCGAAGTGGATGTTGAAGCCGTGGGCGAACATGAGGGTGGCGCCGTCCTTGAGGTGGGGAGCCACATCGTTCTTGTACACGATCGCCTGCGTCTGGTCGGGGACCAGCATCATGATGACGTCGGCCTTCTTGGTGGCCTCAGCCGCGCTGAGGATCTCGAAGCCGGCCTTCTCGGCGCGCTCGCCGTTGGGCGTGCCTTTGAGCTCGCTGACCACGACGGTGACGCCGCTGTCGCGCAGGTTCTGGGCGTGGGCATGACCCTGGCTGCCGAAGCCGATGATGGCGACGGTCTTGCTCTGGATCAGGGAAAGGTCGGCGTCCTTGTCGTAGAACATGTGGTGTCTCCTCCTCTGGACGGCCCGGCGGGCCGGCGTGCTCTCGAACGCTGAATGCTACCGCCTCGCTCGCGCTGCGGCAACGCGGGCGGCCGGGCCGGCTGCGCGCTCCGGCCCCTCACCGGTACGTCGTCCCGTCGTGCCGCAGCCAACCCCCGGCATGATCCCCGTCCGGGTCGCGGTGCGTCCAGTGGATCGCGCCGCCCTGCGAGCTCCACTCGTACTCCCCGCGGAAGGCGACGGTGTCCCCCACCTCCAGGCCGTCGATGCGCGGGGCGATGTCGATGTTGTGCGCCACGAGAAGCGTCTGCCCGGATTCGAGACGGAGGATGAAACGTTGGTGCCGGCTGCCCTCCTCGTCGTCGGCGAGCAGGCGCATCACCGTGCCGACGCCTTCGACGTCGAGGTCGGTGGTGCGCTCAGCGAAGGCCCGGGCGAGAGCCTGATCCCCGCTTGCGGCAGCGGCTCCCGAAGAGGGACCGCCGGCATCGTTGGTCACGTCACACCCCACGGTGAGCAGCGACACGAGCGAGGCCGCGACGCCGATGAGCGCCACGAGGCCGGATGCGGCCTCCCTCCTTCTCAGGTCCACGCCTGCAACTCGATGATGTTGCCCTCCGGGTCGGCGACGTACACGAACGTGAGGATACCGGCCCCGGGGACCTCCGAGGACGCCACGTCGCCCACGCGGCTCCCGCCGTGCTCGAGCACGTTCCGGACCGCCGCCGCCACGTCGTCCACCTCGAAGGCGATGTGGGCGATGCCTTCGCGGTTCGCGGCCACGGCGGACCGGGGCTCGCTCCTGGCGTAGCCGAAGATCTCGAGCGTGGGCCCGTGCCCGCCGTGCCCGGGCAGACGCAGATGGATCCCGGTGATGTGCGCGTCCCGTACCCCGGTGCCCCTGTCGAGCCACGCTCCCGTCAGGTCGCGCCGCGGTGGTACCGGCTCGCACCCGAAGACGTCCTCGTAGAACGCCGCAACGGCCTGCCAGTCGGAGGCCACGATGCTGGTGTGCCTGTAGCTCGCCTTCATGACTCCCCTTTGGCCGCCGCTCGCTCCCTGTATCATCGCGCCGTGAGCACACCACCATCCGACGCGGCGGGCAAGACCTCCGCGGACTACTCAGCCCTCGCCGCCGCCTTCGTCGACACCATATCGGTGGGCGTCGGCATGTTCCCGCTGGGCGCCGCGTTCGGGCTCCTCGTGGTGCAGTCAGGGTTGGACTGGTGGTGGGCGCTGGTCTTCTCGGTGCTGGTCTACGCCGGGTCCATGGAGTTCCTCGCCGTCGGATTGGTGGTCGCGGTCACGCCGTTGCCGCAGCTCGCCCTGACCACCTTCCTCGTCAACTTCCGCCACGTCTTCTACGCCCTGTCGTTTCCCCTTGACAGGGTGCGCGGCCGCGCCGGCAAGACGTACAGCATGTACGCGCTGACCGACGAGGCCTACGCCCTCACCGCGGGCCGGCCCGGCGTCGAGCTGAGCAGCGCGCGCGTACTGTGGCTCCAGGCGTTCTGCCAGGGCTACTGGATCGCCGGCAGCGTCGCCGGCGCGCTCCTGGGGAGCTGGCTGGCGCCGGATCTCCTCGGTCTGGCATTCACGCTCACGGCGCTCTTCGTCGTGCTCGCCATGGACGCTGCGCGCGTGGAGCGCGACCTGCCGGGCCCGGTCCTCGCCTTCTTGTGCGCGCTGCTCGCCCTTCTCGTGGCCCCGGAGCAGATGCTCGTCACCGGCATGAGCCTGTTCGTCGCGGTGCTGTGCGTCCGCTTCCTGTTGCAGAAGTCGAGGCGCGACGCGAATGCCTGACAACGCGTACCTCATGGCCGCGTCCCTGACGATGTTCGCGGTCACCTTCGCCCTGCGCTCCTTGCCCTTCGCCGTCCTGCGGCCGCTGCGCGACTCCGCTCTGATCGGGTACCTGAGCCGCCACATGCCGGCGGGCATCATGGTCATCCTCGTCGTGTACACCCTGCGCGGCGTCTCGTTGGGCGAGGCGCCGCACGGGCTCCCCGAGATCCTGGCTCTGGTCGTCACCGTGGTCCTGCACCTGTGGAAGCGCAACGCCGTAGCCAGCATCATCATCGGCACGGCGAGCTACGTCGCTCTGGTCAATCTGGTGTTCGTCTGAAGCCTGGGCGCGGTGGCGCCGTCGGGCCGGCTCCACGGTGCCCCAACGGTCGTTGACGCGGTCCAGGTCCTTGTCGCCGCGGCCGCTGAGGCTGACGAGGGTCGTCCCCGTCTTCATCTCCCGGGCCTTGACGGGCGCGTGCGCCACGCTGTGCTGACCGGCGCCGGTCTCGGCGATGACCTTCTCCCTCCCCACGCACATGGCCGGCAGGCCCTCGCCCATGCACCGCCCGAGCAGGTGTGCTTCGGACTGGCTCGGGTGCTCGCGCTTCAGGTAGATAGATCCGGGAGCCCCCGTTGTCGAGCGACAGCTCGCGGAAGTGACGGACGCGCGTCGGCCCGCCTTGGGTATGTCTGCACAGTTGGCGCAGTTCCGCGAAGGGCGCTTTCCGCGGCGGCGGCAGGAACTGACCTCCGTCGTGTCGATCTGACCGTTCTCGTCGGGCAGCGCCTGCCCCGCCGCGCCTGTCCAGTCAGCCGTCACCGCGTGGTCTCGGTGTCTCGCATCGGCCAGCGGCCAGTCCACGCGCCGCCGCGGCCGCAAGCCCCCGCGTCCCGGCTCGTTGTCAGCCTGGGCAACGGCGGAGGCACACAGACCTGGCGGCTCAGGCCTAGTCAGGGCGATCGCTGGGAAAAGGAGTACATCATTCCTCGAGCCACATCGAGGGTCCGGGTGACCGACCTTCAAGGAGACAGAGACCATGAGACGTAGCCACATCGCGCCGCTCATAGCGGCGCTCGCCCTGCTCACACTGCTTGTCGCCGTCCCCATCGCGGCGGCAACCGGCAGCCGCTTCAGCCCGTCACTGTCGTGGACGAAGGTCCACGGCGACGATCCCTCGGGCTGGACCGGCCGTGCCGGCCTTCAGGCCGTCCAGCTGCGCGGCGACCTGTACGTGATGGGCGGCCGCACGCCGGACCCGTCGCAGTTCAACCCGTTCGGCAGCATCCTGTGGAACGACGTGTGGAAGAGCCGTGACCTCGGACGCTCCTGGCGCAAGGTGGGCACCGCGCCGTGGGCCGCCCGCGGCTACTTCCAAGCCGTCACCAAGGACGGCGCCATGTTCGTACTCGGCGGCCAGAACCAGCCGTCCGGGCAGCAGTCCGAGTTCTTCAACGACGTCTGGAGGTCGTACGACGGCAAGAACTGGAAGCGCCTGACCGCCAGCGCTCCGTGGAAGGGTCGCGCCGGCCTCAGCGCCATTGTGTTCGGTGGCTACATCTACGTCATGGGCGGCAGCAACGGCGACGACGTCGCCATCGGCGGCAGCGGTCGCGAGGTCTTCAACGACGTCTGGCGCTCACGTGACGGCAAGTCCTGGACGCTGGTCACGAGCGACGCCGCCTGGCCCGCGCGGGCCGGCGCCGCGGTCGTCAAGAAGGATGGCTATATCTACCTCCTCGGCGGCGAGGATGGCTTCCTGTGCACGGTGGGGCCGGCCGGCCTGCAGTGCCCGTACTTCAACGACGTGTGGCGTTCGCGCAACGGCGCCTCGTGGGAGCAGGTGACGCCGTCCGCGGCGTGGAGTCCCCGCCCCGGGCACCAGGCCCAGGTGCTCTACGGCGCCATCGTCGTGTTCGGCGGTTTCGGCTGGCCCTCGCTCGCGGACCCGACGCAGCCGCCCGGACCCTTCAACCCGTTCCTCCCCGGCCATCCGACCGACCAGTGGTCCAGCCGCGACGGGAAGAACTGGACCCGGTTGCCGGGCAGCCCGTGGAACGCGACCGGCGCCGCGGACGTCAAGTACGACTTCGACTCGCTCATGGTCAGGACGGGCCTTTTCGGGATGCGCCAGTCCATCTACACGTTCGGCGGCGACCGTGAGATCTCGTTCGTGAACCCCGATCCTTCGCTCGTCGACGACGACGTCTGGCGGGCGAAGCCTCGGATCTGGCTCTGGTGACGCCGGGAAGCGCGGCTCAGCCCAGAGGTCCGGGCGCCCTCGCCGCGAGCCACGACCGCAGCGGCTCGCGGATGGCGATGTCGGTCACGCCGTCAGGCCGCACGCTGCGACCCTCGACGACGACGCACGCCAGGTCGTCGAGGGCCGCAGCGCGGCGCTGGTCGGGAACGTCCGCGTGCAGACTGTACGGGTAGACGTAGTCGGGCGGCAGGACACGCACGCGGGCGGGAACGACCAGCGCAGCCACCAGGGCGGAGAACAGCGCCTGGAAGAGAAAGGCCCGGTGCACCTCGTCCCGGCACGCACCGGCGAGGAAACGCCGGTCCGTGGCGAGGCGCTCGAAGTGCTCGCAACGGCGGCGGAAGATGCCGAGGGAGGGCCGCACCGCTTGCGCGTGCGAGTTGAAATAGGCGCGCAAGCGCTGCCCGTCGACGAACGATTCCACGGTCAGCCCGACGTCGTCGACGCCGACATCCTCGTAGATGCGCCGCCAGTAGTCATCGACCGGCGCCTCCGCCGGGGAGCCGACGTTGCGTACGTGGACGGGACGGACCGCCACGTCGACGTCATCCGCCAGATGGAAGAGGAGCGGAGGGCGCACGACCAGGCACTTCGGGTCGATCCAGACGAGTGACGCGGCGGAAGCCGCGCGGTCCTCCGCCTCCGCGCAGGCGACCACGATCGTGGCGAACGGGAAGCCGGCGAGAGCGGGTGGGACGCGGAGCGGCAAGACGTCCAGTCGGGGAGCGCTGAGCGTCTCCGCGGCCTCGCGCATGCCGGGCTCGGCGAAGACCCAGACGGGTCGGCCCCCGAGGTCGCCGCCGAACGCACGGAGGCTCTCCAGGAGCAGGCGCGCCGCGGCGACATCGTCCTTGCCGCGCACGCAGGTGACAAAGGTCAGTGTGGCGGCGCCGACGGCACGTACGCGCGCGCTGCCGGTCACCGCAACGCCGCAGGGGCCGGGTGTACGGGAGGGCGCCGGAATGACGTACGCCTCACCGCGTCCCTCCCGCCGGCTCCACCCTGCCGCTCAGCCGCGCCCGCGCCCCATCGCGATCGTGCCGGTGCGCACGACCTCGAGCACACCGAGCGGCTGGAGCAGCTCCAGCAGCGCCTCCAGCTTGTCGTTGGTGCCGACGACGCGCAGCGTGAGCGTACGCCGGTCCACGTCGACGATCTTGGCCTTGAAGATCTCGGCGATCTGCAACGCCTCGGTGCGCTTGTCGCCCTCGCCGGCGACGCGCACCAGCAGGAGCTCGGCGGAGACCGCGTTGTCCGGCGCGAGGTCACGGATCTTGAGCACGTTGATGAGCTTGTGGAGCTGCTTGGTGACCTGGTCGACCGGGTGCTCGTCGCCATCGATGACGATGGTGATGCGCGAGAGCTTGGGGTCCTCGCTGAGCCCCACCGCCAGGCTCTCGATGTTGAAGCCGCGACGAGCGAAGAGCCCGGCGACCCGCGTGAGCACGCCGGGCTTGTTCTCGACGAGGATGGAGAGGGTGTGCTTCATGACTTCCTCTCCTTGCGACTCCGCCCGCCGATCATCTCGGTGATCTCCTGGCCGGCCGGCACCATCGGGTACACGTTCTCCTCGGCGGAGGTCCGGAAGTCGATCACCGCCGGGCGACCGCAGGCGATCGCCTCGCGCAGCGCCGGCTCGATCTCAGCCTTCTCCGTGACCGTCATCCCTACGGCGCCGAACGCCTCGGCGAGGAGCTTGAAGTCGGGCTGCACCTCGACGCAGGTGAACGAGTAGCGTTTGTTCCAGAAGAGGTCCTGCCACTGGCGGACCATGCCGAGATACCCGTTGTTGAGGATGCAGACCACGATCGGCACGTCGTAGCTCACGGCCGTCGCCAGCTCCTGCATCGTCATCTGGAAGCCGCCGTCGCCGCTGATGTCGATCACCGTCTTGTCCGGGTGACCGATCTTGGCGCCGATACTGGCCGGCAGGCCGAACCCCATGGTGCCGAGGCCGCCCGAACTGACGAACTGTCGCGGGTAGGTGTACGTGTAGTGCTGCGTCGCCCACATCTGGTGCTGACCGACATCCGTGCAGATGATCGCGTCGTGCCCCGTGACGCGGTCGATCTCCTCGATCACCAACTGCGGCGCGAGCTTGCCGTCCGCGGGGTCCTCGTAGTGCAGGGGGAACTCGTCCTTGCGCTCGGCGATCCGCGCCAGCCAGTCGGTGGTGCGCTCGGGCGACCACTCCATGCCTTCGAGCTCCTTGACCAGACCCGCGGCGACGTGCTTGGCGTCGCCGACGATGGGGATGAAGGCCGCCACGTTCTTGCCGATCTCCGCCGGGTCCACGTCGGCATGGATGACCTTCGCGTGCGGCGCGAACGCCTTGAGCTTGCCGGTCACGCGGTCGTCGAAACGCGCCCCGAGGTTGATGAGCAGATCGCACTCGTGGACGGCGTAGTTGGCGGTCACGGTGCCGTGCATGCCGAGCATCCCCATGGAGAGCTCGTGCGTCTCCGGGAAGGCGCCGAGCGCCATGAGGGTCGTTGCGACGGGGAGGCGCCGCAGCTCGGCGAGCTGCAGGATCTCCGGCGCGGCGTCCGAGGCGATCGCGCCGCCGCCGAGGTAGAGCACCGGACGCTCTGCCTCGTTGATGACCCTGGCGGCGGCGCGGATCTGCTTGATATGGCCCTTGAAGGTGGGCTTGTAGCCGGGCAGGTCGACCGCGCTCGCGTCCCGGTAGGCGAGCTCCCCGAGCGCGACATCGACGGGGATGTCGATGACCACCGGCCCGGGCCTGCCCGTGGAGGCGATGTGGAAGGCCTCGTGGACGATCTGCGGCAGCTCGGCCGCGCTCTTGACGAGGTACGAGTGCTTGACGATCGGCAGGGTGATGCCGGTGATATCGGCCTCCTGGAAGGCGTCGGTGCCGATGAGATCGCTGCGCACCTGCCAGGTGATGGCCACGAGCGGCGACGAATCCAGGTAGGCCGTCGCGATGCCGGTGACGAGGTTGGTGGCGCCGGGGCCGCTGGTCGCGGTGCAGACGCCGACCTTGCCGGTGGAGCGCGCGTACCCGTCGGCGGCGTGCGCCGCGCCCTGCTCGTGACGGACGAGCACGTGACGGAGGTTCTTGGCGTCGTAGAGGGCGTCGTAGAAGGGGATCGCCACGCCCCCCGGATAGCCGAACAGCACCTCGCAGCCCTCGTGCTCGAGAGCGGCGACGAGGGCTTGCGACCCCTTCATCTTCTTGTCTGGACTCATTGCAGCACTGCTCCCTTCTCCGCGCCGGAGACGAGTTTGACGTAGCGGGCGAGGTACCCGGTTACGCCAGCGCGCGGCGCGATGGGCGGTTGTGCCGCCGTTCGCCGCGCGATCTCGTCCTCCGGAAGGTCGAGGGTGAGATTGCGTGCAGGGATGTCGATGCGGATCGTGTCGCCGTCCTGGACGAGGCCGATAGGGCCGCCCGCGTGCGCCTCCGGCGCGACGTGCCCGATGGCCGCGCCGCGCGTCGCGCCGCTGAAGCGGCCGTCGGTGATGAGCGCCACGTCCTTGTCCCGGCCCTGTCCCGCCAGCATCGACGTGGCGCTGAGCATCTCGGGCATGCCGGGAGCGCCCTTGGGGCCCTCGCCGCGGATGACGAGGACCGAGCCCGTCGCGATGTCGCCGCTCGAGATGGCCGCCACCGCTTCTTTCTCGCTCTCGAAGACCCGGGCAGGGCCGCTGTGGCGCAGCATCTCGTCGGCGACGGCGCCCTCCTTGACCACGGCGCCGAGCGGAGCGAGGTTTCCGAACAGCACCGCGAGGCCACCGGTGGCGTGATAGGCGCGGTCGAGGGGCCGGATCACGTCGTCATCGACGACGCGGGCGCCGGCCACGGCCTCGCCGACGGTACCGCCGGCGACGCTGAGCGCCGAGCCGTCCATGAGCCCGGCCGCGATCAGTTGCTTCATCACGGCCTGGATGCCGCCGGCGTGGTAGAGGTCTTCCATGTGGTGCGTGCCGGCGGGGGCGATCTTGCAGATGTGCGGCACCCTGGCCGCGACCTCGTTGATGCGCCGCAGGTCGAAGTCGAGCCCCGCCTCAGTGGCGATCGCGGTGAGGTGGAGCACGGTGTTGGTGCTGCAGCCGAGGCTTGCGTCGGCGGCAAGGGCGTTCCCGACCGCCGCGTCCGTCAGGATGTCGCGCGGCTTGAGGTCGGCGGCGAGCACGTCCATGACCTTCATGCCGCTGTCCTTGGCGAAGCGCAGGCGCTCGCTGTACACGGCGGGGATCGTGCCGTTGCCGGGCAGCGCCATGCCGATGACCTCGGCGAGGCAGTTCATCGAGTTGGCGGTGAACATGCCGGAGCACGAGCCGCACGTGGGGCAGGCGCTGCACTCGATGGCCTTGAGGTCCTCGTCGTCGAGCTTGCCGGCCTGGTGCTGGCCGACGGCCTCGAAGACGCTGTTGAGATCGAGGGTGCGGCCCTCCAGGTGGCCGGCGAGCATCGCGCCGCCGCCGACCATGACCGAGGGCACGTTGAGCCGCATCGCCGCCATGAGCATTCCGGGCACGATCTTGTCGCAGCACGGAACGAGGACGAGCGCGTCGAAGGCGTGGGCGATGGTCATCGACTCGACGGTGTCGGCGATGAGCTCGCGGCTGGGCAGCGAGTAGTGCATGCCGAGATGGTTCATGGCGAGCCCGTCGCAGATGCCCATCACGCCGAACTCCATGGGCACGCCGCCTGCCAGCCGCACGCCGGCCTTGACCGCATCGACGACGCTGCGCAGGTGCACGTGCCCGGGGACGACCTCGCTGAAGGCGTTTGCGACCCCGACGAACGGTCGCTCCATCTCGGCGTCGCTCACGCCGAGCGCGCGCAGCAGTGAACGGTGAGGCGCGCGCGCCAGGCCGCGCTTGATCTCGTCACTTCTCACGGCACTCCACTCTCCTCGTCGCCCTCAGACTGGCCACCCCCGCTGCGGGCGGCGGCCACGAACCAGAAATGATACCGGAAACGCCGTGCCTGCGGGGAGAGGGCGGCCGACCGGCGGGACAGTCGTCGGCCGAACGCCGGGCGATTGGCGACGGCGGTCGGCGGGCATCTAGGTCCTGAGCACCCGGTGGGGCGAGGCATGACAATATACCCCCTGGGGTATAGGACTCGCAGTCCCCCCCACCAGCGAGGAGGTTCACCATGCAAGGAGTGGAGTACGGCGTCGGCCGTTTCCTTGATGAACCCTACGAGGCCGCCAAGGCCCGGGTCATCGAGGCCTTGAAGGCCGAGGGCTTCGGCGTCCTCACGGAGATCGACGTCAAGGCGACGATGAAGGCAAAGTTGGACGTCGACGTCCCGCCCCACACCATCCTCGGCGCGTGCAACCCGAAGCTGGCCCACGCGGCGATCGAGGTCGAGCCCGACCTGGGCGTGCTGCTCCCGTGCAACGTCGTGGTCTACGCGACCGACGAGGGCACGCGCGTCACCGCGGTCAACGCCGGTGCGATGCTGGGCATGGTGGGCAACGAGCGCCTGGCGCCGATCGCCGAGGAGGTACAGGCGCGCCTGAACAGGGTCCTCGAGAGCCTGTGAGACAATCACGACCAACGGGCAGGGCCAAGACCTGCCGTCCCAAGGAGGAGACTACGTGGCAAGCGAAGTGAAGACCCTGACCGACGCGACCTTCGACACCGAGATCGCGGACACCGGCACCCCGATGATCGTCGATTTCTGGGCGCCCTGGTGCGGCCCCTGCCGCATGGTCGGCCCCGTGATCGACGAGATCGCCCAGGAACACGCCGATGCGGTGAGCGTCGGCAAGGTCAACGTCGACGAGAACCCCGCGACGGCTCAGAAGTACGGCATCATGAGCATCCCGACGATCATCCTCTTCAAGGACGGCGAGCCGGCCAAGAAGGTCATCGGCGCCCGCTCCAAGGCCGACTTCCTGCGCGAGTTCGAACTGGCCTGACCACCCCGCCGCCGCCCCGCGTCGGCGGACGGCGACACCGTCCGCAGCGAAGAGGGCGGCCCTGGGGCCGCCCTCTTCGCGCGAGAGGCCCGGCGTGCCGGGCCTCTCGCGGGGTCGATTGTGCCTCAGAGGCCTGAGGGACGCGCGCGGCTCACGTGATGGCGTCGCGGCCGCGCTCGCCGGTGCGCGTGCGCACGGCGTCGTCGATCGGGGTCACGAAGATCTTGCCCTCGCCGATCATGTTGCTCTTGAGGGAATGGCTGATGGCGGCGACGATGCGCTCGACGTCCTTCTCGAGCACGACCATGTCGACCTTCATCTTGGGATGGAAGCGGTACTCGCCCGGCCTCGTGTCCTCGCCGCGCGTGAACCCCTTCTGGACGCCGAAGCCCTTGACCTCGGTGACCGTCATACCGACCACGCCCTCGACCGCCAGTGCCTCGGCCACGGTGTCGAGATTGTACGGCTGGATGTAGCACTCGATCTTCTTCATGCTCGCCGCTCCTTTTAGCCTGCCGGGCGCGTGACCCGGCTTGATGCGCTCAACTGATACTCAAGCTGGTGCTGCGTCGTACCTACCCTGAACGGTGTCTCAGACGACGCCCTGGTCGAGCATCGAGTCGGCGACCTTGAGGAAGCCGGCGATGTTCGCGCCCGCGACGTAGTTGCCCTCCATGCCGTAGGCGGCGGAGGCATCGACGCACTGCCTGTGGATGGCCTTCATGATGCCGTGCAGGCGGGCGTCGACTTCCTCTCGCGTCCACGAGAGGCGCAGGCTGTTCTGCGACATCTCGAGGCCGGAGGTGGCCACGCCGCCGGCGTTGGCGGCCTTGCCGGGACCATAGAGGATGCCCCTGTCCACGAACAGGTTGACGCCCTCGGGGACGGTCGGCATGTTGGCGCCCTCGGAGACCACGTGCACGCCGTTCTTGAGCAGATTCGCGGCGTCTTTCGCGTTGATCTCGTTCTGCGTCGCGCTCGGGAAGGCGCAGTCGGCCCTGTGGTCCCACAACGGGTTGTAGTCCTTGGCCTCGTCGACCGGAGTGTAGATGGCGCTCTTGTACTTGTCGGCGTACTCGCTGACGCGGCCGCGCTTGACGTTCTTGAGCTCGAGGAGGAAGGCGTGCTTGTCGCGGTCGATGCCGGCCTCGTCGTAAATGTAGCCGCCCGAGTCGGAGCAAGTGACGGGCTTGCCGCCGAGGTCGAGGATCTTCTCGATCGCGTACTGGGCCACGTTGCCGGAGCCGCTGACGAGGCAGGTCTTGCCCTCGAGAGTCTCGCCGCGCGTGGTGAGCATCTCGGCGGCGAAGTACACGGCGCCGTAGCCGGTCGCCTCGGGACGGATGAGCGAGCCGCCCCAGTTGAGACCCTTGCCGGTGAGCACGCCGACGAACTCGTTGCGCACGCGCTTGTACTGGCCGAACATGAAGCCGATCTCACGGCCGCCAACCCCGATGTCGCCGGCGGGAACGTCGGTGAACTGGCCGATGTGGCGGCACAGCTCGGTCATGAGGCTCTGGCAGAAACGCATGACCTCGAGGTCGCTCTTGCCCTTGGGGTCGAAGTCCGAGCCGCCCTTTCCGCCGCCCATGGGAAGGGTCGTGAGCGAGTTCTTGAAGACCTGCTCGAAGGCGAGGAACTTGAGGAGTCCGAGGTAGACCGTCGGGTGGAAGCGCATGCCGCCCTTGTAGGGGCCGATGGCGCTGTTCATCTCGATCCTGAACCCGCGGTTGACCTGCACCTCGCCCTTGTCGTCGACCCACGGCACGCGGAACATGATCACGCGCTCGGGCTCGGAGATGCGCTCGAGGACCTTGGCCTCGCGGTACTTGGGGTTCTTGTCGAGGACGACCTCGAGGGACTCGGCCACCTCTTCGGCGGCCTGATGGAACTCGACCTCTGCCGGGTTCCTGGCCTTGAGCCAGGCCATGTATTCGTCGACGAATGCGCTCATGTAGTGCCCTCCACGTAGGCGTATGGGTGATGCTGAGTGGCGTGATAAGGCTTCGCACGCGCCCCGCGCGCGCTCTCGGACGACGGGGCGCGAGGCGCCCGGAGTATACGCCCTCGCCCGGCACCCCGCAGTCGCCATCTGGGCCAAACTTTGGCGGTCAAGCTGGGCCACTTGGTACACCGTGGCGAACCACCGTGCGTCGCCGGGTCGTCTGCCGGCTGCCGTGTCTGCCGTGAGTGGCTGGCGAGTGCTTCCGAACCCGCCACTTATGACCCCCGTATGTTGGACATTCCGTACAAGATAGTGGCAGGTGGTTGGCTGTTCGTTCGACTACATTGACTAAGCCCAGGCTCGCTCCTATAGTGAAGCACGAGGGCGCCAGGAGCCACCGCGACTGCTTCCGCCCCGCCGCACCGAACCACCGCGCGAGCGCTCCCGTATCGACGCGCGCCCGTGCCCGTCAGGCCAGCGCAGCGCCCGACCCCCGAGGGCGCCAGGAAGGAGTGCACGCATGGCTCTCAGAACGCCCGAGGAGTTCATCCAGAGCCTCGCCGATCTGCACCTGCAGATCTACCTGTTCGGCGAGAAGGTCGACGACTACGTCAACCACCCCCTCATCCGCCCCAGCATCAACTGCATCGCCACGACCTACGAGCTGGCGGCCCAGCCCGAGTACGAGGACCTGATGCTGGCGACCAGCCACCTCACCGGCAAGAGGATCAACCGCTTCTCGCACATCCACCAGTCGACGGAGGACCTCTCCAAGAAGGTCAAGATGCAGCGTCTGCTCGGCCAGAAGACAGGCTCATGCTTCCAGCGCTGCGTGGGCATGGATGCGATCAACGCCCTCTACTCGGTCACCTACGAGACCGACCAGGCAAAGGGCACCGGGTACCACGAGCGCTTCAAGAAGTACGTGCAGTACCTCCAGGACAACGACCTCGTCGCCGATGGCGCCATGACCGATCCCAAGGGCGACCGCTCCCTGCCGCCGCACCAGCAGCCCGACCCGGACGTGTACGTACACGTCATCGAGAAGCGCGACGACGGCATCGTGGTGAGCGGCGCCAAGGCCCACCAGACCGGCGCCTGCAACTCGCACGAGATCATCGTCATGCCGACGGTGGCCATGCGCGAGGGCGACGAGGACTTCGCCGTCAGCTTCAGCTGCCCGGCCAACGCCGACGGCGTCTACTACATCTACGGCCGCCAGAGCTGTGACACGCGCAAGTTCGAGGAGTCGGACCTGGACGTCGGCAACATGCGCTACGGCGGCCAGGAAGCGCTGATGGTGTTCGAGAACGTGTTCATCCCCTGGGACCGGGTCTTCCTGTGCGGCGAGCTCGAGTTTTCCGGCGCGCTCGTCGAGCGCTTCGCCGGCTTCCACCGCCAGAGCTACGGCGGCTGCAAGGTCGGCGTGGGCGACGTACTGATCGGCGCCGCTGCGACGGCCGCCGACATGAACGGCGTCGCCAAGGCCAGCCACATCAAAGACAAGCTCATCGAGATGACCCACCTCAACGAGACGCTGTTCTCGTGCGGGCTGGCCTGCTCCTACGAGGGCGTCAAGATGCCGGCCGGCAACTACCAGATCGACATGCTGCTGGCCAACGTGTGCAAGCAGAACGTGACCCGCTTTCCTTACGAGATCGCGCGGCTCGCCGAAGACATCGCCGGCGGCCTCATGGTCACCATGCCGTCGGCCCAGGACCTCGCCGACGAGAAGATCGGGCCGATCGTCGAGAAGTACTTCGCCGGCCAGTGCGACACGCCGACGATCGACCGCATGCGCATCCTGCGCCTCATCGAGAACCTGACGATCGGCGCCGGCGCCGTCGGCTACCGGACCGAGTCGATGCACGGCGCAGGCTCCCCGCAGGCGCAACGCATCATGATCGCCCGCCAGTCGAACCTGAACCACAAGAAGGAGCTGGCCAAGGCCATCGCCGAGGTCGGCAAGCCGTGGGAGAAGGCGAGGGTCAAGTCGCCGACCGCGGTCACCAGGCACTGACCATGGACGACGACGGCACGCCGGCGGAGAAGCGCATGGAGGTCGTGTACTGCGGGGGCTGCAACCCCCACATCGACCGCTCCGCCGTCGCCGCCGACCTGCCGGTCGACGACCCGGATGTACCCCCGGGGACGACCGTGCACCTCAGCGGCTGTCCCCGGGCGTGCGCTTCCGGGCACCAGCTCGTCGCGGAGGGCGGCGAGCAGGCCGGAAGTGACGCGGAGGGCGCCCCCGCCGGCCGCCCCGCGGCGCCCATCGTCGTGATCGCGGGCGAGCTCGTCGACGGCGTCCCCACGCCGTCCCCCGAGATCGCCCCCACCGTAACGCGCAAGCTCAAGGAGTGAAGGGGATGGACTGGAAGTCGGAGTACGCCGGCAAGCGCGTCGCGGCCGCCGCAGCCATGAAGAGCGTGAAGTCCGGCGACCGCGTCGTGTTCGCGCACGCCTGCGGCGAGCCGCTCGACCTCGTCGACGCGCTCGTCGCCCGCGCCGGCGAGCTCGAGCGCGTCGAGATCAACCACATGGTCGCGATGGGCAAGGGCGAGTACGCCCGGCCTGAGTACGCCGACTCGTTCTTCCACAAGTCGCTGTTCGTCGGCGCCAGCACCCGCGAGGCGGTCAAGGACGGTCGCGGCGACTACATCCCCGTCTTCTTCAGCGAGATCCCCAAGCTGTTCTGCGAAGGCTACCTGCCTCCGGACGTGGTGCTCGTCCACGTCTCGCCGCCCGACAAGCACGGCTTCTGCTCCTTCGGCATCTCCGTGGACTACACGAAGCCGGCGGCCCAGGTCGCCAAGACGGTCGTCGCGCAGGTGAACCCCAGGATGCCGCGCACCCACGGCGACTCGTTCATCCACGTCTCGGAGATCGACCACATCGTCGAGAGCGAGCAGGACATCATCGAGCTGCAGCCACCGCGGATCGGCCCGGTCGAGGAGGCCATCGGCAAGCACATCGCCGGCCTCGTGGACGACGGCTCCTGCCTGCAGCTCGGCATCGGCGGCATCCCCGACGCGGTGCTGCTGTTCCTGCACGACAAGAACGACCTCGGCATCCACAGCGAGATGTTCAGCGAGGGCGTCGTCGACCTCTACGACGAGGGCGTGATCACCAACCGCCACAAGGCGATCAACCGCGACAAGATGACGGCCACCTTCCTCATGGGTACGCGCCGTCTCTACGACTTCGTCGACGACAACCCGGCCGTGAACATGTTCCCGGTCAACATCACCAACGATCCGTACCTGATCGGCCAGAACGACCGCGTCGTCGCCATCAACTCCGCCCTGCAGGTCGACCTCATGGGTCAGGTCGTAGCGGACACGATGGGCGCCGACCAGTTCACCGGCATCGGCGGTCAGGTCGACTTCGTGCGTGGCGCCGCCCGGAGCCGCGACGGCAAGGCGATCATCGCCCTGCCGTCCACGGCGAAGAAGGGCGCCGTCTCGCGCATCGTCGCGGCGCTCTCGCCGGGCACCGCGGTAACGACCATGCGCGCCGACGTCGACTACATCGTCACCGAGCACGGCGTCGCCCACCTGCGCGGCCTCGGGTCTCGCGAGCGCGCCGAGGCCCTCATCGCCATCGCCGATCCGGCGTTCAGAGACCACATCCGGGAGGAGGCGGCCGAGGTGTACGGGGTCGGCCGCCTGCCCCGTCAATCGCCCACCAAGGAGAGCTGAGAGCCATGGAGCACGTGCACAACGAGCCTGAACCGCGCGTCATCTCGTCCTCGAGCGGCCAACCAGCCGAGCTGCGCCGCGTCGAGCGCAAGATGCGCATCCACCGACAGCCCAAGACGCTCATCACCGGCGTCGGCGCCGTCGACCAGCTGGGCCTCGAGGCCAGGAAGCTCAACGGCACCAGGGTCCTCGTCATCACCGACCAGGGCGTCAGCGACTGCGGCATGTGCGTCGAGGTCGAGCGGCCGCTCGTCGAGGCCGGCCTCGAAGTCGACTTCTACGACAAGGCCGTGCCGGAGCCTCCGATGAGCACCATCGAGGAGATCGTGCGCATCGTCGAGAAGGGTGGCTACGATCTCATCGTCGGCTTCGGCGGCGGCTCGCCGATCGACGTCGCCAAGGCGGCGGCCGTGCTGCCTCACACCGGCGACACCGTGTACGACTACGTCGGCATCGACCAGGTCAAGAAGAAGGGCCTGCCGATCATCGCCATCCCGACCACCGCCGGCACCGGCTCCGAGTGCACCGCGATCGCCATCTTCGCCAACGAGAAGCTCAACGTGAAGCAGGGCCTCGTGAGTCCCTTCCTCATGCCGAACGTCGCCCTCATCGATCCGGCGCTCACGATCAGCTGCCCGCCCAATGTCACCGCCGCCTCAGGCATGGACGCGCTGATCCACAACATCGAGGCGTACATCTCGGTCAACGCGACCATGCACACGGACTCGCTGGCCTACGAAGGTATCAAGCTCATCAGCCAGAGCATCCGCACGGCCGTGTACGACGGCAGCAACATGTGGGCGCGCGACGCCATGGCGATGGGCTCGATGATGGGCGGCATCGCCTTCGGCAACGCCGGCGTCGGCGCCGTGCACGCGCTCTCGTATCCCATCGGCGGAATGTTCCACGTGCCGCACGGCGTCGCCAACACCATGGTCCTGCCGTGGGCGATGGAGTTCAACAAACTCGCCTGCCTGCGCTGGTTCCGCCAGTTCGGCGAGGCCATGGGTGAGAACATGACCGGCCTGTCAGACCGTGAGGCGGCCGACAAGACGGTCGCGGCGCTGCGCCTGCTGGCGGACGACCTCGGCGTCCCGCAGTACCTGAGCGATGTCGGCATCCCCGAGTCGGCGATCCCCGACCTGGTCGAAGGCGCCAAGACCCAGGCGCGCCTCTGGAACAACAACCCGCGCAAGTTCACGCCCGAGGACATGGAGCAGGTCTACCGCACCATGGCCGTCCGCCCGGGCAGCGAGCCCGTCGAGGAGAAGAAGCCGAACGCCGGCAAGTAGGGCCGGCGCAAGCCGCCTGACCGACGGGCCGGGCGACCGATGGTCGCCCGGCCCGTCGGTCAGGCGGCGCCGGCAGTCACCCGGCTGCCGTGCGGTACCACGAGGCAGCGGGCGCCGGGACCGGCGCGGCCCAGCGCGACTGCGATCGCCTCGTCGACGCTCGCGAACGGCGACATGCACATGCTGCGCACGACCTCGTCCGGGAACTCCGAGACGAGGTACACGTCGGCCCGCGCCAGGAGTCCGGCGACGGCGGCGGCCTTGTGGCCGCCCAGCACGAACTCCTGCCGGATGCGGTCGATGAGCACCTGGGGCCTGCCCATGCCCCGCATCCACTCCTCGAAGGCCGTCTGCCCGAAGCCCTCCGCGCAACGGGCGACCAGGATGATGACGCCGCCGTCGCGCACGGCCCCGCCCACGTTGTCCAGGGTCTTCTGGGCCTGATAGAGGTTGATGTCCTTGGGCTTGCCGCCCGGCGAGGCGATGACGACGTCGGCTGCCTCAGGGACGCGCAGGTCACAGCGCCGGTCGTACTCGGCGGCCCCGGCGCGGTGCGCCTCGAGATAGTGCCCGGCGACCGCGCGGATGATCCGCTTGTCCTCGTCGAGCAGCACGTTGAACACGAAGTCGATGCCGATCATGGCGCCGGCCTCGTCGATGTCCTCGCGCACCGGGTTGCCGTCGATGATGCCGGCCCTCGCCGTCGGCGCCAGCATCATGCGGTGGTTGTCGCGGATCGCGGCGTAGGAGCAGAGACCCGGCACGACCGCCTTGGCGCCGCCGCTGAAGCCGGCGAAGTAGTGGTACTCGATATTGCCGGTGCAGACGCGCAGATCGGCATCGAGGTACGGCCTGAAGACCTCGAGCCGCGTACCTCGCGAGGTCGTACCGACCGGCGCGCAGCCGGAAGCGTCCAGGTCGATCAGCCGCACGCCGCTCGCCGCCACTTCCTCACCGACGAGCTGCACCTGCTCCTCCGGTGTGTGCGGCCGGTGCCCGCCAAGCGCGAACAGGATGCTGATGTCATCAGGGGCCAGAGGAGCGAGCTCCTCCAGCAGCGCCGGCAGAAAGCGGAAGGAGGGGCACGGCCTCGTCACGTCGCTGACGACGATCGCGGCGCTGCGAGCCGAGGCCGCGAGCTCGGCCAGGCGCGGCGCACCGATGGGAGTCGCGAGCGCCCGCCTGATCTCGGCCTGCTCATCGAACGCCGACGGCGCGGCCGGGGGCGCCACTTCCTCGCCCAGACCGCAGCCGGGACTGATGACGTCGACGCTGACGTCGTCCGGGAGCTCGGCTTCGAGAGCGCCGTCGCCGTAGGGGATCGAGACTCTCAAGCCGCCAGGGTCCCGAATCCGTCAGCCGAAGCGGACGGCGGACTCCTTGAGCGCCTCGACCACCGGCATCGGCTTGCCGGAAAGGAACTGCACCATCGCGCCACCGGCGGTGCACACGTAGTCGAAGTCGTCCGTCAGGCCGAAGCGGTTCATCGCCGCGACGCTGTCGCCGCCGCCGAGCGCGCTGAACGCGCTCGACCGGGCCATGGCCTCCCAGAGCGCGCGCGTGCCGTACTCCGTCGCGGGCCGCTCGAACACGCCGGCCGGACCGTTGGCGAACACCGTGCCGGCGGCGGCGATGTGCCGCCGGTAGTCGTCGACGGTCGCGTGCCCGATGTCCACGAGCTGCCCCGCCGCCGGCAGGTCCGGGACGCCGATCTCGACGCGCGCTGCCTCCTCGACGCAGGCGAGGTCGGCGGGCAGCACTACCTTGTCGCCGTGCTCGGCGAGGATCGCCGCCGACTCCGCGATGAAGCCCTCCAGCTGGCTGGCGCGGATGAAGTCCATGGACGACGCGCCGACGTCCACGCCGCTCGCCGCCAGCATCACGTTGGCGACCAGACCGGCGGTGAGGACCGTGTCCACCACGCCGTCGGCAAGCGCGGCAGCCATCATCGGGAACGCCTCCTGGATCTTGGTGCCGCCGAGCAGGAAGACGCAGGGCCGGTCCGGCTGCTCGCGCAGGCGGGCGAGGTTCTCGTACTCTCGCTCGAAGAGGCGGCCCATCGCCGACGGCAGCAACTGCTCGAAGCCGACGAGGGTGGGCTGAGAGCGGTGCGCGGCGGCGAAGGCGTCGCAGACGTAGAGGTCGGCGAGCGGCGCCAGCTTGCGCACCACGAGCGTCTTCGCCTGGTCCTCGGGCGAGAGGTCGAGCTTGCGCTCGAACAGGGTGAGCTCCTCGGCACAGAAGCGCACGTTGTCGAGCAGCAGGACGTCGCCGCCCGCGAGCCTGCCGACCGCGTCGCGCGCGGCCGGCCCGCAGACGTCGTCGACGAACGCCACGGGACGGCCGGTGAGCTCGCTCATCACGGCGGCGTGCGGCTCGGTAGAGGCGTAGTTGTGGTACTCGAGGTCGCCGCCCTGGTGAGCGAGCAGGACGACCCGCGCGCCGGCGTCGGCGAGCTCGCGCACGGTCGGCGCGCACCCCTCGAGGCGGGTGACGTCGCGAAGGGCTCCCGTCTGGGGGTCGAGCGGCGCGTTGATGTCCACGCGGCAGAGAACGACCCTGCCTCTCCACGCGAAGTCGTCCAGGGTGTGGATGCCGTACTTCATCGCGGCCGGGCCGTTGCGGCGCTCCGTCTCAGACGAGCCCGAGGTACCGGTTGGTCAGGCCGACAGCCTCGAGGCGGTCGGTTTGCATACTGAGCGCCGCGCGCACGGCGTCCATCGTCTCGGGGATCACGACCGCCTCCTGCGGGATGTTGATCGCGAACATGAACTCGCGCCCACTCTTGGCGATGGTCTCGTCGAAGACGGCGATGTCGTACATGTCGGCGCGCTTGTTACCGAGGTCGCGAGCGTAGCGGAAGAGCGCCGCGTTTGAGTTGAAGCCGTCGGCGATCTTGACGGGCCGGATGCGCGGGTGCGCCGCGAAGAGCTCGAGCGCCCGCTCCTTACCGACGTCGGCCTTGGTCGTGGCGATGACGTTGATGATGTGGCCGTGCGTGGTCGGCACGTGCACCAGCAGGCCGGTGGCCTCGATGTGCGGCATGATGGTCATGAGGTCGACGGCCTGGTGGTTGGGGACCGGCTCGACCTGGGCGACGTCGACGAGCCCGCGGTGCGTGTCGCCGGGGTCGGCGACGCGGCGCACGATGGTGACGATGACGCGCTCCACGCCGACCTCGCGGTCGAGGCAGTCGACGGCGCGGATGAGGCCGGTCGTGTTGCAGCTGGTCAGCTTGAGGTAGTCCTTGCCGACGCCCTTCTCGTAGTTGGCGTAGCCGTGGAAGAACACGTCGACGATGTCGTTCTTCTCGCCGCCCTGGAAGACGGCCTTGACGCCCTTGGCCTGATAGAGCTCCTTGTTCTTGCGGCCGACCCCGCCGGGGGACGAGTCGAGCACGATGTCGACCTTGCCGAGCAGGTCGTCCATGGTGCCGGTGACGGGGATGCCGACCGCGTCGAAGGCGGCCTTCTGGCCGGCCTCCACGACGTACAGGTCGTAGGGCATGCCGGCCTCGCAGAGCGCCCGCGTAGAGAGCGTCGGCGCGACGTCGACGACGCCGACCAGCTCCATGTCCCCCTGCAGCGCCACGCCGTCGGCCAGGCGCTGGCCGATGACCCCGTAGCCCACCACACCCACTCTTGGCTTGCCCATGTTCCGCTCCTTGGAGATCAAGGCCGGGCTCAGTAGCCCAGCTCCTTCTCGACGACGCCGATGGATTCGTCGAGCACGCCGACGATGGTGTCGATCTGCTCCTTGCTGATGATGAAGGGCGGCGCGACCGCGTGCACGTGGCCGCCGCCGAGCAGGCGCACGAAGACCCCGCGCATAAAGGCCTCGTCGCGGATCTTCGCGGCAACGCCCTGCGCCGGCGCGAACCACTCGCGCGTCTGCTTGTCCTGCACGTACTCGATGCCGGCGACGAGGCCCACGCCGCGTACGTCACCGACGATCGGGTGCCCCAGCAGGGTGGCGAGGCCGTCCTGGAGGTACGGACCGAGCTCGGCGCAGCGCTCCACCAGCTGTTCGCGCTCGACGATCTCGAGGTTGGCGATGCCGGCCGCACAACAGAGCGGATGGCCCATGTAGGTGGCGCCGCTCATGAACGCCTCGCCGGGGCCGCCGAGGAAGGCGTCGAAGACGTGAGTCTTGGCTCCCACGGCGCCGAGCGGCAGGTAGCCGGACGAGAGGCCTTTGGCCATGGTCACGAGGTCGGGGTCCGAGCCGAACTGCTCGAAGCCGAACCAGGTCCCGCTGCGCCCGAAGCCGGTGATCACCTCGTCGTTGATCACCAGCACGTCGTTGGCCTTGCAGATCTCGTTCACCATGGGCCAGTACTCGGGCGGCGGCGGGATCACGCCGCCCGTACCGATCATCGTCTCGCCGAGCATGGTGCCGACGTTCTCGGCGCCGTAGAAGGCGATCTCCTGCTCCACCTGCCTGGCGCACTCCATCTTGCAGTCGTCGCCGTAGGTCTTGTTCCAGAAGCAGCGATAGCAGTAGGGCGCCCCGAGCTTGATGAACCCCGGCAGCAGCGGCTCGAACTTGGCCCGGTTCACGGACAGGCCTTGGGCGCTGGTGCTCGTCATGGTGGTGCCGTGGTAGGAGCGGTCGCGGAACATCACCATGTACTTGGTGCCCGTGCCCTTGTTGCGCCAGTACTGCCGCGCCATCTTGACCGCGGTCTCCACCGACTCCCCGCCTCCGAGGGTGAGGAAGACGTGGTCGAGGTCGCCGGGCATGTGCTCCGCGACCTTGGCGGCGAGCTTGATGGCCGGCTCGTTGGCGATCTGGAAGATGTGGTAGATCGCCAGCTTCTGCATCTGGGCGTTGATAGCGTCGTAGATCTCCTGGCGACCGTGGCCCACGTTGACCGTCCAAAGGCTGGCGAAGGCGTCGATGTACTCGTTGCCGTCGGCGTCGTACACCACCGCGCCTTCGGCGCGCTCCATGATGACGGGCTTGAGTCCCTTCATCTGCGTGAACGGAGGCCACAGGTGGCCCAGGAAATCCTGCTGAAGCGCGCCGCCCGTCTGCTGCTCTTGGTCCGTCATGAGTCCTCCCGTACCGGCCGGTATCCACCCAGGTGGAAAACGCTAGGCTGTCAGACCGCGGATGTCAAGCGCTTTCGACGCCGCACACGGCGGCGAGCGCCTGCAGCTGGTCGTCGCTGAGGGCTGGCCGCCAATCTGTCCGCGCCTCAAGAAGCGCCCTCGTGCGCTCGCGCGCGACGGCGAGCTCGTCACGGCCGTCCGCCTTCCAGGCGTCGTAGGAGAGGCGCGTGGACACCGTCGGCGTGTACTGCACGCCGGCACGCAGGCGCCGCGTCGTGTCTTTCTCGGCCAGGAAGTGCCCGCCCGGGCCGACGCGCTCGATCATGTCCGCGAGGATCTCATCGTGCGAGATGGTCGCCTCGGCCAGCAGCTTGCGGATGATGCCGGCGATCTCGCAGTCGATGACGATCTGCGGCAGGTAGAGCAGGTCGACCGAGTCCAGCATGCCCACGCCGCCGCTGAGGATGTCGGCGCCGGCGGAGCACGTGGTCAGCGCCTTCAGCGCTTTGTCGTACCCCGCCTGGATGCTGGGACGTTTGGCGTCGGTGCCCAGGCCCGGCACCGTCACCGGGACACCGAGCAGGTGCCCGACCTCGATGCAGGCGGCCAGCATGAGCGTCGACTCGGGCGCGCCGTACGAGACCCGGGTGGAGCGCATGTCCATGACGTTGGATGAAGCGCCGAACAGCAGGCGGGCGCCCGGCGCCAGGGACTGCATGGCGGTGGCGACGCCGAGGAACTCCGCGATCGCCAGCGTGATACCTGCGGCGAGCGTGACCGGCGCCGTCGCCCCGGACATCGGTATGGTGTAGACCTCGATCGGCACGCCGTGGACCGCCAAGGCGGCGTGGAAGTCGAGCACGCCGCCGTCGACCTGCAGCGGGGAGGCCGCGGTGAGCAGCGTGCTGAACCGCGGCCGCTCGCGAAAGGCGTCCGGATCGCCGGCGACGATGTCCCGGATGCGCAGCAGGGGCTCGACCTGCGACGGGCTGTCCACGAAGGTGACGTGCTTGTCCGACTGCGTGAGCATCGTGAAGTAGCCGACGAGCTCGCGAACGTCGAGGGGTACGTCGTTGGCCGTCACGGTCGTCCAGATCAGGTCGACCTGCGGCGAGGCGTCGAGCAGCGCCGTGGCCTTGCGCAGGTCGTCCAGCGTGGACAGGCGGCGCTCGCCGGTCTCGTCGTCGAGCACGAAGGCGGCGCAGCCCGAAGAACAGAAGCGGGAGGCTGCGCCCTCCGCCAGGCGAACGTCGTGCTCGGGCCTGGCTCCGCCCATGACGAACTCCCGCGGGCAGCGGGCGACGGCGTCGCGGACCAGATCCCGCGGAAAGCGGACGATGCCGCTGCCCTCGTCGACCGCCGCGCCCTGGGCGGCGAGCGCGGTGAGCGCCCGCGAGCCGGCCAGACGCATGCCGACGCGCTCGAGGATGCCGAGCGCCTCCTCGACGATCAGCGCTTTCTCGTCGTCACTCAGCCACGTCGTACGTGCCTGCATCGACGTCCTCCGATCTCGCCGTTGAGCGTAGTCTGCCGGAGAGCCGGGACGCACGGACCGCGCAGGACGGGGTCGCGAGCCGCAGGCTCCTCGCCCCAGGCACGCTATGCCCCCGCGCCAACCGCCTGGATGGTGGGCGTATCCGAGAGCAGCTTCTTCGTGTAGTCGGCCTGCGGGTCCTCGAGTACCGCGTCCACGACCCCGTACTCGACGATGCGCCCTTCGTTCATGACCGCGACCTCCTGGCTGATGCTCCGCACCAGGGCGAGGTTGTGGGTGACGAACAGCATCGCCAGACCCATGTCGCGCTGCAGGCCGGCGAGCAGCTCGATGATCGCCGCCTGCACGGAGACGTCGAGCCACGACGTGACCTCGTCGCAGATCAGGACGGTCGGTTCGGCCGCCAGCCCACGGGCGATGGCCACCCGCTGCCGCTCACCACCGGAGAGCTGGTCCGGGTAGCGGCTGAGCAGTGACGTGTCGAGGGCCACCTGCTCCAGCGCCTTCTCCATCCGTCCCTCCATCTCACTGCGCGAGAGATCGAAGAAGACCTTGAGCGGCTGCGACAGGATCTGGCCGATCGTCTTGCGCGGGTTGAGCGAGCTGTAGGGACTCTGGAAGATGTACTGGATCGCCTGCCGGGTCGCGCGCGGGCGGTTGCGTGCGTCCCGCGCCAGGGCCTTGCCCATGAAGTCGATGTCGCCGACGATCTTGTGCTGGTGCAGGCCGGCGATGCAGCGGGCCAGCGTCGTCTTGCCGGAGCCGGACTCCCCGACCAGGGATAGGCAGCGACGCTCGCTCAGACCCGTCGTGATGCCGTGCAGGACCTCCTTGTGCTGGTAGAAGGCCGTGACGTCGCGCACGCTGATCATCGTCGTCTCCTCGGCAGCGTGGGCTGAGAGAGACTTGTCGCGCAGGTGGACATCCTGCTCGGCCGACTGGACGGCGACCTCCTTCCAGCGCCAGCACCGTACGCGGCGCCCGGGGCTCGTCTCCTCCACGGGCGGGAACTCCTCGTGGCAGCGGTCCACCGCCCAGTCGCAGCGCGGGGTGAAGGCGCACCCGTCGGGTCGCTGGCCCGGGCGGGGAGCCCAACCCGGGATCCCCCGCAGGGCCCGCTCGCCGGTGATGTCGGGGATAGAGGCGAGGAGCTTGCGCGTGTAGGGGTGGTGACCGGCCGCGAAGAGCTCGTCGCGGGTGCCGATCTCCACGACCCTGCCGGCATACATCACAGCGATGCGGTCGGCGAGGTTGGACACCACCGCGAGGTCGTGGGTGATGTACAGCGCCGCCACCCCATACGACTTGGTGAGGTCGCGGATCGTGTCCAGCACGTGCGCCTGCGTGGTCACGTCAAGGGCCGTGGTCGGCTCATCGAGCACGATGACCTTGGGACGGTTGGAGAACGCCATGGCGATGGCGACGCGCTGCTGCTGACCGCCCGACAGCTGGTGCGGGTAGCGACGCAGGAACGCCTTGTCGGACGGGAGCAGGACCTCGGCCATCATCTGAGCGAGGCGCGCCTCACGTTCCGCCGCCGAGTCGCCGAACCCGTGTACCTCGAGGATCTCCATGAGCTGCAGCCCGATGCGCAGCGCCGGGTTGAGCGCCGCGGAGGAGTCCTGCGGAACGTAGCTGATCGCGCCGCCGCGTATGGCGCGCAGCGCCGCCGGGTCCATGGCCAGGATATCCTGTCCGTCGATCTCGACCTGCCCCCCGGCGATCTTGGCGCCGCGGCGCTGGTAGTCGAGCAGGCTGGTCCCGACGGTGGTCTTGCCGGAGGCCGACTCCCCGACGAGCCCCAGCACCTCCCCGCGCCGAATCACCAGCGAGACATCGTCGTCGATGTCCAGCCCGGAGGGATCGAGCACGATGCGCAGCCCCTCGACCTTGAGGACGACGTCGTTCTCCAGGCTCGTCGTGAGACCGGCAGCGGTCGTGGTCTCCATCACCCCACCCCCGTGTCTCGCTCGATACCGATCAGCGCGCGTCCCAGGCCATCGGCGATCAGGTTCGTGCCGATCGTCAGGATGCCGATCAGGAGGACCGGCACGAACACCGGCCAGGGCTGGATGACGATGCCGACGCGGTTCTCGTTGATCATCAGGCCCCAGTCGGCCGCCGGCGGCTGCATGCCGAAGCCGAGGAAGGACAGCGCCGCGATGAGACCGATCGAGTACGTCAGCCGCAGGCCGAACTCGACGAGCAGCGGGCTGGTGATGCTCGGCATGATCTCATTGAAGAGGATCTTCCAGCGCGGCACGCCGAACGCCTCGGCTGCGCGCACGAAATCGCGCTGGGCGACCTCGAGGGTCGCGGCGCGGGCGACGCGAGCGATGCGCGGCGCGTGGCTGATGCCGACCATGAGCACGATCAGCCACAGCTTGGGGCCGACGATCGACACGAACAGCAGCGTCAGGACGATCTGCGGAAACGCGAGGACGACGTCGAGGATGCGCATGACGGACTCGTCGATCCAGCGCCGCGCGTAGCCGGTGATGAGTCCCAGGGTCACGCCCAGGCCGAGGCCGATCACGGTGGCCGCGAGCGAGAGCAGGATGACGGTGCGGCCCCCGTAGAGGACTCGCGTGAGCGCGTCGTGGCCGATGTAGTCGCTGCCCAGCCACATCTCCGGCGGAGCCGGAGGCGAGAACGGCGCGGCTACGAACTCGGTCGGCGAGTAGGGAGCGACCCAGGGGCCCACGACGGCGAGCAGCACGATGCCGGCGAAGATGCCGACGCCGATCTTGGTGCGCCGCATGCGCCAGGCTTCGGCGATGATCATCAACCATTCGGAGCGGCGCACGTCGGCGTGCACGACCGCCGGTTCGACGAGCTCGGAGTCGTTGACCATGATCTCGTCGCTCATCGCAGACCGGTCCTGAGTCGGGGGCTGACGAGGATGGTGAGGATGTCCGCCGTGAGGTTGGCGAGCACGTAGACGGCGGCGATGAGGATACAGATGGCCTGCACCATCGGCATGTCGCGATTGGCCACGGCGTCGACGAGCGCCGAGCCGATGCCGGGGAAGGCGAAGAGGTACTCGACCACGACGACGCCGCCGGCGAGCCAGGCGAGGTTGAGCGCCGTGACCTGGAGCGCCGGAGCCAGCGCGTTGGGGACGGCGTGGCGATTGAGCACGAGCCGCTCAGGAAGACCCTTGAGCCGCGCCATCATCACGTACTCGCTCTCGAGCACCTCGATCGTGCTCGCGCGCAGGATGCGAGTGATATACGGCGCGACCGCCAGCGTCAGCGTGAGCGCCGGCAGGATGAACAGCTCGAGCTGCTGGTAGATGGGCACGTCGGGATCGACGCGCGAAACCGCCGGCAGCCAGTTGAAGATCTGGGTCGCGAACAGCAGCACCAGCACGATCCCGATGACGAACTCCGGCAGAGCGGCCAGCGAGAGGCTGCCTATGGAGACGGAGACGTCGAACTTGCTGTCACGCCTCAAGGCGGTGATCGAGCCCAGCAGCAACGAAAGTGGGATGCTGATCAGCGCCGCGAAGAACACCAGCACCGCGGTGTTCTGCACGCGCCGCGACAGCAGCTGGGTGACGGGCTCGTCCTGGACGAGCGAGTTGCCCAGATCACCGGTCACGACGCCGCCGAGCCAGCCGAGGTACTGCTGGGCGAGCGGCTCGTTCAGTCCGAGCTGCTCGCGCAGAGCCTCGTAGCGGTCCACGTTGGCTGCCTCTTTGCCCAGGATGGCCCGAGCCGTGTCGCCGGGCAGGGCCTGCGTCGCGGCGAACACGACGACGGAGACCAGGAAGAGGGTGAGGATCCCCAGTCCGACGCGGATGAGGATCAGTTTCAGGAGCGGCGGCAAGGGAAGCACTCACCTCCATCGACGGTCGGTAGCGGGAACGATGCCGGACCCGAACGGACCGGCGTGGCGGCGGGCGCCAGGGGAGTGCGGGCGCCCGCCGCCGCTTGCTAGCTGCCGGCAGGGCCGTCAGACGAAGTAGACGTCCTTGAAGCCGAAGTTGCCGATCGGGACGCCGAGCCTCGACGTCTTGAGACCCGCCACCTTCTCGGATCCGGCGTCGACCTGGTTGCGGAAGGCCCAGATGATGTAGCCGCCTTCGTTGTACTCGATCTCCTGCGCCTGCGCGATGAGCTCGTTGCGCGCGGCCTCGTCGATCGTGGTCTGGGCCTCCTCGACGATGGCCTGCCACTCGGCGTTCTCCCAGTGGGTCTCGTTGTAGGGAGCCCCGGGCATCGTGGCCTGACCGGCCTGGCTGATGTAGTTGCGCGTGTACCAGAAGTCCTGGGCGAACGGCCAGCTCAGGTACTCGTCGCCGTAGAAGACGCCGGAGTCGACCTTCTTGACGTTCACGGTGACGCCGGCGCCCTTGGCCTGCTCGGCGAAGACCTGCGCCGCGGCGACCTCGTCGGCGCCGAGGGCGCCGGCCGAGGTGACGAGCTCGACGGTCAGGTTCTCGTACCCGGCCTCCTTGAGCAGCGACTTGGCCTGCTCGAGGTCCTGCATGCGCTGGGGCAGGTCCGGCGTACCCGGGTCGAACGGCGCGTACATATCGTTGCCCACGGCGCCGAACCCGCTGTATGCCTGCTGGATCATCTGCTCGCGGTCGACGATGAGGCGGAACGCCTGACGCACGCGCACGTCGCTGTACGGCTTGACGTCGATGCGCATCGTGAAGGGACGCCACGCGCCCGTCTCGGCGTTGAGCAGCAGGAGACCGGTGGTGCTCTCGACCACCTTGGCCTGGCTCGTCGGCAGGTTCGAGATGGCCTCCACCTCGCCGCTCTGCAGGGCGTTGACGCGCGCCGTGTCGTCGGCGAACTCGATGATGGTGAGGTCATCCACCCATGGGCTCCCGTCCCAGTAGTCCGCGAACGGGGCGAACGTGAACTGCTCGCCCGGCTTGAAGCCGGTGAGCTTGAAGGGACCGCAGCCGATGGGGTTCTTGGGATCGAAGTCGACCGGCACCACCTGGCTGCCGCGGAAGGCGAGGCCCTCCGGCAGCAGAACGTTCGGCGGATCCATGCGGAATTCGACCGTCAGGTCGTCGATCTTCACCGTGCCGCCGGGATTCAGGCCACCCAGCGAGGCCACGGCCGTCTTCGGGTCTTTGGGATCGACGATGCGCTCGAACGAGTACACGACGTCGTCGGCGGTCAGCGGCTTGCCATCGTGCCAGGTGACGCCCGACTTCAGGCGGCATGTCCACACGGACCCGTCGTCGTTGGGCGTCAGCTCTTCGGCCAGATGGTTGACGATCTGGGCGCTGTCGTCGAAGTAGGTGAGGCCGTCGTAGACCTGGTACTGGATGGCGATGTCCGGCTCGTACGAGGCGGTATGCGGGTCGGCCGTGTCCTTGGCGGAGCCGCCCACGATGCCGACGCGAAGAGAGCCACCCTTCTTGGCCGCGGCCGTCGGGGACGCCGCCGTGCCACCGTCCGTTTCGCTACTGCCACACGCGGCAGCAAAGGGTCCGAGAGCTGATACTCCTCCGAGTGCCACCGCCCCTTTGAGGAGACTCCGACGCGAAATGCGCTTGTTGGAGACCTCCCGGATGAACCCCAAGTCGTCTGTGCTGCTCATGGAACTCCCCCTTTTCCTGCCTGTATCGACGGCTCCGGCTGCGACGGCCTCAGCCACTGGCCACGCCCGGAGCATCCCCCTTGCTGCGACTGGAGAGATAGGTGAAGCCAACCTCCCCCGTAGATCTTGGCTGGGACAGTGCGGCAACGCCGGGATTTATCCACCCGGGTGGGTCGCCATCTTGGTCCGTACCTTACGGAGGATACCGCCAAGTTGTCAAACACCGCCAGCGTCGCGTGAGAACATCCTAGCCGCAGTATCTCCGGGTAGTCAACAGGTATTCCGCAGGGTCTCTGGGATTATTGCCAGATAGTAGGAGTCCCGCTCCAGTGCGACCATCAGTGCAGGAGACTGTGCGGTCGCGTTCGACTGCGGATATCTCCGGGCCGCACCGGCTGCGCGTCCACACGAATGGTCATCACCGCGGATCAGAGCGGCAAGAACTGGTTATCATGCGGTGAACCGTTCGAAGGGAGATTCCGTGGACGCTCTCGACCGCCGCATCCTGATCGAGCTGCAACGGGACGGCAGCCTCACCAACGCCCGCCTCGCCGAGCTCGTCGGCCTCTCGCAGTCGGCGATGAGCGAGCGCGTGCGGCGCCTCGAGGGCGAGGGCCACATCAGCGGCTATCGCGCCCTGGTCAATCCCACCAGCCTCGGTCTCGGCCTGCAGGCCTTCCTCGCGGTCGAGCTCGTGCACCACGCGACCGACTGCATCGAGGGCTTCGAGCGCGGCGTCGTCGCCCTGGCCGACGTGCGCGCCTGCTACCACGTCGCCGGACGCTTCGACTACCTGCTGCACGTGGCGCTGCGCGACCTCGAGCACCTCGGACTGCTGATCAAGGACGACATCGCCGCCATCCCCGGCGTCGACAAGGTGGAGACGATGCTCGTCTACTCGGAGGTCAAGCCGGACTCGGGCTGGCCGGTGCCGGGGGACGTAGCCTAGACGGCCGAGTCCCACTCCGCGCTCGACCTCGGGCCGTGCCCATGCCGGGCGCCACTCAGCGATCGACCCCGCACGCCTCCGCAAGGGCGGCCAGCTGGTCATCGCCGAGCGCCGAGGCTCTGCCGTCCTCGGCGTCCGCTGCCCCGGAGGCGAGCACCTGGTCCACGATCTCCCTCGCCACGTCCGTCTCCACCCTGCCCTCGGCCATCCACTGCTCGAAGGCGAGACGACTCCCGATGACGGGATTGAAATGCTCGCCCGCTCGCGTGCGATCGCGCGTCACGCGCTCCTTGAGGTAGTTGCCGCCTGCGCCCAGGCGCGCGATGGTGTCGCTCATGACGCTCTCCACGCTCACCTCGGCGCCCGCCACGATGCGCCGCACGAGCCTCGCGATATCGGCGTCGATGGGCACCATGGGGAGATGCCAGACGCTCGACGAAGCGAGCGCTCCGAACCCTCCGCTGATGACATCCACGCCCGCGAGCGCCGCCGGCAGCACCTTCAGCCCCTTCTCGTACCCGGCCTGTACACCGGGGTGCTTGGCGTCCGTCGAGAGGGCCGTGTTGTGGACAGGCAGACCAAGATGGTGTCCGATCTCGACCGAGGCGATGCCCATGATGGTGTTCTCCGGGCTGCCGAGGGACATCGACGAGGTGCGCATGTCGAGGACGCCGGGCCCGCAGCAGGCGAGCACCGCGGCCCCGGGGGCCGTGGCCTGGACGGCGGTGACCATGCCGAGGATCTCCGCCCACATCAGCGCAAGCGTCCCCCCCACGGTGACCGGTGAGGTGGCGCCGGCCATCGGCATCGTGTACGCCCAGACCGGCGCCCCCATCGCTGCGTGCGCGCAGGTCGCGTCGAGGAGCTCGCCGTTGACCTGAAGGGGAGCGCGGACGGCACACAGGATGGCGATCCGAGGACGCCGCCTGAAGCCGTCCATGCCGTCCCCGAGGACGTCCATGATGCGCCGTACCGGCGCGACCTCGGTCGGGCAGTCGACGATGACGAATGGCTTCGAGGTCAGCGAGAGGTAGGCATAGTACTCGGTCAGCTCGCGGCGTTCATCGGGCACGTCGTTCGCGGTCGCGAACGTCCACAGGAAATCGATCTCGGGCGTCGCGTCCATCACCGCCGTGCCCTCGCGGATATCCTGCAGCGTCGACGGCCGGACCTTCCCCGTGCGGAAGTCGAGGGTCTTCGCGTGGCAGCCGGAGGGGTTGAAGAACGGTCCCGTGTGCCGGTCGAGGACGACGTCGCGGTCCGCCGTGGCCCCCGCCAACAGCAGCCGGTCCGGCAACTGGGCCAGGGAGGCGCGCACGAGATCCGGAGGCATGCGCACCATGCCGGACTCCGGGTCCACCGTCGCGCCGCGCTCCTCGAGCGCGTCGAGAGCGCGCGAGCCCTTCATGCGCATGCCCTCGCGTTCGAGCACGCTGAGCGCGGACTCGATGACGAGATCGCGCTCCGCCGGGTCGAGGCACGTGAGGCGAAGGTTCATGCGACTCCTTTTCGGGACGCGCCGGCGGCGGAGGCCGCCGGCGGCAGCGATAGCCAGATCGGTGACAGGCTCGTACTCAAGGGCGCATCGTACACCCTGGTTCCCGCGTGCCGCAGGGACGGACGGGATGCGCGCTACTCCTCCGTGGGCGGCGTCAAGCTCTTACGGATGTCCTTCGAGCGGACCAGGAGATGCTGCGCCCCCGTCGGCGACGGCGCGAAGCCGTACTTCTCGAAGAAGCCGCGGGCGGAGGTGTCGCCGGCAGCGACGAGGACCGCACGCGAGAACATCGTCGAGGACGCCTGAAAACAGCGGGACAGCGCCTCCACCAGCATCGCCTCGCCGATGCCGTTGCCCTGTTCCCCGGCCTCGACCGCCATGCGCTCGAGCAAGATCACCGGGACGTCCAGCGGGCCCTGGCCGGGGAGGTGCTCGATCGTCGCAGGAGGGCTGACCGTCGCCGCCTTGAGCGCGAAGTAGCCGACCACGCGAGCCTCCCGGGCGGCGACGTGGGTCTTGCCGGCCTGCTGGTCGGCGAGCGCGCGCTGCGTGAGGTACTCGTCGAGGGCGGCGTCACCACAGGTGAAGCCTCCGACATCGTCGGTCGCGGCGAGGGCCTCGAGCCGGAGCGTCGGCTGGTCTCCATGGAAGAGGCCCGCAGCCGCGGCCGCCTCGGCGAGCGCGGGGATCGGCGCCGACTTGCCCGAGAGCTGCTCGCCGAAGGCCGCCCAGTCCTGGTCGTCCAGCACGAAGCGAGGCTGGTCGGGCAAGGCCTGATCGGGCGGGCTGACGAAGGCGCCGCCGTCCTGACCGACGGGGCACGCCAGCTCGCAGGCGCGGCAGTACTTGGTGACGTTGCTGGGCTCATCGAGTCCCATGATCGCCCCGTCGAGTACCTCGAAGTCCACGTCGAGCTGGTCCTGCTCCTGCTTGCAGAGCGTCCTCTCGTAGGCGCCGCTGCGGAACGCGGTCCTCGGGCAGACGCGATGGCACGGCTTGCTGCACGTCGCGCACGGGTCGAACCCTTCGCGCCGCGGGGTCGGCTCCAGGTCCGCCTCCATGAAGATGCCGCGCAGCCTGATGCGCGGGCCGTACTCCGGCGTGATCAGCAGGTTGTCCCTGCCGAACACGCCCAGACCGGCGAGGACCGCGGCGTCCTTGAGAAAGGCTCCGCCGTACTCGATCTGGTACGGCAGCGACAGTGCGCCCATCCCCAGCTCGTCGGTCATCCAGCTGCGCAGGCGCTTCGACTGCGCCCGCAGTTCGAAGTTGCCCGGAGTGAAGGCCGGGATCTTGAGGCTCCACCAGTCGAGGACGGGCTCCGACGCGGGATGCGCCAGCCCCCAGACCAGCATCGTCTTGTACTCGTCCTTCCACTCCACGCCTTTGTACTCGGGGTAGAAGGGATTCTCGTCGTAGACCGCGTAGGACGGGGCGGACTTCAGATCGGCGATCCGCACGATCCCGACCAACGAAGCGCCCTCCTCCTTCGCCTTGTCCATGATCTTCTGCCTGAGCGCATCGCTGCCCATCTGCTCCGGTCCTTTCCGCGGCGCGGCCGGGCCGCCGGCCCGGCCGCGCACGTCCGTGGCTTCTAGCGGTCCCCGTTGAGTCTGATGAGGGCGTCGGCCGCGACCGCGCCATGGCCCTCCGACAGGACCATGAGCGGGTTGACGTCGAGCTCCACGATGGCCGCGGGATCCTTCTCGACCATGGCGGCGATCGCGAGGACGACATCGGCGGCCGCGTTCAGGTCAGCCTGCGGACAGCCCCTGAAGCAGTTCAGGAGCGGTGCGCACTGGAGTCCGTCGAGCGCCTCCAGGACCTGCTCCCTGGTGACCGGGAGCAGCAGGGACGCGCTGTCCTTCATGAGCTCGACGAGAATGCCGCCGCCGCCGATCACGAGGTACGGGCCGAACTGCTCGTCCCGGGCGACGCCGACGATGATCTCGGCGACGACCTCCTCGACCATCCGCTCGACGAGGAAGGACTGCGAGAGGCCGGCCATCATCGCCAGCGACGACATCACCTCGTCGGCGCTCCGCAGGTCGAGGCGCACGCCGCCGACGTCGGTCTTGTGCGCGACGCCCAGCGCCTTGATGACCACTGGGAAGCCGAGTTCCTCGGCAGCCGCGACCGCCTCCTCGACGCTGCCGACGACGCGCGACTCAGGAACAGTGACGCCGGCCTCGGCGAGCATGCGCTTCGACGCCGCTTCGTCAAGCACCGTGACGGCATCGTGATCCGCCTTGAACGGGGCAACCAGCAGAGGAGGACTCGGCGGCCGCTTCCAGGCGGCGCCGATGTCCGCGGCCGCCTGGATCGCTGCCACCGCGGTGTCGATGCCGGCCAGCATGGCGACGCCGCCCTCCATGAGACGTTCGGCCACGGGCTCCGAGACCGTGTCGGTGAAGGTCGCGAGCACCGCGCCTTTGGTGCCGGTGGCCTTCGTCGCCCGGACGAAGCCCCGCTCCGCCCCGCCCCAGGTGGACTGGTCGCATTTGTCCGCCCTGGGGTAGTCGAGGGCGCACAAGGCGATGTCGAAATCCTCGGCCAGGAAGGCGCCGAAGATCTCGGCGTTCGCGTCGTCGTCGTCCCACGTGTACATCTGATAGTCGAACGGGTTGGAGGCGCCGACCCGCTCGTGGACGACCGCGCGGAGCCCCTCCGCGACCTTCTCCGACAGCGGAGGCAGGGTGAGATCTGCGGTCAGAGCGTCGGCGAGCAGGGTGAGGTCGCCGCCCGAGGTGCTCATCGCGCCGATGCGCCCGCCCTGGAGCGGGCCCA
The DNA here is from genome assembly GCA_963699725.1 of uncultured Thermoleophilia bacterium. Classification (GTDB taxonomy): domain Bacteria; phylum Actinomycetota; class Thermoleophilia; order UBA2241; family UBA2241; genus CAIXSE01. The sequence goes on from CAVOVA010000018.1 coordinate 92,528, forward strand.
GGACGTGCAGGAGCTTCAGGGCCTCGACCAGCGCCTCCAGGGAATCGACGCGCGCCACGCCGAGCCGATCGAACAGCGCGCTCACGAGCACGTCGGAGCCGGCCAGCGAAGCGGTGTGCGACACGACCACCTTCTGCGCGATCTGCGAGCGACCGGTCTTGACGGCGACGATGGGCTTGCCCAGCTCACGGGCGACCTCGACCGCCTCCTGGAAGCGCTTGGGATCGGGCATCGCCTCGAGATAGATCCCGATCGCCGTGACCTCCTCCCGGCGCGCGAAGATCTTGATCGCATCGTCGAGGTCGAACTTGAGCCGGTTGCCCAGCGAGACCATGTACGCGATGGGCAGGCCGCGCCGCTGCATGGTGATGTTGAAGCCGACGTTGGAGGACATCGTGATGATGGCCACGCCGCGGTCCACCCGGCGGCCGCCCTGCTGGTCGGGCCAGAGCATCGCACCCGTGACGTAGTTGAGCAGCCCGTAGCAGTTGGGGCCGACCAGCGCCATGTCTCCCGATGCTTCGAGCAGCTGCCGCGTGAGCGCGGAGCCCTCTTCGCCCGCCTCGGCGAAACCGGTCGCGTAGGAGACCGCGCCGCCGGCGTCGCGAGCAGCGAGACCCCTGATGATGTCGATGGTGAGGTTGCGGTTCACGCCGACGTAGGCGGCGTCCGGGCTTCCCGGCAGCTCGTCGACCGAGCGATAGACCTTGCGCCCCTGGACCTCGTCCGCCTTGGGATGGACCGGCCAGATCTCGCCGTCATAGCCCATGAGGTCGCACTGACGGATCGCCTCCTGGGCCTGCGCGCCGCCGAAGACGGCGATCGACCGCGGGTTCAGCAGGCGCTCGAAGCGGGCTGGGTCGGTCGTTGCCGCATCCATCTCAACCTCCGTTGTCACGGGTTGTCGTCGTTTCCATCTCCGCACCGGTGACGGTCGGGCGCGCGAGCGCGGCGTGGAGCGCGGCGCGCGGCCGGTCAGACGCGCGGTCGCGCCGGTGATGCAAGCGAGCGTCGGCGTCCTCCGAGGCAACGCGCGCGACCCGGTCACAACCTGAGGCCGCCGTCGACCGGGATGACCCGTCCGTTCACGTAGTCGTTCTCGAGCGCGAAGCGCACGGCGTGGGACACCTCGGCGGGTTCCGCCATCCTGCGCAGCGGTACCGCGGACGTCAGGCGCTCGCGCGCGTCCTCCGGCATCGACCTGGCCATGTCCGTGGCCGTGATCCCGGGCGCGACGGCGACGGCGCGGATGCCGTACCGGGCGAGCTCCATGGCCCAGGTGCGCGTCATGGAGACGATGCCCCCCTTCGCGGCGCTGTAGTTCGTCTGGCCGACGTTGCCCATCCACGAGAGAGACGAGATGGAGACGATGACGCCGCCCGTGCCCTGGCCGACCATGTGATAGGCCGCCTCGCGCGCGCACAGGAACACGCCGGTCAGGTCGACGTCGATCACCGCCTGCCAGCGTGACAGCGGGAGCTTCTCCAGCTGGTCCCCGGTCTTCTTGATCAGGAGGCCGTCGCGGTTCATGCCGGCGTTGTTGACCACGGCGTCGACGCCGCCGGTCTCCTTTGCGAAGGCGGCGAAAAGCCGCTCGACGCTGGCCTCGTCGCTGACGTCCGCCGGCATCGCCCAAACCGGCAGACCGCGCTTCTCCGCGTCGGCCCGGAGGTCGTCCAGAGCCGTCTCGTCGACGTCGCAGACACCGACGCGGGCCCCGGCCCCGGCAAGGTCGAACGCGAACGTGCGGCCGAGGCCGCGCGCCCCACCGGTGACGATGACGCGTGCTCCCGCGATCTCCACGGCTCACTCCTCCATCCAGCGCCCGCCCGGCAACGCCCGCGCGGCGGCGCGGGGCGCTCGGGCAGGCGGATTTACGCCGACGCTCGCGTCGGCGGGCGCCTCACGCGGGGGTGACGACCGAGTCGCGACCGAGCACGAAGGCCTTCTCGTTGACGGCGAGGATCTTGGCGGGCACGGCCCTCTCCAGGCCGCGCTGCCACGACTCGGCGGCGAAGGGCATGACCGTGCTCGTCGCGCCCATAAGCGCGACGTTCACGGCGCGAACGGTGCCCGCCTCGCGCGCCAGGCCTTCGGCGTCGACGGCGAGGAGCCGGACGCCACGCGCCGCGGCCGCGGCGGCCAGATCGTCCGGGTACGGCTCCTCGCGTCGCAGCACACTGCCCGGCAGGATGCGCGTGGTGGCGGCACACACGAGCGTGCCGCCCTCGCCCAGCATGTCCAGGCCACGGAACCCTTCGAGCAGTTCCGTGGCGAGCACGTAGTCGGGGCGGCGGAAGACGGGCGAGAAGACCTTGGGGCCGAAGCGGACCGTACTGAGCACGCTGCCGCCCCGTTGAGCCATGCCGTGAACCTCGCTGGCTTTGACCTCGAGGCCTTCGGCGGACGCCGTCTCGGCCAGGATGGCCGCCGCGAGCAGGATGCCCTGTCCGCCGACGCCGATCAGCGCGACCGTGGTGGTGTCGGAAGCGGTGCTCACGAGGCCTCCTCTCCGAGGCTGAGGGTCAGCGCTCCGCGCTTGCAGACCTCGACGCAGAGGCCGCAGCCGGTGCAGGCGTCGGTGATGCTGACGGTGTCCGCCTGCGGCGCGATGGCCGGACAGCCGACGGCGAGACAGAGACCGCAGAGGTTGCAGCGTTCGTCGTCGACGAGCACCGTGCCGTTCTTCTCGCGCACGAGGAGCGCGCACGGGGCCTCGGCGACGATCACGCCGAGACCCGGCGTCGCGACCTCTGTCTTGATGGCGTCGACGATCGCCTCGTAGTCCTTGGCGTCGATGGTGGCGCAGCGGACATGGATGCCGTCGCACAGCTCCTGGATGGTGATCGCCGGGCCCTCGGTGAGATCGGGTCGCACGCCGCTGCCCGGATGACCTTGATGCCCGGTCATGGCGGTGGTGCGGTTGTCGAGGATCATGACGAGTCCGTCGGCCTCGTTGTAGGAAGCGCTGATGAGCGCCGTGATGCCCGAGTGGAAGAAGGTGGAGTCGCCGATGACGGCCGCGGCGGCCTTGCGGCCGAGCGCCTGGTTGAAGCCGGCCATCATGCCGATGCTGGCGCCCATGCAAAGCGAACTGTCCAGGGCGTTCAGCGGCGGGTCGGCGCCCAGCATGTAGCAGCCGATGTCGCCCATCGCGGCGAGCTTGTGCTTGCGCAGCGCCGTGAACACGGAGCGGTGACGGCAGCCGGGGCAGAGCACCGGCGGGCGCACGGGAAGCTCCGAGTCGGGCGCCGGATCGCTCAGACGAGGCGCCGGCGGGAACAGTGGACTGCGGCGCTGGGGCGGCTCGGTGTCGAGGTGGGGCCGGAGCGACGCGAAGACGACGTCCGGCTCGAGTTCGCCATCGGCGGGTATGGCCTCCTTGCCGATCACCGGCAGGCCGAGCATGCGGACGTGGTCCTCGATGAACGGGTCGAGCTCCTCGACGACGAACACCTTGGAGACGCGCTCGTAGAGGCCGGCGATCTTGCGATACGGCAGCGGGTACGAAAGGCCGAGCTTGAGGTGCCAGGCCTCCGGGAAGGCCTCGCGCGCGTACTCATGGACGACGCCCGCGCTGATGATGCCGAAGTCGGCGGTACCTTCGATGAGCGTGTTGAGCGGGCTCTCCTCGGCGCGCTCGCGCAGCCGCTGCAGCCGCTCGATGATGAACCTGGTGCGGAGCCGGGCCCACTGCGGCACCATGAGGTGCTTGGTGATGTCCTTGACGTAGTCGATCCGCTCGGGCTCGATGCGCTCGCGCTGCACGACCTGGCCGCGACCGTGCGAGAGCTTGGTGCTCGAGCGCAGCAGCACCGGCGTGTCGAACTCCTCAGAGAGCGCGAACGCTTCGGCGACGAAGTCGTAGGCCTCCTGGCTGTCCGACGGCTCGAGCATCGGGATCTTGGCGAACCTGGCGTAGTGGCGGCTGTCCTGCTCGTTCTGCGACGAGTTCATCCCGGGATCGTCGGAGCTGACGATGACCAGCCCGCCGCTGACGCCCGTCTCCGTGAGCGTGAGCAGCGGGTCGGCTGCGACGTTGAGGCCGACGTGCTTCATCGCGACGAGGGTGCGCACGCCGGCCCGGGAGCACCCGACCGCGGTCTCGAGCGCGACCTTCTCGTTGACGCACCACTCGGCGTGAACGCCGTCAAGACCGGCCGCGGTCTCGATGATCTCTGTGGACGGGGTGCCAGGATAGGCGCAGGCGAAGCCGGCGCCGGCGCGCGCCGCGCCGTAGGCGATGGCTTCGTTGCCCATCAGGAAGAGTGTGGTGTCCATAACCCTCACCTTGACCGAATGATTTGCGAGCCGTCAGAACCTTGTCAGGAACTATTCCTGTATTGATGACGCATGATAGGACATGGTGCGGGCGATTGGCAACAGACCGCAATACCTTCGCCGTCACCACCTCGGCACCGGCGCCGACCCGCGCGGACGCCCGACGCCTGAGACCGCAGACTCACCCCCCGTACTCTTCCCGGAGGCGCTTCTTGTCGAGCTTGCCGACGCTGGTCTTCTCCAGTTCGGCCACGAACACGATGCGGTCGGGCACCGCATACTTCGAGATGATCCCTCGCCCGGCATGCTCGAGCGCGAAGGCGCGGATGGCGTCGGCATCGTCAGGCGCGCCTTCCCTGAGGACCACCAGGGCGAGGGGACGCTCGCCCCACTTCTCGTCCGGCACGCCGATGACGGCCACCTCGCTGACCGCCGGGTGCTGCCCGATGACGTTCTCGAGATCGAGCGAGGAGACCCACTCGCCGCCGGTCTTGATCACGTCCTTGATCCGGTCCGAGACCTGCAGATAGCCCTGCTCGTCGATGAAGCCGACGTCGCCGGTGTGCAGATAGCCGCCGGCCCAGAGCGCCGACGAGCTCTGCTCGTCCTTGAGGTACCCCATCGTCGCCCATGGAGCGCGCACGACGATCTCCCCCGTGGCCCTGCCGTCGTGAGGCACGTCCCGCATCGCGTCGTCCACGATCCGCAGATCCACGAGGGGGTTGGGCCGGCCGGCCCTGCAGCGGATGTCGAGCTCGCGCTCGTCGTCCAGCCCGGACGTGTCCGGAGGCAGCTGGGCGCTCATGATGAACGGGCAGGTCTCGCTGAGGCCGTAGCCGCCGAAGATGTCGATCCCTCTGGCCAGAGCCTCCTCGCACAGCGCCCTCGGCAGCGGCCCGCCGCCGATGATCACCTTCCAGCCGGAGATGTCGGCGTGCTCCATGGCGGGACTGCCCAGAAGCATGAACATGATGGTGGCCACGCAGTGTGAGAAGGTCACCTTCTCCGTCTGGATCAGGCCCAGCAGCCCGGCGGGATCGTAGCGCCCCGGGTAGACCTGCTTCACGCCCATGAGGGTCGCCATGTACGGGTAGCCCCAGGCGTGCGCGTGGAACATGGGCGTGATCGGCATGTAGACGTCGTCACGGTGGAAACCGCCCTGCCGGGGGGCGACGGCCATCGCGGAGAGGCCGGCAAGGGTGTGCAGCACCAGCTGCCGATGGCTGTAGTAGACGCCTTTGGGCAGCCCCGTCGTGCCGGTGGTGTAGAAGATCGTGGCGCAGGTGTCTTCGTCCAGCTCGGGAAAGGCGAAGGACTCGCCGCTGCGGGCGAGCAGTTCCTCGTACTCGGCATCCAGCGGCACGCTCGTCGCCGGCGGCTCCGTCAGGTCGCTGAGGAGGACGAACCGCTTGACCGTGGTGAGACGGGGCCTGATCTGCTCGAGGACCGGGAGGAACTCGGCGTTCACGAGGATGACGTCATCCTCCGCGTGATCGATCGTGTACAGGATCTGTTCCGGCGAGAGGCGCACGTTCACGGTGTGCAGGACCGCCCCCATCATCGGCACGGCGAAGAAGCACTCCAGATAGCGGTGGCTGTCCCAGTCCATCACCCCGACGGTGTCGCCCGGTCGCACACCCAGACCCGTCAGGCCGTTCGCGAGCCGGCCGACGCGGGCGAAGAGGTCCCTGTAGGTGTAGCGCGCCTGGTCGCGGTAGACGATCTCCTGGTCGAGCGCGTACGCGCGCGGCGCGTGCAGCAGGTGCTTGATGAGCAGCGGGTAGCCGTAGGCCTCGGGAGTCCTGTCGATGATCCTCGCCGGCATCAGCGCCTTCCGTCGCTCGGTGCGCGGGCTCAGACGAGCTCGAGGGCCGTTGCCATCGAGACCCCGCCGCCGCCGCACAAGGTGGCCAGACCCAGCGTCTTGCCGCGCCGTCGCATGGCGTGCAGCAGGGTGACGATGAGCCGGCACCCCGTGGACCCGACCGGGTGGCCGAGGCCGATCCCCGAGCCGTTCACGTTGGTGATGTCGCGGTCGAGCCCGAGGTCCCGCTCGCAGGCGAGGTACTGCGAGGCGAACGCCTCGTGGACCTCGAGCAGCTCGAAGTCGGAGACGCCGAGGCCCGACCGGCGCCCCAGATCCTGGACCGCCGGGATCGGACTCAGACCCATGACCGAGGGCTCGCAGCCGCCGTAGCCGACGCCGCGGATGCGCGCGAGCGGCTGGACCCCCAGCTCGCGCGCCTTCGCCGTCGACATGATCACCACGGCGCTGGCGCCGTCGTTGATGCCCGCGGAATTGCCCGCCGTGACCTTGCCGACGCCGGGCATGAACGCGGGACGCAGCGCCGCGAGGTCGTCCATCGTAAGACCCCCGCGGAAGTGCTCGTCGCGGGCGAACACGAGCGGCGGCTTGCCGCGCCGCTGCGGGACCTCCACCGGCACGACCTCATCGCCGAAGTCACCTTCCTCGGTCGCGCGTTCGACGTTGTGATGGCTGCGCAGGGCCACCTCGTCCATCTCCTCGCGGGAGAGGCCGTACTGCTCGGCGACGAGCTCCGCCGTGTGCCCCATGACGTACGGCTGGCCCTGCAACTGCGCGAGGACGGGGCGGTCCTTCGTGTCGCCGTCTGATGGGCAGGGGTGGTATCGCGAGCCGCAGTAGAGGCCCTCGATCACCTGGTCGTCGATAGTCTGGTTCTGGAGCCGGGCGCCCCATCGCGCCGTCGGGATCGCGTACGGCACGCCGGACATGACCTCGACGCCCCCGGCCACGATGACGTCCGCCAGGCCCGCCTGGATCATGGCCATGCCAGAGACCACGGCCTCCATCGCCGACACGCACACGCGGTCCATCGATACCGCCGTCGCCGTGACGGGGATGCCGGCCTCCATGGCCGCCGACCGGGCGACGCTCTTCGTGAGATAGGGCTCGAAACAGCTGCCGAGCCGGACGTCACTGACGGCCTCCGGCTCGATCCCCGCACGAGCGACGGCCTCGCGGATGACGGCTGCGGCGAGCGCATACGGCGGCACGTCCTTGAGCGTGCCTCCGAACGCGCCGATGGCCGAGCGACACGCGGATGCGACTACGACGTCATCCATTGGGCACCTCTCTCCACCTCTCGGCCGCGGGGCCGCGAACGCCTGCCCGCGGAGGCCGCGGACCGCCCGCATGATAGCCGGAGCATCTCCTGCTCGTCAACGATTCCTCCGCTGTCTGTGCTGCCAGAACGACATTCCATGGAGGTTCTCCGTTCATGGTCTCGTTCGTCGGGATTCCCTTCGGCCCACTGCGACACAGTCGTTACTCCGTCAGATGAACTCCGTGTGGCCGTCCACGCCGATCGCCTGCCCCGAGATGCGTGCTCCCTGCTCCGAACAGAGGAAGAGGATCATCGCCGCGACGTCATCCGCCGTGACGAACGTGCGCAGCGAGCAGCCGCGCACCCACTGCTCGCGCAGGTCGTCGCAGGTGATGCCCTTCTCCTCCGCCTCGAGACGCATCACCCGTTCAAGGCGCTCGCCGACGACGCTGCCGGGACACAGGGCGTTGGCGCGGACACCGAACGGCCCGAGCTCCATGGCGACCGTCTTCATCAGGCCGATCAGCCCCCACTTGCTGGCTACGTACGGGGCCCTGGTCGGGCCCCCGAACACGCCGTAGTGGGACGACATCATGACGACCGATCCGGAGCGCTGGTCCTTGAAGACCGGGGCGGCCCGGCGCGTGCACAGAAAGGCCCCGGTGAGGTCCACGTCGATGGTGCGCTGCCAGTCGGCGAGCGACACGTTCTCGATGCAGGCCACCGGGCCGCCGACGCCGGCGTTGTTGACGAGGACGTCGAGTCCTCCGAGGTGCGCCTGCGCCTCCTCGAAGAGGCGATCGACGTCGGCCTCGCGGGCGACGTCGGCGACCGTCGCACCGGCGCGCGGCTCGGCCTCCCGCAGCGCCTCCACGGCAGCGGGATCCACGTCGCACGTGAAGACCGAGGCCCCGGAGTCCAGGAACCGCTTGAGGATCACGTTGCCGATCCCGCTTCCCCCGGCCGTCACGATCACCCGGGCGCCGGCCAGGCCTGTCAGCTGCATCGCGCACCACCCTTCATGTCGGAGGCTGAGCACAGCTCAGCCGTTCGCGGCCACCCATTCTACGCCGGACCGAGGGTCGTCGAGCGCCGGACGGGGCCGCGGCTCCATCTTGACCCCGCCTCCGCCGGGTGTGCCATACTCCCGGCGTCCGGCGGTCTCCCTGCTCCGAGACCTCTCGCCGGGCCCTCGACGAAGGAGTCTGCATGGAAGGATCCCCGCCGACGGCGGGAGCCGCGGCCCCCGAGGTCCGCGACCTCGGCCCGCTCTTCGATCCCCGGTCGATCGCCGTCGTCGGCGCCTCGGACGACGCCTCGAAGTGGGGCGGCGACCTCGCGGCGAGACTGCTCCGTTCGCCGGCCGGCCGCAGCATCCATCTGGTGAACCGCAAAGGAGGCACGGTCCAGGGCTCCAGGGCCTGCTCCTCGCTGCGCGAGATCCACTCGCCGGTCGACCTCGTCTTCCTCGCCATGCCGGCGGCCGGCTTCGAGGACGCTGTGGACGACGCGCTCGTGGTCGGGGCGAGGGCCATCGTGGTCGTCACCGCCGGCCTCGGAGAGCTCGGCGGGGAGGGCCGCGAGCGGCAGCGGGCCGCGGTCGAGCGCGTGCGCGCGGCCGGGGGGCTGCTCGTCGGGCCCAACTGTCCCGGCGTCGCCGACACGACGACCGGCCTGCAGGCGGTCGCCCTGCTGGACATCCCGCCCGGCGCGATCGCCTTCGTCAGCCAGAGCGGCGGAGTCGGCGACGAGGTCGTCACCAGGGCGATGGATTACGGTCAGGGCTTCACTCGCTTCGTGACCCTGGGCAATCAGGCCGACGTGGGGATCGCGGACGTCCTGTGGTCGCTGGTCGACCACGAAGAGACCCGCCTGGTCGCGCTGTATGCCGAGGACCTGCGCGACGGCCGCCGCCTGGCCGCCGCGGCTGCCGCGTGCGTGGCCGCCGGCAAGCCGGTGCTCATGCTGACGCCCGGGAGGACGGAAGCCAGCTCCCGGGCGGCCCGCTCACACACGGGAGCGCTCACCAGTGACTCGTCCGTCGTCGACGCGGTCTGCGACGCCGTGGGCGCGGCGCGGGTGGACACACCGGACGAGCTCGTCGAGCTCGCCGTCGGCCTGCTCGCCGGCCGGCGTGCCCGCGGCGGCGCGCTCGCCATCACCAGCGACGGCGGCGGCCACAGCGCGATCGCCGCCGATGTGGCCACCGCGGAGGGCCTCAGCGTGCCCCGCTTCTCAGAGGCGCTGCGCGCGCGCCTCGCCGGCCTCCTGCCCGTCAACGCCGCCCTGGACAACCCGGTCGACTTCGCGATCGCCTCGGTAGATCCGTCGGCCCACGCCACGATCGGCCGCACCGTGCTCGAGTCGGGGGAGGTCGACGCCCTGCTGGTGACCGGCGAGTTCGGCTACTGGGGCGCCCGCTTCCCCGAGCTCGCCGGACCAGGCGACGAGGAGATGCGGGCGGCCCGCGACCTCGCCGCGCTCGCCCGGGACCTGGGGGTACCGGTGGTCGTCTCGACCGTGAACAAGGGTCGGTCGCCGGCCGTCGAGATGCTGCTGGCCGAGGGCGTGCCCGTGTACCGCGAGATCGGTTCCGCGGCTCGGGTACTGGCGGGGCTGGCGCGCGGGGGCGCGGCTGAGCCGGACGGCCTGCCCGACCTCCCGGCGCCTTCCGCCGAACCGGTCACCGCCGACGGCTACTGGGCCGCACGCGAGGCGCTGTCAGCCCACGGCGTCCCCTTCGTGCCGGCGCGCCTCGCGCGCGACGCCGACGAGGCGCTGGCGGCGGCCCGCGACCTCGGCTTCCCGGTGGCGGTCAAGGCGATGGGCCTGCTCCACAAGAGCGACGCAGGCGGCGTCGTGCTCGACCTCGCCGATCCGCCGGCTCTCCTCGCCGCGTGTGAGGAGCTGCGCCTGCGGCTCGGCCCCGCCGCGCTCTCCGTGGAGCGGATGGCGCCCCGCGAGCAGGGGGTCGAACTGATCGTCGGCTGCCGCCAGGATGCGCGGTTCGGCCCGGTCGTGCTCGTCGGCCTCGGTGGGATCTACGCCGAAGTCCTGCGTGATGTCGCGGTGGCGGTCGCGCCCGTGGATCACGCCCGCGCGCGCAAGCTCCTCGAGGGACTGAGGGGAGCCCCCCTTCTCCAGGGGGCTCGCGGCCGGGCGCCGCTCGCCCTGACCGCCGCGACGGAAGTGGCGGCCGCCCTGTCTCGCTTCGCCGCGGGGCATCCCGAGGTCACCGAAGTGGAGCTGAACCCTCTGCTGGTCACGCCGGATGCCGCGGTGGCCCTGGACGCAAGACTCGTCCTCGCCGAGGCGGCGAGCCAGATCTAGCCGCCCGCGCCCCGGTCCGGACCTTTCGGTCCGGACCGGGAGCGGCGGGAGGAACCGCCGCGGATGCCCTCGGGGGCGAGCACCCGCCGTGCCTGCCGGCCGGCGACGAACGCCGGCCGGCCGGCGGTCCGCGTCACCGCGCCGGCTGACGCAGACCGAGCTTGGCGCGCGCCTCAGAGGCCGTGAGGGTGCGCGCGCCCAGCATCTCGACGAGACCGACCGCCTTCTCGACCAGCTGCGTATTGCTGGCGAAGACGCCCCGTCGCAGGTAGAGGTTGTCCTCCAGACCGACACGGACGTTGCCGCCCAGCAACACGGCCTGGGCGACGATCGGCATCTCCATTCTGGAGATCGCGAAGGCCGCCCACACGGCGCCGGGCGGCAGCAGGTCGATCATCGCCGCCATGGTGCGCGTGTCGGCCGGCGCACCGTAGGGGATGCCGAGGCAGAGCTGGAACAACGGGGCGCCGTCGATGAGCCCTTCCTCGACGAGCTTGTTCGCCAGGCGCACGTGACCCGTGTCGAACACCTCCAGCTCCGGCTTGACGCCGAGCTCCTGCACCCGCGCGGCCATCGTGCGCAGCTGGTTTGCCGTGACCACCGCCACGTAGTCCCCGTCGGAGAAGTTCATGCTGCCGCAGTCCAGCGTGCACATCTCGGGCCGCAGAGCTTCGATGTGCTCCAGCCGCTCCAGGGCGGGGATCATGTCGCTGCCGGGCGCGGCGACTGAAGGACTGGCGTCGTCCACGATGAGGTCGCCGCCCATGCCGGTGGTCAGATTGATGATGACGTCGGCGCCGCTCGAGCGGATGCGGTCGACGACCTCCCGGTAGTACTCGAGCTTGCGCGACGGCGCGCCCGTCTGAGGATCGCGCACGTGGATGTGCGCGACGGCGGCGCCGGCCTTGGCGGCGGCGACGGCCGCCGCCGCGATCTGCGCCGGCGTCACCGGGAGCTCGGGGTGGATGCCCGCGGTGTCCCCGGCGCCGGTGACGGCACAGCTGACGATGACCTCGTTGTTCACCACTCCTCCTTCAGCCGGCGCTCGTCCGCATCATCACACGGCCCCGGCGTGCGCGAGCTGCGCCTGCCGCGCGCGGCAGCGGTCATGCCCGGCGTCATCGCGGCGGCTCGCCGGAAACGAGCGCCGCCCGTTCTCGCGCCTTGGCCGTGCGGTCGAGCCAGTCGCCCACCAGCGCCCGCAGGGGGCCCGGACGCTCGATGCGACCGAGCCGGCCGCCAACCGGGACGAGCCTCCACCGAGCGAACGCAGGCCCTGCTCATCCGGCGGCGCCCTGGGTACTTCACGCCGGCGGGTGCAACAGGCCGGCCGCATGCACGCCGATGCCGGCCCTCGTGAGTTCCGCGGCCGTGTGGCAGACAGCCTCATGCTTGTCGAGGTAGTTCTGCTCCATGAGCGGCATGAGGCCGTCGGCGGCGACCTGCTCCTTGGCGACGAAGTAGTCGAGGATGTCGCTGGGGTGCTCTCGGGCCGCCTCGGCCTCCGGGTCGCCGCCCTCATGCTTGGCCGAGATATTGGGTACGGAGGCCGCGGCCGCGACCACATCGGCGCGGCGGTCGTACGGCTGGCGCACGATGGACTTCCAGGTCTCGGTGACGTGGTGTTCGAAGCGCACGTCGTCGTCGAAACCGAGGCTACGCCGCACCTCGGCGGCCGCGACCAGCGTCGGCAGGTCGACGGAGTTGGAGAGGTTGAGCCCGATCATGCTGGTCGTGCCGTCGTCGGCCGCCATGAGGCGCGCACCCATCAGCAGCCAGAGGACTGACCACGGGTTGTCGACGCCCATGAACACCGAGACCTTGAACTCGCTGCGGATGCCGAGCTTGCGCATGAGGAGGGCGACGAGGATGGTGCCGCTGTTGATGTTGAGCACCTGGCGGATGCCGTACTTGGTGAGCACGCCGAGGTACTCGTCGGCCCACTTGAGCGGGTAGTCGTTGGGCTGCCCGATGCCGCCGAAGTAGCCGGTGATCGTGTCGGGCCCGCCGAGGTGGACGTTGGAGCCGTCGATGCCCTTGGTGTCGAGCGTCTCCACGTGCGTCGCGCCGATGATCTGCATGGCGGTCGCTATGGCGAGGATGTCCTCGCCCGGCGCCGACTGCTCGGCGATGTTGCGCACGCGGATGTAGCGGCCGGGCATGAGCTCGCGGCGCTCGATGGCCCGCTCGGCCTCGGCGATCAGCCAGGGGAAGTACTGCAGAGCGCTGATCTCGAGGGTGACGGCGTTGGCCTCGTTGAACGCCATCCCGTCGCAGGCGTCGCCGAGGATGCCGCGCCGGTACTCGGGCACTGTCACGAAGGCCCCGGCGTCACGCTGCTCCGTGAGCCACGCGAGACCGCCCAGGAAGGGCGACGCCTGGTCCTGCAGGTGCGCGAGACGGGTCTCGAGGCGGCCGGCCTCGTCGGCCTTGCGGTTGATCTCGTCGACCCCGCCATATTTCTCGATCAGGTCCAGGAGCCCGCCGACGAGAGCGTTGTCCTCGCTCGCGAGGACCGCGTTCACGGTCTCAAGGTCGGCCGGGTTGATGCAGAGCTTCTCGCGCATGGCGTCACGGGTCGTCATCGGGTCTCCTTCATGTATGTAGCGAACTTCTCCCGCTCCCCCTCGAGCATGCGGTAGCAGTGCTCCTCCTCGGGGAAGGCGCCGCCGCGCACGTCGGCGACGTACTCGCCGAGCGCGGCGGTGGAGACGGCGGCCAGGTCGGCGTACTTCTTGACGAACTTGGGCGTGAACGCGGCGAAGGTGCCGAGCACGTCGCTGACGATGAGCAGCTGGCCGTCGACGTCGGCGCCGGCGCCGATGCCGAGCACGGGGATGGGCAGCTCGGCGCGGATGAAGCCGGCGACCTCGGGGGGCACCGCCTCGACGAGCAGCAGCTGCACGCCGGCGGCGTGCAGGGCGCGGGCGTCCTCGACCACCAGCTTGGCGGAGTCGAGCGTGCGCCCCTGGGCCTTGTGGCCGCCGAGCTGGCCCGAGGACTGCGGGGTGAGGCCGATGTGGCCGCAGACGGCGACGCCGGCGTCGAGGATGGCGCGCACGCGGGAGACGGTGCGCACGCCGCCCTCGAGCTTGATCGCGTCGACGTTGGCCTCCTTCAGGAAGCGGATCGCGTTCCCGACCGCGTCCGCGTCCGAGGCCTGGTAGCTGCCCAGGGGCATGTCGCCGACGACGAACGTGTCCGGGGCGCCGCGGCGCACCGCCTCGGCGTGGACGATGCACTGGTCCATGGTCACGGGCACGGTGCCGGCGTAGCCGTAGACGCACATGCCGAGCGAGTCGCCGACGAGGATCATGTCGACGCCGGCGGCCTGCTCGAAGCTGGCCGTGGGGTAGTCGTAGGCGGTGAGCCAGGCGATCTGCTCGCCGGCGCGCTTCATCTGGTGCAGGTCGAAGAGACCTTTCTTCTTCGTCATGTGTGTCTCCCATCCGTCGTTGCCGACGACGCTGAGTCGCCCCCCGGCACCGGCCAGCCCGAGTCCGGCTTGACCTCCGAGTAGACGAGCATCGTCTCCACCTTGTCGACGCCGGGGATGGCGGCGATGTCGTCCTTGATCAGCAGTCCGAGGTGCTCGAGGTCGCGCAGCGCCACGTGCAGCAGGTAGTCGAAGCGTCCGGCGACGTGGTAGCAGGCGCGCACGTCGGCCAGGGCGACGACGCCGCGCTCGAAGCCCTCGATGCAGTCGGTCGCGTGGTGCACGAGCTCGACCGCGAGGAAGGCCTGCAGGCCGAGACCGAGGCTGGTGGGATTGACCAGGGCGCGATAGCCGCTGATGTGGCCCTCGCCCTCGAGGCGCCGCACGCGCTCGCTCATCGCCGACTGCGAGAGGCCGACGAGCTCGGCGAGGCGGGCGTTGGTGAGGCTGCCGTCCCGTTGCAGCTCGATCAGGATGCGGCGGTCGAGAGCGTCCATGTCATCTCCCCAGAAGGGCCGGTCGGCTCAGATGATAGTCGAAGGATTTCCGGTCGGTCAATGGTATTTCCGCCAAATCTCCTGACAGATACCATATCGTCGGCAGGGTCACCGTACCGGCGCCTCCCCAGCGGGAGACCTTGCGACGCGGTACGGCCCCGGCCCGATCGGAGACGGCCGCGATGGGCGCAGGCACGGCTGTTCCTGTGGAATCTGGTAGGTTGGTGGGCGAAAGAGGTGGATCGTGTACGACTGGCGCAAAGACTGGCTGACCCGTTTCGGGCGCACCGAGCCGAAGATCGTCTGTGTCGGCCTCAACTACACCGACCATGCCGCGGAGCAGGGCGTGAAGCTGCCGGCGAATCCCATGTTGTTCGCCAAGTTCGCGAACGCGCTCTGCGGCGACGGCGACGCCGTCGTCCTGCGCCACGGCATCGGCCACGTCGACGCCGAGGCGGAGCTGGCCGTCGTGATCGGCCGCGAGGCGCGCGACGTCCCGGTGGACGACGCTCTCGCCGCCGTGGCCGGCTACGTCTGCGCCAACGACGTCAGCGCCCGCGACCTGCAGTTCGGCGACGGGCAGTGGTTCCGGGGCAAGAGCCAGGACACGTTCTGCCCGGTCGGCCCCCGCGTCGTCCCGGTGAGCGACCTGGGCGACGCCGCCGACCTCCGGGTCGTCCAGCGCCTCAACGGTGCCGTGTTGCAGGATTCGCGCACCAGCAGGCTCATCTTCGGGGTGCGCGAGCTCGTCGCGTTCGTCTCGCGCGCGGCAACACTCCTGCCCGGCGACCTCATCCTCACCGGGACACCCGAAGGCGTCGGCGTCTTCCGCACGCCCACGGTCTCGCTGCGGCCCGGCGACGTCGTGGAGGTGGAGGTCGAGGGGATCGGCGTGCTGCGCAACCCGGTGATCGAGTCGCCGGAAGCGTAGAGCGGGCCCCGCGGGTCGTGCCCGAGGACGTCCACGACGACAGCGTCAGGCGCCTGCCCGCACCACGCCGCACGGCGCGTTGCGCACGGCGACGAGCTGTGCGAGCACCTCCCTCACTCCAGGCCCGCGCCCTTCGCGGATGGTTCGTGCGGAGCGCCTCCCTGTCCAGCAGCGGTCCATCGGTGGCGCACGGTGTTCAGAGCGGGTACACACCGTGCTCGCGACCGGCCCTCACCATGGCCAGGTAGTTCTCCGGCCTCACGCCCGCGTGGATCGAGTTCGACGAGGAGAGGATGTAGCCGCCGCCTGGAGCCGCCACGTCGATCGTCTGCTTCACGGTCTCTGCGACCTCACGTTCATCACCGCTGACGAGGACCTCGACACAGTCGATGTTGCCGATCAGACAGATGCGCCCGCCGAGTCGCTCCTTGACCTCAGCGATGTCCATGCACTGCGGCTGGATGGGGTTGTAGCCGTCGAAGCCGACGTCGATGAGGTCCTGCATGAGCGGCCACATGTTGCCGTCGCTGTGCTTGACGATCGGCAGGCCGCAGTCGTGTGCGGCCGCGACGATCTCGGCATAGTAGGGCTTCACGTACTCGCGAAAGTGGGCCGGAGAGAAGATCGGCGCCTTGTTGGCGGCGAGATCACCCTCCATGAGGAGCACGTCGGCGCCCGCCTGCGCGGCGCCGCGCACGGTGGCGATCGTGGCGTCGGTGGTGACCCTGGCGAGGCCATGGACCAGCTGCGGGTCGCGGAGGAAGTCCCAGAGCAGCGCCTCCATGCCCCCCCGCAGCTTCCAGGACAGCTTGAAGGTGTCGGCGAAGTAGAACCACACGGGGTAGTCGGGGCCGAGCAGTTCGCGCGCCTCGCGAACGCAGTCGAAATCGGCGGACGCCAGTCGGCCCGCCATGTCGAAACCGGCCAGATCCTCGACGGAACCGACAGGGCCCTCTTCCACCGTCGGTTCGCCGTGCCTGCTGAGCCGGTAGACCGAGCCGTAGCGGTCACGCACGAACTGTTCGTCGATAGGCGTGACGCCGAGCGGCATGCAGATCCAGATGCTGTCGATGCCCAGGGCCTTCGTCAGCGGCGCCGCCAGCTGCTCGAACGCGAACGGCTCCTCGGCCGCCGGCAGGTCGAGGTCGAGCAACCGCGCCAAATCGGCCATCGGCGCCCAGTCGATGCAGTCCACGATGGGCACGCGATCCGGCGCCTCGCCGCGGAGGGCGGCGAGCACGCGCTGCCTGGACGTCATGGCACGGGTGCCCGGTGTGGCCATCCCGACGACCGATCAGGTCCGCGACGACGCCGGGAGCAGCGTCGCGCCGGTTCTCCAGACGCTCATGACGACCTCCTGATCGACGGGCGGCGGAGTCGTCCGTCGGCGGCGGCGTCACCGCGATCCGACCGCCAGCGGCCCACACGCGCCGCCTTCCTTGCGAAGACGCCGGGGCGATGCGCAGCGCCCCGGCACCGGGGCCCAGCCGTCCGCGAACGGCATACCCACCCAGGTGGATGATAGCATACCTTCGGCGCCCGTCGTGTCAACCGGGATGTGCCTCGACATGCGGAGAGATCGTCCGCGCGCTCCCTGCGCACGCTTTGCCGCGCGCACCGAGGAAGGTCCATGACGACCCGGTCGGGTGGTACCATGCCACCCAGCGGCGGCTCGCCGCCGTGTGGATAGGGGGACGAGTGCACGTCACCGCCCGCGAGCTGCTCTGTCGTCCATTCGGCAGCTCACAGAGGGCTCTCTACAAGAGCATGGGTCACAGCGATGACGACCTCGCTCGCCCGTTGGTCGGCCTCGCCAACGCCTACAGTACGCTCGTCCCCGGCCATGCCAACCTTCGGAATGTCGCCGAGGCCGTGCGCCGCGGCGTAGAGAGAGCCGGCGGTACGGCGGTCGATTTCGGCGTGCCGGGCATCTGCGACGGCTTGGCCGACCATCACTCCGGCGCCCACTACACCCTCCCCTCGCGCGAGATCGTCGCCGCGTCCGTGGAGATGATGGTTCGCGGCCACGCGCTCGATGGGGTCGTGCTGCTCGGATCCTGCGACAAGATCGTGCCGGGCATGCTGATGGCGGCCGCACGTCTCGACGTGCCGGCGATCATGATCGTCGGCGGCCCGGCGGAGGGCGGCATCGAGTTCCAGGGACACGCCGCCGACAGCTCGTCACCCGACGATGCCATCACGCTGCTGCAGAGCGGCGAGATGGACCAGGAGGCATTCGTCGCGCTCGAGAACGGCTGCCAGCCCGGGTGCGGTTCGTGTGCCTACCTCGGCACCGCCAACTCGATGTGCTGCGCAGCCGAGGCGATGGGCATGAGCCTCCCGGGCAGCGCCACGATCCCGGCCACCGACGCCGCCCGGCTGCACGCCGGGCAGGCCACCGGCGAGCGGATCGTGGGCCTCATCAGGGAAGGCGCCGGAGCACGCTCGATCATGAGCCTCGCCGCCATCACCAACGCGGTCCGGACGATGGCGGCGATCGGCGGCTCCACCAACACGGTGCTCCACCTCATGGCCATCGCCCGTGAGGCCGGACTTGCCATCACGATCGACGATTTCGCCGACCTGTGGAGCACGACGCCGCAGATCGCTCGCGTGAATCCGTCCGGCCCCGCCACCGTGCCCGATCTTCACCGCGCCGGCGGGGTACCCGCCGTGATGCGGGAGATCGGGTCCCTGCTCGACGGCTCCGCGCCCACGGTCACCGGCCGCACGCTCGCGGAGGGCCTCGAGGCGGCGATCCCGGCGGTGCCGGGCAATGAGATCATCCGCCCGCTCGCCGACCCCTGGAGTGCGGGCGGCGGGCTGGCCGTACTGCGCGGAAACCTCGCGCCACGCAGCGGCATCACGCGCCCGGCGGCCTTCCCGCGCAGCCTGCACGTCTTCACTGGTCGCGCCCGCTGCTTCGACAGTGAACACGCCGCCAACGAGGCCATCCTCGGTGGTCACATCGGGCCGGCGACCGTCGTCGTCATCCGCTACGTGGGCCCGCGCGGCGGCCCCGGCATGCCGGAGATGTACGCGCCGATGAAGTACCTCGCGGCGCGTGGCCTGGCCGCGTCCGCCGCGATCGTCACGGACGGTCGCTTCTCGGGCACCAACAACGGCTGCTTCGTGGGCCATGTATGTCCCGAAGCCGCGCTCGGCGGCCCCATCGCCCTGGTACACGACGGAGACGAGATCACGATCGACGTGTCGGGCGGGGCGCTGCGCCTGCACGTGGAAGCCCGGGAACTGGAGCGGCGCCGTGCCGGATGGCGGCCGCGAACCGGGAGACCCGCCGGCGGCTTGCTGGCGCTCTACGCGCGGCTCGCCGGCCCCGCCGATCGCGGCGCGCTCATGGAGGTGGATGAGACATGATGGAAGGATCGGCTCCCGTGCGGCTGCCGGATGTGGTGCGCGTCCGACAGCGCTTTCCCGCTCACCCGGCGATCGACGTCGTCGCTCGCCTGGGCGAGCAACTCGACGCGATGGATCTGGCCGGTCGCATCACCCCGGGCGCCCGCGTGGCTCTCACGGCCGGTAGCCGGGGCGTGCGCGACATCGTGCCGGTACTGCGCACGCTCGCCGCCCGCGTCCGCGCCGCCGGCGGTTCGCCGTTCGTCGTCCCCTGCATGGGGAGTCACGGCGGGGCCACGGCGGAGGGACAGGCCGAGGTGCTGCGATCGCTCGGCGTCACCGAGGATGGCGTGGGCGCGCCCGTCGTCTCGTCGATGGATGTGGTGCCCGCTGGCGAGTGCCGTTTCGGCGCACCGGTGTGGGTGGCACGGGACCTGGCACAGGCGGACGCCGTCATCGTCGTCAACCGCGTCAAGCCGCACACTGACTTCTTCGGTCCCATCGAGAGCGGCCTCGTGAAGATGCTCGTCATCGGAGTCGGCAAACAGGCCGGCGCCGCCGAGGCCCACCGGCTGACCATCCGACACGGCTTCCCCGCCGTCCTCGAGGAATACGCGCGCGTCACGCTTGCCTACCTCCCGGTCCTCTGCGGGGTGGCGCTCATCGAGGACCAGACCGAGCAGACGGTCGGGGTCCACGTGCTCGAAGCCGGCGACATCATCACGCGCGAGCCCGAGCTTCTCGAGCGCGCGCTGGACCTCATGCCGTCGCTCCCCTTCGACGAGCTCGACTGTCTGATCGTCGACGAGATGGGCAAGGAGATCAGCGGCAACGGCATGGACTCCAAGATCATCGGTCGAGTGGACCCGTCGGGCAGCCCCTCTCCTCAGGGCCCGCGCATCATCCGCATCGTCGTGCGCGACCTCACGCACGCCTCGCACGGCAACGCCCTCGGCATCGGCTCCGCCGACTTCACCACGAAGCGCCTGCTGGCGGCGATCGACGAGGAGGCGACCACGATCAACTGCGTGACCTCGATGGCGCCCGAAGCCGCCCGTCTGCCCATCGCCTTCGACCGGGACGTGGACGCGGTACGGGCCGCGTATGCCACCTGCGGGGCCGCGTCACCCGACGAGTTCTCCCTCGCCTGGATCCGCAACACGCTCTGCCTCGAGGAGCTCCTCATCTCGACGGCGTTGCTGAAGGCGGCCCGCTCCAACGAGCGTCTGGAGGTCCTCGGCGCACCGTTCGTGTTTCCCGCCCGCCGCGACGGCGCTCTGGCGCCGGCGTGGAGCTGAGCGTCTCTGGCGATCAGGACCGAAGGTCACTGATGGACGATGGGCAGCAGGTCTCGAGGGGGCGCCTGCACGAGACCGTGGCGATCGTCACCGGCGGTGCGTCGGGCATCGGCGCCGCCATCGCGCGCCGCTTCGCCGCGGAGGGCGCCCGTCAGGTCCTCGTCGGGCTCGCGGACGAGACGGTGAAGGCGGCGTCCTTGATCAACGAGTTGGGCCACGACCGCGCTGTCTTCGTGGCCGGCGACGTCAGCACCCCCGAGACCGCCTCTCGCGCGACAGGCATCGCCGTCGAGCGCTACGGAAGACTCGACGTCCTCGTCAACAACGCCGGCCTCGACTACTCGGGCGTGGGGGTCCTCGAGTCGGACATCGAGTTCGCGCGGCGCGTCATGGAGGTGAACTTCTTCGGGTGCTTCCTCATGCTGCGGGCAGCAGCGACGGCGATGATGGGGGCGGCGGACGCGGAGCCCGGCTCCGCGGCGGGCGCCATCGTCAACGTCGCGTCGCGCGCCGGCGTGGTCGGCGTGCCGTCGATGGCCATGTACGGCGCCAGCAAGGCGGCGCTCATCAGCCTGACGCGCACGGCTGCGCTCGAGCTTGCGCCACGGGTCAGGGTGAACGCCGTGGCGCCCGGGGCTACGGAGACGCCGATGATGCGCGCCTGGATCGACGAGCAGGACGACCCCGCCGCGTTCGAGAGCGCCCTCGCCGCGACCGTACCGCTCGGCCGCCTGGCCCGGCCGCGGGAGATCGCCGACGCGGTCCTGTTCCTGGCCTCGGACGAAGCCTCGCACGTGACCGGCGTCGTCCTGTCGGTGGACGGCGGCTACACGACGGGATAGAGCCGCCGGCGTTGCCAGCGCCGGCAACGTTCCGGCCCGAGCCGGGCAGCTCGGCACCGTTCCGCTCCGCCTCGATGCCCGTGCCGGCGCCCGGAACCGGCGTGATCACGTCGCTGTCCGACTCCCGGCGCACCCCGCGCGCGAGCGTCTGACCGGCACGGTCGCGCACGCCCGCACAGGCATGGTTCCGCGTCCCCGCGGCCATGCCCGTCTGGCTTCACGGCGTCGGCGCAGTCCTCCTCGAGATCGGCGCGTCACTCATCGCCGGCGGGCGCGATCACGCAGCCGCCGCATGCGGGCGCGGATCACGCCCATCGCCTCGCCGTCCCGCCGGGATCCGTCAGCGCACCCCGACTTCGGCCTCGGCGCCGCGGATGATCTCCGCCAGTTCCGCGGCGACGCCGTCCGGCAGCGGGGTCGGGACGTGCGTCTCGAGGATCGTGCGCGCCTTGGCGAGAGCACGATCCTGCACGGTGCTCGAGCCCGACCGCTCCCATTCCTCGCGCACGCGCCGGTCGATGAGCGCCGGCTGCGAGGTCTCCCGCATGTGCGTCATCGTGTGGTCGTGGCTCAGGAAGTCGCCGAAGGGTCCGATGTCGCCGATGACGTCGATGGCGAGCGCTTCGTCGTCCACGCGGATGCCGCGGACGCACTGCTTGATCATCCCGGCGAACTCGTTGTCCATCAGGAGCTGCCCGAAATCGAAGGTCATGCCCGACTCGATCATCCCCAGACCGTAGATGAGGTTGGCGCCTGCCAACGCCGGCATCAGGCCGGTCAGGGTCTTCTCGTGGCCACTTTGGGCATCGACCACTTTGGAGTCGCCCTACGCACCCGCCACCCAGCTGGGCAGCAGGTAGAAGCGGGCGATCTGCGCGACTGCCGCGCCGATGAGCGCACACTCGGGCGAGCCGACGCTCGCCGAAGCGAGACGGAGGTCCATGGCCGTCGTCGAGCTGCCGTAGACGACGGCGGCGCCCGGCCGCACGAGCTGGTTGAGGGTCAAACCCGCGAGGACCTCGGCGTTGTGGATGACAAGTGTGCCGGCGAGCGTCACCGGTGACGAGCCGCCGGCCATCGCCATCGAGAGGATGTTCACCGCGACGTGCCCGCGAGCGGCCGCCATGATGATCTCGCAGGTGTCCTGGACCAGCTTGAGCGGGCTCACCGGGCAGGTGATGAACGAGATGATCGGCCGCTCCCGGAGCTTGTCGCGGCCGCCGGCGACGGCGGCCGCCATCTCGAGAAGCTTGTCGGAGAGGTAGCCGTTGCCCGAGCCCATGAAGCCGTGCTTGGAGGTGTTGGTCATCCACGCCTCGGCTTGATGCAGGTGCGCGATACGCTGGTCGACGTCCTCCGCCACCAGTGCGCGCTCGTAGACGTCGATGTTGGGCAGGGCGTCGACGACCTTCGCCGTATCGGCCACGTCCTGCTTGACGGGCACACGCAGCTCGCCCGTATACGGATCGACGACTTGCACACCCTCGCCGAAGTTCGTGAAGCCGACACGTCCGGCCTCGAGTACGACGTCGTTCTTCGGGTCCCGGCCGGCCAGCACGAGCTTGCTCGGGGCCGTCCGGACCGCCTGCTCGACGACGTGGCCGGGTATGCGGACGACGCCGTCGGCGTCGACCGTCGCGCCGGCCCCGGCGAAGACCTCGCGGGCCTCCTCGTCCTCCACGAACACGCCGGTCCGCTCGAGGACTTCGAGCGTTCCCAGGTGGATGTCGGCGACGTCGTCGTCGGTCAGTACGCGGAACTCGCAGCCGTCGCGGCGTGCGCGCCCCGCGTGGAGATTCCGTTTCATCGGCGCACCTCCCTCGTCTCAGTCAGTTGGTGTCGTGCGTTCACGCGACCGTCGTCTTCCGGGCCGGTCGCAAGCCACGTCGGTCCGGCTCGTACTTCCCCTTCGGCGCGCCGATCTTCCTGACGCTGTCGTCGGCGTCCTCGGCCGCTGGCATCGGCGCCGCCGTCGGCGATGGCCCATCTCAGCTGGTCTCTCGTCTGCTTCTCCTTCAGATGACCCTGGGGCCAGACTCCGTCTTGTCCATGAGCCGCGCCTTGTCGAGCGTGCGGGGGAGCCGCCGGAGAAGCGGCGCTACGCGCCCGGAGCCGTCCGCGCGCTTGTCGCGGCGCCCTTCGCAGCCTCGCGCTCGGCGATCTCGACCAGTTGCGACATCGAGTTGCCGAGGAGGAACTCCAAAGCCGCCAGCGGCCTGCCGAGATCGAACCCTTCCGGGTTCAGGCCGGCCTGCACGGAGAGGCCGTCGGGGATGGCCGCGATGAGCTCGGCAAGACCCATGAGCAGGTGCGAGTCCATGACCGACTCGCTGCCCCCGAGGCCGAGCCAGGTGAGGTTCTGCTGGTACCACCAGACGTACAGGGAGAACATCCGCTCGCGGAGCTCGGGGTCCCTGAACGCGTGCGGAAGGATGTCGAAGAAGCCGCGGAAGGAATCGGCGTCGACGATCATGCGCCTGATGCCGAGCATCGCTACGTGCAGGCGCTCTTCCTCAGGGACGCTCTGGGTGTCGGCGGCCAGTCGCAGGCACTCGTCGTGGATCAGGTGGTCGGCGATGGCCATGACGAGTCCGGCCTTGTTCCCGAAGTTGTAGCGGATGGACGCCTTGTTGACGCCGGCCTCGGCGGCGACGTTCTCCAGCGTCACGGCCTCGTAGCCGCGGTCCGCGAGCAGTCGCGTGGCGGCGACCAGGATGCGCTGCGCCGTTACGGGCAGGCTGCTGCTGGGATCCTCGAGCGGAAGCTGAAGCTTGCCGTGCCGCTTGACGTTCGAAGCTGTCACTGTGCCCCCTCCGGGCTCCTCGTGCCGGGGGCGACCCCGGCGGTGGTCCGGCTCCGCTGTTGTCATCCACCCGGGTGGTATGCAATCGGAGTCTACCCCCCGGTCCGCCGTCCGCCAAGTCCCTGCCTCCGGCTCCCCGTCTCGGGGGCGGGGCTACGTCGTCGCCAGCGTCCGGGCGATGGCGTCGGCGGCGTCATCGATGCCGGCATCATCGACGTCGAGGTGGGTGACGAAGCGGATCGACCAGAGCGCCTCGTCGAGGCAGAGCACGCCCTCCGCGGCAAGGCGCTCGACCAGATCGGCCGCCGGCAGCCCCGTCCCGCGGGTGCCGGCGAACACCATGTTCGTCTGCACGGTCGCGAGGTCGACGTCCAGACCGGGCAGCGTGACGAGCGCCGTGGCAAGACGCCGCGCGCGGCGGTGATCGTCGGCGAGCCGCTCGACATTGTTGCGTAGCGCGTACAGGCCGCCGGCGGCGATGACGCCCGCCTGGCGCATGCCGCCGCCGAGGACCTTGCGCGCGCGCGCCGCCGCCGGCAGCGTGGCGGCGTCCATGACGAGCACCGACCCGACGGGGGCGCCGAGGCCCTTCGAGAGGCAGATGCTCACACTGTCGAAGGGCGCCGCGAAGTCGGCGGCGCTCACGCCGGACGCCGCCGCCGCGTTGAAGAGCCGGGCGCCGTCGAGGTGCATCTTCAGGCCGTGCCGGTCACAGAAGTCACGCACGGCCAGGATGTGCTCCATGGGCAGCACCACGCCGCCGCAGTGGTTGTGCGTCTGTTCGAGACAGACGAGCCGCGTCGGCGCCCAGTGCACGTCGGCGTCGGTGTGGACGTACTCCTCCATCTTCTCGAGGTCGAGCGTGCCGTCCGGCGAGTCGAAGACGCGCAGCTGCACCTGGCTGAGCGCCGAGGCTGCGCCTTGCTCGTAGAACATGATGTGCGCCTGCGCGTGGAGAAAGACCTCGTCGCCACGCCTGGTGAGAGCGCGCACGGCCGCCTGGTTGCACATGGTGCCGGATGGGAAGTAGAGCGCCGATTCCTTCCCCAGGAGGTCCGCGGCGAAGTCCTGCAGGGCGACGACGGTGGGGTCGTCCCCGAGCACGTCGTCGCCCACCTCCGCCTCGAGCATCGCCGCGCGCATCGCGGGGGACGGCCGCGTGACGGTGTCGCTGCGCAGGTCGATCGTCTTCATGGGGTCTCCTTCTCCGCCGCGTGCGTGTGCGCGCACGAGCGTACCGCACGGGGGCCCGCGCGCCGAATCGGCTCGGGGCGCAGACGCTAGGCGCGTTGCGGCCCGGCGACCGCGCCCGGGCGGGCGCCCGGCGCAGCGACTGGTCCCCGCGCCGACCCCCCCGCAGGGCGCCGGCGCCGGCGGTCCCGCTCGCGCGGGAGCAGGCCGTCGCCGGACAGACGGCCGCCGCCGGACAGCCACGCGAGCGCGTTCCAGAGGACGATCAGCGACAGGCCGGCGACGAGCAGCAGCACACGCCAAGCCGGCGCTGGAGTCCAGTAGATCGCCACCTGGTCCGAGATCTCCTGGCCCAGCTGGAAATCGGCCGGCCAGCGCAGGAAGAAGCGACCGTTCTCGCGGCCGGCGAACTGGACGCCGGGATTCTCCAGTGCATTGGCCTGCTTGCCGGGATAGTCGACCCAGATGTGGTCGAGGCTGAGGCGCAGCTCGTTGGGGATGCCCTTGGCGGTGAGGATGCTCGCCAGGACCAGCGCGCGGCTCTCGCAGTCGCCCCGGCCCGCGCGCAGCGCCTCGGCCGTCGTCGGGAAGTACCAGGGCACGCCGGCGGACTGCCAGTCGTAGGCGTACGGCACCTGGCGGTCGAGCACGTAGGCCTCAACGGCGCGCGGGTCGTTCGGCAGGCTCGCCGCGAGCGCGCCCACGGCCACCGGGTCGACCTGGGGCGAGACGGTGTTGCGCACGCTGCGCACCAGCAAGCCGGGGTCTGGGTAGAGCGCTACGAGGACCCAGGCGAAGGCGAGAAACACGAGCGCGCGGCGAGGGATCATGACCCCATGATACCCACCGCCCGGGACGGCGCATCCCAGCGCGACACTGCGCGCGCCCGCGCCGAGGACTCTCTCCCTCAGGTCGAGGGTGAGAGTCGTCCCGGGCGACCGCCTACTCCCACTCGATGGTGCTCGGCGGCTTGCTCGAGACGTCGTAGACGACGCGGTTGACCTCGGGCACCTCGTTGATGATGCGCGAGGCGAGCGTCTCGAGGAGGTCGTAGGGCAGCCGCGCCCAGTCCGCGGTCATGGCGTCGTCGCTGGTGACGGCGCGGATCGCGATGGGATACCCGTAGGTGCGCTCGTCGCCCTGCACGCCGACGCTGCGGATGACGGGCAGGATCGCGAAGCACTGCCAGAGCTCGCGGTACAAGCCGGCCTTGCGGATCTCCTCCTGGACGATCGCGTCGGCGCGCTGCAGCACGTCGACGCGCTCCCGCGTGATCTCGCCGATGATGCGGATGGCGAGACCGGGACCCGGGAACGGCTGCCGCCAGACGATGTGTTCCGGCAGCCCCAGCTCCTCGCCGACCGCACGGACCTCGTCTTTGAAGAGCCAGCGCAGCGGCTCGACGAGCTCGAAGTCCATCTTCTCGGGCAGGCCGCCCACGTTGTGGTGGCTCTTGATCTTGGCGGCCTGGCGCGTGCCGCTCTCGATGACGTCGCTGTAGAGCGTGCCCTGCACGAGGAACTTGGCGTCGGTGAGCTTGCGCGCCTCCTCCTCGAAGCAGCGGATGAACTCCTCGCCGATGATCTTGCGCTTGCGCTCGGGCTCGGTGACGCCCTCGAGCTTGCCGAGGAACCGGTCGCTCGCGTCGACGGAGACGAGCGGGATGCCGAACGTGCCGGAGAAGGTCTCGACGACGCGGTCGGCCTCGCGCATGCGCATCATGCCCTGGTCGACGAACACGCAGGTGAGCCGGTCGCCGATGGCCCTGTGCATGAGCAGCGCGGCGACGGAGGAGTCGACGCCGCCGGACAGGCCGAGGATCGCTTTGGACTCGCCGACCTGCGCGCGGATCTTGCGGATGGACTCCTCGATGATGGACTCGGGCGTGAACGTGGGGGCGCAGCCGCAGGCCTTGTAGAGGAAGCTCCGGAGGACGTCCATGCCCTTGGGCGTGTGCACGACCTCCGGATGGAACTGCACGGCGTAGAAGCCGCGCTCGCGGTCCTCCATGGCCGCGACGGGCGCGCCCTGCGTGGCCGCCAGGACCTCGAAACCGGGCGGCGGCTCCGTGATGCTGTCACGGTGGCTCATCCAGCATTGCTCTTCTTTGCGCATGCTGTCGAGGATGAGTCCCTGCTCGAGGACGTTGAGCGTCGTCTTGCCGAACTCGCTCAGCCCCGTGCGCGCGACGGTGCCGCCGAGCTCGAGGGCGACGCCCTGGGCGCCGTAGCAGATGCCGAGCACCGGCACGCCAAGCTCGAAGATCTCCGGGTTCACCCGGGGCGCGTCCTCGACGTAGACGCTCATGGGGCCGCCGGAGAGAATGATGCCCTTGGGGTCGAAACCCTTGATGCGCTCGATCGACGCGTCATGTGGGATCAGCTCCGAGTACACCCGGCACTCACGCACGCGTCGCGCGATGAGCTGCCCGTACTGCGCCCCGTAGTCGAGGACCAGGACGGTGTCGAACCCCTTGATCTCCGGCGTGTTCTGCGCCACTGCGCCTCCCTCTGTGCCCTCAGGCGAGAGCTGAGCGGCCTTGCGGACGGCCTCAGCCCATCCCGACGTCTTGTTCCTTCTGCAGCTTCTTGCCCTCGGTCATGAGCGCCGGCGCGACCATGACCTCCGCCTTCTGGAACGAGCTCAGCGTCTCGTACCCGCAGGTCGCCATGCTGGTGCGCAGCGCGCCGAAGAGGTTGCGCGTACCGTCGTTCTCGTGCGCCGGGCCGAGGAGGATCTCCTCGAGGGTTCCCTTCGTGCCGGCCCTGACCCGCGTGCCGCGGGGGAGCTCTGGATGGAAGGTCGCCATGCCCCAGTGGTAGCCGCGGCCGGGCGCTTCCTTCGCGGTCGCGAGCGGCGAGCCGATCATCACCGCATCGGCACCGAGGGCGATCGCCTTGCTGACGTCGCCGCCGGTGCGCATGCCGCCGTCGGCGATGACGCTGCAGTACTGGCCCGTCTCGAGCACGTGCTGGACGCGCGCCGCCGCGGCGTCGGCGATGGCCGTCGCCTGCGGGACGCCGATGCCGAGCACGCCGCGCGTGGTGCAGGCGTGGCCCGGACCGACGCCGACGAGCACGCCCACGGCGCCGGTGCGCATGAGGTGCAGCGTGGTGGCGTAGCTGGCCACGCCGCCCACGATCACCGGCACGGAGCACTCGGCGATGAACTTGCGCAGGTCGAGCGGCTCGACTCGCGTGCTCACGTGCTCGGCCGAGACGACGGTGCCCTGGATGACGAGCACGTCGAGGCCGGCGTCGAGCGCGATCTGGTAGTACTCCTCCACGCGCTGCGGCGTGAGCGACGCGGCGGCGAGCACGCCGCCGTCCTTGATCTCCTTGACACGCTTCGCGACGAGTTCGGCCTTGATGGGCTCCTTGTAGATCTCCTGCATCGTGCGCGTCGCCGTGTCGTTGGGGAGCGACGCGATACGGTCGAGCTGCTCGTCGGCGTTCTCGTAGCGGGTCTGGACGCCCTCGAGATTGAGTACGGCGAGGCCGCCGAGCTTCCCCATGGTGACGGCGAAGGCGGGATCGACCACGCCGTCCATCGCCGAGGCCAGGCACGGCAGTGGCTGCGTGTGAGGGCCGAGGCTCCAGGTGATGTCGACATCCTCGGCGTCGCGGGTGCGGCGACTGGGCACGATGGCGATGTCGTCGAATCCGTAGGCCCGGCGGCCCTTCTTGCCGCGGCCGATCTCTACTTCCATGCCGTCCTCCTGACAGGGGCGCGATACGGGGTAAACAAAAGACCCGGGCACGGGCGTACCGGGGTC
>CAVOVA010000019.1:0-46148 GCA_963699725.1 uncultured Thermoleophilia bacterium
GGCGGCTATCATCTCGAACGGCCACAGAGTAAGGTCGACGTCACTCGGACGGACGCTCACAGAGAATGGCACAACAGGTATCAGACACCAGACTTCCTGCGGACCTGCCTGACAGCGCAGCTCTGACGCAGGTCCCCGAGCGAGTACGGGCCGTTGCTCGACGACCTGTTCGCGGCCATCGAGCGCTACAATCCCGAGCCCGACCGGGACCTGATCACACGTGCATTCGTGGCCGCCGCCTTCCTGCATGGCCAGCAGAGCCGCAAGAGCGGCGAGGCGTACATCCATCCACCCCGTCGGTACGGCCCTCAACGCCGCCGAGCTCAAGCTCGACTCGGTCACCATCGCCGCGGCGCTTCTCCACGACGTCGTCGAAGACACCGGCACGCCGCTCACCTGGATCGAAGAGCAGTTCGGCGAGGAGATCGCCATGCTCGTCGACGGCGTCACCAAGCTGACCAAGATGCACTTCAACTCCCAGGAAGAGGAGCAGGCCGAGAACTACCGCAAGATGATCATCGCGATGGCCACCGACATCCGGGTCATCCTGATCAAGCTCTGCCGACCGCCTGCACAACATGCGCACGCTCTGCTACCTGAGCAAGCAGAAGCAGATCCAGAAGGCCAAGGAGACGCTCGAGGTCTATGCGCCGCTCGCGCACCGGCTCGGTATCCACAACCTCAAGTGGCAGCTCGAGGACCTCGCCTTCGCCTCGTTGCACCCGCGCAAGTACCAGGAGATCCAGATGTGGGTCGCGCAGCGGCGCGCCGACCGCGAGGACTACGTCGACGAGGCGGCGGGCTTCCTGCGCGCGGAGCTGGAGAAGGCGGGCATCGAAGCCGACATCACCGGCCGCGCCAAGCACTTCTACTCCATCTACGCGAAGATGAGCCGCGGCGGCAAGGAGTTCAACGAGATCTTCGACCTCACCGGGCTGCGCGTGCTGGTCGAGACCGATCAAGGACTGCTACGGCGCGGTGGGCATCATCCACTCGGTCTGGAAGCCGATCCCGGGTCGCTTCAAGGACTACATCGCGATGCCCAAGTTCAACCTCTACCAGTCGCTGCACACGACGGTGATCGGGCCCGGCGGCAAGCCGCTGGAGATCCAGATCCGCACCTTCGACATGCATCAGACGGCCGAGTTCGGCGTCGCCGCGCACTGGCTCTACAAGGAACGCGGCGACCGCGACCAGGACAAGCTGGCGTGGCTGCACCAGATGATGGAGTGGCAGTCCGAGACCGGCGACCCCGGCGAGTTCATGGACACGCTCCGCATCGACCTCTTCGAGGACGAGGTCTTCGTCTTCACGCCCAAGGGCGACGTCAAGAGCCTGGCCGCGGACAGCACGCCGATCGACTTCGCCTACGCCGTGCACACCGACGTCGGCAACCACACCGTGGGCGCCAAGGTCAACGGGCGCATCGTGCCGCTGCACACGAAGCTGATCAGCGGCGACATCGTCGAGGTGATCACCAGCAAGTCGAGCCACGGGCCGTCGCGTGATTGGCTCGATATCGTCAACTCGCCGAGGGCGCGCCAGAAGATCCGCCAGCACTTCCGTCGCGAGCAGCGCGAGGACTCGGAGCACTCGGGCCGCGACCTCCTCCAGGAGGCGCTGCGCCGGGAGGGTCTGCCGGCGCAGAAGATCCTGACCTCCAAGGTGTTCGCCCAGATCTGCAAGGACGTCGGCTACAACAAGCCCGACGACCTCTTCGTGGCGCTGGGTTCCGGCCGCCTGCCGGTGAAGACCGTGGCCAACAAGGTGATGCAGCGCGCCGGCACCATGAAGGAAGCCACGCCACCGCCGGAGATGCTCCCGTCGCAACCGGTGCGGGAGGTCGACGGGCCGCAGGCGCTCTCCGGTCAGTTCGGCATCGCCGTCGAGGGCATGAGCGACATCATGGTGCGGATGGCCAAGTGCTGCAAGCCCATACCCGGCGACGAGATCGTGGGCTACATCTCGCTCGGCAAGGGCATCACCATCCACCGCCACGACTGCAAGAACGCGCGCGCGCTCATGAAGAATCCCGAGCGTTTCACCAAGGTCAGCTGGCAGGGGCTGGGCGGCATGGTGTTCCGCGTCGAGATCATGGTCGAGGCGCTCGACCGCAATCACCTGCTCGAGGACCTCGCGCGCACGCTCGCGGACTCGGGCGTGAACATCATCGGCGGCAGCATGCAGACGCTGCCGGACGGCGTGGTGCGAGACCGCTTCACGCTCGAGGTCGGCGACGTGCGCCAGCTCGAGAACATCGTCGCCAATATCCGCAGCATCCACACGGTCTACGACGCGTACCGCATCGTCGGGGGGTAGCGAGGAGAGGCCCTCGCCTCGCCGCGAGAGCGCGAGGCCCGGCGAACGCGACGCGGTCGACCGTCCTCGGCGCCGTCTGATACTCTCTGGGGCCGAACGTCGACCACTCGAGGTACCATGCCCGATCCCGCCGAAGTCTTCGCCCTGCCGCTCGGCCCGCTCCAGGCCAACTGCTTCATCGTCGTCCAGGGGCAGAAGGGGCTCGTCATCGATCCCGGCGACGAGGCTCACATCGTGATCGAGGCCTTCACGGAGTTCGGCTTCGCCCCTGCTGCAGTGCTCGTCACGCACGGCCACTTCGATCATTTCGGCGGCGTGGCGCCGATCGCGCGGCACTTCGGCATCCCTGTGTACGTGGGCGCCGAGGACGCCGGCGAGATGGCCGACAACGGCCTCGGGGTCGCAGCCGGGTTCGACATCGAGCCCGTCAAGAAGACGCATACGATCGAGGGCGAGCAGACACTCGACCTGGCGATCCCCGTGCTCGCCATCCCGACGCCGGGCCACTCGCGCGGCTCGTACACGTTCGCAGTGGGCGACGATGACCTGTTCGTCGGCGACCTGCTCTTCCAGGGGAGCGTCGGGCGCACGGACCTGCCGGGTGGGAACATGGACCAGTTGCTGAACTCGGTGGCGACGCTCGTGCGGCGGTTCCCGCCCGACGCCACGGTGCACAGCGGCCACGGCCCCGACACGTCGCTCGGCCGCGAGCTCGCGCTGAATCCGTTCCTCTCGCCGCTCCGGTACGATCCGGAGCACCACTGGTGAGTTCGCCCCGCGCACCCAAGGGCACCTACGATCTGCTGCCGGACCAGGCCGCGGAGCGCGACGCGATGGTCGCCGCCGCGGCGCGTGTCTTCGCCGCGTACGGCTACCGGCGCGTCGTCACCCCCGAGTTCGAGGAGACGGGCCTCTTCGAGCGGGGGGTCGGCGAGGCCACGGATATCGTGCGCAAGGAGATGTACACGTTCGTCGACAAGGGCGACCGCTCGCTGACGTTGCGCCCCGAGGGAACGGCGCCCATCTGCCGAGCGTACGTCGAGCACGGCATGCACAAACTGCCGCAGCCCGTGAAGCTCTGGTACTACTGCCCGATGTTCCGCTACGAGAAGCCGCAGGCGGGCCGCTACCGCGAGCACTACCAGTTCGGCGCCGAGGCCATCGGATCTGCCGACCCGGCGGTCGACGCCGAGGTGATCCTGCTGCTGGAGGCGATCTTCGCCGAGGTGGGGGTCGAGGGCGTCACGCTCAACATGAACAGCATGGGCGACCCGGCCTGCCGGCCGGCCTACGTGGAGAAGCTGCGCGAGTACCTGCGCGGGCGCGAGGAGGAGTTGTGCGGCGACTGCCTCGAGCGCATCGATCTCAATCCGCTGCGCACGTTCGACTGCAAGGTCGAGCGCTGCCGCACGGTGCTCGACGAGGCGCCGCGCATCAGCGATCACCTGTGCCCGGAGTGCCGCGAGCATTTCGACTCGGTGCTCACGCTGGTCCGCGCCGCCGGACTCGAGCCCCGGCTCGACTTCCGTCTGGTGCGCGGCCTCGACTACTACACGCGCACGACCTTCGAGTTCAACTCGGACCGCCTGGGCGCCCAGAGCGGCGTCGGCGGCGGCGGCCGCTACGACGGCCTCGTCGAGCAGATCGGCGGGCATCCGACACCGGGTGTGGGCTGGGGCAGCGGCCTCGAGCGCATCGCTCTGGCCATGCGCGCACCGCTGGCCGTCCCCTCGGTCCCCGGTGTCTTCGTGGTGAGCTTCAGCGACGAGGTGCGACCGGCGGCCTTCGCCGTGGCGCAGAGCCTTCGCCGGGGCGGCGTGCCCGCCGAGCTGGACCTGGCAGGGCGCAGCCCCAAGGGCCAGTTCAAGCAGGCCGGCCGCAGCGGCGCCCGTTTTGCGGCCCTCCTCGGCCTCGAAGAGCTGGCCGAGGGTGCCGTGCGCCTCAAGGATCTGTCCGGCGGCGGGGAAGAGGACGTCTCCGCCGCCGACCTGCCGGCGATCGTCGCCGGCCGACTGAAGGGTGAAGCCTGATGCTGCGCGACGCGTATCCCGGAGAACTGCGCGCGACCGACGTCGGCCGCGAGGTGCGTCTCGCCGGCTGGGTGGCGCGCCGCCGCGACCACGGCGGCCTCATCTTCATCGACCTGCGCGACCGCAGCGGCATCGTCCAGCTTGTCGTCGACCCGTCGCACGAGGCGGCCGCCCACCGGCTCGCCGAGCAGGTGCGGCCGGAGTTCGTGCTTGCCGTGGCCGGCGAGGTCGTCGCTCGCTCTCCGGATACCGTCAACCCGAACCTGCCGACCGGTGAGGTCGAGGTCCAGATCGCGGAGCTCGAGATCCTCAACCGCTCCAAGACGCCCCCGTTCGAGATCGAGACGGCAGAGCAGGTCGATGTCGACGAGACCCTGCGCCTCAGGTACCGTTACCTCGACCTGCGACGGGCGCCGATGCTGGCCAACCTGGAGCTGCGCAACGCGGCCGCCCAGGCGGCGCGCACCTACCTCAACGCGCAGCGCTTCATCGAGGTCGAGACGCCGGACCTCACCAGGTCGTCGCCGGAGGGCGCGAGGGACTTCCTCGTCCCCTCGCGCCTGCAGCCGCACCGCTTCTACGCGCTGCCGCAGTCGCCGCAGATGTTCAAGCAGATCCTGATGGTGGCCGGCATGGACCGCTACTACCAGTTCGCGCGCTGCTTCCGCGACGAGGACCTGCGCGCCGACCGCCAGCCCGAGCACACACAGATCGACATCGAGACGTCGTTCCTCGCGGTGCCCGAGATCCGCGCCGTCCTGGAGGGCCTCATGACGGCGATCTTCGAGGGTGTGGGGGAGACGCCACCCGCGACGCCCCTGCCGCGCCTCTCGTATGACGAGGCCATGCTGCGCTACGGCAGCGACAAGCCGGACCTGCGCTACGGCCTCGAGATCGTCGAGCTCAGCCAGATCTTCGCCGCGAGCGAGTTCAAGGTCTTCCGCGGCGCCGTCGAGGCCGGCGGCGTCGTGCGCGCCATCCGGGCGCCCGGCGGCGGCGCGCTCTCCCGGGCGCAGATCGACAAGCTCACCGAGCTCGCCAAGGAGCACGGCGCCAAGGGCATGGCCTACGTGTACGTGGAGGAGGGCCGCGCCCTCCGCGGCCCCATCGTCAAGTTCCTTGCGGAGACCGAGCAGACCGCTCTGGTCGAACGTGTGGGCGGCGAGCCCGGCGACCTCGTCGTCTTCGCCGCCGACGAGGCGCTCGCCGCCGCCGAGGTGCTCGGCGCGCTGCGCCTCGCCCTCATCGACCTTCTCGCGCCCGAACCGTCGGCCCGCTGGTCGCTGCTCTGGGTCGAGGAGTTCCCGCTCTTCGAGATCGACAAGGAGTCCGGCCGGCTCACGTACGGTCACAACCCGTTCAGCCTGCCGACCGAGGCGACGATGCCGCTGCTCGAGAGCGACCCCCTCGCCGTCCGCGGCGCGCAGTACGACCTGGTGCTGAACGGCGTCGAGCTGGGCTCCGGTTCCCTGCGCAACCACGACGCCGCCGTCCAGCGCTCGATCCTGCGCGCTCTGGGCATGAACGACGAGCGCATCGACGAGGCCTTCGGGTGGTTTCTCGAGGCCCTCGAGTACGGGGCCCCGCCGCACGGCGGCATCGGTCTCGGCTTCGACCGCATCATCATGCTCCTCGCCGCGGCGGACTCGATCCGCGACGTCATCGCCTTTCCCAAGACGTCGTCGGGCGGCGACCCCATGACGGCCGCCCCGGGGCCGGTCACGGCCGAGCAGCTCAAGG
The DNA here is from genome assembly GCA_963699725.1 of uncultured Thermoleophilia bacterium. GTDB lineage: Bacteria > Actinomycetota > Thermoleophilia > UBA2241 > UBA2241 > CAIXSE01. The sequence continues at coordinate 6,090 of CAVOVA010000019.1, forward strand.
AGCTCCGCATCCGGCTCGGCTAGCCTCCGCAGGCGGGCTATCGCGCGCGGCGCAAGGGAAGTGGAGATCCGGCTCGCGTCACGTAGCCTGGCCACGGCGCAGAGCGTCCGCCGGCGCCGCCGGACTCCTCTGTCATCGAGCCTGTCCTCAAGCTTTATGCAGGGCTGCCGACAAGATTGTTGAATCAGTGGACGTTTGCTAGGATGGCGCGGCTCGACCTTGTTCGTGGCCTCGCCACATTCTCGAGCCAACACGAACACATCGGGAGCGCGTTCTCCGGCTCATCCGTGGATGATCCGGGACAGCACCCACCTGCGAGAGCAGGTTCGAGAATAACGCGAGCACGGCAAGGTGGAGCACTTTCTCTCTGGGGGAGGCCGGCATGGGGATCTTCAAGCGCAACCGGATGTTCCTGTTCAGCGCAGTCCTGGTCCTGGTCGTCGGGGCGGTGCTGTTCGGCGGTGTCGTCGCCGTACGCGTTCTTGCATCCTCCGGAGAGACCGCGGTCACCCCGACACCGGCCCCCACCACCTACAACAGCGTCAGCAGCTACGGGATGACCGGGTACGCGCCGCTGACCATCGAGCCCACCGCCGAGACCCCCAGCTTCATCACCAAGCGGCTCGACGAAGGGCGCGGCATCGTCCTGCTCGTCTACGTCCAGGGTGCGTCCGACGACATGGAGATGCTCTCGTACTTCAACGACATCAAGGCCAACTACTCCGCCGACAGCTCCTTCTTCTCCTTCGAGGCGCGCGAGTCGAAGCAGCTCGGCGACACCCTCATGCAGCTGCGCGTCAGCGATCCGCCGATCCTCGCCATCATCCACGGCGACGGCCAGGTGGCGCAGCTCTATACCGGCTGGATCGGCTTCAAGGTGATGGAGCAGGAGGTCGCCGACGCCGTTCGCGGCCTCTGACGCGCCCTGCGGTAACTGCCTTTCGGACGGCGCCCTCCGGGGCGCCGTTTCTGTTTGACCGCTCTCGCCGCTGTGGTACCATAATGCCGACTGGATTGGTTGGGATTCGGCCCGACGGGAGCACTGTGCGTATCTCATCGCGCTGCGAATACGGCCTTCGGGCCATGGTCTACCTGGCCGTGCACGACGATGGGCACCCTGTCCCGCTGCCCGAGATCGCCGCCGGGGAGAGCATCCCCGCGCCGTTCCTCGAACGTATCCTGGCCCGGCTGCGCGAGAGCGGTCTCGTGAAGGCGACGCGCGGGGTGAGCGGCGGCTACCAGCTCGCGCGAGCCGCCGCCGACATCGCTGCCGGCGACGTCGTGACCGTGCTGGAGGGCCCGCTGTCCCTCGTCGGGTGCGTGCCCGATGACGGAGCCTGCGAGCGGGCCGACTCGTGCGCCTCGCGGATCGTTTGGCGCCGGCTCGACAGCGCCATCACCGGCGCCCTCGACAGCATCACGCTCGAAGATCTCACAAGGGAGGCAGTCTCGCCATGACGACGGCGTACTTCGACCACGCGGCCACGACGCCGGTCGATCCCGAGGTCCTCGAGACGATGCTCCCGTACTTCGGCGAGCGCTACGGCAACCCGTCCGAGCTGCATCGCCTCGGGCGGCAGGCGAGAGCGGCCGTGGAAGAGGCGCGCGCCAGGGTCGCCGCCGCGCTCGGCGCCGGCGAGAAGGAGATCGTCTTCACCTCCGGCGGGACGGAGTCGGACAACCTCGCGCTCTTCGGGTACCTGCAGCGCTTCCAGCCTGGGCACCTGATCGTCAGCGCCATCGAGCATCCGGCGATCATGGAGGCTGCGCGCGCTCTCAACCGCGCCGGCTGGGCCGTCGACTTCGTGCCCGTGGACGGCGACGGGGTCGTCGCCGTGGACGCTTACGAAGAGGCCTTCCGGGAAGACACCCGGCTCGCGTCGATCATGTATGCCAACAACGTGGTCGGGACGGTGCAGCCGGTGGCCGAGCTCGCGCGCATCGCGCACGAGAAGGGCGCCGCGTTCCACACCGACGCCGTACAGGCCGTGGGCGCGTTGCCGGTCGACGTCGGCGAGCTCGGCGTCGACATGCTGAGCCTGTCCGGCCACAAGCTCTACGGTCCCAAGGGCGTCGGCGCGCTCTACGTGAAGCGCGGGACGCGCCTTCAGCCGATCCTCCACGGCGGCGGTCACGAGCGCCGCCTCCGGTCCGGCACGGAGAACGTTCCGGGCGTCGTCGGGATGGGCGCGGCGGTGACGCTGTCGGCCGATCTGCAATCAGAGGTCCGGCCGCGGCTCGAGGCTCTGCGCGACCGCCTCGCCGCGGGCCTCGTCGAGCGTATTCCCGAGTTGAGCTATCTGGGGCACCGCACCGAGCGGCTGCCGGGTAATGTGGCGTTCAACGTGCGCTACGTCGAGGGCGAGTCCATGCTCCTGCAGCTCGACGCCGCGGGCTTCATGGTCTCGAGCGGCTCGGCCTGCGCCTCGGGGTCGCTCGAGCCGTCGCACGTCCTGCTGGCCATGGGCCTTGGCGCCGAAGAAGCGCACGGGAGCATCCGCGTCAGCCTCGGGAGGGAGAACACGGACGAGGAGATCGACGCCTTCCTCGAGGCCTTTCCGCCCATAGTCGACAAGTTGCGGCAGATGAGCCCGCTGTACGCGAAAGGGTGAGGCATGTACACCGACCTGGTGATGGATCACTTCACGAACCCGCGCAACGTCGGTGAGGTCGAGGGCGCCGACGGCGTAGGTCAGATCGGCAATCCGGTGTGTGGCGACGTCATGCGCATCAGCATCGCCGTCGACCGGGACCGGATCGCCGACGTGAAGTTCAAGACCTTCGGCTGCGGCGCGGCCATCGCGACCTCGAGCATGGTCACCGAGATGGTCATGGGCAGGACCCTTCAGGAGGCCGCCGACATCTCGAACAAGGCGGTGGCCGAGGCCCTGGGCGGCCTGCCGCCCAACAAGATGCACTGCTCCAACCTTGCGGCGGACGCCCTGCACCTCGCCATTCAGGACTACCTGGTGAAGAGCGGCCGCGAGGCAGAGGTCGGGCAGATCGTGAAGGCCCACCCAAAAGTAGGCGAGCACTCGTCGCACTGAGCGGCGGGGTCGATAGCGCCGTCACGGCACTCAGGCTGATCGGCGAGGGCCGCAGTCTGGAGACGGCGACCGCCAGGCTGTGGCCCGGCTCCGACCGGCGCAGTTGCTGCTCGCCCGGCGCGCTGCAGCGGGCGGCGCGGACGGCCGCCCAGCTGGGCGTCCCTCATCACGTCCTCGACCTCGAGGCGGAGTTCGAGGACGTCGTCGTCGCGCCCTTCCAGGCCGGCTACCTCGGCGGCGAGACGCCCAACCCGTGCGTCGACTGCAACCCCATGCGCCTGGCGGCGCTGGTCGGCCTGGCCGACGAGCTGGGCCTGGCGCGCGTCGCCACCGGTCACTACGCACGGCTCGTGTGGCGGGACGGCGAACCGTTCGTGGCGCGCGCCGTCGACCGGGGCAAGGACCAGTCGTACATGCTGTGGGCGGTCCCCGCGGAGGTACTGGCGCGACTCGAGTTCCCGCTCGGCGAGCTCGACAAGGTGGCCGTTCGAGCCCTCGCGACGGAGGCCGGGCTCGAGGTCGCGGACGAGCCGGAGAGCCAGGAGGTGTGCTTCGCCGTCGACGGGTACCAGGAGTTCCTTGCAGTGCGTGGCGTCGAGCCCGTCGAAGGCGACGTCGTCGATGTCTCCGGCGCCGTGCTCGGTCATCATCAGGGCCACTGGCGCTACACCGTGGGGCAGCGACGCGGGATCGGGGTGAGCGCGCCCGAGCCGCTGTATGTGCTCGAGCGGCGGGCCGCCGAGAACGAAGTCGTCGTCGGCGGCAGGGAGCGTCTCGAGGCCCGCTCGCTCAGGGTGCGTGATGTGGTGGACCGCGGTCTCGATGACGGGAGCGGCCTGCGCGTGCAGCTGCGCTACCGCTCCGCGCCGGTCGCCGTCGCCGCCATCACGCGCGAGGCCGGCGGCGGTCTCGAGGTCGCTCTCGGCGAGCCCTTCGCAGGCGTCGCGCCGGGGCAGGCGGCCGTCTTCTACCGCGATGACCTCGTGGTCGGCGGCGGCCGCGTCGCCGGCCCGCCGCCTCGCACACGGTATGATACGCTTCGTTCGTCCACAGGCGGCATGTGATCAAGGGAAGGAGCGGCGCATGGACTCCTCGTTCGCGACAGTCGCGATGAGCACCCCGACCATCGTCCTCGACTATGCGGCGGCGTTCTTCTTCGTGGTCCTGGGCATCGCGGGCTTGTATGCGGCCGTCAAGTTCGGGAAGGCTCTGGAGCGCGTGGACAAGGTGCTCGCGGACGTGGACACGGAAGCGGTGCCTCTCATGAAGAAGGCCGGCACCACTCTCGACGGCGTCAACGCGAACCTCGGCAACGTCGACCAGATCACCAAGGACGTCGCCGACATCACCGACAAGATCGACAACATGGCGAACGTCGTTGAGGGCGCCGTGAGCACGCCGGCGCGCAAGGCGGCAGCCTTCGGCGCCGGGGTACAGGGCGCCGTCTCGAGCTTCATGCAGCGCGACAAGGGCGCGGCCCAGGCCGGCCCTGCCGGCTCGTCGTCCACCGCCGACGGCGGCGCTGCGTCGAGCGCTCCGGCCGCCGACGCGGCCAAGGCGGCCGCCGACAGCGCGTCTTCCGCAGCCTCAGCGGCCGGTGACGCCGTGAGCGACGCCGCAGCCGCGGCCACCGCGGCCGCCAGCGATTCAGGCGACGCGGCCGCCGAGGCCGTCAGCGACTCAAGCAAGGCGGCCGCCGAGGCCGCGAGCGACACGAAAGGCTGACGCATGGGTCTCTCGACGAAACTCGTCGTCAGCGGCGCCGTCGCGGGAACTGCGCTCGCGTACTACGTGCGCACCCGTCGCGCGCGCACCGGCGAGGGCTACCTCGACATCATGCGCAGCCTTCCCGGCGATGTGCGTCGCTGGGCGGACGAGACCAAGTCGCGAGCCGCTCTGGCCCTCGAAGAGGGCAAGGCCGCGGCGCGCGATCGTGACGCGGAGTTCGCTCAGCAGATGCTCGCTGCTGGGGCGCCGCCCGGCGCCTGAGGCGGTTCATGTCTGAGCGGATCTCTCTCGAGGTGCCGGCGACGCTGAGCGCGCTCTCGACCGTGCGCATGGTGCTCGGCGGCCTTGGCGCGCGTCTCGACTTCTCCCTCGAGGACCTCGACGACCTCTTTCTCGCCACCGACAGGCTGCTCGAGGCGGCCCTGGATGCCGAGCGGCTCGAGAGCCTCCGCGTGGAGATGGCGGTCGACGGGGTCACGCTGACGGTGGTCGCCGGGTCGTTCCGCTCCGAGGCTCTGCGCGACCAGGTGGCGGTCACTCCAGGAGGCTGCATCGATCTCTGCACACTCTTGCGGCGCCTCGTTGACGACGTGGTCGTCCAGGTGGAAGAGGGCGGCTTCAGCGTGGTCATGGTGAAGCACGGTCCGGACCCGGGCGCATGAGCGGACGCGACGACAGAAGGACCAACGACCCGCTCGATCTCGAGGCCTTGCCCGGTCAGGCGCGCGTCGTGCCCGACGACGAGGAGGGAGCGGACGTGGAGCAGGGCTCGCACGGTCCCTCGGCCGACCCCGAAGGCCGCGGTCGGGACGACTCCGAGAAGCTCGACCAGTACCTGCTGCGCCGCTATCACCTCTACGGCGACCGCAGGGCGCGCGAGCAGCTCATCACCATGTACCTGCCGCTCGTGCGTTCGCTCGCACGCCGCTACGCGTCACGGGGCGAACACTTCGACGACCTCGTCCAGGTCGGCGCCATCGGCCTCATCAAGGCGATCGACCGCTTCGACCTCAGCCGCGGCGTGGAACTCACCACGTACGCCACGCCCAACATCGTCGGCGAGATCAAGCGCTACTTCCGCGACAAGGGCTGGTCGGTGCGCGTGCCGCGCGGCCTCCAGGAGCTCAACATCCGTCTCAACAAGGTGATCGACGAGCTCGTGCCCAAGCTGCAGCGCTCCCCGACCATCAACGAGCTCGCCGAGGCCGCCAACGCTACGCCCGAGGCAGTGCTCGAGGCGCTCGAGACGAGCCAGGCTTACAACTCCGTGTCGCTCCAGGCCTCGCCCAACGGCGAGTCGGGCGAGGAGGACGCCGGCCTCATCGACTACCTGGGCGGCGAAGAAGAGGCCTACGACACCATGGAGGACCGCACGACGCTGGCGCCGGGCTTCGCGAAGCTCGACAAGCGCGAGCGCTACATCCTCCACCTGCGCTTCTTCGAAGGTCTGACCCAGAGTCAGATCGCCGAGCGCGTGGGGATATCCCAGATGCACGTGTCGCGTCTCATCAGGCGCTCGCTCGAGAAGCTGCGGGAGGAGATCGGCGATCTCGACACCCCGCAGCCTCCCCGCTCGTCCGACGACGACCGCTGACCCCTATCGACATCCACGCGAAGGATCCCACGTGAACGCTGCCGACATCCGCGACCTGTTCCGAGACTTCTTCGTCGCCCGTGGGCACCTTGCTGGGGAGCCCGCCAGCCTCGTGCCCGCCGGCGACGCCAGCGTCCTCTTCACCACCGCCGGGATGCAGCAGTACAAGCCGTACTTCCTCGGCGTCGAGACGCCGCCGGCCACGCGCATCACCACCTGCCAGCGCTCCTTCCGCACCTCGGACGTCGAGAACGTCGGCAAGACCGCGCGTCACCTCACGTTCTTCGAGATGCTCGGCAACTTCTCGTTCGGCGACTACTTCAAGGCCGAAGCCATCGAGTGGTCCCTCGAGCTCTCGGACCAGCTCGGGATCCCGAGGGACAAGGTCTGGGTGAGCGTCTTCGGCGGCGACGCCCAGGTGCCCACCGACGAGGAGGCCGTCAGGCTCTGGAAGTCGCACGGCTTCACTGAGGACCGCATCATCCACTTGGGGCGCAGCGACAACTTCTGGGGTCCTGCCGGGCCCGCGGGGCCGTGCGGTCCCTGCTCCGAGCTCTACTACGACTTCGGCCCAGAAGTCGGCTGCGACGATCCGGGCTGCAAGCCCGGCTGTGACTGTGATCGCTACCTCGAGTACTGGAACCTGGTGTTCGTGCAGTACGACATGGACGAGGCCGGGGGCCTCACGCCGCTCGCCAAAGGCAGCATCGACACCGGCATGGGGCTGGAGCGCATCTCGAGCATCGCGCAGGGTGTCACCAACATCTTCGAGACCGACCTGTTCGCCCCACTGGTGCAGCGGGGCGCCGAGCTGGCCGGCGTGCAGCCTGCGGCCTCGCCGGCCGTCACCCGCGCGCTACGGACGATGGCGGAGCACGCGCGCGGCGCGGCGTTTCTCATCATGGACGGCGTGCTGCCGGGCAACGACGGGCGCGACTACGTGCTGCGCCGCATCATCCGCCGCGCCGTGCAGCAGGCCGTGGCGATCGGCGTCGACAAGCCGTTCCTCGCCACGCTGACGGACGCCGTCGTCGACCAGATGAGCGGCGCCTATCCCGACCTCGTCGTCGCGCAGCCCGAGATCCGCCGCGTGGCGAACGATGAAGAGGTACGCTTCCGCCGCACGCTCGACCAGGGCATGGGCATCCTCGAGGAGGCTCTGCGGCGGGCGCGCGACGCGGGCGAGGAACTGCCGGCCGAGGTGGCCTTCGAGCTTCACGACACCTACGGGTTCCCCTTCGACCTGACGCGTGAGATCGCCGCCGAGGAGGACATGACCGTGGACGAGGAGCACTTCGGGCGCCTCATGGACGAGCAGCGCGCTCGCGCTCGCGCCGCCCAGAAGGAGGGCACCTTCGCCTCCGGTCCGGGCGAGGTCGAGGACTTCCAGCGCCGCACCAGCGACATCCGCGCCGACTTCGTGGGCTACGAACGCCTCGAGGTCTTCACCGTCATCCGCGCCTGCGGCGAGCTCGGCGACGGCAGGCTTGCCGTCAAGCTCGCCGAATCGCCGTTTTACGCCGAGGGCGGCGGCCAGGTGGCCGACACCGGCTGGATCCACACCGACTCCGGCAAGCTCGAGGTCGAGACCGTGGTCAAGTTCGAGAGCGATCAGGTCATCGTGGCGCGCCCGGTCGAGGGCAAGGTCGTCGAGGGTGAGCGCGCGAAAGCGATGGTGAACGCCGTGCGGCGCCACCAGACGGCCTGCAACCACACGGCGACGCACCTCCTGCACAACGCCCTGCGCATCGTGCTCGGCGAGAACGTGCGCCAGGCCGGGTCGCTGGTGCATCCGGAGCGCCTGCGCTTCGACTTCAGCGTCCGGCGCGCGCTGACCGCGGACGAGCTGCGTCAGGCTGAAGACCTCGTGAACCGGCGCATCGTGGAGAACCATGCGGTGCGCCCGTTCGAGACCACCAGGGAGTATGCGGCGGAGATCGGAGCGATCGGCCAGTTCGAGGAGAAGTACGGTGAGTTCGTGCGCGTCCTCGAGATCGACGACTTCAGCCGGGAGCTCTGTGGCGGCACGCACGTCTCCTCGACCTCCCAGATCGGCCTCTTCAAGATCCTCAGCAGCCAGTCCGTGGGCGCCAACACGCGCCGCATCGAAGCGATCACGTCGGCTGCCGCCATCGACCACTACCGCGGTCTCGAGACTGAATGGGAGGCGCTCGCCGCCGGGCTCAGGGTGCACGGCGACAGGCTGCCCGCGGCCGTGGAGAAGCTCTCGACGCAGGTGCAGGATCTCGAGAAGAAGCTGAAGGCTGCGGAGAGCGGCGAGCGTCGCGACCTCGCCGCCGAGCTGCTCGCCGCCGCGGTGGATACGGGCGGTCTTGCCGTCGTCGCCGGCTCGCCGCAGGTGGAGACGGCCGACGAGCTCCTCACACTCGCGGACGAGGTCCGCGCGAAGCGCCCGGACTGCGTCGCGCTACTGGCCGCCGACGTCGACGGCCGGGTAGCCGCCGTCGTCGCCGCGAGCGACGCGGCCGTCGGCCGCGGCGTCAAGGCCGGCGACGTCATGAAGGCGATGCTGCCGGCCATCGGCGGCAAGGGTGGAGGCAAGCCGACGCTTGCCCGGGGCGGCGGCCCCGGCGTCGACGGCATCGGCGCCGCCCTCGAGGCGGGCGTTGCCGTCGTCCGGGACGTCCTCGCGGCTGAGTGAAGGTCGTCGCGCTCGACCACGGTACCGCGCGCACCGGCGTCGCCGTGTGCGACGAGACCGGCACGGTGGCGCGGCCGCTCGCGGTCGTCGAGCGGGTGGGCACCGAGACCGGGTTCGCCACACTCGTCGCGCTGCTCGAGGCGGAGCATCCGGGGCGCATCGTGGTAGGCTTGCCGCTGTCACTCGACGGTCGGGAGCACGCCCAGGCGCGCCTGGCGCGAGCCTTCTCGGAACGCCTTGCGGCGGTCGTCGAGGTCCCCGTCGAGCTGTTCGACGAGCGGTACACGTCGAAGCTGGCCGACCAGCGCGGAGGGGCGGCGGCGCGCGACGCGCGCGCCGCGGCGACGTTGCTCGAGGACTATCTCAGGACGGTGCATGAGCAGGGAACCTGACGACGTCGCCGGCCGGAAGCGACCGGTCACCGGGCAGCCTCCTCCCGGTCGTGGATGGAGGCGCTACGAGCCGCAGGCTTCGTTCACCGGCGATGATCCCGAGTTCGTGCGCAGTCGCGGCACGGGCCCGGCCGCCGGCGGCCGGCGGCGACGGCGCGGCCGCCTCGTCGGGTACTTGCTCGTCGCCGTCATCGCGCTGCTCATCGGCGCGGGCGTTGGCTACGCCCGAGCGTACTTCTCCGACGGCGAGGTGGGCGGCACGGTGACGGTCGTGATCGAGGAGGGCTCGAGCCTCAAGAGCATCGCCGCCCAGCTCGAGGAGAAGGGCGTCGTCAAGCATGCACGCGCCTTCGTCATCCGCGCCGACGCGGACGGCTACGCGACGCGCTTCATGCCCGGTACCTACACCTTCCGCGTCAACGAGCCCTACGACGTCCTCGTCGCCAAGCTGCTCAAGGGCGTGAGGCCGCCCACGGTCAAGGTGTCCATCCCCGAAGGGACGACGCTCGAACAGGCAGCCGTGATCGTGTCGGGCGAAGTCAAGGGGATCTCCGCCGCTGCGTACGTCAAGGTCGCGCGCGACGACCCGCCGCGGTTCAAACTCCAGGGGTACAAGAAGGGCACGACGCTCGAGGGGATGCTGTTCCCGGCCACCTACGAGGTGTCGCCGAAGGCGAACGCCCGCTCCGTGGTGCGCGGCCAACTCGACGCGTTCGAGAAGAACTTCTCCGCGGTCGACATGACGCGCGCCGCCGCGGCCAACCTCACGGAATACGACGTCGTCATCATCGCCTCCATGATCGACAGGGAGGCGCTGGTCGCGGCTGAACGTCCGGTCGTCGCCGCGGTCATCTGGAACCGGCTGCGCACGGACATGCTTCTGCAGATCGACGCCACCATCCAATACGCGCTCGGCGAGACCAAGCCCATGCTCACCTACGACGACCTCGAGATCGACTCGCCCTACAACACCTACAAGCACCCCGGGCTCCCGCCGACCCCCATCTCCAATCCGGGGCTGGCGGCGCTCAAGGCGGCAGCCGACCCATCGGGCGACAAGTACCTGTACTACGTCGCCCGCAACGACGGGACGGGACGCCACTTCTTCTCCACGACCTACCAGGAGTTCCTCGTCGACAAGGCGAAGGCGGCGGCGAACGACCAGTAGCGCGTCTCGGGGGCAGGAGCACGTCGCCGCGCGGCCAATGTAGCAGTACGCCCGGCGCGATCCCGCGCCGGTCCAAGGGGGCACCACGGTCAGCGGCAGCACACACGTCATCGGCATCATCGGCGATCCCGTTGCGCACTCGCTCTCGCCGCGGCTGCACAATGCGGCGTTCGCGGCGCTCGGGCTGGACTACGTCTACGTCCCCCTTCCGGTGCGGTCGGCCGACGTGGGCGCCGCCGTCCGGGGCCTCGCGGCCCTCGGCTTCCGCGGCGCCAACGTGACCATCCCGCACAAAGGCGCGGTGATCCCGTACCTGGACGACATCTCGGGCGACGCGCGCCTCGCCGAGGCGGTCAACACCATCGTCGTCGACGGGGACGCGCTCCGCGGCCACAACACCGATGTGGAAGGGGTGCGAGGAGCGCTGCTCGACGCCACCGGCGACACGCTTGACGGCGAGCGGGCGCTGATCCTCGGCGCCGGGGGCGCCGCCCGCGCCGCGGCGCTGGCCCTGGCCCGCCTCGGCTGTGATCTCACCATCGTGAACCGGACGCCGGCGGCGGCGCAGCGCCTCGTGGCGCTGATCGCGGCAGGCGTGCCGGGCGCCTCGTGCGACTGGCGGCCGTTGCCAGATCTGACGGCCGGGGAGGTCGCGCGGCAGCGGGTGGTCGTCAACGCGACCTCCCTGGGCATGGCCGGCGAGGGTAAAGTCCCTGCGGTCCTCGCCGATAAGGTTACGGCGGGGCAAGTCGTCTTCGATGCGGTATACGCTTCCGCGCCGACGGACTTCCTCGTGGCGGCGCGGGCCCACGGGGCGACCGTCGTCGACGGCCTGAGCATGCTGATCCGGCAGGCGGCCGAGGCGTTCAGCCTGTGGACCGGCGTGCCGGCGCCGCTGGAAGTGATGAGAGATGCCGCCCGACGACAGAGAGACGACCGAGAGGGCCAGACATCGGGCCACAAGCGAACCGGGAGCTGACGAGCTGGAACCCATCATCGATCGTGTGAAGATTGACGAAGCGGGCGAGCTGTCGGCGCGCGCTTCTTCGACCGCGGACGCGGTGGACGATCTGCTGAGCGACGCCCTCGGCTCCAACGGTGGCAACGGCGACTTCCGGCTCGATCTCGAGGAGCCGGCGGTGACGCCGCCGGCCGCCGAGGACGCTGAGCCGCCGGCGCTCGCCGGAGACTCCGGCGCGGAGCCGGACGACGATGCCGAGGCCATCGTGCGCAGCCAGCGCACGAGCAAGCTGCGGCTCGGCGACATCCTCAAAGACATGGGCCTCGTCACCGACGAGCAGGTCGAGAGCGCGCTGGAGCGCCAGAAGGAGACCCGCAAGCGTCTCGGCCAGCTGCTGCTCGAGGACGGCATCGTCACTCAGCTCGACCTGACCAAGGCGCTGGCCATGAAGTTCGGGGTCAGCTTCCTCGACCTCACCTCGACCCGCTTCGACGGCGCCGCGACGGCCTACATCGACGAGAAGCTGGCGCGGCGCTACGCCGCCGTCCCGGTGCGCTTCCTCGAGGACCAGACGCTCCTGGTCGCGATGGTCGACCCGCAGAACCTGCCGGCGCAGGAAGACCTCGCCATCATCACCGGCTTTCCGATCCAGCCGGCGATCGCCAGCGAGGAGGACGTCTTCGGGGCGATCGCCAGGATCTACCGCGAGAAGGCGGAGGTCGGCGCGAACACGGAAGGCGCGGAGATCGAAGACTCGATCACCGACATCCGCGACGCCACCGAAGAGGCGCCGATCATCAAGCTGGTCAACTCCGTGATCGCCCAGTCGGTGGACGACGCCGCCTCGGACATCCACTTCGAGCCGCAGGCCAAGGAGCTCATGGTGCGGTTCCGCATCGACGGCGTGCTGCACGAGATCATGTCCATCCCGCGGCGCATGCAGTCCGGCGTGCTCAGCCGTCTCAAGATCATGGCCGACCTCGACATCGCCGAGCGCCGCGTGCCGCAGGACGGGCGCATCGGCCTCATGGTCGGCGGCAAGCCCATCGACATGCGCGTCGCGACGCTGCCCACGGTGTACGGCGAGAAGGTCGTCATGCGCCTCCTCGACAAGTCCAACGTGATGCTCGATCTGGAGCAGCTCGGGTTCGCCGAGAAGGCGCTCAAGCGCTTCCGCAAGTCGTTCACCAAGCCGTACGGCGCCATCCTCGTCACCGGCCCGACCGGGTCGGGCAAGTCGACGACGTTGTACGCCGCGCTCAACATCCTGAACGATCCGGAGAAGAACATCATCACCGTCGAGGACCCGGTCGAGTACCGGCTCACCGGGATCAACCAGGTGCAGGTCAACACGCGCGCCGGCATGACCTTCGCCGCGGCGCTGCGCTCGATCCTGCGCTGCGACCCCGACATCGTGATGGTCGGCGAGATCCGCGACCGCGAGACGGCGCTCATCGCCATCGAGTCGGCGCTCACCGGTCACCTCGTGCTGAGCACGCTGCACACCAACGACGCCCCCGGTGCGCTCTCGCGCCTCACGGAGATGGGCATCGAGCCGTTCCTGACCTCGTCCGCGGTGGACGCCGTGCTGGCGCAGCGCCTCGCGCGCCGCCTGTGCTCCCAGTGCAAGGAGCCGTACACGGCGACCAGGGAGATGTTGCGCAAGAACGACTTCCCGCCCGAGGTTTGTGACCGGGATGACGTGGTCCTGCATCGTGCGAAAGGCTGCTCGAGGTGCAACAATACGGGCTACAAGGGGCGGCTGGGGCTGTACGAGGTCATGATCGTCAGCGAGGCCATCCGCCGGCTGACCGTCGAGCGCAAGAGCGCCGACGAGATCGGGCGCGTAGCGGCGGCGGAGGGAATGAAGTCGTTGCGCGAAGACGGCATCGATAAGGTTCTGCTGGGCATGACCTCCGTCGAGGAGATCGCCCGCGTGATCGTCTGATCTGGCAATCTCTGGCGAGGAAGTGAACATGGATCTGGTCGACGTCCTTCTCGAAGTACTGGAGCGAGACGCGAGCGACCTGCACCTCTCGGTGGGGTCGCCGCCGATCATCCGCATCAACGGGCAGCTGGAGCGCATGGACTACCCGCGTCTCTCTGCCAACGACACCCGGGAGCTGATCTACTCGATCCTCTCCCAGGACCAGCGTCAGCGCCTCGAGAACGAGTGGGAGATCGACTTCTCCTACTCGGTCCCGGGCAGGGCGCGCTTTCGCGTCAACGCCTACTTCCAGCGCAACAGCCTGGGCGCCGCCTTCCGCCTCATTCCCATCTCCATCAAGAAGTTCGAGGACCTCGGGCTGCCGCCGGCGCTGCACGACCTGACGCGCAAGCCGCGCGGCTTCGTCATCGTCACCGGCCCTACCGGCTCGGGCAAGAGCACCACCCTGGCGGCGATGATCGACGAGATCAACGAGACCCGCGACGAGCACATCATGACCATCGAGGACCCGATCGAGTTCCTCCACCGGCACAAGAAGTGCATGGTCAACCAGCGCGAGGTGGGCGCGGACACCAAGGGCTTCAACCGCGCCCTCAAGAGCGTGCTGCGCCAGGACCCGGACATCATCCTCGTCGGCGAGATGCGCGACACCGAGACCATGGCCACGGCGCTCACCGCCGCCGAGACCGGGCACCTCGTGTTCGCCACCCTGCACACCCAGGACGCGCCGCAGACCATCGACCGCATCATCGACGTGTTCCCGCCGCACCAGCAGGAGCAGGTACGCGTGCAGCTCTCCACGACGCTGATGGGCGTGTGCACGCAGCAGCTGTTGCCGACGAGGGACGGGCGCGGCCGCTGCGTCGCCTGCGAGCTGCTCATCCCGACGCCGGCGGTGCGCAACCTGATCCGCGAGGGCAAGACGCACCAGATCTACTCCACCATGCAGACCGGCACCGCGTTCGGCATGCAGACCATGGACGCGGCGCTCGCCGACCTGGTGCGCCGCGGCATCATCACCAGAGAGCTGGCCAAGAACCGCTCGAGCACACCGGCGGAGTTCGAGCGGCTGCTGGGCCAGCCGGCCGCCGCGGCCGCCGGCCGCTGAAGCGCTGCAGGAATCGCGGCCGCGGCCGATAAGACAGACAGACAACGCCAGTCGTCGACAGGTGGACCGGCCCGGCCGGGCGCCAGGGGGACGCAGGAGAGGCAATGACGAACTTCGCGTACAAAGCACTGGATGGGCGCGGCGCACAGGCCGCCGGTGAGATCGAGGGCGAGAGCAAGGCCGCCGTCGCCGCCGCGCTGCGCACCCGCGGCCTCACCGTGCTCGACCTCAACGAGGTCAAGCAGGGGTGGGGCCAGCTCCAGATCGGCGGCCGCATCAAGTCCAAGGACCTCACCGTCTTCTCGCGCCAGTTCGCGACCATGGTGAACTCCGGCCTCTCGATGCTGCGCTGCCTCTACGTGCTCGAGGAGCAGACGCCGAACAAGAAGTTCGCCACGGTGATCACCGCCGTCCGCGCCGACGTGGAGGCCGGCATCAGCCTCTCGGACGCGCTGGAGAAGCACCCCAAGGTCTTCAGCCGGCTGTACGTGAGCATGGTCCGGGCCGGCGAGATCGGCGGCATCCTGGACGAGGTCCTCAACCGCGTCGCCACCCAGCTGGAGAAGGAGGACAGCATCCGCCGGGCGGTCAAGTCGGCGATGGTCTACCCGATCCTCATCGGCTCGTTCGCCATCATCGTCCTGATCGGCATGGTGCTCTTCCTGATCCCGATCTTCGCCGACATGTACAAGGACCTCGGCGACGCCAAGCTGCCGTTCCTCACGCGCATCATGATGGGCATCTCGGACGCCATGCTCTCGTTCCCGCTGAACGTCATCATCGTCGCCCTGATCGTCGCCGCCATCTACGGCCTGATCAGGCTCAAGCGCACCGATCGCGGCCACCACGCCTGGGACCGCTTCAAGCTCAGGATCCCGATGGGCATCGGCGCCATCGTCCAGAAGCTCGCCATCGCGCGCTTCGCGCGCACGCTGGGCACGCTCATCACCTCCGGCGTGCCGATCCTCCAGGCGATCGAGATCACCGGCCAGGCGGCCGGCAACGTGGTCGTCGAGGACGCCATGGAGAAGGTCCAGGTGAGCGTCAAAGAAGGGCAGTCGATCACGGAGCCGCTGTCGCAGGTCAAGGTGTTCCCCGCGATGGTCACGCAGATGATCTCGGTGGGGGAGGAGACCGGCTCCCTCGACGCCATGCTGAGCAAGATCGCCGACTTCTACGAGGACGAGGTCAACGCCGCCGTCAAGTCGCTCACCTCGATCCTCGAGCCGATCCTCATGCTCTTCGTGGGCGCCCTGGTGGGTACCGTCGTCATCTCCATGTACCTGCCGATCTTCAACATGATGAACATCGTCAAATAGACGCCGGGGGATGGCGTGGAGAACGAGCAGCTCCTCGCCGCCTATGCGGAGACGCGCGCGCCGGCGACCCTCGACGAGCTGGTGCGCCGCAACCAGAACCTGCTGCACCACATCCTCAAGCGGTTCGCGTACGCGAGCGAACCCTACGAGGACCTGCTGCAGGTCGCCAATCTCGGGCTGATCAAGGCGGCGCAGCGCTTCGACGCCGGCCGCGGCGTGCGCTTCAGCACCTACGCCACGGCGATCGTCGACGGCGAGCTGCGCCACCACCTCCGCGACTCCTTGCTCATGCGGCAGCCGCGGTGGGTCAAGAAGGTCTACCGGCAGATCCAGGACAAGTCGACGGAGCTCTCGCACAAGCTCGGCCGGCCGCCGGAGGTGGCCGAGCTCGCCCAGGCGCTGAACATCAACGAGGACGGCATCCTCGAGGTGATGAACCTCTACTCGCGCATCCAGCTGCACAGCCAGGACGAGCCGTTCGCGAGCGACGCGTTGCAGGCCGAGGCCGACCCCGGGATGGTGCACTCGATCCGCCAGGCCACCTTCTCGCTGCCGATCGAGGACAGGATCACGCTCTACGCGGCGCTGGACAGGCTGTCCGCCTTCCAGCGCCGCCTGATCTACCTGCTCTTCTTCAGGGACCTCACCCAGAGCGAGGTCGCGGAGGAGATGGGGCTCACGCAGAAGAAGGTGTCGCGCGAGTCGATCAAGGCCCTGGGCCGCCTCAAGGAAGTGCTGGGGCGCAAGGTCTTCTGAGCGACCGCCGGGGTGGGCATTGTCCACTCGCCTAGACTCTTGTTGCCAGGCCGGCAGGACTCGTGCGGGGCAGAGTGTTGTCAGATGTGTCAAGAGTTGCGCGGAATTGCCGAGAAAGGTGTCTAGGAACTCGACGAGGAGGCACTATAGGAGAGAAGGCGTACAGGGCAAACCACTTGCGAAGGTGGGGCGCAAAGCCACAGGACTCACCGAGTCGGCTGGGCTGCCGCCAATGAGTGTCACACCTCGCAGCCTGTGGAGCCCGAACGTTTGAGCACCACGGGCTTTTCTTGTGGGGCGCCGCGGAAGCAGGAGGAAGTGGCACCGCGGTAGAGTACAAGTCAGCGCAACGAGCCAGGCAAGTCGTCAAGCAAGAGAGGAGATAGGCAATGAAGAGGTTCCGCAAGGGGCAGGGGGGCTTCACCCTCATCGAGCTGCTGATCGTGATCATCATCATCGGCATCCTCGCCGCGATCGCGATCCCGATGTTCCTCAACCAGCGCACCAAGGCGAAGGACGCCGGCGGTCAAGGAAGGCATCCACGCCATCCAGATCGGTGTGCAGAGCTACGCGGTCGACAACAACGACGTGTATCCCGCTGCTGCTTCTGACGCCGCGGCTGAAGTTGTGCCGTGGCCGAACAATCCTTTCGCGGCGGCGAACACTCCGATGGCCGACAGCGCCGCCGTCGGTGACTACTCGTACGCCACTCAGAACGGCGGAAGCACGTTCACCTTGGACGGACACATGAGCAACGGCGACTTCAGCGTTCCTTGATGGATTGATCGGATCGGTTCTACCGACCGGGGCGGCTGCGCAAGCAGCCGCCCCGGTCTCTTCATCGGCACTTCGAGAGCACGCGGCCGGGGGCGTCGCAGGAGTCCGGGACTGTCTCGCGAACCGGTGGTTGGGCAGAGTAGGTGTGTTGGCGTACAGGGCAAACCACTTGCGAGGGTGGGGCGCAAAGTCACGGGGCTCCCAGGAGTCGGCCGGGCTGCCGCCGGGGAAGACGCACCTCGAGCTTGTGGTTGCACGATGCGGCCACGGGCTCGCTTCACGTTGCGGGCCCGGCCGCACAGGGGGAAGGCACATGAGACTGAGGCGAAACACAGACGGCTTCACCCTCATCGAGCTGCTGATCGTGATCATCATCATCGGCATCCTCGCCGCGATCGCGATCCCGATGTTCCTGAACCAGAGGGAGAAGGCGAAGGACGCGACGGTCAAGGGCGGCAACGCACAGACATCGAGCTCGGCGTTGCCAGCTACGCAGTGGACCATGGCGATCGGTATCCCGCCGCAGTGGCCGACCGCAGCGCGCTTGTGGATGGCAGCGGGACATGCGTACGTGCGACTACTGGCCGACGAACCCGTGGACCGGCGCCGATATGGTCGACAGCGGCGACGTCGGTGACTACACGTACACCGGGATCGGCGGAGGCAGCGGCTTCACGCTGGCCGGTCACATGTCCACCGGAGACTTCGTGGTGCCGTGACCCGGGTGACTCTGTGACCTCGGCGCCGGCGCTTCACGTCAGCGGCCTGTCACAAGACCGTCCACGCAGGGTTCCGGCGTCGCGCCGTCGAGATCCTCAAGGGCGTCGACCTGGAGGTGGCGCCAGGCGCGGTCTTCGGCCTTCTCGGACCCAACGGCGCCGGCAAGACGACCACCGTGAAGGTGGCGCTCGGGCTGATGAGGCCGACGTCCGGGCACAGTGGAATTGGGTGTCGAGGGTCTCTCGCACGTGGGCTACCTGCCGGAGAACCCGTACTTCTACGACTATCTGTCCGGACGAGAGTTCCTGGGTTTCTGTGGTCAGCTCTTCGGTCTCGAGGGGGAGGTCCGGCGGGAGCGCGTGGAGGCACTGCTCAGTGAGGTCGGTCTCGAGGCCGCCGCCGACACGCATCTGCGCAAGTACTCCAAGGGCATGCTGCAGCGCATCGGTATCGCGCAGGCGCTCGTCAACGACCCCGAACTCGTGCTGCTCGACGAGCCGATGACGGGACTCGATCCCGTGGGCCGCGTCGAGGTCAAGCGTATCATCGAGAGTCTGCACGAGCGCGGCAAGACCGTGCTCTTCAACTCGCACATCCTCAGCGACGTGCACGAGCTCTGCTCGGAGATCGCGATCATGCGCGCGGGCCGCGTCGACTGGCACGGCAGCGTGGATGAGGCGCTTGCCGATGCACCCACGCTCGAGGACTTCTTCATGCAGGGTGGTTACGTCGTGAAGCAGGTCGCCGCCATCGCCGTCAACACGTTCAAGGAGACGATCCGCGATCGGGTACTCGCCGTCATCGTGGTCTTCGCGCTCATCATGATCGTCGGCGGCCTGTGGCTGGGTAGCATCAGCCTGGGCGAGCAGGGCCGCATGATGAAGGACTTCGGACTTGTCGCGGTGACCTTCTTCGGGCTCATCGTGGCCGTCTTCGTGGCCGCAGGACTGGTGCACAAGGAGGTCGAGAAGCGCACCGTCTTCGTGCTGTTCTCCAAGCCGGTCAGCCGCGCCGCGTTCATCACCGGCAAGTTCCTCGGTCTGTGCGGTACGATGGCCGTCGTGCTGGCCGGGATGGGTGTCTTCCTCTTCCTGCTCGTCTGGGCGGTCGCCGGTGAGCGCTTCGGCCATGTTGCTCCTCGCTGTGCTTATGATCTACGTCCAGTTGCTGGCCGTCATGGCGGTCACGATCTTCTTCTCGACGCTGGGCTCTGCGATCCTCGCCAGCGTGCTCGGCATCTGCGTGTACGTGGCCGGGCAGCTCAGTCACAACGTGCTCGCGCTCACGCGCCTCGGCGAGAACTGCGCTGACTGAGGCGCTCTCGTGGGTGGTCTACGTGATCATCCCCAACTTCTCGGCTGTGGACGTCAAGGCTGGCGTGGTGGGGGAGAACACGCTGGCTTGGGGCGAGATTGCTCTCTGGACCGGGTATCTCCTCGCCTACGTCGTGGTCGTGCTGGCGCTTGCTGCCCTGGTGTTCCGACGCAAGGAGTTCTGACGTGGTGCGGCGTGCAATCGCGGTTCTCGTCGTGTTCGTCTGCGTCGTCGTCGTCGTCGCCTACCAGGTGACGCGTCCGGACAGGGGCCCCGCCGACCCGCAGTTCTTCGTCCCCTCACCGCGCTTCTTCGAGGACTTCTCGCCGAGCTTCCGCACGACGGTCGCCGACGCCTACTACCTGAGCATGATCCAGTACTACGGTGAGCACATCGCCGGCGACGGCAGGCTCGACTCGCTGCCAGAGATGGTGGAGCTTGTCACGACCCTCAGCCCACACTTCACGCGTGCCTACCTCTTCGGCGCGTTTGCACTGATCGATGTCGGGCGCCCGGATCTCGGCTACGCGATCGCTCGAGAGGGGTTTCGAGGAGAATCCCGACGAGTGGTTCTTCCCGGCGTTCCTCGGCTATCTTCGCCTACCAGTACGGTGAGGGCGAGGACAAGAATCTCATCGGCGCGCAGTGGTACGAGAAGGCGGCCGCGATTCCCGGCAGCCCGGCCTATCTGCGCAGGCTCGCCGCTGCCCTGCTCGCGAAAGGGGGCGAGGAGGAGAAGGCCATTCTCATGTGGGGGCAGGCCTACCTCGCCGGCGACAAGTACGCGCGCCAGAAGGCCGTCGACGGTCTGGAGCGCATCTTGCCCAAGGATAAGGAGGCTCGGATGAAGGCGCTGGCACCTCTGGTCGATACCATGCCCGAGGCGGCGCTCGACCAGCTTATCGCGGAGCTCTTCACGGACTACACATCATGACGCGGCAGATGCACGCGACGGGCCGCGCGAGTAGTCGCAACGGCGGCTTCAGCATGATCGAAGTCTTGTTCGTGATGATCATCATCGGCATCCTCGCGGCGATTGCGATTCCCATGTACCTGGGACAGCGGGAGCGCGCCAAGAACGCCGCCGCGATCGAGGGCGGCCGCACGATCATGATCGCGGTGTTGACCTACGCTGCCAAGCAGGACGGCGACGACACGTGGCCAGCGTCGGCGGACAAGGCTCTGTTGGTGGCGTCCGGCGCGATCGTGGCGGCCGAGTGGCCGAACGACCCGTTCACTGACGGCGTCGACATGCGGCCGGTGACCGGTCCGGGCGACACCACGCCGGGACGCTACCTGTACCGCGAGGCGCCTGGCCACGCGCAGACCGGGCGTCATCAGATCGTGGTGTACCGCGCCAACGCGGACCCCTTCGTCATCCCGTGAAGCGGTCACTGATCGCACGCCCGTGACCGCTCTGCTCGTTGTCATCGCGGCCGTTTACGGCCTCCTGATAGGTAGCTTCCTCAACGCGTGGGCCTGGCGGCTGGCGCACGAGGAGAGCATCACCAAGGGCCGCTCGCACTGTCCGCAGTGTGGCCACCAGATCCGCGCTTTCGACAACATCCCCGTAATCAGCTGGCTGGTGCTGCGGGGCCGCTGCCGCGACTGCGGAGCTTCGATCTCCTGGCGCTACCCCGCGGGAGAGGCGCTCACGGCCGCGCTGTTCGTCGGCGTCGTGCTGATGGACGGCCTGGACTGGATCCTCGTGCCGCACCTGCTGTTCGTCTCGGCGCTTGTGCTCATCAGTCAGGTGGACCTCGAGATCAAGATCATCCCGGATGTCGTGATCCTGCCGGTCGCTGCGGCGGGTATCCCGCTCATGATCATGTTCGGTGACGGACCCTGGTGGGTGTGGCTCGTCGCCGGTCTGGGCGCGGCCGGATTCCTCTTCCTCATCAGCGAGGTGTACTACCGCGTCCGGCACGTGGAGGGCATGGGCTTCGGCGACGTCAAGCTCGCGCTGTGCATGGGGGTCTACCTCGGCGCCGCGGTGATACCCGCCCTCTTCATCGGCTTTCTCAGCGGAGCCATCATCGGCGTCGTGGTCGTCGCGGCGAGCAAGGGGGACGGCAAGACCGCCATTCCGTTCGGGCCGTTTCTGGCGGCCGGGGCGGTCGTCGCTCTGTTCGTGGGTACCCCACTGATCGACGCCTACCTCGGTCTCGCGCTCGGCCGCTGACTCTGCCGTGGCGCGTGCCTGGCCTCGGTGAGCCTTACGCGCCGACTTGATCGAAGGCGCCGGGGCAACGTCATCCCCTGCCTGCATCCGTCATCCTCCCGTTTGGCCTGAACTCCTCGTAGGCTGCAACGCACCGGTGCACGAGCCGGGCCGGGTCGAAAGATCATGCGGAGGCACGATGAAGAGCCGGGACGAGGGATCGACGCTGTTCGAACTGCTGACGGTGCTCGCCGTTGCCAGCGTGCTGGCTGCTGTCACCGTGCCGGGGGCGGCCGGCGTCCGTTCTGCGTTCGCGGGCGCTGAGGGCGCTCGTAGGCTCGCCCTCGTCCTGCGTGCGGCGCAGGCGGAGGCGCAGAGCCGCTCGGGGCCCGTGCGCGTCGAGGTGGGCGCCGGCGGTGACTACACTGTGACGGACGCCGGCGGGGATCTCGTCATGAGCGGCCGGCTGGGCACCCGGGTGACGAGCACCTACCCCGACGGTGTTCTCGAGTTCACCGACAGGGGGTGGGCGCGAGTCCCAGGGTCATCAAGCCCCCGCGCCGGCCACTTCGCTATCGCCGGGGCCACCTCTTCGTCAACTGTGATCGTGCAGCTCTCGGGGTGCGTACGATGCACGTGACGGCGTCAGTGGCCGGGCGGCAGTCGTCCGTCGCGGGGTTCTCTCTCCTTGAGGTCGTGGTCGCGGCCGGGCTGCTGCTGATGACGATCGCTGCGGTGACGGCGTGCATCACGAGCGTTTCGCGCGGCGAAGCTCGCCTGCAGACGGCGATGGAAGCGGACCGCGCGGTCTGCGCGGTCGCGGAGCGACTGCGCGGCCTGCAGTTCTGCGCTGCAGCGTATCCTGACTCCGCCGCCGTTCGCGGGCTCGGCGCCGGTGACTTGGTCGCCACGGTCTTCCCGCACGCCCGTGCAGCCCAGAACACGGAGACCGCCCGCTACGTCGCTTTCGAAGACGCGGACGTCGCTGCAGGATCGTTCGTCACGCTGCTGGAAGAGGGAGGCGTGGATGTCCGTTGCGTGGCGCGCTTCCTCGTGAGCGAGGGCGGCGCGGCGTTGAGTGCTGGAGATCTGGACGGCTGGTCTGCAAGCAACGGGATTGCGTCGCCGGGCGCCGCGCTGGAGGTTCGGCTCACTGCAGTCGGCAGCGGCGCGACACGCAGCGTTCTCCTGACCCGGTCCGCGCTCGCGACGCCGCCGATAGGTCGGCCGTCGTGATTGGTCCTGGGTGCGCCGGCATGAACGTCGTGGCCAAGTCCCGTCCTGGCGCTTGCGCCGGGCCGCGGCGCCAGCGCGGGTTCACGTTGCTCGAGGTGCTCGTGGCGGCAGCCGTCGCGGGCCTCGTCCTCTCGGCCGCCTACGGTTGGCTCTGGAACGTGGCCGCGGTGGCCGCCAGGACGGACGACAGGGCTCAGGCGGCGACCATCGCCTTCGCCGTCTCGCGCGCCATCGCCGCCGACGTGCGCGACGCGGCCGGCGTCGAGGCGCCGCCCCCCGGCCGTGATGCCTCCCGTTCTCTGGCGCTGGCACACGACCACGTCGACGTGGCTCGCGAGGCGGTCCTCGTGGTGTGGGACCCGGCTCGGGGTGTGGTCTGGCGAAACGCCTCGGGAACCTACCTGGCGGACCACGTCACCTGGTTCGGCGTGGCCTACGGCCTTGGGGATGGCCGTCGCGTCGCGGGTGCGGAGATGTCGGCCCGGGACTGGCCGAGCGTCCGCGTCGTGCACATCGAGATGACCATCACCGTTGGCTCGGCGGTTGCGACCCGTGCAGTGGAGACCGCCGTGGGGCCCGCATGAACCATCAACGATCATCTGACGGCTATGCCATGCTGGCGGCGCTTCTCGTCATGGTCCTTGCCGCGACGTTCGCTCTTATCGTGGTCGGAGCGGTGCACAGCCTGCAGGTGGTCGAGCGCTCCGATGCGGCCGGCCGACGCGTGGAGAGGGCCGCGGGGAAGGCCGTGACGGCGACGACGCAAACGCTTCGATGGCGTCCCGGTGCGTGGAGCGACACGGTCGAGGGCCAGGACCCACCCAGCCGTGAGTCGTGGCGGGCGACGTGGGCTCCAGCGCCACCGGTGGCGGGGGCCGCCTGGCCACGCCTCCGGGTGCGGGTCTCGGCCGCGGCGGGCGGCGCCCGCCGCGACGACGAGCTCACGATGGAGCTCCGCGCCGAGCCGTGGGCCATGGGCGTGACGTGCTCGGGGGACGCCGAGATCCTGGCGCCTCTCGAGGTGTCCGGGAGCGGCGTGTACGTCGGCGGCTGCCTGCGCGGTCGCGAGCAGGTCGGGTTCCTCCAGGGAGCCGGACCGGTGACGCCCGCGGATGGTCCGAGTGATAGCGTGCGTGGAGACGTGTTCCCTGCCGCGGCCGTCCGCGGTGGAGCCGGCGTCTTCGCCGAGGGCGTCGAGATCCACGAGCCGCCTGATGGCGACCTGTACCCGCTGGATACCGACGATCACGTGGGGCAGGCGGTGCTGGAGGAGTGGCTGGCGGCGCCGTCCGCCGAGTTTTTCGCAGCTGCGACGGCCGAAGCGGCGTCTCCGGGAGCGGCGCTGAGCGGCGACCGCCTGCGCCTGGACGAGCTCGTGACGCCGGCGGGAGCCGACGCGTCCGGCGGTACGTGCATCCTGATGCCGACGATGGATGAGGTGACGATCGATGGATCGACACCTCCGGCGGTCGGCAGGCTGCTGCTGGTCGTCCGCGGGGACGCCGTGCTCGGCGAGCCGGGGGAGACCGTCGCCTTCTCCGGCGGCCTCGTGGTCTGCGGGCACCTGCTCGTCCGTGGCGGCCTGCGCCTCGCCGGCAGTCTGCATGCGGGGAGCCTGACGATCGACGGCCCCACGCGCATCGACGTGTCCTCGGCGTGGAGACAGAGGCCTCTCACGGGCGCTGCGATTCCGACCCTGCTGGAGCACGGAGGCTGAGCCGTGCAGGATGGCGGTCGGCCAGGGCGAACCCTCTGTACGCGAGGCTCTCTTTGTGAGAGAGTGGCCTTCCTGTGAGTGGGGGGTGCAGGGACCAGGAGTCAACCCGTCGAAACGAGTGCCTAAAGGTATCCCCTGCGGGTGCCGACACAGGCGCTAGGGCAAGGCAAGCTGAGGGGCGAATATGGCGATGAACGCGATGCGCGTGGGCGTCGATATCGAGCAGGCCTCGATGGTCGGTGTCCAGGTCAAGAACGGTCGCCAGGGGCACACACTCACGGCGGTATCCGCACGAGCGCTCCCTGACGGACTCATGTTCGAGGGCGAGGTCGTCGACATCGAGGGTCTTGCCGCCGAGCTCAAGACCTTCTGGAAGGCCGCCGGCTTCACGGGCAAGCGCTTCTCGGTCGGCGTCGCCAACCAGAAGATCGTCGTGCGCACCATGGAGTTCCCCATCATCGACCCCAAGGAGCTGCGCGCGGCCATCGAGTTCCAGGCCCAGGAGGCCATCCCGATCCCGCTCGACGAAGCGATCCTCGACTTCCAGGTGCTCTCGACGACGCCCGGCGAGACCGAGGGCGGGGGCCGCCAGCAGGTCCTCATCGTCGCCGCTCAGCGCGACATGGTCGATCAGTTCATGCAGGTGGCCAAGAAGGCCGGCCTCAGCATGGACGGCATCGACCTTCAGGCGTTCGCGCTCATGCGCTCGGTCGCGCCTCCGGTCGCCTTCGTCGACCAGGGGGCGCCGCAGGCGGACGGGGCCAGCGCTCTCATCAACATCGGCGCCGGGATCAGCAACCTCGTCGTCGCGTCCTCGGGTACGCCGGAGTTCACGCGCGTCGTGAACCTCGGCTACGAGACCCTGGTGCAGGCACTGATGCAGAACCGTGGCCTCAGCCGTCAGGAGGCGGATCTGCTGCGTCTGACGGTGGGCCTCAGCGGCAGCGCCACGGCGGCCAGCGACCTCGAGGCGACGACGGTGGGCGAGATCCACGAAGTGCTCGACGCCACCTGCGAGGCTTTCGCCGACGAGATCCGCCGCTCCATCGACTACTACCATTCACTTCAGCACGACGCGCCGATCGCCCGCATCCTTCTCAGCGGCGAGGGCGCGCTCACGCGCAACATGAGCGACTACCTCGCCGGCGCCCTGCATCTTCCGGTCGCCATGGGGAACCCGCTGCAGTTCATCGCCGAGAACAAATCGAAGCTTCCGCAATCTGAGCTCGAGCTGATCGCACCTCGTCTGGCGATCGCCCTCGGCCTGGCCTTCGAAGACGAGGAGTAGCCCCATGAAGCGCATGAACCTGCTGCCGCAGGAAGAACGCGTCAAGGCATCGCGTGAGCGAGGTCTGATCTGGGCGATCCTCATCCTCGTCGCCGTCGTCGTCGTGCTCGGCCTCGTGTACGTGAAGTACCGGAGTGACGTCAG
Source organism: uncultured Thermoleophilia bacterium (assembly GCA_963699725.1). Classification (GTDB taxonomy): domain Bacteria; phylum Actinomycetota; class Thermoleophilia; order UBA2241; family UBA2241; genus CAIXSE01. Next base: position 32,130 of record CAVOVA010000019.1, read on the forward strand.
CGCCAAGCAGGACGAGCTCACCAGCATCCAGCAGGAGATCCAGGTGGTGCAGGCCCAGATCGCCGAGCTCAGTCCGTACGCCGTGATCCAGAACCAGCGCACCGCCATGACCGAGACGGCGAAGGGCATCTACGCCTCCAGCGTGCCGTTCTCGATCCTGCTGCAGGAGCTGAGCCTCGTGATCCCGGAGAACGTGCGCCTGCAGAACCTCACGGTCACGGTGCCGCCGGCCATGCTTCCGGGCACCGCAGCGCTCGAAGCGGCGCCTGCTGCCGCGGCCAGTGTGGACGTGACCTTCACGGGCCAGACCGAGGAGCACCGCGACGTGGCCGAGTTCATGACGAGGCTCGGCCTCATTCCTCAGCTGATGGGGATCACGCTCACCTCGTCGACGGAGGCGGCGTCGACCACGGGCACGACCACCGCGAGCTCGGCTCCCGCCGCCACCTACACCACGTTCACGGTGACGGCGCAGCTGCGGCCCTACACGCAGCCGCCGCCCACGACCACGCTGGACGCGGAGGCTGTGCAATGAGGGCCCGGGGCAAGGAGATCTACATCATCACCGGCATCGTCGCGGTCGTCCTCATCGTCGCGTGGTACTTCCTGCTCTTCAATCCCACCAGGCAGGAGCTCAGCGACGCAGACCAGCAGGTCCAGTCGGCGCAGAGCGAACTGAGCATGGCCGAGCAGGAGGTCGCGCGGCTCGAGTCCTACAAGAAGACGGCGCCGCAGTCCCGCGCCGAGATCGTGCGCCTCGGCAAGATGCTCCCCGTGAGCGAGGGCATGCCCGGCCTGATCATCGAGCTCAGCAAGACGGCCGAGGCGTCGGGGGTCACGGTCACCGGGATCACCAGGGGCACGACGAGCACCGGCAGCCCCTTCGGCATCCAGACCGCGACGCTGACGGTCTCGGGCCGGTACTTCGACGTCGAGGACTTCCTGTATCGCATGGAGGAGTACGTGGCCTTCCGCAACGCCAGTTTCCGGGTGACCGGCAGACTGCTGCAGGTCACTCAGCTGACCATCCAGGGCGCTACGACGACGGAGACGACCGGTGGCTCGCCGCCGCTCACGGTCACGATCGGCCTCAACGCGTATCTTTGGGGCGGGCAGGCGTCGGCAGGAGTCGCGACGGAGACGGCTGGAGGTGCGCAGTGAGCCAGAACCGGCGCATAGTGACCTACGTGGTGATCGCGCTGCTCGTCGGCGCGGCGCTGGCCCTCGCCGTGGCGCTGGCCAGCAGCGATGCGGGGAGCTCCGGCGCGGCGGCCTCCGCCGGCGGAGACGCCGCTGTGGCAAGCATCTACTCCGAAGACGGCGAGGCGGCGCTTGCCGCCGCCGACCCGGCCAAGGAAGTGCCGATCCTCGACAAGTTCACGAGCAAGGACCCCTTCATCCCGTTCCCCCAGCCGGGAACCGCGACAACGCCCAACCCGACTCCCAGTGGCTCGACGCAGCCGAGCACGATGGGCGCCAAGGTCAAGGTGGACGGCACGTCCTACAACGTGATGGTGGGCGACAAGGTGCCGGGCGGGTCCGCGGCCGCGTTCACCGTCAGCGGCATCACGTCGAGCGATGTGACCTTCAAGATCATCGACGGTGAGCTCGAGAACGGCGATACCACCTTCTCGGTCAACCTGGGCGAGTCGGTCAGGGTCACGGAGAAGACGAGCGGCGTCTCGTACGACATCGCGGTGCTTGCCATCGGCGCCGCCGGCACGGGGGGCGGCAGCGGCGGCGGCAGCACGGCTCACTCGATCACGGTGCTGAGCGTGACCAGCCAGAACGGCACCGCGCTCGTGACCATCGAGGTCGACGGCAAGACCTACTCCGACAAGCAGGTCGGCGCGGTAGTCGCGACCTCATGGGGCGAGATCAAGGTGGTCGCCATCGACGCCAACGCCCAGACGGTGACCATCCTGCACGGCGACCAGACCCTGACGTTGCACGCCGGTCAGGTGGTCGTGAAGTAGGCGAGTCGCACGCTGAGTCGCGATCAGACGGGGCGGCTCAGGGCCGCCCCGTCGCGCGTACGCGGCCGGTCCGCCGCCTTGTGTGGGCGCGCGCGGCGCGGATAAGGTAGAAGCATGAGCAGGCTACGCTATCTCACCGCCGGGGAGTCTCACGGGCCGGGTCTGACGGCCATCGTCGAGGGCTGCCCGGCCGGCGTCACGCTCGAGGCTGCGACCGTCGATGCGGACCTGCGCCGCCGCCAGGGGGGGTACGGGCGCGGCGACCGGCAGAGGATCGAGCAGGATGCCGTGCGCATTGTGGCCGGCGTTCGCCACGGCCGCACCACGGGGGCGCCGGTCGCGCTGTTCGTGGCCAACCGCGATGCCGAGAACTGGGGAGACGTCCTCGCCGTCGAGGCGCCGGCATCTGGCAAGACCACGGAGGATGCCGTCGTGGTCCCGCGTCCCGGACACGCCGACCTCGGCGGCGCCCTCCTGTATGGGCTGGACGACATCCGCGATGTGATCGAGCGGGCGAGCGCGCGCGAGACGGCGGCGAAGGTCGCCTGCGGCGCGGTCGCGAAACGGATCCTCGCCGCCCTCGGCTGTGTGGTCGCCAGCCACGTCGTGGCCATCGGGGCCGAGAAGGCCGACACGGGCATGACGCCAGATGACATCGACACGATCGAGGCCGATCCGGTACGCTGCCGCGACGCAGAGGCGGGACGCCGCATGATGGCCGCCATCGATGCGGCGGCGGCGGCCGGAGACACGCTCGGAGGGGTCGTCGAGGTTCTCGCCTTCGGCTATCCCCCCGGCGTCGGCACCTATGTGCAGGGCGATCGCCGGCTCCAGTCGAGGCTGGCCGCCGCCGCGCTCTCGGTCCCGGCCATCAAGGGTGTCGAGTTCGGGCTCGGGTTCGCGGCCGCGACGCTGCCCGGCAGCAGGGTCCACGATCCGCTGGGGTACGACGCGGAGCGCGGCTACGTGCGCTCCGGCAACCACGCCGGCGGCATCGAAGGCGGCATCTCGACGGGGGAGACCATCGTGCTCCGCGCGGCGATGAAGCCGATCGCGACGCTGCGGCAACCTCTGGGCAGCGTCGAGCTCGGCACGCACCGCGCGGTGGACTCGAGATTCGAGCGGTCTGACGTGTGCGCCGTGCCGGCCGCCGGCGTCGTGCTCGAGGCGGTCGTCGCGATCGCCCTGGCGGACGCGGCGCTGGATCGCTTCGGCGGCGCCACCGTGGGTGAGCTCGCCGCCGCGGCGGAGGACTTCCGCCGTCACAGCCGGGAGCGCTGACGCGGCCGTGGCCGCAGCGGACTCCCGGCGGCCGGCGGTAGCGCTGGTCGGCTTCATGGGCGCCGGCAAGAGCGCCGTGGGCCGGCGGTTGGCAGCAGTCGCTCGCGCTTCCCTTCATCGATACCGACGAGCTCGTCGTGAGGGCTGTCGGGCCGATTCCCACGATCTTCGCAGAGCGTGGAGAGCAGGGCTTTCGTGCGCTCGAGGCGGAGATCGTCACCGCCGCGCTCGCGGATGCGGAAGAGCGTCCGTGCGTGCTCGCGCTCGGCGGGGGCGCGGTGCTGAGCGCCGAGGTGCGCGCAGCGCTGCGCCGCCTCGAGCACGTCGTGTGGCTCACCGCGCCCGCTTCCGTGCTGTGGTCGCGCGTCGCCGCCTCCGGCGCTGCCGAGCGACCGCTGGCCGTCGAGGAGCAGACGTTCGGCGACCTGCTGGCCGCGCGCGAGCCGCTCTACCGCGAGGTGGCGAGCCGCTCGGTCGACACCGATGATCGGCCCGCCGCGGCGGTAGCCGACGAGATCGCCGCGATCGTCGCGGATCCAGGCGCTGAGGAGACCGAAGAGCCCAGGACGGGCTCTGCGGAGTCGGCCCACTTGGCGGGTCCGGCGGCGGAGGGTCGAGCGCGATGAGACGACTCACCGTGCGGGCTGCGTCCAGGACGTACCCCATCGTCGTCGGGCGAGGCCTGCTCGCGGAGGTGGGCGCGGCGGTCCGCCGGGCGCGCGGCGACGGGCAGGTCGTGGTCTGCTGCGACGAGAACGTGGCCCCGCTCTACCTCGACGCCGCATGGGCCGGCCTCCGCTCGGCCGGTCTCAGCGTCTCGCAGGTGATCCTCCCGGCTGGTGAACGCGAGAAGAGCCTCGCCAGGGCCGAAGAGCTGTATGGCGTGCTCTACGATCGCGGCTTGCGCCGCAGCGACACGCTCGTGGCGCTGGGCGGCGGCGTGATCGGCGACCTCACCGGTTTCGTGGCCGCGACCTACCAGCGCGGCTTGGGCTTCGTCCAGATCCCGACCACCCTCCTCGCGCAGGTGGACGCGTCGGTCGGCGGCAAGGTGGCCGTCGATTTCCGTGCCGGCAAGAACTACGTGGGCACGTTCTACCAGCCCAGCCTGGTGGTGGCCGACCTGGACACGCTGGGCACGCTCCCGGTGCGTGAGTTGCGCTGCGGGGCGGCGGAGGTCGCCAAGCACGGGATGCTCGCCGGCGGAGACGTTCTGCTGCGCGCGCAGCGTCTTGCGCAGGCTCAGCCTACCGCCGGCGCCGTGACCCAGGAGCTCGTCGCCGGGTCGATCGCCTTCAAGGCCGAGGTCGTGGAGAGCGACGAGCGTGAGGCCGGGCGGCGCGCGATCCTCAACTTCGGGCACACCATCGGCCACGCCATCGAGGCGGGCACGGGCTTCGGGCGCTGGTCTCACGGCGAGGCCGTCGCCCTCGGCCTGCGCGCCGCGCTGCGGCTGTCCGGCGAGCTGTGCGGGCTGCCGGCGGCCGATGAGCACGCGGGTCAGGAGCTGCTGGATGGCCTGGGGCTGCCCGGCCGGCTGACCGGCATCTCGGCTCGGGATGTCTGTGCGCTCGTACCACGCGACAAGAAGGCCGGGCCGGACGGCGTCGGCTACGTGCTGCTGCGACGTTTGGGTTCGCCGGTGATCGGCGTCCGCGTGCCGGCGGCGCTCGAACTGGAGGTCGTGGAGTGGCTGAGAAAGCGCTGAAGACCCTCTGGCTGTTGCACGGGGTGAACCTCGACATGCTGGGCCGGAGGGACCCGGCCATCTACGGCAGCATGACGCTCTTCGAGCTCGAGGCGTACGTCGCCAGGCACGGGGAGAAGCATGGCTTCACGGTCCGCAGCTTCCAGACCAACCACGAGGGAGAGTTCATCGAGAAGGTGCACCAGCTGGTGCTCGACGGGGCGGACGCCGCGATCATCAACCCAGGGGCGTGGACCCACTACAGCTACGCGCTGCACGACGCCCTCGAGCTCGTCGCCGCACCGGTGGCGGAGGTGCACCTCTCCGACATCGAGCGGCGCGAAGCGTGGCGGCGCACGTCGGTGATCGCCGATGTGGTCGACGTGCGCGTCGCGGGCAAGGGCGCGGCGGGGTACGTGGAGGCTATCGAAGCTCTGGAACGGCTCGTCACGGGCAGAGCCAAAGCATGAACGAGCGCCTGGACCGCTGCCGCGCCCTTCTGCAGGGGCTTCGCGTCGACGGGGTGCTCGTGACCGACCCCGTCGACGTGCGCTACCTCTCCGGGTTTCGCGGCGAAGACGCGACGCTGGTGATCGGCGAAGATGTGGCGCTGCTCTGCACCGACTCTCGCTTCTGGGAGCAGGTCCGCGAGGAAGTGCACGAGTTCGAGCTGAGCAAGGTGACGTCCGCGCCGCTCCTCGTGCACAGCGCGGCCGCCGCGGCCGGGGTCCTGGGGCCGGGCGCCGGACTCGGGTATCAGGCGGCGCAGCTCAGCCACGCCTCGTACCGCAGGCTGCGCCGGGCGCACCGCGGCGGGCTCCGGGACGTCCGCCAGAGCGTCACGCTCCTTCGCGCCGTCAAGGACGAGGCCGAGATCGCCGTCATGCGCCGCGCCGGCGCGGTCACCGACGAGGCGCTCGACACCGTCGTGGCGCGCGGCCTCGTCGGCCGCCGCGAGCGCGACGTGGCCTGGGACCTGCAGGCCGAGTACCACCGCCTGGGGGCGGAGGGCGAGGCGTTCGGCGCCATCGTCGCCGCCGGCGACCACGGCGCCCAGGCGCACGCGCTGCCGGGCGAGCGCGTCATTCGCGCCGGTGAGCTCGTGGTGATCGACACCGGCGCGCGCGTCGACGGCTACTGCAGCGACATCACGCGCACGTACGCGGCCGGAGAGCCGGACGGGGAGCTGCGCCGCGTGTACGACGTCGTCCTCGCGGCGCAGCTCGCCGGACTCGCGGCCGTGCGCGCCGGCGCCCACGGCCGCGACGACGTCGATGCGGCCGCCCGCGCGGTCATCGATGAGGCCGGGTTCGCCGAGCGCTTCGGGCACGGTACCGGTCACGGCGTCGGTCTCGAGGTGCACGAGGCGCCGGGGCTGGGCCGCACCCGCGGCGACCGGCTGGAGGCCGGCATGGTGTGCACGGTCGAGCCGGGCATCTACGTCGAGGGCGTGGTCGGCGTGCGTATCGAGGACACCGTCGTCGTCACGCCGGACGGCGCCGAGCGGCTGACGACGTCGCCCAAAGAACTGCAGGTCGTCGGCTGACGCGGCGGCTGAAGTGGCGGCGGGCCGGCGGCAGGCGGCGCGGTCGGCGTGTCGGCGCCTGCAAACCCGGGCAGGCTTGCTGTATCATGGCCTACTACTTGCGCGAACCGTCCCCCGCGACCCCTGAGTAGGACCACATGGCAGACGTCGTCAACACCAATCAGTTCAAGACGGGCATGGCCATCGCGATCGACGGCCAGCCCTTCACGATCGTCGACTTTCAGCACGTGAAGCCCGGCAAGGGCGGCGCGTTCGTGCGCACCAAGGTGCGCAACATCGCCACCGGCGCGGTGCTCGACAAGACCTTCCGCGCCGGCGAGAAGTTCGACCGCATGCACACGCAGTCACGCAAGGTGGCGTACCTGTACTCGACCGAGGACGAGGTCGTGCTCATGGACAACGAGACCTACGAGCAGGTCTCGGTATCGCCGGCGATGGCCGAGGACGCCCTCAAGTGGGTCGTCGAGAACATGGAAGTCGAGCTCATGTACCTCAACGGCCAGCCGTTCGAGGTGGCCGCTCCCAACTTCGTCGAGCTCACCATCACGCAATCGGATCCGGGGGTGCAGGGCAACACCGCCCAGGGCGCCACCAAGCCCGCCACGCTCGAGTCGGGCGTCACCATCCAGGTGCCGCTGTTCATCGAGGAGGGCGAGAAGGTCAAGGTCGACACCCGCAGCGGGGAGTACCTCGGACGCGCCTGAGGGCCGGGGGACAGGAGAGCACATGCGAGCGCGCCAGGTAGGCATCACCGACACCACACTGCGCGACGGCCACCAGTCGCTCTGGGCCACGCGTATGCACACGAACGAGATGATCCCGGTCCTCGAGCTGATGGACACCATCGGGTTCCACTCGCTCGAGTGCTGGGGTGGGGCGACGTTCGACGCCTCGCTGCGCTTCCTCGACGAGGATCCGTGGGAGCGTCTCCGCCTCATCAAGAAGCACGTCGTGCGCACGCCTCTGCAGATGCTGCTGCGCGGCCAGAACATCGTCGGCTATCGGCACTACGGCGACGACATCGTGCGCCGCTTCGTCTACAAGGCGGCGGAGAACGGCATGGACGTCTTCCGCGTCTTCGACGCCCTCAACGACATCCGCAACTTCGAGACCGCCGCCGCGGCCGTCAAGGAGACCGGCAAGCACTTCCAGGGCGCCGTCGTCTACACGATCTCGCCGGTGCACTCGCTCGACCACTACGTGGACGTCGCCCACAGGCTCGTCGACATGGGCGCCGACTCCATCTGCATCAAGGACATGGCGGCGCTGCTCTCGCCGTTCTACGCCGAGCAGCTCGTCGGCCGCCTCAAGGCCGAGCTCAAGGTGCCCATCCAGCTCCACTGCCACTACATCGGCGGTCTCGCCCCGATGACCTACCTCAAGGCCATCGAGGCCGGCGTGGACGTCATCGACACGGCGACGGTGCCGCTCGCCTTCGGCAACTCGCAGCCGGCCACGGAGATGGTCGTCTCGGCGCTCACGGGCACGCCCTACGACAGCGGGCTCGACCTCGAGAAGCTGTTCGAGATGGCCAAGTACTTCGAGAAGGTCCGCCAGGAGGGTGGCTGGGACCGCGGCGTCACCTCGCTCACCCACATGCAGGTGTACTCGCACCAGGTGCCGGGCGGCATGATCAGCAACCTCGAGAGCCAGCTCAAGGAGCAGAGCGCGCTCGACCGGCTGCCCGAGGTCCTCGAGGAGATCCCGATCGTGCGCGCGGAGGTCGGCTTTCCGCCGCTGGTGACGCCGATGAGCCAGATCGTCGGCACGCAGGCCGTGCTCAACGTGCTGTCCGGCCGTCGCTGGCACATCGTGCCCGACGAGATGAAGCAGTACCTGCGCGGCAAGTACGGCGCCGCGCCCGGTCCCGTCTCGCCGGAGGTGCTCGCGCGCGTCCTCGAGGGCGAGGAGCCGATCGGCGTGCGCCCGGCCGACCTCGTCGACGAGACGCTCGAGCGACTATCGCGGCGAGATCGGCGAGCTGGCGCGCTCCGAGGAGGACCTGCTCAGCTACGCGCTGTTCCCGCAGACGGCGAGCGTCTACCTCGAGCGGCACCACCTCGGCCCCGAGTCGGACGTCTTCGGCGTGCACGACCGCTGCATCAGCTCGCAGCCCGGCGCCGATCTGCTCGAGCAGAGCGCCGACCGCGTCAAGGACATCCTCGGGATGATCGAGGAGAGCGAGGTCGACGAGGTCATTATCGAGGAGGGCGACTCAAGATGACGGTGCGCAAGGCCGGCGTTGCGGCGGCGGCCGCGGCGGCGCCGGCCGCCGCCGGCCGCAGCGCTGCGGCCGCCGCCGCCGCGGACGGCGCCGACGAGGCCGAACGGCTACCACCTCGTCAAGTCCAAGTGGGTGGCCACGTTCTATCGCTCGCCTCGCCCCAGGCGCCCGTCGTTCGTCGAGGTCGGCGACCAGGTCGAGGCCGGGCAGACGCTCTGCATCCTCGAGATGATGAAGATGATGAACGAGCTCACCGCCGACGTGGACGGCGTCGTGCGCGAGATCCTCGTCGAGAACGGCGAGACCGTGCAGTACGGACAGCCGCTCTTCGCCATCGAACCCGCCTGAGGCGGGGGAGAGACGTCGCGTGGCCAGCCGGCACCGAGCCGCAAGCAGGCGCGCCGCGACGCCGTCTTCCTGCTGTACCAGCGCGAGGTGACCGACTCTCCATGGCTGAGCTCGTGGAGGGCCAGCGGCTGCGCGAGGGCTACGCGCCCCGACGAGTTCACGGTCGCCGCCGTACGCGGCGTCGCTCGGGCGACGGACGAGCTCGACGCCGAGCTCGACGCTCACTCGCGCGGCTGGCCGGTGGACCGCATCGCGCCGCTCGAGCGCAGCATCCTGCGGCTGGCGCTGTGGGAGATGCAGCACGCGAGGCCACGCCGCCGGAGGTGGCCATCGACGAGGCCGTGCGCCTGACCAAGCGCTACTCCACCGACGAGGCCGTCGCGTTCGTCAACGGGGTGCTCGGCGTCGTCGCGGCGCGCGAGCCGGGAGCGAGGCGAGAGGCGGCGATGGCTGACGCGTCCCGCGACGAGCCGAGACGCGCTCGGGAGCTCGACGCGCACGCAGGCGCTCGCGCGCCTCGGACGATCCTCGGCCAGCTCGAGGAGCTCGAGCCGCGGCTCGCCGCGTCGTCCTCGACCGAGGTCGAGATGACGCTGCTCGAGCGCGCCACCGAGCAGGTCGACGAGGCCGGGCGGCTGCTCGAGCATCTCGGCCGCGGTCGCCGGGTGAGGCGCTGACGTGAGCCCGAGCCGGCGGACGCCGGTACCCAGCCGATCTCCTCGCCTCGTCGAGGAGTATCTCGCGGCGCTCGACTTCGGCGCCGACCGGCGCGCGGCGCGCTTGACCGAGGCCATGCGCTACTCGCTGCTCGCCGGCGGCAAGCGCATCCGGCCGGTGCTCACGCTGGCCGACCGCTCGGGGCCGCGGCGCCGATCCCGGCCGCGTGCTGCCCACGGCGGCCGCGCTCGAGCTCATCCACACCTACTCGCTCATCCACGACGACCTGCCGGCGATCGACGACGACACGCTGCGCCGCGGCCGGCCGACCTGCCACGTGGCCTACGGGGAGGACGTGGCCATCCTGGCCGGCGACGGGCTCTTCGCGGAGGCGTTCGGCCTGCGTGCTCGACCGGCAGCCAGGCGGAGGCCGGGCACCGTGCTCGGCGGCGCTCGCTGAGATCGCCGCGGCGACGGGCGTGCAGGGCATGGTCGGCGGCCAGTACATGGACGTCGCCGGCGAGGCCGCCGACGACGACGACCTGCGCACGATGCACGTGCTCAAGACCGGCCGGCTCATCGAGGCGGCGGTCGTCTGCGGGGCGCTGCTCAGCGGCGGCGGACGGATGTCGGACGCCGTACCGCGCCTTCGCCGCCGAGCTCGGGCTCCTGCTTCCAGATCGTCGACGACATCCTCGACGAGACCGGTGATGTCGAGAGCTCGGCAAGAGGGTGGGCAAGGACCGCGCGCATGGAGAAGGTCACCTACGTGTCGCGCTTCGGCCTGGAGCGCGCGGCGGAGCTCGCCGACGAGGCGGAGGAGCGCGCGCTGGACCTGCTCGGCGCGCTGCCGGGCGACACCTCCGACCTCGCCGCCGTCACCAGGTTCATCCACGACCGTCGCCGCTGACGCCGGCGACGGTCCGGCCGAAAGGCCGGTGCTATACTCCGGTGACGATGCGGTATCTGGACACGATCTCCGACCCCGCCGACCTCCAACAATTCTCCGAGCGAGAACTCACGCTGCTCGCCGACGAGGTCCGCGAGACCATCCTCTCGTGCGTCAGCGAGACCGGCGGTCACCTCGCCGCCAGCCTCGGCACCGTCGAGCTCACGGTGGCGCTGCACAGCGTGCTGGAGAGCCCGCGGACAAGATCGTCTGGGACGTCGGCCACCAGTGCTACGCGCACAAGCTGCTGACCGGGCGGCGCGACTGCTTCGGCACGATCCGCCAGTACGGCGGCCTCTCCGGGTTTCCCAGCCGCGCCGAGTCGCCGCACGACGTCATCGGCACCGGCCACGCGTCGACGTCGATCAGCTACGGGCTCGGCCTCGTCGAGGCCGAGCGCATCGCCCGTGACGGCGGCGGCAACGTCGTCTGCGTGCTCGGCGACGGCGCCCTCACGGGCGGCGTCGCCTTCGAGGCGCTCAACCAGGCCGGCCACCTGCGCACGCCGCTCGTCGTCGTGATCAACGACAACGAGATGTCCATCCGCGCCAACGTCGGCGCCCTCCAGCTCTACCTCAACCGCATCCGCCTCGATCCGACCCTGACCCGGCTGCGCGAGGACCTCGAGCACGGCGTCGCCAAGATCCCCGCCATCGGCCGGCAGGCGTACCGGCTGGGCAAGGACGTCAAGGAGTCGATGAAGGCGTTGCTCGTGCCCGGCATGCTCTTCGAGGAGCTGGGCTTCGCCTACATCGGCGTGGTCGACGGCCACGACATGCACGCGCTGCGCGAGAGCATCCGCCAGGCGATCGACACGCGCCGCCCCGTCGTCGTGCACGTCCAGACGCTCAAGGGCAAGGGCTACGAGCCCGCCGAGGCCCGGCCGGACACGCTACCACGGCACGGCGCCGTTCCACATCGGCAACGGGGCGCGCAAGGCCGGGGTCGCCGTCGGGACCACGCTACACCGACGCGTTCGGCCAGGCGCTCGTGCAGCTCGCCGAGCGCGACGAGCGCATCGTGGCGATCACCGCCGCCATGACGCAGGGCACCGGCCTCGAGGCGTTCGAGCGGCGCTTCCCGGACCGCTTCTACGACGTCGGCATCGCCGAGGAGCACGCGGCCGTCTTCGCCGCCGGCCTCGCCATCGGCGGCATGCGCCCGGTCGTCGCGGTCTACTCGACCTTCCTGCAGCGCGCCTTCGACATGCTCGTGCAGGACGTCGGGCTCCAGGACCTGCCGGTGATCTTCGCCGTCGACCGGGCCGGACTCGTCGGCGACGACGGCCCCACCCACCACGGCGCCTTCGACCTCTCGTACCTGCGCGTGATCCCCGGCATGACGGTGATGGCGCCGTCCAGCCAGGACGAGCTGCAGCGCATGCTGGCGACGGCCCTGACCTTGACGGCCCGGCGGCGATCCGCTACCCGCGCGGCCTGGCGGCGCCGTTCACGCCGCCCGAGGAGCTCGAGCCGGTCGAGGTCGGCCGCGGCGAGGTGCTCGCGGAGGGCGCGACGTCGCTCTCGTCGGCATCGGCACGGGGGTCGGGATCGCCGCCGAGGCGGCCGAGCTGCTGGCCTCGGAGAGCGCAGCCCGACGGTCGTCGACGCGCGCTTCGTCAAGCCGCTCGACCGCGAGCTGCTCGAGCAGCTCGCGACCACCCACCGCCTGCTCGTGACCGTCGAGGAGAACGTGCTTGCCGGCGGGTTCGGTGGGGCCGTGCTCGAAGAGGTCGGCGAGCCGCGTCGCGGTGCTGCGCTTCGGCCTGCCCGACGCCTTCGTGCCGCAGGGCGAGCGCGACCGCGTCCTCGCCGATCTCGGGCTCACGCCGCAGGCGGTCGCGCTCGCGGCCGGAGCGCAGAGCCCTGCGCTGACGCGCGTCAAGTAGGCTGCCGGGATGCGCGAGCGGCTCGATGCGCTGCTCGTCGCCCGCGGGCTCTTCCGCAGATCCCGCGCGCAGGCGCGCGCGGCGGTCCTCGCCGGAGAAGTCTCCGTCGACGGGCGCATGGTCGACAAGCCCGGCACCCAGGTCGGCGATTCGGTCGTGACCGACGTCGCCGCGCGACGCCGTTACGTCTCGCGCGGCGGCGACAAGCTCGACACGGCGCTCACCCGGCTCGGCGTTGACGTGAGCGGCGAAGACGTCCTCGACCTGGGGAGCTCCACCGGTGGCTTCGTCGATCGGTTGCTGCAGGGAGGCGCCGCCCGAGTGATCGCCGTCGACGTGGGCTACGGCCAGCTCGAACTGGAAGCTGCGCGAGGATCAGCGCGTGACCGTTCTCGAGCGCACCAACGCGCGACGGCTCACCTCCGAACGTCTCCCGTTCGCCCCGTCGTTCGTCACCGCCGACCTGTCGTTCATCTCCCTGACGGTGGCCCTCGAGCCGGTGCTAGAATGCCTGCGCGAGGGCTTCCGCGGGCTCGTGCTGGTCAAACCGCAGTTCGAGGCCGGCCGCGAGCGCGTCGGCAAAGGGGGCGTGGTCAGGGACCACACCGTCCACACCGACGTACTGAACAAGGTGGCTGGGTGGCTCCAGGAGAAGGGCTCGGTGGTGACCGGCGTGTGTGATTCGGGCCATCCCGGACCGAAAGGCAACGTGGAGTACTTCATCCTCTTCAGCGATGTACGCACCGCCGGACCGGCGCCGCAGCCGGCCTCCGCGCTCGTCCACGGCGCCGTGGAGGCCGCGCATGGGTGAGCCCCTGCGTCGCGTCGCCGTGCTCACGCACTACCTCTCGGAGGCGACGACGGCCGCGCTGGCGCAGCTGGCCGCGGCCGCCGGCAAGCTCGAGCTGGAGCTGCTGATGCCCGAGGACGAGGCCGCGAAGCACCCGGCCGCGAAGGCGCTCGGCTACCAGACCGTCGACGAGGCCGGCCTGCGCACCGCCGATCTGTGCCTGGTGTTCGGCGGCGACGGCACCATCCTGCGCAGCCTCGGACGGCTGCTGGGCAGCGACGTGCCGACGCTGGGCGTGAACTTCGGCAACGTCGGCTTCCTGGCCTCGCTGCCGCGCGAGGGCTGGGAGGCGGGGCTCGAGGTCATGCTCGCCGGCGACCACCGGGTGGTCGACCTGCTCACCGTCGACGTCCATCTCGGCGGCGAGAGGTTCAGCGCCGTCAACGACGTCATTCTGAGTCGAGTCGCGCCGCGGCACGTGCTGCAGCTCGAGTATGAGGTCGCCGGGGTCACCGTGGGCAGCATGTTCTGCGACGGGCTCATCATCGCGTCGCCCACGGGCTCCACCGCCTACAGCCTCTCGTGCGGAGGGCCCATCGTGGAGTGGAACGCGGGCGTCCTGGTGCTCAACTTCATCGCTCCACACTCGCTGGGTGTCCGCCCGCTGATCCTG
>CAVOVA010000020.1:0-132509 GCA_963699725.1 uncultured Thermoleophilia bacterium
GACGGCGACGGGCGCGGAGCGGTAGCGCAACTGCCTCGAGCCCGCTCCCGTCACCGAGGCCGCGGTCCACGACGTCGCGCACGCGCAGCGGCGGACCTCGAGACGCTCCCTGCCACCGACGACGACTTCGTTCTCGGCGGCCCTCCGCTCGAGCACGTACAGCGGCTCGGCCGCGCTCACCCCGATCCCGCGTCGCTGCCCGACGGTGAAGCGCCAGTGTCCCTGGTGACGGCCCAGGACGGCGCCGTCGGCGTCGACGACGCGCCCTCGACCGGCTCGACGCCGCGCGCCTCCAGGAACGGCTGGTACCCGTCGACCGCGAAGCAGACCTCCTGGCTCTCCGGCTCGTCGGCGACCTCGAGCCCCGCCTCCGCCGCGGCGCGCACGTCCTCCTTGGCGAGTTCGCCGAGCGGGAACTCGAGGCGCGCCAGCACGTCCGGCGGAACCGCCCACAGCATGTACGACTGGTCCTTGGTCCGGTCGGCGGCGCGCGCCACGAACGGCTCGCCGTCCCGCCACACCAGCCGCGCGTAGTGGCCGGTGGCGACGCGCGCCAGGCCCAGCTCGCCGGCGAGGCCGACGAGCGCCGCCAGGCGCATGGGGTTGCAGTCGACGCACGGGTTGGGCGTCTCGCCGGCGAGGTAGCCGCGCTCGAACGGGCCGACGACCACGTCCTCGAACTCGGTCTCGAGGTCGAGGACGTGGTGTGGAAGCCCAGCTGCGCCGCCGTACGGGCGGCGCGCTGGAGCGCGCCGGGAGAGCAGCAGCTGCGCCGGTCCGTCCCCGGCCACAGCCTCGCCGTCGCCGTCTCCAGGCTGCGGCCCTCGTCGATCAGCCTCAGCGCCGCGACGGCGCTATCGACCCCGCCGCTCAGTGCGACGAGTGCCTCGGTCTTTTGGGAGTGCCTTGAGGATCTGCTCGACCTCGGCCTCGCGGCCGCTCTTCACCAGGTAGTCCTGGATGGCCAGGTGCAGCGCGTCGGCCGCCAGGTTGGAGCAGTGCATCTTGTTCGGCGGCAGGCCGCCGAGCGCCTCGGCCACGGCCTTGTTCGAGATGTCGGCGGCCTCCTCGATGCTCTTGCCCATGACCATCTCGGTGACCATGCTCGAGGTCGCGATGGCCGCGCCGCAGCCGAAGGTCTTGAACTTGACGTCGGCGATCCGGTCCCGTCGTCGACGGCGATGCTGATCCGCATCACGTCGCCGCAGACCGGGTTGCCGATCTGGCCCACGCCGTCGGCGTCCTCGATCTCACCGACGTTGCGCGGGTTCGTGAAGTGCTCCATCACCAGGTCGGTGTACATGCGTCACCCTTTCACGTACAGCGGGCTCATCCGCCGCAGCTTGTCGACGATCGGCGGAAAGGCATCGAGGAAGGCGTCGATCTCCTCGTCCGTGTTCTCCCTCCCGAGGCTGACGCGCATGCTCCCGTGCGCCTCCTCGGCGCCGAGGCCCATGGCCAGCACGACGTGCGACGGCTCGAGCGACCCGGAGGCGCAGGCGGAGCCGCTCGAGACCATGAAGCCCGCGGCGTCGAGCTGCAGCAGCATGGACTCGCCCTCGACGTAGCGCACGGTGAACGCCACGTTGCCCGGCAGCCGCTGCGTGGGGTGCCCGAGACAGGTCACGTCCGGGATGCGCTCGACGAGGCCCGCGGCCAGACGGTCGCGCAGCGCCTCGAGCCGCGGCCCGACCTCGGGCTGCAGGTCGGCCGCCAGCGTCATCGCCGCACCCAGCCCGACGATGCCCGGCACGTTCTCGGTGCCCGAGCGGAGGCGGCGCTCGTGACCGCCGCCGTGGAGGATCGGCCCAAGGCGCGTCCCGCGCTTCACGTAGAGCGCGCCGACGCCCTTCGGGCCGTAGAGCTTGTGGCCGGACAGGCTCAGCATGTCGACGCCGAGCTCGGCGACGTCGACCGGCAACGCGCCGACAGCCTGTACGGCGTCGGTGTGGAACGCGGCGCCCTTCTCGTGCGCGATGCGCGCGAGCTCGGCTACGGGCTGCACGGTGCCGACCACGTTGTTGGCGTACATGATCGAGGCGAGCCTGGTGTCGTCGCGGAAGGCCTGCTCGTAGGCATCCAGGTCGACGACGCCGTCGCCGTCCACCGGCACGAAGTCGACGGCCCAGCCGGCGCGGTTGAGCGCCCGCGCAGCCTCCATGACCGCCGGATGCTCGACGGCGCTGACGATCAGGTGCCCAGGCTGGAAGCGCTGCAGATAGCCGAAGAGGGCGAGATTGTCGGACTCCGTCCCGCCGGAGGTGAAGACGATCTCCTTCTCGCCGGCGCCGAGCGGGGCGGCGACCTGGGCGCGCGCCTCTTCGACGGCCGCGCGCGCCGCCCGCCCGAAGCGGTGCAGCTCGGACGGGTTGCCGTAGCGCTCACTGAAGTAGGGAAGCATCGTCTCGAGAACCGCTGGATCGACCGGCGTCGTGGCCGCGTGGTCGAAGTACGCCGTCTTCATGGTGACACTGCCTCCCTGGTCAGATCGTCGAGCGTGATGCTGTCGAGGGCGCCGGTGATGGCGCTGTCCAGCCGGCGCCACACGATCCGCGACGCGCACGAGTCGGCCCGCTCGCAGGCGCCGTCGTCGGGCACACACCCGACGAGGGACAGCGGGCCCTCCAGCACGGTCACGACGTCGCCGACGGCGACGTCGGCGGCGGCTCGCGCGAGCTGGTAGCCGCCGCTCACCCCGCGCGTCGCCTTCACGAGCCCGCCTCGCGCAGCCGGGCGAGGATCCGCTCCAGGAACGGTGCGGGGATGCTCTCCGCCGCGGCGATCTCGGGCAGCGGCACGGGCCGCCCATCGTCGTGCGCGGCCAGATAGACCATGGCCCGCAGGCCGTATTCGCAACGCGATGAGATGCGCATCGACTCCCGTCAGGCCGAATCCCAACCAATCGAGTCGGCATTATGGTACCACGGAGACCAGAGCGGTCAAACAGAAACGGCGCCCCGGAGGGCGCCGTCTGAGAGGACCTATTCCGCTGGACGCGTCAGAGGCCGCGGACCGCGTCTGCGATCTCCTGCTCCATCACCTTGAAGCCGATCCAGCCGGTGTAGAGCTGCGCCACCGGGCCGTCGCCACGGATGATGGCGAGGATCGGCGGGTCGCTGACGCGCAGCTGCGTGAGGGTGTCGCCGAGCTGCTTGGACTCGCGCGCCTCGAAGGAGAAGAACGAGCTGTCGGCGGCGTAGTTGGCCTTGATGTCGTTGAAGTACGACAGCATCTCCATGTCGTCGGTCGCGCCCTCGACGTAGACGAGCAGGACGATGCCGCGCTTCTCGTCGAGCCGCTTGGTGATGAAGCTGGGGGTCTCGGCGGTGGGCTCGATCGTCAGCGGCGCGTACCCGGTCATGCCGTAGCTGCTGACGCTGTTGTAGGTCGTGGGAGCGGGCGCCGGAGTGGCCGCGGTCTCTCCGGAAGATGCGAGAACGCGTACGGCGACGACACTGCCGAAGAGCAACGCCCCGACGACCAGGATCAGGACTGCGCTGAACAGGAACGTCCGGTTGCGCTTGAAGATCCCCATGCCGGCCTCCCCCCAGAGAGTAAGTGCTCCACCTTGCCGTGCTCGCGCTATTCTCGAACCTGCTCTCGCAGGTGGGTGCCCTCCCGGACCATCCACGGATGAGCCGGAGATCGAGCTCCCGATGTGTTCGTGTTGGCTCGAGAATGTGGCGAGGTCACGAACAAGGTCGAGCCGCGCCATCCTAGCAAACGTCCACTGATTCAACAATCTTGTCGGCAGCCCTGCAAAAAGCTTGAGGGCAGCGCTCGGTGAGCGGGCGCTGTCGGCCCGCGGCTACCGCACGATGGTTCGCCGCGGAGGCTATCCGAGCCGGACGCGCAGCTCCTTGAGCTGCTCGGCGGTGACCGGCCCCGGGGCGGCCGTCATGGGGTCGCCGCCCGATGACGTCTTGGGGAAGGCGATGACGTCGCGGATCGAGTCGGCGCCGGCGAGCAGCATGATGATGCGGTCGAAGCCCAGACCGATGCCGCCGTGCGGCGGCGCCCCGTACTCGAGCGCCTCGAGGAACCAGCCGAAGGCCTCGTCGATGCGCTCGTCGCTCATGCCGAGGGCGCGCAGGATGGAGCGCTGGACGGCGGCGTCGTGGTTGCGCAGGGACCCGGAGCCCAGCTCGACGCCGTTCAGCACCAGGTCGTACTGCGCGCCGCGCACGGCGAGCGGGTCGCTCTCGAGCAGCGGCATCGTCGCCTCGGTCGGCAGGCTGAACGGGTTGTGACCGTACGTGAGCCGGCCGGTCTCCTTGTCGATCTCGAAGAGCGGGAATTCCTCGACCCAGAGCAGCGACCAGCGCGCCGAGGGCTCGGGCGCGAGCAGGCCGATGAGGGCGAGGCGCAGCGCGCCGAGCACCTCGGCGGCGGCGAGCGCCTCGTCGGCGGCGAAGACGACGAGGTCGCCGGGCTCGCCGCCGACCTTCTCGACGAGCGCGGCCTGCTCGGCCTCCGCGAGGAACTTGACGATGGGGCCGCGCAGCGCGCGGCCCTCCTCCACGTACACGTAGGCCATGCCCTTGGCGCCGTGCTCCTTGGCGAGCTCGGTGAGCTTGTCGATCTGCGCCCGGGAGAGCGAACCGCCGCCGGGCGCCCGGATGGCGCGCACGACGCCGCCGGCCTCGACGGCGCCGCGGAAGACCTTGAACTCGCTCTCGGCGAAGGTCTCGCTGAGCTCGACGATCTCGAGGCCGTAGCGCAGGTCCGGCTTGTCGCTGCCGTAGCGCAGCATGGCCTCGTCGTACGAGAGGCGCGGCAGGGGCGTGGCGGGCGGCGCTCCCCCACGCCCTCGAAGATCGCCGTCATGAGGCCCTCGAGGAGCGCGCGGATCTCGGGCACCGCGAGGAACGACGTCTCGAGGTCGATCTGCGTGTGCTCGGGCTGGCGGTCGGCGCGCAGGTCCTCGTCGCGGAAGCAGCGCGCGAACTGGTAGTAGCGGTCCATGCCGGCGACCATGAGGATCTGCTTGAACATCTGCGGCGACTGCGGCAGCGCGTAGAAGCGGTGCGGCTGCAGGCGCGAGGGGACGAGGAAGTCCCTCGCGCCCTCGGGCGACGACCTGGTGAGGTCCGGCGTCTCGACCTCGATGAAGCGCTGCGCGTTGAGGTAGGCGCGCGCCGCCTGGGCGGCCGCGTTGCGCAGCTCCAGGTTGGCCAGCATCGGCGCGCGTCGCAGGTCGAGGTAGCGGTACTTGAGGCGCAGCGTCTCGTCGACGTCGACCTGCTCTGCCGTCTCGATCTCGAACGGCGGCGTCTTGGAGCGGTTGAGGATCTCGAGCTCGGCGATCTGGACCTCGACCTCGCCGGTCGGCAGGTTCGGGTTGACGGTCTCCGGCGAGCGAGCGACGACCTCGCCGGCCACGGCGAGCACGAACTCCGGCCGCACCTGCTCGGCGAGCCGGTGCGCGGCCGCCTGCGTGCGACGGGTCGACGACCAGCTGGACGATGCCGCTGCGGTCGCGCAGGTCGATGAAGATGAGGCCGCCGTGGTCGCGACGGCGCGCCACCCAGCCGGCGAGACGCACCTCGCGGCCGACGTCGGTCGCGCGCAGTTCTCCGGGATACGCGTCGCGCAGCATCAGGCCTCACCCTTCAGTCGGCCGGCGACGATCGCCGGCAGGTCGGCGGCGGCGACGTCCTCTTCCCCGCCGCCGGACAGATCCTTGAGGCGCACGACACCCTCGGCCAGCTCTTCGAGACCGAGGAGCGCCGCAAAACGGGCGCCGCTGCGGCCGGCCTGCTTGAACTGGCCCTTGGGGCTGCGCCCGGCGAGGTCCAGCTCGGCGGGCACGCCGGCCCGGCGCAGGCTCTGCGCCACGGCGAAGGCCGCCGGACGCACCTCGTCGGCGAAGCTCACCACGTAGACACCGGGTGGCGTGGACGGCGAGCGGCTCGCGCATGGCCAGGGCGATGCGCTCGAGGCCGCTGCCCCAGCCCACACCCGGCGTCGGCTGGCCGCCGATCTGCTCGACGAGGCCGTCGTAGCGGCCGCCGCCGCCGACGCCGCTCTGGGCGCCGAGGCGGTCGGAGTTGAACTCGAAGGTCGTGCGCGTGTAGTAGTCGAGGCCGCGCACGAGGCGGAAGTCGAGCCGCGGCTCGAGGCCGGCGGCCCGGACCAGCGCGAGCACCGCAGTCGAAGTGCTCGCGGCACTCCGGGCAGAGGTGGTCGCTGATGCGCGGCGCCTCGTCGAGCACCGCGCGGCAGCGCTCGACCTTGCAGTCGAACGTGCGCAGCGGGTTGAGCTCGATGCGCTCGAGGCAGTCGCCGCACAGCTCCTCCTCGCGCCCGCGCAGGTACTCGCGCAGCTTCTCGACGTAGGCCGGCCGGCAGGCCGGGTCGCCCATGCTGTTCATGTTGAGCGAGACGCCCTCGACCCCCACCTCGGCGAAGATCGCCGCCAGCAGCAGGATCACCTCGGCGTCGACCGCCGGGTCGGCCGAGCCGATGGCCTCGGCGCCGAACTGGTAGTGCTCGCGGTAGCGGCCCGCCTGCGGCTTCTCGTAGCGGAACATCGGGCAGTAGTACCAGAGCTTCACCGGCTGCGGCAGCTTGTGCATGCCGTGCTCGACGTACGCGCGGCAGATGGGCGCCGTGCCCTCGGGCCGCAACGTCAGCGAGCGGTCGCCCTTGTCGACGAACGTGTACATCTCCTTGCGCACGATGTCCGTGGCCTCGCCGACCCCACGCTCGAAGAGACCCGTCTCCTCGAACTCGGGGGTGACGACGCGCCGGTAGCCGTACGCGGCGAAGACACGCGCCGCGACGGCGACCACGGCGTCGCGCTCGGCGGCCTGGTCCGGCAGCAGATCGTAGGTGCCCTTGGGAGCGCGGGGCGAACTCACCAGCGGTGCTCCGGGTCGTGGCGGAGCGGCGAGAGGAACGGGTTGAGCGCGAGCTCGCGGCCGAGCGACGTGTCGGGGCCGTGGCCGCTGTGCACCGTGGCGTCGGGCGGGAACCGCCGCACGAGCGTGGCCACCGAGTTGAGCAGCTGGTCCATGTCCCCGCCCGGCAGGTCGGTGCGCCCGACGCTACCCTGGAAGAGCAGGTCGCCGACGAACAGGTCGTCGTCGCCGATTGCGAACGTGTACGAGCCGCGCGAGTGGCCCGGCGTCGGGATGGCGAGCACGGGGATCGCCAGGTCGAGCGTCTGCTCGCCCTCGATCGTGCGCGCCGTCTCGACCGGCTCGATGTCGAACCCGGCTGCGACGCCGAGGCCGTTGTCGGCCATCTCGCCGGCGTCCTCGGCGCCCACGTACACCGGGATGTCGAAGTGCCGCGCGATCGGCGCCACGCCGCCGAAATGGTCGAAGTGGCCGTGCGTGACGAGCACCGCGGCAGGCGCGAAGCCGAACTCCGTGAAGGCCTCGATCACGATGTGAGCCTCGTCGCCGGGATCGATGACGAGCCCCTTCTGCCCCTGGACGACGATGAAGCAGTTGGCCTGGAGCGGGCCGAGCGGCAGGGCGAAGACTTCGGCGGGATCGGGCATGGTACCTCGAGTGGTCGACGTTCGGCCCCAGAGAGTATCAGACGGCGCCGAGGACGGTCGACCGCGTCGCGTTCGCCGGGCCTCGCGCTCTCGCGGCGAGGCGAGGGCCTCTCCTCGCTACCCCCCGACGACGCGGTACGCGTCGTAGACCGTGTGGATGCTGCGGATATTGGCGATGATGTTGTCGAGCTGGCGCACGTCGCCGACCTCGAGCGTGAAGCGGTCTCGCACCACGCCGTCCGGCAGCGTCTGCATGCTGCCGCCGATGATGTTCACGCCCGAGTCCGCGAGCGTGCGCGCGAGGTCCTCGAGCAGGTGGTTGCGGTCGAGCGCCTCGACCATGATCTCGACGCGGAAGACCATGCCGCCGAGCCCCTGCCAGCCGACCTTGGTGAAACGCTCGGGGTTCTTCATGAGCGCGCGCGCGTTCTTGCAGTCGTGGCGGTGGATGGTGATGCCCTTGCCGAGCGAGATGTAGCCCACGATCTCGTCGCCGGGTATGGGCTTGCAGCACTTGGCCATCCGCACCATGATGTCGCTCATGCCCTCGACGGCGATGCCGAACTGACCGGAGAGCGCCTGCGGCCCGTCGACCTCCCGCACCGGTTGCGACGGGAGCATCTCCGGCGGTGGCGTGGCTTCCTTCATGGTGCCGGCGCGCTGCATCACCTTGTTGGCCACGGTCTTCACCGGCAGGCGGCCGGAACCCAGCGCCACGAAGAGGTCGTCGGGCTTGTTGTAGCCGACGTCCTTGCAGATCTGGGCGAACACCTTGGAGGTCAGGATCTTCTGCGCCGGCAGACCCTCCCGGCGCAGCGCCTCCTGGAGGAGGTCGCGGCCCGAGTGCTCCGAGTCCTCGCGCTGCTCGCGACGGAAGTGCTGGCGGATCTTCTGGCGCGCCCTCGGCGAGTTGACGATGTCGAGCCAATCACGCGACGGCCCGTGGCTCGACTTGCTGGTGATCACCTCGACGATGTCGCCGCTGATCAGCTTCGTGTGCAGCGGCACGATGCGCCCGTTGACCTTGGCGCCCACGGTGTGGTTGCCGACGTCGGTGTGCACGGCGTAGGCGAAGTCGATCGGCGTGCTGTCCGCGGCCAGGCTCTTGACGTCGCCCTTGGGCGTGAAGACGAAGACCTCGTCCTCGAAGAGGTCGATGCGGAGCGTGTCCATGAACTCGCCGGGGTCGCCGGTCTCGGACTGCCACTCCATCATCTGGTGCAGCCACGCCAGCTTGTCCTGGTCGCGGTCGCCGCGTTCCTTGTAGAGCCAGTGCGCGGCGACGCCGAACTCGGCCGTCTGATGCATGTCGAAGGTGCGGATCTGGATCTCCAGCGGCTTGCCGCCGGTCCCGATCACCGTCGTGTGCAGCGACTGGTAGAGGTTGAACTTGGGCATCGCGATGTAGTCCTTGAAGCGACCCGGGATCGGCTTCCAGACCGAGTGGATGATGCCCACCGCGCCGTAGCAGTCCTTGATGGTCTCGACCAGCACGCGCAGCCCGGTGAGGTCGAAGATCTCGTTGAACTCCTTGCCGCCGCGGCTCATCTTCGCGTAGATGGAGTAGAAGTGCTTGGCGCGGCCGGTGATGTCGGCTTCGATGCCCGCCTTCTCCAGCTCCGCGCGCAAGAAGCCCGCCGCCTCGTCGACGTAGTCCTCGCGGTCAGCGCGCCGCTGCGCGACCCACATCTGGATCTCCTGGTACTTGCGCGGGTGCAACGAGGCGAAGGCGAGGTCCTCGAGCTGCCACTTGAGGTTGTGGATACCGAGCCGGTGCGCGAGCGGCGCATAGACCTCGAGCGTCTCCTTGGCCTTCTGGATCTGCTTCTGCTTGCTCAGGTAGCAGAGCGTGTGCATGTTGTGCAGCCGGTCGCAGA
Organism: uncultured Thermoleophilia bacterium; assembly: GCA_963699725.1. Classification (GTDB taxonomy): domain Bacteria; phylum Actinomycetota; class Thermoleophilia; order UBA2241; family UBA2241; genus CAIXSE01. The sequence continues at coordinate 9,388 of CAVOVA010000020.1, forward strand.
GCTTGATCAGGATGACCCGGATGTCGGTGGCCATCGCGATGATCATCTTGCGGTAGTTCTCCGCCTGCTCCTCTTCCTGGGAGTTGAAGTGCATCTTGGTCAGCTTGGTGACGCCGTCGACGAGCATGGCGATCTCCTCGCCGAACTGCTCTTCGATCCAGGAGAGCGGCGCGCCGGTGTCTTCGACGACGTCGTGAAGAAGCGCCGCGGCGATGGTGACCGAGTCGAGCTTGAGCTCGGCGGCGTTGAGGGCCGTACCTACGGGGTGATGGATGTACGCCTCGCCGCTCTTGCGGCTCTGCTGGCCATGCAGGAAGGCGGCGGCCACGAATGCACGTGTGATCAGGTCCCGGTCGGGCTCGGGATTGTAGCGCTCGATGGCCGCGAACAGGTCGTCGAGCAACGGCCCGTACTCGCCGGGGACCTGCGTCAGAGCTGCGCTGTCAGGCAGGTCCGCAGGAAGTCTGGTGTCTGATACCTGTTGTGCCATTCTCTGTGAGCGTCCGTCCGAGTGACGTCGACCTTACTCTGTGGCCGTTCGAGATGATAGCCGCCGTCCTCGCCGGGGACGAGCAATCCAGCCTCGCGGAGCCCCTGGACGGCGGCTCTCACGGCGGCCACCGGCGCGAGGACGGCTCCTGTACCAAGGAGTTCCTGCTCGAGGGCACGGTCAAACCGGCCGGAGCCGGCGGCCAGCGCCTTCCAGACGCGTCGCATGGTGGCGTCGAGGTCGAGCTGGCTCTCGCGGACGCGGCCGGCGAACTCAGCCTCGCCGGGTCCCCAGAGGGCGTGCAGCCAGGCGTCGGACGCGGTGGCGGCGGCGAGGCCTGCCCACAACGCGCCGGTGTACGGGGGATCGAGCAGGACCACGTGCGCGAAGCCGTGTGCGAAGACGGGATGGTCGAGCACGAGATCCGGCGTGCTCATGACGACGTCGGCATCCTGAGCAGCCTCGAGGCGCGGTGAGCAGGCAGCCTGCACGTACGCTGCGGAGCATCCGAGGCCGGGCGTCAACACATCGCGCGTGAGCAGCGGCCGGCGCCGGCCGACGTCGGCGACGAGCACCAACGTCCGCTCGCCGGTGGCGAGCAGGGCCGTGAGTGCCGCGGCCGGCGGACGGCCGCGACGGTCGACGAGGCGACCCTCGGCGCGCGCCGCCTTGAGAGCCGCGGCGGCGCCGTCGCCCCCGCTCCCCCCATCGGGCGAGCCGGCGTACCCGGCGAGCAGCGCGGCCCACAGTTCCTCGTCCCGCAGGCGGTCCCGACAGCGCAGGTCGCACGCCGTGGCGCAGAGATCCGGCTCCGTCGGCTGGAGCCGGTGCAGGCTGCGTACCTGCACCTGCGCGCTCACGGCGCCGTTGTACTCGTTCTTGGAGAGCGCGAGGGCGATGTCGTGGCGCCCCGGCGCGGTGAGCTCGGCGAGGTCACCGAAGCCGAAGTGGATCGCCTGGCACGAGGCGCCGTCGCAGCGTACGCGGTACTGCGCGTGCCGCTTGTCCCGGGTGAGCCTCGGCGAGACCACCTCCGCATCGTGCAGCAGCAGCGTCACCTGGCGGTTGCCGAACCCGTGCGGCGCGAGCAGCTCGAGCTCGTCGGCAAGGCCCAGGGTGAGTTCGTCGCCGCTCACGACGGCGTCCACGTGGCGGACGCGCGTGAGATCGTCGGCGCTGAGCCTGGCCGCGGCCTCGGCCACGAACGCCTCGCGGAACGCGGGGATCGCCGCACGCCGTAGCCGCAGCCCGCAGGCGGCGCGGTGCCCGCCGAACGTGATGAGATGGTCGGCGGTACGCTCGACCGCGCCGAGCAGATCGAAGGCGGGGATGCTGCGGCCGGAGCCCTTGGCCTCGTCGTCGCCCTCGCTCAGCAGGATCGCCGGCCGGTGGAAACGCTCGGCGACCCGCGACGCGACGATACCGACGACTCCTTCGTGCCAATCCGGAGACGACAGCACGAGAGCAGGCGGCGGCGGGTCGGGCACCATCGCCACCGCCGCCTCGGTCATCGCCGCCTCGATCACTTGCCGCTCGCGGTTCAGCTCGTTGAGCTTGAGCGCCAGCGGCAGGGCCGTGTCGCGATCGGGAGCTCCCAGGAGCTCGAGCGCGATGGAAGCGTCCTCGAGGCGCCCGGCGGCGTTGAGCCGGGGGCCCAGTCGGAAGCCGACGGCTCCCGCATCCACTTCGCCCGGACGGCCGCCGGCGACCTCCAGCAGGGCAGCCAGCCCCGGCCGCGGCGCGCTGCGCAGCCGGCCGAGGCCGATCGCCGTGAGGACGCGGTTCTCCTCGACGAGAGGGACCACGTCCGCGATCGTCCCCACGGCGACGAGGTCCGTGTACGGACGGAGCGCCAGCGGGAGATCGACGAGCCGGTCCCCGGAGTCCTCCAACAGCGCGTGGGCGAGCTTGAACGCGACGCCCACGCCCGCGAGATGACGGCAGGGGTACGTGCCCAGCTTCGGCGTGACGACGACGCAGGCGGGCGGCTCGCCCTCGAGCTCGTGATGGTCGGTGACGATGACGTCCATCCCGAGCGCCTGGGCGCGCGCCACCTCGGCGCGGGCATTGATGCCGCAGTCCACGGTGATCAGCAGTTTGACGCCCGCCTCACCGAGCTCGTCCACTGCGGCCTCGGAGACGCCGTAGCCCTCGCTGAAGCGGTTGGGAAGACGCCAGCGCACGTCGGCGCCGAGCTCCTCGAGGACGCTGACCAGCAGGAAGGTCGCGGTGATGCCGTCGGCGTCGTAGTCGCCGTGCACGGCGATGGGCTCGCTGCGGCGCAGCGCCTGGTCGATGCGCCGCCGCGCCTCTGCCATGCCGCTCATCAGGTACGGGTCGTGAACGCGGAAATCCGGATGCAGGAAGGCCCGCGCGGCGGCGGGATCGCCGAGCCCGCGGCGCACGAGGACCTGGGCGAGGACCTCGCTCACCTCGAGCTCCCCGGCGAGTCGCCGGACCTCCGGAAACGGCGCCGGCGAGATACGCCAGGAGCCAGGATCAGTCACGAGTTCATCACGCCGGCAGTGTACCGCTCGAGGACGACGGATGCAGAAGCGGGCGGGTCAGATCGACGTGGCAGCCGTCTGAGGATCTTCACCGGCGTCGCCTGCCTCGGCCGCCGCGACGGCCTCGCTCGGCGCCTCCGCGCCGGCCCCACCCGCTGCATCATCGGCCATCGTCACCGCGGTCGTCTCGCCGGCCTCCCCGGCGTCCTGAGGGCCGGCATCGTCGGTCGTCTCAGACTCCGCCTCGCCGCGGTCCGGGCCGGCGACGGCGGTGTCCGCCTCGTCCACGATCACGGTGGCGGCGCCGTCATCCACGACGACGGTGGCTTCCTGACCGGTGCCGGCCACCGTCGCGGCCTCCTCCGCGTCGACCACGGTGGCGACCTCTTCGGCAGAGACAACGGCGGCGTCCTCTTCGGCGGCAGGGACAGGTGCGAGCCGCGCCGCCAGGGACTCAGCCTCACGAAGGCGCTCGTAGGTCGTCTGGAGCTCCGCCTCGAGCTTGCGCCGCTGGCCGTAGACGGCCGTCCGCGCCAGGTAGGCGGCGATGAGGCCGACGACGAACACGAGGGCGGCGATCACCGCCGCGATCCACAGCAGCGAGACCGCGGTGGCCGTGCCGGCGACGTAGTCCACGTCGAAGACGACTCCGTTGTTCAGCGCGCCGCCGACGAGGATCAGCAGGGCGACGACGGCGAGCAGTATGAGCGCGTTGCGCACGAGACGGCCTCCTGGAAAGGGTTCCGCGGGCGAGTATAGCAACCGGCGCCCGGCACACGCACCGGCGCCGGCGTCACAGGCGCTCGATGGTCGCGTCCTTGCGCGCCTGGACCAGCCACCTGTCCAGCTCCGCGGAGCGGCGGCGCCCGGTGAGCCCCTCCTCGATGTCCGTGCGCACGCGAGCGAACGGAATCACCCGCTCCGGCCGGCGCGAGAAGACCTTCACGACCCAGGTGCCGCCCGGACCAGCCACGGGCGCGGAGATCTGGCCCGTGCGGAGCCGCTCCACCGTCTTGCCCAGAGCGCCCGGCAAGGAGGCTGGGTCGATCCAACCCATCATCCCTTCGGCGGCCTTGATCTCGGGGTCGATCGTGAACTGCCGCGCCACTTCCCTGAAGGGTCGTCCCTGGCTCAGTCGCCTGATCGCATTGCCGGCGATACCCTCGTTGCGCACGACGATCGCTCCGAGCCTGACCGCGGCGGCCGTGGTGAAGAGCTCGGCGCGCCGCCGCTCGTAGAAGCGCCGCACGGTCCGCGGTTCGGCCTTGACGTCTGGGAAGCGGGCGTCCTGGACGGCCTCGCGAAGCACGCCGATCCTCAGGCTCTCACGCAGCTGCGCCTCACTCATCGCCGCCTGGTCGAGGCCGGCCTGGAGTGCGGCCTCGCCGCCGAGTCGTTCGCCGACGGCCGCCAGGCGGCTCTCGACCTCAGCTTCGTCGGCGGTGAGGCCCAGACGCTCGGCCTCCGCGCGTACGAGCTCTCGATCGATCGCGTCGTCGAGCGCGGCGCCGTCATCCCTGTCCTGCCCGGTCAGACGTGCCTCGGCGAGCACCTGATCGACGTCGCTCTGACGCACCTCGCGTCCGTCGATGCGCGCCACGACGGCATCCGGGCTGCTGCTGACGCTGCTGCTGCTGCCGCCGCCGCACGCGCCGAGCGCGAGGGCGGCGAACACGGCCACCGCAGCAGCGAGGATCAGAGCTGGGCGGGCGATCGTCGTCATGGCCTCACAGACTACGGCAGGGAACGGCTGAGCGCAGACCGGCGCCTCGGCAGGTGCCGACGGTCAGACGGACGCCGACTCGGTCGCGCCCTCGAAGGGCTCGCTGGCCACCGAGCGCTCGCCGCCGATGAAGCGCGCCGGGAAGTAGCAGGCCACATCGTGCCGTGCCCCCGCGTCTCCGCCCGTGCTCGACAAGACGGGCATGGCCGTCGTGCAGATCTCCTGGGCCCGCGGGCATCGGGGGTGAAAGACGCAGCCTTTGGGGGGGTTCGTAGGACTGGGTACATCGCCCTCGAGGATGATGCGCCGCCGGGCGCGTTCAGTGGTGGGGTCGGGGATCGGGACGGCGGAGAGCAGCGCTTCGCTGTACGGGTGCTGCGGGTAGTCGTACAGCAACGCGCTGTCCGAGATCTCGACGATCTTGCCGAGATACATCACGGCGACGCGGTCGGAGGCGTGCTTGACCACCGAGAGATCGTGGGCGATGAAGACGTAGGTGAGATCGAACTCGTCCTGGAGATCCTCGAGAAGGTTGATCACCTGGGCACGGATGGACACATCGAGCGCACTCACCGGCTCGTCGCAGATGATGAGTTTGGGCTTGAGCGCCAGCGCCCGCGCGATGCCGATGCGTTGCCGCTGCCCGCCCGAGAACTCGTGCGGATAGCGCTCGGCGTGTTCGGCGCTGAGCCCGACGGTCTCGAGGAGCTCGAAGACGCGCTTCTCTCGCTCAGCCTCAGTACCGATGTCGTGGATCTTGAGGGACTCGCCGACGATGTTGCGCACGCGCATACGCGGGTTCAGCGAGGCGTACGGGTCCTGAAAGATGATCTGCATGTCGCGCCGCAGTCGCTGCATCTCGCTCCTCGACGCCGCCATGATGTCCGTGCCCTCGAACGTGATCGTACCGGCCGTCGGCGCGATGAGCCGCAGCACGGCGCGCCCCGTCGTGGATTTGCCGCATCCGCTCTCGCCGACGAGACCAAGCGTCTCGCCCTTCTCCACCGAGAAGCCGACATCGTCGACCGCGTACACCTGGCCGGTCGTGCGCTTGAGGATCCCCGTCCTGATCGGGAAGTACTTCTTCAGTCCTCTGACCTCGAGCAGGCTCACCTGACGTACTCCTGGAAGTGGGGCAGCGCGGCGCGGAACTCACGACGCTGGGCATCGGGGATCCAGCAGTTGACGCCGTGATCCGGCCCCACGATCTCGAGCTCGGGCCACTCGTCTCGACACTCAGTGCGCTCGTAGGCGCAGCGCCCGACGAATGGGCAGCCGCTCGGCAGCGCGATCAGATCCGGCGGCTGTCCCTTGATGGGCGTGAGCCGCGTCTTCTCGATCTCGTCCAGCCGCGGCAGTGAGCCGAGCAGGCCCCACGTGTAGGGGTGGTGCGGGTTGTAGAAGATCTCGTCGATGCCGGCGTACTCGACCGTGCGGCCTCCGTACATCACCATCACCTTGTCGGCGATCTCGGCGACCACGCCCAGATCGTGGGTGATCAGGATGACGCCACTCTCGTAGCGCTGCTGCATCTCCTCGATGACTTCGATGATCTGTGCCTGGATCGTGACGTCCAGCGCCGTGGTGGGCTCGTCGGCGATGAGGATGTCCGGGTTGCAGCTGATGGCCATGGCGATCATGGCCCGCTGGCGCATGCCCCCAGAGAACTCGAAGGGGTAATGGGAGATGCGCTTGTCGGCGTCGGGGATGCCCACCCGGTTGAGCAGCTCGGCGGACATCTGCCAGGCCTCGGCCCTGGTCTTTCCCTGATGAAGGATGATCGCCTCGGCGATCTGGTCGCCGACCTTCAAGACGGGGTTCAGGCTCGTCATGGGGTCCTGGAAGACCATGGCGATGTCGTTGCCCCGCACCTTGCGCATCTCTTCGTCGGCGAGCGTGCGCAGATCGCGGTCCCCGAGCATGAGCGTGCCCTCGACGACCTTGCCCGGCGGATCGGGGATCAGCCGCATCAGGGAGAGCGCCGCCACCGTCTTGCCGGAGCCCGATTCGCCGACGATGCCCAGCGTCTCCTTGCGGTCGAGCGTGAAGCTCACGCCGTTCACCGCCTTGACGACGCCGGCGTAGGTGAAGAAGTGGGTCGAGAGGCCGTCGACCGTGAGGAGTCGTTCACCCATGGCTATTCCTTGAGCTTCGGGTCGGTGGCGTCCCGCAGTCCGTTGCCGAACGAGATGAAACCGAAGACGGACACGGTGAGCGCAACACTCGGGAAGGTGACCATCCACCAGCTGCCGGCCTGGAGATAGGTGAGGTAGTCGGAGATCATCTTGCCCCACGAGGCGTCGGGCGGCTGGATGCCGATGCCGAGGTAGCTGAGGGCGGCCTCGGTGACGATGGCGCCGCCGATGCCCATGGCGATGGCCACGTAGATGGGCGCCATCGTGTTGGGCAGCACGTGTCTGAAGATGATGCGCAGGTCGCTGGCGCCCTGGGCGCGGGCGGCCTCGACGTACTCCATGGCCTTGACGCTCAGCACCGAGCCGCGGTTCAGGCGCGCGTACGTGGCCCACCCCAGGATGCCGATGGCGATGAACACGTTCCAGAGGCCCGGGCCGAGAACGGTCATGATGAGCAGCACGAAGAGGATGTAGGGAAAGGCGAAGAAGACGTCGGCGGTGCGCATGATCACCGAGTCCACCCAGCCCCCGTAGTAGCCGGACACCGGGCCGAGGATGAGACCGAGGAACAGCGCAATGGCGACGGCGATGACACCGACGAGCATCGAGATGCGCGTCGCGACCAAGGTCCGCGAGAAGACGTCCCGGCCCAGGTAGTCGGTGCCGAACGGGTGCGACCACGAGGGTGCCGACCCGAGACCGTTGGGCGACAGCTCGTAGTTCACGGCATTGGGATCGTAGGGCGCCAGATACCCCGTGCCGGGGTCGCCGGTGTTCAGCCCGACGAGGTTGGCGATCTCCTGGGTGATGCCCAGGGCGAGAAACACGATGATGATGCACATCCCCACGACGGCCAGGTGATTGCGCCTGAGGCGCCGCCAGGTGTCGGCCCAGAGACCGAGCGGACTGCGCCCGGCGAACTGGTCCTCGACCAGCTCGCGCTCGCCGACGCTGCTGATCGACACGTCGGTCGTGATGATGTTGCCGCTGGTGTCGCGATCGCTCACGTGGGCTCAGCCTTCCAGACGGATACGCGGGTCGACCCACGCATAACCGAGATCGACGGCCAGATTGGCGAAGACGTAGATGAAGGTCGCGAAGAGCACGCCCCCGGCGACGACGGGCAGATCGCGGGCGCCGATCGCCTGGTAGATCATCAGGCCGATCCCGGGGCGGGAGAACACGGTCTCGGTCAGGATGGCGCCCCCCATGAGGGCTCCCAGATCGATGCCGGCGATCGTCATGACGGGGATGACGGCGTTCTTGAAGGCATGGCGGCGGACCACCGCGCGCTCGGACAGGCCCTTGGCACGCGCGGTGCGGATGTAGTCGGAGCGGATGACCTCGAGCATCGAGGCGCGCTGCATGTACGAGATGTAGGCGACCCCGATGAGACCGAGCGTGACGGCGGGAAGGATCAGGGTCATGAAACTCGTCCACGAGGCCGGGAGGACCCAGAAGACATTGTCGCCGGCGCCGGTGAGCGGGAAGATGTCGATCCCGAACCACTCCTGGAGCTTCAGAGAGAAGAACCACTGCATGAACAGGCCGAGCACGAACACCGGGATGCCCCAGATGATGAGCGCCCCCGTGGTGAGGGCAGTGTCCCAGAAGGTGTACTGGCGCAGGGCCGAGTAGATGCCCAACGGGATGCCCAGGAGCTCGATCAGCACCGCCGCCAGCGCCAGCTGGATGGTGTTGGGCGCGTTGTCCTTGATGAGCTCCATGACCGGCTGCTGGAGCGCGTACGACTCCCCAAGGTCGCCGCGCAGCAAACGGCTGACGAACCTGTAGTACTGCACGTAGACGGGCTGGTCGAGACCGAGCTGCTGGGAGATCTCGGCGACCCTCTCGGGGGTGGCGTTCTTACCGGCGAGCTGGCGTGCCGGGTCCCCCGGGATGGTGAACATGATGACGAAAGTGATGACGCTGACGCCGAAGAGCACGATGACGAGCTGGAACAGGCGCCTGACGACATAGGAGGCCATGCGCTACGCGACCGTATCCACTTTTCCGCCTTCAGTCCGGAAGTGTATGACCGGGAATCCTCGGTGCGAGTGGCGGCCCGCCGCGCTTCTCGCGGCGGGCCGCCACTGCAAGGACTGCGAGCAGTCTAGGTAGTCACTACTGCACGCGCAAATCACGACTCGGTCTTATTGGGCAGCATCCGCCTTGACCCACACCGTCCACATGTCGGTGAAGCCCATCGGATTGTGGACGTAGCCGCCGATGCGGTTGTTGGTCACACGGAAGTCGCGGTAGAAGTACAGAGGCGAGGCCGGCATGTCCGTGAGGATCTGCTTCTCCGCCTGCAGGTACAGGTCGTAACGCTGCTGATCGTCGACCGTCTGGCGCGCCTGCAGCAGCATGTCGTCGACATCCGTGTTGGAGTAGAAGGTGTAGCTGCCCGTGCGCGCCTGGTCCGACTGGAACAGCGGGTACAGGAAGTTGTCCATCGACGGGTAGTCGGCGATCCAGCCCATGCGGAAGAGCTGGCTGCCGCTGCCCTCGGCGCCCTTCGAGAGCTTGTCGAGGAAGGTGCCCCACTCGAAGTTGCTGAGCTTCACGTCGATCCCGACGTTCTTCCAGCCGGCCTGCAGCACCTCGGCGATCTTCTGGTGGCCCTCGTCGGTGTTGTACCAGTAGTTGAGCGTCGGGACGGTGCCCAGACCGTCGACCATGGTCTTGGCGCCCTCGGGGTCAAAGCCGTACGGCGACTGCTCGGGCTGGTAGCCGGGGATGCCCACCGGCACGTAGCCCTGGGCAGCCAGCGGCACACCCTCGTTGACGATGTTGATGACGTTCTGCGAATCCGTCGACATGGCGATGGCCTTGCGCAGTTCGAGGTCCTGACCGAGCGTCGCATCGGTCATGTTCATGCCGATGAAGTACACCGCCAGGGTCGGCCAACGCTTGGCCGTCCACTCGCCGCTCTTGACCTTGGGGTTGTTCTCGGCCGCGGCCACCTGGCCGGGCGGCACGTTGGTGTAGTCGGTGGTGCCCTTCTGGAACTCGAGCCACTCGGTCGACGACTCGAGGATGATGGGCATATTGATGTTGTCGACCCAGCCGGCGTTCTCGGTGTCCCAGTAGTCCGGGTTCTTGACCAACTGGACGGACTGGTTGTTCTTCCAGGACTCGACCATGTAGGGACCGGTGCCGACGGGCTTCTTGCCGTAGGCCTTGGCGCCGACCTCGTCGATGTACTCGACGGGAGTCGCCGCCGCGACGGTGTGGCCCAGCGTCTGCGGGAACTCGGCGAACGCGTAGCGAAGCTTGACCTCGAGCGTGTAGTCGTCGATCGCCCTGACGCCCGTCAGGCCCTGCTTCGGATCCACCTGGTAGCCGCCGTCATCGCATCCCTCGACCGGAGCGAGGATGTACGACACGTAGGACTGGTTGGCGGGGTCCGTGACCCGGTTCCACGAGTCGACGAAGTCCTGCGCCACGACCTCGCGGTTCACGGGCGCCTGGAACATGACGCCCTGCTTGAGCGTGAACGTCCAGGTCTGCGAGTCGGTGGTCTCCCACTTCTCGGCGATGTCCGGCTCGGCCACCATCTCGCCTTGCTCGTTCAGCACGTACTTGGCCAGACCCTGGAACACCTGGTGGGCGACCTGCATGCCCTCAGACTCCTGGGCGTTGAGCGGCTCGATGGAGACCGGGTTGGCGCTGAGCGGGTAGTTGTAGGTGCCACCCGCCGTTGGCGTGCCCTCGCTGGTAGTCGTGTCGGTGGTCTCGTCGCTGCTGCCGCACGCGCCCAGAACGAGCGCAGCGGAGGCGAGGACGGCGGCCAGAACGAGCAGGCCGCGCCAACTCCTGATGGGTTTCTTCACTGTGACCTCCTTGATGACTGACAGAGCCAGACTCCCCCCGGAGTCCCTTACAGCCGCGGCGCGATCGACGCACCGGCGACCGGATCTGCTTCTTTGACGCACCTCCCTCTTCTTTCAAGGGCACTGTGCAGCGCCCTTCGCTCATTTGTCAACTTTACTCCGATATGCAATCGCCTGCAGAACCTCGGCCTACTCGACCCACACGGAGCGCACGTCGGTCAGCCCCATGGGGTCGACGGTGAAGCCGCGGATACGGCCGTCCGCAACGCGGAAGTAGCGGTAGAAGTACAGCGGCACGGCCGGCATGTCCGTGAGGATGATCTTCTCGACCTGGGCGTACAGGTTCTGGCGCTGCTGGCCATCCATGGTCGCGCGCGCCTTCTGCAGGAGCTCATCGACGCCTTGGTTGGCGTAGAACGTGTAGCTTCCGGTGGGCGACTGGTCGGACTGGAAGAGCGGGTAGAGGAAGGCGTCCATCGCAGGGTAGTCGGCGATCCAGGCCACGCGGAAGAGTTGGCTGCCGCTGCCGTTGTTGCCTCTCGAGAGCTTGTCCAGGAAGGTCCCCCACTCGTACTCAGTCGGCGCCACCGAGAGCCCGGCCTGCTCCCAGCCCGCGACGAGGGTCTCCGCTATCTGGCGGTGGTCCTCGTCCGCGTCGTACCAGTAGTCGAGGGTGGGGACGAAGCCCGCGCTGGTAACGAGGTTCGTGGCGTTCTCCAGGTCGTAGGTGTAGGGGTTCTGCGCGGCCTTGTAACCGGGGATGCCCGGGGGCACGTAGCCGGCGGCGACCTGCGCGATGCCCTGACTGACCTGGTCGACCACCGTCTGCGCGTCCGTCGATTGCGAGATGGCCTTGCGCAGGTCGAGATCGGGGCCCAGCGTGCCGTCGGTCATGTTCATGCCGACGAAGTACACGGCCGCCGCCGGCCACGCCATGGCCGTCCAGGTACCCGCGGCCACCTCGGGGCCGGCCTCGACGGCCGCGATCTCGTCGGTGGGGACCCGCGAGCAGTCCAGGTCGCCGCGCTCGAAGCCGGCCCACATGGACTCCACATCGTCGAAGATCGGCAGCTCGACGGTGTCCACCCAGCCGGCGTTCTCGGTGTCCCAATACGTGGCGTTCCTGATGAGTCTGACGGAGCGCCCGCGGCGCCAGGAGGCCACGGCGTAGGGTCCGGTGCCGACCGGCCTCTTCGCGAACGCCTTCTCCCCCACCTCGACGATGTACTCGACGGGGGTCACCGCGGCGACGGGGTGACCGAGCGTCGCGGGGAAGTCGGCGAACGGATAGCGCAACGTCACCTGGAGTGTCACGTCGTCGATCGCCGTCACGCCGGTCAGGCCCTGCGCCGGGTCCGTCTGGTAGCCGCGGTCGTCGCAGCCCTCGAGCGGCGCCAGGATGTACGCCACGTAGGACTGGTTGCCGGGGTCGGTCACCCTGGACCATGAGTCGACGAAGTCCTGCGCGGTCACGGGCCTGCTGACGGGAGCCTGGAAGGTCACGCCGGGCCTGAGGTGGAAGATCCAGTTCTGCGCGTCCTCGGACTCCCACGACTCGGCGATATCCGGCTTCGTGATCAGCCGGCCGTCGTCGTCGAGCACCCACTTCGTGAGCCCCTGGAAGACCTGATGCGCGACCTGCAGGCCGGACGCGTCCTGCGCGTTGAGCGGCTCGATCGACATGGGATTGCCCGGCAGAGGAAAGGTGAACGTACCGCCTGGCTTCGGCGTGCCCCCGTCGCCGGAGGGCGCACCACCCCCGCCTGAAGAAGCGCTGCCGCACGCCGCGAGAGCGGCCGCCCCGCCGAAGAGCAAGGCGGCGATCGCGAGCAGGACGACGAGTCTGAACGGGCGCGACGACATGATGAGCCTATCGCGGGCGCATGTCAGCCCGCTCCGGCGGTAAGTCGCGTCGATGCTCCCTCGGGACGATCGTGGGGCGGTCGTGAGCGCCTCCCCGGACGGAGCGCGCTGCGCGCGCTCGGCGTCAGCTCAGCCTCCACAGCAGCATGAACGTGTTCAGGAAGAACAGCACCCCCACGATGATCGTGTAGCGCGTGAGGTTCCGCTCCATGACGCTCGCGGACGAGGCGAACGAGAAGCCGGTGACGCTGGCCATGCCGGCGTCCTTGCCGGAGTGCAGCAGGATGAGCACGATCACGAGGATCGCGAGGACGAGCTGGAAGGTGACGAGGATGGCGTTGAGCAAGTCAGTTCTCCCCCTGGAGGCGGGCGTGGACGGACGCGAGCATACCATTCTTGCACTTCAGCCGGCCTCCGCCAAACGTGACCGGCGACTGGTGCGGCCGGCGAGCGTGGTGGCCGGCGCCGGCAGGCTCAGGACTCGAGCAGGTCCCTGCCGGTCATCTCTCGCGGCTGTTCCACGCCCAGCAGCGCCAGCACCGTGGGCGCCAGGTCACAGAGCCGGCCGCCCTCGCGCACGCGCACGCCCGGCACCGTCGCGACGAAGGGCACGAGGTTCGTACTGTGCGCCGTGTTGGGGCTGCCGTCCGGCTCGAGCATGTGGTCGGAGTTGCCGTGGTCGGCGGTGATGAGGCAAGCGCCGCCCAGGTGGTCGACCGCCTCGACGACCCTGCCGAGGCAGGCGTCGACTGTCTCGACCGCCTTGACGGCGGCAGGAATGACACCTGTGTGGCCGACCATGTCGGCGTTCGCGTAGTTCACGACCACGAAGTCGAACGCGTCGGCCTCCAGTTGCTCGACCAGCGCGTCAGTGACGCCCGGCGCGCTCATCTCGGGCTTGTGGTCGTAGGTGGGCACCTCACGCGGGCTGGGCACCAGGATGCGGGTCTCCCCCTCCGCCTCGCGTTCGACGCCGCCGTTGAAGAAGAAGGTGACGTGCGCGTACTTCTCGGTCTCGGCGATGTGGAGCTGTCGGAGGCCGTTCTCGGCGAGGACCTCGGACAACACGTGCGCGGGGTGCTCGGGCTGGAAGGCCGCGGGGAGTGTGAACTCCTTCTTGTACCGGGTCATGGTGACGAAGTCGACGGCGGGCGGGTGCGCGCCGCGGTCGAACTCGGCGAAGCCTCGTTCGGCAAAGGCGCGCGTGAGCTCACGGGCGCGGTCGGGGCGGAAGTTGAAGAAGAGGCAGACGTCGCCGTCGCGCACGCGCGACTCATGCTCGGGAGCGACGATCGTCGGGCGCACGAACTCGTCGTTCTCGCCGCGAACGTAGGCCGCTTCGACCGCCGCCTGGGCGTCTGCGGCGAAGAAGCCCTCGGCGTACGCCAGGGCGTCGTAGGCAAGCTTGACGCGATCCCAGCGCGTGTCGCGGTCCATCGCGTAGTAGCGGCCGCTGATCACGCCGTAGCGGCCGACGCCGAGGCGGTCCATCGCCGCCTGGATGGTGGCCAGAAAGCCCTTGGCGCTGCGCGGCGGCGTGTCGCGGCCGTCGAGGAAGGCGTGCACCACGACGTCGCGGACCTTCTCTCGACGGGCGAGCTCGAGACACGCCTCGAGATGGCCCATGTCGCTGTGGACGCCGCCGCCGGAGACGAGGCCCATCAGGTGAAGACGGCTGCCCCTGCCCGCCGCCTTGGCGCAAGCCTGGCGCAGGACGGGGTTCTCGAAGAAGCTGCCGTCCTCGATCGCGAGGCTGATCCGCGTGAGGTCCTGATACACGACGCGGCCGGCGCCGATGTTGAGGTGCCCGACCTCAGAATTGCCCATCTGTCCCGGCGGCAGTCCCACTGCAGGGCCCGAAGCGTCGAGGACGCCGTACGGATACTCAGCCGTGAGCCGGTCGAAGACCGGCGTCGCCGCGAGGCTCACGGCGTTGTCCGGGCCCGGCGGGCCGACCCCCCAGCCGTCCAGTACGATCAGTACGACTGGACGGTAGGTGCGTGCGCCGGCGGCGCCCGGATGGGTCACGACGGCCCCGTGAAGCGCACGATGCGGGCGAACTCCCGCGGGTCGAGGCTGGCTCCGCCGACGAGCACGCCGTCGATGTCGGGTTGCGCCATCAGCGTGTCGATGTTGGCGCCCTTGACGCTGCCGCCGTAGAGGATGCGCACGCCGTCGGCGGCGTCGCCGAAGCGCTCACGCACGCGGCTGCGCACGAAGGCGACGGTCTCCTGTGCCTGCTCCGGGGTCGCGGTCACCCCGGTGCCGATAGCCCAGATGGGCTCGTAGGCGATCGCGACGGTGGCGAGCTCCGCCGCACTGATCTCGGCCAGGTCGGCATCGAGCTGGCCGCCGACCTTGCCCTCCGTCTGGCCGCCCTCCCGCTCCTCGAGCGTCTCGCCGCAGCAGAGGATCGGCCGCAGGCCGGCATCGAGCGCGGACCGCACCTTGCGCGCCAGGTCGGCGTCGTTCTCGGCGTAGTACTGGCGCCGCTCGGAGTGGCCGAGGATCACGTAGGGCACGCCGAGCTCGACGAGCATGTCCGGCGCCGTCTCGCCGGTGAAGGCGCCCTCGGCGGCGTAGTGCATCGTCTGGGCGCCGACCGCCACGTTGCTGCCGGCGGTGGCGGCGAGTGCCGTCTCGAGGCACACGTCCGGCGGGCAGAGCAGGACGTCCCGGTCGTCGACCCCGGCCACTTGCGGGACGAAGGCAGCGAAGAAGGTCTTCGTGTCCGCGCGGGTCTTGTACATCTTCCAGTTGCCCGCCATGAGCGGGCGACGACCCGGCGTCGCCGGAGCCATACTGCGGTCCATGAGCGCCTCCACGCCGGGCAGCGCCCGGCCCTCCAGAAACTCCATCGATGCCCCCCCGCCAGTCGAGATGTGAGTGAGGCGGGCATCCAGACCGAACGTGCGCACCGCCGACACCGTGTCGCCGCCGCCGGCGACGGTGACCGCGACCCCGCCGGCGATGGCTTCACCGACGGCGCGTGTGCCGGCGCTGAACTCGTCGATCTCGAACAGGCCCATGGGGCCGTTCCAGTAGATCGTGCCGGCTCCGCGCAACTGGCGCACGAACTCGGCGGTCGTCTCGGGGCCGATGTCGAGCGCCATCTCGTCGGCGGCGATGCCGTCGGCAGCGACGACCCGTGACGGCGCGCCGGCCGCGGCCTCACGTGCCGCGACGACGTCCGTCGGGACGACCAGACGGCCGTGGGCGGCCGCCGCTTCGGCGAGGATCTCGCCGGCGACCGCGACCTCGCTGCCGGCGCCCTTGGACGCGCCGACCTCGTACCCCTTGGCGGCGAGAAAGGCATTGGCCATGGCGCCGCCGATCAGCACCGTGTCGGCGATCTTGAGCATGTGCCGGATGAGGCTGATCTTGTCGGAGACCTTGAGACCACCGAGCACCACGACGAAGGGCCGCGCCGGATGGCGGAGGAGGCGGCCCAGGATCTCCAGCTCCTTGGTCATGAGCAGCCCGGCGATCGACGGCAAGTAGTGCGTCACGCCCTCAGTCGACGCGTGCGCGCGATGCGCGGTTCCGAAGGCGTCGTTTACGTATACGTCGCCGAGCGCGGCGAGCTGGCGGGCGAATCCGTCGTCGTCGCCCGTTTCCTCGGCGTGGAAGCGGAGGTTCTCGAGCAGGAGCACGTCGCCGGGTCGCAGGGCGGCGGCCGCCTGCGCGACGGCGGGGCCGACGCAGTCGTCCGCGGTCGCCACTGGACGGCCCAGCAGCTCAGAGAGGCGCGCCGCCACCGGCGCCATGCGCAACCCGTCCACGACCGCGCCCTTGGGGCGGCCGAGATGGGACATGAGCACGACCGCGCACCCCTGGTCGAGGAGGTACGCGATCGTCGGCAGGGCGGCACGGATGCGCGTGTCGTCGACGACCCGGCCGCCCTCGAGCGGCACGTTGAAGTCGACGCGCACGAGGACGCGTTTGCCCGCGAGCGGATAGTCGGTGAGCGCACGCTTCATGGCGTCTTCAGCCTCCCGGTGAGTGCGTCTGTCAGAGGACCCTCTGCACGAGGTCGACGAGGCGGCACGAGTAGCCCCACTCGTTGTCGTACCACGACACGACCTTGACCAGCTTGCCCTTGGCCATGGTGAGCGCCGGATCGAAGATCGACGAGTGGCTGTTGCCGACGATGTCGATGCTGACGATGGGGTCCTCCTGGTACTGCAGGATGCCCTTCATCGGACCGCTCTCGGCGGCCGCCTTCATGGCCGCGTTGACCTCGTCCGCGGTCACTTCGGTCTTGAGCTCGGCGACGAGGTCCGTGGCCGAACCGTCCGGCGTCGGCACGCGCAGCGCAAAGCCGTCGAGCCTGCCTTCGAGCTCAGGGATCACGAGGGCGACGGCGCGGGCGGCGCCGGTGGTCGTCGGGATGATCGAGAGCGCCGCGGCGCGGGCCCTGCGCAGGTCCTTGTGGGGGAAGTCGAGGACCTTCTGGTCGTTGGTGTAGGCGTGGATCGTCGTCATGAAGCCCTTTTCCACGCCGAAGTTGTCGACCAGGACCTTGGCCATCGGCGCAAGGCAGTTGGTCGTGCAGCTCGCGTTGGAGATGACGTCGTGGGCGGTCTTGTCGTAGGTCTCCTCGTTGACGCCGAGCACGATGGTCGCGTCGGGGCCTTTGGCGGGCGCTGAGATGATGACCTTGGCGGCGCCGGCCTCGAGATGCGCGGCGGCCTTGGCGCGCTCGGTGAAGCGACCGGTCGACTCGATGACCACGTCGGCGCCGAGCTCGCGCCAGGGGAGCTTCGCGGGGTCGGTCTCCGCGGTGACGCGGACGCGCTTGCCGTCGATGACGAGCGCGTCCTCTTCCACGTCCACGACTCCCGGATACACGCCATGGACCGAGTCGTACTTGAACAGGTGACCCAGGGTCTTGGAGTCCGTCAGGTCGTTGATGCCGACGAACTCGACGTCGGCGGCCTGCCGTAGCGCGGCGCGGACGACGAGCCGGCCGATGCGGCCGAAGCCGTTGATGCCTATCCGGACGGTCATTGCTTCCTCCCGATCGATTTGACCGTTACAGCTTACCAGAGCGAACGTCCGACAAAGGGCCGAATTGTTCGCTTTTGCGCGACTCCGTGAAGCGCCGTCCGCGGCAGCACACGACGCGACACTCAGACGTCAGCGGGCCGGCGGGAGCGCCGGCTGTGCGATCGTCGGTATGCGTCCGAGGAAGATGTTGCCCGTGCGGCCGTCGATGGACACCCAATCGCCCACCTCGATCGTCTGGCCGGCCAGGCGAACCGTACCCAACGTCTCGAGGACTTCGAGATCCTCGCACTCGACGACCGCGGTCTTGCCCAGGCGCTTGGCGGTGACGGCGGCGTGCGACGTGGTGCCGCCGCGGGCCGTGAGGATGCCGCTGACACGTGTGATCATGCCGATGTCTTCCGGCACCGTGTCCGGGCGCAGGAGCACGATGTTCTCATCCGGGGCCTCAGCCAGCAGACGGTCGATCTGCTCGGCATCGACGGCGGCACGGCCCGAGTAGGCGCCGCCGGCGACGCCCATCCCCACGGCGACCGGCGGCCCGTAGTTGGGCGACGCCGTGTCGAAGTAGGCGGCGTCGCGCGTCTGCTCCTGCACGGCCGAACGTTTCTGCAGCACGTACAAGTCAGACGCGGCCGGCGACTCGAAGGTGAACTCGATCTCCTGGGGATCGAACTCACGCTCGCCGACGAGGTCGCGCGCGACCGTCAGGAGCTGCTGGTAGATGTCGGGGAAGTCCCGCTCCAGCGAGTGCTCCGTGCCGCGGTAGGTGGCACTGCCCAGCCGCTGCGCCTCCGAGATCGGCCACGGGAACACGAGACCGCCGACGAGGTCCTCACCCTGGCTGCGCACGGCGAAATCGCCGAAGAGGCGGACCTGACGGCTGTATGGTTCGAGCGGGTTGTTGGTGAAGGTGACGCCCGAGCCGGACTCCCGGCTGAGGTTGCCGAACACCATGCGCTGCACGACCACCGCCGTCCCCCACTCCTCGGCGACCCCGATGTACTGCCGGTAGAAGCGGGCCGGCGCCGAGTCCCAGGAGTCGAGCACCTTGCGCAGGCAGGCGATGACCTGGGCGAACGGCTCGTCGACGAACACGACGCCGTGGTCGCGGGCGCGCGACTTGTAGGCGAAGGCGATCTCCTTCATCTGCTCGGGCATGAAGTCGACCTTCTGCCCGACCCCGTAGCGTGACTTGTACTCGCTCATGATGGCGTCGAAGAAGTCGCGGTCGATGCCGTAGGACATGGCCCACGACTGCAGAAAGCGGCGGTAGCTGTCCCACGCCGCCCAGGCCGTCTCCGGACGCCGTGCGAACGCCTCCGCGAGCTCGTCGTTGAGGCCGACGTTGACGAACGTGGTCATGAGGCCGGGCATCGAGATCGCCGCGCCGGAGCGGATCGAGAGCAGCAGCAGCCGACGCGGGTCACCGAGACGCAGCCCGATCCGGCGCTCGAGCGCGCTCACCGCCGCCTGCACGCGGTGGATCGTGTCGTCGTAGAGCGGTGGATACGACATGGCCGGCAGTGCGAGAAAGAGCTCGTTGCTCAGCACGAAGCCCTCCGGCACCTGGTGGCCGTACGCGGCCATCTGCTTCAGGCCGAGCCCCTTGAAGCCGAGCGTCATCTGGTCGTCGGTGCCGGGCTTGGCCCTGTGGAGCGGGGAGACCAGCCGTTCCGGGTCGTAGTTCATCATCCGCGTCAGCCCGCGTTCGTCGAGGCGGCCGTTCAGCATCGAGATCTGGCGGAGCGCCGCGGACACGTAGCGGTCGAGCGACTGCAGCCCGAGGCCGGACACGAGCACGTCGCGCAGCACCATCTCGGCGACGGCGTCCACGGGCAGGCCCCGCGCCTCGCACTGGCGCGGGTCGTTGACGAGCACGGAGTGCAGGACCTGCTCGTGACTGAGGACCGAGGTCGACGAGAGCTCGGTCACGTTGTTGGCGAGGAACTGGAACACGTTCTGGTACTGCCGGAAGGTGAAGTTGCGGCTGGCGAACGTAGCCTCGAGCATCGCCAGGTTGGCGCCGAGCGCGCGCGAGTCGACACCGTCGACGGCGAGCGCGCGCTCGAAGCGCCGCAGCGTCGTCGCCATGCGGCGCAGGGACGCGCGCGTCACGTAGAGCTCGATGCCCTCGGCGACGACGTCGTCGAGCAGACGGGCGACGAGACTCTCGACGCGGAAGGACAGCCCAAGGGCGTCGAACCGCGGCTCGCTGTAGTTGCCGTAGATCGAGGGGATGCCGGCGGCGATGTGCCGCTTCTGGTAGATGTTCTCGGTCGCCGGCGAAGCCGCCGGGCCGAGGATGACGGCCTTGAGTTGCTCCAGGATCGTCAGCGAGGCGTCGAGCAGCGCGTCGCGCGTGCGCGGCGCCTGCCGGGCCTGCCAGCGCGCCAGAGCGACCTCGAAGCGCTGCCGCAGCCTGCCGTCGAGCTTGAGGTCGCGGCCGACCGCCGCACCGACGTCGTCGGCGGCGAGCGAGTACTTCCGGGCGAGCAGCTGGTAGGTGCGGACGACGAGCGCCACCCGGCGCCGGGCCACGCCGGCCGGAGAACGTTCCTCCACACGGCCCCTGCCCTTCGCCGAAAGGCCAAGACGCTCGTCCAGCTGCCCGGGTGCAAGGGCCAGAAGCCCGTCCAGAGCGTCGCGGGCATCTCGGCACGACTCCTTCGCGAGCGCCGTGAGTACGTCGTGCGGCCCCTCGGCCCATTCCCGCTCGCCGCGCACTGCGGCAAGCGTGTTGGCCGACACGTAGGGCTCGAGGCCGCCGGGGTCGAGCGTCAGCCAGTAGTCCAGAACGGCGCGGCTGAACGCTACCATGCGGTTCGACGACTCCGCGTGAACCTGCTTGCGCAGGAAATGCATGAGCGTGTCGCGCCGCCCGCAGATCTCGTCGATCTGGGTCGAGACGGAGCGCAGTTCCCCCTCCGCCCCGACCTCGTTGAAATAGACCGGCAGCGTGCGCAGGAGTTGCTTGGCGACGAAGTAGATGGGCCGGATATCGGCGTTGAGAAGGCGCGTCACGTCGCGCTGGAACAGGTCCGTGTCGGCGATGAAGACGCCGCCGAGGCGCAGTTGGACGTTGAGCGCCGCAGCCAGCCGCTCGAAGAGGGCGGGGTTCGACTCGATGATGTGCATCCAGCAGCGGATCTTCGGCAGGTGGTACGGGTTGACGACGGTCTCCCAGTCGTCGGTGGCGCCGCGGATGTCGGGGTACTGGAACTTCCAGTACAGGATGTCCTCCATGAGGTGGTCGGCGGCCTTGACGTTGCCCGCCTCGCCAATCGCCACGCCGATGGCCTCGTAGCACTCGAAGCGCGTGAGCAGGAACTCGTTGTCGCGGTCGCGGAAGAAGGCGGTGAGGCGGGTGAGGATGCGCTCCGCGTCGGTGTGCCGGTCCGGGTGCATCATCTGTTTGACCACGCCGAGGAGGTCGGCCATCACCTCCTTCTGGCGATAGCCCAGGGTCTCGTCCTTGAGGAAGAAGAGACAGACGGCGAACCTGTCCTCGAGGTTGTCGACGCGGAACAGCGAGTCGATGGCCGCGCCGAGGATGGCCGAGAACAGGCGGAACGCCGGCGTGAGCAGCTTCTCGTCCGGCGCCGCCTCCAGCGCCTGCAGCAGCGTCGTGAGACGTCGCTCGCTGAGAAAGGCGAACTGCCCGGCCACAGCGCCGGGATCGGTGAGATGCTCACCCTGCCTGAGCGCCCAGGCAGGCACGTCGAGGGCGTCGCGCACCCGCTGGTAGCTCGCCTCGAGAAGGCTGCGGTACAGCGCCTGGTAGCCCGCGGCGAGCTCCGGTCGCGACGCCGCCCGCTCGATGACGTTGTGCACCAGCGTGTCCCGCTCGAGGAACTGGGCCTCGTGCTCCGGCAGCAGGCGCTGCAGCGCCGAGGCCAGCCCTGCGAGAGCCTCGTCGTAGGCGTCGGCGTGCGGTCCTGCCATCGTGTCGGCCGACCAGGTGAGCAGGGCGCGGAGGAGCAGGGAGAACTGCTCGGGCGTCAGGTCGGAATCGAGCAGGCCGACGACCAGCTCCGCGAGGAGACCGAACAACTCGAGCCGGTCCGGCGAGCGCTCGAAATACGACCAGTTGCGCAGCAAGGTCGTCTGGAAGCCGTCCACCAGCAGGTCGGCGTTGCGGAACGTGTGGAAGTACTCGCCCATCGTCTCCGCAAGCGCGGCGCGCACGCCGTGGAGACCGTCCACCGCTTCCAGCAGCGGCAGATAGCGGTCCGGGATGACCACCTCCTGCGCCGTGTTGGCGAGGTTGGCGCGCAGGGCGTCGGAGTCGAAGGGTACGGGCGAGGTCCTCACGCGTGCATGATACCGCGCCGCGCCGGTCGTCATCCGTGTCCGCCAGACTGCTGCCTGCCGTTCGGACCTGCGCTAGGATGCGGGCGACCGCACAGGCAAGCGGTATCCGGAGAGGCCCGTCCGACGGGGAGGTCCGGCGCCGCGACAGGAGGTACCGCAGGGATGGGTGCACAACGGACTCTCGGCATCAACGGTATCGGCCGCATCGGCAAGCTGACGCTCTGGCATCACCTCGGGCGGGACGACTTCGACCGCTTCATCGTCAACACAGGCCGCCCCGTGGGCACTTCGCTCGAGTCGGTGGTGCAGTATCTCTCCAAGGACTCGACGTACGGGCCGCTCCATCGCTTCCTCTTCGGCCGTTCCGGCGTCCGCGACATGAGCGTCGTGGATGAAGAACGCGGCCTGATCAGCGCCTACGGCAAAGAGATCGTGATCCTGCGCGAGGCGCGCAACCCCAAGGACATCCCGTGGCGCGAGCACGGCGTCGCCCTGGTCGTGGACTGCACCGGCACCTTCCGCGACCCCCACGCCGACCCCGACGCGGCGCGCGGCGCGCTCCGCGGCCACCTCACGGCGGGCGCGGCCGTCGTCGTCCAGAGCTCGCCGTTCAAGAGCAGGCAGAAGGGCGTCCCTCTCCCTCCGGACGCCGCCATCCTCATCCACGGCATCAACGACTACGAGTTCGATCCGGCGCAGCACACCCTGGTGTCGGCCGCCTCGTGCACGACGACCGCACTGGCGCACATGATCCGGCCGCTGCTCGACCGCGACCTCACCAAGGACATGATCACCGCGGGCATGAGCACCATCCATGCGGTGACGAACTCGCAGCCGGTCCTCGACTCCGTCCCCAAAGCCGGCGCCACCGATCTGCGCAAGACGCGGGGCGCACTCGGCAACGTGGTGCTCACGTCCACCAATGCCGCGGCGGCCCTCGAGCAGGTGATGCCGGAGATCGGCACGATCGGCTTCATGGCCGACTCGGTGCGCGTACCCACCCAGAGCGTCAGCCTGATCATCCTCAACGTGACGTTCCAGAGCGAGACGCTGCCAGACGGGACCGTCTCGGTCGAACGCGAGGCCATCAACGCCATCTACCGCGCTTCCTCGGAGGGTGAGGCGAGGGGCTTGCTCAAGTACACGGACGAGCAGAACGTCTCCGGGGACATGTTGGGCGAGGACGCCGCGGTCGTCATCGAGGGCGCCGAAACGCACACGCGCACAGGCTTCGTGAACCTGCGCCTGCCGCCGTGCGCGCCCGGCGATACGGAGAGAAGGGAAACGGTGCGCGTGCCGCTCACGCACGTCAAGGTCTTCGGCTGGTACGACAACGAGATGGGCAGCTACACGTATCGGCTCGGCGAGCTCACGATCCGCGCCGCGCGAAGCATGTGAGTCAGTGAGCGGTGCGCCTGTCGGCGGCCCTCGCCGGCTCGGCTACGAGGTCCGGTCGGCCGCCGCGCCCGCGAGGACGGCGAGCCGGCGCAGGCGGTGATTGAGCGCCGAGCGGCTCAGCGGCGGGTCGGCGATGGCGGCCAACTCCTGCAGGCTCAGGTACGGGTACTCGACGCGCAGCTCGGCGACCTCTCGCAGTCCCGCCGGCAGGCCGGCCCACTCCGGAGAGCCCATGAGCGCGCGCATGGCGGCGGCCTGCCGGGCGCCTGCCGCCGCCGCCCGCCGCGCGTTGGCGGCGTCGCAGTTGGCGAGCCGGTTGGCGCTCTCGCGGACGGTCCCGAGCACCGCGTGCTCCTCCCAGCGCAGGCACGAGTCGTGGGCGCCGAGTACGGCGAGGAGATCCGCCGCCGTCTGCCCCCGCTTGGTGTAGCAGGCGATGTTGCGCTCACGCGCCGTCAGGGAGAACGCGAGGTCGAGACGGGCGAGCAGGCGCTGCGTCTGCTCCGCGAGGCCGGCGTCCTCCACGGTGAACTCGGCGTGCACCGGCGCGCCGGGAGCCGACATCGAGCCGCAGCCGAGGAACAGCCCGCGCAAGAAGGCCACGAGGCAGCAGCGGCGCTCGACCAGCCGCCTGGGCACGGTCATCTGGACGGTGAGGTCGTCGGAGAGCACGCCGAGCTCATTGAGCAACTGAAGACCGCGGCCCTCGTCGCCGAGCAACACCTCGTAGCGCAGCCCGATCGGCGCGCTGTCGACGGTGCGCAGCGAGGAGTCGACGTCGAGCGGCTTGAGCAGCGCGAGCAGGTGACGGGCGATCGCGGGCAGTGTGACCGAGACGCGCACGCCGAAGTGCCGTCCGGAGCCGATCTCGAAGACGCCGGCGCCGAACAGCAGACCCGAGATCTGCGCCCGGCGGCAGTGACCCGATGTGGGCAGGATCATCCCCAGCTCGAGCTTGACGTCGCGGGTGAAGCCCACGCCCGCTACCTCACCAGGCGCAGAAGCGCCTGTGACAGGCGTTCGGAGTCGTGCCGGACGACGCCGCTCTCGGCGGCGACCGGCGCGCGGACGACCTTGACGCCGAGCGCCTTGAGACGCTCGGCGTCGACGACGACGGGGCGAGCGCCGAGGCGCCCATAGCTGGCCAGGAGCTCATCCGAGACCGGGGCGTCGTTCACGAGGATCGCATCGATCATGCCGGCGAGCCCGTGACGCTGCAGAGCGTCGAGGTGATCGCCAGCCGTGTAGCCGTCCGTCTCGCCCGGCTCGGTCATGACGTTGCAGACGTAGATGACCCAGGCGCGCGTGTCTGCGAGCGCCCGGCGCACCTCAGGCACGAGCGCGTTGGGGATGACGCTCGTATACAGGCTGCCCGGGCCGAGCACGATCAGGTCCGCCCTGGCGATCGCGGCGATCGCCTGCGGCACGCCGCGCGGCGCCTCCGGCGTCAGCCAGACGCGCCGCGGCAGCCTCGCGGCAGCCGTGATCGTGCTCTCGCCGGTCACCTGGCCGCCGTCCTCGAGCTGCGCGTGCAGCACGACATCGTCGAGCGTCGAAGGTAGCACGCGGCCGCGGACCTTGAGCACGT
Organism: uncultured Thermoleophilia bacterium; assembly: GCA_963699725.1. Classification (GTDB taxonomy): domain Bacteria; phylum Actinomycetota; class Thermoleophilia; order UBA2241; family UBA2241; genus CAIXSE01. Next base: position 34,249 of record CAVOVA010000020.1, read on the forward strand.
GGGTCGCCTCACGGACGGCGTGCTCGAAGTCGCCGGTCACCTCGGCGAGAGCCGCCATGAAGAGGTTGCCGAAGCTGTGTCCCTGCAAGCCCCCCTCAGCGGGGAAGCGATACTTGAACAGCTGGCTCATCATCGACTCGTCGTCGGCCAGGGCGACCAGGCAGTTGCGCAGGTCGCCGGGCGGCGGCATTCCCATGTCCCGGCGCAGCAGCCCTGAGCTGCCGCCGTCGTCGGCCATCGTCACCACGGCGGTCAGGTTGCTGCTGTGCGCTTTGAGTCCGCTGAGGAGCGCCGCGAGGCCGCTTCCTCCGCCGATCGCCACAACGCGCGGCCCTCGCGCCAGCCTGCCTGCGGCACGGATCTCGCTCGCCGTCTCCGGCGTCGTCTTCCGGAACATCCACACGCGGCCAGCCCCGTAGGCCAGAGCAAAGGCGCCGACCGCCATCCCGTCGATCGACAGCAGCAGGGCAGCCCAGTGCCGGTTCTCGAGCCAGCCCATGCCGAGCCCTCGCATGAGCTGCGGCGACCACAGCACACCTATGGCGAAGATCGCCGAGTAGACGAGGAGCACGCCGCCGGCGCCGGCCAGAAGGACCCAGCGTTTGATCCCCAGACCCGGGGCGAGCCACTCGAGAGATCGCGGCATCGGTCAGTCCATCAGTTCATCTCGCGTTGGGCCCTTGCGGGCCGCGCGTCGCTCACTGGTTCTTCGTTCATTAGTCCGCCTCGCTGTCGGCCTGACGGCCGGCGAGTCGCTCAATAGCGCTTCCGTCCATTAGTCCCGGGCGAGGTCCCGGTGACGCACGACGGTGTAGTAGCCCTGCTTGGCGAAGCGTTGGCCGATGAGCTCCGCGATGGCGACCGAGCGATGCCGGCCCCCCGTGCAGCCGACGCCGATGGTGAGGTGTGCCTTGCCTTCCGCCGCGTAGCGCGGGAAGAGGAAGTCGAGCAGCGGGAACAGACGCTCGAGATACTCGTTCGTGCCGGGCGATTCGAGGACGAAGTCCCGGACCTCCTCGTCCAGCCCGGTGAGAGGACGGAGCCTGAGGTCGTAGTGCGGGTTGGGCAGGAAGCGCACGTCGAAGAGCAGGTCGGCGTCGATGGGGATGCCGTACTTGTAGCCGAACGACACGACGGCGAAGACGATGTTGGTGCGCCGCGTGTGGTTGATGAGGTCCTCGTTGAGGCGCGCCTTGAGCTGGTGGATCGAGATGTCGCTCGTGTCGATGATCAGATGCGCGCGCTCGCGGAGGCCGGCGAGGCGCTGGCGCTCCTTGCGGATGCCGTCGATGACGCTGCCGCGCTCCGCCAGTGGATGGCGGCGGCGCGTCTCCTTGAAGCGACGGACCAGCGCCTCGTTGGACGCCTCGAGAAACACGAGCGTGTACTCGACGCCGCGCTCGTGCAGTTCGTCGAGCAGCTGCTCCAGGGCGCCGAAGTACTCGCCGCCGCGTACGTCGCTGACGACGGCGACACGGTCGACCTTGCTGCCCTCGCGACGGAACAGGTCGACGAGCGTCGGCACCAGCTCGGGCGGCAGGTTGTCGACGCAGAACCAGCCGGCGTCCTCAAAGGAGTCCATCGCCTGCGACTTCCCCGCTCCGGAAAGACCCGTGATGATCACGAACTGAAGCGCCTCGGTCACTCGACCCTCCCCTCCCTCACGCGTACGCCCTCGAGCGCGAGCAGGCGCTCCTTCCAGGCCGGGTCGTCGCCGTAGAAGCCGAGCCGGCCGTCGTTCTTGATGACCCGGTGACACGGCAGGATCACCGGGAGCTCGTTGCGCGCCATGGCAGAGCCCACGGCGCGGTAGGCGTTCGGACGTCCGGCCTCTCGGGCCAGATCGCGATAGCTGACGACCTCACCGTACGGGACGCGCGCCAGCGCCCGGTAGACGTCGCGCTCGAACAGCGTGAAGCCGTGAGCCGCCGCGTAGGCGTCGATGTCGAGCGCGAAAGCGACGGGCTCACCGGCGAAGTAGCGCTCGATCTGCCGCACCCAGCGGTTGCCGGCGTGGTCGCCCGGCGACGGCTGCGTCTCGCGGTCCGGAAGATCGAGCTCGAGCGGCAGGTCGGCGGCGAGGACCAGCCGGCCGACGCCCAGCGAACAGACGTAGTACTCCTCGGTGACGCGGCCAAGGCCGGCGTACGCGTCAGCCAGTCTTGTGGAGGTGCGCATAGATCTCCCTTGCTACCTTGCGCGGCAGTCCCGGCACGCGCTCGATCTCTTCACGCCCGGCGCTCAGGAAGCGCTCGGGGCTGCCGAAGTGCTCCAGGATGCGCCGGCGGCGTACCGGGCCGACCTGCGGAAGCTCGTCGAACACCGACGAGCGGTGCAGGTCGGCGTCTCGCCGCTGCCTATGGTACGCCACCGCGAACCGGTGTGCCTCGTCGCGGACGCGCTGCAGCAGCAGTGAGCCGGGGTCGTCGGCAGGCAGGGGAAGCGGGTCCCGGAGCCCGGGCACGAAGACCTCCTCTCGCTGCTTGGCGAGGCTGACGACCTCCACGTCCGCGCCGGCGTCGCGCACTGCGGCGACGGCGGCCGAGAGCTGCCCCTTGCCGCCGTCGACGAGCACGAGGTCGGGCAGCGCGGCGAAGCTCTCGTCGTAGTCGCCGGCGTCAGTGGCGCGGCGCTCGAAGCGCCGCCGCAGCACCTGGTTCATCATCGCGAAGTCGTCCTGACCGGTGGCGTCACGGACGGAGAACTTGCGGTAGTGCGCCTTCTTGGGGACGCCGCCCTCGAACACGACCATGGAGCCGACGGGGTGCTGCTCGCCCAGGTTGGAGATGTCGTAGCACTCGATGCGGAGCGGGAGGCGGTCGAGCGCGAGGCCGTCGCGCAGGCTCTCCAGCGCCTCGATGCGCGAGGCCGAACGCCGCGCGATACGATCGGACTCGGTCTGCGCGGCCAGCTCGGCGTTGTGCTGCGCGAGCTCGAGGAGGCGCCGCTTCGGACCGCGCCGTGCGGCGCGCACGGCCACGCGCGAGCCGCGCCGCTCGCCCAGGACGGCGCCGACGCCGGCGCCGTCCTCGAGCGGCGCGACCACCTCCGGCGGGATCACGGAGCCCTCCCAGTAGAACTCGAGCAGGAACTCCTCGAGCACGTCGCCGGCTTCGCGACCGGCCGCGTTCTCGAGGTAGAACGACTGGCGGTCCACCACGGCTCCGTCACGCACGCGGAACACCTGGACGTTGGCGCCGGGGTCCTCCTGCGAGAGACCGATGACGTCGAACGCCTCGCGCTCGTCCACCCGGGCGGACTGGCGCTCGTGGACGTGGCGCACGGCGGCGAGCCTGTCGCGGAGCAGCGCCGCCTTCTCGAACTCCTGCGCGGCGGCGGCGGCCGTCATCTCGCGCTCGATGTCCTTCTCGACCGCCCCGAGGTGGCCGCGCAAGAAGTCGACCGCCTGGTTGACCGCGCCCATGTACTCCTCGTGCGAGACGCGGCCGTCGCACGGGCCGAGCGAGCGCTTGATGAAGTACTGCAGGCACGGCGAGCCGCTCGGCCGTCCCGGCTGCGCGCCGCGGCATTTGCGGTACGGGAAGATGCGGCCGATGAGCTCGAGGGTGTCGCGGACCTTGCGCGCGCTCGAGAAGGGTCCGAAGTAGAGATTGCCGGGCACACGGCGGCCGCGGAAGAAGCGCACCCGTGGCCACTCTTCGTTGAGCGTTATCTCGATGGACGGGTAGCTCTTGTCATCGCGCAAGCGCAGGTTGTACGGCGGGCGCTCCTCCTTGATGAAGTTGTCCTCCAGGAGGAGCGCCTCCGACTCCGAGTCCGTCACCACCCAGTCGATATCCGCGGCCTGGGAAAGCATCTCGCCGGTACGGCCGTGCGGGATGCCGGCCGGGCGCAGATACGACGCCACCCGCTTGCGTAGTACCTTGGCCTTGCCCACGTACAGGACCGTGCCGGCGGCGTCGCGAAAACGGTACACGCCGGGTTCGTCGGGGATGCGCTTGAGGATCGCGCGAAGGTGGTCCAGATCGCTCGTGTGGCGCGCTTCGGGGGTCATCCTGGTGATTGTACCCGCCACGTCGTCGGCAGGCGGTCCCGCTGGCGAATCGCCTGGGTCTCAGTCCTCGGCGTCCAGCTTCGCCAGGATCGCCAGGGCGTCCTCCACGTAGACGCGCGGCACCAGCACCTGGACGGCTCCGAGCCCCCCGCGAGCGCCCGGGAACAGCCACCCCGACTGCGCGCCACCGTGCACCTCGACCGGTATGCCGGCCGACTCGAGGGCGGTCGCGATGATGGACCCGCTGACGCCGTCCGGCGGCGCCGCGATCACCACGACGTCCGGGTCGCCGCTCATCCGGCGCCGGCCGTGCGCGCCGCGGCCGCCTGCGCGGCGAGCGCTCTGGCGAGGAACTCGCCGGTGTGCGAGAGGTCGGGCAGGCCGGCGAGCTCTTCCGGCGTGCCGGCGGCGACCACCGAGCCACCCTCCTCGCCGCCCTCGGGGCCGAGATCGATGACCCAGTCGGCGCTCTTGATGACGTCGAGATTGTGCTCGATGACCACCACCGTGTTGCCCTGGTCGACCAGCCGCTGCAGCATCTCGAGCAGCTTGTCGATGTCTGCGAAGTGCAGGCCGGTCGTAGGCTCGTCGAGGATGTAGAGCGTCTTGCCGGTGGCCACCTTGCTGAGCTCGGAGGCGAGCTTGACCCGCTGGGCCTCGCCGCCCGACAGCGTCGTGGCCGGCTGGCCGAGCTTGATGTAGCCGAGGCCGACCTCGTCGAGCGCCTTGAGGCGCCTGGCGATGCGAGGGACGTTGGCGAAGAACTCGACGGAATCCTCGACGCTCATCTCCAGCACCTCGGCGATGTTCTTGCCCTTGTACCAGACCTCGAGCGTGTCCCGGTTGTAGCGCTTGCCGTGGCAGAGCTCACACGGTACGTAGACGTCGGGCAGGAAGTGCATCTCGATCTTGATCTGCCCGTCGCCGCGACAGGTCTCGCAACGGCCGCCCTTGACGTTGAAGCTGAAACGGCCGGGCTTGTAGCCGCGCAGCTTGCTCTCAGGGGTCTGGGCGAACAGCTGGCGGATGTGGTCGAACACCCCCGTGTAGGTGGCCGGGTTGCTGCGCGGGGTGCGACCGATCGGCGACTGGTCGATATCGATGACCTTGTCGAGCAGTTGGGCCCCGTCGATGCCGCCGTGCTCGCCGGCGCGCAGCTTGGTGCCGCGGTTGAGGCGCGCCGCCATCCCCTTGTAGAGGATCTCATTGACGAGCGTGGACTTGCCCGAGCCGGAGACGCCGGTGATGCAGGTGAAGGCGCCCACCGGGAACGAGACGTCGATACCGCGCAGGTTGTGCATGCGCGCGTCGCGCACCGTGAACCACTGGAGCGGGAGCCGCCGCTGGCCGGGCAACTCGATGCGGCGGCGGCCGGCGAGGAAGTCGCCGGTCAGCGACCCCGCGTCGGCCATGACCTCCTCCGGCGTGCCCTCGGCGACCACCCGGCCGCCGTGCTCGCCGGCGCCCGGCCCCATGTCGACGATGTGGTCGGCGGAACGCATCGTCTCTTCGTCGTGCTCGACCACGACGACGGTATTGCCGAGGTCACGCAGACGCAGAAGCGTGTCGATGAGGCGGCGGTTGTCACGCTGGTGCAGACCGATGCTCGGCTCGTCGAGGATGTAGAGCACTCCGACCAGCGCCGACCCGATCTGGGTGGCGAGGCGGATGCGCTGCGCCTCGCCGCCGGACAGCGTGGCCGAGGCTCGCTGCAGCGTGAGGTAGCCGACGCCGACGTCGCTCAGGAAGCGGAGGCGCTCGCCGATCTCCTTGATCACACGGCCCCCGATGAGGCGCTCGGTGTCACTGAGCGACAGGTCGTTCAGGAAGTCGAGCGACTCGCGCACGCTCATCAGCGTGAACTGGTGGATGTTGCGCTCACCGACGGTGACGGCGAGACTCGTCGGTTTGAGCCGCGCCCCCTTGCACTCCGGGCACGGCCTGTCCGCCATGTACTCCTCGATCTTCTGGCGGACCTGCTCCGACTCCGTCTCCACAAAACGGCGCTGCAGGTGCTTGATGATGCCGGGGAAGCTGGACGTGTAGTGGCGCATGCGCCCCTGGTAGTTGCGGTAGCTCAGCGGTATGCGGTCCTTGCCGGTGCCGTAGAGGAAGAGGTGCCGCTGCTCCTCCGGCATGTCGTCCCACGGCACGCTCGTGTCGACGCCGAGCGTCTTGGCGATGCTCTCGAAGACCTGCTCCAGCCAGCCGAAGGAGAGCTGGCCGTACGGGAGGAGGGCGCCCTGGTCGACGCTGATGGACCCGTCGGGGACCACCAGCTCGGGGTCGATCTCCTGGGTGAATCCCAGACCGTGACAATCCGGGCAGGCGCCGTGCGGGCTGTTGAAGCTGAAGATGCGCGGCTGGATCTCGGGCAGCGAGATGCCGCAGTGGATGCAGGCGAACTTCTCGCTGAACGTGAGAGTGCGCGCGTCGGGCCCGGCGAGTTCGACGTCGACGAGGCCGTCGGCGAGGGCGGCGGCCGTCTCGACGGAGTCGGTGAGCCGCCGCCTCAGGCCTTCTTTCATCACCAGCCGGTCGACGATGACGGCGATGTCGTGCTTGAACTTCTTGTCGAGGTCGATCTGCTCCTCGAGCTCGCGCACCGCGCCGTCGACCTCCACGCGCGTGAAGCCGTCGGAGCGCAACTGCTCGAAGAGCTTGCCGTACTCGCCCTTGCGGCCGCGCACGACCGGAGCGACCACGCTGAAGCGCGTGCCCTGCTCGAGCTCGGAGATGTGGTCGACGATCTGCTGCACGCTCTGACCGGAGATCGGGCGACCGCATTGGGGGCAGTGCGGGTGGCCGACACGCGCGTAGAGCAGGCGCAGGTAGTCGTAGATCTCAGTGACGGTCCCGACGGTGGAGCGCGGGTTGCGGGACGTCGTCTTCTGGTCGATCGAGATCGCCGGAGAGAGACCCTCGATGGAGTCGACGTCCGGCTTGTCCATCTGGCCGAGGAACTGGCGCGCGTAGGCCGACAGGCTCTCGACGTATCTGCGCTGGCCCTCGGCGTAGATGGTGTCGAAGGCGAGTGACGACTTGCCCGAGCCGGAGAGGCCGGTGATGACGATGAAGCGGTCGCGCGGCAGCCTCAGGGAGATGTCCTTGAGGTTGTGCTCGCGGGCGCCGTTGATGATGAGGTCGCTGGTCATGTTCTCAGTCTGGCAGACGTGGCAAGTCCAGGTTGGTCCGGCTGCGCCGACTAGTCGATCAGCAGCAGGCCGGTCCAGGCGGGATGATCCTCGGCCGGCAGCTCAACGCTGAGGCCGGCCGCTTCGGCCGTGGCGACGACGTCGATGCCCACCGCCTCCATGGACGGACGCGCCTCGAAGGGGTGCCGGCACTTCTCCCCCGACGCCTGGCCTACGCATTCGTCGCAGAGCACGCACTCGCCGCCGGAGAAGGCCGCGGCGTAGCGGTAGCCGAGCTTGAACGCGGCGCGCTCCAGGTCGGTCATGAGGTGAGCGAAGCGATTCTGGCTGTCCCTGAGCCCCGAGATCTGCTGGGCATCCGCCGTCGACTCCGCGTAGGTGCGCCCTTCGAGCTGACCGTCGACGCAGTCCTGCGTGAGCGCGATGTCGAGCTGCACGACCAGCGCGTCGCCGTACTTCGCCAGCACGCCGCGCGTCTGGTCGGCGGGCATGACGACGGGCGGGCACATGAGGTTGTGGCCGTAGCTCGAGCACAACGGCACGCGACACTTGAGGTTCACGCGCTCGTCGATGACGACGGCCGCGGCCGGCACCGGCGCCGCCCTGTCGGCGCCGAGGTCCTCCGCCGCGGCGATGAGCCGCTGCAGGTGCATGGCGTCAGCCAACTGCTTCTCCTCTCCGAACGAGCTCCTTGCTGAGCTCCTTGATCTCGTCGCGCAGCTTGGCCGCGTACTCGAACTTGAGCTGGTCGGCCGCCTCGAACATCTCTGCCTCGAGGCTCGTGAGGAGCTTCTCGAGGTCGGCGCGCGGCATGGCCATCTTCTTGGCCACGGCTTTGGCGGCGCGGCGGCCCTTGGTAGGGACGGCCGCCGCGTCGCTCATCATGGTGGAGATGTCGGTGACGCCCTTGATCACGCTCAGTGGCGTGATGCCGTGCTCCTCGTTGTAGGCCGTCTGACGGGCGCGGCGGCGATTGGTCTCGCCGATCGCCGCCTCCATCGCCGCGGTGACCCGGTCCGCGTACATGATCACGGTCCCGTCGATGTTGCGGGCGGCGCGGCCGATGGTCTGGATGAGGCTGGTCTGGCCGCGCAGGAACCCCTCCTTGTCGGCGTCGAGGATGGCGACCAGGGTGACCTCGGGCAGGTCGAGCCCCTCGCGCAGCAGATTGATGCCGACGAGCACGTCGAACTCCCCGAGGCGCAGGTCGCGGATGATCTGGATGCGCTCGAGTGTGTCGATCTCGCTGTGCAGGTAGCGGACCTTGAACCCGTTCTCGAGCAGGTAGTCGGTGAGGTCCTCGGCCATCCGCTTGGTGAGGGTCGTGACGAGGACGCGCTGGTCCTTGTCGACGCGCCGCCGGATCTCGTTCATGAGGTCGTCGATCTGCCCGTCGGTCGAGCGCACCTGGACCACCGGGTCGACGAGGCCGGTGGGCCGGATGATCTGCTCGGCGATGTTCAGGCTGTTGGCCAGTTCGAACTGCCCGGGCGTGGCGCTGACGAAGATGAGCTGCGGCACCTTGGCGAGGAACTCGTCGAAGCGGAGCGGTCGGTTGTCGAGCGCGCTCGGCAGACGAAAGCCGTAGTCCACGAGCTGCTGCTTGCGCGACTTGTCGCCCTCCGACATGGCGCGGATCTGCGGCAGCGACATGTGCGACTCGTCGACGAAGCAGAGGAAGTCGTCGGGGAAGTAGTCGAGCAGGCAGTTCGGCGTGGCCCCCGGTTCCTTGCCCAGCAGGATGCGGGAGTAGTTCTCGATACCGCTGCAGTAGCCCATCTCGCGCAGCATCTCCATGTCGTACTGCGTGCGCTGGCGCAGGCGGTGCGCCTCGAGGATCTTGCCGTGCTCCTCGAACCACGCGCAGCGCTCGTCGAGCTCACGGCGGATCTCGACGAGAGCGCGCTCGATGGCGGGGTCGTTGGTCACGAAGTGCGTCGCCGGGTAGATCGCCACGTGCGCCGGCTTCTCGAGGATCTCGCCGCTCACAGGGTCGAAGCTGACGATCTGCTCGACCTCGTCGCCCCACAACTGGATGCGGATGGCGGTGTCCTGGGCGGCCGGCCATATCTCGACCGAGTCGCCGCGCACGCGGAACTTGCCGCGCGCGGGCTCGAAGTCGTTGCGCGCGTACTGGATGTCGACCAGTTTGCGCAGCATCTCGTCCCGCTCCGCGGACTGGCCGACCTGGAGCAGCACCATCTTCTCGAGGTAGTCCTCGGGCGAGCCGAGGCCGTAGATGCAGCTCACGCTGGCGACGATGACGACGTCGCGCCGCAGGAACAGTGAGGTCGTGGCGGCGTGGCGCAGGCGGTCGATCTCGTCGTTGATCGACGAGTCCTTCTCGATGTAGAGGTCCTGCGCCGCGACGTAGGCCTCCGGCTGGTAGTAGTCGTAGTAGCTGACGAAGTACTCGACCGCGTTGTCCGGCAGGAACTCGCGGAACTCGTTGCAGAGCTGGGCCGCCAACGTCTTGTTGTGGGCGATGACCAATGTGGGCTTGCGCGCCTTCTCGATGACGTTGGCCATGGTGAAGGTCTTGCCGGAGCCGGTGACGCCCAGGAGCGTCTGGTAGCGGTCACCGCGCAGGACGCCGTCGGCGAGCGCGGCGACCGCCTCAGGCTGGTCGCCGGTCATGCCGTACGCGGCTTGGATCGTGAACTCACTCATGCGCCCTCGACTCTACCAATACGAACACCTGTTCGCAACGGCCGGCGGGCCTGCTGCAGCCCCGCCGCGCCCGGCGGCTCACCCGGACTCGGACGACGCCCCCAAACGCTCGCCGTATGTCTCACGGTATACCCGGCGCGCCGTCAGCACTGCTCTGACGTATGCCTTCGTCTCCGCATAGGGAATGTCGGCGATCCGCAGCGGGTGCCCGTGCGCGGCCGCCGCCGCCCGCCACTCCATGACGGCGCCCATGCCGGCGTTGTACGAGGCGACGGCGGCGCGCACGTCGTCGTCGAACGCATCGAGAGCGCTGCGCAAGTAGTAGCACCCGTACCGCACGTTCACCTCGGGGTCCTCGAGATCGGCGGTGGTGAAGGCGATGCCGCCGGTCTCGCGGGCGATCTGCTCCGCGGTCTCGGGAAGGATCTGCATGAGCCCCACCGCGCCCTGCTCCGACCGCGCGTGCTCGTCGAAGCGGCTCTCCGCATAGATGACGGCGGCGACCAGCGCCGGGTCCAGACCGTTGTCGCGCGCAGAGGAGCGGATCGCCTCAGTGTGGTCGAGCGGGTAGACGGCCTTCGCGTACCACGACGGCGCTCCGGACGCGCCGAAGAGCGGCGTGACCCAGCGGGCGACAGCGGTCGCCGCGCCGAGCGCGGCGACCAGGAGGAAGACGATGACGAGGCGCCTCACGAGGCGCTCTCGCCGGCGCCGCCCCCCGCGGCTGGTCGCTCGCCGGCGAGGATGCTCGCCACCGTCTGCCCCAGGAACTCTCGCAGTGCCTTGCGCGTGCCCGTGTTCTCGTACACGAAGTGGCTGCGGGCGATCTTCTCCTGCTCCGGCATCTGCAGGGCAAGACGGCGGCTGAACTCACTGTCGGTGAGCTTGGCCGTCAGGCGCCGGCGGCGTACCTCTTCGGGCGCCGTGACCAGCATGACGAAGTCGAAGCTGTCGGCGAATCCCGCCTCGAAGAGGAGCGGGATCTCGACGGCAAGGAGCGCGGGCCGCGGCCGGACCTGGCGCTGAGCGGCGACCCAGTCGGCTACGGCCTGCCGGACGTACGGGTGCAGGAGGCCCTCCAGCCAGCGCAGCTCAGCCTGGTCGGCGAACACGATGCCGGCCAGCGCCGGCCGGCTGACGCCGCCGGCGCCGTCGACGACCGCATCGCCGAAGTGCTCGCGAATGCGATCGACGACCTCGGCGGTCGCGTACAGCCCGTGCACGACGTCGTCGCTCGAGACCACGGCGGCGCCGAGCTCGTGCAGGTAGGCGAGCGCCGTGGACTTGCCCGAGCCGATGCCGCCGGTGAGTCCGAGCAGCGGGATGTTGGTGCGCGATGCGGTCATTCTCGCCCCAGAAGCAGACTGGGGGCGGCCGCGGCGCCGTGCGCCACAGCCGCCCCCAGTCCTCATGGTCAGGCCTCCGGAGACTCCTCCTCGGCGGTGGCGGCCGCGGCGTCGGGCGCGGGCTCCTCGTCGTCCTGGGCGGCGCCGGCCGGGAAGACCTCGTCGCTGAGGCCGAGCTCGGGCTCGTTCTCCACGACGGCGGGCTCGTCGCCGGCGGCCTCGACGGGCTCTTCCGGCTCTTCGTCCGACTGCTCGACCTCGACGACGACCTCGTCGGCCTCTTCGTCGGCGACCGGCTCTTCGACCTCAGCGTCGGCCTCGGGCTCCTCGTCGGCCTCGGGCTCAGGGGCGAGCGGGCGCAGCGGCTTCACGTTGTCGCCGTCGACGCGCTTGATGCTGAGACTGAGGCGACGGCGCTCGGAGTCGACCTCGATGATCTTGACGCTGACGTTCTGGTCGACCGAGACGACCTCGTCCGGACGCTCCACGTGGCGATTGGCCAGCTCGCTGATGTGCACGAGACCCTCGATGCCCTCGTAGATCTCGACGAAGGCGCCGAAGGCGACGATCTTGGTGACGCGACCGTCGACCACGTCGCCGACCTTGTGCTGGGCGACGATCTTCTGCCACGGATCTTCCTGGGTCTGCTTGAGGCCGAGGCTGATGCGCTGGCGGTCACGGTCGATGTCGAGGACCTTGACCTTGACCTTCTGGTTGACCTGCAGCACCTCGGACGGGTGGTTGATGTGCGTCCAGCTGAGCTCGCTGATGTGGATGAGGCCGTCGATGCCGTCGAGGTCGACGAACGCGCCGAAGTCGACGATGTTGCTGATCGTGCCCTCGACGATGTCGCCCACGTTGAGCTCGTCGATGATCTGCTGGCGGACCTCCTTGCGCTCCTCTTCGAGGACGGCGCGGCGGCTGAGGACCACGTTGTTGCGGTTGCGGTTCATCTCGATGACGCGGCAGTTGAGCTCCTGGCCGACGTACTCCTGGAGGTCCTGCACGCGGCGGATGTCGACCAGAGAGGCCGGCAGGAAGCCGCGCACGCCGAGGTCGAGGATGAGGCCGCCCTTGACGACCTCGATCACCGTGCCGGTGACCGGCTCGCCGCTCTCGAATGCCGCCTCGATGCGCTTCCAGGCCTTCTCGAACTTGGCGCGCTTCTTGCTGAGGATCAGACGGCCGTCGGCGTCTTCCTTCGTCATGACGAGGGCGTCGATCTCCTCGTCGAGGCCGACCTCCTCGGACGTATTGACGTTCTTGCGGATGCTGAGCTCGTTGACCGGGATGACGCCTTCGGACTTATAGCCGATATCGACGAGGACTTCGTCCTTGTCGATGCGGACCACCCTGCCGGTGACGATGTCCCCCTCGCTGAAGTTGGTCAGCGTCAGGTCGTAGTTGGGGATGACCTCGCCGTCTACCTCGATGAGGTATCCTTCGCTGCCCTCCACGATCCTGGGGTCGTTCGCTGCTGCGAGCTGGGTGTCGATGGGTTTGTCTGCCATGTGGTGTCGTTGCCTCCCGGTCAGGTATGCGATCCGTCGTTGTCAGATGGCAACGGCCCGCGGACCGCAGCGGGCCGAAACTACGGGAGTATACCACGGGAGCGCGGCCCAGGGCGAAGCTCGCGCCCCGCGAACGGGGCGGCGCCGCCGTCAGGCCTTCGCCGCCACCCAGTCGTCGCCGACGCCGGTCTCGACCTCGAGCGGCGGGTCGAGCTCGAGAGCGCCGCACATCGCCTCGCGAAGGAGCGGCAGGCACTTGTCGACCTCCCCATCGGGGCACTCGAGCACGAGTTCGTCGTGGACCTGCAGCACGAGCCGAGACGCGAGACCGTGGCGCTCGAGCTCGCGGCTCACGGTGACCATGGCCGCTTTGATGATGTCGGCGGCCGTGCCCTGCAAGATGGTGTTCACCGCCAGCCGCTCGCCGAGCGAGCGTACGCGGAAGTTCGACGAACGGAGCTCCGGGACTGCGCGCCGGCGCCCGAACAGCGTGGTCACGTAGCCGTCCTGCGCGGCCTGGGCGATCGCACGCTCGCGGAAGGACTTCACGCGCGGGTACTTGGCGAAGTACGCCTCGATGAAGGCGCGCGCTTCCTCGACCGGCATGTCGACCTGCTCCGAGAGACCGAAGGCCGAGAGTCCGTACATGATGCCGAAGTTGGTCGCCTTGGCGCGCTCGCGCTGCTGCTTGGTGACCTCTTCCACGGGAATCCCGGCGACGGCGGCGGCGGTGACGCGGTGCACATCCTCACCGCGATGGTACGCCTCGAGGAGCGCCGGCTCCTGCGAGAGCGAGGCCATCAACCGCAGCTCGATCTGAGAGTAATCGGCGACGACCAGCTTGTGACCATCCTCGGCGATGAAGCACCCCCGGATCTCCGCGCCGAGCTGCGTACGCACGGGTATGTTCTGCAGATTGGGGTTGTTGCTGGAGAGACGCCCCGTCGCGGCGACGAGCTGGTTGAAACTGCTGTGCACGCGCCCGGTCCGGGCGTCGATGTGCTCGGGCAGGGGCTCGAGATACGTGTTGAGCAGCTTGGTGAGCTCGCGCCACTCCTCGACGGCGGGAACGATCGGGTGACGGTCGCGCAAGCCCCGCAGCACACGCGCGTCGGTGGAGAAGCCCGTCTTGCCCTTTCTCGCCGGCTCGAGACCGAGACGCCCGAAGAGCACCTCGGCCAACTGCTGCGGCGAGCCGATCGTGAACGGGCCGCCGGCGAGCCGCACGATCTCGTCGTTCAGCTCGTCGATGCGGTCGCGCACCCGGGCGGTGATCTCGCCCAGCCGGTACGGGTCCATCTTGACGCCGGCGGCCTCCATCTGCGCGAGCACGCGCACGAGCGGCAACTCGATCTCCCGGAAGAGCCGCTCGAGGCCGAGCTCGACGAGCCGTGGCCGCTGGGCCGCGGCCACACGCCAGGTGAGGGTGGCGCGCGTGGCCGCGGCGGCCTCGGCCGCCGGCCCCTCGACGAGCAGCGCGCCGTCTTCGGCGCCGGCGAGTGCGAAGAGGCCGCGCTCCTTCTCCGGACGTTCCGGCGTGAGCAGATAGGCGGCGACGGCGGTGTCGAACGCAGGGCCGACCGGGGCGTGGACGAAGCCGGACTGCGCCTTGGCGTCGTGCACGACGGCGTGCCCGGCCAGCAGCCACAGCGCCGACACGCGGCCGGCATCCGCAGGCGCTACGAGACAGACGTCGCCGCCGGCGTGAGCGGCGACCGCAAGGCCGTCGCCGTCCTCCCGCCGTTCGAACGCCACTGCGGCCTCGCCCTTCTCGAGCAGCGCCGCGACGGGGCCGACATCCGGCTCGGCGGCGAGCCGCACGAGCGGGCCGCCCGGCGCTGCGGCCATGGGCGCCGGCGCCGGCGCTTCCGCACCGGCGATCTCGCGCAGACGCCGCTTGAGGTTGCGGAACTCGAAGCGCTCGAAGACGGCGTCGACCCCCTCCACCGGCAGCCGGTAGCCGCCGCGGGTGACGAGCTCGACGAGGTCGTGTTCCAGAGGCACGTCGAGGACCATCGTCGCCAACTGCAACGAGAGCCTCGCGGCGTCCTCGTGCTCACGCAGCACGGCGCGCCGCTTCTCGGACTTGACCTCGTCGAGGCGCGCGTACAGCTCGTCGACGGAGCCGAACTGCTGCAGCAGCTGGGCGGCCGTCTTCTCGCCGATGCCGGGCACGCCCGGGATGTTGTCCGACGAGTCGCCCTTGAGGCCGATGTAGTCGGGGATCTGCGCCGGCGTCACTCCGAAGCGTTCCACCACGGCCGCCGGCGTGTAGATCTTGACGTCCGTGACGCCGCGGCCCGTGCTCATCACCCAGATGTCCTCGTCGACGACCTGCATGGCGTCGCGATCGCCGGTGACGACGATGGAGCCGATGCCCTGCCGCTTGGCCTCCTCGGCCAGGGTGCCGAGGATGTCGTCGGCTTCGTAGCCCGGCTTCACCAGATTGGCGATCCCAAAGCCGTCCATGAGCTCGGGCAGCAGGCCCCACTGCGCGGAGAGAGCCTCGGGCATGTGCGGGCGCTGCGCCTTGTACTGCTCGTACAGCTCGTCGCGGAAGGTCTTCTCGCGAGCGTCCCAGGCAACGACGATGTTAGAGGGACGGTACTCGGAGACGATCTTGAGCAGCATCTGACTGAGGCCGAAGAGCGCGTTGGTCGGCTGCCCGGCCTGGGTGGCGATGGATTCGGGCAGCGCGAAGAAGGCGCGAAACGCCAGGCTGCTGCCGTCGAGCAGGAAGAGCCGGTCGTGGAGGTGAGGGTCGGCCATGCCGCGATTCTACGCCACACGGTAGAAGCGCCGCTCGCTCCCGGGTCCGGCGGCGCCGCGACCGGGGCCAGTCCGAGTGGTCGCGGGCCGGTCGCCGCCCGGTCCCCGCCGACCCCCGTCGCCCGTCACGATCGCTGCTTCACCAGCAGCACCCTGGTGCCGAGAGGTCCGCACGAGTACTGGACCGCGTCGGCCAGCGCGCGCATGAAGTGGATGCCGCGGCCGCTGGTCGCGGCGGGCGGCGGCGCACAGATCGGTGATGTGTCCATCCCGCCGCCGCTGTCGACGACCTCAACCGCGACCTCGTCCTCGTAGCAGAAGAAACGCACGTGCACGTCGTCGTCGGACCCGTGCGGAGAGCCGTGCACGACGGCGTTGGCGAGCGCCTCGGCGACGGCTACGTTGAGCTCGAAGAGGTCCGAGCCCTCCATGCCGGCCACCTCGGCGAAAGCCGCGACGCGACGCCGCGCCGCGCGCAGCTGCCTCGGCGTCGCGGGGAACGCGAACTCGTGCTCCCATCGCGGGTGGTCGTCGCGGCGAGCCGGCGCGCCGCGCTCGCCCTGCGGCGGGCCGGGCGCCGACGGCACGGAGCGCATGAGCCCGGCGCCGGCCAGCGATTCGCGGGCCTCGGGCTCCTCCACGGCCACCACGAGTTCGCCGCCGGCCTCCCGGAACGCCTGAGAGGCGTTCTGCAGCGCCCCGAGCCCCTGGTCGTCCATCGGCTCCCAGGGATCCAGGTCGACGACCACCTCCGCGGCGCCCGTCTCCAGACAACGGACCACCTCATCGGGCAGGTCCTCGGCGAGGCGCTCGCCGACGACGCCGCCGCAGTGGATCACGCAGACGTCGCCGCGCAGCTCCGTGCTGACTCGTCGGTCCGCGTGCGTCATGTGCAGGTCACAGGGGTGCGGTCAAGGCCGGGCGTCGCTCTCGTACGCCGCCGGCGGTTCGAACCGGCACGCCTCCTGCCCCGGCCAGCCGCCGAACGGGTAGGTGCAATGCATCTGGTGTACCTGCTCGCCGACGTCGTCGAAGCGCGCGTGGATGCGCTCGACGATCTCGTCCGTCATGGTGAACGACCGGACGCCATCGGTGAACGCCTGCCGAAGCGCGTCCATGCGCAGTTCGAGCTCGTCGAAGTCTGCGCGCCACTGCTGCACGTCATCCGGTTCCGGATGACGAAGATTGCGCGTCTCGCTCATGGTGCCTCCGTGATCGTCTGAACAGGCCTATCTCACGACCCGAGGTGCTCATACCCTCCCGGATGAGGCGCTACACGAGGGGCCTCGGCGCCCCACGGCCGTGCCGCCGCCCGGGGTTGTACACTCGGCGCCGGGAAGCCGGCATCCGGCCGGCCGACGCGATCAGGGAGGACGCCGTCATGGGAGCACGAGAATACGCGCGGGGGCGCCGCGTCGTCGCCCGACTCGAGCACGGCGGCGACCTGCTCGAGGAGATCGCCGCCGCCGCGGGAGCGCACGGCATGGAGGCGGCGGAGCTGCGGGCCATCGGCGCCCTGCAGCGAGCCCGCCTCGCCTTCTACGACCAGACGACGCACGAGTACGGCGAGTTCGACGTCGATCGACCGGTCGAGCTCGTCGGTCTTCTCGGCAACGTCTCGCGACGCGACGGCGCGATGGCCGTGCACGCGCACGCGGTGCTGGCCGATCACGACGGGGTCTGCGTCGGCGGGCACGTGGCGCCCGGGTGCGTCCTGTTCGCCTGCGAGCTGATCTTGCAGGAGCTGGTCGGCGAGCCGCTCGAGCGAGAGCTTGACACGGTCACCGGCCTGCCCCTCTGGAGGAACCTGTAGGCACGGCGCACACGCCCCGAATGCGGGCCCGCGGACACGGAGGCGAGTCCCTCGGCCCGCGGCCGAACGTACGCCACCGGTGGCGAGCGAGACGAGGGAGAGAGTGGTGTCGGAAGGGGGACTTGAACCCCCATGAGGTTATACCCTCACTAGGCCCTCAACCTAGCGCGTCTACCAATTCCGCCATTCCGACACTGAGGGATTGCGAGTATAGGCGGTGCCGCCCGGTGTGGTCAACGCGAGCCCGGACAGCCGTGCCGCCGCCTGGCATGACGATGGGCGAGCCGTGATCTGCATAGCCCGCCCATCGGCGGCGCCCCCTTCATCTGCCTCCTGAAGCTCGAGGCCGTGGTCTGCAGAGACCGTGGCGCCGACTGAATCGCTATCGGCAGTATATGCCTGCGCGCAAGGGTGGTACAACGTTGTTGCACCTCACACCCACCGCGACCCGGAGGGCACCTTGACTGCGCGCATCCTCGTCGGCAGCTGCTCCTGGACGGACCCGACCCTGATCGCCTGCGGGCGCTTCTACCCGCCGGGCGTGACGAGCGCTGAGGCGCGGCTCCGCTACTACGCGGGGCAGTTCGGCATCGTGGAGGTCGACTCGACGTACTACGCGCCGCCATCCGCGCGGAACAGCGTGCTTTGGGCGGCGCGCACGCCGGACGACTTCGTCTTCAACGTCAAGGCGTTCGGTCTGCTCACGCATCATCCAGTGCGGGTCGACCGCCTCCCCGGCTGGCTGCGGGAGGCGCTTCCCGCCGAGACCCGCCAGAAGAAGAACCTCTACATCCGGGACGTCAGCGCCACCCAGCTGCAACGACTGTGGGACCTTCATCGCGAGGCGCTCGAGCCGCTCGCGGCCGCCGGCAAGCTCGGCGCCGTGCTCTTCCAGTTCCCGCCGTGGTTCGTCCGCTCGAGCGAGCACAACGAGTACCTGCGCGCCCTTCCCGAGCGTCTTCCGGGCTGGCCTCTCGCCGTCGAGTTCCGCGGCGGAGGATGGATGGACGCGGAGTCCTCGGAGACCACGCTCGGCCTCCTCGAGGAGCTGGGGCTCGCGTACGTCAGCGTCGACGAGCCTCAGGGCTTCGTGTCCAGCACGCCCGCGACTGCGGTCGCCACCGCTCCGCTCGCCATCGTCCGCCTGCACGGCCGCAACGCCGACACCTGGGACGCGAAGACGCGGGTCGCCTCCGACCGCTTCAAGTACCTGTACACCGACGCCGAACTGGAGGAATGGGTCCCGCGCGTCGGGGAGCTCGCGCGTCAGACGCAGGCCATACACGTCCTCTTCAACAACAACTACGAGGACTGGGGGATGCAGAACGCACGGCGCATGGCCCACCTGCTGGGCGTCGAGATGAAGCCCTCGCAGGCTCAGCTCGAGCTCGGCTGACGGAGCCTCCCGGCTCGGCGCGAGCACGCCGGGCCAGAAGATGTCTTCCCACGCCGGCATGCGCGCGTCGACGAAGCCTGCGGTCGCCTTGCCGCCACCGTAGCTGGAGACCACCTCGCGCGCCCGCCCCTCGTCGTAGTCGCTCGCCACGATGGCTGCGTCATCGCGAGCAGGCCAGCAGGGGTTCGCAGGCCGAAGTACGGACGGCTATCATGGCCCTGCGGAAGCTCGTTCCAACTCCCTGCGCAAGGATGGTGACCGTGGTCCGGTACGGCCTGGATGAGTACGCCTGGCGGCTGCTCGAGGATGAGGTGGTCGGGCTCTTCACCGCGCTCCTGCGCGTCGACACGAGCAACGGCAACGAGACCGCCGCCGCCCTCGTCGTGCAGGAGTACCTGGCCGGCGCCGGCATCGACAGTGAGCTGACCGGCGAGCGGCCAGACCGGCAGAGCCTCGTCGCCCGTCTCGACGGCGACCGCCCCGGTCGCACCCTGACCATGATGGGCCACCTCGACGTCGTCCCGGCGGACGCTGGCGAGTGGAGCGTGCCGCCGTTCGCCGCCGTCGTGAAGGACGGCTACGTATGGGGTTGCGGCGCCACCGACATGAAGAACCAGGTGGCCGCCGAGGCGGTCGCCCTCGCCCGGCTCAAGCGTTCGGGCGCCGGCTTCGCCGGCACCGTCAAGTTCGCGGCCACGGCCGACGAGGAGGACGGCGAGTTCTGCGGCGTGCAGTGGCTGTGCGAGCACCGGCCCGACGCGCTGCGCGCAGACTTCTTCATCAACGAGGGTCCTGGTGGGCTCTGGCTGCCGGTCGACGGCCACAAGGTGTTCCTGCTCGCCGTCGGCGAGAAGGCCTTTGCCCAGTTCCGCATCCGCACCCGCGGGCGCGGCGGACACGGGTCCGTGCCCGAGAAGGAGCGCAGCGCCGTGATCGATCTCGCCCGCGCCGTCACGGCGCTCGGCCTCGCCGACCCGCCGGCGATCGTCTCGGGCACGACGGCGAGGTTCATCGACGTCCTCGTACCCGGCGTCGGGTTGCGCACGCGCCTCAAGGACCCCGGCACGGCGCGCGCGGCCGGCGCCGAGCTGCGCCGGCTCGACCCGGTCGTGGCCGGGCTGGTCGAGCCGCTCCTCGGCGCCACGCTCACTCCTACGGTGCTCGCGGCCGGCGCGGCGGTGAACGTCATCCCCACACGCGCCGAGGCGTGCATCGACTGCCGCATCCTTCCGGAGATGACGACGGACGACGTGCGCGACTACGTCGCGAGCCTCCTCGACCCCCTCGGCGTCGAGTGGGAGTTCGAGTGGGTCGACGTGACCACGCCGAACGCGTCGCCGGAGCCGACCGCCCTCAGTGAGAGCATCGAGCGGGTACTGCGCCGTGACGTCCCGGACGCCGTCCTCGCGCCGATGTGCTCAGGGAGCTTCACCGACTCGCGCTGGGTGCGCGAGGCGTTCCCGGACTGCACCGCCTACGGGTTCGCGCCGTTCGTGGCCGAGAGCTTCCACGCCATGGACGGCGGCCGCGACCACCAGCCGGACGAACGCATCCTCGTCGAGGACGTGACGTACCAGGCACTGTTCTTCGAGCGCCTCGCGCGGGACCTGCTTTCGTGAGCTCCCCGCCGCCCGAGGTCCTCCGCGACCGCTACCGCGGCGCGCTTCTCGGTCTCGCCGCCGGCGAGGCGCTGGGCGCTCCGGCCGAGTTCCTCACCGCCGAGCAGATCGTCGAGAAGTACGGCGTCATCACCGACATGATCGGCGGCGGCGTCTACGACGTGGCGCCCGGCGAGATCACTGACGCGACCGAGATGATGCTCCGCCTCGCGGAGAGCCTCGCAGACAACCGCGGGTTCGAACCCGAAGACATCATGGCGCGCTACAGCGCCTGGCTCGAGAGCCAGCCCCGGCATGTGAGCCTCACGGTGCGCGCCGCCCTGATCAGCTACCGCTCCGGGACGCACTGGGACGTCGCCTCGCGGCGCGCGTTCGAGGTCCTGGGCGGGCCGACGGCGGGCAACGGCAGCCTCATCCGGTGCGCGCCGGTGGGGCTTCTGTACGCGGGCGACGCCTCCACCCGGCATGAAGTGTCGCACCGCGAGTCGATGCTGACCCACTTCGACCAGCTCGCCGGCTGGTCGTGCGCCGCCTTCAACGATCTCATCGCGGCGGCGCTTCACGGCGACCTCCGCAGCGAGGTGCCGGCGATCGCCCACACCTTCGATGAAGAAGACAAGCGGGTCAGCGGCGTCCTGCGCGAGACCGCGGCCGCCGAGGTCGAGGAGATCGTGAGCTCTTCGTTCGTCCGCGACACGCTGCAGATCGGCCTGTGGACGGTGCTGCATGGCGCCGATTTCGAGCACGCCGTGACGATGGCCGTGAACATGGGCAACGACGCCACCGCCGCCGGAGCCGTCGCCGGCGCCCTCGCAGGCGCCCTCTCTGGCGAATCGGGCATTCCTGCCCGCTGGCTCGCCGAGCTCACGGTGCGCGACCGAGTGACCGCGGCCGCCGACCGGCTCGCCGACCTCGCCGGCGTCGGCTGAGACGGCCGACCGGAACCCGTACGGGCACAGCCCGTGGCAGAGACCACCGGCGCGGCTTGCCGAGCCGGCGTTCACTCTGTAGTTTACGTCGTTGACGTTGTGTATCCGGCGGCGGAGGCGAGCGTGGACGAGGGCGAGAGAATCCGGCGACAGCGGCTGCTGGCCGAGGAGTTCGGCCTCCTCTTCGAGGAGATGGGCCGCACGAGGATGGACGGACGCATCGCGGCCTGGCTCCTCCTCGCCGACCCGCCCGTCCAGTCCCTCACCGAGATCGCTCAGGCCCTCGGCGTGAGCAAGGCGGCCGTGAGCACGGCCGCCCGCTCCCTCCTTCAGCTCGAGATGGTCGAGCGCGTGAGCGAGCCGGGGCGGCGCGGCGACTCCTACCGCTCGCGGCCCGGCAAGCTCGAGAACGTGCTCCAGGTCGACCATATCCAGGTCCTCCAGCGACTCGTCGACCGTTCCCTCGCACTCGTCGCCGACAAGGACCAGTCGCAGTCCAACTACGCGCTGCTGCACGAGCTGCGCGACTTCCTCGGATTCCTCCAGGCGGAGATCCCCGGGCTGATGGCCCGCTGGCAGGCCCGGCGGGCGGCGATGCCGGCCGCGGTCGCCCCAGACGGAGATGACATCCCGAACGACGGAGGCACCTTTTGAGCTGGCTGACCAAGATCTCCTTGCGCAACCGTTCCATCGTCGGCCTGGCCGTCCTCGCCGTCCTCCTGGTCGGGGCGTTCGCGATCCCGGCGCTCAAACAGGAGCTCATCCCCGATCTCACCTTCCCCTACCTCACGGTGCTGACCGTCGACCAGGGCTCCTCGCCGGCCGACGTGGAGCGCGCCATCACGACGCCGCTCGAGCAGGCGATCAAGACCTCGAGCGGCGTCAAGGAGTACGACTCGTTCTCGAACGACGGCCTGAGCATCATCACCGTCCAGTACGAGTTCGGCACGGACATGAACGCCAAGGAATCCGAAGTGCAGCAGGCGGTATCGGGCGTGCAGCCCATGCTGCCCGCCACCGCCCTGGCGCCGGAGATCGCGGTGCTCAACTTCGGCAGCATGCCGGTCGTGCAGCTGGCGGTGTCCTCGTCGCTGCCTTCGGAGCAGCTGGCGACGCTCCTCAGCACGCGCGTCGTGCCTCGCCTCCAGTCCATCGAGGGCGTGCAGGCGGTGACCCTCTCCGGCGTGCAGCAGACGCAGCTGAACATCCAGCTGAAGCCCGAGCAGGTCGCCGCGCTCGGCGTCACGCCCGAGCAGATCATGACCGCGATCACGCAGGCGAACGTGACGACCGGCGCCGGCAGCGTCACCTCAGGCAGCATCGTCTACCCCATCACCGTGAGCGCCAAGGCGGAGACGGAGAAGGCGATCGCGGACGTCGTGCTGCCGACGCCTGACGCCGCGCAGGCGCCCATCCGCCTCGGCGACGTGGCCACGGTCAAGATCGCTCCGGCGCCGCTCACAGCGATCACCCGTACCAACGGTGAGGCCTCGATCGGCATCTCCGTCAGCAAGGCCGCCAGCGGCAACACCGTCGACATCGCCGCCGCCGTGGCCGACGAACTCCCCGCCATCTCGCGGGACCTCGGCGGCGAGACGACGATCAACACGGTCGTCGACCAGTCGGTCTTCATCGAGGAGAGCATCTCGGCGCTCTGGCGAGAGGGCCTCCTCGGCGCGCTCTTCGCCGTGGTCGTCATCTGGGCCTTCCTGCGCAGCTGGCGCTCCACGGTCATCGCCGGGCTCTCGATCCCCCTCAGCGTGATCGGGGCGCTGATCATCCTGGGGTCCCGCGGCGAGTCCTTGAACATGCTCACGCTGGGCGGCCTCACCATCGCCATCGGCCGCGTCATCGACGACTCGATCGTCGTCATCGAGAACACGTACCGGCATCTGCAGGAGGGCGACAGCATCCGGCGCGCCGCCTACACGGGGACCCGCGAGGTGGCCGGGGCGATCACGGCGAGCACGCTGACCACCGTCGCCGTGTTCCTGCCGCTGGGCCTGGTGCACGGGCTCGCCTCGGAGTTCTTCCGGCCGTTCGCGCTCACGGTGACGTTCGCGCTGCTCTGCAGCCTGGCCGTCGCCCTGATCGTGGTCCCGGTCGCCTCCACCTGGCTGCTCTCGAAGCGCCAGGTCGGCCACCGCGATGAGAAGGAGCTGACACACCTGCAGAACGCCTACCTGCCGGCGCTCCGGCTCGCCCTGGACCACAAGGCGATCACGCTCGTCCTCGCAGCGGCGATCTTCGTCGGCACGATGATGCTGACCCCGCTGCTGAAGACCAACCTCTTCGACAGCTCCGAGCAGCCCACCATGACCATCACCCAGACCCTCGACCCCGGCACGAGCCTGGACGCGACCATGGCGGCTGCCGCCAAGGTCGAGGCCGTCCTCAAGGACACATCGGGCGTCGAGATCTACCAGGTCACCGCCGGCAGCACCGGCAGCCTCTTCGGCGCCGGCGGAGGCACCAACGCTTCGTCGAGCCAGGCCACCTTCTCGATCGCGACCGATCCCGACGCGGACAAGAACGCGATCATGGATCACGTCCGCGAGGGCGTGTCGGGGCTGACCGGCGCCGGCACCATCAGCGTGACCGGCGACGACTCCTCCTCGTCCATGGGCGGCATGTCGCTCATGGAAGTCCGCGTGTCGGCCAGCGACCCCGCCGTGCTCAAGGAGGCCAACGACATCGTGCTGGCCGAGGTGAAGACGGTCGAGGGGCTTGCCGACGTCACCTCGAACCTCAGCGAGGGCCGTCCGTCGGCGACGATCGTCGTCGACCAGGAGAAGGCGGCCGCTGCCGGAGTGACGCCGACGACGCTCAGCCAGTACACGACACTGGTGCTCAACGGCTACCCGATCGGTACCGTGCCGACCACTGTCGGCACGCTGCCCGCCCAGCTCACGGTCGGCGAGATCGTCGTGCCGCCGCTGCCCGGGGCCGTCAGCCAGGTGCTCACCAAGCTCCCGGTGGCCGGCACCGGCGGCATGGTGCCGCTCGGCGACATCGCGAAGGTCGTCGAGGTGAAGGCGCCGGTCCAGGTGACCCACGTCGACGGCTCCCGTACGGCGAGCATCACGGCGACGGCGGTCAACAACAACATCGGCGCCGCCTCCACGGCCGTCAACGACGCCCTCGCCGACATGCAGCTGCCCGAGGGCGCCACCTGGGAACTGGCCGGCGCCACGGAAATGACCAACGACGTGTTCCGCACCCTCGGCATCGCGATGCTGGTCGCCATCCTGCTCGTCTACATCATCATGGTGGCGACGTTCCGCAGCCTGCTCAACCCGCTGATCCTCCTGGTGAGCATCCCGTTCGCCGCCGTCGGCGCGATGCTGGCTCTCGTGATCACCGGCACCAGCCTCGGCATGCCGAGTCTCGTCGGTCTGCTCATGCTGATCGGCATCGTCGTCACCAACGCGATCGTGCTGCTCGACCTGGTGGAGCAGTTCCGCCGCAAGGGCATGGATGCGCGCACCGCCGTCATCGAAGGCGGCCGGCGGCGCCTGCGGCCGATCCTCATGACGGCCGTCGCGACGATCCTCGCGCTCACCCCGATGGCGCTCGGCATCGGCGGCAAGGGCGGCTTCCTGTCGACCCCGCTGGCGGTGGTCGTCATCGGAGGGCTCTTCACCTCGACGTTCCTCACGCTCATCCTCGTCCCCGTGCTCTACCTCGCGTTCGACCGCCTGCGTCCCGCGAGCGCCTACGCCCAGGACGATGAGGACTACCTGTCGCCGCTGCCGGCCCCGGCCCCGGCGGAGTGACGAAGGCGCCGCCCGCCGGGCCCTGACGCCCGGCGGGCGGCGCCGTTGCTCTGCGATACTGTCTTCCCATCGGCCGCGCGACGTGTCGCGGCCCGTCACTGGTACGACGAGAGGAGAAGCCGTGGCCAAACCATCCGCCAAGAAGCCTGCCGCCAAGAAGCCTGCCGCCAAGACCGCCGCGAAGAAGCCGCGCACGGCGGCCGACATGGAGCGCTCCGTCCCTCGCGAGCTGACCCGCGCCCAGCTCATCGACGAGCTCAACAAAGACCTGGCCAAAGAGTTCCAGGCGCTGGTGCAGTACGTCCAGCACGCGGCTGCCATGACGGGTCCACAGTACGACGCCATCAAGGCCGAGCTCGTCGTACACTCGAACGAGGAGCACGGGCACGCCATTTCCCTTGCCGACCAGATCGACTTTCTCGGCGGTGTGCCGGGCGTCGACGTCGCGCAGGCGCTCATCTCACCGGATTCGAAGGTGATGCTCGAGCAGGACCTCGACGGGGAGCTGGACGCGATCGCCCGCTACCGCGAACGCATAGCCCAGGCCGAGGCGCTGCAGGAGTACGGTCTCCGTCGCGCTCTCGAAGACATCCTGATCGTCGAGGAGGAGCACGCCCGCGACCTGCAGGACGCACTGTCGCTCTAGGACCGGCGGGCAGGCCCGGGCGCCGGCTAGGCCGGCGCCCGGGCCGCCGTCATCTCAGTCCTCCGCCGTCTCCACCCGGGCGCGAGCGTGAGGAACAGCACGGCGCCGGCCAGCCCGATGACGAGCAGCGCCACGAAGGCCTGGCGGCCACCGAACGTGTCCATCGCCCAGCCGCCGAACGCCGGCCCCAGAGCCGCGCCGCCGTTCCACACCACCGTCCACACGCCCATGTAGCGGCCGCGAACGGCCTCCGGAGCGAGATCCGCGACCTCCGCCGCCGCCACCGGAGAAAGCAGCATCTCCCCCACGCTCAGCACGGTGATGAGGATGACCAGCGACCAGAGCGGACCGGCGAACGCCGATCCGCCGAGTCCCAGGGCGAGCAGGGCGCTCGCGGCCGCGAGCAGCACCATGCGGTTGCGAAAGCGGAGGGCGCTCACGAGAGGGTACTGGACGACCGCGACGATCCCGGCGTTGAGCGCCAGCAGGTACCCCCACTCACTGTTCGAGACGCCGAGGAAGGTGGTGATGTAAACCGCGTAGATGGAACCGAAGTTGCCGAAGCAGAAGACCGGAAGCACGGCGACCAGGCAGAAGATGATGAAGACCCTGTCGTGGAAGACACGCCAGTAGCCGCTGCGGCCCTTCGCGTCGACGTGCTTGACCCGCAGCATCGCGCTGGCAGGCCTGCTCTCGCGGATCCAGACGGCCATGAGCACGACCATGAGCACGCATCCCGCGGCGGCGGCCAGGAACAACTCCCTGAAGGTCGCTCCCCAGCCCAGGGCCAGGCCGGCCAGCGCCGGTCCGACGACGACACCCAGATTCATGGCGACGCGGGTGACGCCGAATCCCTGCTGACGGCGATCGGGAGGCAGGAGGTCGGCGACCATCGCGTTGCTGGCGGTCTGGAACAACGGCCAGCCCAGAGCGCTCTCCAGGGCGACGAGCGCCGCGACCTGCCAGACCTCCGTAACGTAGGCGAAGCCCACGAACCACACGACGCCGACGAGCACGGAGAGCATGATCACCACCCGCCGCCCGATCCGGTCGGTGAGCTGGCCGCCCCAGAACTGCAGCGGCATGACGGCGAGCGGTACCAGCCCGAAGACCACGCCGATCATGGTCATCGAGGTCCCCAGATAGCGGCGCAGGTAGATCGCTTCGAACGGGAAGGCGAGCGCAGCCGCCCCCACGTAGATGAAGATGCCGAGCGTGAGCACCCAGAACTGGTCGGGCATTCCCCTCAGGTCTCGCACGGACTGTGTCAGACGGCCGGCCACGGCCTCATGCTATCTGAGCGGCGGCGAGGGGCGCTCGCGCCCTGCGGGGCTCCCGCACGCCTCCCGGAGTCTCAGGCAGTGGGCAGGTCCACGCAGCCGACCGACAAGCCGACGCGGCCCATCTCGACCATGAACGCCGCGGGGTCGAGTTGCTCCGGTGCAACCACGCCGCGCAGCGCGATCTCGCCGCGTGCGAACTGCCTGACGGCGCACGCCGCCGACGCTCCCGTCTGCCAGGCCGTCCCCTGGACCCCTCTGTCCGTCCACGCCTCGTCGTGCGACGTGACCTGGTACAGGAAGCGGCGGACCGGACGACCGGCGATGGTCCCCTCGGCGAGGGTGCCGACACAGACCTCTCCGTGGATCTTCCCACCCAGGTCGACGGGCCGCGGGAAGCGCGACGCGACGAACCGGATGGGCGAGAACGTCGCGCCCTCGAACTCCACGGGGTCGCGACGGTTCAGCCCAAGCGCCTTGAACGCGCGCAGGGTGTCGACGAAACGGGGGTCCAGTGCGATGAAGAAGGTCGCGTCGCGCAACCCTTTGCCGGCGAGGAACATCGGCATGAGCTGCGATTCCTCGTGGTCGACGTTGCACAGCGTGAGTTCGCCGACCGGCTCCGGGAAGGCGAAGTCCAGGAACACCGAGAGCGCCTCGTTGCGGTCCTCCCGCCCATCCCGGAAGACGGTGGGCGGGAGCAGGCACTCCTCGATCATGGTCTCGACCGAGAACGAGCAGGCGAGCTCGTAGCCCTCGACGGTGGCGTTGTCACCGTCGAGCACCAGCAGCTTCTCCAGCGTGTCGAACTGGTCGTAGAGCGCCCGGGCGAACACGTCGCTCACGCCCGGGTCGATGCCGAACGAGATGAGCGCCGCGCGGTCGCGCTTCGCGAACTCGTCGTGCAGCGCGAACTGCTCGTCCAGGTCGGCCGTTCCGGTGATCTCACGCGGCCCGCCGGTGCCCATGTCGAGGTAGTGCCGGCGGGCGTCCAGGCAAGCCTCCATGACCGGGACGTCCCAGGCGGTCGCCAGCGCGTTGAGCACGAGGTCGGCCTCGCCCGCGGCGGCGACCAGCGCATCGTGGTCACCGGCGTCGACGACACGCGTCTCGGCCTTGCCGGCAGGGAGCTTGCCCGCCACCTCGCGGAGGCGGCGCTCGTCGACGTCGGCCAGGATGACCTTCTCGACCGCCGGCTCTGCGGCGGCCACCCGCGCCGTCACTTCCCCCACCGCCCCGACGCCCAGCTGCAGCATGCGCATGGAGAGCCCTCCTTCCGGAAGCGCGCCGCGGGTCCCTCCGCAGCTCGCGTACCATCGTCCACTAAACCAGTGCAAGCTTGGCAGCATAACCTCGGCTTTTCCAGCGAACATTTCCCATCGAACTTGTCCGGCACACGAAGCCAAACTTACTCGTTGTTGACTTGCCCTCGAGCAGCCGCTAGGTTCTGGCCATGCTCCTGAGCGTGCAACAGGCGGCGCGCCGGCTGGGCGTCTCGCCGGTCACCATCCGCCGCTGGACGGCCACCGGCTTCCTGCCGTGCGCACGTACGGCCGGCGGCCATCGACGCATCGACGAGCACGACATCGACGACCTCGCCAAGGCGATCGGGGGCAGCAACCACCTCGCCGCCCAGGCGGCCCGCGAGCGCGAGGTCGATGTGCTCATCAACACCTCCGTGGCGCTGGCGGTGAAGCTCGACCTCACCGAGTTGCTGCTCGAGATCGCGATGCGCATGACGAGCCTGCTCGACTGCCATTTCTGCGCCATCTCCGACTACGACCCGTCGACGGACGCGACGCATACGCTGGCCGAGTACGACCACGCGGGGCAGCGCCTCCCCGACGCCAGCCCCTACCGCCTGCGCGACTTCCCGCTCACGAAGAGGGTGCTCACCGAGCAGACGGCCGCCGTGGTCAATGTCGACGACCCGCAGGCCGATCCCGCCGAGGTCGCGGAGCTGCGGCGGGAGGGCGACCGCAGCCTCCTCATGGTGCCGCTGCTCGTGCAGGGTCGCAGCATCGGCCTCCTCGAGGTCGTCGACCAGAAGCGGTCGCGACAGTTCTCGCGTCAGCAGTTGCGCCTCGCTGGGGCGATCGCCGGTCAGGCGGCGGTCGCGATCCAGAACGCCAAGCTCTTCGCCGAGCGCAGGCGCAGCGAAGAGGACGTCGTCAACCTGCGGGAAGCGCTCTCGCGTCTCACCACGTACGTGCCGGAGCTTCGCGAGGGAGCGCGCAAAGCGGACGTGCTCGCGACGGTCTCCCGGGCGGTGTGCGAGGCCCTCGGAGCGATTTCCTGCGTAGCCAGCATGGGCGGCGAGAGCGCCGGCGCGTTCGGCGCCGGCCAGATCGCCGCTCGCCAGGCCGCCGGCGACGAACGCGGCAC
Source organism: uncultured Thermoleophilia bacterium (assembly GCA_963699725.1). Classification (GTDB taxonomy): domain Bacteria; phylum Actinomycetota; class Thermoleophilia; order UBA2241; family UBA2241; genus CAIXSE01. The sequence goes on from CAVOVA010000020.1 coordinate 63,559, forward strand.
CAACGCCAACCTCGTCGTCGCGCGCGACCCCTCGGGGAGCACCGACCTCACCCTCGCCGTCACGCTCCCGCGCCCGCCGAGCGAGGGCCAGATCGAGCTGCTCGACTTCATCGCCGCCGCCACAGCGGCGCTCGCCGGCCGCTGAGCGCGGCCGCACAGTCCTCCACCCGGCTCTGGTCAGGCGGCGACAAAACCCTCATTGCCGGCAACCGTCGCTCTACCGTAGAAGGGTGCCATTTACTGGGACTTCGTCCTCGCTGCCTGCTTCGAGAACTTCGCACAGCCGATCTTGCCGAAGTTCGCACAAGTTGACGCTGATGCGCACGGCCGCTACGGTTTGTGCATGTATCTCAGCGTGCAGTACGCGGCGCGGCGCCTCGGCGTCTCGCCGCACACGATCCGCCGCTGGACCGCCTCCGGGTTCCTGCCCTGCACGCGCACGGCGGGGGGACACCGCCGCATCAAGCAGGAGGACATCGACGAGCTCACTCATCTGATCGGCGGTCGCAACCACCTGGCCGCGCGGCTCGCGCGGGAGCGCGAGCTGGAGACGCTCGTCGCCACGGCCGTCGCCGTCTCCAGCCAGCTCGACGTCACCGCGCTGCTGCGCGAGATCGCCGAGCAGATGACGACGCTCCTCGGCGCACACCTCTGCGTGATCTCGGACTACGACTCGGCGACGCGCACGGTCTCGGTCCAGGCGGAGTACGACGACCTCGGCAATCGCCGCAAGGACACCATGAGATACACGCTGAGCCAGTTCCCCATGGCCCGCCGGGCGATCGAGGACCACGAGAGCATCACCGTGAACGTCAGCGACCCGCACGCCGACCCCGCCGAGGTGGCGATCATGCGCCGCGACGGCGACAAGTGCCTGCTCATCCTGCCGATGGTGCACCAGGGGCAGAGCATCGGCCTCATCGAGGTGCTCGACCACCAGCGCGAGCGCAAGTTCAGCCGCCAGGAGATGCGGCTCGCCAACGCCGTAGCGGCGCAGGCGGCCGTGGCGCTCCACAACGCGACCGTCTTCGCTCAGCTCAAGCGCAGCGACCAGGACGCGCTCACGCTGCGCCACGCGATCGAGACGATCTCGACCGGCTACGAGACGCTGCATCGTCAGACCGGCACGGCCGCAGTCCTGCAGGCGGCGGCGGACGTCTCGGCTCGTGCGCTCGGCGCGATCTCGTGCGTGGCGAGCTACCGCGGCGAGAGCGCAGGCGCCTCGGGCCTGATGCCGGGCGACCAGCTGGCGGCCCAGACGGGTGCGGCGCACGTCATCGTCTCTTCGGCGCCCTGCGGCGGTGACGAGGTCACGCTGACGTTGACGTTGGGCGGCGAGGCCGGCGACGGCCAAGCCGAGCTCCTCGGCCTCGTGGCTACGATGGCGGCCGGCGCCCTCGGGAGCTCCCTCCCCGACTGACCCCGCACGGCTGCGCGAGCGCGCCGCCCTGCCTCTGCTATTCTCGGCGCATGCCCCGCCCCCGCCCTCGCTTCGTGGTGATCGACACCGAGACCACCGGCCTCGATCCCCTGAACGACCGCATCATCGACATCGGGGCCGTGCGGCTCGACGAGACCCTCGCCGTCACCGAACTCTTCACGACGCTGGTCGACCCCGTCGTGCCCATCCCGCTCTTCGTCACCCGCCTGACGGGCATCGAGGATGCCGACGTCGCCGGCGCGCCGGACATGGCCGAGGCCTTCGCCGACCTGCGGGCGTTCGCCGGCGACGCGATCCTCGTGGGCCACAACGCCGCGTTCGACCGCGAGCACCTCGCAGCCGCCGCGCGGCGCGCCGGGACGGCGGCGCTCGACAACGAGTGGTTCGACACGCTCGAGGCGGCCCTGCTGCTCTTTCCCGAGCTCGACCGCCACGCGCTGCCCGTGCTGGCCGAGGCACTGCGGCTGGAGACGCGCGCTCACCGGGCGCTGCCCGACGCGGAGGCGACGGCGGAGGTCCTCGCCCACCTCGCGCGGCGGGCCGCCGGCCTGGCCGAGGTGGAGCGGCGGCTGTTGGAGGCGATCTCGTGGGCCCCGCTGCGACTGCTGGACGCATGCGGGGCGGCGCCCGACGAAGCTCCTCCGCCCCTGGTCGCCGACGAGCCGCCGGAGACGCCCGGTCCCCTTGCCGTCCTCCCCGTCGATCCGGGCAACTGGAGGCACGAGCTCGATGGCCACGGGGACGGCGCGGACGGGGACGCCGCTCCAGGCCTCGCCGGCCGTCTCCCCGGCTTCCGCCGGCGGCCAGGCCAGGTGGACTATGCGGAGGCCGCCGCCGACGTCTTCAGGCGCGGCGGCATCGGCCTCTTCGAGGCGGGCACCGGCATGGGCAAGAGCCTGGGCTATCTGTTGCCGGCGGCCTTCGCCGGAGCCGCCTCCGGCCGCCGGCTTCTCGTGAGCACCAAGACCAAGGCGCTGCAGCGCCAGCTGGCGCGGACGGAACTGCCGCTCGTCGCCGGTGCGCTGCCTCCGGGCTGGCGGTGGGCGCTGCTGATGGGGCGGGAGAACTACCTCTGCCGCCGGCGCACGGACGAGGCCGTGGCCGCGGAGTCTGAGACGCTCCCCGATCCCGGCCGCGCCCTGGCGCTGGCCTACCTCGTGGGGCGGGCGCGTCGAGGCGATGTCGACCTCTCCGCCCTGCCGTACCGCGCCACACTGGTGCTGCCGGCGCTCGCCGACCTCGCACGCGAGCTGCGCTCGTCCCGGTCGACGTGCCTCGGGCGCTTCTGCCCCGCGCGCCGGGGATGTCACTGGCGGCTGGCGCGCAGCCGGGCCGAGGCGGCCCACCTGGTCTGCGTCAACCACGCCCTCCTGCTCACGGGAAGGGAGACGCTCCCCGCCTTCGAGGACGTCGTGATCGACGAGGCGCACCTCCTGTATCACGAGGCCACGGAGGCGTTCAGTGACAGGGTCGACGCGCGGTCGCTGGACCAGCTCCTCGGCGACCTCGGAGGCAGGCACCGGCAGCGGCCTCTCGCCCAGCGGCTCCGCGCCGCCGCGCGCAGGCTGGGCGCCGACGAGGCGCGCGCGGTGGTGGCCGCTGCTGATGCCTGCGACGTCGCCGCGGAGGAGGCGCCCGCCCTGAGCCGGGCCCTCGGCGAGGCCGTGGCCGGCCTCGCCGCCGCCGGCGCCGACGAGGATGGAGAGCCCGCAGGCGGAGGCAGCCGGCCGGGGGGCGAGTACAACGCCACGGTGTGGCTCACGGCGGGCCTGCGCGACCTGCCGGAGCACGTCCTCTTCCAGGTCCGTGCCGGTCTGCTCGCGGAGACGCTCACCAGACTCGCGACCGCCGCGGCAGCCGGCGCGGAAGCGCTGCCGGAGGACCACCGCGAGCGCGCCGCGCTCGTGGCGCTGGCCGACGACGCCGGCGCGGCGGCCGGACTGCTCGGCGACCTGCCCGAAGGCGGCGGGCCGGAGTCCGTCGCGTGGGCCGAGCTCGAGAGCACCCAGCACGCCGCCTCGGGTAGGCCGCGCTGGGCGCTTACTCGCTCGCCGGTCACGCCGGCCGCGGGCATCAGGGAGATCCTCTGGGACCGGCTGCGCAGTGGCATCCTCACCAGCGCGACGCTGACGGTGGCGGGCTCGTTCTCCTACTTCCGCGACATGACCGGGCTGGCTCGCGACGTCGACGTCCGCGAGCAGGTGTTCGCATCGCCGTTCGACTACCGCCGCCAGGCCGTCCTCGTCCTCGAGCACGATCCCGGAGGCGCATGGCGTCCCGATGCATTGGCCGATCGGCAAGGCGAGCGCCTCAAACGTATCGCCGCGGTCACCGGCGGCCGCACGCTCGCCCTCTTCACCAACAAGCGCGATATGCACCGCGTCGCAGCCGTCGTCGGCGAGCACGTGGAGGACGACGGCGTCCTCGTCCTCGCCCAGGGGCTGCACGGAAGCGCAGCCAGCCTCGCGGAGGAGTTCCGCACCCACCCGGACACGATCCTGCTCGGGGTCGACACGCTGTGGACGGGACAGGACTTCCCCGGGGACGCGCTCACCTGTCTGGTGATCGCGAAGCTGCCGTTTCCGCGCCTCGACCCTCTCTTCCGCGCGCGCAGGCGCGCCTGTGAGGAAGCCGGCGAGCGCTGGTTCGAACGGTTCTACCTGCCGGAGGCCGTGCTCAAGTTCCGGCAAGGATTCGGTCGGCTGATCCGCACCGAGAGCGATGCCGGCGTCATCGTGGTGCTCGACCACCGGCTCACGCAGAAGGCCTATCGCAAGGACTTCCTCGGCAGCCTGCCGGACATGGACGTCGTCGAGGCGGCGCCCGCCGAGCTCGCCGCTGTGGTGGAACACCACCTGCGGCGACTCACGAAGGGCGCCTGACTCCGCAGACAGGAGACCACCCGGCTCTCACGACAGCGTGCCCCGACGCGTGGTCTACGTCAGCGCGTACCGTCCGGGCGCTCACACCCACCGAGCAGCCCTTTGACGCCGGCGGCGCGTACGCAGCCGGAGCGGGCCGTGGCGGCTTGCCGGGCGATGGCCTCGGCGGCCTTCGTCAGGCGAGCGTCGCGCTGGCGCAGGATCTCGATGACGGTGATGTCGTGCATGGTCCCTCCCGGTCCGGTTCATATCAAATACTATTGATATGAATCCTACTGCCCACCGCCCCCTTGTCAAGACCAAATCAACATTTCTTGAACTGACGCACGGCGTGGCGTACAGTCGACGTGACTACGACGGCTGAGGTGCCTGATGACCGCACGAGCGTCCGCATCCCACACGGCCGGCCCGGCGCCGGCCGCGTGCTGCCCGCTTCCCGAGAACGTGGCGCCGCTGCCGCTCGACGCCGGCGAGGACCCGGGCGCCGACGCGGTGGCGGCCCGAGTCAAGGCGCTCGCCGACCCGGTGCGCCTGCGCATGCTCTCGGTGATCGCCGCCGCCGAGGAGTGCCGTCGCCCCGCGGCGGGAGACGCCTCCGGGCACGCGCCCGCGGGCGTGTGTGTCTGCGAGCTCCAGACGCTGCAGGGGCTCGCGCAGTCCAAGGCCTCGTACCACCTCAAGGTGCTGCGCGAGGCCGGGCTCGTCCGCGAGGAGCGCCGCGGCAAGTGGAGTTTCTACACGCTTGACACAGAGTCGGCGCGCGGTCTGCTCGCGGAGCTCACCGCGCGCCTCGGCGCCTGAGGCTGGCCGGCCCGCCGCGGGAGCGGCCGGCCCGCCATGACTACTTGAGCATCCTGCCGCTGCCCTTGGCGGTCTCGGCGCCGACGCGCTTGACCAGCCGCGCCTTGCTCTGCTTGCCGCAGTGGGGACAAGTCAGGTTCTTGTAGCTGTAGTAGGTGCCGTCGGGGTTCTTGCCGATCGCCGACGTGGTGAAGAAGTTGACCGTCGTCGGCACCTGGAACGCCTTGCCGCACTTGGCGCACAAGTAGCCCGACTTGCGCGAGACGAGACTGATGTACATCCACAGCCCGGCGAAGATCATGATGGCAGTCGGCAGCCAGCCCCTCCACGGAAGAACCCACTTCACGGCAACCAGCACGATCACGATGAACAGGGCGAGCTTCCAGACCGTACTGAACCAGTCGTGCCGGGTCCTCTCAATGAAACGAGCCACGCGGAATCCCTTTCCTTTTCAGTCCCAGCGGAAGAAATGCCGGGCGGCGAGCCCGGACGTGCCGGTGACGATGAGCACGATGATGAGGCCCCAACGCGCCGACCACGGGCCTGCGCCGGCGCCGCCGGGCGCCGCTGCGGCCGGCGTCACCCTCCGACCGGCCCGGCCAGGTAGCTGACCAGGGTGAAGATGCCGAAGAGCACGACCAGGACGACGGCGACGAACGCCAGCGTGATGAAGAACCCCGCGAACAACTCTCTGGTCATGTGAGCTCCCGTCGCGTGTTTGCCGGGCGGGCGCCCGCCGCCACAAAGGCGGACGACCGTCAGGCAGAGTATGCCACTCCGGCGGGGGAGGAGAAAGCGCGACGTGGGCGTACGCGCCCCGTTGGGCCGTCACGACGCGCGACGGTCTCCCGAGACACGACTCCTGCTCAAGCCTTGCCGGTGCCGGAGCCGATGGGTAAGGTGAGCCGGCGTTGGCCGCCAGGCCGGGGGTGCAGAGCAGCCCCGACGGATCCCAAGGAGGAAACCCATGGAAATCGAGTTCCAGAACGCTCCGGCCTTCACCGTCGCCGTCGTGACGATGGCGCCGGGCGAGCAGATCCGCACCGAGGGCGGCGCGATGCTCAGCATGACCACAGGCACGCAGATCGAGACGTCGACACAGGGCGGCATCCTCAAGGGCCTGAAGCGCTCGCTCTCCGGAGAGTCGTTCTTCATGAACACGTTCACGGCGCCGGCGACGGGCGGCGAGATCGTCCTCGCTCACTCCCTGCCCGGCGACATGTCGTACATCGACCAGCAGGGCGACACCTGGCTCTACCACCGTGACGGCTTCGTCGCCTGCGAGATGGGGATCGACCTCGACACCAAGTGGGGCGGCCTCAAGGGCGCGTTCGGGGCTTCGTCCTTCTTCGTCGTCAAGTGCAGCGGGCAGGGCAAGGTGATCTTCGCGACCTACGGCGCGCTGCGGCGCGTCGACCTGCAGGCGGGGCAGCAGTACACCGTGGACAGCGGGCACCTCGTGGCATGGCACGAGGCGATGCCCATCGAGGTGCACAAGGTCGGAGGCCTCAAATCGCTGTTCTTCTCCGGCGAAGGTTTCGTGGTCTCGCTGACCGGGCCCGGCACGTTCTTCACGCAGACCCGCAGCGAAGGCGCGTTCGTGAGCTGGCTCGTCCCCTATCTGCCCAAGAACAACAGCTGAGGCGGCAGCGAACGCGCGGCCAACTGTTACCCCGCCGCGCGGCGGGGTAGGACGTCCAGGAGAGCATGCGTCACAGGAGATCGGCACATGAGACCGGACGACCGCCGGCAGAAGGGCCCGGTGAAGAAGAACCGCCACGAGCGCGAGTCGTGGCCGCACGCCCGGCGGACGACCGCACCGCCGCGCGCCTGGACGAACAAGATGATGCACCATCCCGCGACCCGGATCGGCGAGATCAAACACGGGAAGTCGTGACCGCGGCAGTCGCTCGCCGACGAGGGACGCGTGCTGAGGGCCCGGTGGTCGACAGACCGCCGGGCCCTGTACACGCGAAGTGAGGCGCGGCCCCGGCGGAAGGTACGTCAGGTAGCCGGCAGCTTCAGCATCCGGGCCATCGCACGGCCCAGCGTGGCCATCATGGCGAGTCCCGCTTCATCGTTGTCCGCGGCGCCGACGTCGCGCCCTGCGCCGACGATCCCTGAGCCTGACTCGACGACGATCATCTCGTTGCTCTGGAACCAGTGGTTGATCCGATCCAGGGCACGGACGGCGCCGGCCCCACCCCCGCTGATCACCGCGGCGCCCACTTTGCCCGTCAGGTGCGGGTCACTCGCACGCCTCGCGTGGTCCGCGCGCTGCATGAGAACCTGCGTGGCGGGGCTGCAGCCGGCAGAGTAGGCCGGCGACCCGATGATGATGCCGTCGGCGGCGATCATCTTCCCTGCGCACCGCCTGAGACCGTCGTCCGGGGGCAGAGAGCAACGGTCGTCGATCTTGTGAGCACACTGCCCACATGCACAGCAGCCGGTGAGGGGGTTCTTCTCGAGACGGAGCAGCTCGGCCTCGATCCCATCGGTCTCGAGCTGCGCGATTGCTCGCCTCAGCAGGATCGCGGTGCTGCCGTCCGTACTCGCGCTGCCATCGAACGCCACGACCTTCATCTCCGCGTCTCCTCGCATGAATCCGGGAGAGCGAGCGCGGCCGGGCGCATTCCGTCGTGGCTCGCGCGCCGCCCGGGAGGCGTCAGGCGCACAGCCTCTTGAGCGCCCAGGCCATGGTGCGGCCCAGGTCCGTCATCGTCGCCATGCCCTCCTCGTCCCGTTCGACGTCGCCGGCGTCGAGGCCGATGCCGATGTTCCAGTAACTGGACCCGATGACGATCATCTCGTTGATCTGGAACCAGTGGTTGATGCTGTCGAAGGCATGGATGGCGCCGCCGCGCCTGGCGGCGACCACGGCGGCGCCCACCTTGCGCGCCAGCGGGTTGCCGGCCTTGCGCGTGGCGTACCCGGCGCGTTCCATGAGGGCCTGCGTCGTGGCCGTGCAGTTGGCGTAGTACGTCGGCGAGCCGATGAGGATGCCGTCCGCGGCGAGCATCTTCTCGATGCAGTCGTTGAGCCCGTCGTCCTTGAGCCCGGAGCAGCGGTTGTCCTGCGTCTCGGCGCACTTGAGGCAGGCGGTGCAGCCGCGGAACCGCTTGTTGTGGAGCTGCACCAGCTCGGTCTCGATCCCCTCGGCCTCGAGTTCCTCCAGGACCCTGCGCAGGAGGATGGCCGTGTTGCCGTCCTTGCGCGAGCTGCCGTTGAACGCCACCACTCTCATCTCATCGTCTCCCTATTCGACGTCGAGGGACCGCGCCAGATCGGCCATGTGCCGCCGTGCTTCGCGCGCCGTACAGGCCGCGCCGGGCAGCGGTACGGCGAACACCCGGCGCCCGAACGTCCGCATGAGGTCGTCGTTGAACCCGTACTCGCTCTCGTGCTCCCACCCGAACGAGTAGCCGAGCACCTTGTCCAGCGATCCCTTGTACACGAACACGAGGATCCGCGGCCGCAGCCGCTGGGCGATGCCCGCGACGCGCTCCCAGCCGACTTCGTACTCGACGCGGCCGGGCTCATCGCCGTCGGGCCGCGGGACCTTGCACAGGTCGGTGACACCGAACCCTGCGCCGAGGAGCGCGTCGTCGGCGTAGCCGCCCGGCGGCGCGCTGAAGATCTTGGCCTCCTCGAGGCGCATCCACAGCCCCTTGCCCGCGCGACCCTCGAAGTAGTGGCCGACCGCGACACTCGCCGGCGAGGGCGTGTCGCCCACGAAGAGCGCACGCAGCGTGCCCTTCTCCGGGAGGATGTCGGCGAGGGTAGGTACGCCCCGGCCGTCGATCACGATCTCCGTGAGGTGGTTCACGGCGCCGCCTCCACAGCCGAGAACCGGCGCGCCACGCGCACGAGCGCCAGCGAGTCGAGGGCGCAGTACTCGAGCAGCGAACGGCGGAGCTCCGCCCGGCGTTCCTCGGTCGTCCCGGGGTCGATCGCCTCGTGGTACGCCGCCTGCGCCGAGAGGCCGTCCTGCACCTCTTCGAGCAGCGCGTGATCGAGCTCGGCGTCGACCGTGGGAAGCACGGCCTTGAGGGAGTACGAGCCGTTCAGGGAGGGGTGCTCGTAGTGCTCGCGCGTGAGCCGCAGCAGGTCCACGAGCCGCCCCGCCACGGCGTCGAGGGCGGGAGCGAGATCGGGGAACATGCGCGCCATCTCCATGATCCGCCACTTCTCGAAGTCGTGATACACGAAGATGGGGCCGCGGTCGCCGACCGCCGCCAGCAGGGACTCGGCGGCCGCGCGCATCGGGGCCTCGGCGCTGGTGTCGAGGAACTCGTGATGCGTCACCTCCCCGGACGCCTCCTCCACGTGGCACGACCATTGGAAGACGACCTGCTGAAAGGGGCTCGTGCCGGGCCAGATCGGCACCGCGAACTGCACCGTCTCGAAGTCGAGGTAGCGGCGCGGGTACGGCAGCGTCGCGAGAAAGGTCGTGGCCGCGGGATCGAGCCTGCCGAGGGCAGGGTCGGGAGGGACGACGCACGCGCCCGTCTCGTCGCGCTCCTCATCGGGCGCGCAGCGCGCCTTGCCCTCCTGGCCTTCGCAGAAGCCGATGAACGGGCACTCGAAGGGCCGGCGGCACTGAGGGCCGGTGCGGATCGCCGGCAGCGGTCCCGCCAGCAGCTCGTTGAAGCCGCGCACCCAGCCGGGGATGTGCGCCATCAGCGGGCGCGCCTGATCGGCGACGGGGATCTCGCGCAGCAGGCCGCGGTAGTCTTCGCCTCCGGGGTAGACGTAGTCCGTGTCGATGACGGCGACGCTGAGCCCGGCCAGCGGCACGCCGGCGCCCTCCGCCACCCAGCCCTGGATGGCGATGTCCTGGAGGTGATACTCCTTGAGCCGCGTCGCCGACTTGACCTCGACCATCCGGCAGCGGCCGCCGCGGCGCTCGAGCACGTCCGCCCGGATGAGCACCCCGCGGTGCCTGAAGGTGGCCTCGTACAGCGTGACGTCGCCGGGACGCGCGAGCGCGTGTTCGGTCTCGCGCAGCGCCTGGCTCAGCGACGTACCGTCCCCGATCAGCACGCCGTCGCCGTAGAGCGCGCGGGCGACCTCGCCGACACCGTGCCCCGCCGCGAAGCGGCGCCGGATGTCGGCGCTGTAGACCTCGAGCTCCGGACGATGCACGGCGAGCCAGAGACGCTTGCCGCACTGCAGACCGGCCGTGATCCGTGACTTGGAGAGGCGGAAGGTACGCACTGGGGTCTATTGTATCCCGCAATGGGCCTTTTCGCGGCGTCCAGCTTCGCCGAGGCCCTGTGGTAGTCTCGCCGGCATGAGGCTCATCCACACGGCTGACTGGCACCTCGGCCGGCTCTTTCACAACGTCCACCTCACGCGCGACCAGGAGCATGTCCTGCGGCAACTGGTCGCGCTCGTCGCCGACGTGCGGCCGGCAGCGCTCATCGTGGCCGGTGATCTCTACGACCGGGCCGTGCCCCCCACCGAGGCGGTGGACCTGCTCGACCACGTGCTCACGGAGATCGTCGACGGCCTCGGCGTCCCGGTCGTCGCCATCGCCGGCAACCACGACAGCGCGGCGCGGGTCGGCTTCGCGTCCGCCCTGCTCAGCCGGCGCGGTCTGCACCTGGTCGGCGAGCTGCCGCAGGCGGCCTCGCCCATCGTCCTGCACGACGAGCACGGCCCCGTCCACGTGAGCGCCCTTCCCTTCGCCGACCCGGCGGAGGCCCGCCACGCCTACGACGACGCCGCGATCCACGACCAGCAGGCGGTCAGCGCAGCCGGGGTCGCGCGGGCACTGGCCGCCACGCCGGAGGGCGCGCGCCGCGTGATCGTCGCCCACGCCTTCGTCGCCGGCGGCCTCGAGAGCGAGAGCGAGCGGCCGATGAGCGTCGGCGGCGCCCAGCAGGTGGCCGCAGCCGTCTTCGGCGCCTTCGACTACGTCGCCCTCGGGCACCTTCACCGGCCGCAGGCCTGCGGCTCCGAGACGGTCCGCTACGCGGGCTCTCTGCTCAAGTACTCGTTCGCCGAGCACGCGCACGACAAGTCGGTGAGCATCGTCGACATCGGCGCGCCCGGCAGCGCCGGCGGCGACGCCGGGGCGGCGGGCCGCCCACGCGTCGTCGTCGAGACCGTCGCCCTCACCCCGCGCCGCGACGTGCGCCGCCTCGAGGGCACCCTCGCCGAGCTCCTCGATCGTGGCCCCGCCGACCCGCGCCGCGACGACTACGTTCTTGCCTCGCTTCTCGACGACGGGGCGCTCTTCGATCCCATCGGCCGCCTGCGCTCCGCGTACCCCAACACCCTCGCGATCGAGCGGCCCGCCTACGAACGCGTGGGCGTGGACGGTCCGCGCCGGCCGCGCCCCGGCTCCGTGAGCGACGTCGAACTCTTCGAGGCCTTCTTCCAGTACGCCACGGACGGCGACCTCGGGGCCGAGCGCCGCTCTGCCTTCGCCGACGTCGTCGACCGGCTCGAGCGCCGGCGACGCGAGGTTGCGCCTTGAGGCCTCTCCGCGTCGCGATGCAGGCCTTCGGTCCCTATGCGGGCGAACAGACGCTCGACTTCGCCGACCTGCGCGGGGCCGGCTTCTTCCTCATCACCGGCCCCACCGGCTCCGGCAAGACCACCGTTCTCGACGCGATGTCCTTCGCCCTCTACGGCGTCACCAGCGGCGGACCGGAGAGCGAAGGCGGCCGCTCCGGCGCATCCATGCGCAGCGACCACGCCGATCCCCAACTGCTCACCCGTGTGGTCTTCGACTTCGCGCTCGGGGAGGACCTGTATCGCATCCAGCGCGAACCGGAGCAGCAGCGCCCCAAGCTCAAGGGTGAAGGGACGACCAGCCACCACCAGTCGGCGACGCTCTGGCGGCTGCGCGACTCCGGCGGTGGATCTCCCGCCGAGGAGGGCGGGCCTCTGGCCACCGGCTGGACGAAGGTCAGCACGAAGGCCGAGGAGCTCCTCGGCTTTCGCTCCGAGCAGTTCCGCCAGGTCGTCATGCTTCCCCAGGGTCGCTTCCAGAAGCTGCTCGAGGCCGACTCCAAGGAGCGCGAGCAGATCCTGCGCGCGCTCTTCGACACCGGTCACTATACGGCGATCGAACTGGCGCTGAAGGACGCCGCCAAGGGCCTCCGCGACGAGGCTGCACGCGTCGCGGCACAGCGCGCCGAGGCGCTGCGACAGGCCGAGGCCGACTCCTCCGACGACCTTGCCGAGCGCTGCGCCAAGCTCTCGGTGGCGGCCGGCGAAGCCGCTGCGCACGCCTCGACGTCGGAATCCGCGCGCGACCAGGCACAGAAGCGGCTGCAGCACGGCCGAGACGCCGCCGCGCGCCTCGAGGAGCTCGCCCGAGCGGAACAAGCCGCGACGGTGGTCGCCCGGCGGGAAGACGAGGTCGCCGCCACGAGGAACGAGCTCGACGCCGCCACGCGAGCCGCGACGGTGGTCGACGTCGCCGAGCGCGCGCTCGCGGCCCGGAAGGAGGCCGCGTCGCGCCGCACGACGGCCGCTGCGTCCGAGGCCGAGAGGCTGCGCCTGTCCGAGAGCTCGGTCAAGGCGACAGCCGTCCTGCGCGGCCAGGAGGACCGGGCCGTTGAGCGCGAGGCCGCGGCAGCCGAGGCGCTCCGCCTGCGCAGCCTCACCGGCGCCACCGGCGACCTCGCCGCCGCGCGCACGGCCGCCGGCCAGACCGCGGCGGCGGCAGACTCGGCGCGCCGGGCCGCGGCGCGCCTCGAGGCGGCCTGGACGGCGGCTGGGGATGCCCTGGCCGCCGCGGAGGCCGCCACCCGGGAGGCGCAGGCAGGGCTGCTCGCCGGCGACCTGCGCGACGGCCAACCGTGCCCGGTCTGCGGCTCCACCGAGCATCCCCTGCCTGCCGCCTTGGCCGAGGAGGCGCCAGCCGCCGGCCGTCTCGAGGAGCTCCGCCTCGCCGCCGGCGAGGCCTCGGTCGCTCGCGACACGGCCAACCGCGAGCTCCGCGAGGCCGAGAGCGCGGAGGCGGCCGCGGCGGCCCGTCTGGCGGAGCGCGAGAGGGCCGCTCCCGAGTTCACCGACCCGGCGGAGCTGGCGGCGGCCGTCGCCGCCGCGGAAGCGCGCGCGGCGGAGCTCGACGCCGCCCTGCGGGAGGCGACGACCCTCGCGCACAAGGCCGAGACCGCGGCGGCGACCGCTGCCACGACCGCCGCGGCGGCAGCCGAGGAACTCGCCAAGGCCGACGCTGAGGCCTCCCGGGCGCGCGGCGAGCTCGACACGCGGCTGACCGCGGCGGGATTCCCGGCCGAGGAGGCCTGGACCGCCGCCCGCCGCAGGCCCGGCGAGATGAGCGGGATGCGCGACCTGGTGAGCGCGCACGAGCAGGAGTCTCTGCGCACCGCAGAGCGCCTGCGGCTTGCCCGAGACGCGGCAGAGGGCGTCGAGCCGCCGGACCTGGGCGCCCTGGAGGCGGAGGCCACGTCGGCCGCGGACGTGGCGCGCGACGCGCGCACCGCCGCGGCCGAGCTCGCCGCCGCCGCAGAGACCGCCGTTCGCCAGCTCGACCGGCTCGGCCAGCTCCGGCGCGAGGCCGAGGCGCTCGACGCGCGCTACCGCGTGCTCGGGCGTCTCTCCGATGTCGCGAACGGCGACAACGCGCGCCACCTCTCCTTCCAGCGCTACGTCCTCGGCGCGTTCCTCGACGACGTGCTGGTCGCTGCCTCCCAGCGCCTGCATCTCATGTCCAAGGGCCGCTACCGGCTCGAACGCACGGAACGCCGCTTCGGGGGCAAGGCCGCGGCCGGCCTCAACCTCGAGGTCTACGACGCCTGGACCGGCATCGCGCGGCCGGTCGCCACGCTCTCGGGCGGCGAGACCTTCATGGCCGCGCTCTCGCTGGCTCTCGGCCTCGCCGAGGTCGTCCAGGCGCACGCCGGCGGCATCCGCCTCGAGACGGTGTTCGTCGACGAGGGCTTCGGCTCGCTCGACGACGAGTCCCTCGACCTCGCGATCGGCGCGCTCATGGGTCTCGGCGAGGACGGCCGGCTGGTCGGGATCATCTCGCACGTGAGCGAACTGCGGGAGCGCATCGACGCCCGCCTCGAAGTCAGGGCCGGCAAGACCGGCAGCCAGGCGCGGTTCGTCGTCTCGTAGGCGGGCACACTCCATCCATGTACGCCTATCGCCGCCACGCCGCCGTGATCCTCGTCCTCGTGGCGCTCGCCGCCGTCACGGCGTTCGCCCTCGGCATCACGCTGTGCATCGACTGGGGCGGCGCGAGCGCACCGCCGCGCGACTTCGGGCAGCCGGCGGCGACGCTCCTCCGGATACTCTGACACAGGCGTAGAATCGGCGCGGTCTCGTCCCCGGCTTCGCCTGGAGGTCCGATGCGCGCCGAAACGGTATCCCTGCCCGATCCTTCGCGTCTGCTTCGAGAACTCGACCTGCACGCCCCACTCATCGGCCTCTACGACGCCCCCGAGCCGCAAGCCTTCGCGCCGCTCGTGGCGCCGAGGGCGGGCCGGGGCCGCGGACCGTGTCTCTTCCACTTCTATCGCCGCTGGGAGAAGGGCGAGACGCTCCACCTCACCGCGGACGACTACGGCTGCGGCGGCTGCGGCCGCTCCCTGTTCGGCGTGCACCGGGACCGGGACGACCTCGTCGACTTCCTCTGGAAAGACGAGGGCCTGCGCGCCAGCCGCGCCCTCATGGCCGACTGGGTGGACAACGCGCCGACGTACCGGCCCGTACACGCCAACGTCATGGTCGGGCCGCTCAAGCCCGGACTGGCTGCGTACCTGCGGACGATCACGTTCTGGGTCAACGCCGACCAGCTCTGCGTGCTGCAGCACGGCGCCTACCACCATCACGCCTGGGGTGAGCCCGACCCGGTCACGGTGCCCTTCGGGTCGGGCTGCTCCGAGCTCGTGGTGCCGTTCCGCGACCTCGACGCGCCGCAGGCGGTGATCGGCGGCACCGACATCGCCATGCGGGACGGGCTGCCGCCGGAGCTCATCGCGTTCACCGTCACCCTGCCGCTGTTCGCGCAGCTCTGCGCCCTCGGCGACGAGAGCTTCCTCGGCAAGGGCTTCCTCCCCCGCCTGCGCAAGGCGCGCGGCGGGTCGCTCGCCTGAGCATCAGCGCCCGAGACGCGCGGCGGCACGCCGGCGACACCAGCCCGCCGCGGCCGTGGGCCGCGGACGCGCGCCACCAGCGTCCGGTACGATAGGCGCATGACGTCCCGCGAAGCGCTCCGCCGCCTGAACCGCAACCGCGAGAAGCTGCGCACGCATCACGTGCGTCACATCGCCGTGTTCGGCTCCACGGCGCGCGACCAGGCCACGATGCACAGCGACGTCGACCTCCTCGTGGAATTCGATCCGGAAGCGCACGTCGGCCTCTTCGCCTACGTGCGCCTCCTCGACTTCCTCTCCGACGTCATGGACACGCGCATCGACCTGGCGACGCCGGGCGCCCTGCGTCCCGAGATGCGCGACGAGATCGTCGGGGAGGCGATCCGTGTCTTCTGAGCCGCGCGCCCGGGAGGCGGGCTACGACGAGCGCCAGGCCAAGCTTCGCTTTCGCGACTGGCGCTTCCGCGTGCGCGACATCCTCGCGGCACTGGATGCGATCGCCGCCTACACGGAGGGGATGACGTTCGCCGCCTTCGTGGCCGACGCCCGCACCCGCGACGCCGTCGTCCGCAACCTGATGACGATGGGAGAGTCCGTGCGCTGGATCCCGGACGTGATCCTCGACGCTCACCCCGAGGTCCCGTGGCGCACGATGCGGGGGGTACGCAACGTCGTCGTCCACGAGTACTTCGGCATCGACGACGCCATTCTCTGGGAGACGGTGCGCGGCGACCTGCCGCCGCTGACCGAGCCGCTCGAGACCGTGCTCCGCTCCTGAGGCGACGAACGGCGGAGGCGGGCGCGCATCGCGCCCGCGCCCGCCGCCGCCGGCGTGTACAATCGGCGCGGCCATGCAGCAGATGACCACACAGGAACACGTCGAGTACGCGAGTCTCGGCTGGCGCTTCGCCGCCGTGCTCGTCGACACGGTCGTGCTCGTCGGGCTGCTGATCATCGCGGTCATGGTGTACGTCCTGGTGCTCGTCGCCCAGGGCAAGGTCGACCCGAACGACCCGGCGGCGGCGCAGACCCTCACCACGCAACTCCAGCTCCCGAACTGGGTGGCCAACGTCATCGTCTTCGGCGGGCTCTTCGTCTACTACTTCGTGCTCGAAGCGATCTTCAGCGCCAGCGTCGGCAAGCTCGTCTTCCGCATGCGCGTCACGATGCCGGACGGCTCGCGACCCGGCGGCGCGGCGGTGCTCGTGCGCAACATCGTGCGCATCCCCGAAGCGTGGCTGCTCTATGTGCCGGCCGGCGTCTCCTGCCTCGCGAGTGCGCGGCGCCAGCGCCTCGGCGACCACGCCGCGCGCACCGTCGTCGTGCGGCGACGCACCGCCGCCGGCGCGACGACGTTCGGGCCGGCGCCCCGTACGGGCCCGCCCGGCTACGCTCCGCCCGCGCCCATGACGCCTGCGGCCTCGGCGCCGACCCGGCCGGCGGTCCCGGCCGCACCTCCCGCGCCTGCGGCTCCCAGCCTCGACGACGCGCTCACGCGACTCAAGACGGCGGCCCTCGCGGCGCGAGGCGCCCATCTCAACTACCTTCACTTCTCGGAACGCGAGCTGTCGTCGGGAGCGGAGCACGGCGGGGACGCCTACTCCGAGGAGTACGTCAGCGCCTGGTTCACGCTCGTTGGGGCCGTGGCCGAGCTCGTCGCGGCGCGTGACGCCGCGACGACGGCGGCGACGGCGACCGGTGAGACGCCGGACGACGTCTTCGTCGCGCAGCCGGACCTCGCGCACCTGCTGCGCGAGCTCGGTCCCTACTTCCCGGCGCGCTCCGACGAGGACATCCACGAGGCGTTCCTCATCGTCGCCAGGTCCGAGGCGACGCCCTCCTCCTGACGCCGCGAGGGGGTCGCCCGCGTCATCGTACGGGAAGGCCGACCCGCGGCTCCCGGTCCGCTTCCCGAGTGCTCGCCCATGACCCCAGGACACCCTGGCAGCGCCCTCGCCGCCGTCCGGCGCGGCTCGCGGCGGCCAGGTTGGGGTACGATGCCTGCAGTAATGCTCGACAAGGAGGGGCGGTCATGGCCGGGAGGTCGTCACACTCGCCGTCAGGGGCTCGGTCCGTGCTCGTCGTCCTGGCGGTCGC
Organism: uncultured Thermoleophilia bacterium; assembly: GCA_963699725.1. Classification (GTDB taxonomy): domain Bacteria; phylum Actinomycetota; class Thermoleophilia; order UBA2241; family UBA2241; genus CAIXSE01. Next base: position 80,865 of record CAVOVA010000020.1, read on the forward strand.
AGCCGCCGCGGCGGCTGCTCTGCTCGCGCCGGCCGCCGGCGCGGCTGCTCCGAGGCCGTTCCCCGTGAGCACCGAATTCGGCGGCCAGGCCGGTCCGGAGATCGCCGGGGCCATGGCCGTCTGGACCGACAACCGCAAGGGCAACCTCGACATCTACGGGCGCAACCTCAGCACGGGGCGCGACTACGCCGTGTGCACCAACAGGTCCCCGCAGGACAACCCGTCCGTCACACGCTACGTGACGGCGGGCGGCAAGGCTCGGTATGTCGCCGTGTGGGTCGACAAGCGCAATCACGCAGGCGGCGATGCCTCCGACATCTACGGGCGCGACATCACCCGGCGCCGCAACTTCGTCGTCGCGCGCAGCGCCGCCATCAAGTGGTTCCCGGAGATCGTCGACCGCTGGGTGATCTGGATCGAGGCCGACGACGCCGCCGGGCCGTACCGCATCAAGGCCCGTAACCTCGCTGCCGCGAGGACCTATACGGTGGCCAAGAGCGCCGTCCTCAGCCCGGTCGGCATCGACAGCCGCACCGTGGGCTCCCGGAAGGTCTACACGGCCGTCTACACCTCCGGCAAGGGCAACATCAGCGGGCGCAACGTGCCCGGCGGGAAGCCGTTCGTGATCTCGCGGCGCAGCACGTTCGAGTGGATGCCGGACATCAGCCACAACCGTGTGGTGTGGTGGGAGTCGGGAGGACGCATCATGATGCGCAACCTCAAGACCCACGCGCGCAGCTTCATCCACCGGGGCTCACGTCCGCGCATCGACGGCGCGTTGGTCGTCTGGGACAGCGGCGGCCACGGCGGGACCTTCGTCACGGAGTACATCACGGGCGCGAGGATCTACGTGCGCAACGTCGCTCGCGGCACCCGCGTCGTGGCCATCGCCCAGCCGAACCTCACCTGCCTCTTCCCCGCCGTCAGCGGCCGCCGCCTGGTGTGGGAGTCCGGCCCCGCGCTGCGCATCCTGAGTCACATCCACATCTACGGGGCTCGCCTGTAGCCGGCGGCCGCGGCCGCCGGCCGACGCACCGTCAGTCGGCAGGGGCGAGGAACGCCTGGGCCTTCTCCATCCACTCGGGGATGGCGATCCCCTGAGGGCACTTCTCCACGCACTCCCCGCAGGCGGTGCACGCGTCGGCCCGCTCCTCGTCGGAGAAGAACACCCGGTACGCCATCTGCTGACGCGGCAGGTTGTCGTACATGTGAGCGTCGTTGTAGAGCTCGAAGACGTCCGGGATCGCAACCCCCTGCGGGCACGGCATGCAGTAGCGACACGAGGTGCACGGGATCGGGCTGAGCTCGCGATACACGTCGCTCACGCGCGCTACCAGCGCGAGCTCAGCGTCGGTGAGCAGTCCCGGGCGCGACCGGTCGGCGAACGCCAGGTTCTCTTCGACCTGCTGCATCGTGTTCATGCCGCTGAGCAGGAAGGAGACCTCCGGCGCGTTCCAGACCCACTGCAGGGCCCACTCCGCCGCTGAGCGGCGCACGGGCGCCTCGTCCCAGAGCGCCTGGACCCGCGGCGGCAGGTTGCCGGCGAGGGCGCCGCCGCGGACGGGCTCCATGACGATCACGCCGAGGCCCTTGCCGGCCGCCAGCTCGAGCCCCCTGCGGCCGGCCTGATACTCCTCGTCCATGTAGTTGTACTGGATCTGGCAGAACTCCCACAGGTCGGTGGCGGCGAGGATCCGCTCGAAGTCCTCGTAGGTCCCGTGGAAGCTGAAGCCCAGGTGGCCGATGCGCCCGTCGGCGAGCGCGCGCTCGGCGGCGGCGAGCTGGTCCTGCTCGAGGACCATGCGCCAGTGGTCGGCGTCCAGCGAGTGGAAGAGGTAGAAGTCGATGTGGTCGTCCTGCAGGCGCTCGAGCTGGATGCCCAGGATACGGTCGAAGTCGTCCGGCTTCTCGACGTTCCAGACCGGCATCTTGGTGGCCAGCTTCACGCGTTCGCGATACCCGCCCTTGAGCGCCTCTCCGAGCCACGTCTCGCAGGTGTCTTCGTGGTACATCCAGGCGGTATCGACGTAGTTCACGCCGCCATCGATGGCGCGGTGCAACATCTGCGTGGCCAGCGGGTAGTCGATCTGCTTGAAGTCGGGCTTGCCGTCGGCGCCGGTGAGCACCGGCAGACGCATGGCGCCGAACCCGAGTGCCGACGGCCGAAAGTCGAGCCTGCCGAAGTCGCGATACTGCATGACGCCATGCTACCCGATTGACCCACGGAGCGGAGTCAACTGGCGGTGCGCCGAAGGCACACCGGCTGTAGACTCGGCCCCAGTCGTCCCAGGAGCAGCCCATGCCCAAGCTCGCCCAGCACCCAGAGATCATCGTCCAGGCCCGCCGCGGCGGCACCGTCGAGAGCGTGCACAGGGCGTGCGCCGCGCTCGCCGCGCCCGACGGGGAGATCGTCGAGCGCTGGGGCGACCCGGGCATGGTCACCTACTGGCGCTCCTCGGCCAAGCCGCTGCAGGCGCAGGCGTGGCTCGCCGACGGCACCGTCGACCACTACGGCTGGGGTGCCGAGGAGCTGGCGATCATGAGCGCATCGCACGAGGGCCTGGACTTTCAGGCAGACCTCGTGCGCCGCATGCTCGCCGACATCGGTCTGAGCGAAGACGACCTGCGCTGCGACGCCCGGCTGAAGGCGCGACACAACTGCTCCGGCAACCACACGGGCTTCCTCGCGGCCTGCGCACGTCACGGCTGGGACGTCGCCTCGTACCAGCAGCCCGGGCACCCGGCCCAGCAGGCCGCGTTCGCGGCGTTCGCCGCGATCACGGGCCTGGAGCAGACGACCATCCCCACGGGCGTCGACGGTTGCGGCATCGTCTGCTACGCGACGCCCGTCACCGTCGCCGCCACCACCTTCGCGCTGCTGCCTGAGTTGCTGCCCGAGATCGCCGCCGCCATGCGCGCGCATCCGGAACTGGTCGAGGGGCCGGGCCAGATCGACACGGAGGTGATGCGCGCGATCCCCGGCGCCACCAGCAAGTGCGGCGCGGAGGGCCTGTGCTGCATCTCGCTCCCGGACGGGCGCGGCCTGGCCGCCAAGGTCGTCGACGGCGCCGACCGCGCGCTCGAGCCGGCGGGCCTCGCCGCTCTCGAGGCCGTGCTCGGCCCCGACGTGATGACGGATGCCTTGCGCGCCATCGCGCGGCCGCCGATCAAGAACGACGCCGACGACGTCGTCGGCGAACTGCTGGCGGTCGTCCCCGGCTGACGGCGGCACGCGGCGGCGCCCCGTACGTGCGGAGAGGCGGGGCGCCGGCGGCGCCCCGCCTCTCCGCGTTCACGGCCGAGCGCCGCCGCAGCGGCCCCCCGCTCAGCCTTCTTCGGCCCTCGGCTTGCGCCGCAGGACGATCACGACGATCGCGACGACCACGACGATGGCCGCCACGACGACGATGATGAGCGTGGTGTTCGAGCCGCCCGAGTCGGAGGCGGTCTCCGCGACCTTCGGCGCCACCTTGTAGTAGTTGCTCACGTTGTCGCTGATGTAAGCGATGGCTCCGTCGGGCTGCGGGATGCGCTGCCAGCCCTCCCACTTGTCGGTGTTCCAGGCCTGCAGCGTCTTGGGATACGTGAGGCAGATGTAGGGCGACTCCTCGTAGAAGATCTCCTGCATGCGGTAGGCGATGTCCTTGCGCGCCTGCGGGTCGAGCTCCTGCGACTGCTGGGTCCAGAGGTCGTCGTACTCCTTGTTGGACCAGCAGGCGTCGTTCTGGTTCTCGATCTGGACGCTGCGGAAGTAGCCGAGGCGCCGGCCCGGGTCCGAGCCGCTCGGCTGCCACATCCAGATGTATATGTCGTAGTCCGGCTTGAACGTGTCGCCGGCGTAGTTGTAGCCGCCGTCGATGAGCACGCCGTTGTCCTCGACGGAGTACTCGATGCTGAGGCCCAGATCCTCCCACCAGCCGGTGATGAGCTTGCCCATGACCTGGCTCTGCGGCGACTCCACGCGCGACCAGAGCCGCAGCTTGATGTTCTTGTCGCCGTTGTTGGGGTCGTTGAGGATGCCGTCGCCGTCGGTGTCCGTGTAGCCGGCGTCGGCGAGCAGCTGCTCGGCCTTCGCCGGATCGAAGGTGTATTCGACATCGGCCGGCGGCTGCCAGTGCCAGTCGAGTTCGGGGTCGTAGAAGTTGACCTCGAACATCGAGGTGGCGGGATCCGCGTAGCCCTGGTAGGCCAGTTCGGTCATCTTCTGCTTGTCGATGGCCCAGTTGAGCGCCTGGCGGAACTTGACGTCCTTCAGCACCGGGTTGCCGAGCGAGGGGCCTTCGTAGCAGTTGAACGACAGGTAGTCGAACGCCTTCTGCGAGCACCCGTCAGCCTCGAGGCCCGGCTCACCCTGCAGCGCCTTGACCTGCGCCGGGGGGATGTTGATCGCCAGATCGATGGTGCCCAGGCGCAGGTCCTGGGCCAGCGTGTCCTGGTTCTTGTAGAGCTGGAAGATGACCTCATCGACGTTGGGCGCTCCGTCCCAGTACTCCTCGTTGGCGACGCAGCGCACGAACTTGCCCTTCTGCCACTCGACGACCTGGAACGGGCCGGAGCCGACGATCGGAGGCTTGTTGAGGAACCCGGTGATCTCGTCGTAGGTCTTGAACTGGCCCCACACGTGCTCGGGGACGATGGGCACCCACATGGCGAGGATGTCGGCCTTGGGGTTGTCGCACTCGATGACGACAGTGGTGTCGTCTGGCGCGGTGGCCGTCTTGATACCGTCGAGCGCCGAGAGGAAGTTGGTGAGCTCGAACTCCTTCTGGAAGTTGTAGCTGAACGCCACATCGGCCGCAGTGAGGGGCTCGCCATCCGACCACTTGACCCCTTGGCGGATCTTGAACGTCCAGGTGAGCCCGTCTTCACTCGTGGTCCAGCTTTCGGCGAGGCCCGGCTGGGTCTCCAGGAACGCGTCACCGTAGTTGGTCAGGAAGTCGTAGCTGATGTGATAGAGCTCGTAGCTCGACTGTTCGATACCGTTGAACGGGTTGAGGTTGTCCGGGTCGGTCGTCCAGCCGACCTTGAGCGTGACCGCGCCGCCGGCGGGCGACGGACTCGGGTCGGCGGCGAGAGCGCCCGTGATGCCCCAGACGAGACCGGCGGCGACCATCGCCACGATGAGCAGCAGCAGCAATCTGGATGCGAACCGATGAGGCACAGCCATGAGCCCTTCCTTTCGATGCTGGCACAGTGACGCGACCGCCCCCCCGGGGTGTGAGTCGCGCGACGCTTCGAGGCGCCGCGTGGAAAGGGTACGCAATAAGGCGGCCGGCACGCAAGGGCCGCGCGCCCGCGCGCCCCGCCTCCGGCCTGCGATAGACTCCCGCTCACGCGAGGAGAGGTCCGCCAACCGGCGCGGGCCGCGGCACGTTGGAAGGAGGGCGACATGACACTCAAGCTCGGACTGCCGAAGGGGAGCCTGGAGCACGCGACGATCGAGCTCTTTCGCCGCGCCGGCTTCCTGATCACCGTCGCGGAACGTTCCTACTTCCCGGCCATCGACGACCCGGACATCGAGTGCATGATGGTGCGCGCCCAGGAGATGGCGCGCTACATCGAGGACGGCGCGCTCGACTGCGGCCTCACCGGCCACGACTGGGTCGTCGAGAGCGGAGCTCAGGTGCACACGGTGAGTGACCTCGTCTACGCCAAGCAGAGTTTCGGCAGGGTGCGCTGGGTGCTGGCGGTGCCCGATGCGTCCCCGCTGCGTACGGCGGCCGACCTGGAGGGCAGGATCGTCGCGACCGAGCTGGTCGGAGTGACCAGGCGCTGGCTGGCCGAACGCGGCGTGGCCGCCAAGGTCGAGTTCAGCTGGGGCGCGACCGAGGCCAAACTGCCGGAGCTCGCCGACGCCATCGTCGAGGTCACGGAGACCGGCAGCTCGCTGCGCGCCAACAAGCTGCGCGTGATCGAGACGGTGCTCGAGAGCACGACCCAGCTCATCGCCAACCGCGAGAGCTGGGCCGATCCGGTGAAGCGCCGCAAGATCGAGGACGTCACCATGCTGCTCCAGGGCGCCATCGCGGCCCTCGACAAGGTCGGTCTCATGCTCAACGTGCGCGAGAGCGACCTCGACGCCGTCCTCGTCGTTCTCCCCGCGCTGCGCAACCCGACGATCTCCCACCTCAGCCACCCCGGCTGGCTCGCGGTCAACACCATCCTCGAGGAGAGCGTGGTGCGCGAGATCATCCCGCGCCTCAAGGAGGCGGGCGCCGAGGGCATCGTCGAGTTCCCGCTGAACAAGATCGTCATGTAGCGCGGCGGCTCGAGGCGGGCGCGCGAGGCGCGTCAGGCGCCCCCGAGGTGACGAGCGGCCGTCAAGGCCTCCCGCTCCGTCAGCCGCGCGTAGGACGGCAGCACGTCGTGCGCGGTGACCGGCAGCCAGATGAACCCGTCGCGCTCGTCGCCGACCGGGGTAGCCAGCCCCTGCACGAAGCGCCACGCCGTGAGCGCCGCGGCGAGCGCGTCCAGCGAGTCGTGGTCGTAGTACTCGTCCCAGACGACCCCGGCGGCCCGCAGCGCGGCGACCCGCACGCGCAGGCCCGCGCGGCCGCTCTTGGGCGGCGGCGTGCCGCCGAGCAGCGTCGCGAACGCCGCGTGCGGGTAGACCTCGAGCGCCGCCGGCGCCTGGCCGAGCGCCGCCGGGAGAGCTCCCGGGGCCGGCGGCTCGAAGCCGCGCCGGCCGAGCTCGCGGAAGTAGTCCCAGCCCGTCTCCATCCACGCGTAGAGGCCGTCGGCCGCCGCGGCAGCGGCCCGCGTCGGCACCTGGTAGATGGAGATGCGCCGATGGGCGAGATCCGCGTCGCACGCTCGCGGACGTGAGGCGCCCGACGCCCGCGCCCGCCGCGGCCGCTGGGGCGCGTCGACGCCCACGACGACGGCGCCGAGGCCCTCAAGCCACTCGATGAGGCGGGCGCGGTCACCGGCCACGTGCTCGTCAGATTCGCGCCACGACTCGACCTCGAGCGTGCGCCCGCAACGCACCGCGACGGCCACGCACGGCCTGCTCGCAGCGATATCGATACCGACGACCACCGGGCCCGGGTCCATGGGCGCAGCCTAGCAGACCCGGGCCGCGCCGCGAAGGACGCGTGGGGACCGTCGCAGCGAGCCGGCGAGACCTCCGCCGCTCGCGCCGCGGCGGTCTCAGCCCGGGAGCGCCCGCGACGTCGTCACGCTGAACTCGGGGGGATCGGCGATGTGCCGCTTGACCGTGCACTGGTCGACGGCGCGCACGATCGCCGCCTCGTACTTCTCGGGAAACCCGTCGGGGAGCTGAAGATCGAACGCGATGCGGACGATGCCTCCCTTGTCGGGATCTGCCTCCGTCGTCATGAGGACGCCGCTCCCCGCCGGATCGATGCCGCGCTGCTTCATGAACGCCAGCATGAAGATACCGGCGCAGGTGCCGAGCGACGCGAGGAACAGGTCGAACGGCGCCGGCGCCGAGCCGTCTCCGCCGGCCTTCACCGGCTGATCGGTCGCGATGATGAACCCCTTGTAGCCGGCATCCACGCGCAGGTTGCCGGGGAAGCTGACCTTCATCTCCACGACGCCGCTCCCTCCGTTGTGCTCGTCATGGGGTGCCGAGGGTCACGTCCCGGACCCCCCACGTCCGCCAGGCCGGGTAGTTCCCCCGGGCGACAAAGCCGATGACGTTGCGCGCCCCGGGCTTGAGTGCCGCGGCCGGTATCGTGACCGCGCGCGTCCTGCTCCACCTCTTGGCAGGCCCGCGGGCGAGCGGCCCCATATCCTGCCAGTTCACGACCAGGCGCACCTCGTCGGCCTGAACGTCGTAGAGGCGGAAGCGCAGCACGCGGTCGCCGTTCTGGCCGGCGACCTGGTAGAAGGCCTCCTTGGGATGCGTGCGGTCGGCGCCGCAGTACCCCAGCGGCGTGGCGAACGGCAGGGAGCGCGGCAGCGAGGGACGCTGCCGCGGATTGAAGCGCACGTTGCGCAGCACCCGCCAGCCGGCGTCGCCGGTCGTCGCCCAGTCGTACATGCTCCCGCCGAGAGCGCCGTGCTCGCGAAGGGCGCGCACGTAGGCGGTCGTCTCGCTGCCGGACGACCTGGCGGCCTCGCCGGCGATCACGTGGATGGGAATGCGCGACCGGCCGGTCTTCTTGCGGATGATGAGGATGTTGTCGCGCGTATCGCGGTAGGCGTTGCCGTAGCCGTCGCCGTGATACGTGTAGTAGCCCATCGGCACGATCACGTCGTAGATGCCCGCCAGTGTCTTGTACGGGAAGCCCGGCCAGTAGCTCGGGTGCATGACCATGCCGGCAGGAGACGGGATGATCGCGCCGAGCGGATACGAGCGCCCGACCGCGGCGCGGATGCGCCTCGAGAGCGTCCGCAGTCTTCTGTTGCGGAGGTCGACGTTCTTGACGACGCTCGCCTCGATGTCGAGGGCGAAGGAGTCGAACCGCTGCCCTGCGGCGCTGCGGAAGCGGATCGCCGCCAGCGACCGCCTGTAGTCCCTGGCGGGGTCTTTGAAGCCGGGCAGATACCAGGCCACGACCTTGATGCCGCGGGCATGACACTCCTCGATGAGAGCACCCAGCGCGCCCGGGCGATTGATCGCCGAAGGCCAGTGGTAGTTGGACGTCTCCAGGAACAGCGTGCGCACGCCGTGCGCCCGCATGTCGTTGACCGCCGAAGCCGGGTGGTCCCATGCCTTGGCGTCGTACAGGTCCACCCAGGTCCCCAGGCCGCGGTACGAGCGGACTGACGGACCCGCGGCGGCCGCCTGCGGCAGCGCCGCGGCCGCCGTCAGCACGAGAAGGACGAGCGGCAGCACCACGGTCGCGACGCGGCGGCGCAAGGCCGGGCGGCGGCGGACGAAGGCGGAAGGAAGGACGATCACGAGCACACCCCCACGGTGGCTGTCGATGCGTGCCCAAGTATAGCCATGGTAGGGTGCAGCCGACACCGGCTCGGAGGAGGGCATGTGAGCATCGAGTACGTGCAGAAGCAACTCGGCGCGAGCGAGAGGATCCTGTACACCGAGCGCCACCACTGGGTCTTCTTCGTCGCCGAGATGATCAAGTGGATCCTCTTCGCCGCCGCACTGCTGGCACTGGTGATCCTGCTCAAGGTGTGGTGGCTGCCGGACGCGGGCTGGATCTGGTGGCTGCTCCTCCTCTTCCTCATCCCCGCGGCCCGCATCGCCTGGGGCTTCCTCTCCTGGTTGATGAACGTCTACGTGCTCACCAACCGCCGGGTCATCGAGGCGACCGGGGTGCTCAGCAAGCGCGTCGCCGACTCCTCGCTCGAGAAGCTCACCGACATCGTGCTCAAGCAGTCCGTCCTCGGCCGCATGCTGCACTACGGCGACATCATCGTGCTCACGGCCTCCGCCGTCGCCGGCATCAACGACCTGAAGCAGATCCGGCGGCCCATGGATTTCAAGACACAGATGCTCGACGCCAAGGAGCAGCTCGAACGGGAGATGGGCGCGAGCAGCTGATCAGCTCCCGCGGCGGGCGCGCTTGATCTCCTCCAGCGTCGGGAACGCGATGGCTTCCGCCTCGCACAGCGTGGCGCAGTGTGAGCAGCCGGTCACACAGTGCGTCTTGAACGCCACGACCACCCGGCTCTCGTCGTCCGACCAGCGGTACACGTCGTTGTGGCAGAAGTCGATGCAGACGCCGCAGCCGGTGCACTCCGCCGCGGCGATCGTCGGCCCCCACTCGATGTCGATGTGGCGGGCCGGGCTGGTCTTGTCGCTCATGTCACTCCTCACTGCCGCACGCAGGCGCGCGGACCATCAGTCACGTTGCGAACCGCGGCCTACCTCGACCCGGCCCTCGGCGCCGGCGGGCGGCAGGCCACGTCGCTCGACGTCCGCGAGCACCGTCTCGAGCGCCGGCAAGCTGCCGCGCACGCCGGAGAGCACGGCGAACACGGTCGGCAGCGACAAGGTCTTCATCGGTCTTCGCTTATATAAACATCCATTGACCATGAAGGCAAGGGGACTGCCCAGAAGTCATGGAGTCATGGCGACTCGATCACCGCAGGTCACCCTCGGCGACTTCGCCCCCTTCTTCAAGGCTGTCTGCAACGGGGTGCCGGCGGTCCGGTCGAGCAGTCGTTCGGCGGGGAGCGCGGCGTGTGCGAGCTCACCGCCGGCGGCGAGGCCAGCCGGCCGCTCGCGTCTCACCACCTCGCCGTAGCTGCTGAACCAGGCGGCCGGGCTCAGTCCTTCGCGCCGAAATCCTTGCCGACGCTCCAGCACTTGGCGACGGGCTCGCCGAGCGACCAATACTTCTTGCTCGCCATGTCGAACAGCAAGGGCTTCAGCTTGGCGATGTCGACGATACCGTTGGTGAGGACGCCGACGTCCGCGTAGGTGCCCACGACCTCGCCGACGAACAGGTCGTGCGTCGGAAGCTTGACGTGGTCGATCAGTTTGAGCTCCATCGTCACCTTGCACTGCTCGATCATCGGGGCGGTGTCGAGCTCGCCGTAGAAGAGGTCGAACAGCTGGCTCTTGTCCTCCTTCGCGCCGCTGACCATACCGATGTGGTCGGTGATCTCGACCATGTCCTCGGACGGCAGATTCACGCTGAAGGTCTTGTTCTCGAGGATGCCCTTGTTCGTCAGGTGGACGGTGCCCATTCCCAGGGTGATGCCTTTGAGATGGGCGATGCCGACGTGTGCGACCGTCGCGAAGTCGGGCTTGCCGTCGACGGTGGCGCCGACGATCGCGGTGATGAGCGGGTAGAGCGCGTTGGTCGCGCCGAGCTTCTCCTTCACGGGTGACCTCACTCCTCGTGGTGGTCTGGTCTGTGGACGATGCATACCCACGCAAGGGTGGCGCGTAATCGGCAGGCCTCGCCGACCGCGGTCACGCTCCGCCCCGCCGAGGTTTCCCGCCGCCCGGCGAGCCGTCATCATGAGACCATGCCCGCGAGCACCGACAGTCTCGAGCGCCGCCGCCCCCGGCCGCGCCGGCGGCGGCGCCTCCCGGCTCTGATCGTCATCATCGTCGCGGGTCTGATCGCCATCGCCGTCGCCTTCGCGCTGGCAAGCGCGCTCGACGACGACAGACCTCACGGCCCCTACCTCATCGGCGCCTGGACCTTCGGCGACAGGACCTCGCTCGACGCAGCCGTGAAGGCGGGCGCCATCGACGAGGTCAGCGTCGACTGGCTGCAGTCGCGCCCCGACGGCAGCGTCACCGCGCCTCGCCTCGACCAGGACTTCATCGCCGAGGCAAAGAGCCGGGATTGCCGGGTCTTCGTCACGCTCACCGACTACGACGAGACCCGACACGCCTTCGACCCGGCGATCTCGGCGGCGATCCTCAAGACCCCGGAGACGCGCCGCCGCCACGCCGAGATCGTCGCCGCCTGGTGCCGGGAGCACGACGTCGCCGGCGTGGACGTGGACTGGGAGGCGGTCAAGGGCGCCCGGCGCGACAAGTTCTCCGCGTTCGTCGAGCAACTCGCCGAGGAACTCCACGCAGACGACCGCCTGATCGCCGTCGACGTCTACCCCAAAGTGAAGGAGCCCGGGGGCTGGGACGGCCCCCGAGGGCAGGACTGGAAACGCCTCGGCCGGGCCGTCGACCAGTTCCGCGTCATGACGTACAACTACTCGGGATCGTGGTCAGGCCCGGGGCCGCTCTCACCGCCGGACTGGATGGACCGGGTGCTCGACTTCGCCGAGACCCAGGTGGCGCCGCGGCGGATCGTCATGGGCCTGGGTCTCTACGGGCGGGACTGGCTGGGCTCCACGACGACCGACCTGACCTGGGGCAGAGTCCAGGACATCAGGTCGGCCCACGATCCGCACGAGTTCCGCACGGCCTCGCGAGAACTGCTGCTCGAGTACCGCAACGACGGCGCACGGCACCAGGCCTTCTTCCCGGACGCCCTGGCGATCCGCGCCAAAGTGCGCATGATGCTCTCGCGCCACCCGCACGTCCGCGGCGTCTATGCCTGGCTGATGGGACAGGAGGATCCGCGCGCCTGGCGCGAGCTCGCGCGCCTGCTCCACGCGCAGACGCCGGCGCCCGACTGAGCCGCGTACGCGAGAGCGGACGACCCCGGCGCTGCAGCGCCGGCCGGGGTCGTCCGCCCGAAGTCACTTACTCGCTCGGCGGGACGAGGACGGTGTCGATGACATGGATCACGCCGTTCGACGTCTCGATGTCCGCGGTCACGACCGTGGCGTCGCCGACCATCACCGAACCGTCGTCATTGACGGTGATCTCCAGCGACGCGCCGTTGACGGTCTCGACCATCATGCCGTCGCTCAGGTCGGTCGACATGACCTTGCCGGGCACGACATGGTACGTGAGCACGTCGGTCAGGGCGCCTTGCGGGTCTGCGAGAAGAGCGTCCAGGGTCTCCTGGGGGACGGCGGCGAACGCGTCGTCGGTGGGCGCGAACACGGTGTACGGGCCCTCGCCGCGCAACGTCTCTTCCAGCCCGGCGGCCTGAACCGCAGAGACCAGCGTCGTGAAGCTTCCTGCCTCGACGGCAGTGTCGACGATGTCCTTCGCTGGCATCGTCGGCGACGGCGACGGCGAAGCCGCCTCGTCCGAAGTGGTGCCGCACGCGGCGATCACGAGGGGCACCACCATCAAGGCTACTACCATGAGGATGATGTACCGGGTCTTCATCGTTCTGCCTCCACGGTTCTCGATTTCCCTCCCCGGCGATGCGCCGGAGTGGCGGGCTAGCCTCTGGTTCACTGAGGGACTAGCCTGCAACCGGTTTACCCCTCTCGACCATGAAGTAATCATCGTTATCAAGTTACTTTACTGTGACGCTGGCTGTCCGAGGCTGGGCACCGAAGCCTCGACCCGGTCCGCCCCGCGCGGCGCCCGCGCGTGGGCCTTCTGGACGCGCTCACCTGTCGCCTGACGAGACCGCTGTCGCGTTTGGAGCGCCGCCCGCAGGCGGAACGTCCTGCAGGCTCTGCCGACACGGCAGGTGTCTCGGACCTTGCAGGCCTCGTCGTGAGCGAAGCCCGCGGACTCGACGCTGCCCGCGGACGCGGCGAGGGGCCGGGTCGCCTCGCGCCCCGGCCCCTGTCATGCCGCCGACCTGCTGAGCACCCCTCTGGGCCGGGCCCCGACGGTCAGACCGGCGGCGCAGGCGGCTCCGGCGGCTCGGGCGGCTCGGGGGCGGTTGCGGGCGCCGCTCCCGTCCCGGCGGTGGCGTCATCGTCGGCGGCCGTGGCGGCCTGCGCCTCGTCCGCCGTTGCCGGCGTCGCAGGCCCCGGAGCCGGCGGCTGCGCCGCAGGCTGCCCAGCCGCCGCTGGAACGACCGGCGGTGCAGGCGGCGGCGACGCCAGCGGATCCGCCGCCGCCTTCCAGGCGTCGGCGGCTGGCGGCGGCGCGGGCGGCGCGCCCGGCGCGGTCACGGCCGTCGCGGCCCCGGCCGCGGGCGCGGCCATGGTCGGCGACGCCGGCGTGCCGTAGCCGGCCGGCGCCATCGGCGCCGGCGGCGCCGGCGGGACGCCGGGCAGACCGCCGCCCGGGACCGGCGCCACGGCGCCGCCGGAGCCGAGATACATGACACTCACGTAGCAGATCGTGTAGGGAGGCACCAGGATCGCGAAGACCAGGAACAGGAGGATGCCTACGGCGATGCCGGCCCATTCCTCCGCCTGGCCGATGCCGACGGCGACGAGCACGATGACGACCACCGCGGCCATCATCACGAGGCCGAGGACGATCACCATCCCGAAGGTCTTCCACCAGCCCACGCCCTTGACCATGGCGTTGCTACGGCCGGCGGCTTCGCCGAAGCCCAACCCCTGGTCGGCGATCAGAGGAAGCACGTACAGCCAGAGCACGTAGATCCAGATGGAGACCGCCATGCCGACGAGCCAGCCGATGAGCGGGATCACATTGACGACGCTCACGCCGATGGAGATGCCGAACATCACCAGCGCGAACAACGCGTAGGCGCCGAACTTGCGGAACCCGCTGAAGAGATCACCGAAGCGTATGCCCCGGTTCTCGCGGGCTGCGCCGATCACCATCTCGAACATGCCGCCGTAGAAGGTGAGCGAGATCACCTGGAGGACGAAGACCGCGACCAGGTAGACGATGAAGCCGAGAACGATGAGCCCAACGCCGAGCCCGGTCAGGGACGACGTGGCGTCGTTCGCGAGGTCGACGCCGATGGTCAGCCCGGCTCCGGCGAAGATCGCCGCGAAGATCCCGAAGGCGATGCCGAAGACGACCATCATGATCAGGCCGACCACGAGGCCCGCCAGGATCAGCCAGCCCACATCCCGTCGCCACAACTCCCACGCTTTGGCGAACACGTCGCCGATACCCATGTGCTCCTCCCCGTTCGACTGACCTCCTCGCCCCGGAGGCCCGTTGCCGCACAGGTTGCCCCACGCGGCGCTCTTTGTCACGCGTTTCCCGTCGCCGGAGGGGGCGGCGCGGTGTTCGAGGCTGCCCGGGCGGCCGCCATCGCATGGGTGATACCGGCCGGCGGCACGCCGTCCCTGACCTGCCCGCTGCCCTTGACCAGCGGGCCCCGGCGTGTCCCGAAGACGACCCCAGATCCAGCGCCCGGACGGCTGGAAGCGAATGAGCGTCTCCGCGCACGGAAGGGGTGTGTTCGCGGCCGCCGGATGCTACCCTTGCCACACGCATGCGCGACTGTACCCGCAGGGAGTTCCTGAGAATCGCCGGCATGACGGCCGCAGGCGCGGCGCTGACCGCCGCGGGTTGCGGCGGGCTGCCCGTGTCGGACCCGCCGAACGACAGCCGCCTCTCCTCCCCGCTCCCCTCCGCCTCCGGCTCGCGCCGCGAGCAGCCGTCCCTGTCGGTGGCGCGCGGCTCCAGCGCCGCGGACATCACGGCGGCCGCGATGGCGGCGCTCGGCGGCATGGAGGCCTTCGTCAAGCCGGGCGCCGACGTGATCATCAAGCCCAATATCTGCGCCGGCTACTACGGGCCGGAGTACGCGGCGACCACCAATCCCGAGGTCGTCGCCACACTGGTCTCGCTCTGCCGCCGCGCCCGGGCAGGCCGCGTGCGCGTCATGGACACCCCCTTCGGCAGCCCCGCCGAAGAGGCGTACCGCGTGAGCGGCATCCAGACCGCGGTCGAGAAGGCCGGCGGGGAGATGGAGATCATGTCACCCACCGGCTTTCGCACCTACCGCATCCCCGACGGGCGCGACCTCGACGCCTGGCCGATCTACAGCGACGTGCTCACGTGCGACGTGCTCATCGACGTGCCCATCCCCAAGGAGCACGGCTCCACACGACTCACCCTGGGGGGCAAGAACCTCCTCGGCGTGATCCTCGATCCCGGCGACATCCACACCAACATCGGTCAGCGCACCGCCGACCTGATCAGCGCGTGCCGCCCGAGTCTCACCGTCGTGGACGCGGTTCGGGTCCTCACCGCCAACGGCCCGACGGGAGGCGACCTCAACGACGTCGAGCGGCTCGACACCGTGATCGCGAGTGCGGACATCGTCGCCGCCGATGCGTACGCCGCCACGCTGTTCGACCTCACGGGCGCGGACGTGCCCTACGTGCAGGCCGCCTACGACATGGGTCTCGGCGAGATGGACCTCGAGAAGGTCGCGATCCGCCGCGTGCGCGCCTGACTCGCCGGGCGCGCGGCCGGCTGACCGGCCGCCCCGTTGCACCAGGCGGCATCCTTCGGCGGCGGTCCGCCCACCATCACGGCGACGACGGCGCTTCCCTCTCCACGGCGGAGAAGTCGAGGTCGCCGCGTCCCGCGGCGAGGGCGCCGGCGTAGAGCTCACGCACGGCGTTCACGAGCGGCAGGCTCTCCCCCGCTCCGGCGGCCGCCGCCTCGATCAGGCGCAGGTCCTTGTCGGCAAGCGCCAGGGTGAACGCCGGCCGAAGGTCGCCCTCCTCGAGCCGTTCCAGCTTACCCAGCGCCCAGGCCGGCACGATCTCCGTGCGTTCCAGCGCTGCGAGCAGGGCAGGCGGCTCGATACCCAGACTCGTCCCGAGGCGGACCGCCTCGACGCCGGCCGCCATCGTCGCCAGGAGGAACGCATTGGCGGCGAGCTTGCCGGCGCTGCCGGCGCCGCTCGGCCCGAGGCGGAAGGCGGCGCGGCCGAGGACGGCGAAGACCGGCCGAGCCGCGGACACGTGCTCCTCGGCGCCGCCGACGAGAAGCACGAGCGTGCCTCTGTCGGCCGCTCCGAGACTGCCTGAGACGGGAGCGTCCACCATGCCCACACCGCGCTCCTGCGCCGCGGCGGCGAACTCGCGGGAGTCGTCGGGGCCCACGGTGGAGAGATCGATCCACAGGGACCCGGCAGCCATGCCGGCGAGGAATCCCTCATCGCCGTAGGCCGTCACCCGCACGGCCGCAGGATCGGCGAGCATGGTGAGCACTGCCAGCGCCCCGCTCGCCGCGTCTCGCGGGGTACGTGCGACGGCGGCGCCGGCGGCGGCCAGGCCCTGCGTGCGCGCCGCGGTGCGGTTGTAGACCGCCAGGTCGTGACCGGCGTCCAGCAGCCGGCGGCCCATGCTCTCGCCCATCAAGCCCGTGCCGATCAGGGCCAGCCTCATGCCGCACCCCCCTGTTCCTCGACGATCTCGTACCAGCGCCGCCGGGTGCCGACGCCGGCGCGCAGGCGCCACCCGAGGCTCTTGGGCGCCCCGTCGACGGCGCCCGTCAGGCGCACGAGCAGCTCGGCCGCCCGGTCCCGGTCCTCAGGATCCAGCCCGACTTGATCGAGCTCCTCCGCACAGCGCTGCAGATTGAGTGTCACATCGTAGAAGAGTCCCCAGTCGCGCCCGCACAATGCCGCAAGGTGATCCGAATCGACCTCGTCGGCGCCGACTCCCGGACCGCGCGACGCCGCGAGCAGCATGATCGCGTCGCGCACGTCGCGCGGTTCGGGCGCGTGCATCTGCAGCTTGGTCGCGAGCACGTCCGTCAGCGGGATCGCGTACGGGTGCAGATCGAGGCGCGAGCGCACGTCGATCACGTGATCCAGCTTGAAGCGATCGAAGAAGACATCCACGTGGTCGTCAGCGTGCGCGGGTGCGCCCGTCTGGTCGACGTGCACGCAGTCACGCACGAACTGGGCCTGGCCGCGCGCTGTGGCCGCGCGCACGTGCGGGCGCTCGCGGAAGCCCAGTTCGCCGAACACCTCGATCATCGGCACCGTCTGCCGGCTCAACCCGACGAGGTCCACATCGGAGTGGTCCCGCAGACAGGCGGCGAGTCCCGCGCAGTGCTCGTGGACGGCGAGCCCTCCGAACAGACGCAGGACGACGCCGCGCCTGCGCGCGGCATCGACGATGAAGCGCGCCTCCTGCGTCATCACGCGGCGCGTCTCGACCAGGGTCTCCGATAGGCTTCGGCTGTCCATGGCACGGGTGTGCCCCCAGTGCCGCTCCCCCAAGCCCGCTCCCGCGGTCAGGAATTCGGCCAGGGCGGCGGCGGCGGGGGCGCGATGAGCTCCCACCCCACGCCGTCCTCCAGCTCACGCACGACCGCCCAGTCTCCCTCGGAGAAATGACGCTGCGCGAGCGGCTCGAGCAGCCGCTCGTCCTGAGCGAGCAGGTCCTCGAGAGAGTCGACCAGGCGCGCGCCCGCCTCGGCCACCGACGAGGCGTCATCGCGATCGACGGCGTGGCGGAGGCGGCGCAGCGTCTCCAGCGCCTCCGTCTGGCGCTGGCAGAGGAGGGCCTGGGGGCCGTCGACGGCATACACCCCGAGCGCCGGGAACCAGGCCTGCTGCTCGCGGCGAAACCGGGGCTCTACCCCGGCGAGGCGCTCGACCAGGCGCGACACCAACGGCTTCTGCCGGCGCCAGCGAAGCCTCGTGGGAGAACCGCCCAGTCTCTCGAGCTCGGCCCTGAGGCCGGCGGTCAACGACCGGATCTGGCCGGCTTCGCGGCGCAGTGTCTCGAGGGGATGCCCCTCGGGCGGCGTGGCGACGGGGTCACCGGCGCCATCCGCCACCGTCTCCTGCACCCGGAAGACCGTGGCCTGTCGTTCGACGAAGGCGGACTCGGAAAGAGCGGCGTCGAGCGCCGCCGCTTCGGCGACCTCGAGGTCGGCGGTGGCCGTGTTCCAGCGTGCCGCCATCTCCAGGAGGGGCGCGCCTGCCTCGAGACCGTCCACGATGTCGCGCAGTTCCCCGAGCCGCCGCTCGTCGTCGATCGTGCTCCGGGGCGCGTCGGGGACCCTCCCCGGACGGCCGGTGCGGAGCTCCACCTCCGCGGCGATCTCGCGCACGAGCCGCCGCCACGGTACGTCGAGCTTCACGGCGATGTCGCCGAGGGTCGTGACGCGCGCCCGGCGAGTGCGCGCGCCTGCGTCGGCCGGCGCTTCGAACCCGCCGCCGCGCGCGAGCAGGAAGCGCTCGAGGAACGGGTAGGTCTCGAGCAGAGCGAACACCGTCGTGCGGGGTCCGATCAGGATGTCCTGCGAACGCGGCGCGGTCATCGTCGCGGCTCCTTCTCTCGCCCGCCAGGTCCGGCAAGGGTAGCAGGGGCTCGACGCCGCGTACACGCTGGCGGCCCCGTGCCGCCGATGGTATCCTGCCGCTCCCGCCCCGCTCCGGCAACCACCGGCGGGCCACCCTATGAGCATCGTCACCTTCAACAACGTCGAGAAGTCATTCGCCGGGCAGCGGCTGTTCACCACCGTGTCGTTCTCCGTCGATGGACACGACCACGCCGTACTTGTCGGGCGCAATGGGACCGGCAAGACGACCCTCCTGCGCCTGGTCTCCGGCGACGAGCCTGCCGACTCCGGCACGATCGCCCGCGCCCGAGGGCGCCGGATCTGGCTGCACGAGCAGACGCCGGAGCTCGAGCGCGACCGGCTCGTGCGCGAGTACCTCCTCGAGGCGTTCGGCGAAGCCGTTGAGCTCGAGGAGGCGCTGCGCTCGACCGAGGAGCGCCTCTCCGGGCTCGCCGAGCACAGTCCCGAGCTCCGCGACACCATGAAGTCCTACCAGCAGCTCCAGCGCCGGTTCGAGGCCGCCGGCGGGTACGGCTACCGCGACCGCCTCGGCGGGGTCGCCGAGGGCCTCGGCCTCCCCGACGAGATGCTGGAGCGGCGTCTGCTCTCGCTGTCGGGCGGCGAGCTCACCCGGGTCACGCTGGCGCGCGCCCTGCTGGCGGACGCCGACCTCCTGCTGCTTGACGAGCCGACCAACCACCTCGACATCGACTCTGTCGAGTGGCTCGAGAGCTTCCTCTCGGACTACGAGCGCGCGTTCGTCCTCGTCACGCATGATCGCCGCCTGCTCGAGAAGGTCGGACGGCGCGTGCTCGCGGTCGAGCACGAGCACGTCGAGACCCAGGGCGGCGACTTCTCCACGTATCTGCGCGAGAGCGAGGCGCGCCTCGATCTCATGCGCCGCGACTACGAGCAGGACATCGAGAAGATCGAGCAGCTGCAGCGCTTCTACGACCGCTTCCACGCCAAGAAGGACAAGGCCAAACAGGCGAAGGCCAAGCTCACGCAGATCGAGCGCATCAAGGCCGGACTGCGAGAGCCGCCCAGGCAGAAGCGGAACTTCAAACTGGGACTTCCGCAGCCCAAACCCTCAGCACGCGTCGTGCTCGAGCTGAAGGCGCCGGCCGTGGTCGTCGGCTCCGCCGATGACGAAGCCGGCGTCCACACCCTGGTGCGCGATATCGACGTCGTGCTCGAACGCGGCGAGAAGGTGGCTCTTCTCGGCCCCAACGGGTCCGGCAAGACGACGCTGATCGAGACGGTCGCCGGCCTGCGCAGCCTCCCGGCCGGCGCCTCGCACCTCGGTCACAACGTCCGCCCGGCCTACTACTCGCAGCAGGGTCGCGAACTCCGCGAGGAGGACACGGTGCTGCAGGCGGTACTCCCCCTGGTCGGCCACGACGAGGAGGCCGCCCGGCGCCTGCTCGGTCGCTTCCAGTTCGGGCCGGACGAGGTCGAGAAGCGCGTCGAGATGCTCTCGGGGGGCGAACGCAGCCGCCTCCGCCTGCTCACGCTGCTCGTCGGAGACGCCAACTTCCTGCTCCTGGACGAGCCGACCAACC
Organism: uncultured Thermoleophilia bacterium; assembly: GCA_963699725.1. Taxonomy (GTDB): domain Bacteria; phylum Actinomycetota; class Thermoleophilia; order UBA2241; family UBA2241; genus CAIXSE01. The sequence goes on from CAVOVA010000020.1 coordinate 100,881, forward strand.
ACCTCGACATGGGCTCTGTCGAGGCGCTGGCCGACGCGCTCGAGGACTACACCGGCACGATCCTGCTGATCACCCACGACCGGCACCTCATCGACCGGGTCGCGACCCGCGTCCTCGAGATCAACGACGGCCGTTTGCTGAGCCACCTCTCGGCGGCGCGCTACTGGGAGGCCCGGGAGGCCCGGAACGAGCGCGCCGACGTACCCGCGATCGCGGAGGAGCCCGCGGGCCGCGGCGGCAAGCGCGCCGGACGCGCGGCACCCGCCGGCGCCGCGGTCACGCGCGGCAAGGAGAGCGCCGAGGAAGCGCGCCGGCGGCGCGCCCGGCTGCGCGGCGCCGAAGCGGCCATCCTGCGCGCCGAAAAGCGCCTCGGCGAGATCGACGCGGAGCTCGCCGAGCCCGGGACCTACGCGGACCGGGACGTCCTCAACAGGCTTCTGGACGAGCGCGGCATCGTAGAGGGCCAGCTGAAGCGCGAGTACGCGGCCTGGGAGAAGCTCGTCGACGAGCGCGGCTGATGTCCGCGCGGTCCAGGCTGCGGACGGCCGCGCCGCCCCGGCAGTGAACGGACCGACACTCGTCGAGCATCCCCTCCCCGCGCTCCGGCGCGAACGACGAGCCCGGCGTGCTACGCTCTGGCCGATGCTCCTCACGGCGCACGACACATGAGCCCCAGTCCCGACGCCTTCTCGCTTCCCGGTCCACGACGCGTGCGCGCCCTGCAGGACCGGCTGCTGACGTGGTACGCGGAGAACCGCCGCGACCTGCCGTGGCGGCACACGACCGACCCGTACGCCGTCCTCGTCAGCGAGATCATGCTCCAACAGACGCAGGTGCCACGCGTGGTGCCACGCTTCGGCGAATGGCTGGAGGCCTGGCCGGATCTCGAGAGCCTCGCCGCCGCGCCGCTTGCGGACGTCCTGCTTCGCTGGCAGGGTCTCGGCTACAACACCCGGGCCCGCCGCCTGCAGGAGTGTGCCAGGGCGGTCGCGGCGGTCGCGGCGGACGGGCGCCGCGCCGAGCTGCCCCGGTCGCTCGACGGGTTGCGCGCGCTCCCCGGGATCGGACCGTACACGGCGCGCGCCGTCCTGATCTTCGCGCACAACGAAGACCTCGCCGCCGTGGACGCCAACGTCCGGCGCGTCCTCACGCACGAGCTCGATCTCCCGCAGGATCTGGGCGCTCGCGATCTGCAGACCGTGGCTGCCGCCGCCTTGCCGCCCGGCCACAGCCGGGACTGGCACAACGCGCTCATGGACTACGGGTCGCTCGTACTCACGGCACGCGCCACCGGCATCGCGCCGCGCAGTCGCCAGGGGGCGTTCGAGGGTTCGCGGCGCCAGAAGAGGGCCCGCCTCCTGCGCCGCCTCCTCGGCCACGGGCCCCAATCCCTGGAGGAGCTCGCGGCCGCTCTGGGCCTGTCTGCCGAGGAGACCGGGGACCTCGTCGCCCGCCTCCGCCGTGACGGGCTGGTCACGGAGGTCGGCGGGCGCGTCGCCGTGGCGTGACGTCCAGGCGGCGCTCGCCTGCCGCACGCACGGCAGGAGCGGCGGACCTCAGGTCCGGAACATGGTGAGCAAGAAGACCAGGTCGCCTTCCGCCACGACCGCGTGCTTCAGCTCGGCCGGCATGTAGTAGAGCATCCCCGGCCGAGCCTCGTACACCTCGCCTCCCAGGGACACGGTGCCCTGGCCCTGCAGGATGTGGATCACGGCGGGCACGCTGGCGGTGTGCTCGCTGAGCTCCTGCCCGGCCGCGAGGGTGAACTCGATGATCTTGTGATGTTCGTTCTCGACGATCGCCTTGCTGACGATCCCCTGCTCTGCGACCTCGATCATGCTCTCGAGATCCGCGACGACGGGCTTCGCGGTGTCCATTGGGCCTCCGAAATCAGGTGATGTCTCCTGCAGCGAGCGTACCCGGCCACGCACGATTCCGCCCTTGACCTTCGTCAGCTGCCGCGCGTCACGCGGATGCCCATTGCGTTTGACAGAATGCCGCGCCGGATATACAGTTTGTGCGGAGTTACACAAAATGGTTCTTTTTTCTCGAGAAGGAGGGTCGCCATGGCTGACCGTTTCGAAAGTATCAAGCGTCTGTTCGAGATAGCGCTCACCTCCGTGACGACCCAATCCCCAAGCGGTCGGACTGGACTGAGCGGCAAGGACTTCATGAGAGACGACCTGACCTACGGCGCCGACGCCGCCCAGTATTGATCAAGGAGAGGTGAGCACCATGCAGCATCGTTTCTTGCGGTCGATCGGCCGCTTCTTCGCCGGCACGAGCCACGTCATCAGCACTCCGTCGGGCGATGCCCGCGGGCACCTGCGCATCCCCAACGGGAGCATGCACGACGTCGGCGCCGCCGGGCGTTTCATCGCGCCCTGAGCCCAGCACCACGGTCACATCTCCGTCCCGTGAGCGGCGTTCCCCCTCGTCGCGACCGATGAGACAAAGAGCCCCTTGCCCCTGGTTCCGGCCCCGAACACCAGGCATGGCGAGGGGCTCTTTCTCTGTTCCGGACGGCGTACGGCCTCCTGCGACGCAGACGGCGCCGGCTGACGCGGTGAGGATCGGGGAGCCCGGTGGAGCCCCTGGAAGCGGCGCCTACGCGTCGAAGCAGGCGGGGTAGCGCCGGGTCTTCTTCTTGCGGCGTCGGTAGGTGCGCGCGAGCTCGATGAAGATCCCGATGTCGCGCTCCAGGTCGCCTTGGGTCCCATCGAAGTAGAACGTCCGGATCGGCATGTCGTCGAGATCCTTGGCCAGGCTCGGGTAGACCGCCTCCGTCACGATGCCGTTCATGCACGTGAACGGGCTGATGTCGATGATGCCGTCGGCGCCCTTCTCGTACAGGTAGATGGCCTTGCCGCTGCTCAGGACCATCTCTCCGAGGGCTCCCGTGTAGGGCAGGTACGGGAAGCTCATCTCCAGCACGTCGCGCACGTCCTCCGGCTCTTCGTACCCCACGAAGTCGTCGTGGAAGGGGCCGTAGATGGCGTGCTCGTCGCGGCGCATCACCTTGTTCTTGATGGCGCGCACGGCGCTGTCCTTGCTGAAGCGCCGGCCTTCATCGACGAACCGGCGACGCTGCTCGTCGTCCGTGTACCATACCCACTCGCCGATGTCCGAGAGCCAGCACTCCCCACCCTGCTCCTCGACCACGCGGATGAGGTCGAAGTTCGAGAAGGTGTTCTGGCGACAGAAGATCTCGCCCACCACGCCGACCAGCGGCCGCGACGCGTCGTAGTCCGCCGGAACGGCGCGGAACCGGTCACGAGCCCGCACCATGGCCGGCACGATGGCCGCCAGCCGTTGCTTGTGCGAGACGTTCTGCATGCTGATGGCCTCGCCGACCTCTTCCAGGCTCTGCTGGTACACCGCGTCGGAGGCGCCCTTCTCGCGCTCGTAGGGGCGCGTCTTGAGCAGGAGCTTCATGAGGATGTCCTGAGCCAGTACGGCCCGCCAGGCGGTGCGCACGAGGTCCTGCGAGTAGTCGCCGATCGACGAGTACCCGTCACCCGAGGTGATACTGATGACGGGCACGTCGGAGTAGCCCAGCTCGTTGAACTTGGTGCGGATCAGATGCAGGTACTGGCCGAAGCGGCAAGGGCCGTTCGACGACGGCATGAGGAACGCCACGTTGTCGCGCCCCTCGTCCTCGATGATGCGCAGGAAGTCGCCCATCGTGATCTTCTGCGGGTAGCACTCGTCACCCGAGGTGACCTTCGAGCCGAGCTCGAGCGTGCGCTCGTCGGAGTCGGTCGTCGGCCAGGAGTCGAAGCCGATCGAACGGATCGACGCCGCCAGCAGGTACGTTCCGCCGTAAGGCATCTGCGGCAGGTAGAGACGGCGGCCCGCCAGACCGAACTCGGTGATGGCCTGGTCGATGCGCTCGTCGCGCACGGGTTCGACGCTACTTGACGACACCGGCCACCTCCTCGCGACACTCACGGGCTTCATCGGCCGCGTCGTGCGACCACCAGCGCAGGAATCCCTTGCTGTCGAGATAGGCCTCACAGCGGGTCATGGCACCGGCGTCGTTCTGGTGCTCGTCGAACTGCAGGGTGAGGAACGGCTTGCCCGAAGCATCACGCACGTAGTGCTTGATGTACGAGTCCGGGCCGCATTTGAAGTTGGTCAGGTAGATGAGGTGCAGGTTCTCATGGTCGCGCACCCACGTGGCGGCCTGCAGGATCTTGCGGCCGTAGTTCCAGAACATGTTGGGCACCAGAGGATCGATGTCGATGCCTCTGAGCGGCAGGAAGTCCAGCGGAATGACGTTGACGCCGTAGAACTTGCGCAGCTTGCGCGGGATGTCCATGTTGACGCCCTTGTCGTACATGTTGTACGGCCGACCCAGGAGGACGACGCCGAGCTCGCCGGCTTCGTCGAGTCGGCGCAGCGCCTCCGCGCCCGCCGCGAGCAGGGCGTCGCGAAATCCGTCCTGGGCGACGTAGGCGCGGTCGATGGCTGCGCGCAGCCGCGCCTTGTTCGCACCGAGGCGCGCGCCCATCTCCGCCATATCGCGGACCAGGCCGTCGCGGCCGTCGCGGAACCGCACGCGCGGGTCGAGGACCTTGGCCTTGGCCTCCTCCAGACCCGGCGCCGCCTTGACGACGTACGGCAACGTCTGGCCCCACGGGCAGGCATGCGAGTTGTACTGCATGAACTCGGTCTCCTCGTTCACCTGATTGGGCACGAAGAGCCAATCGACGTCCTGCTGGACCAGCCACTTGATGTGACCATGCGCGGCACGGATCGGGAAGCAGGGCTCGGCGACGGTGAGCGCCACGCCGTCCTCACGGATCTGCTTGTCGCTCTCCGGGGACAGCACCGGCCGCAGGCCGAGCTCGGCGAAGAACGTCGCCCAGAACGGCAGCCGGTCGTACGTGTACATCGCCCTGGCGAGGCCGACGGTGGGCGCCGTCTCCGGCACGCGCGCGCGTGCCGCCTCGTACGGCGCCAGCATTGTCTCCTCGCGGAAGGCCACGAGGTCGGCGATCACCGGCTCCTTCTCGACCTTGGCCGGCTTGCGATAGCGATCGGAGCACTTGTCGCCCCAATAGGTCTTCTCGCCCTCGATCGTGAACTGGCGGACGTCGCACTCGTTGGAGCACGCCTTGCACACGAAGTCGACGACCGTGTAGTCGACCTGCTCGAGGTCCCAGCCACGGAACGACGTGGGCTCGCCCGTACGGCGCACGCGCTCGCGCGCGAGCAAGGCCATCCCCAGCGCGCCCATGACGCCGTTGTGCGGCGGCACGATGACTTCCTTCTCGAGGATCTGGCTGAACGCCGCGGCGACCGCGTCGTTGTAGGCCGTGCCGCCCTGGAAGAAGATCACGTCGCCGACGTGGCGTTCGCGAACCAGGCGGTTGAGATAGTTGGTGGCGATGCTGAACGCGAGACCCGCCACCAGGTCGTCGCGGCGGGCGCCGCGCTGCTGGTAGGCCATCACGTCGCGCTCCATGAAGACGGTGCAGCGCTCGCCGAGACGGACCGGCGCCGGAGAGCCGAGCGCCAGCTCGGCGAACTCGTCCACGATGCTGATGCCGAGCTTCTCCGCCTGTTCCTCGAGGAACGAGCCGGTGCCGGCGGCGCACGCTTCGTTCATGGCGAAGTCGACGACGATGCCGTCCTGCAGACTGATGAACTTGCTGTCCTGGCCGCCGATCTCGAAGATCGTGTCGCACTGCTTGCCGATCTTGCGACCGATGAAGTCGGCGCCGGTCTTGTGGGCGGTGATCTCGTCGGTGATGATGTCGGCCCCGGTGAGCTCGCCGATGAGCTCGCGTCCCGAGCCCGTGGTGCCGACGCCGAGCAGGTTGATGCGGGCGCCGATCTCGTCGCGGATGTCGGCGAGTCCCTTGCTCACGACCTCGACCGGCCGCGCGTCGGTCTTGGTGTAGATCTCCTTGATCACCTCACCCTCGTCGTTGATGACGACGAGGTTGGTCGAGACCGATCCGATGTCGATGCCCATGTAGACGTCGACGACCGATCCGTTGCCGTCGAACGCGAAGGGCGTCGCCATGTCGCGCAGCAGCAGGACGCGATCCATCGAAAGACGCTCGGTGACCGGGAACTCGGCCGCCGGGAGGCGGTCGACGTCCAGCCCGCCGATGCCGGCGTCGAGGGACGCTTCGACGTCTGCCTCGATGAGGGCGGCGCCGATGGCGCCGATGCTGGCGTGGTAGTCGGGGATGAAGATCTGGCCGTCGTTCAGGTCGAAGGCCTCACGCAGCGAGCGGACGGCTCCCTCGTTCGCGGCCACGCCGCCGATGAAGGCGACCGGCGGCTCGATGACCTTGCCCTTGGCGATGGTGCCCTTGAAGTTGCGCATCACCGCGTCGCACAGGCCGCGCAGCACCTCGGGTGGTTCGTAGCCCTTCTGCTGGGCGTGGATCATGTCGCTCTTGGCGAAGACACTGCAGCGCCCGGCGATGCTGGCGGCCTTGCCGGCATCCAGCACGATGTCGCCCACATCCTCGATGTCGTAGAGCAGCCGGCTCGCCTGCTGATCCATGAACGAGCCGGTGCCCGCCGCGCAGTCGCCGTTGGTCTGATAGTCGGTGATGCCGGCGCAGCCGAGATCGCTCGCCTCGAGACGGATGAACTTGGAGGTCTCGCCGCCCATCTCGAACACGGTCTGCGTCTCGGGGTGCAGCGCGGAGATGCCGCGCGTGATCGCCTTGAACTCGTTCTCGAAGGCGGCGTCGAGCGCGGGGCCCACGAGGCGCCCGCCCGAGCCGGTCACGCGGGCGCCGCGGATCGAGCCCTCGGGGAGCGCGCCCAGCAGCTCGCCGAGGAGCGCTTCGGCGGACTCCGCGGGGCTCCCCTTGATGCGCCGGTAGCGCGTCACCAGCAGCGGCGCCCCGTCGACCACCGTGAGCCCGTCACGGGGGGCCTGGAAGAGGTCGGGGTTGCGCGAGAGAAGGTCGCTGAAGAGGTCCTGGTCGCCAGCCTGGCCGACGAGTGCGGCTTTGAGGCTGATGCAGCCGATATCGATGCCGAGTGTGGTCATGGGTGAGAAGCGTGGTCCTCCTGGGGGGCTTGCCGCCCCGCCGACTGCATAGGTTACCGTCAGCCGATGCCCGTCGCAAGCTGTGCACAAAGAAGACTATAGGAGTCCGGTATCGGCGTCAACGCGCGGGACGGACGGCCGTGGGCAGCTCGCCCATCGTGACCCCTCCGCCGGCGGCAAGGTCACCCTGTGCGGAGCTTCGTGAGCCTGTGCGGCAGGCCGGCACGCCTCTAGGCTGTCCCTGTGGCGCGCCGGCCGGCCGCCCTCGGCACATCACACCACCCGTGGGGGCATCCGTGAACGAATCGACCACGCTCACCAACCGCGAACGCCGCGAGAACGTGGCGTTCCTTGGGCAGGCGTTCCTCGCCGCCCAGAAACTGCCGGCCGAGATCCTCGACGCCGAGCAGCGCGACCGGTTCTCGTCCGACGAGTCGGAGCAGAGCCGCCTCTTCTACACGCTCCTGTGCTACGGAGCGCTTGCCGCCCAGCCTGCGCCGGAGTCCGTCGTCGACGCCGACTGGCGCCGCCTGGGCGATGCCGGCGTCGTCGACTCGCTGTTCGCCGGCGACTTCGACCTCAAGCGCTACGCCCTCGATCCGCCGGTCTCACGCAACGACAGCAAGGGCAAGATCGTCGACTTCGTGCGTCTCGCGGAGACGCGGGACACGTGGGGCCGGCTGCTGCCCCAGCCGCCCGATCCGGACGTGGCGGTCGACGTGCTGCACGCCTCCTCGGGCGGCGCGCTCAAGTCCCGCGCCTTCTGGGCGGTCCGCGAGATGCGCCGCTACGGCCTCTGGGGCGACGAGGCGCTCGACAGGTTCGCCTGCGTGCCCGACGGACGCGTGCGCAAGCGCGCGGTCCGCATGGGTCTCGTCGACCTGCCCGAGAAGGCCGACACCTTCGCCGACATGAAGGCGGTCTCGCGAGCTCTCCACGCGGTGCTGCGTCTGGGCGAGTCTCCGGACGGCTGCTTCGACCTCCCCATCAGCATGGCCGACCAGCGCTGCGAGGTCTGCGACGCCGCGCGTATGGCGGCTTGCCCCATGCCGCACTGCCGCTGGCGGCGCGAGCACACCGACACCTGAGAGCGACGTGACAGGAGGACGGCGGGCGCCTGGGCGCCCGCCGTCCTCACAACTACTCCCAAACCCCACCCCCGTCTGAGTAGTAAGCCCTATGGGGTGGCGCCCCCACGGAGGGAATAGTAATAGCGGAGACTGCGCAACGCGGTCTTCGTGATGGGAAGGGGTAGCGATGTTCTGGGAGATCCTTGCATGGGCGGCCGTCGTGCTGCTCGCCGTGTTCCGTGTCGCGCTGGTTATCGGGATCGTTGCTCTGATCGTCACGATCGTGCATGTGCTCCGCCAGGCGGTCAAGCCCGCGAGGGCGGCCGGCGCTCCCGCGCGCAAGTAGTGGCGAAGACACGATCGCGGAACGGACGCTGAATCCCCCAAAGGGATCCGGTACCTAGCGTACTCTGAGAGAGGTCCTGGCTTTGGCGACCTGTTGGTTGCCGCCCTGGTCCGTCGCCCGGAACATCACCTTGTACCTGCCGCGCGCCCGGGGCCTCCAGGAACACACGTGCCTCACGCCCTGCTTGACCCAGCCGCAGGCGATCGTGGCCACGGTCCTGCCCTTTGCGTTCACCACGGTGGCGCCCACCTTCACCCGCGGGCTGAACGCGTCGCGCACGGTGTAGGTGAGCTTCGCGGTCTTGCCGTAACGGCTCGAAGCCGTCGCCGGCGCGAACAGCCTGGGTCGCGTGCGATCGACGGTGACCGCCCGGCTCGCGGTCATGACGCCGATCGAGCCGTCCGCCGTGAGCCATATCGAGTACGCCCCGCTGCGCGCGCCGACGTCTCCTTCGAGTCTGCCGTCCCAGGTCACGGACCGCGCACCGGCCGCGAGACGGCCGAGGCGCAGCGTACGCACGGTCGAGCCGGCGCGCACGACGGTGACGGTCACGTCCGCGGCTCGCGTCAGTCTGAACGCGAGCTTCACGGTATCCTGCACCCCGTCGCCATTGGGCGAGAACGTCTTGCGCGACAGGGACGTGAGCTTCAACGTGCGGTCGACCGTGACCCGGCGACGCAGGCTGGTCGTGTTGCCGGCCGGGTCACGGACCTCCAGCAGAAGCGTCGCGACGCCCTCCGCTGCCGGCCTCAGGCTCGAGCTCGAGCCCACGCGTCCGTCCCATCTCACGCGCTGGGAGGCAGCGGTCACCGTCTTCCAACCGGTCAGGCGACGCAGAACAGCGTCGTCGTCGGCGATCACGGAGACGCGCGCCGCGCCACCCTCCCCAGGCACGTAGGTGAGAGTGGCGGCGTCTTTGCTGCCGTCGCCGTTGGGGCTGAACGGGTCGGGGGAGAGCTTGACGCTGGCCACGCGCGGCGCCTCGGTGTCGAGGCGCACGCTCGCCGTCGCGGGACGCGCCTCGCCGGCGGCGCTCGTGGCGTCGGCCCTGAGGCCGTACACGCCGTCCGGCAGGATCTCGCCGCCGTCATCCCTACCGTCCCACGTCACCTCCACGACCGTCCCCTCGCCGGTGAACTGGCGCACCAGCGCGCCCGCCGCGTCGCGGATCTCGAGGCGCCAGCCCGCCGTTTGCGACACCGTGAAGCCGATGGTGGCGCTGTCGCGCACGCCGTCGCCGTTCGGGCTGATCGCGGGATCCTCGGCGATGAATCCGTAGATCTTGGGCTGCCCCCTGCGGGCCACCACCTTGCGCACGGTGGGCAGCTGCGCGTACAGCCGCCCGCCGGGGCAGTCCGTGTAGTTGGCGTCGCGATGGCCGGCGATCGCAGGGAACGTCACGGTCTGGCCCGTCCTGTACTTCTGGCCGTAGCCACAGACCAGCTTCCCGGTGCCCCGCGGGTCGACGTGGTGCACATCCAGCTTCCACTCGAGCAACCGCTCGAGCGAGGCGATCGCCGCCGACGGCGGCGTGGCGCTGGAGAAGGTGCCGATCACCGACACGCCGGTGCTGCCGGTATTGAAGCCCAGCACCTGCCCGCCGATGACGCCGCGCGTCATGCCTCCATACCGTCCCTCGTAGATGACCCCGTAGCGGTCGACGAAGAAGTTGTAGCCGACATCGCTCCAGTGCAGCGACCTGGTGTGATAGCCGTAGACGCCGCGGACGATCGCGGGCGCCTGCGCGGCGCTGTAGCTGTTGCCGCTGGCGGTGTGGTGCACGAACGCGACCTTGACGGGAGCGTAGTCAGGTGACCCCGAGCGCCAGGATTCGTTGGCGCCCCACTTCGCACGGGTGACGATCTTGGGCTTGCTGGTCATCGCGCCGACGGGCGGCGCCAGATCGACGCCGGCGACCGTAGCCGCGGCGCGTCTGACGACGCCGACGACCGTGGCGGCGCGGTCGGCGTCCTCGGTGCTGTTGATGGCGACCAGGCGCACCTCGCGGAGGAGGTCCGGCGCCGGTACGTCGTCGCCTGCGCTGCGGGCGGCCACCTGCAGATAACGGCCGCCGCCCGTCCAGATCGCCTCGGTGAAGGCCTGCTCGCGGCCGCCCTCCTCGGCGACACGCTCCAGCCCGACCACGTACCAGCGGCTCCACGTCGCCCCGTCCCCGCTGGTGCGGATGAGGGCCTCCACCTCCCCCCGCCGCTTGGGCGGCGCGCAGATGAGTCCGACCATGGTGAAGCGCATGCCCGCGTCGATGACCGGCGATGCCGTGGGGCCGACCACCGGGGAATCGGCGCCGGTCACGCCGCGCCGCGCGTCACCGGGAGCCGGCGCTGCGTTCACCGGCAGCGATGCCGGCAGAGTCGTGGTGCGCACCTCCACCGGAGGCGTGCTCATCCACGCGGCGACCGCCCCGCTGGCGCGCGGCGCCGCCCAGACGACCGCGAACGCCCCGAGCAACGAGAGGAAGGAGATGGCCGCGAGACGCGCGGCGCGCTTGTGGAAGCGAGGTCTCGCCATGTCACTTTCCGGCCGGTTTCAGGTTTCGACAGGGTAGCACGGATCCCTTAGGCGGTCGGCCAGGCCAGGCCACACGGGGCGGCCCGGAAACGAAGAGCGGGCGGCGGGGCCGCAGCCCCGCCGCCCGCCGCGAACGCGGACCGCACCGGAGTCGCTTCACACCGGCGCGGGCTCCTCCGTCGGCTGCTCCTTCTCTGCGCTCAGGCAACTCCAGATCGGACTGTAGAGACGGTCGACCGTCTTTGCATACGCGTCGAGTTCGTCCTGGAGGTCGGTGATCATGACGTCGCCGCCGGGATGCGTGGGCTGTGCCCCGGTGGCCGCGATGATCTCGCGCGCCTGGGTCGGATTGTCGATCCACATGCACGGCATGAGCAGGTTGTGGTTGAACGGCTGCCGGCGCCGGATCTCCCGGAAGAAGTTCGAGTTGAAAGCCTCGAGGAGACTGACGTCGCGGATGTTGTCGGTGGCGAAGTGCGTGAAGATGCACGGTTCCACCCAGCCGCCGCTATTGATGTGCATGTAGTGCTTCCCGGCGATGCACCCGTTGACCCACGGCGCGTCACCCCAGAAATCGATCGGGAAGAGCGGCTTGGTGTCGCGGATGCGGTGGATGTCGACGCGGAACTCGTTCCGCTCCTCCGCCGTCAGCATCATGCTCGTGTCGGGGTCACGCCCGACAGGCATGTAGAGGAAGTGCCACGCCAGCATCGCGCCCTTGGCGACCAGCGGATCGACGAACTCGTCGCTGACGATCGCCTTCCACGTGTCGCGCGTCACCGTGCACGAGTAGCCGAACAGCACGCCCACCTCACCGAGGTGGTCCATGATGTCCATGATCTGGTCGTAGACCCCGGAGCCGCGACGCTGGTCGGTGAGCCCGGGTGACCCTTCGAGGCTCAGCATCGGGGCGATGTTCCCGACCTCGGCCAGCTCGTCGACGGTGTCGTGGTCGAGGAGCGTGCCGTTGGTGAACACCTGGAAGTAGGCGTCCTTGTTCTCACGCGCGAAGTCGAGCAGTTCGTCCCACATGAACGGCTCTCCGCCGAGCAGCGTGAACAGGTAGACGCCCATGTCGTTGCCCTCGTCCACGATCTTCTGCATCAGACTGCGGTCGAGGTCCTGGTCTGGTGAGTATTCCGCTGCATAGCACCCTTCGCAGGCGAGGTTGCAGCGCATCGTAGGGCTCATGAGAATCGTCGTCGGCGCACGCATGCCAGTCGAGTCCACGAGCTTCTTCCGTTTGTCGACGCCGCGAAGAAGATTATTCACGATAAGACATTCAATAAAGCGTTCGCGGCAACGCGGGCTGAGCCTCGAGGTCACGTGCTTGGCGATGGTGAGCGCCGGGTGGTCGTCCTTGACCTTCTCGGTGACGAAACGAACTGAGCCTTTGTGCGGGTCCGGGGTGATCCTCTCCGCAAGCTGGAACGCCTTGACGATCTTCTTCTTGTCGTCGCTGGCGGCCAGCTTGAGCATCTGGTTGATCACCTGCCTCTGCACCGCGGTGTAGAGGCCGTCCGTGCGGCTCATCGATCTCCTCCCTTCTGCAGTGGCGCGCCCTGCGTCCGACGGGCGCGCGGAGCTGGCGTCGTGCCGGAGAGGAAGTGCCGGGCGGCTTCGACACCGAGACTTGACCGCCTGAACGCGTCGGCTCCCCCCGACGGACTCTATGGTGTTGTGAACATAGTCTATCACCCGGCCTACGGCCTCTGGCCGAAGTTGCGGGACAAACGACAGGGCGGGGCCACTCGCGCCATGGAGAGCCGTGGCGGGGAGAGCGGAAGCGCGCACGCCGACGCGGGCGATCGTCTCTGCAGCGCCTGGCGTGTCGCCCCGGTGGCGACACTTCCTGTGCCAATTCGTCTATGGAGCGCTAAACCTTTCGCGCGAGGCGCCGATACGGACCAGGAACGACAAAGGCAAACCTGTCGTGAGGCAGGGACGCAAAGCCAGAGGTCTTGGAGGATCAAGATAGCTCGGTTGCCGAACCCGACCTTCGCAGTCGCGGATTTCGACTTCAGCGACGAGCGCCTCTCGTCCGTCCCTTCTCGAGACACCGACGCAAGCGGGCGTCCGCCGGCCTTGAGCAAGTCGGCAGGACCGAAGAGCACTTGTGTGGAGGCGATGACGATGCGAGCCAAGTACCTGGTCCTCTTGGTCGCGCTGCTTTCTTTCTTGGCTATGCCCTCGACGGCACTGGCCGAGGATGGCAGCACCGACGGCAAGATCGATCAAAGCGTGACGACGATCCTCGACGCCACCGGCGGCGATGAGGCCGTCCCCGTCATCGTGTACGCCGAGCCCGGCGCGGAGACCGTCGTCGAGGGCGTCGTCCCGGACGGCGTCGAGACGACCATGCTCGCCGGCTTCGACGCCGTCGCGGCGTACCTGACCGCCGACGAGATCGAGGCCCTCGCCGCGAACGGCGCCGTCGAGCTGATCGTCGCCGACAACCCGGTCTTCGGGTTCGACTACGCGAGCTCCCTCGACATCACCAACCTGGCGATCGGTCTCGACAAGGTCACCGCGCCCGCCGACGGCGGCCCCACGGGCGCCGGCGTGGGAGTGGCGATCCTCGACAGCGGTATCGCCACGACGTCGGATCTCGAGAGCAGCCGCATCGTCGGCTGGAAGGACTTCGTCAACAAGGAGAAGCGGCCGTACGACGACGCCGGACACGGCACGTTCGTGGCCGGCCTCATCGCCGGCGACGGCACGGCCTCGCTGCCGGTCGACCAGGGCGGCTACGCTGACGTGCAGTTCCGCGGGGTCGCGCCGCAGGCCAACATCGTCGGCGTCAAGGTGCTCGACAGCACCGGCCAGGGACGCGCCTCCTCGGTCATGGCCGGCATCCTGTGGTCCATCGTGCACAAGCGCGACTACAACATCCGTGTGCTGAACCTCTCGATCGGGAGCAATCCGGTCGCGCCCGCCGACTTCGACCCGATCGCCAAGGCCGTCGAGTTCGCCTGGAAGAACGGGATCACCGTCGTCTGCGCCGCCGGCAACGAAGGCGAGTTCGGACCCGGCGGCATCCTCTCTCCGGGCAACAGCCCCTACGTGATCACCGTCGGCGCGACGGACACGCGCCAGACCGCGACCCTCAGCGACGATGAGGTGCCCTTCTACAGTTCCGCCGGCCCGACGCTGTGGGACGAGTACGCCAAGCCCGATCTGGTCGCGCCCGGCAACCGGCTGATCTCGCTGCGCGTGCCGGGCTCCTACATCGACACCACCTACCCGCAGAATCTCATCGATGTCGAGACCTATGCGCCGACGGCGCCGGCCGGCACCGAAAAGAGCTACCTGATGCTCTCCGGCACCAGCACGTCCGCCCCTGTCGGCTCCGGGGTGGCGGCCCTCATGATCGGCGCCGATCCCAGCCTGAGCCCCGACGATGTCAAGGTGCGCATGATGGACACCGCCGACCCGCTGACCGGCGCCACGCGCTTCCAGCAGGGCGCCGGTCTGCTTGACGCCGCCGGCGCTCTGGCGAGTGATGCGCGGTCCGACGGCTATGCGCTCTCAGAGGATGTCGGCGATGGAACGACAATCCTTACCAGAGACGATTACGCGGCCTGGGACCAGATCGCATGGACGAAATACGGATGGACCAAGTTCCGGTGGACGAAGTTCCGGTGGACGAAGTTCCGGTGGACCGGGGTCTCGTGGACGAAGTTCCGGTGGACGAAGTTCCGGTGGACCAACGTGGCGTGGACCAAGTTCCGGTGGACCAAGTTCCGGTGGACCAACGTGGCGTGGACCAAGTTCCGGTGGACCAAGTTCCGGTGGACGGACTACGAGTGGGCGAAGTTCCGGTGGACCATCCTCATCGAAGGGCAGTGAGCGCGGACGCCCCCGAGATCATCGACCGCAAGGAGACGGCCGTGCCGAAACGCACGGCCGTCTCTCTTTATGTAGCTCTCGTCTGCGCGGCGGCGGCTGCCGCCTCGGTGGCGGCCGGGGTGTACGAACCAGCGCCGTTCACGCTCAACATCGTGGCCTTCATGATCCTCGCCACCCTCACCGACCTGCGAGAGATCAAGCTGCCGTGGGTCGGAGACGTGACGCTCTCGTTCGTGCCCGTCCTCGCCTGCCTCATCGCCCTCGGCCTGTGGCCCGCGATGGCGGTGGCCGCCGTGAGCGGCATCACCGCCGCGTGGGTGACGCGCGACCCCGTGAAGATCGCGTTCAACATCGGCAACTACGTCGTGTCGACCTACCTCGCGGGTCTCCTCTACCTCGCCCTGGCGCCGTCCGACGGCGGCTTCATGACCAAGGTCCTGCCGACGTTCGGCGCGACCATCGTCGACTTCCTCGCCCACACCGCCCTCCTCGCCGGCGTGATCGCCCTCTCGACGCCCGACGGCGTCATCAGGGTCTGGCGGCAGAACTACCAGTGGGCGCTGCCGGGCTACCTGGCCGGTTCCACGCTGGCGCTCCTCGTCGCCGCTCTCTACCTCTGGCTCGGGGTGCCCGGCATGCTGCTCGGCATCCCGCCCCTGTATCTCATCTACTACTCGTACGACATCTACGTGAAGCGGGCGCGCGAGAAGGTGACCTTCGACGCCGAGCGCGACAGCTTCCACAAGGAGCTCGCCGCGTCCGTCGAACTGCACGACGAGCTGCGCGCGGCGCAGCTCAAGGTGGCGGCCGAGCTCGAGCGCGCGCGCCGCATCCAGACCGACCTCCTCCCCACGTCCACCCCGCGCGTGGAGGGACTCGAGCTCGAGCAGCGCATGGAGTTCCTCGGCGACATGGGCGGCGACTACTACGACTACATCCCCTTCGGCGACGGCCGCCTCGGCATCGTCTGCGGCGACGTCATGGGCAAGGGGCTCCCCGCCTCGCTGATCATGGCGATGGCGCGCTCGCTCCTGCACGACGCCATCGGCGCCGGCAAGAGCCCCGGCGAGGTCATGGCAGAGGTGAACGACGGCCTGACGCGCGATCTCGAAGGCCAGCGCCTGCCGTACTTTCTCACGCTGGCACTCGCCGCGTACGACCCGGCGGACCGCAGCCTGGTGATCGCCGGAGGCGGGCACAATCCCGTGCTCGTCGCCGACGCCGACGGCGTGCTCGAGGTGCCGTCGCGCGGCGCCGCTCTCGGCGTGCGCACCGGCCTGCAGTTCCCCGAGGACAGTCTCACGCTCGGCTCGGGGGCGACGGTCGCGCTGTACACGGACGGTCTCACGGAGGCACGCGACCCGGCAGGAGCGCTCTACGGCCTCGAGAGGCTGGAGCGCTCGCTGCAACGGTGTCTGGACGACCCCGTGCGTGACACGCTCGAAGGCGTGTGGAACGATGTCACTGCCTTCCGCGGCGATGGCGCCCCCACCGACGACGCGACGCTGCTGCTGGCCCGCCTCACCTGAGGCGGCAGCCGGGTGACCAACGACGACGAACGGGGTCCAGCGGACATGGCCGATCAGAAGAGCGACTCGCCGGCCTCTCTCCAGGTGTATCGCTACAGGGCCGGCGCAGACCGCGTCGAGGTCGTGATCGGTACGCTGGAGCCAGACCTGCCCCACGAGGACCTCGTCGCCCACGCCCACGAGGCGCTGCACCACGAGACCTTCACGTGCTACGCCGCATCGCAGCCCGGCGGCTTCGTCGCCGACGAGGTCTGCTTCGTCCCGCAGGGTGACCGCTGCGACATCCTCACCATCAAGACCAACGGCTGGCAGCGGCACCACGGCGACCACCGGCGCAGCCTCGTCGAGATCCTCAACAACATCGCCGCCGCCGTCGCCTGCGGCAAGCTGCGCATCCTGGACGCGGATGAGCTCGCCGCCGAGACGGAGGAGGGGCGAGCAACCCTCAGCTTCCGGATCGGCGACACCGCCGACCTGCAGAGTGCGCGGGAGGCGGTCGATGAGATCCTCCAGCAGGCGGGGCTGGACGACATCAACCGCCAGCGCACGATCCTCTGCATCTCCGAGGCGGTCACGAACATGCTGCTGCACGGCGGCGGCCGCGGCAGCCTGACGATCCGCCGCCTCGACGACCGGCTGCGCTTCGTGGTCGCCGACGAGGGTCCCGGCCTCATCTTCCTCAACTGGATCGAACCGCCGTCCAAGGGCGGCCAGGCGTCCATGGGCTACGGCTACAAGATCATCCTCGACTACCTGGATGCCGTCGCCCTGCATACCGGTCCACGCGGCACTACGCTACTATTGGACCGCATGACCAACTGAGCCAGGAGATCACATGCTGCGGACATCCATCGCCCAGGGCCCGGCGCCCACCGTCTACCTCGCCGGCGAGATGGACCTCGACTGCGCCGATACCTTGCGCGATGCGGTCACCGAGGCGGCTCGAGGCGCGCAGATGGTCGCGCTCGACTTCGGCGGCGTGGAGTTCATCGACTCGTCGGGCACGGGGATCTTCGTACGTCTCTGCCTCGACCTGAAGAGCCAGGGCACGCCGCTGGTGGCGCGCAACCTCTCCCCCGCCGTCCGCGGCGTGTTCGACATGCTCCGCGTGCGTGAACTCGTCGGCGACGAGGTCTTTCCCGACTGAGCCTCGTCGCGCCCCTCGCGCGAGTCAGCCGCGACGCAGCGGGCCCGCGCCCGCAAGCACGACCAGTGTCGCCGCGTCCATACCGTCACTGATGCTCGAGACGTACGCCTCGCCGCGCAGATGCGCACCGTCCCGCGTGACCATGCCGAGCGACATCGACGAACCGTCCATGAGGTGATCCCTGAAGTCCTGGACGCTCGCCGGCTCCTCGACGCGAAGCTGCCAGCTCGACTCCCTGGCGCTCTCCTCCTCGACAAGGCGTGCGCTGAGAAAGCCGATCTCGGCCCGGTCGTGCCTGAGCTTGTACAGCCTCCTGGGCGGCATGGTCTGACCTCGCCTCATCGTTCAGCCCGTGTTCGGTCCGCCGTCGTCCGCAGGCCTGAGCCCGGCCCGACGCGCAGCGGCTCCTTCTCTATCGGCTGTCGGCCGATGGAGTTGAGCCGTGCGGCCCGCGATCTCGGGGCAGCGCCGCTTGAGGAAGGGCCCCCGCGAGGGACCTTTCCCGTGCTCTGGCGGTCCACGCTTCTCGGGGCGTCACTCGGCCGGCGGCCTCGTGAAGTAGGCGACCTTCTCCGAGTACACCCCGTCCGGACGCGCCTTGACCAATCCGGCCCCCTCCGCCGGCGTGGCCAGCGTCCTCCACCAGCCCCACGTGACCTCCTCGCCGTCCTTCTCGAAGGAGACGACGTCGGTGATGGTCTCGAACCCCTCGGGCGTGTTCTCGGTCGCAAACAGCTCCTCGAGGTACGCCGCGAACTCGGCCCTCGTGATGCGCCCGTCCTCAGCGTCCTCGTGCACGAAGTCGTCGGTCACCGAGCTGAGGATCATCTGCGCGTCGCCATTCCTCCAGCCCTCCAGCCAGAGGTCCGTGTGCCGTCCCATGCCGTGCCCCCTCTCGTCGGCCTGCACCTGCTGCCAGCATACGGCGGACGAACGGCGGTGCGCCGTCTCGGGGCTTGGTGACTCTGGCGCGCTTCATCGCCCGGGCCGGCTGAGGCCGCGGCCGCCGGCCCCGGGATTCCGTCCGACCCACCCCCTATACTTATGTATTCCTTCCCGAACGCTCACGGTCCAGGGTGTGGCCCGTGAGCTCTCCCAGCGCCGCGCATTCGACCCTCGGAGGAGCCTTTGGCGATTCAGCTGTTCCCTGCAGACGGGGTGACGTGGGTGGTCTCCCTGCCGACCGGTCTGGCCAACGACACCATCTGGCCGGACATGGAGTGGATCGAGGCCCTGGCCCCGGTCCCCGACGAGGCGGAGACCGAGCCGTGCGAGGAGGTGTGTGCGCGATGACGTTCGAGATCAAGCCGTATCCGGAGTTCGCCTGGTCGATCAGCCGGCAGCGCAAGCTCGACCAGTGCCGGCGCGCCTACTTCTACACGTACTACCTAGGGTGGAACGGCTGGCTGGACGACGCGCCCACGGCGACGCGCGTCGCGTACCGCCTGGGCAAGCTCACCTCGCTGGACGCGCTGCTCGGGCAGCAGATCGACGTGAGGGCGCAGGAGCTCGAGGAGGCGGCGCGCGCGGGCAAGGAGCTGCCCGCGGCCGAAGAGCTCGAGACCAGGACGCGTGAGGCCCTCCGGCAACTGTGGACGACGTCGAAGAACGGCCGGACCGCCTTCGAGGCCCGGCCGAACAGAGTCACCATGCTCCGTTCGCTGTACCTCGAGCAGGACACCCAGCCCGAGACCGACCGCCTGAACGACAAGGCCGGCCCCAGCATGCGCGGCCTGCTGGCGGCGTCCCACTGGGAGCGGCTGCAGGCGCGCGGCGACGCCGGCCGGGTCGAGGTGCCCGACTTCGCCAGCTTCCAGCACGACGGCGTCAAGGTCTTCGCGGCGCCCGACCTCGCCTACGTCCACGACGGAGTGCTCCACGTCATCGACTGGAAGACCGGCCGCGAGGACGACACGCAGCCGATGCAGGTGCTGCTGCAGATGTGGTGGGCCCTCGAGACCTACCCCGAGCTCGAGGGCCTCGAGATCCGCGGCTACCTGGAGTACGTGGCCGCCGGCCGCACACGGCCGGTCGAGGCCGTGGCCGACTTCCGCGAGCAGGCCGCCGAGACCGTATGCGCCGGCGTCGCGCAGATGCGCGCCCTGCTGGCCGACCCGGAACAGAACATCCCGCTCGAGATGGCGGCCTTCGAGCGCAACGAGGGCGGGCTCTGCCGGACGTGCAACTTCCTGCCGGTCTGCGCGTAGCACGCGCCATTCCGTGCTCGGGCGGCGCCCGGCGGCGGGTCCCAGTCGAACAGCCCTCCCGGCCGCAGGTCGATCGCGCCGTCCGCGAGCAGCTGGCAGAGCAGAGCGGCGTTGTCCCGCGGCCGGTCCGGGTCGGGCACGGTCACGAACTGCGTCTCGCGGCCGTAGCGGACCCGGCAAGCGTTGCACACCGCCTCCGCCCACTGCTCGCCTCTGTCCCGGACGATGACCGGCCGCGTGTCCTCGCTCGGCAGCGGCGTGCCGCAGAAGGTACGGTGCGGGGTATCGAGGTCGGCGTGGAAGAGCACGCAGCGCATCAGTTGCTCCAGACCGCGAAGCCGCGGCGGCGCAGCTTCTCCGCGAGCTTCGTCTCGGCTCGTTCGGCTTCCGCCCGCGTCTCGAATGGGCCGACGTTGGCGTACAGCCGCGGACGCAAGCGCACGCCGTACTCCCGCACGATGCGGCTGGACCTGATCCCGGCCTGATGTTGTGCGAAGCGCTCTTCCGGCGTGCGCGCCGTCTGCCCAACGTACAGGCACGGCTTGTCCTCGCGCCGCTCGGCGTTCCTTCCGGCGAAGGCCTTCTTCTCCATCACGTCGGGGCGCAACTCGATCACGTAGATGCTGTATGCCAATGCCCCTCCCCGCGGTGAGACGAAGCGTTCGTCCACAGAGTATCTCGTCATCCGGACGGCCTGACGTGACGGTTGCGCAGCCTCCTCGCAGTTGCTTCGAAATCCAGGGGGGTTGTGCTGGCGAGGGTCAGAAGTGAACTGACGATACTCACGATCGTCAGTCGCCCCCGACCGTGCCTGCGGCGCTCTTCTGGCCTCCACACAGCTCCATACAGCGCCACGGTCTCCACTGTCTCGTATCGGCACGTCGGCAGGACCGTTGGCAAAGGAGGGGACCGCCTGACGTTCCGTTCTCTCGCCACTCCGACGCGAGCAGAGGCCCGCTCCCCTCACGGGTGGCGGGCCTCCTGTGCGAGGCTAGCGGCCCGGACCAGTACCGACGCCGTTCCAGCCGCCCAGATCGCGTCTCGATCGGCGTCACCTGCCGAAGACGTCCCTCCACAGACGCTCAGGCCTCCACACGCCCAGCGTGCCCCACCTGGCGGGCAGGGGCGGCAGGAACACCCTGTAGCCGGTGCACGTGTACGTATCTCCCCACGTGTTGGGGTCGGTGGTGAACCCGTAGCCGTAGGTCACCCAGCCGAGCAGGCGCTTGTACTTGCCCGTGGCATCGGTCACAAAGCCGACGTTCCTGAACTCCCAGGTGCCCTCGATGTAGAGGCCCGTGGTGTAGAAGGTGATGGCGCCGCACTTGGTGATGATGAGGTTGTAGCTCGGACCCACTCCTCCCAGGAAGACCGGGTCGACGAGGCCGAACTTCGGCGTGCCCGGGTCGAACGCGAGATTCCATCCCTCCTGGCTCCCGTTGATGTCGCCCTTCACGTTCCCGTACCACGTGTCCGGGTGGTCTTCCAGGCCGGCGGTCATGGTCTCGATCATGACCAGCGGCTTCATCTTGTGGCACTGCTTCGCCGCAGCCGGCGCCGCCAGCACGACCGACGCGATCAGCACCAGCGCGATGGCGACGACCAGTCTCTTCTTCATCAGAGCTCACTCCCTCTCGCCGCGGCGGTCCTTGGCCGCCGCTCGTCAAGTCACTCGCCGGGAACAGGACCCGCGATCCCAGCCATCGCACCACTTCCTTTCGCTCCCGAGCGCGTCCCCAGACGCCCCGCAATAGGGGCCGCGCATTGTTGGCCGAGCCCTACTCCGGCCGCCAGGCGGGCTCCTTCGCGTTGTCGACGCCCGGTACCGCCGAGAGCCCGGACCCGTCTGCGTTCACGATGTAGAGGCGCGAGTAGGCGGTCTCGCTCTGACCGGCGATAGCCAGCGCCCTGCCGTCCGGCGACCACGTGGCGTCGACCGACGGGCCCAGTACGGTGGGCATGAACGACGGACCCTGCATGTAGGCGGCGACCGGGTCGAGGAGCGTGACCGACGCCCCGCCGCCGCGCACCGGGACGACCACGAGGCGGTCGGTCTCGACCTCGTGGCGGGCGACCGTCTCACCGTCCGGCGAAAGCCCCAGCTCGGATTTCACCCATTCGAGGTCGACCGCGCCGGCCTCTTTGCGCAGGCGCCTGAGTCCGCTCCCGTCTGGGTTGACGCTGAACTTGGAGAGGGTGAGGCCGTCGCTGCTCGGTCGGTAGAAGGAGATCTTGCCGTCCTTCCCCCAGCTCGGCCAGTAGTCGGCGATGGGGGTGCGCGTCACCCTCCGGACGCCGCTGCCGTCGGCGTTCATGACGTAGAGGCCGTCGCGCGCGCCCTCACTGTTGTCGGTGAAGACGATCTGCTTGCCGTCCGGCGACCAGCTCGGCCAGATGTTCCTCTGCACGCGGCCGCCGTGCACGCGGCGTTCGGTGAGCTGCACCTTGCCGGAACCGTCGGCGTTCATGACCCAAACCTCAGAGTTGTCACGCCAGCTGTCCGAAACGTAGTAGGCGATCTGCTTCCCATCCGGCGACCAGAGAGGGACATTGCTGCCCAGTCCCTCCCGCCGGCCAGGGTCTCGAGGCCCGTGCCGTCGGTGTTGACGATGCACACCTCGCCCTCACCCTGCTCCTCAAGAAGCCTCGAGAAGGCGATGGTGCCGGCGACGGTGGGCGTCGGCAGCGGGATCACGCTCGGAGAGGCTGCCGCCGAGGGTGATGTCGCGGCCTGATTGGGCGACGCTGAGTCGTCGTGTCGAGCGAGCCGCAGGCGGTGAGCACGAGCGTCGCGACGACCACGAGCAGCGCGGACGCTCTGGCCGCGGCCGCAGACGACCTGGATAGGCGTGAAGGCTTCATGACCCCGATGCCTCCATCCTTGTGGCCCCTTGGCTCCCCTGCGGGTCGGCCAAGAAGCACGAAGACCGGCCCGCGGGCCGGTCTCACCAGTGGCTCCCCGCCGGTGAATGGTGGCCGCAACGTGCCGCCGGCGGATCACAGCCGCCCGACCACATCATTGTGGTGGCAGCACCCGGCGGTGTCCTCACCCCAGTAGGGTGAAAACCCGGCGACGCCGAGCGTGCGCGAGGCGGATGTTCGAACTGGCAAGCCCTGCGTAGGCGTGCGGGCGTAGTCCCCGAGACGTCCGCCGGTCACCTAGCGTGACAGCCTACGGGCTACCGTACCGTCAGCTTCCCGTAGCCGTTCCCGACCCGGGCGTTGGCGTTTCTGCATCGTGGTGGGCGTCACCCTCCCCGGCGCGGGCATCGCGCTGTACGGTGCTCCTGCGGCCGGTCCCGCCCCTCGCGCGCAGCTTCCCTTGGACGAACCTTTGCACTCACGTAACAAGTCCCTCATCTTGGTCGGGGATCATGGGACCATGGACCACCGTACTCCTCATTCTGCTCGAGACCTCGATGCCGTCAGAGGGTTGGTCTTCGGAGCGCTGTTCGGCCTGCTGCTGTGGATCGCAGGCTTGCTTGCCGTCATCGGCTTGATGAGCGTGGGCTGGTGACTTCCACGCCCGCTCTCTGAGCGCTGCGCCTCGACTGCTCCCACCACGACGCGCTGAACGAGCGGAGACGAGCCCAGGACGGCTGCCTCCGGGCCTCGCATCCGACCACCAGGCGCGGCGGCGGACCGGCGGGGCCGCATCTGTGTCTTGGGCACGGTCAGGATGCCCGAGCGCTAGAACGGGTCCGCACGCCCCCGTGGCGAGGCCCCGATCCCATCCCCGCCCCCGCCTGCGTCTCGCGCAGCCGTCCGCGCCGTGAGGCCGCTGTTGAAGCGGTCGCAGACTTTGGCAGGAGAGCAAACGAGTGAGAATCGGGCGCTACCGAAACCACCTCGTAAGCGGGGGAAGGCTGGTGGCGAGGGTCAGAATTGAACTGACGACACCACGATTTTCAGTGGCTATATGCCGTATTTGCAGGCATTTTGTGTGTCCCCTGCCGTGCCTGCCGGTACCCTTTCGTCCCGCCTTGTCCCAGCTCGATTTTGGCAGATTTTGGCAGATGAAATCGAGACAAGCGGCCCGCCGACCTCACAGGCGGCGGGCCGCTTCTTCTCGCCCACGTCCTGCGCTCGGAGTGAGCTGGCAAGCGTCGCGCGTAGAGCGCCCGATGACTCGATTCTTGTGCTCTCTCAGCATCTGCAGGCTGACAGGCACTTTGTTGAGGCCGACATCGTTCGGAAGTGCCAGGACTTCTGCGGGGCGGTGTCAATGTCTAGCGCCGCCTAGGCAACGGGTCTGGACGTCGCATTCCTGGTGACGAGCCGCTCTCTAGGGACCCAGAAGGCCGCGGGAGAAGTGCTGCTCTCCCACGCCAGACACAGTCTCAAGGTTGGTGAGGTCCGCACCGAGCGCGAAAGCTACCCAGAGGAGGCAGTCAGCACAATGGTCGTCCAACGACAGGACTCCCAAGAGATGGCGACATAGCAGTCCAGGATCAGCGGAATCCGGGCGTCAGCAGCATGTCAGTCGAACAGCTGGGGGACTCGGCTTCGGCCGACGGGCCAATCTGGAGTCAAGACACTCCCCCGCCAGACCCTCGCTGTCTGCGACTTGCTGCCAACCGAAAGCCACTGCGAGGCCCTCTTGCGCACAGGTCTAGGAAACACGCGGAAGGCGTGACGGGGCGAGGTGCTGAGTACGCAAAGGTGCTGCACAATCCAGGTATCTGCACAGGCCGAGTGCTGGGCCGTGCTCAACTGTCCCGCGCCATAGTCGGGCGTCTTGTCGGCAATTCGGCGGCAACAGAACGCAACCACCTTCGGCCCCCGAGCAGGGGTCGCTCCCGGCAACCGACGGCGGTGGGTCATGTTGCCCAGGCGCTTGTCCGATATCTCCACCAGGGACTTGGCTCTATCCCAGTATTCGCGCCACGCGCATACTGTTGCTTTTGGGGATGAGAGTCCCACGTATAGCCGACGCGTGGAGGGGAGCCGATGGACGCTGAGCGGTACGCGACACCACAAGATGAGGGGCGATTCATGCCTGTGCGGCGCGCCCTCATCAAGGCCATCGACACAGGCGTCGAGGCGCGATGGGAACCCGCCAAAGAAAGAGCCAAGTCAGCCCGCGGGGCTTCAGTGGAAGAGCGCGTCGCTGAGGTCCGCAGAATGTTCGCGCACGAGCTCGCTGCCTGGGGAGCGTTCAGCGGTGGCGTCGCGGCTGCTCCCGGCATCAACTTGCCTGCCACGCTGGCAGCGGCGGCCGCCGAGTTCGGCTGGATCAACGTAAGAATGGTCGACCTGATGCTGACCATCGCGGCAATCTACGGCCACGGGGAGGCGTCCGTTGAGGATCGCAGAGCTTGGCTACTGGCGATGCTCGTGTTCGGCAACGGCGCCATGAACGGCGTCGACCGTGTCGCATCAGAGGTGGGCAAGGGCGTCGGCAAGAAGTGGACGCGCCGGATCTCAACAGAGACCCTACGCAGTATCAACCGCACCGTCGGCCGCACCGTCGTCACCAAGTACGGCACGGTCCGCGGTGTGATGGCTCTCGGAAACGTTCTGCCCTTCGGCGTTGGCGCATGTATCGGCGCGGGAGGCAACTACCTGACTGTCGGAGCGATCGCCTTCGAGGCGAACCGTTTCTTCAGCCAACTGCCCGGGGATCTCGACGACGACCCAGCCGCTGCCGCAATGGCCGGCTAGGTCGTCTCCTGCCCCCCAATCTCGTCACAGCGCACACGACTGATACTGCAAATGGGCACCATCTTCGAGCACACATGCAATTGGTGTTGCTACGACTTCGAGACGTCGGGCCTGTGGGAGTTCTATAGGGACGAAGACGGCCGCATCCAACCATACGGACATCCGGTTGCCGCCTCACGAGAGGCACTGGAACGAGGTGTGTACGGATTGCGCGGCAAAGTCTACTGCCGGACTTGCGACGCAGTCGTGGACGTGGTGTTCGAGGAGTACAAGAGACCACACAAGGCGCCGGACTCTGAGAGCCCTAGCGTGTGGTTGAGCTTCCCGGAGCCGCTAGATGAGTACAAGACCGGCGAGCTACCGGCGTGCCCCTCCTGCGGTGGCAAGGACCTCGTCCTGGGTGATGAGCCGCACGTAGGACTGATTTGTCCTAGATGTCAGAGCGGTCACATCGTGGCTCGGGCTACACGGATCTCCTGACAGTTCGGGGTCGTGGCAGAAGTGCCGGATAGTCACGAATTCCCGGCAGGTCTCACATGCTCGAATGCGGGCCAGCCCCGCCCGTAGCTGGCCAGCTTGTCGACCGCACACACCACCGTCATGTAGCTGCCCCTATCCGACCGCAGCAGCCGCGTTAGTCCTGTATAGACCAGAGCCAGCGACTCATCATCTGCGCTATGCCCGGCATAGAAGACTATGGCGCGCGATTCCCAACCTTTGAAGCTATGCAGGGTCGTCACCTTGAAGCGCGGGTTCCCCATGAAGAAGGCCCGCTTGAGGCGCGCGTCCTCCTGGCCGTCCTCGCTGAAAGTGGTGACACAGTGCATGTCCCGGGCCTCGAGCTCCTCGACGATCGCGAGACCGGTTGCGATATCGGCAGTCAGACGACGATCTCCGCCATCGCCACCTGCCCTAGCCCGGACGAGGTCGCCGCAAGCCTGCAGACCTCCATGACCACCGTCTCCGCTGCCTGGGAGTGCTCGACCTGCACCCAGCGCAGCGCGGTGGTAGATCCGCTGGTCGTCGACCGCCGTCGGCAGGTCGGACGGCTGGACGGGGAGGAATCGCTCAGCGAACCGCCGCGCCTCGGCAACCATCGGCAGCGGCAGCCGGTAGCTCCCCTCGAGCACCGTCGGACTCCCCACCAGACCAGAACCCGTCTTGGCCTCGTCCGTCCAATTGTGCATGCGGCCGAAGATGTCCTGCGCGATGTCGTCAGCCAGCACCATCTCGCCGCCGGGGGCAAGTGCTTGTCGCAAGGTGGTCCACCACAGAAGCGTGAAGTCCTGACCCTCGTCCACGAGGATGGCGTCGTAGACCATGCTCAGTCCGCCGGTGCGTTCCTCGAGCACATCGGTGACCAACTGCGGCAGCTCCGTCTCCAAGACCGCGGTCAGCCCGTCGGGGTCGACCTCGCCAGTTTCATCACCCTCAGCAAGAAGACTGCGCCACAGTCGCCTGTAGGACCAGAAGCGACCATGGGCCGAGCAGACGCGACGACACCAGAAGTGGAAGTGGACCCAGTCGATAGAGCCGCCCGGATGCGGCTCACCGACCGGCTTCCAGAGGGCAGCGAGGTCGCGCAGGTAGCTGCTGAGAGTGATGTTGTAGCTCACGCAGAGGACGCGCTTGCCCTCGTGGGCGAGTTGCGCGGCCCGTGAAGCAAGCACGAGCGACTTCCCCGACCCGGCCGGCCCCCTGATCTCGCGGAAACCGGTCTCCGTGCGCGAGGTGACGAGGCTCTCCTGCATGTCGTTGAGTCGCAGGGATGCCGGCGCGCGGCAGCGTACTCCGGCTCGACCAGCCAGCTGCGCAGGTCGTCAGCTGTGTCCTCCGTCATGTAGTCGGAGTGGCTGTAGTGGGCCGACGGCAGGACTTGAGTGATGTCCGGCTGCGCAAGGAGGTCCCGGCCGACGAGCGGCCAGTAGCGCTCGTGATCGAGCATGCGCAGCTCCTTGCGCATCGGGTCGAAGAGCTCGTGGAGTCGAGCCGTGTTCGCAAGAGGGAAGACGAGCGCCGCGGAGATCGAGCGCATAACCCATGCGCGCGTCACTGCGGGGGCAGTCGTTGTGGATCTCCTCTTTGTAGAGGTGGATCTTGGCGATCGGGTCTTCGAAGGAGCACGGGACCTTCTCACCGTCTTCCTCTACCCAGAGCCGCATGGACCCCGTCGCTTCGTCCGCCTCGCAGGACATGGCTTCGAGGTTCCAGTCCTTGACCTCGAAGACGGCCATGCCCACGCGCGGGTGCAGAAGGACGAAGTCGGGGCGCAGGCCGTTCAAGTGGGGCTGGATATACAGCTCCCAGCCGGGCGGCAGGTGGCGCAGCAGGTACCGAAGGCACGCCGCCTCGCCGCGGTTCAGGGGAGGGTCGAGTCGACCGAGCTCCGCGAGCGGCGGCGAGACCACCCTCGACGCGTCCCTCCCGCGACTGAACGCCTCGGCCACCTCGGCAAGATCGTCTTCCTCGGCGGGGACGCTTGTCAGGTCGGCGCCCTCGTCCGGGCGGGGCTTTCCCGTGAGCTCCGCGAAGAAGAGTGGGCCCCAACGCTCGAGGCGCCTGCCCGTCGATGCCCTCGACGGCGAGCAGCTCGGCCAGCGAGGTCGGGCTGGCGTGCACGATGCGCACGAGGTCGGCGTTGGTGAACGGGAGCTCCCAAGACGCGCGGGGCTGGCCAAGAGCCTCCCGCCTCAGCTTGTCATGCTCGACGTTGCGCAGCGCCTTGAGTCGCTAAGGTCCAAGAGCTGCCCCGGCGTGAGCTCACTTTGAGGGATCATGCCTGGCTTCACATGGCCTCCCGCATCCTTCCACACGCTGCAGCCGCCACGGCTCGACGGGCGACCGTGGCGACGAGGGGCTGGTCTACGTGCGGGCTAGCCCTGGAGCGCCGATGACCCACGCTCCACGGACCGGTTGACGGCTCGCGACCAACCCCGCTAGGAGTACACCGCGTGGGGCGTCACCCCTGCCCCGGCGAACACGCCTGCTTGCCCACGAGTGCCCGTCTGAGCCGCCAGCCCCTTCGCTCCTGTCCGCTCTTCTCGAGTACATCGGCGGCTGACCCCACGAGCTTGCGCATGTGCTCGATTTCGCGGCGCAGCTGCGCGATCACTTCCACATGCCGCCCAGCGCGGGAGAGCGCGAAGCCGGGCATCTCTTCGCGAAGGATGTCGAGGTAGTAGCGCCTGCCCGGCTCGTAGCCCAGGAGCAGACCGGGGCTAGGCGAAGAGGGGCGGGCCGGATCGCCGCCCTCCCCTTCGCTGACACATGGCTGCGTGCAGATCGTACTCGTGGTGACGACGTCGCCCGACGCCGTTGCCTTGTCGGCTTCAGCAGCTCGACGCCCTACTCACCGTCGATGTACACGTACCCTCCGTGGGCGCCGTAGCCGCAGTCCGCGGCCTCGACGCAGTGTGACCTCATGCCCCCGCGCGGAGGAGAGATCGACATATACGTATTGCCAGGGGATTGCTCGCCACGTACTGCCGCCATACTGCACTGTTTGCCACCCTGAGTACGAGGGGTCATTCGAATAGTGATACTTGGAGTACAGAACACTGCCGGAACTCTCATCAGTCACCGAAATCCGGAAATACGGCTGGTTGGCGGCGTCGTGTGACGGGTCCTCCAGAACCGCCGCCCAATGGAAGATCAGACCGCTAGCACCATCGGTTGGCACAACGTAGTTCCTCGACATTGTACTGATGTGATAGGAGGGGGTCGCTATGTCGATTCGTGCCGCCGTAAATCGCCCCTGTACACGGTGCTAAGCTCGGAACACCGGGTCGTTTCCTCTTGCGACAATCGCAGACTTGTCCGGCGCGGAGTTCGGGTTGTGTTGCCCAAGTGTGCGTCTCGTGTGCCCAATTCTCCCCAGTCGCCAGACTCGCAACCCGGACCCCAGACCTGCGTCGCTGCCCCGTACCTGACTGTGAACTGCCTGTAGCCGGCGTATGCGTGTGCGTCTTTTCCTTCTCCCAGCCAATGTTGCGTCGTCGAGTACATCCGAACCACGCTGCTCCCGAACGGCAGGCCGGTGATCGTGAAGCTGAACGACCCGTCGTGGTCGAGCGCTACCACATCGCCAGATAGCCCGCCTTTCGGCCCAGTGCGTTGACACTGACTACGATGCCTGGGCTCCCGGACTGGCCTCCACTGACGATACCGGTAACCTGAGGCTTGTCTCCCTGCTGTGTCAGGACTGCTTCGTTCCGGATCCATAAGGTGGGTGCCGATATCTATCGTGTTGTAGATGGATGAGGGGGCAGCCGGCCTCGCGCATCGTAGAGCGACCTGAACCTGCCGTCGTTGACGTAGGTCGCCGTAGCGTCCATGGAGTAGGTCTGAGGTTGGCCGCCATACGCAGCAGCCTTTGAGTAGTTTGTCAGACCCTGCAACAGACTGAGGTCGAGGGTTACTTCCTCGCCGGGGAGATTGCTGTCGTAGATGTAGAGTCTGCCGTCCTGGAAACGGTCGACAGCCACCGCATGGGCGAGTTCTGGGTCAGGTTCGATCATCGTACCGGCCCATGTTCAGCACCTGCGGCTGCTTGGTCACTATGAGCGCGGTGACGAGTTCTTCGGCGGTGAGTGCTTCGGCCAGCCAAGGATCGGCGTGCCGCTCAAGTAGAGCGGACCAGATGTTGGCTCCGAAGGAATATGATCTTCCGATGACCTCGCGGGCGAGCGCGTCATCCTTCCAGAGCGCGGGTCTCCTTCGCGGTACTTGTTGGCGAGGGGAGCACCGCGCCTGTCTTCGCCTTTGCGCGGTAGTCCAGCCGAGTCATGGCCATGCCGAGGCAGTTGCCTTCCACCTTGAACGTACCGATGTTCGGGTGGAGAATCGTCCTCGCGGCCCGGAAGCCACTGTCAGTCGTAACGTTTCCCACGCTCATGCCCAGCGCTTTTGTGAGACCCTGGCAACGGTCAGCCCGACAAACCACGAAAAGTGGGACGTCTGAACGTCACAGTGTGGCTCGACACATCGATTGCGAGAACGGAACAGGCGACGTAGCTATCGAGCTTCATCCCAGTAGAACACTCCCGGGATGTCTTCGATCGCCCCTCGTCCCGTTGGTGAGTCGGGTGGTGACTTGCACCGGAAGGTTGAACTCCCCCCCGGTATCTGGTCAGTACGATCCCCTTCGTCAATTGCCAACGCCTTCGTCAACGGGTCCCGGCAGTAGTCGGTGTGTGACCATGGTGACTGTGACCGACTCGCCCTCTGGCACTCGCCCTCTGGGACGACGACCTTGGCACCAAAAATGGGGCTGGTCTAATCGGTCACCTCGACCGTTCCCCCCTCCTGCCCAACTCGTCCAGACGCATCCGAGTAGGTGAAACCGCGAGCCGGCACTTGAGCGCTGGTGCCCTTCGCAGCCTTACGATGACCGCCACGTTCCCCGCGCGGGAGGTGACACGGCGTAATCGATCGTCGCAGAGCCGACCGTCAATGAGACGGCCGGGGTAGTGCCGAATATGGATCGCCCTGACATTCTGAAGCTGCTTCCCGTGATTGTCACCGGCGTACCCCCCACGCTGGGCCCGGAGGCAGGCTCGAAGGCCAGTGACGACGGGTGCCGCAGGCACGCTATCGGAAGCACAGGGCGTTACTTGTGAGTCCGTCCTTGTAGACCCGCAGCGCGACTGTGCCCGTCCCCGCAGGCGCCTTCACCTGAGCGTGGTGCACGACAACCTGGACCTTCGTGGCCTCGCTCTCGCCAAGGCGGTCTTCGTCAACCGATCAGCGAAACGACCCGTGATCGTCACCGTGCTGCCCC
Organism: uncultured Thermoleophilia bacterium; assembly: GCA_963699725.1. Classification (GTDB taxonomy): domain Bacteria; phylum Actinomycetota; class Thermoleophilia; order UBA2241; family UBA2241; genus CAIXSE01. The sequence continues at coordinate 132,025 of CAVOVA010000020.1, forward strand.
CGGCCTGGGGGCTGACGCAGGCGCGAGCTTCAGTATCAACGGCGTGGTCACGGCTGCTGCCGGGCCGGCCGCAAGACGAGCGCTACCGCTAGGCCCAGAGCGCTCAGGACCGCTAGGCGCCTGAAGCGAGGACGTGACATGAGAATCCCCTTCCGAGTAGTGCCCCCTGTAATACTGACTTCGCCGGCCTGGCTCCGCCCCGCCTGCGCCGCCTCACCTCACCACCCCCTCGCGATCCCACCCTGCTCTGCACGTTCCCGGCCAGGTCCTTGGCGTAGACATAGTAGCGGTAGGTGCCGCGCGCCTTCGGCGTCCAGCGCAGGCTGTATCACCTCGCGACGTCCGCTTGCGAGCGAGTAGCGATTGACGATCGCGCCACGGTGTTCTTGACCAGCACGCGAGTGGCGAGGAGGCGCGGGCTGAGCGGCGTCGGTCGCCTTGTAGCGCAGCGTGATGGCGCGGCCCCTGCGGCCGCTGGCGGCCTT
>CAVOVA010000021.1:0-133459 GCA_963699725.1 uncultured Thermoleophilia bacterium
GATACGAGAGCGTGTCCGTCCCGGCCTCACCCTGCCAGTCGGGAGTGCCGGCCAACGCGCGCAGCGTGGCCGGCCCGACCTGTTCGACCGTGAACTGTGAGAGGCCTTGCGTGTACAGCTCCAGGACCGCGGTCCCGGGCAGGTCGACCGGCAGGTTCCACACGTTGTCGCTGATCCAGCTCACGGGGCGCAGCTCGGCCCGGATCGTCGCGACCGCCTTGAGCGCGTACCCGTCCGGCGCCAGGTCCGAGACCAGCGGGTCGTAGCCGGCGGCGCGACCCGCCGCCGCGGGAGACGATGCATACGTGTGGTCCTCGTCGGTCGTCTTCAGCACGGCGGTACCCGCCGGCACCTGGACCGCGAAGGTCTCGTCGGCCGGCGGCGGCGACGCCCAGTCGACCTTCGCCGTGAAGGTCGATCCGCCGTCGCTGTACCAGGTGACGAGGCCGGTGACCTGGTCGACGACCAGTTCTATCGGCCCGCCGTTCAGCCTCATCGCGGCGCGCCAGACGGTGCGGTCGCCGTCCTTGAGCGGCTTGATCCCGACGGCGTCGTCACCATCTTCGACGGCGGAACGGACGATCGCGGCGAGTCCCTGGTAGTCGAGCGGGCTGCGGGTGGCGACGCGCCACACGGGGGGCCAGGCGCCGACGGTGCGTGACGACGACGCGTGGCCGTCGCGGGTGCCCGCGAGGATCGTCTCCGTGCGCGTCGCCGCCGCGTACGCGGACTGCAGGGGCCAGTCGCCGGACGGGGACTGGCCCTCAGGCCCTTCTGCCCGGCCGCCGGCGTCGCCGCTCGCCACCGCGCCGAACGTGCCGTCCTGACCGAGCTGCCCGGTCGGCGGGCGCCAGGTGTACGTCCCGCGGGTCCCCTCGACCTGCGGCGTTGGCGCGGCCGGGCTCGAGCGCAGGAAGAAGACCCACGCGAGGGAGAACACGATGGCCAGGGCCACGAGGGTCACGGCGAAGCTCGGCGGCCGGCTGCTGGCGCGGGCCGAGCGGATCTCGCGGCTGCGGCGCTCGCGAAGACTCGCCATCACGTTGCGGGGCGGCTGCCCCGCACGAGGAACAGAGGCAGCAGCAACAGGGTGAAGCCGGGGCGGCGCGAGACGCAGAGCGTCAGCGGCGCGATCAGCAGGGCGACCAGGACGAGGTTCCAGGGGCGAGCCATGCGTCAAGCGTGACGGCCGCGGCGCGGCTGTGCAAGCCGCACTCCGGGCGGCTCTCGCGACCGCCTGCTGGCACCCTCTGGCCCACTGTGATTACGTAGCCCTGCCCGATCCATCAGCAGCCCGAGGAGGCAGGGCGTGAAGCGCAATCTGTTCGCCGGCCGCCGCCGCAGCGGCGGCCTCAAGCTCGACGTCTTCACCGACGACGAGATCCAGGACATCCACCTCGCGACCCTCGAGGTGCTCGAGCGCACCGGCGTGTGGGTCGAACTCGATGAAGCGCTCGACATCTACAGCGACGGCGGGTGCGTCGTCGATCGCGACGCGCACATGGTCCGGATCCCGCCACACATCGTGGAGGACGCGATCGCCAGCGCGCCGCCGTCCGTGGTCATGTGCGGGCGCGATCCGAGGAACGACATCATCCTCGAGCCCGGGCGCGTCGGCTTCAGCAACTTCGGCGAGGGCATCCAGGTCGTCGATCCCGAGACCGGGGAGCTGCGCGCGTCGACCAAGCGTGATCTCGGCGACATCGCGCGTCTCGTCGACGCTCTGGACGAGGTCGACGTGTTCGAGATGGCGGTCGTCTCCAGCGACCAGCCGCCGGAGTCGTTCTCGCTGCACAACCACGAGGCTGCGATCGTCAATCAGACCAAACCGATCTCGGGCGGAGCGCAGGACGGCGACGCGGTCCACAGGACGGTGGAGATGCTGGCCGCCGTCCAGGGCAGCAGGGACGCGGTGCGCGAGCGGCCGATGATGGTGATGGGCACCTGCCCGGTGAGCCCGCTCAAGCTCGTCAAGGACTTCTGTGAGATCGTCATCGAGTCGGCGCGCGTCGGCTTGCCGAGCTGCGTGCTCAGCATGGCGATGGCCGGCGGCTCCAGCCCGGTGACGCTCGCCGGTACCCTCGTCACGCACAACGCCGAGGTGCTGGCCGGCATCGTCCTCGGCCAGCTCACCGAACGCGGCAGCAAGCAGCTGTACGGGTCGTCGACGACGGCCATGGACCTGCGGCTGGTGGCTGCGTCGGTCGGCACGCCGGAGTGCGCGCTGATCAGCGCCGGTGCGGCCCAGCTCGCCAGGCAGTACCGCCTGCCGAGCTACATCGCCGGTGCGTAGGCGGACAGCAAGCTCAGTGACGTGCAGACCGGTCACGAGAAGACTCTCACGGCCCTCATGGCAGCGTTGGCAGGGACCAACCTGATCTACGGCCTGGGAATGATCGAGTCGGGCGTCACCTTCGACTACGCGCAGCTGGTCATCGACAACGAGATGGCGCGCATGGTCAAACACGTGGTCGGCGGCGTACGCGTCGACGATGAGTCTCTGGCGGTGGACGACATCGCGGCCGTTGGGTCGTTTGGGGATTTCCTCAGCCTGGACGCGACGATGCGGAACATGCGCGACACATCGCAGCCGGAGCTCATCGACCGTCGCGTGCGCGAGGACTGGGAGGAGCAGGGCTCCACCGACATGTACCAGCGGGCCTCGGAGAAGGCGCGTGGCCTTCTCGAGACGCACCACCCGGAGCCGCTGCCCGCCGAGGTGCTCGGGCAGGTTCGGAGTATCGTCGACAAGGCCGACCGGGAGCGGGCCGGGCGCTGACGACCTACACGGCCGTCGCCGCCGCTGTGACCGGTCCGACGTGGACGGCGTCAGTCGCCCGGCGACGTGCTCAGCTGACCGATCACCGGGATCGGTTCGAACGCCGAGCTCCAGCCGGTCGTGAGCATCACCTAGAGGGAGTACGTGGCGCCGCCGCCGGCGTGGTTGAAGTCAACGCGTGCGTTGCCGGCCACCGTGCCGGCGCCCGTCCACGGGTTCCTCGGCCAGGCGAAGGTCGTGCCGAAGGTCACCGGCGTCAGGTCCGCCGGGTACGGGCGGGCGCCGCCGTTCGTCGCGGCGTACGACGACCGCGGCGGCGGCGAGTGCCAGCGCAGCGGTCGCCTGGACGAGGACGACCCTGCGTGTGATCACGGGTTGAGCCTCCGGGGTGGTCAGGGCTCCGTCGTGCCGGAGCCGCGTGCCGGCGCCGCGAGGGACGGCGCGATGCCGCCGGCCTCGAGATCACCGGAGTGAAGATGGATGGTGAGGATGTACGCGCCGCCCACGCCGGGTGCGTAGGAATAGGCTCCCGGCGCCGTGCCCGGCGCCATCGCGGCGCCGCTGCTCGGGTCCTGAGGCCAGTCGTCGTGCGCCGACCCGACTGCCGCATCCGCGGCGAGATCGACGATCCTGGGCAGGGCGCCGCCGTGCTGCAGATACCACTGGTCCACATAGCCGGCGAGGATGTGCCCGCTACGCCGCAGGATCTCGTCCTCCAGGCTGGCGAGCAGCTGCTGCCACGGGCTGGTCACGGTGGAGCCAGAAAGGACGTAGTCGTTCTTGAGGGCGCGGTGCAGGCGCAGGGTATACGACGACCTGTCGGGGGCCACCTCGTAGGAGAAGGAGCCCTTGTCGCGGCGTTGGGTCATGTCGGCGTGGTCCCATGGGTTGCTGGGCCAGTAGCGATGCCTGGGCTCGCTGCCGACGGCGCCGTCGGCAGCCACGTCGGCGGGCCGCGGGTACACGCCGTCGTGGATCACGGCGTAGTCCTCGATGTACTGGCGGATGAGATTGATCCCCTCTTCGCCACGGTGGTCGTACGCCAGCTTGATCACGCGCGGCATGCTGCCCCTGACGATGACGACGCGGCCGTCGAGATATCCGATCAAGCGATAGCGCCGGCGGTCGGGCGTGACCTTGTACGCGTAGTGACCCCGGCCCGTGCCGGGGTGCATACGCGACCCCGTCCAGGGGTCGATCGGCCACCAGCCGCCGGGCATGTGGCCGGGTCGGACCGTGGAGCGCGTCGGATACTTGTAGAAGTGAGCGGCTCCCTCGCGGTCGATGAGCCCGCGCAGCGCCATGATGCCCTCGCGCATCTGGTGGTCGAGCGAGGCGGCGCGGGCCGGCGTAGCCGCGCCTGCGTGGAGACAGAGCGCCGCGAGCAGCGCGGCGCCGATGATGAGCGTGCGTCGGATCATGGTCGTCGTGGGGCCCCCTTCTCGTCCAGTGTGGCGTCGGGCGCGGAGGCGGTCAACCGCGCGCCGGCCGTCCGCCGCTCGTCGCACTGCCGGTATGGTCTGTCCCGGACGCCCTGGGGCCTGCCTGCCCCGGGGCGTCGGATTCTACCACCGCGTCCTGAGATGGTCGCAGTAGATCGTCTCGCGGGCGATCTTGCCGTCGCGGATCTCGAGCACGGTCGCGCCGGCGATCGTCGTGTGCTTCGCGAGCCACGGGTAGCCGTCGGTCAGAGTCTAGCTCACGGCTTCCACATGGCGATCGAGTTCGCGACCGCGAGGAGCTGCTCCGCCGAGGCGTCGCCGCCGACCATCAGCAGCATGCCGTCCTTGACCGCCCACAGGTGCGGTGTGGTGAGCGGCCCCACGACCACGAAGCCCCGGCCTTCGGCGAAGACACCCGAGGTCAACTCGACCGGAGTCCGTGCGTCCGTCGATCCCGGCCAACTGTCATCGATGAACGGATCCCTGGCGATGAAGGACCGCCTGGAGGCGACCGCCGGGGCCAGCGTCTGTGTCTTGACGGCGAGGGAGTCGAAGCCCCGCCCGTAGCGCAAGGCGAGGGTCGTGCCGAACGCATCGTCGTCCGGGGAGGCGCCCTGCTGCTTGACGGCGACCTGCGCCAGCTCGTAGCCGCCCGGGACGTGGGCAGGCACCAGCGCGGCCCGCCCGATCGCGCCCTCCCCCTGGTCGAGGGTGACGGGGCGGAATCCGTTGTCGACGCGGGTGATGGTGGTCGAGGAGCTGACGGGCTCGTCACGATAGAGCCCGCTGGGGAAGTCCAGGGTGAAGGTGTCCTCCGGAACGCGCACGTCGACCTGCAGGTTCATGAGGCACCAATCCGCATGGACCTTGTCGCCGGCGATTTGCTGGCTCCGCACCGGCAGGCCGGTCGCCTTGTCGATGGTGATGATCAGGCTGTCGTCCCCGTCCTGGCCGTTGGGCCAGGGCGCTTCGTCCCCCGGCGCCGCCGGCTGCGGCGCCACAGGGCAGCTCACGACCCAGGCCGGACGACCGTCGAACGTCGTCGTCCGCAGGGCGTCATCCCCAGTCGCCCGCAGCGCGTAGACCACCCCGCTGAACTGCGTCGGCCCAATGCCGGGAACCGGGTAGTTCATCGAGTCGACGCTGTCTCCCGTCGGGTCGCAGCCGATCTCTTCCCGGGCATCGACGAAGACCGCGGCCTCGACCCGCTCGAGTGGGACGTCGTTGTCGTTTTCGTAGGCACCCGGCGGCGCGACCATCATACGGTCAAAATCCGCCCCCCAACTGCGCCGGACCCCCGTGGTCGCGTCGTAGGCGGCGTCCCCTCCCTTGTCGCTGCCGACGATGCCGGGAACGTCGATCGTCCGGTCACCCCACTTCGCCGGCACTAGCTTCTCAAGGGGCGTTACTCGATAGCTGCCGTCGGCGCAGACGACCAGCCGCGTCCGGTTGTCGTCTGCTTTCAGGTGGTCGAGACGGATGGCTTCGTAGTCGCAGTAGTACAGGTCGGCGACGATCGTGGTGGCATCGCGCAGCGCCTCCTGCACGATGTCCGCCACCTCGGCGGCGGAAGCAGGCTCGGGGCCCGTGAAGACTCGCGTCGCCGGGTTCTGCGCCGCCGAGCCGCCAGCGACCTTCTCGGCGACGTTGCCGCCGGGCAGGCCGAAGAAGGCAAGCGCGGCGACAGCTGCAGCCGTCGCTGCGAGCGCGAGGCCCCACCGGCGTGCACGAACGATGCCGGCGAAACGTGAGGCGCGCGAACCCGTTCGGCGAGGGTCGCCAGCGCGCTCACCCTCGATCTTCGCCCACAGCCGCTCGTCGAAGTCGGCCGCCAGAGGCGGCGCCTCGTCGGCGCGTCGCAGCAGGTCGCCGAGCTGGGTGTCGCGATAGTCGTTCATCGCTCCTCCTTCACAGGCGTCGTTGCGAGGCCGAGGCGCGCGCGCAGCGCCGCGCGCGCGCAGGCCAGGCGCGACGCCACCGTTCCTCTGGGGATACCGACCAGTTCCGCCGCGGCGCGGTAGTCATAGCCGTCGCGGTCGACGAGCAGCACCAGGATGCGTTGTTCCGCGGGCAGGGCGGCGAGGGCCTCCGCGATGGCGGTCCTGTCGATCACCGCGGCCGTTTCTTCGCGGGCCGGCAGATCGTTGTCGTCTGGCGGATCGTCGGCGATCGCCGGACGGCGGGATGCCGTGCGCAGCGACTGCAGGCACACGTTACAGGTGATTCGGTACAGCCACGTGCCGAGGGTCGCGTCGCCCCTGAAGCCGGGGAGCGCCGCGTACGCCGCCACGAAGACGTCCTGCAGGACGTCGTCAATCGCCTGCGGGTCCTGGAGTATCTGGTAGGCGAGCACGCGGAGCCGGCGCTCGTAGTGGTGGACGATGGCGGTGAAGGCCGCACGGTCGCCGTGACTCGCCTGAGCGACCACGCGGGCGTCGATCTCGCGCTCCTCGTCGTGCCGCGCATCGGTCTCCAAGGGGAGACCTCCCCACCGTGCGCCCGAAGGCCGGGCCGGCCGCCGGTCTGCCGAACCGGACTCTCGGTCCGCGAACCCGTGTCTCGATGCTACATCCGCCACAACGCCTCGCCCCTTCGGCGCGGCGTGCATGCGAGCTCGCACTCCGCTCCTGGAGCGTTAGATGCCGACAAGGCGTAGAGTGTTCGCGCACCGAGGACAAGGGAGACCATCGTGACGGAAGCGAAGATCCCGACCCGGATGGGCGACGGGTTCATGGTCGAGATGACGCGCAGCGAGCTGCGCGCCGATCTCGAGGACGCGACGCGGGAGGCGGCGCGCAAGGCCAAGGCGCCGCCGCTCGGCCCGGTCGAACTCGACCACCTGCTCGACATCTACGCCTCGCGGGCGGCGTTCACCGCCGTCGACATCGGCGACCAGGTGGTCCTCAGCTGTGACGGCGGCGGCAGCAAGATGACCGGCACCGACCTTCTCGACCTGCTCGAGAGTGAGCAGCGCCTGGGCCAGGACATCCTCGAGCTCTGGCACATCGAGTACAGCTACAAGGCGATCAAGACGATCCTGCCGTTCCAGCAGCAGGTGATGCAGAACTGCCAGCTGATGATGACGGCGCCGGTTCAGTACGGAGCGCAGCCCAACCTCGCCTTCTACAGCAAGCCCGACGGACCGGCGGACAACTGGTTCGAGCTGCTCCCGCGCGGCGACATCGCCGGGGCCCGCGCGGCGATCGACGAGGCCATGGACCACGCGACCAAGGACTTCATCTACGTCGGCGAGGGGATGCTGGACGCGGGCGCCGACGGCATGGACTTCGACACCACGGGCGGCGCCGGCGACGCCGACTTCTTCAGCACGCTGCGCGCGGTGAAGCACCTGCGCGGCAAGTACCCCGACGCCGGCATCGAGGTCGGCATGGCCGGCGAGTTCGTGATCGGCGTGCACGGGGAGCTCGAGTGGGATGGACGCAGGCTTGCCGGCCTGTGGCCAAAGGAGCAGCTGGAGGTGTGCCAGGACGCCGGCGTCACCATCTTCGGACCGGCGGTGAACATCCGCACCGGCAGAAGTTGCGCCTGGAACACCGCCTATTCCATCACCGTGATGAAGCCGTGCATGGACGTGGCCCGCATCCCGGTGCATCCCAACGTCGGCGAGGGCGTCGGGGGCGTGCCCGTGAACGGCTATCCACCCGAGGACGCCGCGTCGCGGGCGGCCAAGGCGCACGTCGACCTTCTGCGCTGCGACGGGTTGTAGGTCGGCTCGGGTGACTCCAGAGGCATGGACGTCACCCACGCGCTCGCCGCTGGCATGGGCGGGATGCGCACGGCCGGAGACCTGGTCGCGCGCATGCAGATGTCACGCGGGATGCGGCTCGACGAAGCGAAGCGGTACGTGGCCGAGCGGCTCGGCTGCTCCGTCCGCGACCTCAGCGACAGTTACGCGATGGAGCAGATCAGGGGGGAGAAGGGCTTGGGCAGGATCCTCGACCACTCGAACCTGCACCCGGGCGAGCCGAACGCGATGACCGCCAAGTTCCGCATCGCCGAGCTGCTCGGCCTGCCGATCAACTCGGTGGAGCGTTTTCGGGAGCTGGCGGGGCTGTAGCCGTCCGCGCCGTGGCGCGGGCCACGAACCAGCCGACCAGCGCCGCCGCGAGCCCGATGGGGACGAGCAGCACACCGACCAGGGTGGTCACGTACATGCCGAGGCCGGGGCTCATGAAGCCGATGTGCGCGGCGGCGTCCTGAGCGACGCCGAAGACGGCGGCGCCCGCGACCGCCGTCAGCACGCCGAGCAGCCACGAGAATCGCCGCGGTGTGGTCAGCGCGACGCCCGCTCCGAGTGCGACGACGCAAAGTGCGAGCACGATGGCCGGCGCGCCCCACTGGGTCTGCAGGACGCCGTTGACGCCGTCGGGCATCGACAGGCTGTAGTTGACGTCGCCGGGCCCGTCCTCGTTGGCCCAGGGGAGGAACAACGCGACGACGAGCACCGCTCCGGCCAGGAGCGTCAGGACGCCGTCGCCGACCCAGTCGCGGCGCAGCAGGCGGGGGTTTTCCAGGCGTTTCACGCTCCCAGTATCGCCCACCCTGGCGATGGAGGAAACGGGTGGCGTCGAGTGCGAGCGGCGCCGTGGGCGCAGCGGCCCGGCGCGAGGACGGCTCCAGTCCGCGCCGAAAGCTGCCGATGGAGGGGCACACGAGAGACCGCCGGAGGCAAGCCCATGAAACGGATCGTAGGCGTCGTCATCGTCGTCGCGCTGGCCCTCGCCGCCGCGACACTCCTTGTCGGCTGCGGCTTGCAGGAGCAGGCGGCGGAGAAGACGACGGGCCAGATCGACGTGGCCAAGGACGCGGCGGTCAAGGCCCAGCTCATGATGGTGAAGACGGGCATCCAGGCGTACGTCGCGACCAGCAACGCGCTGCCGCCTGATGCCTCGGAGGGCACGCTGGGAGGGGTCGTGCAGCCCTGGCCGACGAACCCCTTCACGAACGCGCCGATGAAGCAGGGCGACGGCGTGGGCGACTACGTCTACACGCCCGGTGCCGATCTCACCTACACGCTCGCCGTCAACCTCTCCGACGGGACCACGTACACGGCGCCGTGAGCGAGGGGCGCGACGCGCGACGCTCGAGCGCCGGCCGGAGCGCGCCGCTCGTCCGGGCGCCGGCCGCAGGCTCAGGCGCCGATCAGCTTCTTGACGTAGGTCGCGCGCTTGCTCGGCCGTCCGGTGCGCGCCTCCACGTCGTCGGCGCTGCTCATCGCACGGAGGGCCGCGTTGATGCCCAGCCAGCGCAGCGGCTCCGGCTCCCACGGCTTGGAACGGCGGCCTACCCAGGGCAGGTGCGTGAGCTCGGTCTCGTGCCCGAGGATGAGGTCGCGCAGGGTGCGTCCGGCGAGGTTGGTCGTGGACACGCCGTCGCCGACGTACGCGCCCGCCCAAGCCATTCCCTCCTGTCGGTCGAGGCCCACCGAGGCATACCAGTCGCGCGCTGCGGCGATAGCACCGCCCCAGTGATGCGTGACCTTCGCGTCACCGATGGCCGGGAAGAGCTCGCCGAGCAGGGCCCGGAGGTGGTCCTGCACCGCCGGGGCGCGCTCGTAGGCCTCACTCAGGCGTGACCCGAAGTGGTAAGGGGCGCCGCGGCCGCCGATGGCGATGCGCCCGTCCTGGGTGTGCATCGCGTAGAAGATCAGGAAGCGGAAGTCGCCGAACACCTCGTGGCCGCCCCAGCCGACCTCTTCCCAGAAGGCGTCGGGGAGCGGCTCGGTGCCGATCATCAGGGAGTAGATCGGCACCACGGCGCGTTCGTAGCCCGGGAGTTCGGGCGTGAACGCTTCAGTGGCGCGCACCACGACGTCGGCGCGCACGTCGCCGAACACCGTGGTCGCGACGTGCGGCGCGATGCGCGTGACGGGGGTGCGCTCGTAGATGGGCACCCCCAGACGCTCCACCGCGTCGGCGAGGCCGCGAGCCAGGCGCGCCGGGTCGACGGCGGCGCCGTGCGGCGTGTAGACGGCGCCGAGGCACCCGGCCACCTTGATGCGCTTGCGCATGTCGGCGGCGCCGAGCATGACGTAGTCGTCCTCGCCGAACCCCCACGCGCGCTCGTACTCCACCGCCTCGCGCAGCCGGAGCAGCTGCACCGGCGTGGTGGCGAGGTCGAGCTGGCCCCCGAGGTGAAAGCGCGCGTCGATGCCCTCCGTCTCCACGACGCGCCCGACCTCGTACACCGTCTGGTGCAGGGCGCGCTGCTGGTCGATCACCGCCTGCCGGCCGTGCGTCTGCTCCGCCGCCGACCGTGAACCTGGGAACGTCGTGTGGCACCAGCCGCCGTTGCGCCCGGAGGCGCCGAAGCCGGCGGTCTCGCGTTCGAGGACCGCGACGCGCAGGTGCGGGTCGGCCTTCTTGAGGTAGTAGGCCGTCCAGAGGCCGGTGAAGCCCGCACCGACGATGGCGACGTCGACATCTGTGGGTCCGGGGAGCGAGGGGCGCGGGATCAGCTCGCCGGGGACGCCGTCGAGCCACATGCTGCGGGCGCGGTAGTCGGTCATGTCGGGCTCCTTGGAGGGTGAGGTCATCCTACCAAAGGCGTCGCACGCGGGCGCCTGGTTTGCCGCGTGGTAGATAGCTGACAGCCGAAAGCGAGCGGACACGTCTCTGTGCCCCGGGAGGTGACGACCGTGAGCGCGGACTGGTTCGAGGAAGCCTACAGAGGGACGCCGCCCTGGGACATCGGGCGCGCACAGCCGGCGCTGCAGCGCGTGGCGGACGCCGGACTCGTCACGGGTCCGGTACTCGATGCCGGCTGCGGCACCGGCGAGAACGCGCTCTTCTTCGCCGCCCGCGGCTTCGAGGTGGTCGGCGTGGACGCCGTCGAGGCGGCAGTCGAGGCCGCGCGCGCCAAGGCGCACGCGCGCGGCCTCGCGGCCGAGTTTCTCGTGCACGACGCGCTCTCGCTCGAAGGGCTCGGGCGGCGCTTCAGCACGGTCGTCGACTCAGGCCTGTTCCACACCTTCGACGACGGCGAGCGGCGGCGCTACGTCGTCTCGCTGGCCGCCGCCACCGCGCCGGGCGCCCGCCTGTTCGTCCTCTGCTTCAGCGAGCGCGAGACGAGCGAGGGTGGACCGCGGCGCGTGACGCAAGCCGAGCTTCGCGAGGCTTTCGACGCGCCACCGTTCCTTGTGCTGGGCATCGAGGCGGCGGAGATGGCGACGACTCTGGGCGGCGGCCGCGAGGCCTGGCTGGCCCGCGTCGAACGCGTGGACGGGGCGGGCCCGGCCGGAGGCCGCCGGGACCGCTAGAACGCCATGCGATAGGTGTTCGGCCACTGGCTGCGGCCCATGCCCTTGCTGAGTGCGTAGGCGGTGGCGCGGATCTGCGCCCAGCCGTCGAAGATGCTGTGGTGCCGCCACGGGTTCCAGGTGCCGGCCCACGTGCCCGGGTAATACTGGAAAAGGCCCTTGTACCTGCTGCCCGCGGTCCTGTTGCCGTGAGATTCCAGCATCATCATGCGGTAGAGGCCGGCCGGGCTGACGCCGTACTTCTTGCCGGCGATCTTGATCAGCGGCTTCCACTGCCCGCTGCGGCTCCAGTGCTGGATCCGGACGAGACGGCGGACCCTCTGCTGCAGGTTCTTCACCTTGACGGTCCAGCGTTGGGCGATCTTCTTGGTCCTGGCCGCGCGCGCCTGCAGCGCCGCCACTTCCTCGGCAGTGACGACGCCGTCGGCGAGGAGACCGGCGGCGAGAGCATGGCTCATGCCTGTAGGGGGCGTGGCGACGGCCCCGAGATCGGGCAGACTCTCACCGTCGGCGGCGGCGAGGAGCTCGCGAGCGCCGGCCAGGTTCGCCGCGGCCGTCCGGGCACGCTCGCCCGTGCGCTGGCGCACCTTCTTGGCGTGCCGCAGCTGCTTCTTGAGCTGCGGGATCGACGACTCCCCGGCCAAAGCCGGAGCGGCGACGATCCCGATGGTGAGTGCTGTGAGGGCGATGACGAGAACGAGTTTGGCTATCCGCACGATGTCCTTCCCACGTGATATCCCGGCGGGCAGTGGCAGTCGCCTGTGTCCGCCGGACGGTCCGCGCCCACGCGTTCGCCCGCCGCACGGCACGACCGTCAACACAAAGGGAAGGGGAGACGAATCTGCTGGGGGCGGGGCGCCGGTGGGCGCCTCTTGTCGTAGATTCGTTGACCAGTGAACCCGAATCCCGGCGAGGATGCAACCCGATGCGCCTGCCTCGAGCCTGAGTCGAGGGGAGAGGAGTCGCGTGAGCAAGGTTCGACGACACTATCCGGGGTCGCCGCACGGAGCCGGGCGGTGGCCCCTGCTCCTCAGTGTCGCACCGCAGGCGCCGGCGGCTGATCGGATCCTGGGTCGGGCGGTCGCGGCGCGACCGGCGTGTAGACTGGCCCTGCGAGCCGTCGTCACTGCGGGTCGCTCATCCGGCACAAGGGGGGTGGGGCATGAGGCGTCTTTCAACGCTCGGACGACGGGTCCGCACGGCGGTACCGCTGATCGTCCTGGCGCTGCTGTCGGCAGCCGCGCTTCCGCCGGCAGCCGGCGCTCTCGCGCCGCGGTTCGCGGTGAACGACGGCGACACCTACACCCGCTGGTCCCGGGTCACCGCCGGAGACGGCGGCTGGTCTCCGTTCTTCACCCCCGGCGTCATCGTCTGGGATGGCGGGAGCATCGTCGCCGGGCACGGCGCCGACCCCGGGTTCAAGTTCCCTGCGCAGACCCTCTCCGTTCTGCCTCGGGTGTGCGAGAGCTACGTGTCGTCGACCGGCGGAGCCAAGATCGCCGACATGCTGGCCGGCGCTCCTCTCGAGGTGGATGCCCGCTATCTCGCGACCGCGGACCTCGATGTGTGCGTGGTGCTGGCCGGCGGCAGCGACTTCCGCGCCGGGGCCCCGGCGGCGGACGTCTACGACGCGCTCAGGACGTATTGCACCGAACGGCGCGCCGCGGGCTTTCGCGTGGTCGTGCTGACCGTCCTTCCGTGGAGGGACCCGGATCCGTTCGAGGTCACCCGCCTGGCCTACGACGCCATGCTGCGCGACACCTGGCACGAATTCGCCGACGGCCTTGCCGACATCGCCGCCGACGACCGCATCGGCGATACCGGAGACAGCCTCGACCGGCAGTTCTACGGGCCGGATGCCCTGCACCTGAACAACGCGGGGAACACTGTCATGGCATCGGTCACCGCCCCCGTGCTGAATGGATTGCCCTGGCTGTCCGCCAGATGCGAGATGCGCTTGCGTGACGCCGTCGGCGAGTGGGGGGACTGGTTCCCCTACTCCGCCTCGAAGACGCTCGCGCTGCCGGCCGGTGACGGTCCGCACGTCGTGGAGGCCGAGTACCGGCTCGACGGCGGAGAGCCGGTCGCCGCCTCCGACGAGATCTTCGTCGACAGCGTGCGTCCGATCACGACGGCGCGCCGCAACGTGGTGGTGCGCCGTGGTCGGAAGGCGACCCTGCGGTTCCGGGTCGATGACGTCGCGCCGTGCGGGCCCACGGCCACGGCCGTCGTCGCGGTGACGACGACACGCGGCCGCGTGCTCAAGCGGTTCGTCCGCCGTCGTGTGCCCATCGGCAAGGCGACGTCTGTGACTTTCAGGTGCCGCCTGCCCAAGGGGTCGTACCGCTACGTCGTGACCGCCCGAGACACCGCCGGCAACGCGCAGAGCCTCGCCGGCCGCGCGCGCCTCACGGTACGCTGAGGCGCCACGCGTCGCGCCGAGGCGCCGGGCTGGACGATCGCGCGCCGGGGTCCGCGCGCCTCAGCCCGTCTTCGCCAGCAACCGGCGCAGCGCGGCCCTGGGGTCGTCCACGATCGGCTCCCCGTGTGCGAAGCAGAGGATCCCGAAGGGCAGCCCGACCATGTGCTCGACGCTGGCCCGCGTCGCCGCGGGATCGTCGTGCAGGCTCGGCGCGATGAAGCGCAACCCGGCCTCGTCGTTCATCAGGAGGTCGGGGCAGAAGACGATGCCGGGGTCGCCCTCGTAGAGGAACGAGTAGTGCGGCCACTCCGGGCCCGGCGTGCGGAAGGCGCGCAGGCCACCGGGTAGTACCTGGCCGTCGCTGTAGGTGTGGTTCGGCTCTTCGTCGGCGGCCGCGGCGTCCTCCGGCAGCCAGACCTCGGCGCCGAGCTCGCTCCGGTAGCGCCAGGCCGCGCGCTGGTGGCACCGCGCCGTGAGCACGGTCGCCACCGGACGCGGCAGGGCGGCGAGCGCCGCGTCGTCGAGGCGCACGGGGTCGACGAGCACGCATCCCTCGCGCGTCAACAGCGCGTGCGAGCTCGAGACGTGGCCGCCGATGCCGCTGTTGCTGACGCGCCAGTGCCAGAGGCCCGGCAGGACTTCGTCGGCCGTGGCGGCTATCTCTCTGGGCTCGCT
This sequence comes from uncultured Thermoleophilia bacterium, assembly GCA_963699725.1. Lineage (GTDB taxonomy): Bacteria > Actinomycetota > Thermoleophilia > UBA2241 > UBA2241 > CAIXSE01. Next base: position 14,598 of record CAVOVA010000021.1, read on the forward strand.
CATGGCACCTCCTGGGTCGGCCGGCTACTGCGTCGTGGAGATCGTGAGCTTCACGTCGTAACCCGGACCCTGCGACGGGGGGAAACGCTGGCTGAAGTAGATCCGGTAGTCGCCGGGCCTGATCGGGCCCAGGACAAGCACCTCATCGCTGTGAAGGGCGAAGAGCGCGTCCTCAGGCGAGACGGAAGCCCCGAAGCCCACTCCAGCCGTGACTTCCACGACGCGCAGCGTGAACATCACGGGTGGACTCTCCGGGCCGGACAGGTCCCACGCGAGGCGCACGCGGTCACCGAGGCGGTAGGTGCCGAGCAACAGCTTGACCGGCTCCGCTCCCGAGACCTCCGAGGAGACGACGGTCTCCCACCGCGGGGCCTTGTCCGCGTCGTCAGCCCCTCCGCAGCCGGTGCTCACTGCCCCGAGGACCGCGAGCGTCGCGACGCACAGTGCGACGATGACGGATCTGGCGACGATGCTCATCCTTCCCCCTGCCCGGTGACGACGTTGTAGCTGCTGGTGATGGGAGTGCCCGCTTTGAGCATCGCCCACACCGGGCAGATCTGCGCCTCGGACAGCTTCAGCGCGTGCTCCACGCGCGCAGGGTCGACATCGCCGTGCACGACGAACTCGAGCTCGATGGATGTGATCACCGTCGGGTGCTCGTCGCGGCGCTGCCCGCGGACCGTGACCTCCACACCGGTAACCGGCTGCGCGTCGCGGCGCAGGAGCGCGGCTACCGAACTGCCGCTGCATCCGGCGAGGCTGGCCAGGAGCAGGCGGAGCGGCGTCATGCCTCTGAGGTCTCCGTTCGAGCCGGGCAACGGGTAGTCGATGGTGACCTCGTGCTGCCCGTCGCCGATCGCGAACTCCATCGGGCCTTTCTGCACGGCGTGGACGCTGAGTTCGGACGGCATGGGTGCTCCTTCGCGGGCCGGTGACGAGCGACAGTGGTCATTCTCTCAGGAGGCGGGTGCCGCTGTCGCCCGCGTCGTGCCTGCCGTCGCCCGACGTCGCGGATGAAGAGCCGTGCCGCCGGCTCGCCCGGACTGGCGACACCGTCCATGGGGAATGCACCCTCTGTCCGCACTCGAGGCAAGGAGCAGTGCCGTGATCGACGTCGTGATCTGGTCCGACATCGTCTGACCGTGGTGCTATGTCGGCGCGTCGCGCTGGCGAGCGGCACTGCGGGAGCTGGGCGACGAAGCCGGCGAGGTGCGCTGGCGGTTCGCCGCCTTCGAGCTCGACCCGGCCGTGCCGCAAGAGGGCATAGGTCTCGCCGAGTACCTCGAGGGCAAGTACGGCCCTGGGGCACTCGACGGGATGGCGGCGCATCTCGGCGAGGCGGCAGCCGCCGACGGGCTGCCTCTGATCGACCTGCGGCAGCTCCTCCAGCGGCCCAGCACCTTCGCCGCCCACCGGGTGCTCACGGCGGCGCTGGACGAGGGCGAGGAACTGCAGCGAGCGCTTGCCGAGGAGCTGCTCGCTGCCTACTGGGCCCGCGGCGTGGATATAGGCTCACGCGAGACGCTGGAACAGCTGGCCGGGGCGGCCGGCATGCCCGCTGCGCGGGTCGCGGTCGCCCTCGACGACGACGCCGTTGCGGCGGCGGTCCGCGCTGAAGAGCGTCACGCCGCCGAGCTCGGCATCCGCGCCGTGCCCACCTTCGTCTTCGATGGACGCCTCGCCTTGAGCGGCGCCCAGCCGCCGCGCGCACTGGCCGACGCGGTGCGTCGCGCCGCCGTCGGCGCCTGAACCCGCGCGCCGCCGCGATGAGGCTCCGCTCCCGTCTCCTCCGAGCCGCGCGCGAACGCGACGATTGTAGCGGGCGCCGCGCGCCTCTATCATGAAGTCACCGAGAGACGCCCCACGGGGCGCCGACAATGAACCGTCCGGTCCCGGGTCTTCCAGGAAGTCTGCCGCTGGAGGGAGGCGATCGCCGAGCCAGAGCCCGCGCCGGTCAGAGGAGGCTGCATGACCGATGTCGCCGTCGCCGCGGCAGGTGCCTGGACCACCGATCCGTCGCGACTTCCCAGCGAGCTCTCGAGCACGTTCCGCGCCGTCATGGGTTGGGGCGGTGTGGCCGTGTGGGACGAGTCCGTCGACATCGTCGACCTCACGCGTGAGTTCGCGGCCCGCACCGTCCAGGAGTGCTGCGGTCAGTGCTTCCCGTGCCGTATCGGTATGCACGAGGTCGCCGACATCCTCGAGGAGATCTGTGACGGCCGCGGCGACGAGGCCCGGCTCGAGCGCGCGCTCGAGCTGAGTCGCCACGTCGCCGAGGCTTCGCGCTGCGATCTCGGCCGTACCGGCGGCTTCGCGGTTCTCGAGTCGCTCGAGCAGCACTACGACAGCTTCGCGGCGGCCGTCGCCGAAAGGAAGTCGATCCCGCGCGGTCGCTACGCTTCCACCGTGGTGGCTCCGTGCATGGCCGCCTGCCCCGCCGGCGTCGACATCCCGGCGTACGTCGAGCAGCTGCGCATCGACGAGGTCGAGCGCTCGGCCGACGCCGTACGCCGGCGCTGCCCCATGCCGGGGACGATCGGCCGCGTGTGCATCCGCCCCTGCGAGGACGCCTGCCGTCGTGGCTCGGTGGACGAGCCGGTCGCGATCCGTACGCTCAAGCGCTTCGTCGCCGACAGTGAGGCCGACGTGAACGCCTGCCCGATGCCGGGTCAGCCGCGCGTCGCCATCATCGGCGCCGGTCCGGCCGGCCTGGCTTGCGCCTACTACCTCGGGCTCGAGGGCGTTACGAGCACGATCTTCGAGGCGTTGCCGGAGGCCGGCGGCATGGCCGCCGTCGGCATCCCCGACTACCGGCTGCCGCGCGAGGTCCTGCGCGCCGAGGTCGAGCGCGTCGAGTCTCTCGGCGTCAAGATCCAGTACAACTTCCGCTTCGGCGTGGACGCCACCATGGACCAGCTCTTCGAGCAGGGCTTCGAGGCCGTCTTCGTCGCCGTCGGCGCCCATCAGTCGGCGCGCATGGGCTGTGAGGGCGAGGACGCAGGCTACGACGGCTTCATGCCAGGGGTCGAGTTCCTGCGCGCGATCGCCTTCGGCGAGACGCCGCTCACGGGCAAGACCATGCTGGTGATCGGCGGCGGCAACGTCGCCATGGACTGCGTCCGCTCCGCGCGGCGCAACGGCTTCGACGACGTGAAGCTGCTCTACCGCCGCACCGAGGCCGAGATGCCGGCCGACGCGGTCGAGATCGCCGAGGCCAAGGAGGAGGGCGTCGAGTTCGTCACACTGGTCGCGCCGACGCGCATCTTGGACGAGGACGGCAAGGTCACCGGCCTCGAGTGCCGACGGATGCAGCTGGGGGAGCCCGACTCGTCCGGCCGTCGCCGGCCAGAGCCGGTCGAGGGCTCGGAGTTCGTCATCCCCTGCGACTGCATCGTCCCGGCGATCGGCCAGGTCTGCGGCGTCGACCAGCTGGTGCCCAGCCACATCGAGGTGAGCAAGTGGAAGACCCTCGAGGTCGACCCGCTCACCATGCAGTCGGCCGATCCGCGCGTGTTCGGCGGCGGCGACTGCTACACGGGGCCGAGCAGTCTCGTCGCGGCCCTGGCCGCCGGGCGCCGCGCCGCGGTGTCCATCAACGATTTCCTGCAGGACAAGCCGGTCGAGCCGCCGCTGGAGGACCGGCTCGAGCACGCGATGCTCGCGGTCATCCGGGACGAGGCGCAGACGCCCATCCCCTTCACCGGGAGCACCGAGAAGCTGCGGCCCATGGTCGTTCCGCCCGAGGTCCGCATCCAGTGCTTCGACGAGGTCGAAGGCCCGGTGAGCGCGGCCGACGCCCGGCGCGAGGCCGAGCGCTGCCTGCGCTGCTACCGCATCGCCGTGGGGGTGGTCTGAGATGATGACCGCACCGCAGATCACCATCGACGGCCGGGCGCTCGCCTTCGAGCCCGGCCAGACCATCCTCGACGTCGCGAGCGCGAACCGCATCGCCATCCCGACGCTGTGCTACATGCCGGAGGCGGGCCACCGCGACGTCTGCCGCCTCTGTGTGGTCGAGGTGGCCGGTGCGGGCCGGCTGCTGCCGGCCTGCAGCACGCCGGCCACCGAGGGCATGGACGTCCAGACCATGAGCGACCGCGTCAGGAACTCGCGCCGCGCCACGCTCGAGCTCATCATCAACTCCGGCCGCCACACCTGCATCACCTGCGACGCCCTCGGCGACTGCGAGCTCAGCAGGCTCGCCTACGAGTACCAGGTCGAGCCGCCGAGCGAACTGCCGGACGTCGCGGACTTCCCGCTCATCGAGGACGCCTACGTCATCCGCGACTACTCCAAGTGCATCCTCTGCGGCCGTTGCTGGGCCGCCTGCACCGCCATCCAGGTCCACGGCATCGTGCCACACCCGTCTGGCCGGCGCGCGGAGCGCGCCGGCGGCAAGGACTGGTACCCGCTGCCCGACCTCGACCAGTGCGAGTTCTGCGGGCAGTGCGTCGACGCCTGTCCTGTCGGGGCGCTCACCGAGCGCACCGCCAAGGGCGCGGCCCGGTACTGGGAGTTGCAGCGTGTGCGCACCACCTGCCCGCACTGCGGCATGGGCTGCCAGACCACGGTGCACCTCAAGGACGGCGAGGTGGTCAAGGTCACCGGCGCCGGCGACGTGCCGCCCAACCGCGGCCGGCTCTGCAAACGCGGCCGTTTCGCCGTCATCGAGCCGGACGAGCGCGCCCGCCTCGAGGAGCCGCTCGTACGCAGGGGCGGCGTCCTGGTCAAGGCGAGCTGGGACGAGGCGCTCGACCTCGTCGCAGAGAAGCTCGGCGCGGCCGGCGACGTGGCCGGCCTCTTCGCGCCCTTGTGCACCAACGAGGAGGCGTACCAGGCGCAGAAGTTCTTCCGCGCCGTGCTCGGGACCAACGACCTCGACCACCGCGCCGTCGAGGCGTCGCGCGTCTCGCTCGCGAGCGCGGGGACGGGGGCCGGCGTGTGCTACACCTCCGGCGCTCTGAGCGTGCTCGAGGAGGCCCGCGCCGTTCTCGTGGTGGGCGACGGCGCCGTGGCCGACCACCCCGTGGCTGGTACCGCGCTGCGTCGCGCCGTGCGCGACGGCGCCCACCTCATGGTGCTGGACTCCGGCCACAGCGACCTCGGTGACGCCGCCGCTGTGCGCGTCACCGCGGTACCGTCGGCCATCCCCGAGGTGCTCAACGGCATCATCGCCGTGCTGCTCGCCAATGAACTGGCCCAGCGACGCGACGCCGGCGAGACGCTTCCTCACGAGCGCGAACTCGAGGCCATGCTCGCCGCCGTCCTGCCCGAGCGCATCGCCGGAGACGTCGGCGTGGACGCCGCCACCATCAGAGAGATCGCCGGCAAGCTGGTCGACGTCCGGCCCGCCGTCGTCTGCGCAACGCTGGGCGCCACGGACGACCTCGCCGGTACCGGGGCCGCCGTGGTCAAGCTGCAGTCGTTGCTCGACGACCTGGCCGGCGCGCGCAGCGTGTTGCTCCCGCTCGGCGTCGGCAACGTCCAGGGCCTGGTGGCCATGGGGGTCGCGCCGGACGTGCTGCCGGGAGGCGACCTCGTCGCCGACGCCGAGGCGCGGCAGCGCTTCGCCGACGCCTGGGGCGTCGCCACGTTGCCGGACGCGCCCGGTCGCTCGACGGCGGAGATCGTCGCCGGACTCGATGACGGTTCCATCAGTACCGCCTGGGTCTGGGCCAACGAGGCGGCCTCGTTCGGCGCCGCCGACGCCCTGCTGGCGGCGCTCGGCAAGGCCGGCTTCGTCGTCGTCCAGGGCGCCGTGCGCGGCGACCTCGCCGAGGCCGCCGACGTGGTGCTCCCGGCCGTCGCCTGGGGCGAGGAGGACGGCACGTTCACCAACGCCGAGCGACGCATCAGCCGTCTGCGGCGGGTCCAGCGCCCGCCGGGCGCAGCGCGTCCCGGCTGGTGGGCGTTCCGCGAGGTCGCCAAGCGGCTCGGCCACGAGTGGCAGGCCGGCTACCCCAAGGCCGTCTGGGAGGACGAGATCTCTCTGCTCATCCCAAGCCTGGGCGGCGTCACCTACGCGGAGATCGAAGAATACGGCCTCTGCTGGCCGGCGCCGGCGCCCGTTCCGGCCTGACGGGAGCCACACGTACCGAGCGTGTCGCGGCGGGGCGGCCAGGGAGGGGCGTGCCTTCGGAGCCCTCGCTGAGCCGATCGCGCGATCCGGTCACTCCGCTACGCCGCAGTCTCGTCCGCATCGGGGTCAACGGTTGCCGCACTCGCGCAGGGGGTACGCCTCCACTGTCCGGATGACCGCCGCCCAAGGAGCCGTGCCATGCTGTGCAGTCTCGCGACCAAGCTCGACCAAGGGCAGATCGCCGAGATCGAGACGCTCGAGGGGGACCTCGGCGTGCCGATCCTCGCCTTCGCCTGCCACCAGATGGAGGCGGCGCCGATAGCCGCCGCGCAAATCGACCGGATCGTCGCGCTTGAGAAGAAGCTGGGCGTCGCGCTGGTCGCCGTGAAGCAGTAGGGCGGCGAGACCGGGTGCCGCTCGGCCGTGCCGCGTGTGGCCCTTCTTGTTCGACGCGCGGCCCGGCCTCGTTCGCATCTGTCCGACTGGACAGAATGTGACATGTTGCACAAGTAGTTGCCTGGGGTTGCGCCATGTCGTACTGTGCCGCAAACTGTTAGTGCTTACCCCCCAAAGATCCGCGGAGGGGTCGCGATTCGCCTCCCCGGCGGTTGCCGCGTCCCTCACGGGATCGTCGCGCCAGGAGGCAGGAATGGAGCAGCTGGCCCTGATCGTCCCGGGCATGTGGGCCGACCACCACGTGATCGCCGTGCGCGGTCTCTTTCACGAAGACGACGGGGTCGAAGTGACGGGCGCGAGCGCGATGGAAGCCACGCTTCGTCTCGAGTACGACCCAGCGAAGACCGACCCGCAGCGCATCGGCGCCCGTCTCGAGCAGGCCGGCTACCCCGCCGGCGAGCAGTCCGAAGCCGAACCTCCGCCGACGGACAAGCCGGCTTGGCTGACGGCCGGGGTGCGCGTCACCGTCACCGACGCAGCCGACCTCACGATGTCGGGCGACCATCGCAAGTACTGATCGCCGACCGTCCTTTGTGCACCAGCCCGTCCACGATCCGCCCGGACATCGGGGCCGCGCTCACGGCGCGGCTCGTTCGCTTCCGGGCGTGAAGGAGTCGCCTCATGGATGACAAGAACAACGCCGGCGTCAAGCCGGTAGCCGCGAAGAGCATCGATCCGGCCGCCCTCGAGATGCTGTCGCATGCCGAGGGGTGCGGCATCGACACCGCGTTCAGCCGCGCGGACACGATGAAGCCCTGTCCCATCGGCGAGTCAGGCGCCTGCTGCCGGATCTGCTCGATGGGTCCCTGCCGGCTGGTCGGCAAGGACGCCGAGCAGAAGACCGGCATCTGCGGCGCCGACATGCCGACCATCGCCGCCCGCCACTTCGCGAGGCAGGTCGCGGGCGGCGTGAGCGCCCACTCCGACCACGGCCGCGACATGGCCATGACGTTGCGCGCCGTCGCCACCGGCGAAGCCGCCGGCTACAAGGTGAAGGACGAGCAGAAGCTCATCACCGTGGCCGGCTACATGGGGATCCCGACGACCGGTCGCGAGGTCAACGAGATCGCGCTCGACGTCGCCGATCTGGCGCTCGAGCAGTTCGGCCAGCCGCACGGCGAGATCATCTACACCAAGCGAGCCACGCCGAAGCGGCAGGCGAAGTGGCGCGAGCTGGGGCTCACCCCTCGCGCCATCGACCGCGAGGTCGTGGAAGTGCTGCACCGCACCCACGAGGGCGTCGACCTCGACGCCGAGAACATCCTCAAGTCGGCGCTGCGCTGCTCCCTCGCCGACGGCTGGGGCGGCGCGATGCTGAGCACCGACATCAGCGACATCCTCTTCGGCACGCCGTCTCCCCTCTCCAGCGAGGTGAACCTCGGCGTGCTCAAGGACGACCAGGTCAACGTCATCGTCCACGGCCACGAGCCGACGCTTTCGGCGATGCTCGTCGAGGCCGCCCGCGACGCGGAGCTCATCGCCGAGGCCAAGGCGGCCGGCGCCGACGGCATCAACCTCGCCGGCATCTGCTGTACCAGCAACGAGATCCTCATGCGCTACGGCATCCCGGCGGCCGGCAACTTCCTGCACCAGGAGCTGGCCGTTCTCACCGGCGCCGTCGAGACCATGGTCGTCGACGTGCAGTGCATCATGCAGGCGCTCGGGCCGCTCGCGCAGCGCTTTCACACACAGCTGGTCACGACGTCACCGAAAGCCAAGATCCCCGGCGCGGTGCACGTGGAGTTCGACGAGCAGCGCGCCCCGGAGACGGCCCGTGAGATCGTGCGCATGGCCATCGCCAACTACGCGAACCGCGGTCCGGTCCACATCCCGGATTTCCACGAGCCCCTGGTCGCCGGCTTCAGCCACGAGTACCTCAACTACATGCAGGGCGGCTTCCACCGCGGCTCGTTCCGCCCGCTGAACGACGCCATCATCGCCGGCCGCGTGCGCGGCCTGGCCGGCGTCGTCGGCTGCAACAACGTGCGCGTCACCCAGGACGAGGGCATCGTCGAGATGATCAAGCGCTTCATCGCCGACGACGTCATGGTCGTCGTGACCGGTTGCGCCGCCACCGCCGGCGCCAAGGCCGGTTACCTCAGCCCGGACATCCTCGACCACGCCGGCCCCGGCCTGCGCGAGGTCATGGAGGCCATCGGCATCCCACCGGTGCTCCACCTCGGCTCCTGCGTGGACAACTCGCGGATCCTCACCGTGCTCACGCAGGTCGCCACCGAGGGCGGCCTCGGCGAGGACATCGATGACCTGCCGGCCGTCGGCCTCTGCCCCGAGTGGATGTGCGAGAAGGCGATCGCCATCGGCACCTACTTCGCCGCCTCCGGAGCCCACGTGATCTTCGGCGTGAGCAGTCCGGTGGAGGCGTCGAGCGTCGCCACTCGCCTCATGACAGAGGGCTGGGAAGAGATGGTCGGCGGCGACCTCGAGTTCATCCCGGACTGGGACGCGATGTACGCGCGCTCGCTCGAGCTCATCGACGCCAAACGCGCGGCTCTCAAGCTCCCGCAGTACGACCCCACGCAATACGGCGCCAGCGGAGACAGCCAGTTCTTCGCCGCCATCAAGGACTACCTGGCGGAGAAGGCCGAGGAGGCCGAACGCGGTGTCGAGACCGTCGGCTCGCCCGTGTACCCGCTCGCCGAAGGTCACTCGCACGACGACGGTGACGGTCACGCGCACGATCACTCGCACGGCGAGGGGGAGGCCTGATGTCGCGCTATATCGCCACCCGCGCGATCCGCGGGGCCACCGGCATCGTCGGCGAGGCCGAGCAGGCCGTCAACGAAGCTCTTGCCGAGCTCGGCCCTGACGCTCCGGTCGCGTTCACCAACACCGCCTACTACCTGCCGGTGATCTATGCCTTCACCGGGCAGAAGGTCGAGAAACTCGGCGACCTGGCACAGGTGATCGAGCGGGCGAAGAGCCTGCTGCACCCGATCCCCAGCGACAAGATGTGGCTGCCGTACCTCGGCGAGACGCTCGACAGCGGCGTCGCCACCCTCTTCGCCGAGGAGGCGCTCGAGGGCGTGCGCTTCGCCCGCCATCAGGAGCCTCAGATCATCAAGCTCGATCACGCCCGTGAGGACGGCCAGCGCTTCACCGGCGCCGACCTCGGCGTGCACGGCGACAAGATGAAGCTGAACGGCCCCATCGACGACATCCAGCTACGCGCCTGGGGCATCCAGCTCGTCGACGGCCGCATGCCCGGGTTCTGCGCCATCGTCGGCTGCGCCAAGAGCAACGAGGTGGCTGTCAAGATCGTGCGCGAGCTGCAGAGCCGAGGGATCCTCATCTTCCTCAGCGGCAACGTCAACGGGCGCAGCATCATCCACCAACTCCAGGAAGAGGGCATCCAGCTCGGCTACGACACCTTCACCGTGCCGTTCGGCGTCGACACGATCTCGGCGGTCTATGCACTCGGGTTCGCCGCCCGCTCGGCGCTCACGTTCGGCGGCATGGACGCCGGCAACGCGCGCAGGATCATGCTCTACAACAAGTATCGCGTGTTCGCCTTCGTGCTCGCGCTCGGCGAGGTCGACGACCTCAAGTACGCGACCGCCGCCGGAGCGATCAGCTTCGGCTTCCCGACCATCGCCGACACGCGCATCCCGCAGATCCTGCCCACGGGCGTGACGACCTACGAGCACGTCGTGAGCATGCCGTTCGACGAGATCCCCGGCGCCGACGACATGGAGCGCGCCGAGAAGCTGATCCAGCGCTGCATGGATGTCCGCGGCGTCAAGGTCAAGATCGCCAAGGTGCCGATCCCCGTCTCCTACGGATCGGCCTTCGAGGGCGAACGCATCCGCAAGGACATCATGTACGCCGAGTTCGGCGGCAAGCGCTCGCACGCCTTCGAGTTCCTGCGCATGAGGCCGGCGGACGAGGTCGAGGACGGCAAGATCACCGTGAACGGTCCCGACCTCGACACCCTGGAAGACGGCGCCGCGGCCCCTCTGGGCATGGTGGTCGACGTCTCCGGCCGCAAGATGCAGATCGACTTCGAGCCCATCCTCGAGCGCCAGTTCCACTACTTCATCAACGGCGTCGAGGGCATCCAGCACAACGGCCAGCGCGACATCGCCTGGACGCGCATCAGCAAGAACACGTTCGGCAAGGGCTTCCGCCTGGAGCACTTCGGCAAGGTGCTGCATGCGCGCATCCACGAGGTCTTCGGCAACATCGTCGACAAGGTCCAGGTCTACCTGACTACCGACGAGGCCGAGGTCGACGAGCTCCTGGAGGAGGCACGCATCGCCTACGCCGAGCGCAACGAGCGCATCGCCAACCTCACCGACGAGTCGGTCGACACTTTCTACTCCTGCCTGCTGTGCCAGAGCTTCGCCCCCAATCACGTCTGCGTGGTCAACCCCGAGCGCGTCGGCCTCTGCGGTGCGTACAACTGGCTGGACTGCAAGGCCTCCTTCGAGATCAACCCGACCGGCCCCAACCAGCCGGTCCCCAAGGGCATCTGCCTCGACCCGGTGAAGGGCGAGTTCTCGGGCCCCAATGAGTACATCCACGCGCACTCCAACCAGACCGTCGAGAAGGTCACCTTCTACTCATGCATCGAATCGCCGATGACGTCGTGCGGTTGCTTCGAGTGCATCATGGTTCTGGTGCCCGAGGCCAACGGCTACATGATCGTCAGCCGCGAGGACCCGAGCATGACCCCGTGCGGCATGACGTTCTCGACACTCGCCGGCACCGCCGGCGGAGGCATGCAGACCCCTGGCATGATGGGCATGGGCAAGTACTACCTCACCAGTCACAAGTTCATCTCCGGCGATGGCGGCATCCGCCGCGTGGTGTGGCTGAGCTCGCTCCTCAAGGAGAGCATGCGGCCCGCACTCGAAGAAGTGTGCGAGCGCGAGGGCTGCCCCGGCCTGCTCGACATGATCTGCGACGAGACCATCGCGACAAGCGTCGACGAGCTTCTCCCCTTCCTCGAAGAGAAGGGACATCCTGCCCTGACCATGGATCCTCTCTTCTAACCCGCGAACACCTGGAGAACACAGATGAGTGCAGTGGAGATCCCTGTTGAGAAGTCCCCCGGCTCGGTGCGCGAGGTCACTCTGGGAAGCAGTTATGGAGGCGGCACGCGCACGTCTTCCGTGACCGTCGGCGGGGAGGCGGCGCTGCCGTTCCTCACGTTCGACGGCGCCATGCCGCATCGGCCGGCTCTGGCGGCCGAGGTGTCCGATGTGCGGCCAGCCGGCTGGTCGCCGGAATTGGAGGCGGCCTGGGGCGACCTCCTCGGCGACCCTGCGGCGTGGGCCACGGCAGCCGTCGACCGCGGTGCGGAGCTGATCGCGCTTCACCTGCGCGGCTGCCACCCCGATGTCGCCGACCATGGGCCGACCGAGGGAGTGCAGGCCGTGGAGCGCGTGCTCGCCGCCGTCGGCGTGCCGCTGCTCGTCTACGGCCCCGGCGTCGCCGACAAGGACAACGAGGTGCTCGTCGCCGTCGCCGAGGCCACCAAAGGCGAGCAGCTGGCGCTCGGCGTCTGCGAGGAGAAGAACTACCGCACCATCGTCGCCGCGGCGCTCGGCAACGGACACGCGGTCATCGCCGAGACGCCCATCGACGTCAACCTGGCCAAGCAGCTGAACATCCTCATCTCGGACATGGGGCTCCCACTGGAGCGTGTGCTCATGGACCCCAACACCGGTGGGCTCGGCTACGGCCTCGAATACACGTATTCGGTGATGGAACGCTTGCGCCTCGCGGCCCTGGTCGGCGACACCATGACCCAGCAGCCGATGATCTGCCAGGTCGGCGAGGAATCGTGGCGGCAGAAGGAGGCACGCGTCGCCGACGGCGTGCCCGAAGGGTGGGGCGACCTCGCGACGCGCGGCGTCGCCTGGGAGATCGGCACCGCGATGACCCTCGTCCAGTCGGGCGCCGACATCGTCCTGCTTCGCCACCCGGACTCCTTCGCCACCATGCGCGAGGCTCTCGACGACCTCATGAAAGGGGCGTGACCCGTGGCCCTCACCGGACTCCAGATCTACAAACTTCTCCCGCAGACCAACTGCAAGGAGTGCGGCTTCCCGACGTGCCTCGCCTTCGCCATGAAACTGGCGCAGAAGGGCACCGAGCTCGACAAGTGCCCCTACGTGAGCGACGAGGCGAAGACGGCGCTGGACGCCGCGTCGGCGCCGCCCATCAAACTCGTCGCGGTCGGCGCGGGCGAGCGTGCCTTCGAGATCGGCAACGAGACCGTGCTGTTCCGGCACGAGAAGACCTTCTTCCATCAGGCCGGCCTTGTCGTTCGCGTGAAGAGCGACGACCCGCAGCTGGCCGAGGTGGCCGGCAGGGTCGGCGCGTACGGCGTAGAGCGGGTCGGCATGCAGCTCACGCTCGACGGCCTGGCTGTGGAGCACGCCGATGGTGACGCGGCCGCATACGCCGCGGCTGTGGCCGCGGCTCGTACGGCCGCACCCGGCCTCCCGCTCGTGTTGATGAGCCTGGACGCGGCGGCGATCGACGCGGCCCTGGCCGGGGGCGCCGCTGCCGACAGGCCGCTCGTCCACGCGGCCACCGCAACCAACTGGGAGTCGATGGCCGAGGTCGCCAAGAAGCACGGCTGCCCGCTGGCCATCCGCGTCGACGGTGGCGACCTCTCCGGCCTCGCCGAGCTCTCCGAGCAGGTCCGCGGCGCCGGTGTCGAGGACATCATGCTCGACCCGGGCACGACGAGCCTCGCCGGCGACCTCGCCGCGTTCACGCAGCTGCGTCGTCTGGCGCTCAAGAAGGGCGCGCGAGCGCTCGGCTTCCCCATCGTCGCCGTCGCGACGGCGACGACCTGGCAGGCCGAGATGGTTCGCGCCACTCAGGCGATCGCCAAGTACGCCGGGGTCGTGATCCTTGATCACGATGATCCCGGCATGGTGTACCCGCTGCTCACGCTGCGTCAGAACATCTACACCGACCCACAGAAGCCGATCCAGGTGGAGCCGAAACTCTACGAGATCGGCACCGCCGGCGCGGACAGCCCGGTGCTCATCACGACCAACTTCTCCCTCACCTACTTCTCCGTCTCGGGCGAGGTCGAGGGCGCGGGCATGCCGGCGTGGTTGCTCGTCGCCGACAGCGACGGCCAGTCGGTGCTCACCGGCTGGGCGGCCGGCAAGTTCGACGCCGAGAAGATCGCCAAGACGGTCAAGGACTCGGGCATCGTCGACAAGGTCAGCCACAAGAAGCTCGTTATCCCCGGCCACGTCGCCGGTCTCTCGGGCGAGGTCGAGGAGGAGCTCCCCGGATGGCAGATCATGGTGGGTCCGCGCGACGCCGTCGACATCCCGTCGTATCTCAAGACGGTCTGGAGCGCGTGACGCCGGTGATGACCGAGCGTCGAGAGAGTCCTGATCCATGAGCGACGCACCAGCCACGAAGCGCCGTACGGCCATGCCGACGATCACCTTCACGCCGTCGGGTGAGACGATCGAAGTGCCGCGCGGCACCAGCCTGCTCGACGCGGCGATCCTCTGCGAGCTGGACGTCCCTGCCCCGTGCGCGGGGCAGGGACGCTGCGGCCGCTGCCGGGTCCGCGTCGTCTCGGGCGACGTGGAACGGCGCAGCAACGCCGGTCTGGACACGGCCGACGTTCTCGAGGGCTGGGCGGTGGCCTGCCAGACGTACGTCGCCGGCCCGGTCTCCGTTGACGTCCCGGAGCGCTCGCGGGAGAAGGTTCGACCGCACGGCCACGCGGTCGCCGAGCCCGAGTCGCTGCCCATCACCTGCGACCACCGCCGGGACCCGGTGGTGCGCATGTTCGCGCTCGAGATCGAGCCGCCGTCGCTCACCGACAACACGGCCGACTTCGACCGTCTTCGCCGGGCGCTCTTCCAGCAACACGGTGTCGAGGAGATCCGGGCGGAGCTGCCCCAGCTGCGGCGGCTCGGCACAGCTCTGCGTCACGCCAACTGGAAGGTCACCGTCGCGCTCGAGATGCGCGACTGGGTCTACGGGACCTACCTGCCGCCGCGTCTGCTGCGGGTCTACCCGTCGGCGTTCCCGCAGGCGAGCATGGGCCTCGCCGTCGACCTCGGTACCACGTCGGTGGTCGCCTACCTCGTCGACTTCCCCACCGGCCGCGTCGTCGACACGGCCAGCGCCTACAACAAGCAGATCGCCTGCGGCGACGACGTCATCAGTCGCATCATCTACGCCAAGCGCAAGGGCGGACTTGACCGGCTCCAGAACCTGGCGGTCGAGACGATCAACGACTTGCTCGGGGAGCTGCAGCAGCGCAACGGCATCGAGCTCCGTGAGATCCACGAGATCGCCATCGCCGGCAACACGACGATGACTCACCTCCTGCTCGGCATGGAGCCACGCTACCTGCGCGAGGAGCCCTACATCCCGACGATCTCGACCGCTCCCAAGCTGATCGCCGGCGAGCTGCGATTGGACGCGAACCCCGTCGCTCGCGTACAGGTCCTCCCGTCGGTGGGTAGCTACGTCGGCGGCGATATCACCGCCGGCGTCATCTCGTCCGGCATGTACGCGGCCGACAAGCTCACGCTCTTCATCGACATCGGCACCAACGGTGAGATGGTCCTGGGCAACAAGGACTGGCTGCTCTCGTGCGCCTGCTCGGCCGGCCCCGCCTTCGAGGGCGGCGGCGTGCGGCACGGCATGCGCGCCGCCGAGGGTGCAGTCGAGGACATCTTCATCGACGACGTCACCCTCGAGCCGACCTTCCGCACCATCGACAACGCCCCGGCCGTCGGCATCTGCGGGAGCGGCCTCATCGACCTGCTCGGCGAGCTGTTCATCACCGGCATCGTCGACAAGTCGGGGCACATCGACCGCGAAGCCCCGACCGACCGCGTGCGCGTGGTGGACGCGGTGCCCGAGTACGTCGTCTGCCGGGCCGGCGACGGCGGCGCCAAGATGGATATCACGATCACGGAATCCGATATCACCGGGCTGCTCCGCGCCAAGGCGGCCATTTACGCCGGCTTCAAGGTGCTGTGCTCCAGCGTGGGCGTCGACCTCGCCGACGTGGAGCAGATCTTCATCGGTGGTGCCTTCGGCCAGTACCTCAACGTCGAGAAGGCGATCCGCATCGGACTGCTTCCCGATCAGCCGGTGGAGCGTTTCCACTTCCTCGGCAACACCAGCGCTCAGGGGGCCTTCGCCACCCTCCTCTGCGTCGACGTCCGCAATGAGGTCCTGGACGTGGCGAGCAAGATGACGTACCTGGAGTTGAGCGCCGACAACTCCTTCATGGACGAGTACACGTCGGCGTTGTTCCTGCCCCACACTGACCTCACCGATTTCCCGAGCGTGCGCGATGCTCTGGCTGCGCATGCGCGCGGGAACGAAAACGGAGACTGATCCCATGACCACCACGATAGCCGTCGCCGGCAAGGGAGGGACCGGGAAGACGACGCTGGCCGGCCTGCTCATCCGCCGTCTGGCGGAGGCTCAGGCCGGCCCCATTCTCGCCATCGACGCCGACCCGGCGAGCAACCTCAACACCGTTCTCGACCTGCCGCTCGAGAAGACCGTCGGCGACGTGCGCGAGGAGACCAGCGAGAAGGCGCGCGCCAACCTGCTCGAGGCCGGCATCGCCAAGCGCGACCTGCTCGACTACGAGATCAACTCGAGCGTCGTCGAGGGCGTCAACGTAGACCTGCTCGCCATGGGCCGGCCCGAGGGTCCCGGCTGCTACTGCGCCGCCAACAACATGCTGCGCGCGATCATCGACGCCATCGCGGAAAGCTATCCGTGGGTGATGATCGACAACGAGGCCGGGCTCGAGCATCTCTCCCGGCGCACCACGCGCGACGTGGACGTGCTCTTCATCGTCAGCGACGCGACCGTGCGCGGCATCACGACCGCTGGTCGTGTGGCCGCGTTGCTCGGCGAGCTCGAGACCAAGGTCGGCCGGCACTATCTGATCGTGAATCGGGCCGGCGACGGGCTCTCGCCGGCGCTCGAGGCGGCGATCGCCGAGCACGGACTCGAGCTCCTTGCGGTACTGCCCGACGACCCGCTCGTCGCGGAATACGACGCCGCCGGCAAGGCCCTCGTGGGTCTGCCGGCCGACAGCGCCCTGAACGGTGCACTCGCGCCCGTTGTCGCGACCATGCTCGCCCAACCCGAGAAGAAGGAGGCCGCCGGTGCTCATCATCGGTGAGAACATCCACATCATCGCGCCGCCGGTCAAGGCGGCCATCGAGGCGCGCGACGCGACGCCGATCCAGAAGATGGCGCTGGCGCAGGTCGAGGCCGGCGCGGGGATCGTCGATCTGAACATCGGTCCGCAGAAGAAGCTCGGCCACGAGATCATGCCGTGGATCGTCGAGGCGGTACAGGAAGTCTCCGATGTGCCGCTCTCGCTCGACACGACGAACTTTGCGGCGATGGAGGCCGGCCTCAAGGTCTGCAAGCAGCCGGCCATGCTCAACTCGGCCTCTGCCGACCCGGCTCGTCTCGACAGCGTGATGCAGCTGGCGGCGAAGTACGGCGCCAAGGTCATCGCGCTCACGATGGGCGTGGACGGCATCCCCACTACAGCCGACGGTCGCGCCGGCATCGCCATGGAGGCGCTGCTTCCGGCGGCAGAGGCCGCCGGCCTCCCGGTCCATGACGTGTTCCTCGATCCCCTCGTCCTCGCCGTCAACTGCAACCAGGACGTAGCGCTCGAGACGGTTGAGGCCATCCGCATGTTCAAGATGATGGCCGACCCGCCACCGACCACCGTGATCGGCCTCTCCAACATCTCCAACGGAGCGCTGCCCGAGGTCCGTCCGCTCATCAACCGCGTGATGATGGTGATGGCCATGGGCGCGGGACTCGACAGCGCCATCGCCGACCCGATGGACACCGTCCAGAACGAGTGGATCCGCATCGCCGAGCAGCGCGACGAGAGCACGCCGCTGGGCAAGCTCGTCGTGGCCCTCTACGACGCCGTCGCGGCGATGGACAAGCTCGACCCGTCGCTGGTCGACATGGACGACCAGCAGCAGGTCGAGCTCTGGAAGACCTACCGCATGCTCTGCAACGACACCCTCTACGCGGACTCGTACCTGAAGCTCTGAGCGCCGCCGGGGACGGCCGCCGCGCGCTGAGCCAGGACGCCGGAGGTGACGTACGAGGGGCCGGGGCGGCGCCAGCGCCGCCCCGGCCCCTCACGTCGACGTCAGGTCGCCTTGCCCGGCGTGGCCGGCTCCTCGTCCACGATCCACTCGCGGCCGATCGAGCACTTGTCGGCCGCCGCGCACCAGGCGGCGCAGCCGACGTCCTGCTTGGGATTGGGAGTGCAGGCGCCGCAGACGGGGCAGTAGCGGCGCGCGTCGTCCTTGAAGAACTCGATGGGCCTGCCGCAGCCGGCGCACGGCACCTCGAAGATGTCGTCCGGAGTCCAGTTGCTGCGGTCCTGGCCGGGGCAGCCTCTATCCATCTCATCCACCGTCCTCGCCGCGGGGCCGGAGAGCCTCTCGGCGACCGGCCCGGCTGCTTCGTCCTGTGACTCAGGATACCCCGTACGGACGAGAGCAGCGCATGACCATGGTCAAGCGTGGCG
The DNA here is from genome assembly GCA_963699725.1 of uncultured Thermoleophilia bacterium. Taxonomy (GTDB): domain Bacteria; phylum Actinomycetota; class Thermoleophilia; order UBA2241; family UBA2241; genus CAIXSE01. The sequence continues at coordinate 32,693 of CAVOVA010000021.1, forward strand.
AGGCACCCGCTGCGGCGGCCGGCGCCTAGTCCTCGAACGCGCCGTCGCTCATGCCCGAGTGCCGGCCCCAGTCGAAGTCGTCCCGGTCGAGCGCCGTGCAGGTCATGCTCGCCGTGAGCGGCTCGCCCAGGGACTCGAGGTGCGCCCTGCTCGGGTGCATCACGAATGGCTCCACCTTGTGACGGCTGCTCGCCGTGTCCCACTGGTCCTCGGGGATCTCGTCGCACTTGCGCAGCAGCATGTCCCACTCGAAGTCGACCCACTCCTGCAGCTGCTCGAGCATGTGGTCGTTGCCCGGCAGCGCCAGGTGAGTGAACCGCCCCTGACGCTCCAGCCACATGCCGAGCGGCTGCTTGTGCCGCGGCCGGTAGGTCAGGCGGTACCGGCCCTCGTTGACTTCGAAGAGCGGCCAGTAGCAGCAGTCGGTGGCGAGGCGGCTGAGCTCGATGCCCTCGTCGTTCTCCATGCGCCAGCCGCGCGGGCAGGGGGAGAGCACGTTCAGGAAGGTGGGGCCGTCGACGGCCAGCGCCTTGGAGGCCTTGTGGACGAGATCCTGCGGGTCGTGCGGCGACGACTGCGCCACGTAGGGCAGGCGATGCGCCACCATGATCTCGGTGAGGTTCTTGCTGTGGCCCATCTTGCCCGGGAGGTCGTCGCCGACGGGGCTCGTGGTCGTCCATGCTCCGTGCGGCGTCGCGCTCGAGCGCTGGAAGCCGGTGTTCATGTAGGCACCGTTGTCGTAGCAGACGTAGAGCATGTCGTGGCCGCGCTCCATGGCGCCGGAGAGCGCCTGCAGGCCGATGTCGTAGGTGCCGCCGTCGCCCCCGAAGGCGATGAACTTGACCCGGTCCTCGAGCTTGCCGCGCTTGCGCAGGGCGCGGAACGCGGTCTCGACGCCGGAGAGCGTCGCCGCGGCGTTCTCGACGTTCGTAGGGATGCAGCTGCCCTTCCAGGCGGTGCAGGGGTAGCGCGTCGTCGCCACCTCGAGGCAGCCGGTGGCGCCGGACACCACGTGGTGGCTGTCGACCTGTGAGAGGCTCTGGTTCACCACGATGGAGGCGCCGCAGCCGCTGCAGAGGCTGTGGCCGCTGGACAGCCGCGACGGCTTCTCGGCGAGCTTGTGGACGCGATGACGATGCTCCTCAGAGAGCGCGGTCGGCACGAGGGCGTCGAACCCGCACGCCTCGACGCAGTGGCCGCAGGTCACGCAGCGACGCTCGTCGATGGTGATCGTGCCGGCGAAGTGGCGGTCCTTGCCTTTGCCGTGCGAGCGCGACGGGTCGCGGCGCACGTCGATGCACCGCACGGGGCACTTCTTCTCGCAGGCGCCGCAGAAGGTGCAGGCGTGGGCGCCGCCCTCCGTGCGCCTGAGGTCGAACAGGCCCACTCCGGGGAGCTTGTGGACGAGGTCGCGCACGGCGAAGCTGTTCTCGGGAAATGGGGTGGCCGTACATGACGGCCTGCTGCTCGTCGGCATGGGTGGGGGTGCTTGACCTCGCGCTCATGTCGTCCTCGCCTCGTCGGGTGAAATGCAGCGCAACGGTCCGCCAGGCGGGGAAAGGCGTGAAGATACCATGGGCCCGAAGCCGGCGACAAGCGTCCTCCGCCCTGCGCATGCACGGCGACGGGCCGGCGCGGCAGCGCCCGCCGTTCCGCTAGACTCCCGGCATGAGCGAGAGACCAGACGGCACGAGCTCCGCCCGTCGCGACGCGGCCTACGCCGCCGTGCTGGTCGTCATCCTGACCCTCTCGATCCAGACCGGCTCGGCGCTCGCCGTGCGCGTCATCGAGTCGGTCGGCGTCTACGAAGCGCTTTGGCTGCGCACGGCCTTCGCCGCGCTCCTGCTGCTCGCTGATCCGACCGAGCGTGCTGTGGACGCCGCCGCCCCGCGGCCATCGGCTGCCGCTGGCCGCACTCGCGGTGACCCTCTTCCTCATGAACCTCAGCTTTTACGGAGCCATCAGCCGCATCCCCGTCGGCATCGTCGTGGCCATCGAGTTCGTCGGGCCGCTCGGCGTGGCGGTGCTCGGTACGCGCCGGCGTCTCGACTGGCTCTGGATCGTGCTCGCCGGCGCCGGCGTGGTCGTACTGGCCGGCCCCTCCGGCTCGGCCACCGGACTCGGTCTGGTGCTGGCCCTCTCGGCCGGTGTGTGCTGGGGTGCCTACCTGCTCCTGGCCAAGCACGCTGTGACCGGCATGGACCCTCTCTCGGTCGCGGCGCTCATGATGATCGGCGCCACCGTCCTGGCGACCCCGCTGCTCGCGATCGACGGAGTGCGCCTCTCCGGCCACTGGGAAGCCGTGATCCTCGGCATCGTCATCGCCGTGGCGTCTTCCGCCTTCCCGTATTTCCTCGAGCTGGTGGCCATCCGCCGCGTCCGCGCCGCTACCTACGGCGTGCTGCTCAGCATCGAGCCCGCTGTGGCCGCGCTGGCCGCGCTCGTCGTGCTCGGCCAGCACATCTCGGCGCTCGAGGCGGCGGCGATGGCCGCCGTGATGGCCGCGGCCGCCGGGGCGAGCTGGACCAGCGGCGGCGCCGCTGAAGCGGGCGTCGACCTGCCCGCGCCCTGAACACCACGCGCGGAGTCTCCCCGGGCCGGCGCCGGATGCCCTCCCTGCGAACGAGCACGTCCAGACGGACGGGCGCTACCTCACCGCTCACGCACTCCCGGCGCCGGGATCCCGTTCGCGGCGCCACAGTCGCTCGAGCCGGCGCGGTGGGGGAATGAGCCGACGCGGCGTGAACCGGGGGCGGAGTGCGGCGTGAGCCCTGAGGCGCGCAGCGATAGAATGCGGGCCAGCGATCCCACGAAAGGAGCAGCAATGGCCGAGCTCAAGGGCAGCAAGACCGAGCAGAACCTCCTCAAGGCGTTCGCCGGCGAGAGCCAGGCGCGCAACCGCTACACGTTCTACGCCAAGGCCGCGAAGAAGGAGGGCTACGAGCAGATCTCCGCGATCTTCCTGCAGACCGCCGAGCACGAGCGCCAGCACGCCAAGCGTTTCTTCGCGCACCTCGAGGGCGGCGTCGTCGAGATCACCGCGGCGTACCCGGCGGGGCGGCTCGAAGGCACCACCGCCGAGCATCTCGCCGCCGCGGCCGCCGGGGAGCGCGAGGAGTGGACGGACCTCTATCCTTCCTTCGCTGACATCGCCGAGCAGGAGGGCTTCAAGGACGTCGCCACCAGCTTCCGCATGGTCGCCAGGGCCGAGGCGATGCACGAGGAGCGCTACCGCAAGCTGCTCGACAACGTCGAGACGGCCGCGGTCTTCGAGAAGCCGGAGAAGGTCCGCTGGGTATGCCGCAAGTGCGGGTACATCCACGAGGGACCCAAGGCGCCCAAGCTCTGCCCGACGTGCACGCACCCGCAGTCATACTTCCAGGTGTTCGCCGAGAACTACTGAGCCGGAACGGCGCCCACACGTGATCGCGGAGCAGCGCCCCTTCGTGACGTACGACGCTTTCGGGGTCGGGGACGTCGCGCGTCTCGGGGACCTCGACCGCACCGAGTCGGTCGCCATGCTCTACGCGGTGCGCGGGGGCGACATCGTATCCCTGGGGCACGGCTGCGAGGTGGCGCCGTGGACCCCTGCCCAGCTCGAAGAGATGGTTGCGTTCGCCCGCCGGCATCTGGAGGCGAGCGCGACGGGGGTCGCGGCGTACGCCGGCGGGCGTCTCGCCGGCGTCGGCATCCTGGGACACGCGCCGGTTCGCGGCGACGCACGTGAACTGCAGCTCGCGCTGTTGCACGTGAGTCGCGAGGCGCGCCGGCGTGGCATGGCCGGTCGTCTGTTCACCGAGCTTTGCGAGGTGGCGCTCTCGCGCGGCGCGCGGCGTCTCTACATCTCGGCGACGCCGTCCGATTCGGCGCTGGGGTTCTACCTCTCGCGCGGCGCACGGTTGGCGGACCCGGTGGACCGGGAGCTCTACGCGATGGAGCCCGAGGACGTGCATCTGGTCGTGGACCTCTGACGGCGCCGTACGGCGACGGGGCGGGCGACCATGCAGGTCACCCGCCCCGTCGCTGCGAATGGGCGCCGCGCCGCCAGGTTCCGGCGCGCGGCGGTCCCTACTCGAGCACCACGAACGCGTCGGCCGTGAGCTCGTACTCCTCGTCTTCGTTGAGGTCGTGCACGCGGATGCGCTCGAGTTCGCCTTCGCCGAGCAGCTCGAGCGGCTGCGCTTCGGCCAGGATCTTGACGTCGCTGAGGCGCAGGGCCGAACGCACCGCAGGGCTCACGCTCGGCTCCTTGCCGGTCGCCATGAGCACGACGCGGCCGGTATGGTCGGTGAGGTCCATCGCCAGCTGCGCGGCGCGGTCGCCGGTGTCGAGCACCACCACGCGCGCGTCGGCCAGCTCGCCGGGGTCGGCGACGGTGCGGTAGAGGCCCTTGCCGTCGTAGTCGTCGAGTTTGGCGATCTCGACCTCGACGACCTCCGCGGGCCGCGGATGGCACGACTTCTCGACCGGCGTCGTGGTAGCGTCCTCCGGCTTGATGCCCTCGCGCCAGTTCTTGATCGCCTCGTGCAGAGCGTCCGCGGCCAGGTTGCTGCAGTGCATCTTGATCGGCGGCAGGCCGTCGAGCGCGTCGGCGACGTCGCCGCGGCTCACCTTGAGGGCCTCGTCCAGCTGCATGCCGACGACGAGCTCGGTGATCATGCTCGAGGTGGCCACCGCCGAGCCGCAGCCGAACGTCTGGAACTTGATGTCCTTGATGCGGTCGTCTTCCACATCGATGTAGATGTCCATCATGTCGCCGCAGACGGGGTTGCCCACGCGGCCGACGGCGACGTTCGGCCCTTCCAACGTGCCCACGTTGCGCGGGTTGCGGAAGTGCTCGAGGGTCTTCTCCGTGTACTGCGTCGATTTCATCAGGGTGCGCCTTTCGAAAGTCAGGTGGCGGTGGGGATCAGGTGGCCGCGGGGGCGTGCGTCCTGTAGAGGGGGGAGAGGGCGCGCAGGCGGCCGATCACGCCGGGGAGGACGGCCATGATGCGGTCGACGTCCTCCGCCGTGCTCCAGCGCCCGAAGGTGAACTCGAGTGAACCGTGCGCCTCCTCGTGCAGCAGGCCGCAGGAGATGAGCGTGTGCGAGGGCTCGAGCGTCTTGGAACTGCAGGCCGAGCCTGTGGATGCGGCGACGCCGGCGTCACGCAGCGACAGCACCATCGCCTCTCCCTCGACCGCGTCGAAGCGGAAGTGGGCGTTGTTCGGGAGTCGCTCCCCGGGGTGGCCGTTGAGATGCGAGTCGGGGATCTCGGCGAGCACGCGTTCGACCAGCTTGTCGCGGATCGCCTGGACGCGCGGCACCTCGACGCCCATCTCGGCGCCCAGGATGTCGGCCGCCGCGGCCATGCCGGCGATGCTGGCGAGGTCTTCGCTGCCTGAGCGCAGGCCGCGCTCCTGGCCGCCGCCGAGCAGGACGGGGGCGACCTGCACGCCTTTGCGGACGTAGAGGGCGCCGAGCCCGCGCGGCCCATAGAGGTCGTTGCTCGAGAGGCTGAGCAGGCTCACCGGCACAGCGCTCGTGTCGATGGGGAGGAGCCCCTCGGCGGCGACGGCGTCGCTGTGCAGGGCGATGCCGGTGCCATCGAGCATCTCGGCGATCTCGGCGATGGGCTGAACCGTGCCGATCTCGCTGCTCGCCCACTGCACCGAGACGAGGATCGTCTCGTCGGTGATGCGGGCGCGGAGCTTCTTCGCTGAAACGCGCCCGTAGAGGTCGATCGGCACCCGCGTGACGCGGAAGCCGTTCTTCTCGAGGTACTTGGCGATGTTGAGCACGCTGATGTGCTCCGCCTCACTGATGATCACGTGGTCGCCCTTGCGCTTGTTGCGCAGCGCATAGCCGGCGATCCCCAGGTTGCTGGCCTCCGTCGCCCCGCCGGTGAAGACGATCTCGCGCGGCTCGGCGCCGAAGAACGCGGCGACCCGGCCGCGCGCCTCCTCGAGCGCTGCCGTCGCGACGTCGCCGACGGCGTGCAGGGAGGCGGCGTTGCCGAAGGTCTCCGTGAAGTACGGCAGCATCGCCTCGACGACGCGCGGGTCTATGGGCTTGGCGCTCTGGTAGTCGGCGTAGACGACGCCGGCGCGGGCCAGCGAGTCGCCGGGAGCGGTGATCTGGATGGTGGTGTCGGTGGCGCTCGGCATCGTCACTGCCTCAGAACCACATTGTCGCGCCGGCGTCGAGCGCGAGGTCGTTCAAGGTCGCCGCGCCGACGATCTTGACGCCGTCGATGAGCTCCACGGACTCCCAGCCGAGCATCTGCTTGGATGCCTCGCAGACGTAGACGGTGATGCCCATGTCGATGGTCTTCCTGAGCATCTCGGCGACGCTTGGGAAACTGCCCACCTGCATTTCCTCGGCGGCGCCCGGCTTGAGGACCATCAGGCCCATGCCCAGGTAGTAGACTGCGGGCTCGATGCCCATCGCCTTGGCGCTCTGGGCGAGCACCAGCGGCGAGTACTGACGCTCGGGAGCGTTGCTGGTCTGCACGTAGAGGATGGTGTTCTCGTCGGCCATGGTGATCCTTCCGATCTACTTGAGGCGGCGAAGCAGGATGCGGAGCTCGGCACCGTCGTTGTCCAGGGAGACGACCTCGTGGCCGGCGCGCTTGGCGAAACGCTTGAGGTCCTCCTCGGCGGCGGGGTCGTCGGCGATGACCTCGAGTACGTCGCCGACCTCGATGGAGTCGATGCTCTCGCGCGTCTGGAACAGCGGCTCGGGACAGTACAGCCCGATGCAGTCGAGCGTGAGCGCCGGTGTCGGTTCGTCTGCCATGCGGTCTCCCTTCGGGTGAGCGGAGGCGCGTCTTCTCTCCCTCCAGCGCAGTCTATACCCGACCGTCCCGGTTGGTATTCACGTCGGCGGTCGCGTCCCTCCTGTCGCGCCGGCTTTCGCGCGCACCTGCGTCGGGCTAGGCTGGGGCCCCGGAGGACGAAACGGAGGCGCTCGTGACGAGGATGGCCGGCACGGTGACGGTGGAGGGCGGCCGACTGCTGTTCGACGGGGTCGACGTCGCCGGCCTGGCCGGCCGGGTCGACACGCCGTTCTTCCTGTATTCGCAGGCGCGCATCGCCGCCAACGTCACTCGCCTCCGGCAGGCGTTCGCGTCGCGGCACGCCGCCAGCCGCATGTTCTTCGCGAGCAAAGCGTGCTCCAACCTCTGGTTCCTCGAGCAGATCCGCGCGGCCGGGGCAGGGGCCGAGGTCAACTCCGGCGGCGAGCTCTGGAAGGCGCTGCGCACCGGGTTCTCGCCGGCGCAACTCGTCTTCAACGGCGTCGCCAAGAGCCGGGAGGAGATCAAGGAGGCGGTGACGGCCGGCATCGGTGGCATCGTCGCCGACTCGCTCGGCGAGTTGCGCCGGATCGACGAGGTCGCGCGCGAGCTCGGCCTTCGAGCGCGCGTGCTGCCGCGCGTCGACGTCAACGTGAGCGGCGGCACACATCCCGGCCTCGAGACCGCCAGCGGCGGCAAGGCCGGTATCGACCGTGGCGAGGCGCTGGATGCGTTCCGCCTTGTCGCCGCGTCGGAGCACCTTCGCCTGGAGGGGTTGCACCTGCACATCGGCTCGCAGATCACCGCCACGGAGCCGTATCTGCGCGCGCTCGGCGTGGCGCTCGATCTGATCGACGAGGTCGAGCGCGAGCTCGGCGTGACGGTCCCGGCGCTCGACGTGGGCGGCGGCTTCGCCGTCGCCTACCGCGAGCGCCCGGCCCACCCCGAAGGCGACTACTTCTACACAGGGCTCACCGTGGAGGACTACGCCGCCGCGATCTGCGATCTGGTCGCGCGGCGGCGCCCGACGCTCGCGCTCTGGGTCGAGCCGGGCCGCTCCATCGCCACCGACACGGCCATCCTGGTCACGAGCGTCGAAAGCGAGAAGACGAAGCGGCTGCTCGACCATCGAGGGCGCGTGCTCGCAGAGGACCACTGGCTGCTCGTCGACGCCGGCTACAACACCTTCTTCGACCCGGTGCTGTACGGCTGGTACTATCCGCTGGTTTCGGTGAGCCGGCCGGACTCCCCCGCCGACGGGAGTTTTCGCGTTGCCGGCCCGCTCTGCGACGGCGGTGACGTCTTCGGCGGCGACGACGCCACCGAGTACCGCCGGCTGCCGGTCACGACGACGCCCGGCGACCTGCTCGCGTTCTACGACGCCGGCGCTTACACGCTCGAGCTCATGACGCCGTACAACGCGCGCCCCACGGCGGCGGCCTACGCGGTGACGGAAGGCGCGCGGCTGCTGCGCATCCGCGCCGCACAGTCTCGCGACGACCTGGTGGCGCTCGACGAGGCGACGCCGCTGCCCGGCTGACCGTCGGCGTCCCCGGGGCGCCTGGCGTCGCGGCCGCTCGGGCGTCAGCCGCCCGTGGCCTCGTCACCAGGCCGGGCCGCAGCGCCGTCACATCCAGGTCGCGGCCCCGTCGCTGAGGAACTCATGCATGTCGTCGGCAGCCTTGCGCGCCGCCCCCATCGCCAGGATGACGGTCGCCGCGCCCGTGACGATGTCGCCCCCCGCCCAGACCTTCGGCACGCTCGTGCGCCCCGACTCCGAGAACGTGCGGATGTAGCCGCGCTCGTTGCGCTCGAGGCCCTTGGCGTCCTCGAAGAGGGCCCGGTTGGGCCCGGCGCCCACGGCGACCACCACCATGTCGACATCGATGAGGAAGTCGGACCCGAGGACCATGACCGGCCGGCGGCGACCCGACTCGTCGGGCTCCCCGAGCTTCATCCGCACGCAGCGCATCTCGCGCACCCAGCCCTGGTCATCGCCCCCGTAAGCGATCGGACTGGTGAGATACTCGAAACGCAAGCCTTCCTGCTCGGCGTGTTCGATCTCCTCGTTGCGCGCCGGCATCTCTGCGCGCGTGCGCCGGTAGACGATGACGACCTCCCGCCCGCCCATGCGGAGCGCCGTGCGCGCGCAGTCCATGGCGACGTTGCCGCCGCCGATCACCGCGACCTTGGTGCCGATCGGCGCCGGCGTATCGTACTCGGGGAAGAGATACGCCTTCATGAGGTTCACGCGCGTGAGGTACTCGTTGGCCGAGACGATGTTGCAGAGGTTCTCTCCGGGCAGGCCCATGAAGCCGGGCAGGCCCGCCCCCGTCGCCGCGTAGACGGCGTCGAAGCCCAGGCTGAACAGCTCGGTGAGGCCGTAGAGCTTGCCGACGATGCTGTTCGTCTCGAACCTGACGCCGAGGTGGCGCAGGTTGCCGGTCTCGGCCTCGACGATGGCCTTGGGCAGCCGGAACTCGGGGATGCCGTACACGAGCACGCCGCCGGGGCTGTGCAGCGCCTCGAAGATGGTGACGCTGTGGCCTTTGACGGCCATGTCGGCGGCCATGGTCAGGCCCGCCGGACCGCTGCCGACGACGGCGACGCGGCAGCCCGTCTTCGCCGCCCGTTTCGGCAGCGTGACCTGGTCGGTCTCTCGCTCGAAGTCGGCGGCGAAGCGCTCGAGGGCGCCCACGGCGAGCGGGTCGCCCTGCTTGCCCAGCAGGCAGAGCTTCTCGCACTGGTCGTCCTGCGGGCAGACGCGCCCGCAGATCGCCGGGAGCGCGTTCTTCTCACGGATGCGGCGGGCCGCGCCGGCGAAGTCGCCCGCGGCCACCAGCTTGACGAAGCCCGGGATGTCGATTCCGACGGGGCAACCGTCGACGCAGGCCGGCTTCTTGCACTGCAGGCACCTGCTCGCCTCCGTCATCGCCAGCTCGCTGTCGTAGCCGTAGCTGACCTCCTGGAAGTTGCGGATGCGCAGGCGGGGGTCCTGCTCCGGCTTCTTCTGTCGCGGCGCGCCGGCGAGGATCTTCGCCCGAGTCCGTTTCGGGACCCCGTGCCAGGCGCAGTCGGCGCGTGTGCAGCACGAGAGCGGAGCTACACGGGTGCGGAGGGAGACGTCGATGGTGAAGACGCGAGACTCGCACTCCCCGCACACGCCCTCCGCCTCGACGAGCGAGGTGTGACAGTGCGGGCAGAGGACGTCCGTGGCCACGGCGTCGCCGGTCCAGCAGGTCGAGTACACGCGTTCGCATTCCTCCAGCCGAGGGTTCACCAGGAGGTCGCAGGCGACGTCGCCGACCTCAACGTCGAGGCCGACCCAGACGCGCTTGGTCTGGTCGTCGTACACGTTCAGCCCCGCGTGGCAGTGTGGGCAGAAGCTCGCCAGATCGCCCTGCTGGGCGAGGGTCGTCAGTTCGATGTCGGTGGTGGCCGTCACTGTCGCCTCCCCCGTCAGTGGGCCTTGATCGAGGTCAGCAGCGAGATGCGCTCGTCGCGGCCGTACATCTGGTTGCGCTTGATCAGCTCGTCGAAGTCCACCTTGAAGGCGTCGAAGTGCGGCCCGTCGACACAGGCGAACCTCGTCTCGCCGCCGACGCTGCAGCGGCAGCCCCCACACATACCGGTGCCGTCCACCATGATCGGGTTGAGGCTCACCTCGGTGGGCAGGCCGTAGATGCGCGTCATGTCGGTGACCGCGCGCATCATGATCAGCGGCCCGACGGCGATCACCCGGTCGATCTGCTCGTGCCGCTCGACCAGCCCCTTGAGCGCGTCGGTGACCTTGCCGTGCACGCCGTAGCTTCCGTCGTCGGTCGTCACGATGAGCTCGTCGCAGAGCGAACGCATCTCGTCCTCGAGGATCAAGAGGTCCTTCTGGCGCGCCCCGACCACGCCGATGAGGTGGTTGCCGACGTCGCGATGCCCGGTGAGCAGATGGTGCAACACCGCGATCCCCGAGCCGCCGCCGATGCCGACGACGGTCCCGTACTTCTCGATGGTCTCGGGCACGCCGAGGGGTCCGCAGAGGTCCTTGACCGCGTCACCCACGCTGAGGGAGGCGAGCATGGCCGTGGTCTTGCCGACGACCTGGAAGATGATGGTGACCGTGCCGTTGGCCGCGTCGCGGTACGCGACGGTGAGCGGCACCCGTTCCCCCGTCTCATTGACGCGCAAGACGACGAACTGCCCCGGACGGATCTTGCGCGCGATCTGCGGAGCCTCGATCGTCAAGCTGATCAGATCGCGCTTCGTGAGCTCCTGCCGGTCGACGATCTTCTTCATGGTCACTCCTGTCTGGAGGAGTTGCGCAACGCCCGTCAGGCCGGCTGGCTCTCCGCCGCCCACAGGCGGTGGGCCACGTCCTCCCAGTAGGAGGCGACGCCCTCCTCGACCTCATCCGAGTGCACGGCCTCGAACTCCTCCGTGAGCTCGAGGAGGTCGTTCGAGGTGAGGTAGTGCTGGGCGGTGTCGAAGAAGAGCTCCTCCTCGACCGCGATGTGGCAGCGCACGACCTCGATGTACTCGCGCAGGCGAGCCGCGAAGTCCAAAGCCGCCGCCCGGTCGTCCTGGCTCATCGTCTCTAGGTTCGTCTCGAGACCGTCGAGCTTGGCGCGGCACCACTCGTGCTCGCCGATCATCTGCTCGAGCGGCTCGTCCTGGTCGGTCATGCCGCGCCGGCGGCAGCGCGCGTAGAGCAGGTCCGCTTCCTTGGGGTCGTGAAGGCCGTCGCAGAAGTAGCGGAAAAAGCCGAACATCTCGCCGACGAGGTCGGCGCGCACGGTGCCCGTTGCCTCGATGTGCGCGCATTCCATGTCCGCGGCGTCGGCTACCTCCAGCACGAGTCGATGCTCGGTCTCCAGGATGTTTCTCCAGCCCATGGCTCCTCCTTCCACGAGCCTTGCGAATCGCACGTTCATGCGACTCCTTTCACAAGAAGCCTACCCCCGACAACGACATGAAGTTCGTAGTGCAGGCGTAAATGGGGTTTTCACCTGAGCCGGTGACCGAGCGTGACGCCCAGTGGGACCCTAGCCGTTATCATGACGAGCCAGGAGATGCCGTTCGCGAGCGATGCCGGCGAGCGGCGCGAACGGTCGGCGGCGACGGACGGAGGGGCGGCATGGGCGAGACGCGTGGGGCGGCGGGCAAGGTGGTGCTGGCGCTCGACACGGGGACGACGAGCGGGCGGGCGCTCGTGATCGACGCCTCCGGCGTCGTGCTCTCGAGCGCCCAGCGGGAGGTCGGCCTCAGCTACCCGCACGCGGGTTGGGTCGAGCAGGACGCGGAGGAGCTCTGGCAGGCGCAGCTGGCCACGGCTCGCGGGGCACTGGAGAAGGCCGGCGTGCCCGCCTCCGGCGTCGCCGGCCTCGGCATCGCCAACCAGCGAGAGACGACCGTCGTCTGGGACCGGGCGACATCCGTCCCAGTCGCCCCGGCGATCGTCTGGCAGGATCGGCGCACCGCCGGGTTCTGCGAGGAGCTGCGTGACGCCGGCGCCGAGGCGATGGTGCGGCGCAAGACCGGGTTGCTCCTCGACCCGTACTTCTCCGGCACCAAACTGCGCTGGCTGCTCGACAACACGTCGGGCGTGCGCGAGCGCGCCGAAGCCGGCGAGCTTGCCTTCGGCACCGTGGACTCCTGGATGGCGTGGCGTCTCAGCGGAGGGCGCCGGCACGTGACGGATGCGACCAACGCCTCGCGGACGCTGCTCTACGACATCCGCGAGGGCGACTGGGACGACGAGCTGCTGGCGCTCTTCGGGGTGCCTCGTGCGCTGCTGCCCGAGGTGTGCGACAGCAGCGGCGTCCTCGGCGAGAGCGACCCGGCGCTCCTCGGCGCGGCCGTTCCCATCGCCGGTCTCGCCGGCGACCAGCAGGCCGCGCTCTTCGGGCAGGCCTGCACGCGACGCGGCATGATCAAGGTGACCTACGGCACCGGGTGCTTCCTGCTGCTCCACACCGGCGAGACGCCCGTGGCCGCGCCCGCCGGCCTCGTCGGCACGGTGGCATTGCAGCGCGACGGCCGGCGCACCTACGCACTCGAGGGCAGCGTGTTCATCGGTGGGGCCGCCGTCCAGTGGCTGCGCGACGGCTTGGGCATCGTGAGCAGCGGCGCCGAGGCCACCTCCCTCGCGGGGAGCGTGCCGTCGAGCGACGGCGTCGTCTTCGTCCCGGCGCTGGCCGGACTGGGCGCCCCGCACTGGGATCCACACGCGCGCGGCGCGATCTTCGGCCTCACCCGCGGGACCTCGGCCGCCCACGTCGCGCGCGCCACCCTCGAGGGTATCGCCTTCCAGGTCGCCGACCTGTACCAGGCGGAGGCGGATGGAGCCGGCCTGGCGCCCGCCGAGGTGAGAGCCGACGGCGGAGCCGCGGCGAGCGACCTCCTGCTCCAGTTCCAGGCGGACCTGCTGGGCGTTCCGGTCACGCGTGCGGGTCAGCCCGAGGCGACGGCGTTCGGCGCCGCCTGGCTTGCGGGGCTGGCCACCGGCGTGTGGGCGAGTGAGGAAGAGGTCGCTTCCCTCTGGAGCGCCGGCGCGACGTTCAGGCCCACTCCTGAGTCGGACACGGACGACCTTCGGCGCCGCTGGAGCGCGGCGGTCGCCGCGGTCAGGGGGTTCGCGCGCGAGACGCAGTGACGGACGCGCGCTCGCGAAGCGTGCGAAAGTGCTCCACGGGGGGCGTCCGGCGCGACCGCTCCGGCGCGCTCAGCGCCGGTGCGGGACCACCAGCACCGGCACGCGGCTGTGGTGCAGGAGCTCCAACGGCGTGTGCCTTCCGAGCACGGCGGCGAGGGACCCCTCGCCGTGCGAACCCACGACGATGACGTGCGACCCGCGGTCGCGGGCCACGGTCTCGAGCGCCCGCACCGGATCGTCCCAGACCAGCAGCACTTCGGTCGCGACGCCGGCTTCGCGCGTGCGTTCGGCGGCGCGGCGCAGCATGGGCTCTACCTCAGTCTCGACGCGCCGCTCGTAGTCGCGAAGCTCCTTGGCCGCGGCGCAGCCCCGGTCGAGCGCGCAGCTGAGTCCGGGCGGCGGGTCGTGACAGTACACGAGCACGATCACCGCGCCCGCCATGTCGCGACCCAGCTCGATGGCCTCGTCGAGCGCCGACGACGAGCAGGCGGAGCCGTCATAGCCGAGGACGATGGGATGCGTCATCACCGCTCCTTCCACGAAGCCCCGGCCGCCCCGGACTCGATACGGGGCCACAACTCCATACGGTGATGGTTCCCGCAGGGGACCTGTGCTAGCCGTCGGGCGCTCATCGGGGGCCGGTCCGGCCTGGCTCTCGCGCTCGGCGCCCCGGCTGCGGTGCCGCGCGACGACTCAGACGTCGATGAGCGCTCGCAGATTGCGGGCGATGAGGGAGGGAGCATAGTCGAGGCCGCAGCGGGCGAGCTTCTCGCGGGTCCCCGGGGCAAGCTCGCCGTCCGGCGTCCCCGCCAGGATCGTCGCCGACTCGGCCTCGTCGAAGACCTCGGGCGGTGCGATCCGGAGGTCGACCGTCGCGTTCTCCGGGCAGGCCTGCTGGCAGCGCAGGCACCCGACGGCGCAGTGGTGCCAGGCCGGGTCGACCCAAGCGGGGAAAGGTGCCTCGTCCTCGTTCACCGTGGTGAGGCAGCGATCCGTCTGCAGGAGGAACCTGTCGGCGCGGATGGCTCCGCTGGGGCAGGCACGCAGGCAGGCGCTGCAGCGTGCGCAGCGGTCGAGCTCCTGCGGCTCGTCCCACGACGGATCAGCGGGCGGCGGTGCGTTCGAGGCGCACGCCGCCAGCAGCAGGTAGCTGCCGAGGCCCGGCACGTACGCGATGTTGTTGCGGCCGTAGCGGGCGAGCCCCGAGCAAGCGGCGAGGGTCTTGAGCGGCGGTTCGAAGCCCGCGACCGCGTAGCCTGCCGGCGCGAGCGCTGAGGCGAGCGCCGCCGTCAGCCCACGCGGCACCGTGTGATAGCCGGCGTAGTGCGGCGGAACGACGACCTCGTGCGCTTCGCCGTCCACCGTCAACGTGGCTCTCGTGAGCGGCCGAGAGGTGGCGCCGACGACGACCGAGCGCACCTTCGGCACCTCGGCAGGCGCCGCGAAGGCGACCTCCTCGGCGAGGTGATCGGCGGTCTGGCCGGGCAGGTCGCCGGAGGCGAGGATCCCGGCCACCCTGCGCTGGAGATCGTCCAGCCGCTCGGCGGCGACCACGCGCGCCGTCCATCCGGCCTCCGCGAGGTGCTCGAGCACGGTGGCCCAGTCGGGCGTCGTCATGAGGTTGCCTCCTCGGGTCTGCGCATGCCTCGAGTGTGCCGCCATGCCCCGCTGCAGGCAAGCCGGACTACGGGGCTTGTCGCCGGAGCTGCGCGGGCACAGACTTGTGCGGACACAGTCGTGGCCGCCGGTCGCGACGCCGCCTCGGGAGGTATTGGTGCGCTCGGGCTCCGATCTGGTCTTGCTGCTCACGCTCGGCGGCGGTCTCTTCTTCACCGTCGTCTCGGTGGTCGCGTGGACATCGGGGCGCCGGATCGGATCGCTGCTTCTCGCCGTGGTCGCCGGCGTCGACTTCGCCTTCGCCGTCGCGCTGCTCACCGGCGTGTCGGGAAGCTGACGCGGCGGCCATCGCCCCCGGGACGCCGCCGGCGCCGGCCCGACACGGCGGGCTCCTCAGAGCCGGTCGGCGAAGTACATCGTTCTGGCGCGCGGCCGCAGGCAGTGGTCGGTCCACATGCCCGGGCAGTAGCCGCCGATGCCGACGAAGGCGACCACATCGCCTTCCTGGACGCTGGGGAAGGCCTGGCCGACGGCGAACACGTCGTTGCCTTCGTTGATGTGACCGGTGAGCGTGACGACGCCGTCGCGCGTGGCGTCCGCGCGCGCCGGGACGATCACCTCCGGTTCGAGGCCGTAGATGTAGGCGTCGTTCATCACGTTCCACCCGACGTCGAGCCCGACGAAGGTCTCGCCCAGTCGCTCTTCCACGGTGACGACCTCCGCCAGGAGGACGCCTGACTCATTGGTCAGGAACTCGCCGGGCTCGGACCCGATGGCGACGCCGAGGCCCCCGAAGCGTCGCGCGAGGACGGCGGCGTAGGCGTCGAGATCGAGTGGCGTCTCGCCGGCGTGGGCGGGTGTGCCGAGCCCCCCGCCGGCGTTGATCTCCGCCAGCGGGCAGCCGGCGTCGAGGAGCCGCTCGGCCATGCGCGCGACCGGTTCCAGGGCGGCGTCGAACGCCGGCAGTTCGTCGTCCAGCATGCCGTTGGCGAGGTGGACGTGCAGCGTGTCGATCACCAGGCGGTGACGACGCGCTGCGGCGAGAGCAGCGTCGAGGTCCTCTTCGTAGATGCCGAACTTGGTCGGCCGGGTGCCGCTGTACAGGCTCGCGGCGTGACCGCGCATGACGCCGTCACGTGGGTTGACCCGCAGGCCGACCGCCCGCCCCGGGCAGCGGCGCCCGTAGCGCTCGATCTGGCTCAGGAGGTCGAGGTTCACGTGGATCGCGGCGGGCGCGATCACGTCCAGGTCGCGCTCGGAGACGTTGGTGCCGGTGAAGCTGATCTCCTCCGCGGTGAAGCCGTGCTCGAGGGCGTGGAGCACTTCGCCGGGCGAGCAGGCATCGATGCCGACGGCGGCTGGCGAGCCCGGCGTCTCCAGCGCGCGCAGTGCGGCCAGCACCTCCGGAGCGCGCTGCGCCTTCAGCGCGAGACGGACGCGCGGGGTGAGACCGGCACGTACGAGCGCGTCCCTCAGAGCACGCGCCTGCTCGGTCACGCGCGTGACGTCCACGACGTACAGGGGCGTGCCGTGCTCGCGGGCGAGCGCATCCGCGTCGCGTCCCGCGACGAGCAGGCGCCCGTCTGCGACGCGCACACCCGCGTGCTCCCATGCGTACCGGTGTCCAGTGCGCTTCATACACGAGAGCCTATCGCAGTCGCGCTCGGCAGGGCGGCAGCCAGCGTGTCGCCAGGGCAACGTGACGGGTGCATCGACGAGGGGTCGGGCGTGGAGCCGGACGACGATTGAGGTGAGCCAGGCGGTGACGCCGAAGCCGCCCCGCGCCATGGATCCTGCCGAGACGCCGGCGCCGGGTGCGCCGGCCTACGTCTGCCGCTTGGTCGTGGTCGCCAGCCAGTCGCGGAGGCTCGCCTCGAGCGGTTCGCGGCCGGCGTCCACGCGCGCGTGGAAACGCCGCGACCGGTCGCGCACGGCGCGCAACTGCGGCGGCACGGTCGCGCCCGGCGCGAGGTCGACGACCCTGTCGAGCAACTCGAGATCGTCGACGGCGTCGGGCACCGGCGCGCCGGCAGGCACGCCGGTGAGGCCGCGCACGACGTCTGCGGCGAACTTGCTCCAGTGCGCCGTGCTGGCGATGAGAACCGGCGCCTCGCCGGCGAGGCGCTCGGCGGCTTTCCAGGCGACTGCCGTGTGGGGGTCGAGCAGGTAGCCCCGCTCGCGCTGCACGCGGCCGATCGTGCGCAGGCACTCGTCGTTGTCGACCCACGCGCCGGTGAACTCCGCCCGCAGTCGTGTCCGCGTGGCGTCGTCCACGACGAAACGGCCGGTCGTCTTGAGTTCGGTCATCCAGCCGGCGATGAGCGCGGCGTCGCCACAGAGGTCGTACAGCAGCCGTTCGAGGTTGGACGAGATGAGGATGTCCATCGACGGCGACGGCGTCTTGACCAGCGAGCGGGCGGCGATGTCGTAGACCCCGCTCGAGAGAAAGTCGAACAGCACGTTGTTGGTGTTGCTGGCGCAGAGCAGACGGCCCAGCGGCACACCCATGCGCCGGGCGTAGTAGGCGGCGAGGATGTTGCCGAAGTTGCCCGTGGGCACGCAGACGTCCACGGACTCGCCGGCGGCCACCGCGCCGCGCGCGGCGAGGTCGGCGTAGCCGCTCAGGTAGTAGACGATCTGCGGCAGCAGTCGTCCCCAGTTGATGGAGTTGGCCGAGCTCAGCGAGAGCTGATGACGCTCGGCCAGCTCCGCCGCGAAGGCGGCGTCATCGAAGACGGCCTTGACGGACGTCTGGCAGTCGTCGAAGTCCCCGTGCAGGCGGAACACGGTGAGGTTCTCACCAGGCTGTGTGACCATCTGCAGCTCCTGCAGGGCCGAGACGCCGGCGTCCGGGTAATACACGCAGATGCTGGTGTGGGCGCGGTCGGCGAAGCCGTTGAGCGCCGCCACGCCCGTGTCGCCGCTGGTCGCCACCAGGATGAGGAAGTCCAGGTCGGTGGCGCCCTTCGCGTGCGCCTGCTCCAGCGCCTCACCGAAGTACAGCGGCATGCACTGGAGGGCCATGTCCTTGAACGCGAGCGTGGGGCCGTGCCAGAGCTCGAGCACGTGACGGCCCGGGGCCACCTCGCGCACCGGGGCGACCTGGGCATCGTCGAAATTGGGTCCGTACGCCTCGGCGGCGATCTCGCGGGTCCGTGCGGCGGAGACGTCGAGTCCGAAGGCCTCGTACACCGTCGCTGCACGCGCGTGGTACGGCATCGCCGCCAGCGCGAGCACCTCGTCGACCGAGAACGAAGGGAGCCGCTCGGGGACGAACAAGCCGCCGCCGGGCGCGATGCCCTCGAGGATCGCCTCGGTGAAGGTCCGCGGCTGGTCGACGGCGCCGCGCGTGTCCAGGTACCGGATCATGACCCGCGGATTCTACAGGAACGCGCCCGCCGGGCGCTCGCACGGCGCGCTGTGCGTCCACCGGAGCCGGGAGGGCGCCGCCGCGGGAGGGAGACGGCTTGACTTCTCGACACGATGTATTACGATATATCGTGATGCAACGATATGAGGAGAATCTCATGAGCGAATCACTAGATACAGAACGCCATACAGAACATCCCGGTGGACGGCGCGACCGCGGCGGGGCGCCGCACGGCGAGGGCTGCGGTCCCGCGCGCTTCAAGTTCGGAGGGCGCGGTCCAGGTCGCGGTGGCGGCCGGGAGCAGAACGCCAGCCACGGTCGCGGCCACGGCCACGGCAAGGGTCCGTGGTCGCGGGCGCGGCGTGGCGACGTGCGGGCGGCCATCCTGCTGGCTCTCGCCGACCAGCCGATGCACGGCTACCAGATCATGCAGAGCCTCGAGGAGCGGAGCGGAGGCGCCTGGCGTCCGAGCCCCGGGTCGGTGTACCCGACGCTCCAGTTGCTCGAAGACCAGGGCTTGATCAAGGGCGAGGAGGCCGAGGGCCGGCGCGTGTTCGCGCTCACGGAGGACGGTGTCAGGGAGGCCGGGGCGCTCAAGGAGCGTCTCGGCGACTCCCCGTGGGGCGCCGAGGGCGGCGAGCAGGATCCTCGCTTCGCGCTGCGTCAGGCCGTGTTCCAGCTCGGCGCGGCCGTCAAGCAGGTCGGCACGGCCGGCTCGGCCGACGACGCGCAGAAGGCGCTGGCGATCCTGCGCGAAACGCGCCAGCGCATGTACGCGCTGCTCGCCGATGCGGAGTAGCGCCGGCGAGCGCGGACGCGCAGCCGGCCGGGCTCAGCTCAGCCTGGCCCGCGCGTCCGGCTCTGCCGTGTCCGAACGCTCCGCCAGCGCCGGGAGCAACGTGACGCGTCGGGGGTCGACCCCGCCCGCGACGAGCGCGCGAGCGGCAGCTCGGGTGGGCACGTACGCCTCGGCAAGCCGTCCGTAGAACCAGATCAGGTACCGTCGCCGCAGCTGGGCGGCGAGGCTGCGGCGCCCTTGCCGCGCATCGAGCCCCTCAGGGTCCACGGCGCCGGTGAGCGGCAGGTGCAGGAGCCGGGCGGCGGCCAGCGCCAGCAGTCCCTGCCCCGCGGTCGAATCGGTGTGCAGGGCCGTGTAACCCTCTTCCTCGAGGAAGTCGACGACCTCCACCAGCGGCGGGACCATCCATCGCGGGCCGCAGCCGTTGGACGACGGCCGCCAGGCGAGCGCCCGGAAGTCGACGGCGCCGTCGGGCGCCGGCCGGCTGCCGGTCGAACAGGTCAGCAGCGTCACTTCGATATCGTGGTGCGGCAGGACCCCCGGGGCGCGTGCCGCCGCCTCCGCGCCGGAAGAGCCCGTCGAGGCGGTCGTCGGCGCGCGCTCTGGAGGCCGGAGTTCCCCCGGGCACGCCTGCGAGCACAGCACCGCCACCCTCTCTCGCTGTGTGTGCCGCCGCTCGCCGAGAAAGTACGCCCGCAACTGTTCCTGAAGCTCCCGATCGCGGCTCTGGAAGCTCCATGCGAAGTAGTACGGCAGCTCCAGGAAGGCGACCATGCCGACGGCGTAGAGGCTCTGCAGCCGACGCTTGAGTCCGAGCCGCTCGTCCGGGTCGAGGAGTGGCTGGAGATGGAGGCTCACGACGTCGTCGGCCAACCGCTGCGCCACCGCGAAGAGCCGGCGGTTGAGCTCCTTTGCGTCGACCGCGTTGATGCCGTCCGGTTCGGCGAGGAGACTGCCGATCTCTCGCTCGAGGAGGTCCTCCCACGCGGGACCGCGCGGGTCGCCGTCGCGATAGAGGCCGGGGGCCATGCTGCGCACACCGCGCAGCGTCTTCTCGAGCACCGGCACGTCGCGGCCGATGCGCCCGAAACCCTTGCGAAGCAGGTTGAGGGCGCGTTTGCGCTCATCCTGGTCGTCGAGCCGCAGGATCTCCCGGATGCGCCAGAACGAGGCGGCGTAGACGCTGTGGGCGAGGAGCCGCGCGTCGCCGTCGGCACCGCCGTGGTCGCAGTCCCCGCCGGCGACGGCGCGCACGAAGCCCGCGGCCGTCCCGTCTCCGCCGGCGACGGTGTAGGCGCTCGCCGCGAAGAGGCCGCTGTGGTCGTCCGAGCCTCCGGTGAGCGCCTTGCGCCAGGGCTTCTCGCCGTAGGGCTCGATGCCGTGACGCTCGGCCATCGCCCAGAGCTGCTCGGGCGTGAGATCGGCGACGATCGCCCGCAGGAGGCCGTTGCAGCGGCACGTGCGCGCGCCGTTGCGGCCCTCGAGCACGTTGAAGAGGAGGAGCATCCTCTCGACGGTCTCGGGCGTGAGGCGCCCGGACATGTCGAACAGCGGGTGCGCGAGGTAGTGGACGACGCCCGCCGCGCGCAGGCAGGCGACCAGGTCATACACGTTCTCGCGCGCGGCGTTCGCCGCCGCGAACGTCGTCTCGTCGATGTCCAGCGCCACGACGTGCACGCGCGCCCCGTCTTCCGGGAACCAGCTGTCGAGCTCCGCGCTCACGAAGGCGCCGGGCAGGTGGGCGATCGCCAGGGACCCGGTCAGCGTGTTGTGGTCGGTGATGGTGACGAAGTCCATCCCGCGGGCGCGCTGCGCCGCGTAGAGCTCCAGCGGGTCCGTGAAGGACTCGGCGCTGCGCAGCGCGCGGATGCGCGCGTTGCCCGACACGTCGGAGTTGGTGGAGTGGACGTGGAGGTCGGCTCTGAACGTTCGTGTCACGCTCTCACTATACCTCTCGGATTCGGGTTGGGACGGCTGGGCTTTGTCTTTCGCCGGCGATGCCGGTACTGTCTGCCCATGGAAAGCGTCCGCTACGCCGTGCTGACCGCCGTCGGCGACGACCGCCCCGGTCTCGTCGACGAAGTCACGCTCTACATCACCGAGCGCGGGGGCAACCTCGAGGACAGCCGCATGGTCAACCTTCGCGGCCAGTTCGCGATGATGATGCTGGTCGCGGGGGGCGAAGCGGCGATGAGCCGGCTCCAGGAGGGGCTCGGGGCGCTGCGCCGCGCGAGTCGCGTGCGCGCCGAGTTGCGGCCCGCCCACGCCGGCCTCGGCGAGCGTCCGCCGGCTCTGCCCTTCCGGCTCAACACGTGGGCGATGGATCATCCGGGACTCATGCAGTCGGTCTCTCACCTGCTGGGCGAGTTGGGCGTCAACATCGAGAGCGTCGACTCCTCGCTGCGGCCGGCGCCGTACACCAACGCGCCGCTCTTCGAGATGGAGCTGGTGATCTCGGTGCCGGCGGCGACTCCGGTAGCGGGGCTGCGAGAGGCCATCGCGGAGTTGTGCGACGAGATGAACATCGATTGGCAGCTCACGGCCCTCTGAGGGCCGCTGCTCGCCGTCAGTCCCGGTCGCGCAGGAGTCTCGCGGCCTCGTCGGTCGCGAAGCTGGGCCAGGGCGCCGGCAGGCCGCGTTCCAGCGCAGTGACCCCGGCACCCTCCGTGATCTCGCCGATGTCCGTGACCGCGATCGCGGCCGCCGCAAGCGCGTGCTCCAGTGCGGCGGTCTCGCCCCGGGCGCAGCAGATCAGCAGGCTGCCCGAGGCGATGAGGCCCAACGGGTCGGCCTCGAGCAGGGCGCACACGCGCCTGGTCAACGCCGAGACAGGGATGAGGTCACGGCGCACGCGCACACCACGACCGGCGGCGGCGGCCAGCTCCTGCAACGCGGTCGCCAGTCCGCCTTCGGTGATGTCGTGCATGGCACGGACGCCGGGGACGTCACGGGCGATCCGCGCTTCCGGCACGATGGTCTCCTGCGTCTCGAGCGCGATGCACGCGGCGAGCTCCTTCCGGCTCATGCCGAGGGCGTGGAGCCGCTCGCCGAGTTCCTCGGCGAGCAGGACCGTGCCCTCCACCGCCAGCGCCTTGGTGAGCAGGACGCGGTCGCCGGGGTGCGCGGAGCGCTTCTCTTTGAGCGCGGCGCGCTCCAGGGTGCCCAGAGCCGTGAGAGAGACCACGGGCCGATTGACGGCGGCCGTGACCTCGGTGTGTCCGCCGACCAGCGTACTGCCGGCCTCGGTGGCCGCCGAGGCCAGTTCTCCCAGGAGCGCGAGCGCCTCGGACGGGGTCGTGCCTACGGGCAGTAGGACGGTCGCGATGAGCCAGCGCGGCTCGGCGCCGGCGGCGGCGATGTCGTTGGCGTTCACGAGCACGGCGGAGCGCCCTACGGCCTGGCCGCCGAGCGTGATGGGGTCGCCGTGCGCGACCAGGAGTTCGGCGCCGCTGAGGTCGAGCGCCGTCACGTCCTCGCCCACGGCGGGCGGCAGGATGACGGTAGGGTCGGCGACGAGCCCACCGAGGAATCCGGCCAGCAGGTCGTTGGGCAGCTTGCCGGCCGGGAGCGGGAGCCCCAGCCGGACGACGTCCTCGAGTTCGACGAGGCGGCTGACGACGAAGTCACAGTCGGCCGCCTCCGGCGCCGCGTCGTCGATGTCGCCGCCGGTGCTGCGGCCGTTGACGAGGTAGGCGGTGACTGCTCCGGCCGCCCGCCCGGCTTGCATGTCGAGCAGGTAGTCGCCGACGACGAGCGTCTCTTCTGGTGTGGACCCCATCACTTCGGCCGCGTGCACCACGCCGTCCGGCGCCGGCTTGGGCGCCAGTCCGTCGTCACGAGTCACGAGGACGTCGAAGTCGGCGGCCGTGAGCGAGGGGAAGCGGAGCAGGGCGCGGTCGACCGCCTCCCTCCCGTTGCGCGTCAGCACGCCGATGGCGACGCCGGCCGTGCGGAGGACCCCGACGACGTGCTCTACGCCGTCGTTGGGCTCGGAGGCGCCGGCGGCGGCGAGCTCGAAGCGCTCGAGGGCGGCTGCCGCGGCGTCACGCCCCGCCCCCTCCGGGAGCTCCTGGATCCATTCGAGCACGAAGCGATCCGGCGGGCAGCCCACCTCGCGCTTGATGGCGGCGAAGTCGAGCGCCCCGGGACGCGTCAGCGTGCCGTCGAAGTCGAAGAGGACGGCGCGCAGGCGAAAGGGCCGCGTGCCGCCCAGCCGCGCACCTTCCGGGGCGTCCTCACCGGGCGTAGGCTTTGATGCAGACACTGCTGTTGGCGCGCACCCTGCTGGCGTCGATCCAGCGCGAGCCGTTGCGGCTCAGGTAACTCTGCCCGCGCTTCGCCCTCGCCCCGGACATCCACCTCGCCGCGGGGCGCTCCATGGCCATGGGGTGGGTCTCGCCCGGCGAGACGAGTTTGACGGCGATCACGAACTGCCTGCCGCGGTACGCGCGGAGCTTCTTGTCCAGCGGCACCGTCGTGTAGCCGGGCAATTCCACGGTGCCGGAGGCGCGCAGGCGCAGTGACCGGAACGTCCTGCCCCCCCACACCTCGTAGCGCGTGGACGACGCGAGGGTGTAGAAGCCCGCGGCGGCGATCGTCTGGGTGGTCTTCACCCGGAACCGGTTGGCGCCCCACACCCGCGTCGTGCCGAAGCCCCAGTGGTCGGTGACGCCGAGCTTGTCGTACTGATACACGCGGCGGTAGTTGCCGACGTCCTGGACGTCCGTGTACGACGTGCAGCCGCCCAGGCTGCCAAACCCTTGATCGCGCGCGAACGACGCGTCGTAGTAGGACGCCCAGAAATAGCCGCCTTCACCAAAGCCGCTGCCCCAGCTGTTGCGGACGAGGAAGGCGCCGTTGCCCCTGGGTTCGCCGTAGGCGCCGGCGAAGGCGGCCTTGTCGAAGTCGTCGTCCCACCCGACGATGTCGACGCCGTGGTTCTCGCCCATCGGCGTCGGCAGGTAGTGGGTGGCATGCCCGGACAAGGGATCGATCCCATACGCCCCCGAGTCCCAGAACATGCCGACGCTGAGGGCGCCGTTCTCGCGAACCAGCCGCTTGATGAGGTCGTTCTCGAGCGGGCTCGAACGCCCGGGGGCCATGGCCACGCCCTGGACGTGCTTGCGCACCTTGACGCGTGGCGTCCATCGATCCCCGTACGGGTCATCCGTCTCCGCCACGGGGCCTGACCAGCGGGCCAGGTAGGCGACGGCCATGAAGTCGTAGCCGCCGAAGTTGTACCGCCACGACTGCGATGGGCCGAAGCCGCTGCGGCCCACCATGTTGTCCTCGCTGAAATCCCACGACTCACCGGGCAGAAGCTTTGACTCGAGGGCGCCGGTGTTGGCGAAGGCCCAGCACGTGTTGTAGTCGCGCTGGTCTCCCACCGGCGAGACGCGGTTCTCGTCCAGGAGGCTGAAGTACGAAGGTTCCGCCATGCGCGCGGCTCTGGCCTCGGCGGCCGCGCCGACGCTCACCTCCACCGGACTGGGAACGCGCCCGAGCCCCACGGCGACGATTGGATCGTGGAGCGCCTCCACGAAGGCGGGACTGAGGGGCCCCGGCTCCGGCTGCGTCGTCGCCTGAGCCGCCGCCGGCAACAGCGCTGCAACCAGCAGAGCTGCGGTCGCAACGACCAGGACGACACGGCGGGCGGTGATCATCTCGTGCCTTTCTCGGACTGGGGCTGTCATGGTCATGTCTTCGGCAACGCACGACCCGACCTGAATCCTAGCCGCGAGTCGGCGCCTGCGCACCCCGTGCCGCGTTTCTCCTCTCGGCTGAGCGGCCGACAACATGCCGATCGTCATCATCGGGACCCTCGCCGCGAGCGCCCTTCGGCTCCGAGACGCCGGCGGGCAGCGGCATCCGCGGCGCGGCCCGAGGCATGTCGACCAGGGGTCCGATCCCGACGCCGTACGAGGCGCAACTGACGCCTGCCGGACGGCCGCATGCCCCGCGTGGTTCATCGCGTCGCGTCGGGGGTAGGACGGTCTCGTCACTGTGCATCATCGTCCGGCCCAGCCGGCCGGCACGACTCTGGAGGGGAGTCATGGCGACCATCTCACTCACGGCCGAGGAGCTGCAGGGAAGGCAGCTGCTGGACGAGACCGGCCGCGGGATCGGCGAGATCAGCGATCTGTACGTCGATGACGACGGGCGGCCGCACTGGCTGCTCGTGGACACCGGGTTCTTCCCCGGCTTCTTCAGCGTCATCCCGGTGACGGACGTCCTCGTCACCGACAAGGGCCTCGAGGTCCACTACAACATGGAGAAGCTCACCGGGGCGCCCAACAACATGAAGGACAAGGACTACGCGAAGCATCGCGAAGGGCTCCTCTACGACTACTACCGGCTCGACGCTCCCGCCGGGGTGGAGGACGTTACGCACCACGGCGAGGGCGACAGCGTGCTCCAGCCCCCGAGCGCGCTCTGCCGGTTCTCCACGCTCTCGTGCGAGAACCAGCCGGTCGACTTCGACGCGGAGTAGGAGCCGCCGGGCGTTCCTGTGCAATCCTCACGGCCCGGAAAACGATTCTTGGTCGCTGTTCATCAGCGGAGCGACAGACCGTTGACGGGGTCAGCCGGCGGCTCATAGTCTCATCGCATGAGGCACTGGCACGACGTCCATGAGACGTGGAGCAGGCCGCGCGGCTGGACCGGCTGCGTGGTAGGCCCTGCCATCCCTCCCGACGGCGTCTGAGGACCCGACCCCCCGCCGCCGGCGCTCGCCGCGCACCGCCGGCGCCTCGCACCCGCCACCTGGGAGGGTGGACAGCATGAACTCTCGTCAGTCATCCACACGCACCACGCCGGCCGGACCAGCGCCGGAGGCGATCCGAGACGCCAAGCTGGCGCCGTTCTGGCTCGATCAGCCGGGAGCGCCGGCGCCGAGCCCCGAGTTCGCCGGCGCCGGCGAGTGTGACCTCGCCGTCGTGGGCGCGGGCTTCTCCGGCCTCTGGGCCGCGCTGCTCGCAAAGGAGCGCGACCCCGGCCGCGACGTCGTCGTGCTCGACGGCGGGTCCGTGGGCGGCCAGGCGAGCGGCCGCAACGGCGGCATCTGCATGGGCTCCATCACCCACGGTGTCGCGCAGGGAGCCGAGCTCTTCCCCCGTGAGGAGGAGCGTCTCGTCCAACTCGGCGTAGGGACCTTGGACGCGATCGAGCGGACGATCGCGCGTGAGGGCATCGACTGCGGCTGGGAGCGGACCGGAGAGCTCGACATCGCGACTGCGCCGTGGCACCTGGAGGGCCTCCGGGAGGAGCGCGCCCACTACGCCCGGCTCGGCCTCGAGCACCAGTGGCTCGACCAGGAGGAGCTGCAGGCGGACGTCCACTCGCCTACGTATCTCGCCGGGCTCTGGCACCACGACGCGGCCATCGTCGACCCGGCGCGCCTGGCTTGGGGCCTGGCGCGCGTCTGCGCCGAGCGGGGCGTGCGCTTCTACGAGCGCACGCCGGTCACAGCGCTGGAGCGCACCCACGCCGGCGTCGAGCTGCGCGCGCGAGGCGGCACGCTGCGCGCGCGCCGCGTCGTCCTGGCGACGAACGGCTTCCGCCCTCTGCTGCGTCGGCTCCGGCTCTCGGTCGTCCCCGTGTACGACTACGCCCTCATGACGGAGCCGCTGAGCGAGGCTCAGTTCGAATCCGTCGGCTGGTCGCGCCGGCAGGCGCTGGCGGATGCCGGCTACCTGTTCCACTACTACCGCCTCACCGAGGACCGGCGCATCCTCTGGGGTGGCTGGGACGCGCTCTACCACTACGGCAGTCGCATCGCCTCGCGGCTCGAGGACCGGCCCGACGAGCACGCTCTGCTCGCGGGGCATTTCTTCGCGACCTTCCCTCAGCTCGAAGGCCTGCGCTTCACCCATCGCTGGGCCGGGGTGATCGATACCTGCTCGCGGTTCTGCCAGTTCTGGGGAACGGCCCTGGGCGGCCGCGTCTCCTACGTGCTCGGCTACACCGGCCTTGGCGTGGCTGCGTCGCGTTTCGGCGCCGAGGTTGCGCTCGACCTTCTCGGCGGCCCGACCGAGCTCACCGAGCTTCGCTTCGTGAAGTCGCGGCCGCTGCCGTTTCCCCCGGAGCCGTTCCGCCTGCCGCTCATCGAGGTCACGCGCCGCTCCACCCAGCGGGCGGAGTCTGCCGGCGGGCGCCGCAACCTCTGGCTGCGCTCGCTGGACCGTTTCGGCCTCGGTTTCGACTCCTGACCGCGGAGCTCGCCGGCCGCCGCCGTGAGACATCGGTGAGATGGTCGACGTTCACCGCCCCGGTGTCGGGGCGCCTCAGCACCACCGCGTGGAACGGCGTCGTGAAGATGTCGCGGTTGGGCGTGGACGGGTGCCTGTACCGCACGACTGTTCAGGTAAGAATCGGCCACGCGTTCAGTGATGGAACGGGTCTTGTGGCCGCGCTTCGACAGAGTAGAGTGGTGCGCGAGTCGAACGTTCAGTCAAGCTGGGAGGTCCCGCGGTGAGGCGCGAGGAGTGGGCCAGGATCCGGCGTCGCGAGATGCTGGCCGCCTACTACCAGGTGCTCAAAGATGAGGGTCTGCAGGGGGCGTCCATCGCCAAGATCGCCAAGCGCATCGATGCGCCGCCGAGCCTGCTCATCCACTACTTCGGCACCAAGGAGCAGATGACCATCGAGCTGGTCGACTACCTGCTCGAGGAATATCGCCAGGGCTACGGCGACCGGCTCGCGGCCATCGCCGACCCGCGCGAGCGCCTGGTCGCCATCCTCGATACATTCTTCGATCCCGAGTACCACCAGCTGCTCGACGACAGCGTCTTCTACGCCTGCTTCTACATCAGCCTGCGACACCCGGCGGTGCGCAAGAGCTACGCCGCGCTGTACGATGCGTCGCTCGAGCTCGTGGAGACGACGATCGTCGAGTGCATGGCCGCTGGCCACCTCGACGCCGACGACGCGCACGAGCTCGCCGTGACCGTCAAGGCGCTCGAGGAGGGCTACGCTTTCCTTATCGGCGGTGGGGCCGACGAGGCCGCGAAGGCCGAGATCGGCGGCACGCTCAAGAAGCGTGCGCTGCAGCTGCTCGGCCTCCCCATCCTCGTCTGATCGCCGCCCATCCTCGATCGGGCCGGGCCGGCAGCGGGGCCGGCCACCAGTCACGGGCCGGCAGTGAGGCGCGCCTCCGGCGTCCCTCACCAGGGGGAGACGTCGCCGGCTAGTTCAGGCCGAAGCGGTGCATGTCCTGCTCGCCGGCGCCGAAGTAGTGCGCCGTCTCGTGCAGGACGGTGATGCGGATCTGTTCGGCCAGCTCGTCGTCGTCTGGGACCTCACGCTCGAGATTGCGCTGGAAGAGGTGGATGACACCCACGTCGGGTCCCGGCCCGAGCACCGACTGGTCGGGCATGGCGATGCCGTGGAAGAGGCCGAGCGTGCGCGGGTCGAGGCCCTCGAGGACCAGCGACTCGGTCGGGTGGTCCTCGACGAACACGGGCACGTTGCCGAGCCGCGCCAGGATCTCGCTCGGCAGCTCGTCGAGCGCCGCCGACGCGAGCCGCTCGAACTCCTCTCGCGGCAGGCGCGGCTCGGGCCCGTCGTTGGCCTGGTCGAGGCGCAGGGTGGCGAGCCACTCCTTGACCATGCCCTTGGTGTCGCCCTTCTCCTCACAGGCGACGCCGAGCATGTGCCGCGCGTCGGCCTCGTCCAGCGGATCGAGCGGCGGGCCGGCCAGCAGCTCGCGCAGCAGGCGCGCGGCCTCGGCGGGCTCCTCGTGCTCGACGTACACCTCGGCGGACCCCAGCCAGGGCTCGGGGTCGCCTGGGTCGGCATCGCTCCAGCGGCGGTAGGCGTCGAGCGCAGCCTCGGGGTCGTCCTGCTCGCGCGCGAGCGACGCCTCGAGCTCGATCACGGCGGGATCGTCCTCCGCCTTCTCGCGGGCTGTGCGCAGCGCACGCTTGACGGCGCGCAGATCGCCGTCGTCGAGCGCCTCCCAGGCGTCGTCGAGCAGGCGTTCGAGGTCGGGGTCTGATCCACGGTGGTCGGTCATGGCGCTACTGTACCCCGGCGGAGGCCGTCATGCCGTCTCCGCCGGTGTAGCCCGCCATGACTTCGGGGATCCCTTGCATCGTCACCGCCATTGGTCGCACAATTGAAGAGCCATCTGCGCAAGGAGGCGCGACGTGGAGTACAGCTACCGGCCGAGAGACCCACGCGGCAAGCTGCGCGAGGTCGTGACCAAGTGGACGGCGTCGATGCGAGTCGCCGGACGCGCTCCCAACCGCGGGGTCGTGTTCGGCCAGGATGCGCCTCCCGAAGAGGAGCCACGGGCGCAGGGCTGGCTGCTCGACGACCGACGCCCGGGAGCCCCGGGCGACTCGTACCTGCTCATGGACGACGGTGACGTGTGGCGTACCGGCGATGGGGAGAGCCCGTCGCCCGCGCTTGACGAGGCTGTGGACGCCTGGCTCGCCGAACCGAACGACGACCTCGTCATGCTGCTGGCTCGCTCGTTGAGCGACGCCCGCATGGGCGGCAGCGGGTGGCTCAACGACGGGGAGGGCGTGGCCCGCGTGAGCGAGCGCCGGCGCGGGCGGCGGCCGCACGACGGCCCGGACCGCCGGGGAGGCTGAGCCCCGCGCGGCGAATGGTGAGTGCGCGCCTGCTCTGATATAAGTAGGAGCGTGAACCACCCCTCCGCCTCGCCCGGCCCGAACGCGACCGACCCGAGGCATGCCGCGGCCGCGGAGCGGCTGCTGTTCATCGGCGTCGACCTCGGCAAGGTCACCACCTCGATCGCGGTCGGTGAGTTGCGTGACGACGGTGAGCTCCGCCTCCTCGAGGCCCGGGCGGAGCGCCACCTGGGCGATCCGTTCCGCCCGTTCCTCGACCTGTACCGCCAGCTCGACGTCTCCCGTTTGGCGGGCATCGCCGCTACGGGCATCTACGGCGAGCGCCTCGGCGCACCCGCCCTGGGTGGGGTCCCCGAGGAGATCGCCCAGGAGCAGGCGGCCGCCTGGCTGTATCCGCAAGGTCCACTGAACGTGGTGCGGGTCGGCGGGGGCGGCTACTCGGTGCTCACGCGTGACGACCGCGGGCGCGTGCGCTACGAGGCCAACGAGCGTTGCTCCGCCGGCACCGGCGAGACCGTCGAGGGCTTGTGTGCCCGGCTCGGGCGCTCGCTCGAGGACGCCGTCGCCCTGGCCGAGGCCAGCCCCGACGGCGTGACCGTCACCAGCCGCTGCGCCGTCTTCGCCAAGAGCGAGCTCACCCACTTCGCCAACCAGGGCGAGTCGCACGGGAGGATCTTCCGCGGCCTGTTCGACGGTGTGGCCCGCAACATCCACAGCCTCTACGACAAGAGCAAGATCGACGGCCCCGTCGTGCTCGTCGGCCACGGGGCGCTCATCGGTCCGATCGCCGCCGGCGTCGCCCGGCTGAGTGAAGCGCCGGTCGACGTCGCCGGACAGGCCGGCGTCTTCGAGGCGCTCGGCGCGCTGCGCTTCGCGGCTCGGCGAGAGAGCGAGGCCGGGACCACCGGCTTCCCCGCCGACGGCGAGGGGCTCGTGCGCTCGGCGCGCGGCCGCATCGGTCGTCTGGAGCCGGCGGGCGAGGGTCCGGGCTCGGTCATGCGCCTCGTGGAGACACACGAGCCCTCGCCCGACTCCGGTTCTCCGGCCATCCTCGGTCTCGACCTGGGTTCGACGGGCGCGAAGGCCGTCGTCGTCGACCTTGGCTCCGGCGGGGTGCGGGCGAGCGTCTACCGGCGCACCGAGGGCAATCCCGTGGAGGCGGCGCAGGAGCTGACCGCCGAGGTCACCGAGATGGCGCCGAATCCGGTCGTCGCCGTCGGGCTCACCGGCTCCGGGCGCGACGCCGCGGCGACGGTCTTCCGCGCCGCCTTCCCGGAGCTTGGCGGGCGCCTCGTCGTCCACAACGAGATCGTTGCGCACGCGACGGCGGCCGCCTGGTTCGACCCGGACGGCGGCCGCAGCCTTTCGATCGTCGAGATCGGCGGCCAGGACGCCAAGTTCATCAACGTCGAGAACGGTCGCGTCGTCGACGCCGACATGAACCGCGTGTGCAGCGCCGGCACCGGCTCCTTCCTCGAGGAGCAGGCGATCGCGCACGGAGTGCACGACATCGTCGAGTTCGGGCGGCTGGCCGCCATGAGCGACGGGCCGCCTGACCTCGGCCAGACCTGCACGGTCTTCGTCGCCGACGTGGCAGCCGAGGCGCTCGGTGACGGCTTCACCCGAGACGACATCTTCGCCGGCCTTCAGCACTCCGTCGTGCGCAACTACCGCAGTCGGGTGATGGGGCAGCGCCGGTTGCTGGACCGCATCTTCTTCCAGGGCAAGCCGGCGACGGACCCCTCGCTGGCGCGCACGCTCGCCGCCGTGCTCGAGCGTGAGGTCGTCGTGCCGGACGACCCGGGCGCGATGGGCGCCATCGGCATCGCACTGCTGGCCGGCCGGACCGCTGAAGCGATCCGAACGCAGCGCGCCGGACCCCACGTCGCTCTCACGCCGATCGACCTGACCCGTGTGCTCGAGGCGCGCGTCGCCGGCCGCCGCGAGTTCCAGTGCAAGGACCGCGACTGCCAGAACCTCTGCCGCCTCGAGCTTGCCGAGATCGACATCGGCGGGACCGTTGAGAAGATCGTCAGCGGCGGGCAGTGCCCCAAGTACGACGCCGTCTCCGTCGCGGGGGAGAAACTGCCCAAGGATGCGCCCAATCCGTACAGGGAGCGCGACGAGCTGCTCGAGGGGCTGCTGGCCGAGGCCGGGAACCCGACCGGCGCAGCCGCGCCCGACACGGGTCCGCTGCTCGGCCTGCCCTACGCACACTACCTGATCGACACGTTGCCGTTCTTCCACACGCTGCTGCGCAGCCTCGGCTATCGCGTCGAGGTCCTTCGCCCCGGTAGCGACACGCTCGCGGAGGGCGACCGGCGCTGCGCCGCCCCGGGGACCTGCGCTCCGGTGAAACTGCTGCACGGACTCGCCGCCGCGGCCGTCGATGTCGTCTTCGCACCGATCTTCGTGCACCTGCCGTTGCCCAACGCCGGCGCGCGGACGTACACCTGCCCGATGGCGCAGGGTGCCCCCGACATGATTGGCCGGGCGCTTGCCGCAGAGGCGTCGGCGACCCGGGTACTGCGCCCGGTGCTCTTCGAGAAGGAAGGTGATGGCTTCGCCGCGCCGCGTGTGCGACGCGCGATCGAGCGCGCGGTGCGCGCGCTTGCGATGCGCGACGGCGATGCCGCCCCGGACGCCGTCGCCTTCGCCGAAGCCTACGAGTCGGCGCTCGACGCCCAACTCCGCTTCGAGGCTGGGCTGAACGCCATCGGCGAGCGGTCGCTGGCGTGGGCCCGCGCGCACGGCTACCCGGTGGTGCTGATCGTCGGTGAGACGCACGTGATCCATGACGCCGTGCTCGACGCCGGCGTGCACGAACTGGTCGCCGCGAACGGCGCCGTGCCGCTGCCCGTCGACTGCTACCCGACACCGGAGGACGTGCCCGGGCTGCAGCGGGTGCAATGGGCCAGCGCCGGTCAGGCGCTGCGCGCCACGGCCGCCGGCGCCGCCGCCGGCGACGTCTACCCGCTGCTGCTCGGAGCCTACGGGTGCGGCCCCAACTCGATGATCGAGCATCTCTTCGCCGATCTGACCGAGGATTGGCCGCACGCCGTCCTCGAGAGTGACGGCCACGGCGGCAAGGCCGGCTACGTCACCCGCGTCCAGGCGTTTCTGCACAGCGTCCGGCGCTGGCGCGAGACCGCGGCGAACGGGGCAGCCAGCGTCGCGCCGGCCGGCGCCGTGGAAGCCGGGGCGAGCGTCGCCGCAGGTCGCGCGGCAGCACAGGACGCCACGGGGGCGGGCGTGCAGGCCCGCCTCGCGCGCCTCGACCGGCCGCTCCCGCACAGCCTCGACTCCGGCTATGACCGCTTCTTCTTCGGCCACGTCGGCGGCGGCCTCGGCCGCCACCTCGCGGCGGCGATGCGCGGCGCCGGCTACGACGCCGTGTTCGTCGGCGAGCCCGACGCCGCCGCCCTGCGCGCCGCCGGGGAGGGCTGCTCCGGAAAGGAGTGCCTGCCCTACCAGCTCATCTGGGGGAGCTTCGCCCGCTTCCTCGCCGAGGAGGCGCCGCACCTCGACGGTCGGCGTGCTCTCTTCCTCAGCGCAGGCAACGGCTTCCAGGCGTGTCGCGCCAACCTCTTCCCGCTGACCGAGCAGATCGCCCTCGAGCGCCTCGGGTTCGGCGACCGTGTCGAGGTCGCCGACTTCAGTCTCGTCACCGGCAACGTCCGCATGATGCCGGTGGCGTGGACGGCGCTGGTCGCCGTCGATCTGCTCAACATGCTCCGGTTCTACAGCTTTGCCGACGAGGCGGAGCCTGGCGCGAGCGATGCGCTCTTCGAAGAGTATTCGGGACGCCTCGAGAGGATGCTCGAGGAGCCTCGGCCGGACGCCGGCGCCGCCGGCAACGTGGCCGATGCCTTCCGCTTCTGCGCCCGTGTGGAGGACCTCCTGCGCGAGGCTGCGAGGGACTATCGCGTCCTGCCTCGCGACCCGGCCGTGGGCGCCGGTCTGCGCGACGTCTATCTCTGCGGCGATCTCTTCCTGCGCGTCGACGAGTGGGGCAACGATGACCTGCAGCGCAAGCTGGCCGATCACGGCCTGCGCGTCATCTTCGAACCCTACGGCGCCTTCTTCGAGCTGCTCCAGCTGCGCCAGATCCAGGATGGGCTGCCGCTCAAGAAGCGGCCGGAGAAGGAGGCGACGCTGGCGACGATGCGCTACGTGATCGGCCGTCTCGTGAAAGCCGTGCGCGCCGAACACCCCTGGGTGTTCTGGAACGAGGTCCGCGAGGTGGACCGCGAGAGTCGCCGGCTGGTCGCGCCGTATCCCTTCGGCGAGACGATCCCGACCGTCGGCGGGGCACTGCTCACATGGCGCACGCAGCCGGTCGACGGCGTCGTCTCCGTGGCGCCGAGAGGGTGCGGGCCGGCCCTGATCGCCGAAGCACAGCTTCGGCGCGAGGCCGGCCTCCCGGTGCTCTTCGTCTACAACGACGGCGACCCGATCGACGAGGCCCGGCTGGCGGGCTTCGCCTGGCGGCTGCGCAGCCGGCCCGCCAGACGCGACTGACCGACCGCATCGACGAGGCGGCGGCCCCGATCGGCAACTCGGGCCGCCCCGACTCACGTCGCCCGCTCGAGAAGGCGCGGATTCAGCTCGCCTCGTCCGGGCGCTCGCTCCGCGGTGAGTCGTCGAGCGTCGCCAGCGCTTCCCGCTCCCCCGTTCCCTCCGTCCCGGCGCGCGTCCGAAGCGCAGCAGCGGGAAGAGCGCCGCGTCGAGCAGGCCCGCCGCGGCGATCGCGACGTACGCCCCGCGGCCGCCGAGCGCCTCGAGGGCCCACACGCCGAGCAGCGGGCCGAGCGCGTACCCGCCCATGTACGCAAGTGTCCATGCGCCCGTGGAGCGCCCGCGCAGTTCTGCCGGCGCCAGGCGGGAGACCATGGTGGACGTGATCGGGATGAGGAGGACCGCGCCGACGCTGATCGAGACGACGCAGGGGAGGGTCCACGGTCATGGGACGAACGCGGCGAGTCCCATCCCGAGGCCCTGGGCGGCGCCCGCGAGGCCCACGAGGATGCCGGCGGCGAGCAGCCAGAACTGACGCGGCGGGGTCCTCAGATCGGCGACGATGTGCGTGACCGCGCCCGCTGGCACCGGGCATCCCCTTCCGGTCGGCGGGTGCCGACCCGTGTCATCGGGCCGACATCCGGGCGGGCGAGTGTCCGGCGAGACGGTTCTCGGGCTCCACGGGCGGGAACGTTGTGAGAACGATCATTCCTCTGAGGAGTACAGCATGAGCGAGCAAGCCCGCGCGGTCGAACGCGTCGTCACCCCGCAGCCTGTCATCGAGGGCGCCGGCGTACGGCTGAAGCGCAGCATCGCCACCCCCACGCTTGACTACGTCGACCCCTTCCTGCTCTTCGACCACTTCGGTTCACACGAGCCGGGCGACTACCTGGCCGGCTTTCCCTGGCACCCCCATCGCGGCATCGAGACCGTGACGTACATGCTCGCCGGAGAGGTCGACCACCGCGACAGCATCGGCAACGCGGGGGCGATCGGGGCCGGGGACATCCAATGGATGACCGCCGGCGGTGGCATCATGCACGAGGAGATGCCCAAAGCGCCCGCCGACGGTCACATGGAGGGCTTCCAGCTCTGGGTCAACCTCCCGGCCGAGCTCAAGATGTCGCACCCGCGCTACCAGGATCTCAGCGCCGCTCAGGTCCCCGAGGTCCGTCGCGACGATGGGACGGTGATTCGCGTGGTCGCCGGCGAGGTGGACGGCGTGCGCGGCGCGGTCACGGAGATCTACGCCGAGCCCGAGTACCTCGACGTGACGCTTCCGGCGGGGGCGCACTTCACCCAGCCGGTACCCAGGGGGCAATCGGCCCTCGCGTACGCGTTCGAGGGCGAGGGCCGCTTCGGCGTCGCAAGTGACCGCGGCCACGGCGGGGACCAGGGCGGGGCGTTGCTCTCGGCGCCGCAGATGGCGATCTTTGGTGATGGTGACGAGGTGCGCGTGGATACCCACTCCGCTCCCGTGCGCTTCCTGCTCGTGAGCGGCAAACCGCTGGGTGAGCCGATCGCCCGCTACGGCCCCTTCGTCATGAACACCCGGGAGGAACTGGAGATCGCGCTGCGCGACCTGCAGAACGACACCTTCGTCTGGCGTGACGACCCTGAATGGGCGGGCAGGCGGCGGACCTGGTCGCCGGACACCGGGGAGCGCTGAAGGCGGCCTTGGATCCTCGCCGGCAGGCGTTTGGCGAAGGCGCGCGCTGCCACCGGGAGGTCCGCCACCGGCGCCAGTGGGCGAGGATGCAAACCGGCCACGCCCTCCTCGGTCATGGCCACGAACGAGAACGTCCAGTCAGCGTGATCGAGGTCCCGGAACCCGGGGCCGACGGTGTCGTTCAGCAGGCGGGCCGCTGCGGGCTCGTCGGCGCCGCGCAAGGGGCGGATCACGGCGTCCATGAGCAGCGGTCCAGCGGCGCTCGCGTATCAGATCGCTCCTGTCGGCCGCAAGGCAACCTGCGCGACCACCGGCCAGTGGTCGGACGGCAGCCGCCCGCCCGGCCGCGTGTGGTCGATCCGCGCATCGAGCACGACCCAGTGGTGGTCGACGAGGACGTAGTCGATGCGCGTGCCGTCGGTGGAGCCGTCCCAGCGGTGGTGCGTCGCGGCCTGCGGACCGCGCGCGCTCAGATGGGCCAGCGTGTCGCGCAGGCCCCCCGCGACCAGGCGCGCGACGGCCGGGTCTCGGACTGTCGCGTTGAGGTCGCCGAGCACGATCCACGGCAGCTCGGGATCCAGCCACGCCTGCAAGGCCTCGGCGCTGCGCAGCCGCGACGCCGCCGACGCGCCGTCCCAGTGCGCGTTGGCGACCCCGAAGCGGTCGCCCGTCCGCAGGTCGGTGAACCGGCAGAGCGTCACGATCCGGGGGATCGGGTTACCCCAGGAGCGCGATCCCGGCGCCCACGGTGTGGCGGAGAACCAGCGGACCGTCCACGCTTCGAGGCGCAGGCGCGACGTGAGATACGCGACCGTGCAGCGCTCGCCCCGGTCGCGGCCGTCGCTGCGGCCCGCGCCGGCGCCGGCGTAGCCGGGCAGCCGGCGCGCCAGCCCGCGTTCCTGAAAGGCGTGGACCTCCTGGAGGCCCACGACGTCGGCGGAGAGGCCGGCGACGGCTGCCGCGCACGCGCCGGCCCGGAACGGCCACGAGTGAAGCCCATCCCAGCGCAGGCCGGTCCGGATGTTGAACGTCGCGATGCGCAGGTGAGCGGGCGGCCGCCCGCTCACCTGCGTATCGCACCCGCTCCCGTTGCTCACGTGGGGAAGTGGCTCCGCCAGAACGTGGTGTCGTTCTCGCTGCTCAGGCGCACGTGTCGTGGGGGGTCGCCCTTGCGGACGGCGTCTCCCTCGAACGCGGCGTCCTCGGTCTCGGACGGCTTTCCTTTCACCAGGCCGCTGCGCTCCACGTAGTCCTTGAACGCTACGAGATCGTGACCGAGCCGGTGCTCGAGGTCCTCCCGCGAAGGGCCGTCGGCGAGCTCCTCGATACGGAAGACCACTGTGGTCCTGCCGTCGGCCGAGGGTGCAAAGTCGACGAGCCCCGAGCGCACGGCGTCGACACAGGCGAGCTCGTCACACAGAAGGTGCCCGGGCCCCGTGTGGGTCCACTGGATGAACCGCTTCCACGTGGAGCGCACGAGATGGGGCTCCGCGGCTACTTCGATCTGCTGCTGGATGGTGGCCATGATGCCTCCACTCCTCTTTCGGACCTCATCCATCGACGTGGTTCCCGATGTCGTGCCCGATCGATGTGGCCACAGCGTACCCGCTCCGGAGACAGTGGAATCCGCCGGCCGGAGTCAGGAATCGAGCTCGCTCGAGGCTGCCGAGATACCAGATAAGCCGGCGGGAGAGCGCCTTGCCGGGGCGTCCTGCCGCCGGCCCCGGGGCGGCCGTATGGTTTGGCGTCGGTCCCCGGTGGCCACTGTAGTGCCAGAGGAGGGAGAACCCGCCAGCGACGCCATGAAGCGAACCGATCTTTCGTCACCGCAGCAGTCGCAGGTGCCGCTGGAGCGGCGGCCCGCCCGGGCGGGCGACCGGCCGGAGGGCACCCGCATCACGTTTCTCGGGCACGCCTCGACGGTCATCGAGATGGACGGCGTCCGCTTGGTCACCGACCCGGTCCTTCGCCGACTCGTGGGTCCTCTCTACCGTCGCGTGCCGCGGCCGCTCTCCGAGCCGATGACCGACCCGGACGTCATCCTGATCTCGCACCTGCACCTCGATCACTACGACCCGCGATCACTACGACTCTTTCGCCGCGACACGCCCATCCTCGCGCCCGTCGGAGCCGGGCTCTCACTGCGCTGGCGCGGGTTCCGCGACATCCACGAGTTCGCTCCCGGCGACAGGATCAGGATCGGATCCGTCGAGCTGGTCGGCACGGACGCGAAGCACAAAGGCACGCGGCACCCGCTGGCCGCCCGCACGCCGAGTCTGGGCTACGTGGTGTCCGGCACCAGGAGCGTCTACTTCGCGGGCGACACCGGGTTCTTCTCCGGCATCGCCGACGTGTGGCCGGAGCGGCTCGACCTCGCGATGCTGCCGATCGCCGGCATCGGCCCGCTGATGCCCGAGTTCAAGCACATGAGCCCGCGGCACGCGGTCAAGGCCATGGAACTGCTGCGACCGCGCATCGTCGTCCCGATCCACTGGGGGACGTACCATCTGCCGGGCACGGCGATCTTCCGGTTGGGTCCCGACTTCCACCGGCGGGCGCCCTACCTGTTCATGGCGCAAGCCGCGGCGCTCGAGCCTGACGTGCACGCGGTGTTGCTGCGGCCCGGCGAGCAGCTTCTGCTGGAAGAGGTACTCGACGGCCACGCCGGTCACGCCGAGCACGGCGTGCTGGTCCCGCGGCAGCCGGCCGAGCCTGCCGAGATGGCCGGCCCCGGCGTCCCCGGCGGCATCCTCTGAGAGACCTCGGGGACTCGGCCTCACCCGCAAGGCGAGGTTCCTTGACGGCCGGTCGCGGGGAGATTGGGATACGAGGCCACCCGGACGAGATGATGGCGGCTCGCACGCGAACCGGAGGAAGACGATGACGAAGTCGGGCGAAGGCGCGCGCATCGGCGTGATCTCCGACACGCACGGCCACCTCGATCCCCAAGTGCTCAAGGAGTTCGCCGACGTCGATCACATCATCCACGCTGGCGACATCATGGACGCGGCCACCCTCGAGGCGCTGGCGGCGGTCGCGCCGTTGACCGCCGTCGCCGGCAACATGGATGACGGCAAGCTGGGCAAGCTCCCGCGTGAGGTCGCCGGCAAGGTCGGCGGCGTGCACTTCGTCGTCGGTCACAAGCGCAAGCGGCTGGTCAAACGCCTCACGCTCGGCAAGGTCGACGGCGTACCCAAACATGACGCGCCGGACCTCGTCATATACGGGCATGATCACCTGCCGGCGGTCGAGTGGGTGGACGGCACGCTCTTCCTGAACCCGGGGTCGGCGAGCGCCCCGCATGAGGAGGACGATGACCCCACGATCGCCATTGTCGAGCCGGGACCCGCGGGGCTCGGTGTGCGCTTCATACGCCTCGCGCGCCGCGACGAGGACGAGAGCTGAGGCGCGCGTGAAGGCGCACACCGTCTACAAGACCTTCCACATCCCCGAGCGACGCGCGTTCGTGCGCATCACCGAGGACGTCCGGCAGGCGGTCGACGACAGCGGCATCAGTGAGGGCATGGCGCTGGTCGCGGCGATGCACATCACCGCCGGGGTCTGGATCAACGACGACGAGCCCGGTATCCAGGCGGACGCCCTTGAGTGGCTGGACAAGCTGGCGCCGCCGTCGTGGCAGCCACCGGCCAACGATGTCGCGCGGCAGTTGCTCCCCGGAGGGGGGCGACTGACCGACGCTGCGGGGTTGAGCGACGCCGCACAGGCGCAGCTCGAAGCGGGATCGGACTACCGGCACCACCGCGGGGGTGAGGACAACGGCGACGCCCACCTGAAGAACCTGCTCGTGCATCACCAGGTGATCGTTCCGGTCACCGACGGCCGTCTCGACCTCGGTCCGTGGCAGGAAGTCTTCTACTGTGAGTTCGACGGGCGGCGCAGCAAGAGGCTCATCATCAAGGTGCTCGGGGAGTAGACTTCCTGGCGAGGGCCGCAACGGCGAAAAGAGGAGAGGGAGGTCACATGAGCGAGCAAGGTGGCGACCCCGGACGTCCGCGTCCCGAGGTCGTGGGCGAGAGCGTCGTCGTCGTGAGCGACTCGGGCGGGCTCGCAGGCCGCTCGTGGGGCATCGTCCTCGCCGTCGGCATCGTCGCCGTCGTCTTCGGCGTCATCGTCCTGGCCAACATCTGGGCGAGCGTGCAGTTGGTCGCGATCTTCGCCGGCCTCTTCCTGCTGTTCGCCGGCATCCTGCAGTTCTTCGTCGGCGGCGGCGCACGCGCCGGCCGCATCGCGGCCGGCGCGATCGCCATCATCGCGGGCATCGCGCTCATCGTCTGGCCGGACGCCTCGGTCAAGACGATCGCCGTGATCATCGGACTATCGTTCCTCATCTGGGGCGTCGCCGTCGCGATCGCGGCGATCACCTCGCACGGCGAGGGCTACGGCGTCGTCGTCGTCTTCGGCGTCATCCTCGCCATCGTCGGCGTCGTCTTCATCGCCTGGCCCGGCCCTACCGTGACCCTGCTCATGGTCCTGGTCGGCCTGAGTGCGATCCTGTTCGGCATCTCGGCGATCGCCCAGGGCCTGGCGCTGCGAAGAGCGTGACGTGAACGCCGACCGCGAGGTGGGGAGCCGCCTGCCGTCCTCCCGTGTCGGGCACGGGTCGCGTCCAGCCGCTGC
This sequence comes from uncultured Thermoleophilia bacterium, assembly GCA_963699725.1. Lineage (GTDB taxonomy): Bacteria > Actinomycetota > Thermoleophilia > UBA2241 > UBA2241 > CAIXSE01. Next base: position 73,322 of record CAVOVA010000021.1, read on the forward strand.
TTCGTCCTCGTCGCGACCGTGCGGCTCTTTCTCGCATGCCTCTTCTCGGGCAGTCCAAGCCGCGGCGCGACTGATCGCCGTCGACGTCGTGGGGCAGACGCTCACGTTGGACTGGGTGCCCGGCGAGGGACGCACTGAGGCCTGACCGACCGGCGCGAAGGCGCGGAGCGCCGGCGACGGCGCCGCTGCGTCAGGCCTCCCGGCCCGCGCGCACCTCGTCCGAGACCGGATCGACCTGATCTGGATCCGTTCCGCCGCCCGGCCCGGCAGCCGCGGGTGCTTGGTGCCGCTCCACGTTCCGTTCGACGAAGTGCGCGTTGCCGAGATTCTGAACGACGATGGCCACGACGGTGATCAGGTACAACTGGCCGAGGATGGCCTCGAAGATGGCCATCAGGCGGCCGAGGTTCGAGGCCGCCGTGAGGTCGCCGTAGCCGACAGTCGTGAGCGTCACGAAGCTGAAGTAGATGTAGTCGATCGGCGTCGCCGGGTCCGACGAGGACTGCGACTGCGCGAAGAACGGCTCACCGCTCACGACGGCGATGAGGCCGTAGGTGGAGGCGAAGAACATGGCGATGAGGAGGTACACGGACACGGCGCCATAGAAGGTATTGGCGCTGATGACCGGGTGCTGCACCAGTCGTTTGAGGATGGCCGCCGGAGCCCCGACCACGAGCAGGATGATCACCAGTCTGGCGGTGATCGTCGCGGTCTCGTCATTGCCGAAGATGACCAGGATGATGGCGACGAGGACCATGAGGGGGATGAGCGCAAGGGCGAGCCGAAGGATGCGGCGCTGGACCTGGGCGGCGCGCAGCGCGAACCAGGTGGTCGCCGCGAAGACCACCAGCGACGCGGTGCGGGCGAGCGCACCGTCGCCGGCCAGGGCGACGGTGAAGAGACTGATGATGAGCAGGAGCAGCACGAGGCCGAAGCTGTCGGCGAAGCGCGGCGAGCTCTCGAGGAAGCGTGCGCGCGGCTGCCGCGTCGAGTGGCTCTGCTGAGTGTCTCCCCGGTCGTTCATGGTCAGGCGCCACTGTATCCCAGCGCCGCGCCGGCGGAAACTGGCGTGGGCGCCGCGGTGCGCTCTCTGCGCCGCCGCCAGGCCCGCGACCGCGACGGAGCCCGCAGTTCGACATCTTGTACGGCGTCGTCAGGCTGGTCGTCATCTCCCGGCCCGAGATCACGGTCCCTGCGCCAGCGCTCTGGGCAGGCCCGCTAGGAGCGTAGCAGCGCGAAAACCACTGACGCGGCCACGACGATCCCAGCCACCAGCAGGACGACGCGGGTGGTATGCACGTGTCGCATGGGCATCCTCTCCTGGTCCCCGGTGTGTCAGACCATGTCGAAGCGTTCGGTGTAGATATTTGGCCAAGGTACGCCGGCCCGGCGCAGTGAGCGCTCGACGGCGTCCATCATCGGCGGCGGCCCGCACACGAAGTAGAGGTACTCGGCGCCGTCCTCGGGGAGCAGGCCGGCCAGCAGGCCTGTCGTGATGCGACCGCGCGCACCCTGCCAGTCAGGCGGCGCCGCGGAGAGCACGTAGACGACTCGCAGGTCGAGCCGGTCCCGCAGCGCCTCGATCTCCTCGCGGAACGTGACGTCGTCCCAGGTGCGAGCGCCGTACACCAGTAGCTGAGGGCGAGTATCGCCACGGTCGGCGAGCGTGCGCAGCATGCTGATGACCGGCGTGATGCCGACCCCGCCGGCCACGAACACGCAGCCACGACCGGGGTAGCGGTCGATGCTGAAGGCGCCGTGTGGACCTTCGATGTACGCCGGGGTTCCGGCCTCCACGGCGCCGACCGCGCGCGTGAAGTCGCCGCACGCCTTGATGGTGAACGCCACGCCTTCCTCGTCTTCCGCGCTGGACGAGAACGAGAAGGGATGGTCCTCGATCACGAACGGCGTGCGGCGCAGCGTGAGCCAGGCGAACTGGCCGGGCAAGAAGCGCATGCCGGAGTGGCCGACCGGCCGCAGCCTGAGCGTCCAGGCCTGGCCACGCTCGGCCGTGACCGTGTGCACCACCCAGGGGCGGCGCAGCAGCCGCAGGGGGACGACGAAGCGCACGTACAGCAGCAGGCAGATCACCGCGAGCACCATGGCCGCCCAGAGCACCCGCTTCCACGGCAGGTCGACGTACCAGCCGACCAGCTCGACGTGGACGAGGGCGAACAAGATGGAGAGGGAGGCGAGGACACCGTGTGCGGTGCGCCAGCGCTCGTAGCGCAGCCGGAGCTGCCGGCGCCACACGGAGATGGCGATCAGGGCGAGCAGCACAAGCGTCGCCGCGACGGCGAAGCGGGCTCGCCACGGCGCCACGACCACGTTGAGCAGACCGAGCGCGTCGTCGCGAGTGACGAAGAGGATGACCGGGTGCGACACCGCCAGCGCGACCGCCAGCAGGGAGATCTGGCGGTGGAAGCGCAGCACTATGTCGATTCCGTACGGCGCGGCGATGTGACGGAACCGCGCGGTGATGGCGAACTGCAGACTGATCATGGCCAGGGCGACGAAGCCCAGTCCGACCGAGAACTCCGTCCAGAAGTCGCGTCTGGGGTGGTCGGGGTAGACGAAGGCGACGAACAGAGGGGTGAGCGACAACGCGACGTACAGCGTCAGCCAGAAGCTGCCGCCGAGTACCCGCCGCACACGTGAGTCGTACGCCGCCATGCGGGTAGTGTATGCGCCGACGCCCCGTGCTTCACTCGCCCGGGTCGCCTGTGAGACGGCGCGATGCAGGGAACGTCGCCGCCGAGACGAAAGCGTGGCGCAGAAGTGGCGCCGCGCCCCGGGCGGCGGGCGCCGGAGGTCACGCCCTGGAAGTACCGCACACCGAGAACGAACCGCTCGTCAAGGGGTTGCACTGGGTCATCCGCATGGCGGTGCGGGCGCTTGCCATCCTGATGACCGGCGTGATCGCCTTCGGCGTCGCCGACGTCGTGTACGTGCTCTACCGGCGCCTCATGGCCGACCCGCGTGGATTCCTGCAGATCAGCGACATCCTGGCGACCTTCGGCGCCTTCATGGCGGTCCTGATCGCGATCGAGATCTTCGTCAACATCGTCAGCTACCTGCGCGAGGACGTCATCCACGTCCGCATCGTGCTGGCGACCGCGATGATGGCCATCGCGCGGAAGGTGATCATCCTCGACTACTCGACCACGTCGCCGCAGTACATCTACGCCACCGCCGCCGTTGTCGCCGCTATGGCGCTGGCCTACTGGCTGGTGGTGCGCTACCGGCGGGCTGATGTGCCCGAATCGGAGTGAGGGGCGTGCCCTGCCTTCGCGGCGGCGGCTCTTTCCGGTTCGCCGGTCGGAGAGGTGCTCGCCGGCGTCCTCGAGGGAGTGCCTGCGGTCCTCTCCTTCGATCCTGCGCTCGCTGGACGGGATAGATGACCTCCCGGTGCCGGGCGCGAGCATCGTCGCGGTGGCTTCGGCGCTGGTGGTGTTGATCCGTGACGAGCGCCAGGAGCGCCACCGCGCCCGCGGGCGCTCGCCTGGTCTTCACGGTTCTGGACCATCGCTGGGCGAGCACGCGGCTTCACGCGCAAGGGCGCGCCACCGCACGGGAGCTGGTCGGCGGCACCAAAGCCCGTCCAGTACACTCACGTGAGGACCTGACGCATGAATGACGGCAGATACACCACGTACGGGACTCGCCCGGAGCGCGATCCGCGCCGCCGGCGGCGCCAGCGTGCCCGGCGGCGGCGTCTGCTCCTGCTCGTCCTGGTCGTGGTCGTCATCGCGGTCGTCCTGGCCCTGGTCTTCGTGGCCGGTGGCCGCGGCGACGACGGTGTGCGCGCTTCCGGCGGGTCGGGCGGCGATGCCACGACCACGTCGCCCCGCCCGACCCCCACGCCGACCCCGCCGCCCAAGGTCTGGGTCGCGAGCAAGGCCGACCCCGTGCGCGTGTGGGTCGGCGGCGACTCCATGGGCGGCGAGCTCGGCTTTGCGCTCGAGCCGGTCCTGCGGGAGACGAAGGCCTTCGAGCCCATCACCTACTACAAGGAGTCGACCGGCATCTGCCGCTACGACTTCTTCGACTGGGACAAGCAGGTCAGGACCGTCGTGAAGACGGACAGGCCGCAGGCGGCGGTCATCATGATCGGGACCAACGACACGCAGTCCGTCTGGAAGGACGGCGAGTGGATCCCCTACGGTGGCATGGCCTGGAAGCAGGCCTACGAGGAACGTGTCGGCAGCATCATCGACACGCTGCTCAAGGGGGGCGCCAGGCGCGTGTACTGGGTCGGCATGCCCATCATGGGGGAGACCTGGCGCAACTCGCGCATGAGGCTCATCAACAAGATCTTCCAGAAGCAGGCCGAGAAGCGCCCCGGCGCGGAGTACATCGACATCTGGGGCCTCTACGCGCACTCCGACGGCTCGTTCGACGCGGCGCTGCGCCTCGATGACCAGGTGCACTTCACCATCGCCGGCCAGGCGATGCTGGCGGACGCCGTCTTCGAGGCGATCAGGCAAGACTGGCTGCCGGCCGGCGGGAGGACGCCGGGCAAGTCGCCGTCGGCGACCCCCACGGCGTCCGCCTCCTCGATCTGACGCCGCGGGAGATGCGTCCTTTGTCATCCCGCATGGTCGCGCAGGCGGCGATGGTTCCTCGCGGCGGCAGATGCGGATAATGAGGGTGAGATGATCATGCTATTCGCCGCCATCCCCGGGCACGTGCTCGACGACGCCAAACGGCCGCTGTTCACACTGCTGATCGGCTTCATCCTCACGTTCCTCGTCGTCAGGCTCAACACGCGCCTCACTCGGCATCATGGCCGGTCGCACATCCGTATCGGCAGCCTGGTGACCCCGGGCGGGCTGCACATCCACCACTCGGTGTTCGGCATCATCGGCATGGTCATCGCCGGGATCCTCACGTTCGCGGTGCAACCCGGCAGCCCCCTGCTCGAGTTCCTCGCCTTCGTCTTCGGGTGCGGCGCGGCGCTGACCCTCGACGAGTTCGCGCTCATCCTCCATCTCGAGGACGTGTACTGGACGGGCGAGGGACGCAAGAGCATCGACGCCGTGATCCTCGGCCTGACGTTCATCACCCTGCTGCTCACGGGCCTGCTGCCGCGCAGCATCAGTGAGGTTGGCGACTACATCATCATCTCCAGCTGGGTCGGCTTCGTGCTGATCCTGAGCGGCGCCGCCTTCGTCGTCGTCTGCTACCTCAAGGGCAAGCTGTTCCTGGGCACCGTCGGCATCTTCGTCCCGCTGGTGGCCATGGTCGGGGCGTTGCGCCTGGCCAAGCCGGGGTCGCCGTGGGCGCGCTGGCAGTACGCGGCCAGTCCCGCCAAGATGGACCGCGCCCGGCGCCGCGACGACGGCTTTCACCAGACGTGGGAGCGGCGCAAGCACCGTCTCTGGGACGTGATCGGCGGCAAGCCGCACCTCCCGCTGCCGCATCGCGACGGCCGCCGCGATCGCCACGACCGCGGGCCGCGTGGGGGTTCCCGCGAGTCGCACGGGTAGGCGGCCGGCCGGCGTCAGGTCGGTCCGGCCGGCTCTCCGCTGCCCTCAGGCAGACGGCATCGAGGGGTCGTCCGTGCCATCGTCGGGCTCGCGCGCCGCCGCTGTCGCGCACGCGCTGATCGCCAGTTCGTAGACCACCAGCGCCACGACGACGGCCAGCGCCGCGACCAGCGAGCCGGTGGTGAAGAGCAGCACGACCAGGGCCACCACGATGCCGGCGACGCGCAGCAGATCGAGGTGCGCGACCGTCCAGCGCCGGGCGCGGGAATCCGGCACGGAGAGGCCCGCGGCGATGCCGGGCAGTCCGGCGAAGCCGCGGTTCATGGCGTCCAGCCACGCCGGCCTGCCGGCGAGCATGGCGGCGGCGGCGACGATCACGCCGGCTATGGCGATCCAGACGAAGAACGGGTGCAGGCCGCCGACCACCGAGCTCACGATCGACTTGGCCACCGCCGCGCCGTCTCGGGACGTGGCCACAGCGACGGCGGCCTCTTCCGCCTGCCCCTCGATCACCCGGGCCGCCACGACGCCGATCAGGGCGCCGAGTCCGAGCCAGAGGGCAGTGCGCCGGCGGCGGGCAGACACCAGCAGGGCCGCGCCGATCAGGACGATGGTCAGGACGACCACGGGGACCGCCAGGTCGTCGAGGCGCCCGAGCGTGCGCTTGGCCTCGTAGGCCTGGCTCTCCTTGAGCAGGGTGACGGAGCCGATGTCCGCCGGCAACTCCCGGCCCAGTGCGTCCTGCAGCAACGTGTGGATATCGTCGGGGTCGGTGGCCGGGTCGATCGGCGGCAGCGTGACGTCTCGCCCGAGTAGATGCGGCAGCTTCACTTCGAGTCGCTGCAGCGTCATGACGATGATCGGCAGCAGGTTCAACGTCACGTCGGTGCGGCTCTCGTCCCGCGGCGCCGCGAGGAACTGCTCGTGAGCCACGCGGTTGCTGTCCGCCCAGAGGCGCTGCGCGAGCTCGGTGCCGAGGAACGCGTGGACCTCCTCGGCGAGGTAGCGTTCGGGGTTCGCCGCGGGCAGCGCAGCAAGGAGCTCGGCGTCCGACGGCAGCGCGTCCGCGATGCGAGCGTTCAAGTCGGTGATCTCGAGCGCCTTGGCGGCAACGTACCTGCTGACGGCATCGCGGGCCTGTGAATCCTCGGCTACGGGGGCGACGGCCGTCATCCACGCGTCGGTATCGAAGACGACGCTACGGGACCACAGAGCAAGCGCACTCACCAGGACGGCGAGCACGGAGAGGACGACGAGCAAGAGCGCGACCCAGGAGCGGATGCGCGGGGCGCGCTTGGAGCGCAGGACCCGCGTCACCGGCGCCAGGACGCGAGTGGCGCCGGTGACCGTCTCGCCGCGTTCCTCCGGATCCGTGCCCCGCGTCTTCTCTGCCATCACGACCTTCCCTCGCTGGCACCCGAGCGCCTGGCCGCCGGGCCCGCGGAGTCCCACGTCCCAGCGCGGGCAGGATGCAGGCCGCTGCCGGCTGCCTCGTCTGGCGATTCCGGCACACCCGGGGCCGAGACGACCATGCCAGTCGTGCCTGCCCCGGTAACCTCACCGCACGCGGCGTCCTGGGCACCGCCGCTCCGGAGTCTGGCGCCCGAGACCGCCTCGTGATGCCACACGCGGCGTTCCCGGCTGGCCCCCCCGTACGGCGAACAGCGGCCTCCCGGAGTCCGCGGCCGGCGGACCATCCGCTTCAGGCGCCGCGGGCCGCCGCGTCCGCGATGGCGGCTCCGAGGCGCTTGGCGCCCTCAGCGAGGCTCGCCTCGTCGTAGAGGCTGAAGGCTAGCCGCAGGCTGCGGTCGGCGCCGTCGGCGCAGAAGCGCCGGCCGGGCGCGAAGGCGACGCCGTGTTCTTCCGCCACCGGCAGCAGTCCCGAGGCGTCGAGCCCCGCCGGGAGCGTGATCCAGAGGAAGAAGCCGCCGGCCGGTATGGAGAAAGCGCAGCCGGGCGGGAGGTGCTTGTCGAGCGCCGCCGTGAGGGCGTCGCGGCGTGAGGCATAGGCGCGGCGAAGAGCGGCTACGTGGGCGTCGTACCCGCCCGCTTCGAGCACCGCGGCGACCACGTGCGCCGAGAACTGGCTGACGCAGCCGCCGCTCTCCAGGACGCCGGCGCCGGCCAGGGTCTCGCGCAGGGCGGCCGGCGCGTCGATCCAGCCCAGGCGCAGCCCCGGCGCGAGTGACTTGGAGAACGAGCCGAGTCGCACCACGGGCGCCGCGGGGTCGAGCGCGCGAAGCGCCGGCGGCGCTGCTCCCTGATAGACGAGTTCGCGGTAGACGTCGTCCTCCACCACGACGAGGTCGTGGCGCCGCGCGAGCTCGAGGAGCTGCTCCCGGCGGGTGCTGGAGAGGCTGACGCCCGCCGGGTTGTGGAAGGTCGGGATGGTGTAGAGCAGGCGCGGCCGGCGGCCGGCCGCGCGGGCCTCGCGCACGGCCACCTCGAGGGCGTCCACGTCGAGACCCTGGTCGTCCAGCGCGACACCGGCGATCGTGACGGGGTGATCGGCGATGATGCCGAGAGCGAGGTTGTAGGTAGGGCACTCGACGTAGACGACGTCACCCGGCTTCGTCAGCATCGTCATCGCCTGGTCGAGGGCCTGCGAGTTGCCCCCGGTGACGAGGAGGCCACCCGGGGTGACAGCGTGCCCCTCGAGCTCGACGGATCGCTCGGCTATCGCCGCTCGCAGTCGCTCGGGACCTTCGTTGGAGCCATACGCGAGCGCGCCCGCGCCACCGGCGCCGAGCGCTCGCGCCGCGGCGTCGCGGACGAGCCCGACCGGGAGCAGCGCCGGGTCGGGCTCGCCGAACGCGAACTCGATGACGCCCTCGCGGAGGGTGTTCTGGGTGAAGAGGGGTGGCTCGCTCACGCGGCTATGATACGCGATGTCTCGCGGGATGCCGCGGACTGGCGCGAACCGTGGCTGGCCACCAGTCGTCCCTTTCCCTAAACTGACTTCAGACTCGCCGCATGCTGTTCCCAACCGTCACATTCGCCCTCTTCTTCCTGCTGGTCTTCGTCGGGAACTGGCTGCTCATGCCCCGGCAAGGGCTGTGGAAGCCGTTCATGCTGCTCGCCAGCCTGGTGTTCTACGGCTGGTGGGATTGGCGTTTCGTGCTGCTGCTGGCGCTCAGCGCGGTCGCCAACCAGTTCTTCGCGCTCTGGATCGCGGGGATGCCGCAGCGCGGCTCCGGGCGCAAATGGGCGCTCGCCGTCGCCGTCTCCGCCAACCTCGGCGTGCTCGGCGTGTTCAAGTACTACGGCTTCTTCGTCACGTCGGTCGCCGACTTCCTCAGCGCGCTCAATCTCAACGCCGATCTGCCGCTTCTGCGCATCCTGCTGCCGATCGGCATCTCGTTCCTGACGTTCCGCGTGCTCAGCTACGTGATCGACGTGTACCGCGGCACGCTGCGGCCGGCGTCCTTGCTCGACTTCTCCGTGTACGTCGCCTTCTTCCCGTATCTCGCCGCCGGTCCCATCGCTCGCGCCTCCGAGTTCCTGCCGCAGCTCAAAGGGCCACGCGACCCCCGGAACGTGGACACGGCACGCGCCTTCTTCCTGATCTTCGGCGGCCTGGCGAAGAAGATGCTGATCGCCGACTATCTGGCGACCCACATCGTCAACGGCGTGTTCACGACGCCCGGGCAGTACTCGTCCCTCGAGGTGCTGATCGGGATCATCGGCTACTCGGTGCAGATCTACTGCGACTTCAGCGCCTACGCCGACATCGCCATCGGCATCTCGCTCCTGCTCGGGTTCGAGCTGCCCGACAACTTCAACGCGCCCTACACCGCCGCGTCCGTGCAGGACTTCTGGCGGCGCTGGCACATGACTCTCTCCCGCTGGCTGCGGGACTACCTCTACATTCCGCTGGGGGGTAGCCGCAAGGGCGCGCGGCGCACGTACGTGAACCTGATGCTCACCATGGTGCTCGGTGGTCTCTGGCACGGCGCCGGCTGGACGTTCGTGTTCTGGGGCTTTCTGCACGGCGCGGCGCTCGTCATCGAGCACGCCCGCGTGGACCGCGGCAAGGACCGCGCACTGATCGTGCAGCGCCAGCGCCGCGAGCTCGCGGCGGCCCTCGAGGTCCTGGGCGAGGCCGCGCCGCCGGACGGCCCGGACGCGGCCGGGCCGCCGCTCGACTACGACCGCCGGCCGTGGCACGGCGCCGTGTGGCCGCGCATCGGTGTCTTCGCCTTCGTGACCTTCGCCTGGATCTTCTTCCGCTCCGACACGTTCGCCGCGGCGGTGAGCGTCATGGCCCGGCTCTTCCAGAGTTGGGGCACAGTGGGCGCGGCCGTCACACCCGGCGTGGTCCTCGCCATCATCGTGGGCATCGGAGTGCAGTACGTCCCTCGTTCGGTCTGGCAGCGCGGCGAGGCCGGACTCTCGACGCTCAACCCGGCGCTGCAGGGCGTTCTCCTGGCCGTGGGCTTCATGCTCCTCGACGTCCTCGGTCCCACCGGCCCCGCGGCCTTCCTCTACTTCAAGTTCTGATGGCGGACGGACGGACACCGATGGATGACCAGCGTGCCGCCGGGCAAGACGAGCCGCTGCCCGAGAGCGGCGCATCGACGCCCCGGGATGGGCGCGACGACAAGGCCCTGCCCTACGGACGCCGTCGCCGCACCGCCGCCAGCGCGCTCGTGGCCATGTCGGTCGCCCTGGCGTTGGGCGCGCTGTTCAACGCGCCGGCCATGAAGAAGACCGCGCTCGAACTGCCGTTCGGCGGCGAGCGCAGCTTCCGGCTCGCCGTCGTCGACCCGCTCGCAGCGGTGAGTCACTGGCTGTTCCTCGATCGGCCGGCGAGGCTCACCGCCGACGCGCTGGGCAGGCCCGACCCCGGCCCGACCGACACGCAAGTCGTGGTCGTCACCCCGACGCCCGAGCCGACCAAGAGCGGAGACAACGGCGACAAGCCGAAGAAGACCCTGCAGGAGAAGCCCCTGCCCAGGCCGTTCCAGGGGCACCCGATGCACCTGTACATCGCCGGAGATTCCATGATGGGGCTGCCGGGTATGGCGCTCACCAATCTCTCCAACAAGACGAAGCTCATCAAGTCGCAGCTCGACTACCACATCTCCTCCGGCCTGGTGCGCCCGGACTTCTTCAACTGGCCGGCCCAGCTTCAGGCGAAGGCCAGGTCATTCGATCCCGGCGCCGTCGCCGTCATGTTCGGCGCCAACGACAACCAGGCTCTGCAGACGTCGTCGGGCAAGGTCCACCGGTTCGGCAGCGACGGCTGGAAGAAGGAATACCGCAAGCGGGTCGAGGACGTGATCGCGCTGCTGTACCAGAACGGCGTGCGGCGCGTGTACTGGATCGGGCAGCCGATCATGCCGGAGCCGTCGTTCAACAACCAGGTAAAGCTCATGAATGCCATCTACGCCAGCGTGGCCGAGAAGACGTTCGGCGTCGAGTACATCGACGCGTACAAGCTCCTCTCCAACGGCAGCGGGGAGTTCTCGCAGTACCTGCGCGATACGAACGGCAAGCTGCAGAGGGTCCGCGAGCAGGACGGCGAGCACCTCACGTACGCCGGCGGCCTGCGCGTCGCCGAAGCGGTGATGGCCGCGATCAAGAAGGAGTGGCTCTCCGCCGAGAAGGGGGAGGCCGGCGCGCCGTCGCCGAAGGCTTCGGCGACGGCTTCTCCGGCCCCCTGACGCCGGGGCTCCGGCTGGCCTGTCCCCGGGGCATCTGGGCCGCGGGAAGGGCTTCGCCGCCCGCGCGCCCCTGGTGTAGCATCCCCGCGACAGGCGGGGCCGCCCTCGCGGCGCTCGCACTCGTGACCGACAGGCGGCAGCGTGCTCTTCCCGACGATCACGTTCGCGATCTTCTTCCTCGTCGTGTATGCGGCCAACTGGCTGCTCATGCCGCGGCTGCGCCTGTGGAAGTGGTTCATCATCGCCGCCAGCTACGTGTTCTACGGCTGGTGGGACTGGCACCTGGTCTTGCTGCTCATCGGCGCGACGCTCGTGAACCAGGCGCTTGGCGTCCAGGTTCACCGGGCGCGCGGCCGGCGCGGCAGCACGGCCGCCGCCCGTCGCTGGGTCATCCTCGCCGTGGCCGCGAACCTCTGCACGCTCGGCGTGTTCAAGTACTTCGACTTCTTCGTCGTGAACCTCAACGACGTGCTCGGCGCCTTCAGTCTCGGCGCGCCGCTCCCGCTCCTTCGCGTCATCCTGCCGGTCGGCATCTCGTTCCTGGTGTTCCGCATGCTGACCTACGTGGTCGACATCTACCGAGGCCAGCTCACGCCGGCGCCGACCCTCGACTTCGCCGTGTACACGGCCTTCTTCCCGTACCTCCTCGCCGGCCCCATCGCCCGCGCCCGCGAGTTTCTCCCGCAGCTCACCTCGCCGAGAGACCCGCGCGGCGTGGACTCCTCGCGTGCCTTCACGCTCATCCTCGGGGGCCTCGCGAAGAAGATGCTGATCGCCGACTACCTCGCGACCCACATCGTCAACGGGCTGTTCGCCTCGCCGCAGACGTACTCGTCCTGGGAGACCTTCTGGGGGATCGTCGCCTACTCGGTGCAGATCTACTGCGACTTCAGCGCCTACGCCGACATCGCCATCGGCATCTCGCTGCTCCTCGGGTTCGAGCTGCCGGCCAACTTCGACGCGCCGTACACCGCGCGGACCATCCAGGACTTCTGGCGCCGCTGGCACATCACCCTCTCGAGCTGGCTGCGCGACTATCTGTACATCCCGCTCGGCGGCAATCGCAAGGGTCGAGGGCGCACCTATGTGAACCTTGTGATCACCTTCCTGCTCGGCGGTCTTTGGCACGGTGCGGGGTGGACCTTCGTCTTCTGGGGGCTCATGCACGGCACCGGCCTCGCGTTCGAGCGCGCGCGGGCCGACGCGCGTCACGCCGGAGGACTGCGCGAGCCGGGGGCGACGCCGGGCGCCCGGGCGTTGCAGAGGCTGGCGGTGTTCGCCTTCGTCACGGTGGCATGGGTGTTCTTCCGCGCCGAGTCGATGGGCAACGCCTTCGCCGTCCTGTGGCGCCTCGTCGCCGGTCTCGGGTCGATCGGGACGGCGGTGACGCTGCCTGTGGTCGGCCTCGTCGCGCTGGGCGTTGCCATCCAGTACGTGCCGCGGCGGACCATCGAGGACCTCGAGGCCGGCTTCAGCCGCGTCGGCTGGGTGGGCCAGGGGCTCGCGCTGGCGCTGGCCCTGTTTCTGATCGACGTGCTCGGCCCGGCGGGGCCGGCCGAGTTCCTGTACTTCAGGTTCTGAGTCGGTGAGTCTGGGCGATGACTGACGACGAACGACACGCGGGGGCGACCGGAGGAGATGACCGGCGACTCTCTGGCGAGGGCGCCGACGACCTCTTCGTCTGGGACGGCCTGCGGCCGCCGGCGCGCGGGCGGCGCGACTACGGGGGCGCGCCGGGCGCGGGCCGCCGCGAGGACCGCCCGCGGCGTTCGCGTGACGACTGGCGGTCGCCCGAGTACCCGACGGGCGCCGGCCCGGCGCCGCGTTCGCCGGCTCACGACGGCGGCTACGACGCCTCAGAGGAGTGGGAGGAGTGGCTCGAGCCCGAGGGGCCACACGGCCCCGAGACGATCGGGCCGCCGCCGGAGCGCCGCAAAGGACCCCGCCGGCGCCGGCTCTCGGCCGGCGCGGTGCTGCTTGCCATGCTGATGGGCTTCTTCCTCGCCGGTCTGCTCGACGTGCGCGCCATCCGGAGGGACGTCGAGGGCCGGCCCTACGGCGCCCTGCGCTCGCTCCAGCTGGCCCTCCTCGCGCCGATGACGGGGCTCAGCGGTCTGCTGCGCGCCGACGACCTCGGGTCAGCCGTCGCCGATGCGCTGGGGCGAGGCGAGGAACAGCATCACAAGCTCGCCGAGGTCAAGCAGTCGGAGAAGCCCCTCTGGCCGCGCGCCGTCACGACGAAGAAGCCGCTCCGGCTGTACGTCGCCGGCGACTCCATGAATCAGGTCTTCGGCTCGTCGCTCGTCAACCTGGCGGAGGAGACGACGCTGGTGAAGGGCAAGAACGACTACCACGTCTCCAGCGGGCTCAGCCGCCCCGACTTCTACGACTGGCCGCAGCAGCTGGTCGACCAGATCGTCGACTTCAGGCCCGACGCGGCCGCCGTCCTCTTCGGCGCCAACGACGGCCAGGACGTCTCCTACGAGGGCAAGGTGCTCAAGGTCGGCACCAAGGCCTGGCAGGAGGTCTATGCCATGCGCGTCGGAGAGGCCATGGACATCCTCACCCGGGGCGGCCGCCGGGTCTACTGGGTCGGCAACCCGATCATGAAAGATGCCGGCTACCGCGAGCGGATCGCGATGATGAACCGCATCTACGCGGCGGAGGCGGAGAAGCGCCCCGGGGTCACCTTCGTCAGCACCTGGGCGGCGCTGGCCGACGAGAAGGGCTCGTACGCAGCCTACCTTGAGGACGAGAACGGCGACCGGACACTGATGCGGGCGCCGGACGGCATCCATATGACGCGCGCGGGCGGCGACCGCATGGCCCAGGTCGTACTCGACGTGATCATGAAGGACTGGGGCATGAACGGCCGGCCGGCACCCGCTCCCAGCCCCTGACCGGCGACCTTCCGTCGCCGAACCGCGCCGAGAGGTCCTGACCGGGCGTCACCGGCGCGCCGACCGTGCCTTCAGCCCCCGCTTGAGCCGTCGTCCACCCAGTCGCGGGTCACCACCAGCCAGAAGGCGAGCCCGGCGTGGTCGCCGTAGCGGCGAAAGCGCCGCGCCATCGTGCGGTCGGAGACGAGGCGGCCCTGGGGCCTTCCCTGCAGGCGCGCGTACTTCGGCCGCGTCCACGAGTCGAGGACGAGGCGGGAATGACGGCCCAGGAGGAGCATGACGTGGGCCGCCGCGTACGGCCCGACGCCGGGGAGCTCGAGGAGCCGGCGCTCGACCTCGTCGTCCGGCAACTCGTCGCGCTTCGTGGTGAGCAGCGCCTCGAGGTCGACGCCGCCTGCGGCGACCAGCGCGGCGATGCCGCGCAGATAGGCGCCGCGGTACCCGGCACGGGCGACGCCGGCGTAGAATTCGTCGCCGGCCGCCGCCATCGCCTCCGGCGTCGGGAAAGCCCGGCCGGCGACGGCCTCGGGCGGCGCTCCCGGGGCCGGCTCTCCGAGCCGGCCGACCAGGGCGTCGGTCATGCGCTCCGTGGCCGACCAGGCGCAGTTGGTCGTGCAGACCGTCTTGATCACGTCCTCGAAGACGGTCGGACTGCGCAGCAGACGTCCGGCGCCGCCGCAGGCCCACGCCAGCGCGGGGTCGTCCGCGCAAGCGGCGTAGAAGCCGCTGAGGTCGTCGTCGAGGCAGAGCATGCGGCGCACCGAGGCGGTGATGGCCGCCGCGCCCCGTTCGTCCAGCGGCGGCCTCGCGTCGGCCGTCTCGACCTCCACGGAGGATGTACCGGGGGCGGCGTCGACGACCGGCCCCGGTCCGGCCTCTGAGAGGCGGACCGTCCGCGGCCCCTCAGCCGTGGCCAGCGTGACGGTCGCTCCGCGACCGTCGCCGTCGACCACCATCGGCGGCAGGTCGGCCACGCCGTGTGACAGCAGCGTGCACCGGAGGTCGACGGGCTCGCCGCCGGCGCCGCGAAGCTCGATCGTCGCGACGCGGGTCATCCGGAGGCGATGAGGGCGATCCCGGCGAGTGTCGCCGCCGCCCCGGCCAGTTGGTGAGGAGCGATCCGCTCGCGCAACACCCCGAAGGCGAGGAGAACCGTGACCACGGGATAGAGCGAGCCGAGCACGGCGACGAGGCTGAGGTAGCCCTGGGTCGTCGCCAGCGCGAAGAGCCCGTTGGCGCTCGTGTCGAGGATCCCGACGGCCACGATGAAGGGCGCCGCGGAGCGTTCCACCTTGACATGCGGCCGGAGAGCGAAGAACAGCATCGCGAAGATCGTGGCCGAGGAGAGACGCCCCGCCAGCATGGCCCAGAGTGGATCGTAGCGGGCCGTCGCGTCGTAGCCGATGAGGACCAGTCCCATGCAGACCGCCGCGGTCAGGGCGAGGATGACGGCACGCCTCTGGTCCCGGCGCGAGGGACGCGGGGCGCGGCCGGATCGCGCTGGATCGGCCGGCAGGCCGGCCCCTCCCGCGCCCTCTGCCGTGCCGAAGAGAGTCGCCGCCCCGGCCGGCTCGACCGCCGGTTCTCCGGGGAGCGCCGCCGCCCCGATCGTCTCGCCGCTGCGCGATGGTTCGATCGCGACGAGGACCACGCCCAGGGCGGCCAGGACGACGCCGGCCAGCTGCATGGTCGTCGGCCGCTCGCCGCTGGCGATGCCGGCGGCGAAGGGGATCATCGCGTTCATCGCGCTGATCGGCGCGACGATGCTCATCGTGCCGATCGCGAGCGCCTTGTAGAAGAGGGAGATCGCGACGACGCTGGCGAAACCGCCGAGCATCACCGGCCACACGGCGTGCAGGCCCGGCCAGCTGTGGCCGGTCCCGAGCGTCACCAGCGCCGCCCCCGCCAGACCCACGGCCTGGCTCCCGATGATGACCGCCCACAGGCTGGCGCGCCGGGTGCTGAGGCCGCCGAGGAAGTCGCCGGATCCCCAGCAGATGGACGCGCCGAGGGCAAGGGCGATGCCGAGCATGGCCAGAGGCTATCACGGGGCGGTGATACGCTTGCCGAGACGCCGCCCGGCGCCCGCGACCGGAGCCGAACCGTGCCCGAAGCCATCGACATCCCCGAGAGCGACGAGGCCCTCCTCGCCGAGTGTGAGGTGCAGACCTTCCGCGCCGGAGGCCCCGGCGGCCAGCATCAGAACGTCACCGACAGCGCCGTGCGGCTGAAGCACCTGCCGACCGGGCTCACGGTCACGTGCCGGGCGCAGAGGAGCCAGTACCTCAACAAGATGGATGCGCTGCGTCGCCTGCGGCTCAAGCTCAAGAAGCTGAACGAGCCGCCGCCTCCGCCGCGCCGGCCGACCAGGCCGTCACGCGCGGCCAAGGAGCGGCGGCTCGCCGAGAAGTCACGCCGGGGCGCCGCCAAGCGCCTGCGGCGCCCCCCCACCGCCGACGAATAGCCAACGGAGCCAAGCCCCCCACCGCCGACGAATAGCCAACGGAGCCGGGCTGTCGTGGGGTGCGCCGGAGGCGCAGCGCACAGTAGCCAACGGAGCCGGGCCATCGTGGGGTGCGCCGGAGGCGCAGCGCACAGCAGCCCTCGCGACGGTGTCGTCACGGGCGCCAGGTCGACGAACTGGAGACCGGCCCGGATGTCGCGCACCGAGCTCGGCGCTCACTGACCGGCGTGTAGAGTAGGCGCCGATGGCAGCCATCGTCGGCATCCTCCTCGTCGCCTTCCTTGCCGGCGTCTTCGGCAGCATGCTCGGCGTGGGCGGCGGCGTCATCATGGTCCCGGTCCTGAGCCTCGCGTTCGGCGTGCCCATCAAGACGGCCATCGCGACGAGCATCGTCTGCGTGATCGCCACCTCGTCGATGGCCCAGACGACCTTCGCCGCGCGTGGTGTGACCAACATGCGCCTCGGCATGTTCCTCGAGGTCGCGACCACCGTCGGCGCGATCGCCGGCGGCGTGACCGCGGTGCTCGTCGACGGCCGCATCCTGCAGGGCTGCTTCGCCGCCGTGCTCTTCTACGTGGCCTGGCAGATGAGCCGCCGGGGCGCCGATGTCCCGCCGGTGGAGACGGGTGTGATGCCGTCGCGGTACTACGACCCGGCGGAGGGCCGTGAGATCCGCTACGGGGTCCACGGCCTGTTGCCGGGCTTCGTCCTGTCGCTCGCGGCCGGCAACGTGTCCGGTCTTCTCGGCGTGGGCGGCGGCGCCTTCAAGGTGCCGATCATGAGGTTGCTCATGGGCGTGCCGCTCAAGGCGACGATCGCGACCAGCAACCTCATGATCGGGGTGACGGCCGCGACCGGCGCCGCGATCTTCTACGGCCGCGGCTACATGGACCCGTACTGGGCCGTCCCGGCGGCCCTCGGCATCCTCGCCGGCGCGCTGGTCGGCCCGCGCCTGGCGATCCGTCTGCGGACCCGGGTCCTCGTCATCCTCTTCGAGGCAGTGCTCGCCGTCTTCGGCGTGCTGATGCTGCTGCAGGCGACGGGGGTGGGATGGTGAGCGGCGCGCAGCGGCCAGACGGACCGGGGCCAGACGGACCGGGGACCGGCTCCCGCGGCGCTCCCGGCGCCGGAGGGGCGGACGCACCCGCCCGGCACGTCATGGACCCGGTCGAGCGCACGGTGCGCAGGATCCTCATCACGGGGATCGCCGTCAGCGTGGCGCTCATGGCGATCGGCCTGGCCCTCGGCGCTCTCGACGGAGACGGGCTGCCCTCCGGCGTCGTGCCGCTCGCCCACCTGGCGTCGCGGTTGGGTGACGCCGACCCGGCCGCCTATCTCTCGCTGGGCCTGATCGTCCTCATCGCGACGCCGTTCGCGCGCGTCGCCGCGTCCATCGTCGTGTTCGCGCTCGAGGGCGACCGGCGCTACACGCTCGTCACAGCGGTCGTGCTCGGGATCATGTGCGTGAGCGTCGTCCTCGGCAAGGCCTGACGGGAGAGCCCGCCTCGAGTGCGGCGCCGGCGGTAGGTCCGGGCCGGCGCTACCGGGCGCAGGCGGGGCCGACGTCGAGACCGCGAACGGCGGCCGCGGCGCGACGGCCTGAGACCATCGCCCCCTGGATCGACGCCGTGTCGCGGTGATCGCCGCAGATGAAGAGGCCGCCGGCGAGGCGCACCGGTCGCTCGGGCTGGGCGAGCACCGCCGGCGGCTGCGCCGGGAGGGCGAAGGGGATGCGGAGCACGCGCAGCAGCCGCCATCCGTCCACCTGCGCCCCGAACCAGCCGCGGAGCTGGTCGCGGATGGCTCCGTCAAGCGCCTCGTCGGAGAGCGGCGGCACACCGAGCACGGTGGCCGAGACCAGCGCCGCGCCAGGAGGCGCATAGCTCGGCGCGACGTCACTGGGCACGCAGAGGTCGTTGACCGGGCCGCGCCCGTCGCCGTCGAGCACGAGGACCGGCTCGCCGACGGGCGAGCGCTCGGCTGAGTAGTGGACGTTGGTCACGGCCCGGGGCGCCGGCGCCTCGAACGCGCCGGTCAGCCTGGCTGCCTCCGGACCGTCCGCCGCCACGACCACGGCGGAGGCCGCGAGCCGCTCGCCCCCGGCGAGGACGACCTCTCCCGGCCCGGTGGACTCGACCGTCGCGCCGCAGCGAAGGGCCGCCTCCGGCAGGCTCGCGGCCAGCTGGCGTGGGATCGCCTGCATGCCGGCGGCCGGCAGCGCGGCCTCACCCTCGCCGAAGAGCTTGAAGACGAAGGCGAAGAGGCGGCTCGACGTCTCCAGTGAGGGGTCCAGGAAGATGCCGCCGAGGAAGGGGCGGAAGAACGCGTCGACGAGCTCATGCGAGAAGCCCTCGCGGCGGAGCGCCTCGGCAGTCGTGACCTGCGGCGCGGTCAGGATCTCGTTGAGGGAGAAGTGGGAGAGCCGGGACCGGAGGCGAGCGATGCGGATCTTGTCGGGGATGCTGCCGGGGGCATCTCGGAGGCTCTCGAGCGCCCTGCGCGGGTGCCGGAACGGGTCGGCGATCCGCGCGAAGCGGTCCCCGCGCCGGATCAGGGCGCCGCTCTCGAACGGGCGCAGACGCAGACGCTCGTTGTCGAGCACGCGGCGCGCCTCCGGATACGCGGTGAGGAGCACCTGGAAGCCGCGGTCGAGCAGGAACCCGTCGACTACGTCGGTGCGTACGCGCCCGCCCGGCTCGTCGCCCCGCTCGAGGACGAGGACGTCGAGCCCGGCGGCATGCAATTCACGGGCGCAGCAGAGACCCGCGATGCCGGCGCCGACGACGATGACGTCAGGCATCGGCGGCGTCGTGCTCCACGCGAACCCGGCAGTCGCTGGGTCGCTGGGCGAGTGGGCTCCGCGCGCACAGACACCAGCGCCACGCCGCCCGCTCCTCGACGCTGCGACGACTGCGGGTCTGCTGCGGTCTGATCAAGGACTCCCTCCACGCTGGTTCGCTGGCAGTATACCCGGGCGGCGGGAGCCCCGGTCGTCAACCCACCGGCGACTCTGGGAACCGACGACGGAGTTGTCCGAGCGGGAGGTGTGTTCCGGCGCCGTGCTCCTCCACGAGGACGTACAGCGGCCTGGCGGTGACTGTGTCGGCGACGGCCCGGAGTGCCTCTCGCATCGACGGGCAGAGGCCCGCGGCGTCGGAGCGGCTGGGGTGCAGCAGCTCCGCGGGGTGCATCCGCGGGTCGGAGTGCACGGCATGATGCCGCACCGGAACGCTGTACGCCTTCAACGACGAACTGCTCTCGTGGGACTCACTCCGGCCGGCCGTGATCGCGTGGGGCATGAGGTTGGGGCCTCGCCAGGCCGTGGCGCGAATCAGCTCCTGACCCGCTCGCGCTCCTCGGCGCCCCACAGCACGACCGTGTCGCGCCCGTCGGCCTTGGCCCGGTAGAGCGCCTTGTCGGCGAGCTCCATGAGCTCGTCCAGCACGGTGGCGTCCCGCGGGCAGGTCGCGACCCCGACGCTGATCGTGACGTTGGCCTCGGGCGGGAGCCCGAGGCCCGTATAGCGCGTGCCGCCGAGCGTGCGGCGGACGCGGTCGGCCACGAAGTACGCGGCATCACCCGGTGTATTGGGCAGCAGTACGGCGAACTCCTCGCCACCGTGCCGTGAGCAGATGTCGGGACTGCGCAGCGTGTCCTTCAGCGCCCTCCCCACGGTCTGCAGGACGCGGTCGCCGGTCGCGTGCCCGTAGGCGTCGTTGAACTGCTTGAAGTGATCGATGTCGATCATGAGCACGCTGAGCGGCGCCTGGTGCCGCAGACTGCGCTCGATCTCTTCGCCGGCGCGGTTCGTGAAGAAGCGCCGGTTGTAGAGCCCCGTCAGGTGATCGGTGACCACCTGACGGCGGATGGCGTCGTACTTGTGGGCGTTGGTGAGCGCGCTCTGGACGTGGTTCTGGAGAGCGGCCAGGATGTCGTCCGTCAGCAACTCCGCGTACTCGCCGTTGGTCGACGTGGCGAGCAGCGCCATGTCGCCGACGTGCTCTACCTTGACCGGGATCACCAGCTGGTGAGTCATCGTGTGCGGGAACAGCGAGCAGACATGGCCCTCGACGCGGGTCAGTTCACCCGTGGTGACCGCCTGGCGCACCGGGCAGTCCGGGGTGTAGGCGCAACACTCGGCCGAGAGCGCCGGTGTGATCACGCCCTGCGCGCTCTCGAGCAAGAATGCGCGCGTCGCGGAGTCGAGCAGCAGGAGCGCCGCGAAGTCCGCGTGCAGGAAGCTCCTGCCCCGTGAGAGCACGCGCTCCACCGTTTCCTGATACGGAAGGGCGGCGTTCATCTCGCGCCCCAGCACGCCGACGTCCATGAGCTGGCGGTTCAGCGCCTGCACGCGCATGAGGTCGTCCTTGATGCTCTTCGCGACCCACTCCTTGTCTTCGGCTGCCGTGAACACGGCGATCAGGGTGCGTACGAGGTAGCCGAGCTCGCGCGCCTCGTCGCGGTAGTACGGGTCGTTGCGCTCGTAGTCTCCGCCGAGCCGTTCGCGCGATCGGCGGATGAGTGCGTTGATGGGGCGGAAGAGCAGCAGGTCGAACGCCACGGCGATGACGACGAAGAGGGCGCACACGACGGCGGCGATCTGCCAGGCCGACCGCGGGTCCACGACGTAGGCGAGCAGGACGAACGTCGCGGCGAGCGCCAGGGCCACGAGCGCGGACGTCTTCAGTTGGAGGCTGACGCCTCTCTTGTGCCCGAGGCCGTCGCCTCGACTCTGATCGTCGGATGTGGCCGTAGTCGGCCTCGATTCGGGAGCCTGCCGTGCCAGTTCACGGTATCGGCAGATGCGTGCAGACCATGATAGACGCGCCGCGCGGGCTCGCCGGATCGGCGCCGCTCAGCCCCGGAAGCGGTTGAGGGTGCGCCTGTCGAGGGTCGGCCGGTGGATGGTACGGCGTTCGCCGATGCGCCGGTCGCGCAGGTAGTACGGGCAGACGGCGCAGTAGCAGCTGCAGCTGAGGCGTGTGTCCACGTCGGCGACGCAGATCAACGGGGGCTGGGGGGTTGTGCTCGGCCTGTGTGTCATCGGATCACCACGTGCGTTCTACGCCGCTGAGATGCCGGCTCCTGCCCGTCGCCGGTCCCCGCGAAGGGCCTGCCTCGGGCCCGCGCGCCCTATGCACTCACGTAGCTTTCCACCACGGAAAGGATCTGGGCGATGCGAAACGGCTTCGTGATGTAGCCGTCGATGCCGACGTCCGTGGCACGCTCCATGTCGGTCGCCATGGCCTTGGCCGAGAGGCCGACGATGACGATGTCCTTCGTCGTTGCGTCGGCCTTGAGCTCGACCACCGCTTCGTAGCCGCTCAGGACCGGCATCATCATGTCCATGAGGATGAGATCGGGGTGGTGCTGCCTCGCGAGGTCCACGGCCTCGCGCCCGTTCGTCGCCTTGTAGACCGTGTAGTCCTGGGTCTCCAAGGACATCGACACGATGCTCAGGATGTCTGGGTCGTCGTCGGCGACCAGGATGGCTCTTGTCAACGTTTGCCCCTCCTCAACTGATCTTGCCCGCGGCCAGCGGATCGACCGGCGTGGTTGATATCGGCATGGTGAAGATGAAGCTGGAGCCCTTTCCGAGTTTGCTCTGACAGCGGATGGAGCCGCCGTGCAGCTCCACCAGCTCGCGCACGATGGCGAGTCCCAGGCCCGTGCCGCCCTGCGATCGCGTGGCCGACGAGTCGATCTGTGTGAAGCGCTGGAAGACTTTGTCCTGGTCCTCGCGGGCGATGCCGATGCCCGTATCGTTGATCCGGATCTCCACGAGCCCGTCGACCGTCCGCGCTTCGACGCTGACGTTGCCGTTCTCGTGCGTGTACTTGACGCCGTTGGTGATGAGGTTGAGCAGGATCTGGTTGAGCTTGGCGGGGTCTGCCCATACCAGCGGCAGGTCGGTCGGCAGGAAGGTCGAGATGCGGATGCGCTTGTCCTGCGCCCGCGGCTTCACGACCGGCAGCACGCCGAGGAGAGCCGCCCGCAGGTCGACCGCCTCGAAGTTGAGCTCCAGGCGGCCCGCCTCGATCTTGGTGAGATCGAGCACGTCGTTGATGAGATTGAGCAGGGTCTCTCCGCCCTTGAGAATGCTGTCGACGAACGCCGACTGCTTCTCGTTGAGCTCGCCGGTCATGCCGCTCAGAAGCATGTCGCTGTACCCGATGATCGAGGTGAGCGGCGTGCGCAGCTCGTGGCTCATCGTCGCCATGAAGTCGCTCTTGAGCTCGTCCAGGTGAGTGAGCTCTTCGTTCTTCCGCGCCAGCTCCTCGTTGTACTGGATGTTGCGCACGACGAGCGCCACCTGGTTGCTCAGCGCGCGCAGCGTCGACACCGCCGCCTCGGGGATGGTCTCGTCGGCGCGGTACGGCAGGCAAACCACGCCGAGCAACTCGTGCTTGGCCTCGAACGGCGCCACGAGGAAGCCGAGGTAGCCGTCCTTCTCCATCGCCTTGAGCAGGCGTCCCACCTGCGGGCTCGTGACCGTGTCGTAGCGCTCCGCGCCGGCGCGCGCGACATCCACGATGCCGAGCTGCTTGTAGCGACCGGCGGACTCGGAGGTGACGCCGCCGGTGAGCGCCCGCTCGTCGTAGTCGCCCGAGTTGTGGTTGAGGATGAGCGCGAAGCCGCTGCTCACGCCCGTCGCGCCGGCGATCTGCGCGAGCGCGTCGGGGATGAGGCCGGCGACCTCCTGGTGGCGCAGGAAGACACGGCTGCTCTCGCTCATCACGCGCAGCTGCTCGTTGGTCGCCTGCATGCGGCGCAGCTGCTCCTCGGTGTCGGCTTTGGCCCCGGTGAGCTGCACGGTGCTGCGCATCAGCGCCTGGGCGAGGCGGCCGGCAAGCAGCGCGATGAGCAGGTAGGCCGACGCGTGGAGACTGACGGTGATGAGCATCCAGGTGGCCGGCACGCCCCTGACGGTGACGATCGCCGTCACGTCGATGAGGTCTTCGCGCTGCATGAGCGCGATCGCGGCGTAGGCCGCCGACGAGGCCACGGCGGCCGCATAGGGCACCCAGGTCGGCAGGAAGACGCTGCTGAAGACGATGGGCCAGACGTACAACACCGCGCTGGGACTCAGCGCGCCGCCGCTGTACACGATGCCCGCCGTCACCAGGGCGATGTCGACGATCACGGTCGCCGTGGCAAGCGTGCGCGTCGCGACCCAGCGTTCCAGGACGAAGAAGGGCACGTTGACGGCGGCGACGATGCCGACGAACACGCCGAGCTCGAGTGCCGTCGCGCCGTGGTCCTCCACCTGCACCCAGAGGACCGCCGTGAAGACGGCGAGGGTGAAGAGCACACGTGCGTACAGCACGTCGTGCAGCTGTCTACGCAGGTCCATCTGGTCCGCCCGTCCTCCGAAACGCTGGTAGAGTATTCTATCCCGGGCCCCCGGAATCCGCTCTCGAGCGTCCGGCCAGCCGGCCGCATACGGAGCCCGGTCGGCCGAAAGGAGGATTCCGTCATGTCCGTCCCTCGCCTGGTCGTGTGCGGGCTCGAGCCCGGGCCCGCCGTCGCCCTCGCCTCCGGCGCGCTGCTCGCCGCGTTCGCGGACCATCGCGTCGTCCGCCCCGTCCTCCTCGGCGTGGACCTGCCCTTGTGGCGCCTGCTCCACGGCGTGTCGGCGCGAGCGCCCAGGGTCCTCGATCCCAAGCTGATCGACGACGCGGTCGCCGGCGAACTGTACGACTCGTGGGCGGCCGACACCGACCTCACGACGCTGGTGGCCGTGGAGCCGGCGCTCGATCGCTGGCAAGGCGTGAAGGGCTCGCGCGCCGTCGACGTCGCCGTCGCGCTCGACGCTCCGCTCGTGCTCGTCGTCGACGCCCGCGAGCGCGGGGCGACCGCTGCCGCGGCGGCGTGCGGCGCCAGGTTCCTGGCGGGGCGCGCCGAGTTCGCCGGCGTCGTCGTGATCGGCGGTGACGAGCACGGGCCGGCATCGGAGCTACGGCGCATCCTCGAGGAGACGGCCAAGCTGCCCGTGCTCGGATGGGTGCCTCCCCGGCTGAGCGAGGAGTTCGCGCGCCAGTACGGTGCGGGTCAGGGAGCACTGCGGCAGATCGGCCCGCAGCCCGTCGACGGTGGCGAAGCGGCGCTCTGCCGCGAGGCCGGCGCCCACCTGGATCGCGAGGGGCTGGAGGCGGTGGCCGCGCGCCGCGGCTACCTGCCGGCGCGACCGCGTCGCCTCCTCGCGCCGCTGCCGGCGGCCGTCGGGCTGACGCTCGCCGTCGGCTGGGGTCCGCCGCTCGAGCCGTTCGCCCTCGAGGCTATCGACGTTCTCAAGGCGGCGGGCCTCACGCTCGCGCCGCTGCACATCGGGCGCGACCACGAGTTGCCGCCTGGGGTGAGCGGTCTCCTGCTCGCCGGTCTTCTCGATGAGGAGGAACTGCCGGCCTTCGCCGGCAACGACGCGCTCAGGGCGAGCATCGCCGATGCCGTGGCCGCCGGGCTTCCGACGCTCGCCTTCGGCGGCGGCGCCCTCCTGCTCCTCCGCCGGCTCGCCGACAGTCGCGGGCGCACGCATGAGCTCGCCGGCGTGCTGCCGGCAGAAGCCGAGCTCCTCGAGTGGTACGAGAGACCCCGGTACGTCCCCGCCGTGGCGGCGCGCGAGAACCCCTACGACGAGGGTGAGACCACACTGTACGAGCTCTTCGATCTCGAGTTCCTGACGCTTCAGCAGGAGGCGTTCGCGTACCGCGTCGGCGAGGCCGGGGAGGAGGGGCAGGTCGAGGGCTTCGTGCACGGACGCTGCCTCGCTACCACGCTCGTGCCTTCCCTGCCGGCCGTGCCGGAGCTGGCCGCCGGCTTCATCGCCGCGATGCGGTCGGCGGCCACGGGCGATTGAGCACGGCGGCCGTCGCCAGCGCCGTCACCGGCGCCGAGGAGCAGGAGCCGCTGCCGTGACCTTCTCCGCGCTCGAGGCATGGCTGCGTACACGTCGCGGCTTGCTGGCGCTGTGGCTGGCCACGACCGCCGCCGTCACCCTCGTCACGCTGCTGATGCAGTGGGGCGGCGTCCCCGGATGGGACGACGCCGCCCACGCCTACAAGACCCTGCTGCTGCGCGACGGCGACTCCATCTTCTGGGACACGTACTGGTACGGCGGCGGGTACGGCGCCGTCACCTACGGCTTCGTCTTCTACTGGCTGGCCCAGTACGTCTCCGGCACGCTCATCGTCATCGTCGCCGCGGGGACGCTCCCCGTCACCTTCTATCTCTACCTGCGCGACATGTGGAAGATCGACGACGTCTGGCCCGCCTGGGGGTTCGCGTTGGTCGTGACGGTCTACCAGGCGCACGGCCAGGACCCCTTCCTGCTCGCTCTCGCGCTCACGATGGGCGGGCTCGCGCTCCTTGCCCGGGGTCGTCCCTTCTGGGCGGCTCTGCCGGTCTCGATCGGGATCTTCGCCAACCCCATGGGGCTTGTGGTCGCGCTTCCGTTCATGCTGACCGACGTCCTGGTCCGGGCGCAGGCCCGGCGCCGCTACCTCCTGCTCGCCGCCGCCGTCGCACCCGCCGTCGTCGTTCGGGTCGTGCTCGGATGGGCGTTCTCCGAGCCCGGCTCATACCTCAACGAGACGTCGCAGCTCATGGTCTTCCTCGGATTCGCGCTCGTTGGGCTTGCCCTGGCCGGTGTGAACGCGGTCCATCCGCGGCGGCCCTTCGTCGCCCTCTTTCTCGTCTATGCGGTGTTCTGCGTGGGCTCGTTCGTCACGCCCGGCAGTCCGCTGGGCAACAACATCGGCCGCTTCTTCATGGTCTTCGGGCTGCCGCTCCTGCTGCTCCTGCGGCACACGCGGCTGCGGCGGCCCTTCGCCTACGGCGAGCTCGCCATCATCCCCATCGTGCTCTTCGTCGTGCTGCAGTTCGGTACCGCGACCAGTCACTTTCTCAACGCGGTCGAGCGGCCCCAGACCACGCGCGCCTACTTCGCCCCGGCCCTGAACGCGGCCGCCGAACTGTACGACCCGGACTACCGGATCCACGTCGTCGCCCTCCGCCGGCACTGGGAGGCGCTGTACTTTCCCGAGGCCGGCTACCCGATCACGCGCGGCTGGTATCGTCAGGCCGACGCGATCCACAACAGCCTCTTCTACACGCCCTACGACGCGGCGGACTACGTCCCGTGGCTGCAGAGCATGGGCGTGCAGTACGTCTTCCTGCCGGCCGACGGACCGCTCGACCCCTGGAGCCGGCGCGAGGCCAGGATCCTCGAAAGCTCGCCGGCCTTCGTCTTCGTCGAGCAGGCCGGCGCCTGGCGCATCTACCGGCTGCGGGACGCCCGGCCGCTGCTGGTCCCCCAGCCCGAAGTACCCGGGGCGGGCGGTGGGACGATCCGCGCCGTCGGCCACGAGCGCATCGTCTTCACCGTGACCTCGCCGGGCAGGTACTGGCTCAAGTTCACCTCGTCGCCGTACTGGGTGCTCGAGGGAGGTCCGGGGACGGTGCGGCCTCGCCCGGACCGGTTCATGGACCTCGACCTCGGGCAGGCCGGCACCTACTCGCTGCGCTTCGAGGTCACTCCCGCCAAGGCGCTCGACACCGCGGCGGCGAGGCTGGGCCTGTAGCGTTCAGCCTGCGCACGGGTAGAATGCGGCCATGCCGCGCCATCGCCTCGCTCCCGACGTCTTCGCCCTGCCCGTCGACCGCATCCGCGAGGGGTACTACACCGACGCGTATTTCAACGGGTCCAAGCGCGTGCTCGAGGCCAAGGGCCGGCATCCGACGATGACCATGCAGGTCTTCCAGAAGACAGACGGCGCAGTGCTCGGCGGCATGGACGAGGCTCTGGCGACGCTGCGTCTCTGCGCCGGTCACTTCGAGGGCGAGGGGGCTACGCGGCAATGGCGCGACGGCTGGGACCAGCTCGTCGTGCACGCGCTCTACGACGGCGACGAGCTGTCGGCGTGGGAGACGGTGCTGACGATCGAGGGCGACTACAGCCTGTTCGCTCACCTCGAGACCGTGTACCTCGGCGTGCTCTCGCGGCGCACCCTCGTCAGCACCAACGTGCGCCGCGTCGTCGAGGCCGCGCGCGGCAAGACCATCCTCTTCTTTCCCGCGCGCTTCGACCACTACCGGGTCCAGACCGGCGACGGCTACGCGGCCCACATCGCCGGCGCCATCGGCGTCAGCACCGACGCCCAGGCGTCGTGGTGGGGCGGCAAGGGCATCGGCACGGTGCCGCACGCGCTCATCGCCGCGTACGGCGGCGACACCGTGGCGGCCGCGCAAGCGTTCGCCGACCTGCACCACCCCGAGATCAACGTGACGGCGCTGGTCGACTGGGACAACGATTGCGTGGCGACCAGTCTCGCCTGCGCGCGGGCGCTCGGGAAGCGGCTCTGGGGCGTCCGTCTCGACACGAGCGAGACCATGATCGACCGCTCGCTCTGGGACGAGATGGGTGCCTTCCGGCCGAACGGCGTGGCGCCGGAGCTCGTGCACGCGGTACGTCGCGCGCTCGACGATGAAGGATTCCAGAGCGTGCACATCGTCGTCAGCGGCGGCTTCGACGCTGAGCGCATCCGGCGCTTCGAGGCGGCCGGCGTGCCGGCCGACGCCTACGGGGTCGGGAGCAGCCTGCTCCGCGGCAACACCGACTTCACGGCCGACATCGTTCTCCTCGAGGGAAAGCCCTGCGCCAAGGTGGGCCGGCGTCACCGTCCGAACCCCCGGCTCGAGCGCGTGACGTAGCTCGCGCTGGTGGGTACCGGACTGGTATGGACGATTCAACCAAGCCGCGCCGGGCGATCATCGTCGTCGACATGCTGGTCGGCTTCTGCCGGCGCGGCAGCCTGCACAGCCCGCGCTACGACCGTCTGGTCCCGCGCATCAGGGAGCGGCTCGCGGCCGCCGAGGCGGACGGCGTCCCCACCGTCTTCCTGATCGACACGCACGCCCCCGACGACCCCGAGTTCGCGACGTTCCCCTCCCACTGCGTGGAGGGCTCCGGGGAGGACGCAGTGATCCCGGAGCTCAAGGAGTTCGCCGACCGAGGGACCGTGGTGCGCAAGAGCACGTTCTCCGGGTTCCACGGCACGGAGCTCGCGCAAGTGCTTGCGCGGCTTGCGCCTGATGTCGTCGAGGTGGCCGGCGTGTGCACCGACATCTGCGTGCTGCACACGGTCGCCGGCCTCAGGGCGCGCGGCTACGAGGTGCTGGTGGGCAGGGACCTCGTCGAGACCTATGACGCGCCGGGGCACGACGCCGAGGAGTTCAACCGCTTCGCGCTGGCACACGTCCGCGACGTGCTCGGCGCGAAGGTCTGGTGAGCGGCCCGGGGTGCACTGCGCCTCTCGGTGCCCCGCACGCCGACCCGGGTACGTCGGCTAGTGTGCGGCGCCCCTTGCCGTGCCCCGCACGCCAGCAAGTCTGCGTCGGCTACTCATCCTCCGCGTGGGTTTCCGAGTCCTGGCCCTCGAGCAGGTCGACGAAGCTCTGCGAGCGCCTGCCCGTCGTCGAGTTGGGATCGAGCCGGGCGGCCGTCTGCCATTCGCTCTTCGCCTCGCCCACACGGCCGGCGGAGAAGTGGATGATGGCCAGCGAGTAGTGCGCGTGCCTGGTTGTCCGGGTGGGCGTCGAGCACCGCGCGCAGGGACTTCTCCGCGCGGCCTGATTCGCCCTTGGCGTGCAAGACCATGGCCAGACCGACCTGGGCGGCCGCGTTGTCCGGATCCTGCTGGATGACCTCGTCGTACGCCTGCCTCGCCAGCTGCAGACGCTGGCCCATGAAATACGCCTCGCCGAGCTTCACCAGGACGTCCATGTCGGCGGGATCCTCGGCGCGCTGCCCCTCGAGACGGGCGATGGTGTCCTCGACGCCGGCGTCGGGGGCGGGGTCCTCGGCCGGCTTGCTTTCGGCGGCGACACTGGGATGCCCCGACGGCAGCGCCTCGGTCACCGTGCCGGCCGCAACGCCGTCGTCACCAGAGGTCATGCCGGCGACGACGACCACGGCGGCAACGGCCACCGCGGCACCGACAGCGATGAGGGCCCAGGATCGTCTCACTCTCGTCCTTCCGTGGGGGAGTGCGCTGGAGCGCCTCCGCAGGATACCACCGGGTTCCGCGCCTCGCGACCGGGTTTTGCCCGCAAAGCGGCACTATCGACGGCGGCTGGGTCAGGTCTCCTCAAAGCTTAACCGGCGCTTAACACGACGCGGGCGCGCGGTTGACCTCGCGGTGTCCGCGGCTATACAGTTCAAAAAGACCGTTTCTGTCCGGTCTGTCAATCAAATGTGAGGGACTATGGGCCTCCAACTCACACGTGGTGCCGAGTACGCCATCAGGGCGATGGCGTACCTTGCGCGCTTCCCCGAGGGTCACGTGGCGTCGCTGCACGAGATCGGCGAGGCTCAGGACATCCCCGAGAGCTTCCTCGCCAAGATCCTGCAGAGTCTGGTGCGCGCCGACCTCACGGTCTCCCAGCGGGGCGCGCACGGAGGCTTCGCGCTTGC
Source organism: uncultured Thermoleophilia bacterium (assembly GCA_963699725.1). Taxonomy (GTDB): domain Bacteria; phylum Actinomycetota; class Thermoleophilia; order UBA2241; family UBA2241; genus CAIXSE01. The sequence continues at coordinate 103,312 of CAVOVA010000021.1, forward strand.
CCGCCCGGCCGCGGAGATCACCATGCAGCAGGTGATCGAGGCGGTCGACGGCCCCATCTCCGTGAACCAGTGCGTGCTCAGTCCTGAGGACTGCGCGCGGAGTGCGTCCTGCACGGTGCACGAGGCGTGGCTGCGAGCACAGGGTCAACTCATGGACGTGCTGGGCTCCATCACGCTCGAGTCGCTGGCGCCCGCGCCGGCGGCAGTCGACTGACCTCCGGCTGATCCTCAGCCGGCCGCGTACCCCTCCGGGTAGCGGCACATCCACGCCCACGCATCCGTGACGGCGTCCTTCAGGCTGCGATTCGGGCGCCATCCCAGATCCAGTCGCGCCCGCCGGTTGCCGGCGACGAGGACCGGCGGGTCTCCGGCGCGTCGTGGCGCCGTCTCCCGTCGCAGCGACAGCCCCGTGACCGACTCGACCGTCTCGAGGACGGCGCGGACGGAATCCCCGCGGCCGGTACCGAGGTTGAACGAGCCCTGGACTCCGGGGAGCGCCTCGAGCGCGGCGATGTGCGCATCCGCGAGGTCGGCGACGTGAACGTAGTCACGTACGCAGGTGCCGTCCGGAGTCGGGTAGTCGGTCCCGAAGACGCGGATCGGCGTGCCGTCCCGAGCGGCGCGGAGCGCGAGCGGGACGAGGTGCGACTCCGGGTCGTGGTCCTCGCCACAGGCGCCGTCGGCGCCGCAGGCATTGAAGTAGCGAAGCGCCGTGCCGGCGAGATCGCCGCCGGAGCGCGCCTCATGGAGAAGACGCTCGCAGGCGAGCTTGGTGGCGCCGTACGGGTTCGAGGGAGCGAGCGGATCGTTCTCGTCGATCGGCGTCCGTTCAGGCGCGCCGTAGACGGCCGCCGTCGAGCTGAAGACCAGGCGGGCGGCGCCAGCGGCGATGGCGGCATCGATGACCGCAGCCGTGCCGTCCACGTTGACGCTGTGGTAGCGCTCAGGCTCGGCGACCGACTCGGCGACCTCGGCGAGCGCCGCCATGTGCACCACGGCGTCGCAGCCGGCCTCGACCAGGACCTTGCGAAGGAGGATGCCGTCGCGGATATCGCCGCGCACGAGGGGGGCGCCCGCGGGGACCGCTGCCGCGTGCCCGCGGGAGAGGTCGTCGTAGACCACCACGTCGTGCCCGCGCCCCGCGAGGCGCGCGACGATCACGCTGCCGATGTAGCCGGCCCCGCCGGTGACAAGGACTCGCATGCGGCGATGCTATCAGGCGCGCGCGTGTGCGGCGGCGCGTGCCATGGGCGGCGTCGCGTAGCCCGGCACGACGCCGAGGCGCTTCAGGTTCTTCGCGATGAGGATCTCATCGGGCGGTACGGCGCCGGCCGGCGCCGCGGCCACGTTGGCGAGCAGCGCCCCGAATGCCACGCCCACCAGGACTCTTCGCACTGCCGCCCCCCTTCGCCGACGACGTTCTCGAGGACGCACCGGCCGACGCTGGTCACTCGCCGGCACTCGACGCGCGGATCACTTGAGCCGACGACGGACAACTCGTCCTGACGATGACCCGGGGGGCCCGTGGCGGATACAAAGGAGGCGCCCGGTGGCCGGAAGGGCCGCCGGGCGCCTGCATGAGCCGTCGCCCGCTCGGGCGACGAGGCCAAGGTGTGCGGCGCGACCGCGCCGCGGTGCCTCAGCCTCAGCCGAAGCCGCTGCTGCTCGGGACGGCGCAACCGCCGCCCGAGCTGCCGCCGATGTTCTTGAGGAAGCTCGAGAACTTCTGCCGGACGTCAACGCTGCCGCAGTCCGGGCAGGTCTTGTCCTCGTCTTTGAGGAATCCCTGCCGGAAGACTTCGAACTCGATGCCGCACGCGTCGCAGATCAGGTCGTAGGACGCCATGACCCTCCATCTCGGTGGTGGACGGTATACCCTAGGGGGTATTATACGCGAAGCTTGCGGGGGCGCAAACATCGGGCCCGGGGTAAGCTTTGCCGCGTGAGGGGACGTGAGGCGCACCGCCGGCGTCCGGAACAGAAAGGGAGATCCATGAAGACCAGGACGCTCGCGCTCGCGACGCTCGTCGCGGCTGTACTCATCGCCGTCGTCGCGCTCTCCGCCTGCGGCTCGTCATCGGACACGCCGACGACCTCGGGCGACGTCGAGGTCATCGCGCCCAGCGCCTTCAGCGTGTCCGACTACGCCGGCGAGCCGCTGGTGGTCAACTTCTTCGGCTCCTGGTGCGGGCCGTGCAACGCGGAGGCTCCGGATCTCGCCACCTTCGCCACCGACAATCCCGACGCGCAGATCGTGGGCATCGCCGTGGACGACAGCGAAGGCGACGCCGTGGGCTTCATGAACGAGTACGGGCTCTCGTTCACGCTGGTGGTCGACGACCAGAGCCTCGCCGGCGAGTACGGCATCACCGGTGTGCCGACGACGATCTTCTTCGACGCCCAGGGCCAGGAGACGGACCGCCTCATCGGCGCCTCCACGCTGGCGCAGTTCAACGCAGGCTTTGCGAAGGCCCAGTGAGGTCGCCGGCGCGGCAGTGACGGCCGGCGTCGTCCTCGCATGACCGCGGTCGAGATCACTTCTCTCAGCCTGACGGCGATCGGCCTCGCCTTCGCCGCCGGGCTGCTCTCGTTCGTCTCTCCCTGCGTCCTGCCGCTCCTGCCGGTCTACCTCTCGTTCATCTCCGGCGTGGGCGTCGAGGACCTCGGCCGGGAGCATCGCCGCCTGCTCTGGACGTCGCTGCTGTTCGTCGCCGGGTTCACGGCCGTGTTCGTGCTCATGGGAGCCGGCGCCGGCGGCGTCGGCCGGCTGCTGATCAGATACCGGCAGGAGCTGATGATCGCCGCCGGCGCCTTCATCGTCGTGAGTGGCCTCCTGGTCTCCGGCGTGATCAAGCTGCCGGAGCCGGTGCTCAAGGTGGCGCCGAAGCGCGCCGGCGCCGCCGGCGCCTTCTTCACCGGCGCCGCCCTCGCGATCGGCTGGACGCCATGCGTCGGCTACGTGCTCGGCGCGATCCTCTCCATGGCCGCCACCAGTCAGAGCGTGCTCACGGGCTCACTGCTTCTCCTGGTCTACTCGATCGGGCTCGGCGTGCCCTTCGTGCTCGCCGCGCTCGCCTTCGACTGGGTGAGCGCCCGGCTCGGCTGGGTCAAGCGCCACTATCGCGCCATCCAGGTGGCCGCCGGCGCGCTCCTCGTGGTGTTCGGCGTGCTCATGATGCTGGGCGTCCTCGAGCAGCTCGGCCGTTGGCTGCCGGCGTTCAGCCCAGGTGGGCTGTGAGCCGGTCCGGGTCCTGACGCCGCGGTGGGCGCGACCGGCCGCCCGTTCTGAGGCGGCGCGCGCGGTATCCTTGACGGCATGACCGTCCGCCATCGCATCCCCGAGCTCTCGCCGGAGGGCCGCGCCGCCGGGCAGGCGCTCCGGCGCGCGGTGGCCGGCAAGGTCTCGACGTCGCCGCTCAGCCGCTGGCTTCACTCCACCGATGCCTCGGGGTACCGCGTCGTGCCTGAGGTCGTCGTCGCGGCCGGCTCGGCGGACGATCTGGCGGTCGTGGCGACGGTCGCGGCAGAGATCGGCTTGCCGGTCGTGGCCCGCGGGGCCGCGTCGAGCCTCGCCGGGCAGGCGATCGGCCCCGGCATCGTCGTCGACTGCTTCGGCCTGGACCGCATCCTCGAGATCGACGGTGGCGCTCGCCGCGCTCGCGTCCAGCCCGGCGTCGTCCAGGCCGCGCTCAACGCCGCCGCGGCGCCGTACGGCCTCGAGTTCGGACCCGACACCTCGACCGTCGACCAGGCGACCATCGGCGGCATGGTCGGCAACAACTCCTCCGGCTCGCGCTCCATCGTGTACGGCGAGACCAAGGACAAGGTGCTGCGCGTGGCCGGTGTGCTCGCCGGCGGCGAGGACATCGAGTTCGGGGTCTGTGTCGGGGACGACCTCACGAGCGGTATTCGCGGGGCGGCGGGGGGAAGGCTTGCGGGGGAGCTCGCGCGGGTGCGCGAGCGGTACCGCGAGCCCATCGCCACCGGTTACCCGGAGACGATCCGGTGCACCTCCGGCTACAACCTCCGGGAGCTGCTCGCGCCCAAGCCTGAGGCGGGCCGGCTGCTCGCCGGCTCGGAGGGCACGCTGGCCCTGTTCACCGAGCTCGACGTGCTGCTCGACGCGCGCCCGGCGGCACGAGTCGGCGCCGCGTTCACCTTCGCGACCTTGCGCGAGGCACTGGAGGCCAATGTCGCCATCCTCGACACAGGGCCGTCCGCGACCGAGTTCCTGGACCTCGCGCCGCTGCGTCGCGCTCCCAACCTGGCCACGTACCGGAGGATGGTCGTGATGGTGGGCGGCGACGACGCGGCCCTGCTGACCGTCGAGTATCAGGGGAGCGAGGAGGAGGCCCACGCCGGCCTCGCGCGCCTGCGTGCGCTCGCCGGCGCTCTGGGTGCGACCCAGTCCCTCTGGCTCGAGCAGCCGGAGGAGCTCGCGGAAGCCGCGGCCCTGCGTCGCGCCGCCCTGCCGCTGCTCATGGGCGCGCCGGGCGCGGAGCGCCCGGCGTCGTTCGTCGAAGACGCGGCCGTGGCGCCGGAGCGGCTCGCCGACTTCGTCGACGACTTCCAGCGGTTGGTCACGTCCCATGGCGCCCGCGCCAGCTTCACCGGCCACGCCTCCGCAGGGTGCCTGCACATCCGGCCGCTGCTCGACCTCAAGACCGCGGCAGGCGTGGCCTGCATGGCCGGGCTGGCCGGCGAAGTCGGCCGTCTCGTGGCCGACTACCACGGCGCGATCTCCGGCGAGCACGGCTGCGGGCGCTCGCGCAGCTGGTTCCTCCCACGGCTCCTCGGGCCCGGGCTGTACGAGGCGATGGTCGCCGTCAAGGATGCCTTCGACCCGCATCGCCTGCTGAATCCCGGGATCGTCGTCGACGGGCCCCCGGTCACCGAGTCGCTGCGCTTCGGCGCCGACTACCGCGGCGACCGGGCGTGGGCGCCGCGGCTCTCCTACGCCTCCGAGGGAGGTTTCGACCTCGCCGTCGAGAGGTGCTTCGGCGCCGGCCTCTGCAAGAAGCTCTCAGGCACGATGTGCCCGCCCGGCTCGGCGACACGCGATGAGGCGCGCACCACGAGGGCGCGCGCCAACGCGCTGCAGGGGGTCGTCTGCGGGGCCGTGCCGCTGGCGGCGATCGGTGAGGACGAGTTCCGCGAAGTGCTCGGCACCTGCGTCGCCTGCAAGGCGTGCAAGACCGAGTGCCCCGCGGGCGTCGACATGGCCGCGCTCAAGGTCGAGTGGCTCGCGGAACTGCGCTCCCGCGAAGGCGTCCCGCCGCTCGCGCGTGGCATCGGCGACTTCCGCCGGCTCGCGGCGCTCGCGGCGCCGATCGCGCCGCTGGTCAACGTCCTTGGCCGCACCCGGGCGGCGCGGCTCGTGACCGACCGCGTCGGCGTCGCCCACGAACGGCCGCTGCCCACGTTCGCGAGCCGGCCGCTCACGCGTCGGTGGGCCGCGCGGTCGGCGCCGACAGCTGTCGCGGCTTCGGAGTCCGCCGAGACAGCAACGCTCTTCGTCGATTGCTTCGTCCAGTATCAGGAGCCGGGCCTGGGCGAGGCGCTGGCGCGGCTCCTCGCCGCCGCGGGCGTGCGCCTCAGCCTCACGGACGTTGGCTGCTGCGGCCGAACTGCGCTGTCGACGGGGCAGGTCGAGCGGGCGCGCGCCGCGGCGCGGCGCGCTCTCGACGGGCTGCACGTTCGCGTCCGGGACGGCGCCGAGGTCCTCTTCATCGAGCCGTCTTGCCTGTCCATGGCGCGCGACGACTGGGCGCGGCTGCTCCCCGGGGACCCGCGCGTCGCCGAGGTGGCCGCGGCGGCCCGTCCGGCGCTTGCTCTCGTCGCCGACCTGGCCGCCGAAGGCCGCCTGCGCTTCCGTGCCGGCGGCCGTGCTCTCCTGCACAGCCACTGTCACGAGAAGGCGCTGGGCTTCGCCGCGGCGACGCGGGACGCCCTGGCGGCCGTTCCCGGCCTCGAGGTCGAGGATCCGGACGCCGGCTGCTGCGGCATGTCCGGCGTGTTCGGTTACGAGGCCGAGCACTACGCGCTCAGCGTGGCCATGGGTGAGCGCGTGCTGCTGCCGGCGGTGCGGACGGCGCGGCGGGACACGGCCGTGCTCGCGACCGGCACGTCGTGCCGGTCGCAGGTGCGCGATCTCAGTGGCCGCGCCGCTCTCCACCCGCTGGAGTTCCTCGCCGGTCGCCTCCAGACCTGATCACGGCGGCCGCCTCAGACCTCCCTGCGCCGGTTCTCCCCGGCGTGTACGATGGTCGTCGTGAACTGGCTGATCCTGATCGCCGGCGTCGTCGGGCTGGGCGTCGCGGGGTACGGGCTGGTCGCGCTGACCATGCAGGCGGTGCGGCGGCGGCGCTACCTCGACATCGTCCTGGCCGTCGCCGTGGCCCTCGCCACCGTGGTCCTGCTGGTGACGTTCGGAGAACGCATCATCCGCTGACGCAGGCCGGGAAGGCGTGGTGGCGCCAGGCCCGCAGGCACCTGTCCGGGCATGCCGCTAAGGTTCGCCCCGGCGTTGCCGATACTGGGAACGCCGGTCGGAGTGGATCGGTGGGGATGCCCGGGTCTCCCGGTCGCAGGGCGCGCGCCGCCGCCGTCCTCAGCTCGATCCAGGCAGCCGATGCACTCCGGTGGTGCGACGCAAGAGTCGCGGCTCCCGACCCCGGCACGCAGGAGAGTGAACAGATGGCCAAGCGAATCCTCGTCGTCGACGACGAGCCCGACATCCGGCGGCTCGTGGCCGAAGCGCTCGAGATGACAGGGTACGACGTCCACAGCGCCGCCAACGGCAGCGAGGCCGTGCGCGTCGCGTCGCTCTATCTCCCGGACCTCGTACTGCTCGACATCATGATGCCGGACATGGACGGCTTCGCCGTCTACGAGAAGCTGCGCGAGAAGCCCGCGGATCTGCGCTCGCCGATCATCTTCCTGACGGCGCGTCGGGAGATCGGCGACAAGCTCCTGGGCTTCGAGAAGGGCGCCGCCGACTACATCACCAAGCCCTTCCACATCAAGGAGCTGCTGGCGCGCGTCAAGGTACACCTGGGGGAGCTTGGGCCGCCCAGAGGCGACGTTCCCAACCCGATGACCGACCGCGAGCTCGAGGTGCTGGGCCTGCTGGCCGGTGGCAAGACCTACAAGCAGGTCGCCAGGGCACTCGATCTCAGCCAGAGCACGGTGCGCAACCACCTGCACAACGTGTATCACAAGCTCAACGTGGTGGATCGCGCCCAGGCCGTCATCGTGAGCCGGGAGAACGGCTGGATCTAGGGACGGCGGCGCTGGATCGTGCGACGAAGAGGGCCGGCGCCGCGCGCCGGCCCTTCGTGACTGTGGTGCTGGACGAACCTCAGGATGCGGAGAACGGCATGTCCGGCAACGACCACTCCGGGCCTTCACCGCGACGGTCGCCGCAGCGACGCTCCGTGAAGGGGCCGGATCCGCTGACCCAGCGCGGGCGGCGGCGTTCGCCGGTGCGCCGGTCGACGACGACGCGCACGTCGTCGCGCCCCGCGAACGTGGCTGCAAGCCGTTCGTAGAAGAACCCCTCGAGCTGACGCGGGATCACGATCGTTCGCGGCTCGACGCTCTGCGTCGTCCCGGGCATACCAGACCTCCTCCTACACCCACACCGTACCACTTGAGATGCACCTTCATTCGCCGTTCGCGCGCGCTTCTCCTTGGCCGTGCCTGTACTGCGAGGCGCGGGCGTTGTCGGTATTGGCTACGGGCGGCTCCCGGGGCCGCCAGTAGACGGGCTCCGCCTCGACTGCGGACGCGCTCTGCCGGAGGTACACTGGGTCGCGCGTGATCCCTCTCAACGACGACATCCGGACGCGCCGCTTCCCGGCGGTGACGGTGACGCTCATCGCCGCCAACGTCGCCGTCTTCATCGTCCAGCTCGCCCTGCCGCGCTGGGGCATCACGCTGCAGGGCTGGTACTACCTTCTGGGTGCGCGGCCCTTCGAGCTCACCCGCCATCTGGATGTGCCCCCGTTCGGCTGGTTCCCGTGGTGGGCGACGCTGTTCACGTCCATGTTCGTGCACGGCGGCTGGCTCCACCTGATCTTCAACATGCTCTATCTCTGGATCTTCGGGAGCAGGGTGGAGGACGCCATGTCGCGGCCCCGATACCTGACGTTCTACGTAGTCTGTGGGATGCTGGCGACGACGGCGCAGGTGCTCGTCGCCCCCTCCAGCGACGTTCCGCTCATCGGCGCCAGCGGCGCCATCGCCGGCTTGCTCGGCGGGTACCTCGTGCTGTTCCCTCGTGCCCGAGTGGTGACCGTCGTGCCACTCATCTTCGTCTTCCCGGTCTTCGAGGTCCCGGCCTGGGTCCTGCTCATCGTCTGGTTCGCTCTCCAGGGCGTCGGCGGCGCGCGGTCCTACGCCTCAGGGCAGCCCGGCGTCGCCTTCTTCGCCCACATGGGCGGGTTCGTCGCCGGCATGCTGCTCGTGCTGCTCTTCGCGCGGCGCCGGCCCCCGCGCGCGCGACGTCGGGTGTAAGCTTGCGCGCACGGGATCGTGCCGACCACGCGGGGGCCATGCGCAAGATGTTCGCGGACTACCACATCCACACCCGACTATGCCCCCACGCGGAGGGTGAGCCGCGCGAGTACGTCGAGCGCGCCATTCGGCTCGGCATGACCGAGATGGGCTTCGCCGACCACCTGCCGTTCCTCGGTGGGTGGGCGCCGCTCTACGACCTCACCGACGACTGGGCGATGGCGCCGGAAGAGCTCGACGACTACGTCACGCTCATCCAGGGGCTGGCCCGGGAGTACGCGGCCGACGTGCGCATCCTGCTGGGCATCGAGGCCGACTTCATCCCCGAGACGCTCGAGGACACGGCGGAGGTGCTGGCCGCCTATCCCTTCGAGTACGTCATCGGCTCGGTGCACGTCGTCGGCGACCGCTTCGGCTTCGACCACCCCGAGATGGAACCCCGGCTGGCCGCCTACGGGCTCGATCGCATCTACCTCGAGAGCCTGGACCTTTCGAGGCAGGCCGCGGAGACCGGTCTCTTCCACATCCTCGGCCACCTCGACCACGCCAAGAAGTTCGTGCGCCGGCCGGACGACGAGCAGGCCGTGGCGGCCGCCGCGTCGGCGGCGCTGCGCGCCGCTGCGGCGGCCGGCATGGCCATCGAGATCAATACCAGCGGTCTGCGCAAGGCGGTCGCCGAGGCGTTCCCCGGCCCGGCGCTGCTCGCCGAGGCCGCTGCGCTCGGCATCCCGCTCGTCTTCGGCTCGGACGCGCACCGGCCCGGCCACGTGGGCCACGCGTTCGCGCGTGCCACGGAGCTCGCCCGCGAAGCCGGGTACACCCGCGTCCTTCGGCTCTCGACGGACGCGCAAGAGGCGCTGACGTGATCCGGCCCGGCCACCGTATCGCCGCCATCTTCAACCCGCACTCCGGCGGCGGGGGGTACCAGCGCGACGTGCCGCTCATCTTCGAGGCGTTTCGGGGGCTCGGGTACTCGGTGGCGGAGCTGGAGACCGGTGGGCCCGGCGACGCGACGCGGCTCGCGCGAGAAGCGGTAGCCGCCGGGTTCGACGTCGTCTGCGCCATCGGCGGCGACGGGACCGTCAACGAGACGATCAACGGCCTTGCCGGCAGCGAGACGCCGCTGGCCATCGTCCCCACCGGCACCGTCAACGTCCTCGCCATGGAGCTGGGGATCCCGCTCGATCCACCGGATGCGGTCCGTCTCCTGGAGGCGCCCGTGGTCTCGTGGATCGACCTCGGTCTCGCCGGCGACCGGTACTTCGGGCTCATGGCGGGGGTCGGCATGGACGCGGCCGTCGTCGCCTCGCTCAACCCCATGATGAAGAAGGCGCTCAAGGAAGCGGCGTTCGCCGTACAAGGCCTGGCCAACTACCTCACGCGCGAAGAGCCGTTGATCAGGGTGACCTCCGATGAGCGCACCGTCGAGGGCTACTTCGCCGTCTTCGGCAACTCGTCGAACTACGGGGGGGCGTTCGGCATCACGCCCCTGGCCGACATGCGCGACGGGCTGCTCGACGTCTGCGTGCTCAAGGACAAGTCGTTTCTGAGCACGGTCTGGTACTGGACCGCCGCACTCATCAACGCTCACATCAAGCATCCCAAGGTCGAGTACTTCCGCACGGAGCGCGCGTCCATCACCACCGTGGAGGAGGGCAAGGAAGTGCTCGTCCAGACCGACGGCGAGGTCGCCGGAAAGCTGCCGATGGAGTGCCGCGTCGCGCCCCGTGCCCTGCGCGTGGTCGTACCCTGACGGACTCCCTCTGCGGCCCTCGGCCCACGGAGGAACACCGAGAACGCTCCCGCGCATCACCGCCGTCATCGCGACTGCGGGCAGCGAGCCGGCCGGCAGTTGAGCGCGGACCTGCGGTCGGCGGCCAGGTCCCGAGGCCCGGCCTAGAGGCCCATCACCTGCGCGAGGGCGCGCAGGCGTTCGACGTACTCCTTGCGCGCCTTCGCGTCGCGCTCGCGCAGCTCGGCCGGCGCCGCGATCGGCACTACCTTGAAGGACGGGTTGTCGAAGAGCCTGAGTTCGAGCGAATCGTCGGGATCGTAGGGCCGGTTCTTGAAGAACTTGCCGAGCAGGAAGCGTGTCGTCTCCTCGCCTACGGTGATCACGTAGTGCGGGGTGGTGATCGTGAGTTCCTTGGAGAGATACGGATAGCAGGCCGTGAGCTCGTCGGCGGTGGGGCCGCGCTCGGCGGAGCCGCTGCGGGGGACGCACTTGACGAGGGTCGTCGCGTACACCTGATCGCGGCTCGTGGCGAGCGTCGGCATGAACTCGGCGAGTTCCGCAAGCGTGGTCTCGCCGGCCACTCCGCCTTCAGCCTCGTCGGCAGGGGCCGGTGCGAGGGAGACGAGCATCACCGTGCAGTGCGGGTGGCCACCGCCAGGTACGGCGCGGAGCCGGCTCGCCACGAGCTCGTCGCAGCGGGTGCATTCGCCGACGCTCCGCGCCAGATTGTCGAGCTGTTCGACCGCGTCTTCCATGAGTTCTCCTTGGTCGCTCCGGCCGGCTGCGCCGGCCGGTCGGTCAGGCGCCGGGCTTGATGAGGCGGTACTCGCAGACGAGGGCGCTGGGCAGACCTACGAGCACGAGCATGAGCTCGCCGCCAAAGGGGGCGAGCACGACGTTGAGGTCGTCGAAGTCGACGGAGATGTACTTCGCCTCCGGTTGGGCGAGCTCGGCGGCGAGACGTGCGCCGATGTCGATGACGCCGGCCACCTGGGCCGCCACGGCCTCGGCCCTGAAGTCGGCGTCGGCGTCGGCGGCGACGACGAACCCGTCGCGTGAGATCAGCAGGGCGGCGAGGATCCCGGGCGTCTCCCGGTAGGGGGCGAGCTGTGCGGCGAGGGTATCTGCCTGGTCGGTCATCGCGCCTCCAAGGCGGTCTCGAGTTGGCTGCGCACCGCGGCGGCGAAAGCCTGTGCGGCGGCGTCGTCGGTGAAGACCCGGGTGAGGCCCTCCCGCTTGCCGGCCAGTTCGCTGAGGTAGATGCCGGCGCGAGGGAGAGGTGACCCGTCGGTGTCGGGGAGCGACCCCTCGAGGGGTAGCTGGACCAACGTGTCGCCGGTCACGAACAGCCTGCTGGTCTCGCGTCCGGAGAGCCGCACCACGACCTGCACGGCGACTCCCTCGGTGACCCGCTCGCTGGTGATGTCGATCTCCACAGCCGAAGACTAGCGAGGCGAATGGACAGTGGCAAGGTGCGGGCCGCTGCGGCCCGCCCGATCACTGAGCCGCTGCGAGCGGGACGACGGTCCCGGCTACCTCCACCGGTACGGCGGAAGGCAGCGCCTCGTCGCGGGCAGCCGCCAGGAGGTCGTCGATGCGGCGCACCGTCGGGAAGGAGGAGGCGCCGGTCGCGAGCGTCTGCCGGCGCCCGGCGATGAGGCTCCCGCTCACCTCGTGGGCGAGGTCGCAGGCGGTCTGCCGGGCCTCGGTGAGCGAGAGGCCCGGGAGGACGAGCACGAGTCCGTCAGGTCGTACGCGGAAAGCGCGCCCATCGGCGCAGAGCCGCCGTTCCGCGCGCCGCGCGACGCCGCGGACAAGCTCTTCGCTGCCCTCGGCGCCGAGGAAGTTGCGGCTGTCCTCGTACTGCTCCAGACGCACGTACACGACGCTGAGCGGCCGGTGTTCTGCGAGGGCGGCCGTCGTCGACCCGTCCAGGAAGCCGGGAAGGCAGGCGGCGGTCGAGAGCCCCGTGCTCACGTCGACCTTGGGTGCGTGCGGCTGTCGCCGGCCGCCGGCCGGCCGGCGAGGGAGCCTGGTCGCCGCGATGCAGCCGCCGGCGACCAGCACCGCGATCTTGGCAACGCCGCCCAGGCGGCTGCCGCCCAGCGACGGGTCGGCGATGGCCAGGACGACGATCAGACCCAGGGCGGGTCCGACGAGATATGGCCACTCACCGAGCGGCGCACCCGCGAGCTGTCCCATGGCGAGGAGAGGCACGGTGCCGAGCAGCCAGCTCTCCGCGCCGCCGGAGAGGACCAGGGCGAGGCCGAGGAGCAGCCAGTCGAGGACGACGAACGTGTGTGCGAGTTCGACGGGGCGCGTGCGCGCGACCCTCACGGAGTAGACGCCGATGAGGACGCCGCCCAACGCCGGCGCCGCCGCGGCGCGGTACCCGAGCGCCAGGGCGAGGACGGTGAGAAGCAGGAAGAAGAGGGTCCGGTAGCGTGCTCGCAGGAGCGCCGGGTCGCGGCGTCTGCGAGAGGGGCGGCTCACTCGAAGGCCGTCCGCGTCATGCGAGGCGTGAAGGGTGCGCGTTGCATGCAGGGACTATTCTGGCAGGGATGCGCGAATCCTTCAAGGTCAAGTTAAGGGTTTGGGTTCAGGCCTTCAAGGTTGGCGATGGTGCACGTGCTGCGGGACCATGAACCGCGAGGCGGAGGGGTCTGGCACCCCGGCGACCGAACCCTCGCCGCCGGCCGGCGCCGTGCCTCGAGGAGCCTCGGGGGGCGACCCTGGAGCAGGAGAAGTCGAGGCGCCGACGCTCGACACAGCAGCCACCGCGCAGGCGCCGGGACCACGAGCGGCACCACGCGCGCCACCGGCCTGCGCCTCCGGCGGCACCGCGAGTGAGGCATGGCGCGGCGCCTTCGCAGGCGGCGCCGGCGCGCGGCCGCGCCGGGTACCGCCATCCGGACGGGGGAGGCTGGCGCGCGGCCGCGCCTCGGCTATAATCGGTCCCCCTTGGAACGCCAGCTCTTCTTCTCCGGAAACGAGGCGATCGCCCATGGTGCTGTGCGCGCCGGGGCGGGTTTCGCCTGCGGGTATCCCGGCACTCCCTCCACGGAGATCATCGAGACGACCGCTGGGCTCGACGGCATCCACAGTGAGTGGTGCATCAACGAGAAGGTGGCTCTCGAGACCGCGGTCGGAGCGTCGCTTGCCGGGGTGCGCAGCATCGTGACCATGAAGCACGTCGGCCTCAACGTGGCCGCCGACCCCTTCATGACCCTTTCCCTGACCGGTGTCAATGCCGGCCTGGTCGTCGTCTGCGCCGACGACCCCGGCATGCACTCCTCGCAGAACGAGCAGGACAGCCGCAACTTCGCGCGGTTCGCGAAGGTGCCCATGCTCGAGCCCTCCGACAGCCAGGAGGCCTATGACTTCGTCGCCGAGGCCTTCGCCCTCTCGGAGGAGTTCGACACGCCCGTGCTGCTGCGGACTACCACCCGTATCTCGCACGGGCGCGGCCTGGTGCTGCCGCGCGTGCCGGTCAAGGTGCCGCCGCGCGAGTATGCGCGGGACATCACCAAGTACGTCATGGTCCCGCAGTACGCGCGGCAGCGGAACCGGATCGTCCTCGAGCGCCTCGAGCGGCTACGGCGGCGTGCCGAGGAGAGCCCGCTCAACGTGCTGGAGGCGGGCACGTCGGACTTCGGCATCATCGCATCCGGCGTCGCGTACGCCTACGCGCGCGAGGCGTTTCCCAAGGCGTGGTTTCTCAAGATGGGCCTCTCGCACCCGTTTCCCTACGCCAAGATCACCCGCCTGTACGAGCACGTTTCGCGCGTGGCGGTGGTCGAGGAACTCGATCCGTTCTTCGAGATGCAGGTGCGGGCGCTCGGCCTGCCGGTGATCGGCAAGGCGGCCATCCCGATGGACGGCGAGCTCGACCAGGAGATCGTCTTCCGCGCGCTGGAGCCCTACGTGCTGCGCAAACCCCCTCGGCGCCGGCGGCCGGTGCCTCCTCCGGCGCTGCGCATCTCGAGCCCGCCGCAGCCCGTCGCCGGGCTGCCGGTCCGCCCGCCGGTGCTCTGTCCGGGATGCTCGCATCGCGCCGTGTACGCCGCCCTGCGGCGCCGCAAGCTCGCTCCGATGGGCGATATCGGCTGCTACACGCTCGGTGCGCTACCTCCGCTTCTGGCGCTCGACAGTTGCCTCTGCATGGGAGCCAGCGTCGGCATGATGGCCGGCTTCAACAAGGCCCTGGGGCGCAAGGCGGCCGTCGCCGTGACCGGGGACTCGACCTTCTTCCATTCGGGCATCACACCGCTGATCGACGCCTTCTACAACGAGGTCGAGGGCATGGTGATGGTGCTGGACAACCGCACCACGGCGATGACCGGCCACCAGGGTCACCCGGGGACGGGCCTGCACCCGGACCGCAGCGAGGGCCCTGCCGTAGACATCCAGAAGCTCGTCGAGGGCATCGGCGTGCGCTGCGTCACCGTCGACGCCGGCGACTACCCGGCGCTGGACGCCGCCATCAAGGCCGAGGCAAAGGCCGCCGGTCTCGGCGTCATCGTCGCCCTTGCGCCGTGCGTCCTCACCACGCGCGCGAAGCCGGGCGAGATCACGGTCGACGAGGAACGCTGCAATCTGTGTGGCGTCTGCGTGGGCCTGGGCTGCCCGGCGCTGGCCCCGGGGGAGCTCTCCGTGTCGATCACCGAGACCTGCAGGGCCTGCGGTCTGTGCGCCTCAGTGTGCCGTCGCGGTGCCCTGAGCTGCGCCGGCTCGCGCGAGGACGCGCCGTGAACGGGACGACGACGGTCTCGCTCGTCGGGGTGGGCGGCCAGGGCATCCTGCTCGGCACGGCCATCCTCGCGGCGACCGCCGCCGGCGCCGGCCTCGAGGTGAAGTCCAGCGAGGTCAAAGGCATGGCGCAGCGCGGCGGCAGCGTGCTCAGCAGCGTTCGTTTTGGAGAGCATGTCTGGTCACCGGTCGCACCACACGCGGACGTCGTGGTCGCCACGGAGCTCCTCGAGGGCTTTCGCGGCCTCGGTCTGCTCGGCGGGGACGGAACCCTCGTCTGCGCCGCCACCACGCGGATCACGCCGGGAAGCGTGCTGCGTCACGAGGAGGAGTACCCGGCTGATCTCGCGGGCGCGGCCGCGCTGCGCGGCGTGCGCCTGCTCGCCCTCGACGCCGAGGCGATCGCCCGCGAGGCTGGTTCGCTGCGCGCCGTCAACGTCGCGCTGCTCGGCGCCGCCTCGACCGTCCTCCCGTTCGACGATGAGCAGTGGCGACGCGGCCTCGAGGCCGCGGTGCCGGCGAAGATCCTCGAAGTCAATCTGCGCGCGTTCGAGCTCGGGCGCGCCGCGATCGCCAGCCAGGAGGTCGAGTCGTGAAGGTCACGCAGCTCACCGTGTTTCTCGAGAACCGCAGCGGTCGTCTGGCGGAGGTCGCCGACATCATCGGCAGGGCCGGGATCAACATCCGCGGCTTCTCCACCACGGAGGCGGCCGAGTACGGCATCGTCCGCCTGATCGTCACCGACCCGGAGCGCGCGCGCACGCTGCTGCACGATGCCGGGTTCACGACGCACGTCTCCCGGGTCCTCTGCGTGAAGGTGGCAGACGAGCCCGGCGGGCTGGCCGAGGTGCTGGACCAGCTCGCCGCCGCGGGCGTGTCCATCGACTACCTCTACAGCATCTCGTTCTGGAACATCTGTTTTGCGGTGCGCGACATCGACCGCGCCGTCGAGCTCCTCGCCGACAAGGTGAAGCTGCTCAGCGACGAGGAGGTGCGGGCCCTGTGAAAAGCCACCGCAGGCAGGCTTTCGAGCGGGGCGCCGAAGGGACGCCGCCCTCCGCCGATCTCGAGGAACACCTCACCCCGGATGGGGCCGGCGGGCTCTACTGGCAGCCGGCCGCGGAGACCCTGGCCGCGCCGCGGCTCGGCGAGCTGCAGATGGAGCGGCTCCGCGAGACGCTTGAGAACGCCTACGAGAACGTCCCGTTCTACCGCAAGAAGCTGGACGAGCTCGGCGTGAAGCCCGGCGACGTGAGCAGTCACGGCGACGTCGCCGATCTGCCCTTCACGACCAAGATCGACCTCCGCGATCATTACCCCTTCGGCATGTTCGCCCGGCCGCGGGACCAGATCGTGCGCGTGCACGCCAGCTCCGGGACGACCGGCAACCCGACGACGGTCGGCTACACTCGCGGTGACATCGACGTCTGGAGCGATCTGATCGCCCGGACCCTCGCCGCCGGCGGCGTCAGGCCGGGCGACCTGCTGCAGAACGCCTTCGGCTACGGGCTCTTCACCGGCGGGCTCGGACTGCACCTCGGGGCAGAGCGCCTCGGCTGCATCGTCGTGCCCATCTCCGGCGGCAACACCGAACGGCAGCTCAAGATCATGCGCGACTTCGGCGCGACAGCCCTGAGCTGCACGCCTTCGTACGCCATGTACCTGGCCGACGCCGCTCGCGACCGCGGCCTGCGCCCGGACGACCTGCCGCTGCGTGTCGGCTTCCACGGCGCCGAGCCGTGGACCAACGAGCTGCGCGCCCAGATCGAAGCGGGGCTCGGCGAGGACGCCCTGGACATCTACGGGCTCTCCGAGATGGGCGGCCCGGGGGTCGGCTACGAATGCCTGTGCAAGGCGGGCATGCACGTCAACGAGGACCACTACCTCGCCGAGATCATCGACCCGGAGACACTGCGGCCGCTGCCTGAGGGCGAGGTCGGTGAGCTCGTCTTCACGACCCTCACCCGCGCGGCCCAGCCGCTCATCCGCTATCGCACCCGCGACCTCTGCACCCTCACCTCCGAGTCGTGCGCCTGCGGCCGGACCTCGGCGCGCATGAGCAAGCCCATCGGGCGCAGCGACGACATGCTCATCATCAGGGGCGTCAACGTGTTCCCCAGTCAGATCGAAGAAGTGCTGATGAGCATCCCGGCCATCGAACCTCACTACCAGATCGTCGTCGACCGCAAGGGCTACCTGGATGTCATCGAGATCTGGGTCGAGGTCGGGGAGGACCTCTTCGCGGAGACCATGGGCGATCTCGAGCGCTTCCAGCGCGGCGTACAGGCGCAGATCTACAACGTCCTGAACATCCAGGTCGCGGTCAAGCTCAGGGAGCCCAAGGCTATCCAGCGCTCCGAGGGCAAGGCGGTGCGCGTCGTCGACCGGCGCAAGGCGTTGTAAAGGAGACGGATCAGACGGTGGCGGGCCCGGCTGTTCTCAGCCGGGCCCGCCGCCGTCTATGCTGTGCGTCATGCCGTTCCCGCTGAAGACAGCGCGTCTGACGATCCGGCCGCTCACGGCGGCCGACGGCGCCGACGTGTACGCCGTCTTTGCCGATCCGAGAGTCATGCGCTTCTGGAACAGCGCGCCGCCGGCGGACCTCGCGGAGGCCGGCGAGTGGGCGGGGCTCCTCGCGGACATGCAGCGCCGACTTGGCTTCGCGCAGTGGCATGTGAGCGAGCGGGCCGGCGGACACCTCGTCGGTATCGCCGGCCTGCAGCCACTGGACGGAGGATCCGAGGTCGAGATCACGTTCGCGCTCGAGCCGTCCTCGTGGGGGAGAGGCTATGCAACCGAGGCCGGCGCGGCGGCGGTCCGGTACGGCTTCGAAGAGGCGGGGCTCGACCGCATCGTCGGCATCGCGCGTGAGGCGAACGCCGCCTCGGTGACCGTGCTGCACAAGCTCGGCATGCGCTCGTTGGGCGTCGCCGAGTACTGGGGCAGGCAGTGGGCCAAGTACGGGCTCTCGGCGCGTGCCTGGCTCGCTGAGGATCGCGCCGCGACGCCGCCGCTGGTCACGCAGCGGCTCGAGCTGCGCCGCTTCGCGGCGTCCGACCTCGAGCCTCTGCTCGGTGTGTTCGGCGATGCCGCGGTCATGCGCTTCGTCGGCGCCCAACGGCGTCCCCTCGGCGCCGACGAGGTCAGCGCATCGCTCGCCGAGGCCGGCGAGCACTGGACCACCCACGGTTTCGGCCCGCTCGCGGTCGTGGAACGCGCCTCCGGGCGTGTGGTCGGGGAGACCGGCCTCCAGTTGCTGGAGGCCGGTCCGGATGTGGAACTGACGTACACGCTGGCCCGGGCCGCCTGGGGTCAGGGATACGCGACTGAGGCTGCGCGGGCCGTCCTCCTCTGGGCCTTCGCCGGCCTGCGGCTGCCTCGAGTCGCCGCCGTCGCGGACCCGGCGAACACGACCTCGTTGCGTGTGCTCGAGAAGCTCGGCATGACCGCGCTCGGTGAGCGTGAGTGCTATGGGTCGCTGCTGGCCGAGTACGGGATGACCCTGGGCGGGTGGCGCGATCAGGCCGGACCCGCCGGGCTGCGTCTATAATCAACGGGTGACCTCACCCTCCTCAGTCCTGCGGCCCCTCCGCGGTCTGCGTCTCGACCTCTCCCGGCGGACGTGCAGCGAAGAGCAGCTGCCCGTCGCCGTCGCCCGCGCCTATCTCGGCGGGCGCGGGCTCGGCGCGTACCTGGCGCTCCGCGAGCGGCTGTTCGACGTGGAGCCGTTCGCTCCCGAGAATCTGCTGATCTTCGCGCCGGGCCCGCTCACGGGGACCGGCGCTCCGGCGAGCGGCCGCTACAGCGTCACCAGTCGCTCGCCGCTCACCGGGACCGTCTTCGACGGCAACTCCGGCGGCAATTGGGGCAACGCGTTGCGTCGTCTGGGCTGGGACTACCTGGTCGTCGGCGGCGCGCTCGACGCGCCCGGCTACGTGACCATCGGGCTGGACGGCGACGGCGACGCTCGGGTCGCCGGACCTGAGGCCGCTCAGTCCCTCGACGGCGACGGCGGTGCGGTGTTGCGCCCCGCCGCGGACCTCTGGGGTCTCGACGTGCCGGAGACGCTGGCGCGCGTGCGCGAGCTGCACCCGAAGTCTGAGGCCGCCGTGATCGGCCCGGCCGGCGAGCGCGGCGTGCTGTTCGGCAGCATCGTGAACAACCGCGGCCGGTCCATCGGGCGTGGGGGCCTCGGGGCCGTGATGGGATCGAAGCGGCTCAAGGCGCTGGTCCTCAGCGGGCGCGGCGAGCGCAAGCCGCCCGTGGCCGACCCCGAGCGCCTGGAGTTCATCGTCTACGAAGCCGAGAAGCTGCTCAAGGCGAACCCGATCACCTCGACGGCGCTGCCCGAGTTCGGCACCTCGGTACTCGTCAACGTGCTGGACCAGGCCGGAGCGCTGCCGACCCGCAATCACCGCGAGAGTCGGTTCGAGGGGGCCGCGGCCATCTCCGGCGAGGCGCTGAAGAGACACCACGTGCACCACCGCTCAGCCTGCCGCGGCTGCATCATCGGCTGCGCCCGGCGCACCACCGCCGGCAGCCAGAGCGGGGAGGGTCCCGAGTACGAGAGCATCTGGGCGTTCGGGGCCGAGTGCGGTGTGAGCGACCTGACGGCGATCGTGCAGGCCAACTACGCCTGCAACCGCGCCGGCATGGACACGATCACGATGGGCGTCACCATCGCCTGCGCCATGGACCTCGCCGAAGAAGGCTTGCTGCCCGGCGGTCCTCGGTTCGGCGACGCGAAGGCCATCATCGAGCTTGCCGAGGCCACAGCCACCGGCGAAGGCCTCGGCGCCGAGCTCGGGCTCGGCTCGGCGCGCTTCGCCGCCCTCCACGGACGTCCCGAGCTCTCGATGAGCGTCAAACGACTGCGAGATGCCGGCCTACGACCCCCGCGGCATGAAGGCCCAGGGCCTCGCCTACGCGACCAGCAACCGCGGCGGCTGCCATCTGCGCGCCAACATGCTCGGTCCCGAGATACTCGGGATACCCAAGATGGTCGACCGCTTCGCCACGCTCGGCAAGGCGGGCCTGCTCATCAACATCCAGAACCTCAACGCGATCCTCGATTCGCTGAGCGTGTGCAAGTTCACCGCGTTCGCGATGAAGGAGGACTACTACGCCCGCCAGCTCAGCGCCGTCTGGGGTGAGACCGTCGAGCCGCAGGAGCTGCTGCTGATCGGCGAGCGCATCTGGAACGCGGAGCACCTCTTCAATCTCGCCGCGGGCTTCACACGCGCCGACGACACCCTGCCGCCCCGGCTCCTGCACGAACCCGTGCCGGCCGGGCCGTCTGCCGGTCAGGTAGTAGACTTGCCTCCGATGCTCGATGAGTACTACATCGCGCGCGGCTGGGACGCGGGCGGCGTGCCCTCGGCGGCCAAGCTGGAACGCCTCGGGTTGACCGCGACTGCGGCGGCCGCGGGCATCGCCGCCGCTTCGGCCGGCGCGCCGGCCGAAGCGGCGCGCGGCGGCGCGGCCTCGGAGACCGGAACGGCCGCCCCGTGAGCTCGACCGTCCTCGAGCAGTTCCAGGCCATCGGTCGCGACCTCTTCGTCGCCGGCGTCATCAGCTCGCACGGCGGCAACGTCAGCGTGCGCATGGGCGACCGCATCCTGATCACACGACGCGGGTCGATGCTCGCCCGTCTCGAGGAGCGCGACATCATCGAGACGGGGCTCGAGGAGAACGACGCGAACGTGATGCTCGCCAGCACCGAGATCAACGTCCACCGGGCCATCTATGAGGGAACGGCTGCGCAGGCGATCGTGCACTCGCATCCGCCCTATGCGATCGCCCGCTCGCTCATGTGTGACGAGATCGTCCCCATCGACAGCGAGGGGTCGTACCTCCTGCACAAGGTCCCCGTTGTCCACACGGAGCTCACGGCGGGATCGAAGGAAGTCGCCGAACTGCTCCCCAAGTGGCTCAAGGAATACGACGTCGTGATGCTCCGCGGCCACGGACCCTTCGCCATCGGCCACATGCTCGAGGAGGCCTACCAGCTCACCAGCGTGCTCGAGATGGCCTGCCGAATCATGACCATCGCCGACGGCCTGGGAGAGCAGGTCAAGGAGTACCGCAAAGGATCGGACCGGTACGAGACCTGGTGAGGCGCGGCGCCGCTGCGCCGCCGAGCATCGGCCCCCTGATTTTCAGAGCCCGAGCAGGCAGGCGGCTGTCTAGCCGCCGGCAGCGGATGGCGTAGCGGTCGGCGTGGGCTTGGGCGTCGTCGGCGTGGGCTTGGGCGTCGTCGGCTGCGGCGCAGGCGTCGTCGGCTGCGGCGTGATGGTCTTGGTCGGGGTGGCGGTCGGCGACGCGCTATCGCTGGCCGACGGCGAGGCCGACGGCGAGGCCGACGTCTGCATCTTGCCCTCCCACGGGCTGAACGTCCACGGGTAGTCCTTGAAGCTCGGGTGTGATGCGCCCTTGAGCGCCGCGGCGAAGAACTTGGCCCACATCGGGGCCGAGTACGTGGCGCCGTACGCGGGCATGGCAGAGCGCTCGTCGGCGTCGCCCATCCAGACGGCGGCCGCGAGCTGGGGCGTGTACCCCACGTACCAGAGGTCGGCTCCATCCTCGGTGGTCCCCGTCTTGCCGGCGCGCGGATACGGGAAGTACGAACCCGTAGCCGAGCCGGTGCCCGACGAGGCCACGCGCTCGAGGCACTGCGTGACGACACTGGCCACGCCGGCCGGGATGGCGCGCTTGCCCGCGGTCTTGGGCTTCCAGTCGACGCGGCCGCCGGGCATGACCACACGGACGATCGCCTGCGGCCTGTGGCGGATGCCGCCGGCGGCGAGTGTCGCGTAGGCGTCCGCCATCTCGAGCGGTGTGACTCCGGACGTACCCAAGGTGATGGACGGTACGGCGTCGAGCGGGCTGGTGATGCCCATGCGGTGCGCCGTATCCACGGTGTTCTTGGGGCCGACGTCGACGCTGAGCTGCGCGAACACGACGTTGTCCGAGATCGTCGTCGCGGCGGCGACGCTCTCGGGGCCGCCGGGCCCGTCGCCGTTGACGACCCACGGCGCCGCATAGGCGCCCATCGGGATGACGATGGGGCTCTTGGACGAGTAGTACGTCGTGTCGGGGTTCATGCCCTTCTCGACCGCGGCAGTGAGGACGAAGGGCTTCATCGCCGAGCCTGGCTGGCGCTTGCCCTGCCAGGCGAGATTGAACTTCTGGGTCTTGTAGTCGAGGCCTCCGACCATGGTGCGGATGTAGCCGTTGGCCGGGTCGATGGCGACGAGCGCCGCCGACGGCTTGAAGCCGAAATCGAGCGGTGACATGGTGCTCTTGATGATCTTGATGGCCTCTCTCTGCCAGTCCATGTCGATACTCGTGTACACGCGCAGGCCGCCCTCGAAGACGGTGCGCGAGCCGTAGCGCTTGGTGAGCACGCGCGTCACGTAGTCGACGAAGTAGTCGGCCATGCTGTTCTTGGAGCTGGGCGGGTGCTTGTACACGCCCAGCTTGCTCTTCATGAGCTTGTCGGCGCGCGCCTGGCTGACGTACCCCTGATCGGCCAGGAGTTGGAGGACGATGTTGCGGCGCTGGCGGGCCTGCTCGGGGTCTACCGTGGGGCTGAAGGCGCTCGGCGCCTTGGGCAGCGCCGCGAGCAGTGCGGCCTCCTTGATGGTGATCTTCGACACGGGCTTGTGGAAGTACGTCTGGGCCGCGGCCTGGACACCGTAGGCGCCGGCGCCGTAGGGGACGGTGTTGAGGTACTCGGTGAGGATCTTGTCCTTGCTCCACTGGTCCTCGAGCTGCCACGCCAGCACGGCCTCGCGGATCTTGCGCGTGTACGATTGCTCGTTGCCCACGTAGGCGTTCTTGATGTACTGCTCGGTGATGGTGGAGCCGCCCTGGACGACCCCCGGCCTTGACGTTGAGGATCACCGCGCGGGCGACTGCCTGGTAATCCACGCCGTGGTGCTCGTAGAAACGCTCGTCCTCGACGGCCACGGTGGCCTGCTTCATGATCTCCGGGATCTTGCCGCTCTTGACGAGCTCGCGGTTCTCCGCCCCGTGCAATTTAGCGATGACCGCGCCGTTCCGGTCGTAGATGACCGTGTTGACGGCCGTCGGGTTCTTCTCCAGCTCCTCGAGGGACGGAAGATCGCGGGAGAGGGCGTAGATGGCGCCGGCGGCGACGGCCAGTCCGGCGATCATCGAGAGCAGGACGACGACGACGAAGATCTTCACGAACAGCCATTTGCGGCTGCTCGCCTTGGAGCGCTTCTTCTTGCGCTCGCGCTTGCGCCGTGGGAGGTCTTCGGGCTCTACGGTGTATCTCTGTATTCAGCCATGACTCATCATTATACCCGACGGGGGACGCGTCGGCCCCGCGGCCGCGTTCACGCGGGCGCGCGGCTGGGGGAGTCGTCGCCGTCGCCGGAGTCCCCCGCGGCGACCTGCGTCTCCTCGGCGGCTGGACGAAGCGGGCGAGGACGATCGACACCTCGTACAGGACGTAGAGCGGCAGGAACATCGCCAGCATGGAGAAGGCGTCCTGGCTGGGGGTGATGACGCGGCGGACATGGCGAGGATGATCACCGCCCAGCGACGGTGCTTGCGCAGGAACTTGTCGTCGATCACGCCGACCTTGGCCAGGAGCACGAGGATCACGGGGAGTTCGAAGACCACGCCGAAGGCGAGGATGAAGAGCGCCATGAAGGTGAAGTAGTCGCTGGCGCGGAACTGGACGTTGAAGTAACCGGCGCTGAAGGTGAGCAGAAGGCCAGGCCCTTGGGCAGGACCACGAAGTAGCCCAGGGCGACACCGGCGAAGAACAGCATCGATGAGGCGAACACCACGGGGTAGAAGTAGCGTCTTCTCGCCCTCGGTGAACGCGGGGGCCAGGAACGCCCAGAGCTGCGAGATGAGGAACGGCGACGCCAGGATGATCCCGCCGACGATCCACACCTTGAGGCTGACCATGAACGGCTCGGCGGGGCTGAAGGTGGTGATCTTGGTCGCCGGACTCGGGCAGGCCGGCCACCTGGCGCAGCGGGTAGCAGCAGGATCTCGAACATCAAGCCGTTGAAGACCGCCGCCAGGAGGACGCCGACGGTCACGGCGATCACGCTCAGGAACAGGCGACGGCGGAGCTCGTCGAGGTGTTCGAACAGCGTCAGACGATCCTCGGCGGTGAGGGCCACGGGGTCAGGCTCCCGTCGAGGGTCCGCCGGCCGCTCCGGCGCCGGCGGCCAGGGTGTCTTCGGACTCCTCGGGCGTGACGTGGCGGCCGCCTCCGGCTCGGCGTCGACTGCGGGCGTGTCTGCTGGCGCGTCCGGCTGGACGCGCCGGCACTCGCGAGGCCGGCGGCTGCCGCCGGACGCCGCCGCATCCTTGGCGGCGACCGGGGCCTTGATCGCCGACTTAGGTCGACGCTCGACTTGAGGTCGCCGAAGGTGCCCTTGACCTCGTTGATCTGGTCCGTGACCTCGCTGAGGCCGAGCTCGGACTTGGCGGTTCCGCCGCCTTGCGGGAACTCGCGCACGCCCTTGCCGCAGCGACCATGCCGTCTGCGGCAGCCGCTTGGGCCCGAAGACGAGCAGGGCGATGATGAGCGACGATGATCTCGGTGGACCTACGTTCACCTGGGGGCACCGCTGACCGGGGGATCGTGCCGCTCCATCGTACGAGCCGAAGGGCGGAAGTGCAACGCGGCTGGTTCGGCGATCAAGGAAAGTGCGCCGCACCAGCCGAATCGGCGAGGGATGTCGTGATTCCCTGCACAGAACGGATATTCCGGGGTACCCCACGGTTTCGCTGCGAGTTGCGTCCTGCGAACCGGCTTTGGTAGAGTACGCGGCCGTCCGGTGGCTTGCGCCCAGGGTCGATCCGGGCGTCACCATCTATCGAATGACGAACCAGTCACCTCACTGCTGGTTGTATGTCTGGCTGTTCATCGTCGCCGGGGCGGCTCTGTTCGTCCTCATCCTGCTCTTCTCCGAGCTCGATCAACCCGAGCCATCTCACACCGGAGAAGCTGCAGCCCTACGAGTGCGGCATCCGCCGGTCGGCAACCCGTGGCAGCCGTGTCGCCGTACGCGATACTTCGTGTTCGGACTCCTCTTCCTCGTCTTCGACGTGGAGTCGCCTTCCTGTTCCCGTGGCGATCGTCTTCGCTCGCTGGGCGCGGCAGGGTTCATCGAGATGCTGCTGTTCATCGCGGTGCTCGCCTTCGGCCTGCTCTACGCGTGGCGCAAGGGGGCCCTCGAGTGGGCATGAGTGAGCGCGCCAGGACGGTCCGCTCACCCAAGCTGGAGCACTTCAGCGAGCCGAACGTCGATCCACCACCACCGCCGACTTCATCTTCAGCTGGGCGAGCTCGCACTCCGTCTTCCCGTTCACCTACGGCCTCGCCTGCTGCGCCATCGAGATGCTGAGCTCCGGTTCGCCGCTACGACGTCGCCCGGTACGGGCATGGAGGTCTTCGCCCCACGCCCGAGCAGTCGATCTCATGATCGTCGCGGGTCCGTCAACGAGAAATGGCTCCGGTCCTCAAGCGCCTGTACGACCGATGTCGAGCCGAAGTGGGTCATCAGCATGGGCGCCTGCGCCACCAGCGTGGGCCGTTCTACGACGGCTACAACGTCGTCAACGATGTCGTCAAGACCGTCCGGTCGACGTCTACATCCCCGGTTGCCCGCCGCGGCCCGAGGCGCTGTTCCAGGGCCTGCTGGAGCTGCAGGGCAAGATCCAGCAGCACAGGTTCGTCGCCGAGAAGCCGGCGGCGCCCGAGACCGCCAACCCGGCCGTGGAGGCCTGAGCGCGTGGGCCTCACCGTCGGCAGCAACCCCATGAGCATGGACGCGATCGCCGAGCTGCTCGCCGAGCGCTTCGCCGGCGACCTCGTCGACCCGCGCATTCAGGAGCCGGACACCATCGTCGCCCGGGCGCCGCGCGAGAAGCTCAAGGACCTCGCCGCGCGCCTCAAGGCGGACCCAGACGCCGGCTACGAGACGCTCAACTGGATCGCGGGCGTCGACCGTCAGACAGGGTTCGAGAGCGTCTACCACGTGTACTCGTGGAAGACGAACACCTACCTCGACCTGCACGTCGACCTGCCGCGCGAGAGGCCGGAGGTCGACACGGTCACCGCTGTCTGGCCGGCGGCCGACTGTGACGAGCGCGAGTCGTGGGACATGGTCGGCATCGTCTACGTCGGCCACCCCGACCTGCGCCGCATCCTGCTCAAGGACGACTTCGTCGGCCACCCGCTGCGCAAGGACTACGTCGACCTTGCGGAGAACCACCCGCATGCCTGACCAGTTCGCCACCGCTGTGCCGGACGAAGCCGTGAAGCTCGCGCTGCGCCGCATCGAAGAGGCGACGGCGCGGGGCGAGGGCTTCGACGTCGACGGTCTCGCCTTCAACGAGGTCGTGGTCAACATGGGGCCGCAGCACCCGGCCACGCACGGCGTGCTGCGCCTGGTCGTCACGCTCGACGGCGAGCTCGTCACGCACGTCGTCCCCGTCGTCGGCTACCTGCACCGCTGCAAGGAGAAGCTCGCCGAGCGGCGCACGTACTTCCAGTACATCCCGATCGTCGACCGCACCGAGTACGTCGCCAGCATCAACTGCGAGTGGGCGTACGTGATGACGGTCGAGAAGCTCGCCGGCATCCAGGTGACGCGGCGGGCGGAGTTCATCCGCGTCATCACCGGCGAGCTCATGCGCATCGCCAGCCACCTGGTGGCGGTCGGCACCTTCACCGCCGACCTCTCGCCGCTGGGGACGGCCATGGTGTTCTACATGTTCCGCGAGCGCGAGCAAATCCTCGACCTCATGGAGCAGCTCACGGGCGCGCGCATGATGTTCAACTACTTCCGCTTCGGCGGCGTGCGCTACGACCTGCCCGACGGCTGGGTCGAGCGGTGTCGCGACTTCCTCGCGACGTTCCCGAAGCTCATCAAGGAGTACGAGGCGCTCGTCGACGACAACGCCATCTTCCTGCAGCGCACACAGGGCAAAGGCGTCATCACGCAGCAGGACGTCGTCGACTACGGCATCACCGGTCCCAACGCGCGCGCGTCCGGTATCGACCTGGACCTGCGGCGCACGCGTCCGTACTCGGTGTATCCGGAGCTCGACTTCGCGGTCTGCACCGAGCAGCACGGCGACATCTTCGACCGCTATCGGGTGCGCATGGAAGAGATGCGCGAGAGCGTCAGTGCATCGAGCAGTGTCTGGATATGCTCCCGATGGGCCCGTGCAGGTGGGCTCGCTGCGCGCGCCGTGCATGGTCACCCCGCCGCCCGGCTCGTGCTACGTCGGTCAGGAGAACCCGCGCGGCGAGTACGGCACCTACATCGAGAGCGACGGGTCGCGGTATCCGTACCGTCTCAAGTATCGCGACCCCTGCTTCTGCAACCTGCAGATCTTCCCGAAGCTCCTCAGCGGCAACAAGATCGCCGACGCCGTCGCCATCTCGGGCAGCATCGACCTCGTCCTGGGAGGGATCGACCGCTAGCGTGGACATCTTCCTCGGCATCCTCCGTGCCATCCTCTTCGTCGTCATCGCGTACACCGTGGTGTTCGTGGCGGCGCTGGTGAACATCCTCTTCGAGCGTCGCGCCCTGGCGTTCATGCAGGACCGCCTCGGTCCCGATGGTTAGGGCCCGCAGGGTGTGCTCCAGAGCGTCGCCGACGCGTTCAAGATGATGGGCAAGGAGGACTTCCGGCCGCTCCTCGCCGACCCGTTCCTCTTCACGCTCGCGCCGGTGACAGTCATGATCGGCGCCGTGGCCATCCAGCTCGTCGTGCCGTACACGGGCGGGCCATGGGGACGAGCCTCAACGTCGGCATCATCTTCCTCGTCGCGATCACGAGCTTCACGACCCTGTCGATCCTGCTTGGCGGCTGGTCGTCGCGCAACAAGTACTCGCTCGTCGGGGCGCTGCGCGCTGCCGCCCAGATGATCAGCTACGAGATCCCGATGATCCTCGGCCTGCTCGTGGTGGCGATGATCGTCGGCTCGCTGCGCGTCGACGTGGTCGTCGCCTTCCAGGCCGGCTACGAGTGGATCGGCTTCTATGCGCCGTTCACCTTCCTCATCTTCTACATCGCCTCCATCGCCGAGCTGAACCGCGGCCCCTTCGACCTCCCCGAGTCCGAGTCCGAGCTCGTGTCCGGCTACGGCACCGAGTACTCGGGCATGCGCTTCGGCATGTTCTTCCTGAACGAGTACGCCGGGATGACGATCATGTCCATGGTCGCCGTCACGCTGTTCTTCGGCGGCTGGATGGGGCCGGGCGCCGGCGCGATCCAGTTCTGGGGCGTCTCCTGGGTCGGGCTGATCTGGTTCCTCGCCAAGACGTATGCGCTGGTCTTCGCGCTGGTGTGGATCAGGCTCTCGCTGCCGCGCCTCCAGGTCGACCAGCTCATGGCCTTCGCCTGGAAGATCCTCATCCCGCTTGGACTCGTCAACATCCTCGCCACCGCGGCGATCATTCTGTGGGTGCCGAGCTGGAAGTGGGGCCTCGCGATCTTCAGCTGGGTCTCGTTCCTCGCCTTCGTCGGCCTCCTGGATCCCATCCTCAAGCGTCGCCTGCGCAAGCAGCGTGAGCGCCAGCCGGTGGTGACTGCCTGATGCTCGGCATGTTCAAGGCGATGCGCACGACGCTCAGGCATCTGCCGATGAAGAAGATCACCGTGCAGTACCCGGAGCAGCGGGAGGTACTGCCGGCGCGCAGCCGAGGTCTCTTCCGCGTGGTCATCGACCCCTCCAACGGCGAGCCCCGCTGCCGCTCCTGCACGCTGTGCGGAGTAACTGCCCCGTCCAGGTAATCCGCGTGAACCACACGAGCAAGTACCTGCTGCCGGTGCCCAACGCGGCGCGCATCGCCGAGGCGCGCCTGGCCGCGCAGCAGGGCATCGACCTCAAGGACCTGCAGCCCGTGCTCGACGACTACTACGAGCACGGCACCGGCCTCATCGCCATGCTGCAGAACGCGCAGGAGGTCTACGGCTACCTGCCGCGCATCGCCCTCCAGGGATCAGCCTGCAGACGGGCGTCTCGCTGAGCCAGCTCTACGGCGTCTCGAGCTTCTACAACCAATTCCGGCTCTCACCGGTCGGCGAGTACATCATCGACGTCTGCCACGGCACCGCCTGCCACGTCGCGGGGGCGGTCCAGATCACCGAGGCCTTGGAGGAGGAGCTCGGGGTCGCCGACGGCAAGACGACCAGCGACATGAAGTTCACGCTCTCGTCGGTCGCCTGCATGGGCGCCTGCTCGCAGGCGCCCGTCATGCGCATCGGCGACCAGACCTACGGCGGCCTCACCCCTGACCAGACACGCAAGATCATCCGCGACCTCATGGAAGAGGTCGGCGGTCAGAAGGGGTGAGCAGGGAGACCATGGCTGAAGAGACGACGACTCCACGCCCCGACACCGAGGCCCGCAACGTCAGCGTGGCCGAGCGGCCCGGCGGCGGTTACGCCGTCAAGGTGTGCGCCGGCACCGCCTGCGTCTTCGCGGGCTCGCTGGCGGTCTACGACGCCTTCGTCCAGGAGGTGCAGACGGCCGGGCTCGGCGACAGCGTCGAGGTCAGCATCATCGGCTGTCATGGGCTGTGCTCCATGAGCCCCGTTGTGGTGCTGAGCGACGACACGCTGTACGGCCACCTCAAGCCGAAGGACGTCGCCAAGGTCGTCGAGGAGCACCTCAGGGGCGGCACCCCGGTCGAGCGGTTCCTCTACAAGGACGCGCAGACCGGCGAGCGTATCCGCGACTGGCACGACATCGGGTTCTACAAGGCGCAGACGCGCATCGCACTGCGCGACGTCGGCATCATCAACCCGGAGAGCATCGACGCGTACATCGCCGTCGGCGGCTACGAGGCCGCGCGAGCGGCGCTCACCGAGAAGTCGCCCGAGTGGGTCATCGAGCACGTCACCGACTCGGGCATCCGCGGCCGCGGCGGCGCCGGGTTCCCGACCGGCGTCAAGTGGAAGTTCGCCAATCAGTCCAAGAGCGACGAGAAGTATCTCATCTGCAACGCCGACGAGGGCGACCCCGGCGCCTTTATGGACTGCTCGATCCTCGAGGGCGACCCGCACGTCGTCATCGAGGGCATGATCATCGGCAGCTACGCCATCGGCGCGCACGAGGGCTACGTGTACGTGCGC
>CAVOVA010000022.1:0-21294 GCA_963699725.1 uncultured Thermoleophilia bacterium
CGGCGCGGGCGCACGGTGGTCACCGGCTCCTCACCCGCGCGGTAGCGCGTCGGCGCGTCCGCCGCGACCGCGGTCGGTGCAGGCGCCGGAGCCGGTCCCTCGGACGTGCCCGCGGCCGGCGACGGCTGTTCCGCCGGCGTGACGGGCTGCGGTCTCGGGGCGACGGGGGTGGCCGGCGCGTGCTCGCCGCCGGAACCGCGCTGCCCGCGCCGTGCCGTGCGCAGCGCGACGGCGAGTTCCACGGATGTCTGGTACCTGTTCGCGGGATCCTTGCTCAGCGCCCGCATGGTGACGCCGGCCAGAGCCTCGGAGACTCCCGGAGCCAGCGTGCGCGGGTTCGGCGGAGCCGCGGAGACGTGCTGCATCGCCACGGCGACGTCGTGCTCGCCGCGGAACGGCACGCGGCCGGTCAGCATCTCATACAGCACCACACCGAGGCTGTAGAGGTCGGAG
The DNA here is from genome assembly GCA_963699725.1 of uncultured Thermoleophilia bacterium. Classification (GTDB taxonomy): domain Bacteria; phylum Actinomycetota; class Thermoleophilia; order UBA2241; family UBA2241; genus CAIXSE01. Next base: position 454 of record CAVOVA010000022.1, read on the forward strand.
CGTTCGTCCGCCGGATGCCCCTGCGCCTGTTCGGGCGAGAGGTAGGAGGACGTGCCCATCATCGCGCCCGTGCGCGTCAGGGCCGACGCCCCCATGCGCGCGATCCCGAAGTCGGTGACGACCACGCGCCCGCCCTCGTCCAGCATCACGTTGTAGGAGGTGACGTCACGGTGCACGATGGCGCGCGCATGTGCCGCCCCGAGCGCGGAGAGGACGGCCAGAGCGATCGTGACCGCCTCGTCGGACGGTAGGGCTCCTTCGCGGCGCACGCGCTGCTTGAGGGACTCGCCACGGATGTACTCCATGGCGATGTAGGTGAAGCCGTCGGCTTCGCCGCGATCGTACACAGCGACGATGCCGGAGTGGTTGAGGCTGGCCGCCGCCCGCGCCTCGATGCGGAAGCGCTCCAGGAACTCGTCGTCTGCGGCCAGACGCGCCTTGAGCACCTTCACGGCGACGAGCCGGCCCAGCCGGTCGTCCTCGGCCAGATACACGTCGGCCATCCCCCCGCTGCCGAGCAGGGAGACGATTCGGTACCGGCCCCCGAGGACGGTCGGGATCGGGGCGGCTTCTGGGTCGCGTTCGTGATCGTTCATCGGGTTCGTGGCGCGCTCGCGGGCAGGGTCGGACCGGCGGCCGTCGGCGCGCAAACGACGTGGAGACGCGCAAGCACGCCGTTCGGTGCGATGTACCAGTCTACGGGACGGCGCTCCGGCTGTCGCCCGGGCGCCGTACTACCCCGGTCGGCGACCAGCCGGTCTGCTGTTCCACCAGCAACCGGAGCGCTTCGAGTTCGTCCTTCTCGAACCAGGTCAGATCGCAGAGGCCGCAGTAGTCGCTCTCGGCGACCTTCTCGCAGATGCAGTGACGGTGCATCGTGGCTGCCGAACATCCGGGGCAGGCGGCTCAGGCGGCGACGAGGACCACGCCGGCGGGAGACCGGAGTGGAGCCAGGTGCGCTGGCGCTTCTGGCTGTCGACCGCGAACGGCGCGCGACGCTCCGGGGGACTCACGCGAGTCGTTTCCATCCTCCACCCAGGCTCACCATAGGGCTACCGGCGGGCGCTTCATATTGCTTAACACTACGGTGATGGTTTCAACTGTGGTGGCGATGGTAATATACCGTTTGCGCGGCGGAGTCCCCCTCCACACACCCCTCCCCCGTGCAAGGTACCTCCAGGTACCACCCCATGGCTCCTTTCACAGGCCCCTCTCCCCGAGGGGCTGCCCGGAAACGGGTGCACGAAGGCGACGCGCAAGCGTCGCCTTCGTGCGTACGGTGTCCGCGCCGGAATCCCTGGCCGCCGCGCTGGGCCCCGGCGGGCCGCGCGTCACGTACCAGGACTGCGCTCAGTAGTCGGCGGGCACGAGCCCGGACGTGAGCACGAAGTTCTCGGTGATGCGCCGGCAGAACGAAGGATAGGCCGGCAGCCGCTCCTCCGTCTCGGCGCGCAGCTTCTCGGCGAAGCCCTCTCCGAGGTGCTTCTGCTCCTCGACCGCGTCCCGCACCCAGTGCGGAGCCATGTCCGCGTCGACCTCGGGATGGAACTGCGTCCCCCACGACCTGCCACCGGTGCGGAACACCTGCACGCCGTCGCCGCAGGTCGCGACGAGGTGCGCGGTGGGCGGCAGCTTGCACGAGTACGCGTGCCAGTTGAAGGCGACGAACGGCGAGGAGATGCCGTGCAGGAGTGGATCGTCGGCGACCTTCTCGATCCACGTCCAGCCGATCTCGGGGCGCCGGCGCTGGAACACATCGCCGCCGTCTGCGATGGCGAGCAACTGCGCTCCCAGGCAGACGCCCCACACAGGGGCGCCTTCGTGGACCATGCGCCGCATGAGCTTGATCTCGGCGGCGAGGAACGGGTGCTCCCTGGTCTGCGTCGCGTGGATGGCGCCGCCGAGGCTGATCAGCCCCGAGGTCTCGCCGGGCCACGCGGGCAGCTCGTCGTCCTGGTCCAAGCGGCAGACGACGAACGGCACGCCGAGATCCTTCAACGCCACGGCGATGCTGCCGGGCGGATCGTCGGACTCGTGCTGGACGATGGTCAGCGGCTTCATCTGGGCTCCTCTCCGTTACGTACGGGAGTATACCCGCCTTGCCGGGCAGCTCGGGCGTCTGCGAGACTGGGCGCATGAGCGGCAGCATCCCTACGTATGGACCGGTCGACCCGCACACGGGCGCGCCGATCGTCGAGGTCGTCTCCGCCGGCAACGAGGTCCTCATCGGTGACGTCCTCGACACCAACACGAACTGGCTGTGCACGCGCGTCACCGGTGTGGGCGGACTCGTGCGCCGCACGGTGATGCTGCGCGACGACATCGAGGCGATCGCCGAGGAGCTCCGCGGCAGCCTGGCGCGACGCCCGGCGCTCGTGTTCACCGTCGGCGGGCTCGGACCGACGAGCGACGACCGCACGCTCGAGGGCGTGGCGCTCGGCCTCGGGGCGAGGCTGGAACTACACCCCGAGGCCGAGCGCCTCGTGGCGGCGAAGTACCGGGAGTTCCACGCGGCCGGCTTCGTGCCGTTCCCGGAGCTCAACGACAATCGCCGCAAGATGGCGCGGCTGCCGGCCGGGGCGGAGCCGATCGTGAATCCGATCGGCGGGGCCCCGGCCGTCCTCTGCCGCGCCGGCGAGACGAGGATCGTCTCGCTCCCCGGTGTGCCCGGCGAGCTCATGGCAATCGTCGACGAGTCGCTCGACGAGCTCTTCGCCGAGGTCTTCGGCGCGGCCCGCTACGAGGAGCGGTCGCTGGAGGTGGCGCTGCAGGACGAGTCGGCGATCGCTGACGTCCTCCGCGCCGCGGAGGAGGCTTTCCCCGCCGTGTACGTGAAGTCGCGCGCGAAGGTCCTCGGCAGCACGCACGTGATCCGCGTCACCCTGAGTGCGCGCGGCGAGAGCGAGACGTCCGTCGCCGCGCTGCTCGATCCGGCGGCGGAGCAACTGCTCGCGGAGATCGCCGCCGCCGGCTACCGCGTCCGCCCGGCGGACGCCGCGTCCGGCTGAGACGCGACCTCCCTCCATCACGCTGCGCGGGAGGACGGACGCGTCTGCGTCAGTCCAGGTGGTCCTCGATGAAGTGCGTGTTCACATCTCCCGCGACGAACAGCGGGTGGTCCAGCACCAGGCGATGGAACGGTATCACCGTCTTGACGCCGTCCACGAGGAACTGATCGAGCGCCCAACGCGAGCGCGCGAGGCACTCCTCGCGGTCGCGCCCCCAGACGATGAGCTTGCCGAGCAGGCTGTCGTAGAACGGCGGCACCATGTAGCCCTGATAGACGTGGCTGTCGAGGCGCACCCAGGGGCCGCCCGGGGGGATCCACTGGGTGACGACACCGGGCGACGGCATGAAGCCCTCGGCCGGGTCCTCGGCGTTGATGCGGAACTCGATGGCGTGGCCCTCGAGCTCGACGTCATCCTGGCGCAGCGGCAGGCCCTCACCGGCGGCGATGCGGATGCCGGTCTTCACGATGTCGACGCCGCTCACCATCTCGGTGACGCAGTGCTCGACCTGCACGCGCGTGTTCATCTCCATGAAGAAGAAACTGCCGTCCGCGTCGAGCAGGAACTCGACAGTGCCGGCGCCTTCGTAGTGCGCGGCGACGGCCGCAGCCACGGCCGCCTCGCCCATCTGGGCGCGCAGCTCGAGACTCACCGCCGGCGACGGCGCCTCCTCGATGAGCTTCTGGTGGCGCCGCTGGATGCTGCAGTCGCGCTCGCCGAGGTGCACGCCGTGGCCCTTGCCGTCGGCGAGCACCTGGATCTCGATGTGGCGTGGCGCGCCGATGTACTTCTCGACGTAGACGGCGCCGTTGCCGAAGGCCGCCTCGGCCTCCGCCTGCGCCTGACGAACGGCGCCGGCCAGCTCAGAGGCCTCCTTGACGATGCGGATGCCCTTGCCGCCGCCGCCGGCGGAGGCCTTGACCATCACCGGCAGGCCGATGTCGCGGGCGACCACCTCGGCCTCGGCGGCAGTCTCGATGATGCCCTCCGACCCCGGCGTGACCGGGACGCCGGCGGCGGTCATCGTCGCCCGCGCCGCCGCCTTGTCGCCCATGAGCTCGATGCTCTCCGGCGACGGGCCGATGAACTTGATCTCCTGATCCCGGCACAGGCGGCTGAACTCGGCGCGCTCGGCCAGGAAGCCGTAGCCGGGGTGAATCGCCTCGGCACCGCTCTGCAGCGCCGCCTGAATGAGCGCCGGCATGACCAGATAGCTCTGCGCCGCCGGCGGCGGGCCGATGCAGACGGCCTCGTCGGCGTACCTGACGTGCAGGCAGTCGGCGTCGGCCTCGCTGTACACCGCCACCGTGCCGACGCCCAGCTCGCGGCAGGCGCGGATGACGCGGATGGCGATCTCGCCTCGGTTGGCGATGAGAACCTTGCTGAACACGGGCACTCCTTGCTGGCGGTCGCCGGATTATAGCCGACGCGGACGAGATAGGGCTGCACGTCCGGCTCGGAGCGGCGCGGGTGTTCGACACGCTGACAACACTTTGAACCGCTGGCGCCTCATGAGTCCCACCCGGCTGCCGATAGGCATCACGAGACCGGAAAGGACTACTCACCGAGCCTAGGCTCGGCATCTCATCCTCTCTCTCAGCCGGGCCGGTCTCCTTCAGAAGACACACGGACAGCCCGCATCCGAGTGAAGGCCCCCGCCGGCCCGGCACTTTTCTCCTCTTCGCGTCGTCCACCGCGTCCTGCTTCCGCGCCGCTCCCGCCGGCCTGACGATGCGCTAGACTGAGGACACGATCCGGCGGGAGGTCTGCGTGCCCAACGCGCCCAAGAAGACCTTGGCGATCATCGACGACGACACCGAGCTACTGAGCGAACTCACCACAACGCTCGGGACCGCGTACGAGGTGACCACCAGCCTCGGCGATCCGGGCACCTTGCGCGTCCTGCAAGACGACCCACCCTCGGCCGTCGTCCTCGACCTCGACCTTCAGACCTGCGACCCCTTCGAACTGCTGCGCCTGATCGCCCGCGAGCCCGCGCTGCACGGCACGCCCGTGCTCGCGCTCGCCTCCAACAGCGACTTCGCGACCTTCGAGCACGCCCACCGCGCGGGCGCGTCCGAGTTCGTGACCAAGCCGTTCTCGCCGGAGGATCTCCGGCGCAAGCTCGACGCGCTGGCAATCGACAGGCGCCCGCAGCGCGTCGCCGGGCGTCTCAAGCTCGGGGCCCTGCTCGTCGCCAGCGGCCTCGTCACACGAGAGCAACTCGACGGCGCCCTGGAACGCCAGCAAGACGGCGGCGGGCGCCTCGGCGAAGTGCTCGTCGCGGATGGTCTGGTCAGCGAACACGACATCGTCACCGCGGTGGCCGGCCAGATGCACATCGGCGTGGTCGACCTCACGCAGACGACGCCGCAGCCGGCCGCCCTCGGCCTGCTTCCGCGCGACTTCATCGTCCGCCGGCGGCTCATGCCGCTGAGCCTCGACGACAACGGCAGCCTCGTCCTGTCGATGACCAACCCGCTGGACGTCATCTCCATCGACGAGGTCGGCATGCGCACCAAGAAGCGTGTCGTGCCGGTCATCTGCACCGAGTCCGCCTTCGACGAGGCGGTGGCCATCTACTTCAGCTCCCGCGGCAAGCTCAAGGACGCGCGGGACGACTCCGAAGAGATGAGTCTCTCCGCCGCCGACATCGACGCCGACATCATCGAGATCGTCGACACCCTGCTCACCGACGCCGCCAGCATGGGCGCGTCCGACATCCATCTGGAGCCGGGCGAGGAAGCGCTGGGCGTGCGCTGCCGCATCGACGGCGTGCTCCACGAGATGCGGGAGTTCCCCAAGGAACTGCAGGCGGGCATCATCAGCCGCCTCAAGATCATGGGCAATCTCAATATCGCCGAGAGGCGATTGCCGCAGGACGGCCGCACCAGCTTCGAGCTCTCGAGCGGCGAGGCCGTCGACCTGCGCCTCGCCTCCATTCCCAGCATGTTCGGCGAGAACCTCACCCTCCGCATCCTCGAGGTCGCACCGCTGCCGCCGACGCTGGCTTCGCTCGGTCTCGTCGGCGACAACCTCAGCCGGTTCGAGGCCGCGCTCAGGGCACCCGAAGGCGGCATCGTCATCGTCGGCCCCACGGGCTCGGGCAAGTCGACCACGCTGTACACCACCCTCGAGCTCATCAAGACCCCCCGGCGCAAGGTCTACACGGTCGAAGACCCCATCGAGCGCAAGATCGAGGGGATCATCCAGACCGAGGTCAAGCCTGCCATCGGCCTCACCTTCGCCCAGGCGTTGCGCTCGCTCGTGCGCGCCGACCCCGATGTCATCATGGTCGGCGAGATCCGCGACCTCGAGACCGCCAAGATGGCGGCGGACTCGGCGATCACCGGGCACCAGGTCTTCAGCACCCTGCACACCAACGACGCTTCGGCCGCGGTCAACCGCCTCGTCGAGATGGGCGTGCCCCGCTACCTCGTGGCCGCGGCGTGGCGCTGCTTCGTCGCCCAGCGGCTCGTGCGGCGCCTCTGTCCTCACTGTCGCGTCGAGACCCCGATGACCGAAGCCACCTGGCTGGAGCTGGGCCTCGGCCCGGCGCCCAGGAAGCGCTTCAAGGTGTGGGAGCCGGTCGGCTGCACGAAGTGCTTCGGCACCGGCTACCGTGGCCGCCTCGGCCTCTACGAGGTGCTCGTCATCGACGACGAACTGCGCGACGTCATCGCCACGGGAGGCAGCGTACTCGAGATCCAGCGCATGGCCCGCGCGAAGGGCGTCGCCTCTCTGCGTGAAGACGGCGTCGGCAAGGTCCTCGAGGGCACCACGAGCTACCTCGAGCTCCTGCGCGTCACCGTCTGAACGTAGCCTGCCGGGACGACGCCGGGCCGGAGCGTCTAGACGCCTGTACTATGCGACCCGCCGACCGGCGACCGATGTCATGAGCAGGAGACCGGAAGTGCTCTGAGAGAGGATCTCCCAGCCGACCTGACATTGGCCGGCGGCGCGAAGCGGGGGCTCGCACCGCCGGCCGTTTCACGTACGCTTCGGCGGCCGTTCCGCGCTCAGGCGGGGCGGTGATCGAGCACGCGCCGCGCCTTGCCCTCGGTGCGTTCGATCGTACCGGGCTCGACCAGCTTGACCGTGGGCCGGACGAGAAGCGCCGAGCGAAGCTCTTCGGTCACTCGGCGCTCGAACGCGCGCAGGTCGTCCAGCCAGCCGTCGAACAGGGCGTCCGTGACCTCGACCTGCACCTCGAACGTGTCGATCGAGCCGGAGCGCTCCAGCACGATCTGGTAGAACGGCTCGACGCCCTCGATCGCGAAGAGCACGCTCTCGATCGCCGAGGGGAAGATGTTGACGCCGCTGATGATGAACATGTCGTCGGTGCGACCGACCACCTTGCCCATGCGCGCCGTCGTCCGGCCGCAATCGCACCGCTCCCGCGTGAGCGTCGTCAGGTCGCGCGTGCGGTACCGCAACACGGGCGAGCACTCTCGCGTGAGCGCACTGATCACGAGCTCGCCGACCTCGCCGTCGGCGACCGGCTCGCTGGTCGTCGGATCCAGACACTCGGCGAGGAAGTGATCCTCGGAGATGTGCATCCCGCTCCGGCACTCGCACTCGCCGGCCACGCCGGGGCCGATGAGCTCCGTGAGCCCGTAGTTGTCCGTGGCCCTGATCGGCAGGCGGGCCTCGATCCGGGCGCGCATCTCCTCGCTGCACGTCTCCGCCCCGAAGAGACCGAGGCGCAGACGGAGGTCTTCGAGCGGCATGCCACGCCTCTGCAGCACGTCGCCGATATAGAGCGCGTACGAGGGTGTCGCGATCAGCACCGTGGTGCCGAAATCACGCATGAACTGGAGCTGGCGGGCGGTGTTTCCGGCGCTGATCGGCACCACGGTGGCGCCGGCGCGCTGCAGCCCGTAGTGGAGGCCGAAGCCCCCCGTGAACATGCCGTAACCGAAGGCGATCTGGGCGACGTCGCCCTCGTGCACGCCGACGGCCACGGCCAGGCGGCACACCAGCTCGGCCCAGGTCGCGAGGTCGGCCTGCGTGTAGCCCCCCACGACGGGCCTCCCCGTCGTCCCCGACGAGGAGTGGATCTCGACGACCTCATCCATGGGCACGGCGAAGAGCCCGCTGGGGTAGTTGTCGCGGAAGTCGGTCTTCTCGGTAAAGGGCAGGCGATCGAGGTCGCCGAGACTGGTCAGGTCGCCCGGCTGAAAGCCGGCGTCGTCCAGCTGCGAGCGATAGAAGGGGACGCGCTCGTGGATCCGCGCCAGCATGTCGCCGAGACGACGGAGCTGCAGCTCCTCGAGCCGCTCCCGGTCGATGGTCTCGTGCCGGACGTCCCAGATCGCCATGCGTGAGCCTCCTCGTGGCCGCGTACCGGGGCCATCATACCGGGCCGGGGAGCCTCGGCGTGCGCGCGCACGGCGTGCTTCGGATCTGGCTCGCGCGGACGCTCGCGACGGCGTACCCCTGGGGGTATCATCGTTTGACCTTGGGAACAGTATCCGAGGTACGCCGATCACGACCACCTCGAGGCCCATGAACGACCGCGACGCCACTATCGAGTTGCCGATCACCGGCATGACCTGCGCCAGTTGCGTGGTGAGGACCGAGCGCGCCATCGGCAAGGTCCAGGGCGTGGACAAGGCGGCGGTCAACCTCGCCACCGAGAAGGCGACGGTCACCTTCGACCCTGGCGCCGTCTCGACGGACGACCTGGTCGCTGCCGTCGAGGGAGCCGGCTACGGGGTCGTGACCGCACAGGAGACCCTGCCGATCATCGGCATGACATGTGCGAGCTGCGTCAGCCGGGTCGAGAAGGCGCTGCGCACCCCGCCCGGCGTCCTCAAGGCCGACGTCAATCTCGCGACCGAGAAGGCGACCGTCTCGTACATCCCGGGCCAGGCGACGTATCGGGACCTGGTGGAAGCGATCCGCGGCGCCGGCTACGACGTCGTGGAGCCGGCGCCCGGCACCGGCGACGAGCGCATCGAGGCAGCGACCGACGCGGAGGACGCGGCCCGCGCCGCCGCGTACCAGCGGCTGAAGCTCAAGGTCACCGTGGGCTTCGTGCTCAGCGTCGTCATCTTCGCCGGCACCATGCAGATGGAATGGTTCACCTTCCTGCCCGAGTGGATGCACAACGGGTACTTCCTGTGGGGCCTCGCCAGCATCGTGCAGTTCTGGGTCGGCCGGCAGTTCTACACGACCGCCTGGTCGGCGCTGAAGCACGGGACGACGACGATGAACACGCTGGTGGCGATGGGCTCGTCGGCCGCCTACTTCTACAGCGTGCTCGGCGTCCTCTTCCCCACCTTCTTCGAACACCAGGGCCTCGGGGAGCCGATGTACTTCGATTCCGCGGCGTTCATCATCACGCTCATCCTGTTCGGACGGCTGCTCGAGGCGCGCGCCAAAGGCCAGACCGGGGCCGCCATCAAGGCGCTCATCGGCCTGCAGCCCAAGACGGCGCGAGTCCTGCGTGGCGGCGCCGAGATCGACGTGCCCGTCGCCCAGGTGCTCGTCGGCGACCTGGTCGTCGTCCGCCCCGGCGAGAAGGTGCCCGTCGACGGCGTCGTCGAGGACGGATCCTCGCCGGTCGACGAGTCGATGCTCACGGGCGAGCCGATCCCGGTCGCCAAGCGGGCCGGCGACGTGGTGATCGGGGCCACCATGAACACTACCGGCTCGTTCACGTTCCGGGCCACCAAGGTCGGCGCGGAGACCGCGCTCGCGCAGATCGTCCGCCTGGTAGAGCAGGCACAAGGCTCCAAGCCGCCCATCGCCCGCCTCGCGGACGTCATCGCCGCGTGGTTCGTACCGGCCGTCATCATCATCGCCACCGTCACGCTGGTGGTCTGGCTCGTGCTGGGACCGTCGCCCTCACTCAACTACGCCCTGCTCAACTTCGTCGCCGTACTCGTCATCGCGTGCCCTTGCGCACTGGGTCTGGCGACTCCCACGGCCATCATGGTCGGCACCGGCAAGGGCGCCGAGAACGGCGTCCTCATCAGGGACGGCGCCGCGCTCGAGACCGCACACAAGCTGGACGTGGTGGTCCTCGACAAGACGGGTACGCTCACCGAGGGCAAGCCGCGCGTCACGGACGTTGTGCTGTTCGGGGCGGGGCAAGGAGCGGACGGGATAGCCGGCCCGGGCCTCGACAACGACGGGCTCCTGCGCCTGGTGGCGGCGGCCGAACGCGGCAGCGAGCACCCGCTCGCGGCCGCGCTCCTCGCCGCCGCCGCCGAGCGCGACCTCGACGTGCCGCCGGCCACCGGATTCGAAGCGATCGCCGGCCACGGGATCCGCGCCGAGGTCGAAGGACACACGGTGCTCGCCGGCAACGAGCGGCTGGCCGGCGGGGCAGGCGGCAGACACGCAGCCGCGCTCGCCGCACAGGGCAAGACCGTCGTCACGGTCGTCGTCGACGACCAGCCCGTGGGCGCCATCGCCATCGCCGACACGGTGAAGCCGGGCTCGGCAGCGGCCGTGACCCGCCTCAGGCAACTCGGCCTCGAGGTCGTCATGCTCACCGGCGACCAGAATGCGACTGCTGAGGCAATCGCCGCACAGGTCGGCATTGACAGCATCGTCGCGGAGGTGCTCCCGGAGCAGAAGGCGTCAGAGGTCTCGGCGCTGCAGGCAGGCGGGCACAGGGTGGCCATGGTCGGCGACGGCATCAACGACGCCCCGGCGCTCGCCCAGGCCGACGTCGGCATCGCCATCGGCACGGGTACCGACGTGGCCATGGAGGCGAGCGACGTCACCCTGATGTCGGGGGACGTGGGCGGCGTGGCGACCGCCGTGGAGCTCTCGCGCGCGACCATCCGCACCGTGAAGCAGAACCTCTTCTGGGCGTTCGCCTACAACGTCGCGCTGATCCCACTGGCGGCCGGAGTCTTCTACCCCGCGTTCGGCATCCTGCTCAACCCGATCTGGGCGGCCGCCGCGATGGGGCTGAGCAGCGTGACCGTGGTGACCAACAGCCTGCGGCTTCGGGGGTTCAAGGCGAGCTGAGACCGCCGGCGCATGGGCCCGTACGCGACGAGAGGGGCGATTCGCTTTGGCGCGAGCCGCCCCTCCCGGGTGGCGATGCTCCTATGTCTGGTGATCCGTTCATCGTCCGTCGCGGATCACCGGCGGCGCTTGCCGGAACGATCCTCCCGCTTCACCTGCGTTCTGTTGAAATGCACAGGGCCCATGGTCTCACCTCCTCGAAATCTCGGTCGGTCTTCGTAGTATAGCCGCTCCCTCAGTGTAAATAAACCCACTTGTGAAGCCGTGCACGTATATCCTGCGCTCTGCGCGGCGCCTGCCGGTGTCCAGAACGGCCAACCGCGGCGGTGAATATCCTTCGCCCGGCCAGTGTCCTGCCGCGAGCAGCGGTGCGAGGATGGAGCGGGCGGGGACGGACGCGTTGCGTGCGTTCCCTGGGGTCAGGATCAGAAGAGGTCACATGCTGCGCGTTCTCGACCGTCACGCCGTCGGCCAGATGCTCCGCACCAAAGACGTCGACGCCTGGGGCGTCGCCGCCAACGAGCCGCGGATGCCACTGGCGCCGGAGTACCCCACCGCCATCTCCATTCTCATGCGGCTCGACCCGCTGGTCGTACGCGGGCTGCGCCACGGTCCCACGCTCGACTACCACCAGGAGTACCTGCGCGTGAACACGGCGCTCGACGACGCCACCGACACGCTCGTCAACGTCCTGAAGGTGCACGGACATGCGGCGGAGCGCGTCGTCGCCACGGGCGCGACGAACGGGAGCAAGCCGTTTCCGCACAAGACGGCGGCGACCACGGCAGGCCTGGGATGGATCGGCAAGACGGCGCTGTTCATCTCGCCGGAGTTCGGTCCGGCCGTCCGCCTCACGACCGTCTTCACCGACCTCGACCTCCCCGCCGGCGAGCCGGTCGTCGAAAGTCGTTGCGGCGCCTGCCGCGACTGCGTCGACGCCTGCCCCGCCGGCTGCGGCCGCGACGTGCTGTGGCGGGCGGGCATGGCGCGCGAGCTCCTCTTCGACGCCGGCGCGTGCCGCCACCACATGACGCGGTTCACGAGCGTCAAGGCCGAGATCTGCGGTATCTGCATCGCCGCCTGTCCGTACACGCTGCAGCACTGACCGGCCGGAGCCCGCCACGCTGACGGACTCGGGCCGCCGGCGCAAGCGCGTCCGCCCGTGCCGGCTTCGTCCCGTCTCCCCCGACCTCGTGCGGCCTCCGCCGCACCTTGTCCGGCCCCGTACGTCATGCTAGGCTCAACTTTCTTATTGAAAGCGGTTTTCAGTTTCAGAAAGGAGGCCGCCACGAGCTTCGACACAGCCAACGTCTCCGCGGAGCTGGCCGCCCGCGGCCTTCGCCTGACGCGGCAGCGGCGAGCGGTCCTCGAGGCCATCGCCGCGGCGCCGTCGAGCCTCAGCGCGCTGCAAGTCTACGACGCCGCCCGGGAGCGCTGCCCCGAGCTGGGTCTGACGACCGTGTACCGGACGCTGGACGTGCTCGCCGAGATCGGCGCGTTGCGCCGCGTGCACGGGCCCGACCACTGCGAGGGATTCGTGCCCGCCGGCGCGGCGCACGGCCACACCGTCGTCTGCAGCGCCTGTGGCCGCGTGACCGAGTTCACGGCCTGCGACATGCGCGGCATCGTGGACGCGGCGGGACGTGAGACCGGGTACCGCATCACCGACCACTTCCTGCAGCTGAGCGGGCTCTGCTCCGGCTGCAGCGCCGCGGGAGACGGCGCCGCGGGCGGAGGCTCGGCGTGAAGAGGCGTGCCCCGCTGCTCCTTCTGGCAGCCGCACTGCTCCTGCCCGCCGCCACGCTCGCCGTCGGATGCGGGACGGCGGCCACGTCCTCAGGCGGCTCCCTCGACGTGGTGGCCTCCGTCAGCTACCTCGCCGACATCGCCCAGAACGTCGCCGGCGACCGCTTCGAGGTGCGCTCCCTGGTGCCCCTGGAGACAGACCCCCACGCGTTCGAGCCGACGCCGTCCGACCTGGGTGAGGTCGCCGGTGCGGACGTCGTCATCGTCAACGGCGCTGGGCTCGAGGGTCCTCTGCTCGGGACCCTCGAGAACGCCGGCGGCGACGCCACCATCGTCGAGGCCTCCGCCGGCCTCGAGAGCCGGCGGCCGCAACCCGGCGAGCCGCCGCTCGACGAGACGGGGACCGATCCGCACTTCTGGCTCGACCCCACGCTCGTGAAGACCTACGTCGAGAACATCCGCGACGCCTTCGCCGAGGCCGATCCGGAGGGGGCGGCCGAGTACGAGGCCAACGCGGCGGCCTACTCGAAGAAGCTCGACGAACTCGATGCCTGGATCGAGACGCAGATCGCGCAGATCCCGCTCGCGGACCGCAAGCTGGTCGTGAATCACGCCAGTCATGGCTACTTCGCCGACCGCTACGGTCTCGAGATCGTCGGCGCCGTCATTCCCGGGACCGGGACGGGAGCGGCGCCGACGGCCAAACAGCTCACCGAGTTGACGGCGGCCATCCGGTCCAGCGGAGCGAGGGCGATCTTCGTGGAGATCGACGAGAACCCCGAACTCGCGCGGCAGATCGCGGGCGAGACCGGGGCGACGGTGGTCACCGACCTCCTCGACCATTCCCTGAGCGAGCCGGGCGGCGTGGCCTCCACCTACATCGAGATGATGAAGTACGATACGCGTCGCATCGTGGAGGCGATCCAGTGACGGGCGGCGGCACGATGTCGCTCGCCCTCGAGAGCGTGACCGTGACCTACGGTGGCCGCCCGGCGCTCGACGGCGTGACCATGAGCGTCCCTCACGGCGCCCAGGTGGCCATCGTCGGGCCGAACGGCGCGGGCAAGTCGACGCTCTTCAAGGCGCTCGTAGGCCTGCTCCCCGTGCGCTCAGGGCGCGTGCGCATGCACGGCCGCGCGCCCGGCGGCCAGACGGACCCGATCGCCTACGTTCCCCAGCGCGAGGAGATCGACTGGGGCTTCCCGGTCACCGTCCACGACGTCGTCATGATGGGCAGGTACGGGCGCCTGGGCTGGTTCCGCCGGCCCGCAGCCGCCGACCGCCAGGTGGTGGCGCGCTGCCTGGATGAGCTCGGCATCGCCGAGCTCGAGAGGCGCGCCATCGGCGAGCTCTCGGGCGGCCAGCAGCAGCGCGTGTTCCTCGCCCGGGCGCTCGCCCAGGAGCCGCACGTGCTCCTGCTGGACGAGCCCTTCACCGGCGTCGACGTGAGCGCCCGCGAGGCGCTGCTCGGGCTTCTCACACGGCTGCGCGAGCGCGATATCACCGTGCTCGTGAGCACGCACGACATGGAGACGGCGGCGCAGCGCTTCGAGCTGGTGGCCCTCCTGAACCGCCGGCTGGTCGCCTACGGCTCGCCGGCGAGCGTCTTCACCCCCGAGCACCTCACCGCGGCCTTCGGCGGCCAGGCCCTCTTCCTCGACGGGATGGTCGTGATCGACCAGTGCTGCCCGGGTCACGTCGGCGACGGTGAGGAGCACCGCCACAGTCACGAGCCCCACGCGGATCCCCGATGATCGCCTGGCTCACCGATCCGTTCGCCCTCGAGTTCATGCAGCGCGCCCTGGTCGCGTCGCTGATCGTCGGCGTGCTCTGCTCGGTGATCGGCACCTTCGTGGTGCTGCGCGCCATGGCCTTTCTCGGCGACGCGCTCGCCCACGCGATCCTGCCCGGCGTGGCGATCGCCTATCTGCTGGGCGCCGACCTGCTGCTGGGCGCCCTCGTGGCAGCGGTCCTGGTCGCCGTGGGGATCGGCGTCTTCTCCCGCCGCGGCGGGCTCAAGGAGGACACCGCCATCGGTATCCTCTTCGCGGCCGCGCTCGCCCTGGGCGTCGTACTCATGAGCACTGTTCGCTCCTACGCGACCGATCTCACCCACATCCTCTTCGGCAACGTGCTCGGGGTGACCGCCGGCGACCTCTGGATCATCGGGGTTCTCGCCGCGATCGTGCTGGTCGTGCTCGTCCTCTTCTTCAAGGAGTTCCAGCTGGCCTCGTTCGACCCGGTGCTCGCCCACATGCTGGGCAAGCGGCCCGAGGTGCTGCGGTTCACGATGCTGATCTTGCTGGCGCTCACCATCGTCGTCAGCCTGCAGACGGTGGGCGTGGGACTGGTCGCCGCCATGCTGGTCACGCCGGCGGCGACCGCCTACCTTCTCACGCGGCGTCTCTCGGCGATGATGGCGGTGTCCGCCGTGGTCGGCGCGGTCTCGAGCGTCGCGGGACTGTACGCGAGTTACTACCTCGACGTAGCGTCGGGAGCGGCGGTCGTGCTCATCGCCACCGCCGCCTTCCTCCTCGCCTACGTCTTCGCGCCGCGGCGCGGGCTCGTGGCCCGTAGAGCCACGCGGCGCGCCGCGTAGCTCCGGCCCCGGCAGCCGCCGGGACTCCGGCGCCCCTACGGCCGCCGTTTCGCCGTCACGCCCGGTGTGCAATAGTGCCCACAGGGACCACTCACGAGGAGGACACGCCATGCCGACCACGCTCGTCCTGGGATACGACGGTTCGGACTGTGCCAAGAAGGCGCTCGCGCACACGGTGGAGCTCGCGAAGCACATCGATGACGCCGAGGTCTTCGTCGTCCACGCCTTCGAGTTCTCGATCGGCTACGTCCCGATGGGCATGACCGACTCGCCCCTCATGATGAGCTCGGAGTACGACCAGCATGTGGACCTGGTGCGCGCGTTCGGCGAGCAGGCGGTCGCCGAGGCCCAGCAGACACTCGAGGCGGCCGGCGTCGCCGCGACCGGAGAGGTGGTCGAAGGCAGGGCGGTCGACGTCCTCCTGGAGACGGCCCGCCAGAAGGAAGCGGCGGCTATCGTCGTCGGCAGCCACGGTGAGGGCGCCATGTCGGCCGCCTTCCTCGGCTCGACGGCGCTCAAGCTGCTCCACCACAGCGACATCCCCGTCCTCGTGGTGCCGCGTCACGAGAAGGACTAGACGGCCCGGAAGGAGGGCGCGATGGCGAAGTGGCGCAAGCCTGACGAGAGCCTCGTCCGGCTGCTGGACGAGACGATCTCGGGCCTGGAGTTCGACCAACCGGTCGATTACCGGCCTATGTTCGGCTGCCCGGCGTACTTCACCGGCGGCAACATGTTCGCCGGCGTGTGGCAGGAGACGGTGATGCTCCGCCTGCCGGAGGACGAGCGCGCCGCGGTCACGGCCGCCGGCGGCGGGCCCTTCGAACCCATGGAGGGCAGGCCGATGAAGGAGTACGTCGCCCTGCCCGCATCCATGGTCGTCGACCCCACGGAGGCGGCCGCATGGGTGCGCAAGGCGGCAGCCTATGCCGCGTCCCTGCCGCCCAAGCAGAAGAAGCCGCGCAAGAAGAAGGCGTAGACGCCGCCGGCCACCGCGGCCGACGACGGCTGGCCGCGCCTCAGCGCCGCTGCTGCGGCTGCCCCGGCGTGGGGTTGGGCTGCGGCGCCTTCGCGGGGACGGGCGCGATGCCGGCGAGGTCGCCGATCACGTTGACGAGGCTGCCGTCCGCCGGCACGACGATCTTGGCGTTCTGCCAGAACGCCTTCTCTACGGTCTCGAGCTTGCGCAGGACCTGAGCGTTGCCGACGAAGTACTGCTCGGCGGCCTCGTTGACCAGCTTGATGGCCTGCGCTTCGCCCTCGGCGGCGAGGATCTTGCCCTGCCGGACGCCCTCCGCCTTCTTGATCTCGGCGCGGCGCTGGCCGTCGGCCTGCGTCTCGGTCGCCGTGGCGAAGTCGATCGCCGAGATCTTCTCGTTCTCGGCCTTGACGACCTTGTTCATCGTCTCCTGGACGTCCGCCGGCGGGTCGATCTCCTTGAGCTCGGTGCGGAGGATCTCGAGGCCCCAGTTGGCCGTCTCGGTGCGCAGCGTCGTGCGCAGCTCCTCGTTGATGCGGCCGCGCTCGCTGTTGGCCGACTTGAGGCTCAGGGTCCCGATGATGTTGCGCAGTGTCGTGCGCGCCAGCTGCACGATCTGGAGCTGGTAGTTGGCGACGTTGTACTGGGAGGCCTTGACGCTCTCTTCGCCGGTCTTGACCTTGAGATAGACCTGCGCGTCGACGCGCGCGTTCAGATTGTCGTTGGTGATGATCGTCTGCGGCGTGGCGTCGACCAGGGTCTCGCGGATGTCCACCTGGAACATGCGCTCGATGCCGAACGGGATGGTGAGGTGGATCCCCGGTCCGGCGAAGCGGTTGTAGCTGCCCAGACGCTCTACGAGACCACGGTGCGTGGGACGCACGATGCGGATGCCGGACAGGATGCCGACGACGATGAACAGGATCACGAAGATGACGATGGCGAGAGCTACCCAGCCCATGACTGCCCCTTTCGAGTGCACGGGGCGGGCCGCCTCGCGGCCTCCGGCGTGCACGGTCAAGTACGAACTCGATGCTAGGGCCGGACGGACGGAAAGACAAGTTGAGAGGTCGGACCGCCCGTCAGTCCGGCCGGTGCGAGCGTCCGCCTCGCGTTCAGCGCCCGAGCAGCCCCTGCACCTCGGCGATCGAGTCGACGATGTGGTCGGGCGTGCCTGTGACGCGGGCCAGCGTCTCCTCGCGGAACTTGCCCGTGCGCACCAGCACGCCGGTGATCCCGAGCGCCTGCGCGGCGAGCACGTCGTTCTCCACGTCGTCGCCGACCATGGCGACGCGCTCGGGCGGCAGCCCCAGCGCGTCGAGGCCGGCGCGGAAGGCTCCGGCCGCCGGCTTGCCGACGACGACGGCGGCGAGCCCGGTGGCCGCCTCGAGGCCGAGCAGGTAGGCGCCGGCGTCCAGTTTCTCGCCGCGCCGCGTCATCCAGGAGAGGTTGCGGTGCATGGCGACGAGCTCCGCGCCACCGCGCAGCACGGCGAGCACACGATTGAACGTCTCGAAGGCGAACGACTCGTCCGAGCCGGAGAGCAGGACGACCTCCGGCTCGTCTCCGAGACCGACGAGAGCGACGCCCTCGAGGTCGTCCGGCTGCGCGTCGCCGAGGTGGAACACGCGGGCGCCCGGGCGCTGCTCGCGCAGCCAGGCGCCCGTCGCGACCGACGCCGTCAGGATGTCGTCGTCGGCGAACGGGAAGCCCGCCTCGCGGAGCACCGCACCGAAGCGCGCCCGGCTGAGCGCGGTCGTGTTGGTGAGGACGCGCAGGGGCACGCCCGCGGCGTGCAGGCGCCTCACGGCCGCCGCCGCTCCGGGCAGCGGCCGCCACGACATGGCGAGCACGCCGTCCATGTCGAGCAAGAGGCCATCGATGTGTGTGAGTGCCATGGTCACCTTCGTACGTGGTGCCGGAGCCGGGAGTTGAACCCGGACGCCGCACTCAGCGACAGGAGATTTTAAGTCCCCGGCGTCTACCAGTTCCGCCACTCCGGCACGGCTGCAGTATATGACGTAAGAAGGCAGACGGTCGGGGGGCGGAACCGGTTGGCGCCGCGACGGGGCGCCCCCGGGATCAGGTCGGGTGCAGCCAGCCGTCCGCGAGAGCGAGCGCCGCGCCCTCGAGGAGATCGGCCTCGCTGACGCGGACGGCGTTCAGCTCGAAGGCGACGCACGCCTCGCGCGCGATGAGGGCGCCGGCGAGGATCACGTCCTCGCGACCGGGCTGGATGCCCGGGAGCCGGCCACGCTCCGCGCTTGTCATCCCCGCGAAGCGCTCGATCGCCGCGTCGATCTCGGCCAGCGTCAGCAGGTGCCCCTGGACGAGCCGCGCCTCGTACTCGAGCATGCCGAGCTTGTTGGCGACCAGCGTGGTGTACGTGCCGGCCACGCCCACCGAGCCACCCACGGCGGCGCGGATGTCGGCCGGCACGCCCCCGGCGATCGCGGCGGCCACGTGGCTCGAGAGGGCCGCGACCTGCGCCGCCGGAGGCGGGTCGGCGTGAAAGAAGCGCTCGGTGAGCCGCACCACGCCGACGTCGAGGCTGCGCACGAACGCCGGCGCCTGCCCGGCGGCGCCCACGGCGAACTCGGTGCTGCCGCCGCCGATGTCGACGAGCAGGATCGGGTCGGGCGGCGGAGTGCCCGGGCCGGGCTGGGAAGTGCCCCCGGCCTCCGAGGATCCGGCGAGCCACGACGTACCGCCGAGAAAGGCCAGCGCGCCCTCCTCTTCCCCGCTCGCCACGCGCCACGGCAGGGCGAAGTCGCGCTCCACGGCGGCGAGGAACTCGCGCCCGTCGCCGGCGTCACGCAGGACGCTCGTGGCGACGAGGAGGCGCCGCTCCGGCTCGTACGCCTCGAGGCGCGGCGCGTACTCCGCAAGGCAGGCCCGGGTGCGTGCGACGGCGTCGGGATGCAGCCGTCCGGCTTCGTCGACGCCCTGGCCGAGCCGCACCACGGTCGTGAGCCGGGCCTCCTGCCGCACTCTGCCGCCGTCGACCTCCGCGAGGAACAGCCGGCAGGTGTTGGTGCCGAGGTCGACGACGGCGATCCTCATGCGCCGCCATCCGGCAGCAGCGCGGCGCAGCGGCGGTCGTCGCACCACGGATCCGTCACTTCGGCCAGGATCGCCTCGCCGAGAGCGTAGCCGGGGCGGGCGAGGGCGTGGGCGGCGTGCGCGTGCAGGCACTTGATCGCGAGCAGGTCACCGACGCCACCTACGCCGGTCGCGAGCGAGGCGCCGCCGTCCACCATCGAAAGCTCGTAGGCGCGCACGAGATCCAGCCGGCGGATGGCCGCGTCGGCGGCCGCGTCCGCCGCCGAGCCGGCGAGCCTGGCGTCCGCCGCGAGCCGGCGCGTCCAGGCGGCGACGCCGCCGTCGCTCTCGAGGCGGGAGACGGCGGCGACCAACGTCGGGCAGGTGCAGTAGTAGAGCGTCGGGAACGGCCGGCCATCAGCACTGAAGGGAAGGTCTTCCACGACGGTCGGGAACCCGAACCGGCAGCGGGCGGCGACCAGACTCATCGCGTGCGGCGCGCGGCCGAGCTGCCCGGCGACGACGGCCGCGTCGGCGCCCGTCACCAGCGGAGGTCTCCCGCTCACCCCCGCCTCAGTGCAGCAAGGTTCGCCACAGGTCCTCGATGCGGTCGAGGACCGAGATCGAACTCTCCACCGGAACCGTGTCCACGCTGAGATCCGTCTCGTCTTCCCTGCCCGGCAGCCCTTTGATCACGAAGACCTGCGTGCCGGGCGGCACCAGCGTGGTGTCGGCCCGGGCGCGCTGGGCGATGTATGCCTCGGTGGTGAGCAGCCTTATCTCACGTTCGAGGGCGGCGTTGTCCCGCCGGGCGGCCTGCAGCTCCGCCGACGCCTTCTCGAAGCGGTCCTGCTGCTCGAAGAAGGCGCGGAGCGGCGAGACGTACAGGGCGGCGCCGATCAGGAGGAGGAGGAGGAGCGCGAGGCGGCCGAGATGGGGCCGCGGCGCGTGCGCGCGCACACCGGTGGGTGCGCGACGCGCCTGCCCCGCTCGCGAGGTTGCTGCTGTACTCGTGTCGGCCACGCTGTGCCGCTCCCGGCTCGCCGCCCGCCGCCCGCTGCGCGCAGGGCGGCCCCTTCTCACCCTAAGGGTTCGCGGCCGCCGACGGATGTCCCTGCCCGGCGGCCGCGTACCGGCGATCGCGTGCTGCTAGAGCTGCTGCAGGCTGGCATCCGCCTGCTGCCCGGCCTCCGACTTGGGATCGATGGCGACGGCTTCGGTGAATGCGGCCTTCGCCTCGCCAGTCAGGTCCTTGACCGCCTTCTTGTCGCCGCTCTGCTCGGCGATCCTGGCCTCGTGGCTGAGGAAGATACCCTTGTTGAGCCAGGCCTTCTGGAACTCCGGGTCGACCTTGATGACCGCTTCGATCTGCTTGAGGGCGGTCTCGATGTCGCCGCTGTAGAAGAGCGTGACGGCGTAGTCGGTGCCCACAGCGGGGTCGGTGGCCTGCTTCTTCCACGCGGCGGCGTACACCTGGGCGG
>CAVOVA010000023.1:0-14027 GCA_963699725.1 uncultured Thermoleophilia bacterium
GCGCCGTGCAGGCAGCCTCATCGGCCGACTCCCCGCGGCGGGGACGGCGAGTCCCGCCAACGCGGGCAGGGCCTGGTCTCCCACGGTCGCCTGCCCCCCTTCGTGGTCCGGATCACTGTTCACGAGCTCGAGACGTGTGGGGAGCTCCCTCTCGAGCTCGAGCGCTTCCTGGTCGGTAGGCATCGCGTCTTCTCCCTCAGTCGCACGATGAAGACTTGTCTGGCGGCCGCCGTGGCATCCGCCACGAGAACGCCCCGTTCCGGTTGGACACCCCCTCCTCGACTGGTTTGGCGCAGCTCGTCTCGCGGATGTGATTCATCCATCCAGGCGGATGAATAGGCCGAACGCTAGCACGCGTATCGGGCCGATGCAAGGTGTTGGCACGCCGGTCGGAGGCGACCGCGACCATGGGTCGCCGGCTCACCGCAGCGCCGCGCTCAGGCAGTGCCGGAAGGTGCGCAGCGTCGGTTCGGGGTCGTAGGCCGCGCCGTGGATGGAGGCTTGCACGGCGATGCCGTCGATGGCCGCCGCCATCAGACGTCCGAGCCCCTCGACCAGCTCCCAGCGCTCGTCGCTGACGGCGTCCACGCCCAGCCACTCCATGTTCCACTGGTACCAGACCTCATAGAGGTAGATGAGCCGCGCCCGCAACGCCTTGTCGCGGAGCGCGTGTGGCAGCATGTCGAAGAAGCCTCCGAAGGAGGCGGGTTCGACGGCCATGCGGCGAACGCCGCCCAAGAAGCTGTCCAGGCGTTCGTCGAGACTCGCGTCGGGCGAGATGTCACGCGCCATCGACGCGCACTCGTCGAGTACGATCTCATCGACGATGGCCTCCAGCAGCCCATCCTTGCTGCCGAAGTGATACCGCGTGGCCGCCTTGTTGACCCCGGCCTCGACGGCGATCGCCTCCAGTGTCAGGGCGGAGAAGCCCTTGTCGGCGAGAATGCGCTTCGCGGCCTCGAGGATGCGGACCGCCGTCGGGCTCAGAGGCTCTCTCGCCGAGCCGACAACGATCGGCGGCCGCCGACTGCGACCCCCTGGCAAGTCTCCGGTCATGAAACCTCCTGCGCGGCCGCCCCGACGCCGCTGGTCCGCGGAATCGTACGCGACCACGCGTCACCGCGCACCATACACCGCCGGCGGCGGTGATCTGCGCCTGTGGCGCGGCGTCGCATGAGCGCTCCCAGAATCATCCGTTCGGATGAATCTCGTGCCAAGCCTATCGCACCCGGAGGAACGACCGCAAGGCCGGCGACCCACGCGAGCGCGGCGCACACCGTCAGCGGCGGCGCGGACCGTCAGCGGCGGCGCGGACCGTCAGCGGCGGCGCGGACCGTCAGCGGCGGCGCGGACCGTCAGCGGCGGCGGCCTTGATGCGCGCCGCTCGCAGCCGCACGGGCACCGCGAAGACGAGGTCGGTGAGGGTCTTGGCGATGAGGACGACGGCGCGGGCTCCGCACAGGGGACGCGGAGGGGTAGCCGAAGGCAGCGGAAGGGCCGGGGAGGCCACGCCTCCCCGGCCCGTCTCGAACCTCGTGCAGGTCCGGCGTTACTTCTTGCGGCCGCTGCGGCCGCGGGCGGCCGTGGTCTTCTTGGCGGCGCCCTTCGTCTTCGGCGGCGCCGTCTTGGGTGGCGCGGCGTTGCCCTTCGCCGCCGGACGAGCCGACCCCTTCCGCGTCGGCTTCTTGGCGGCGGCTCTGCGCGCGCCCTTCTTTCCGGCGGCCGGCGCGTTCGCCGGCGGGCCGTCCCCGGCGGTGGCGCGGGTGCCCGCCTTGCGACGCGCCTTCTCGAGCAGCTCGCCGGCCTCCTCGATGAGATCGCCGGCCTCGAGGAGGCCGGCCGCGCGCGCGTCGAGACTGAGGCCCATGGCGGCCTGCCAGACCTGCTCCACGCGATCGACCGGAATGAACGTCATGCCCTTGCGCAGTTCCTCGGGCACGTCCTCGAGATCGGCCTCGTTGCGACTCGGAAGGATCACCGTGGTGATGCCGGCGCGCTGGGCGGCCAGGGTCTTCTCCTTGAGGCCGCCGATGGGCAGCACCTGACCGGTGAGGGTCACCTCGCCGGTCATGGCGACGTCGCTGTTCACCGGCGTGCCGGTGACCAGCGAGCAGATGGCCGAGGCCATGGTGACGCCGGCGCTCGGGCCGTCCTTGGGGATCGCGCCGGCCGGAACGTGGATGTGGATGTCGTGCGTCTGGAAGTAGTCGTCTTCGAGGCCGAGCTCCGGTGAGTGCGTGCGCACGTAGCTCATCGCCGCCTGCGCCGACTCCTTCATGACGTCCCCGAGCTGGCCGGTCACCGTCAGGTGGCCCGTCCCCGGCATGGCCGTCGCCTCGATGAAGAGGATGTCGCCGCCCACGGGCGTCCAGGCGAGCCCGGTGGCCACGCCCGGATCGCTGGTGCGCCGCTTGACCTCGCTGAAGAGGCGCGGACGGCCGAGCAGGTCGTGCACCCGCTTGACGTTCACGGTGAAGCGCTTGCGGCTGCCGTTGGCCGCCTCGGCGACCTCCCGGGCCAGTTTGCGGCAGACGGTCCCGATCTCGCGTTCGAGGTTGCGCACGCCGGCCTCGCGTGTGTAGCTCGAGATGATCTCGACGATGGCCTCGTCCTTGAATACGACCTGGTTCGGCTTCAGGCCGTTGGCCTCGATCTGCCGGGGCACCAGGTACTTGCGTGCGATGTGGAGCTTCTCCTCGATCGTGTAGCCGGCGAGGTTGATGATCTCCATGCGATCGCGCAGCGGGCCGGGCACCGGCTCGAGCTGGTTGGCCGTGGTGATGAAGAGCACCTTGCTGAGGTCGAAGGGCAGGTCCAGGTAGTGGTCGCGGAACGTGATGTTCTGCTCTGGATCGAGCACCTCGAGCATCGCGCTCGAAGGATCGCCGCGCCAGTCGGCGCCCATCTTGTCGATCTCGTCGATCATGAACAGCGGATTGTCGGTGCCGGCGTCGCGCATGGCGCGGATGATGATGCCGGGCATCGCCCCCACGTACGTGCGGCGATGCCCGCGGATCTCCGCCTCGTCGCGCACGCCCCCGACGCTGATGCGCTCGAACTTGCGGCCCATCGCCTCGGCGATGCTGTGGCCGAGGCTGGTCTTGCCCACGCCGGGCGGGCCGACGAAGCAGAGGATCGGCCCGTGCAGGTCGTCCTTCAGCTTGCGCACCGCCAGGAACTCGAGGATACGGTCCTTGACCTTCTCGAGGTCGTAGTGGTCGCGGTCGAGGATCCCGCGCGCGTGCGCCACGTCGAGGTTGTCGTCGCTGTGCACGTTCCAGGGCAGCGTGATGATCCAGTCGAGGTAGGTGCGGATCACGGGGTACTCGGCGCTCTGTGGCGAGATGTTGCTGAGGCGGTCGAGCTCCCGGCGGGCGGCCTTGTCGGCCTCCTCCGGAAGCGCCAGTTCGTCGACCTTCTGGCGCAGCTCGTTGATCTCGGCCTCTTGCTCGTCGGTCTCGCCGAGCTCCTGCTGGATCGCCCTGAGCTGCTGACGCAGGAAGTACTCGCGCTGGCTCTTGTCGATCTCGCCACGCACGTCGCTCTGGATCTTGGATCCGAGCTCGAGCACGTCGAGCTCGCGCGTGAGGATGCCGATGAGCTTGCGCATGCGCTGCTCGACGTCGTCTTCCTCGAGCAGCGCCTGCTTGTCCTCCGCCTTGATGCGCATGGTGCTGGCGATGAGGAACGTGAGCGGCCCGGGCTCCTCGACGTTGGCCGCCGCCATCTCGAGCTCCTCGGGCAGGTACGGCACAAGCGCGACGATCTTGCTGAAGACACTCAGCAGACTGGCGCGCAACGCCTCCGACTCCTTCGACTCGGTGGTGACGTCCTCGATCTTCTCCGTGCGCGCGACCAGATACGGCTCCTCGCGCTCGTACTCCTTGACGCGCACCCGCTGCAGGCCCTGCACGAGAATGCGCATCGTGCCGTCCGGCAGCTTGATCATCTTGTGCGCCAGGCCGACGGTGCCGACCGGGAAGAGAAGGTCCGGACCCGGCGTCTCGATCTCGGCGTCGCGGCTCGTCACCATGGCGAGCAGGCGGTCGCCGGCGAGCACGTCGTCGATGAGCTTGATGCTGCGCTCCTGCCCGATGGTGAGCGGGATCATGGTGTCCGGAAACACCACCGTGTCGCGCAGGGGAAGGACCGGCAGGACGGCCGGGATCTCCTGAGCGACGGTCTCTTCGACCTGGTTCTCCTGTGGATCGCTCATTCGTCACCTCCCCCGGTCTGGATATCTATCTTGCGGGCTCCTTGCTCGCGGTCGGCCAGTGTCAGCCGCACCTCGAGGACACCGGCCTCGTAGGTCGCCGTGGTCACCTCGGGGTCGACGTCGACCATGAGGCGCACGCGACGCTCGAACGGCCCGTAGTCCATCTCCACCTGCTGGTAGACGCGGCCTTCGCGAGTGGGGAACGCACGCTCGCCGCGGACGACGAGCTCGCGCCGGTCGACGAGGAGCTCGATGTCGCTCATCGTCATGCCGGCCAGGTCGAAGCGCACCACGATCTCACGCGTGTTATCCTCGTAATAGGCATCGGCCGCAGGGCGAAACCCACGGCCGCGGTACTGCTGCCTGGCGGCGATCACGCACGAGTCGTTGAAGGCGCGCAGGACCTCGCTGTGAAGCTTCTCAACATCCACGGGGTGACTCCTTGCGCGAGGGCCCCGGCCGGGCGGCGGAGCCGCGGCGCCGGGGCACGCTTCCGGGAACTCAGTCACGCTCCTACCCGTCAGCGAGCAGGGCGTAACGACGATACAAGTATGCCGCCGGTTCGAGACCCGTGCATCCGTCGCCCCGACGGAATAGGATTATCGCGTGCAGCTTGCGTTCACCACGGTCGATGAGTTCCACAGCCTGCTCGAGCAGGCCGGCGAAGCCCTCGACTATCGCGAAGTATGGCCCCGCCTCTTCCCCGTCGCCAACTGCCCTCCTGAGCTCATGCGCAAGCTCGTCGCCGACATCGTCGAGGGCGACGAGCGCTTCGCCTGGGAGAGTGACGTGCACGTCGGGCTCGCTCAGTGGCGCGCCCGGCACCGCGACCTCGCCGATGTCGCCTTCACGGTGGTCGACCTCGAGACGACCGGCGCGACGCCGGGCTTCTCCAAGATCACCGAGATCGGCGCCGTGCGTCTCGAGGGCGGCCGGGAGGTCGGCACCTTCTCCGCCCTCGTGAATCCCGGCGTGCCGATCCCGGCGATGATCACCGGCATCACCGGGATCGACGACGAGACCGTCGCCGGCGCGCCGCAGATCGACGTGGTGTTGCCCAAGTTCGTCGACTTCGCCGCGCACTCGGTGCTGGTCGCGCACAACGCGCAGTTCGACCTCGGCTTTCTCGACTACGAGCTGGGCCGGCTGCGCGGCCAGTCGTTTCCGCGGCCGGCGCTCGACACCCTGCGCCTGGCGCGCAAGCTGTGCCCGCAGCAGCGCTGCTCGCTGAGCGCCCTCGCCTACCGGTTCGACACCAGGGTCAAACCCGCGCACCGGGCGCTGCACGACGCCCAGGCGACCGCCGAGCTGCTCCTGCTCTTCCTCTCCTGGCTGCAGGAGCAGGGGATGAACACGCTCGAGGAGGTCGCCCGGTTCTGCGAGCCGGGGACGCGCCGCAACTACCACAAGATCTCGCTCACCGAGAAGGTCCCGACCACGCCCGGCGTGTACGTGATGCGCGACGGCGCCGGGACCCCCCTCTACATCGGCAAGGCCGAGAACCTGCGACGGCGCACCCGCGACCACTTCCTGCAGCGCCAGGCCTACTACGCGCGCCAGGCGCTCGAGCTTCTCGAACGCATCGACGTGATCGAGACGGGCTCGGAGTTCGGCGCCCTGCTGCTGGAAGGGCGGCTGATCGCCAAGCACCGGCCACCCTACAACTCCCACGGCACGCGCGTGAGCAGCTATCACTACGTCAAGCTCAGCGCCGAGGACTACCCGCGCCTCTACGCGACGCCCAACCTGCGCGACGACGGCTCCTACTACGCGGGGCCGTTCCGCAAGGCGAGCGTGGCCCGGCGCTTCGTCGACTGCATCAACGGCGCCTACCCGCTGCGCACGTGCGCGCACCTGCCGCGCAGGGGCGACGCGGAGCCGCCCGGCAGCGCCGGCGGATCGCCCCGCGAGGGAGCGCCGGCGTGCGCGCGGCGGGCGCGCGGGCACGCCTGCCCGCGCGCCGGGACCGGCGCCTGTCTCTCGCCGTGCAGCCGTCCCCTGAACGGCGAGTATGCAGCCGTGGTCGCCGACGTGCGCCGTGTACTCGAGGGCCACGCCGAAGACCTCGACCAGCGCCTGGTCGAGCGCCAGGCCGTGCTCGTCAAGGCGCTGGCCTTCGAGCAGGCGGCGCGCCTGCAGAACCAGCGCGAGGCGCTGGAGCGCGCGCTGCGCGGCGTGCGCCGGCTGCGCGCCGCCGCGCGCAACGACGTCGTCCTCGTCTACCCGGCGAAGCGCCGCGGATGGATCGCTCTCTGGGGGACGCGCGGCGGACGCATCGCCGTCGAGCGCGAGGTGGGCCGCGGAGCGTTCGGCGAGCAGGCCGCGCGTGGCCTGCTCGCCGAGCTCGCCGCGGCCGACCCGCCGCGGCCGCCGCTCCCCGCCGCCTCCATCGACGAGACCCTGCTCGTGCACTCGTGGACGGAGGCCCACCGCGCCTCGTCCGGCGTCGTGGACCTGCACGACTTCCTGGGGGGGCGCGAAGACGCCGCCTCCGCGGCCGCGCGCCTGCTGCGCGCCGTCCGCCTGGCCGCCGCCGGAGCCGACGGGACGGGCGGCGCAGCCGACACGGGCGGCGCGCACCTCGAGCCGGCAGCGGTCGCCTCGCCACTCACGGGAGCGTCCTCAGCCTGAAGCGACGAAGGGGCGGGGGCGGCGCTCTCCGGCGCTACCCCCGCCCCTTCTCGTCGGTGTCGCCTCAGACTCTTGCTGGCGTCACTCCTCCGTCGCCTGCGGCTTCCTGCGCACCAGCAGCAGGACCACGACGAGGACGACGACGGCGACGCCGATGCCCACCCACAGGAAGGTGTTCGACCCGCCGCTCTCGCTTGTCTCAGCGGCCACCTTCGGCTGGATGTTCATGAAGTTGACGTAGCCGCCGTTGCCGAAGGGCGGCATGATGGTGTTGCCGTTCGGCTCCGGGACGGCGATGTACCCCTGCCACTTCCCGGTGTTGTACGCCTCGAAGTCGGGGCCGTAGTCGGTGACGATGTACGGCGTCTGCTCGTAGAGGATCTGCTGCATCCGGTCGATGTACTCCTTGCGCTGGACCGGGTCGAGCTCGCCGCCCTGCTTGACGTAGAGCTCCTCGTACTCCGGATCCCACCAGGCGCAGTCGCTCCAGTTCTCGATCTGGTCCTTGGTGAAGTAGCTCAGCATCGAGCCCGGGTCGAAGTCGAGGTACCAGCCCCACAGGAACATGTCGTAGTCGGGCGTGAAGGTGTCACCCTCGTAGTTGAGCAAGCGGTTGTCGGTGAGCGTGGCCTCATCCATGACCTCGACCTGCACCTTGATGCCCACTTCGTCGAACCAGCCTGCGATGAGCTTGGCCATCTGCTGGCTCTCCGGGGACTCCGAACGCGCGATGAGGCTGAGCTTGATGGGGTCGCCCTTGTACTCGCGCACCCCGTCGCCGTCTGAGTCTGGGTACCCCGCCTCGTCCAGCTTCTGCTTGGCCATCTCGGGGTCGTAGGTGTATTTGACGTCGGCCGGCGGCTCCCAGTGCCAGTCGGGGTCGTTGTAGTAGTCCGGCGGAATGATCGTCGTACCGGGGGTGGTGTTCCCCAGCCAGACGACGT
This sequence comes from uncultured Thermoleophilia bacterium, assembly GCA_963699725.1. Lineage (GTDB taxonomy): Bacteria > Actinomycetota > Thermoleophilia > UBA2241 > UBA2241 > CAIXSE01. The sequence continues at coordinate 7,792 of CAVOVA010000023.1, forward strand.
CGACGGCCGTCTGGAGGTCGACGGCCCAGTTGAGCGCCTGCCGGAACTTCCAGTCTTTCAGTGCCGGGTGCCCCTTGCTCGGCCCGTCTTTGTAGCAGTTGAAGCCCAGTTCGTTGAAGCCGTCCTGGGTGACGGCACGAGCGGTGATGTTCGGCTCGTTCTCGAGCTGCTTCATCTGCCCGGCCAGCAGGTCGACGGAAGCGTCGATATTGCCGGACTTGAGGTCCTGCAGCATGGTGTCGACGTTGGTGAAGTAGAGCCAGTAGAGCTCGTCGATCTTGGGCGCGCCACCCCAGTAGTCGGGGTTGGCGACCAGGTAGACGTGCGAGTTCTTCTTCCACTCCATCGCCTTGAAGGGGCCGGAGCCCACATACGGCGGTTCGTTCTGGTAGCCCCTGGCCGCCTTCTTCGGATCGATCTTCGACCAGACGTGCTCAGGAAGGATGGGCACGTAGTGGCGCGTCATGTCCGGCTTGGGCTGCGAGCAGTCGAACACGACCGTGGTGTCGTCGACCGCCGTCGCCTTCTCGATGAGATTGGTATAGGCGGTCCAGTTCTCCATGTCGTTCTGGATGATGTAGTTGTACGTGAACGCCACGTCCCTGGCCGTAAGCGGCTCACCGTCGTGCCACGTGACGCCGCTGCGGATGGTGAACGTCCAGGTGAGGCCGTCGTCGCTCACCGACCAGTCGGTGGCCAGGCCCGTGGACTCCTCGCCCGTCATCGGAGAAAGCGTGGCGGGGTCGTAGCCGATGAGCGAGTCGTAGGTGAGATACCAGATCTCGAACGCCGGCGAGGTGTAGCCGATGAACGGGTTGATGTTGTCGGGCTCGCCGTTCCACCCGACCCTGTAGACGACTTTGCCGCTATCTGCCTGGGCATCGGCCATCGGCGACGGACTCTCCGCGCCGGTCGCCTCCATGGCCCACGCGAGTCCCAGCACGGCCACGGCTGCGGCCAGAAGCAGGACCACGATTGGACGAAGATGTCGTTTTCGATGCACGATCCCTCCTTTGATCGTTGCTGCCTGATGCGCCGATCCCCACTCCCCCCGGCGTCGCGGCGGCACCTGACACTCATAGTCTCACAGCACGGGTAGCCGTCCAACTGTATGGCGAGGGTGACCTCGGGTGCACCGGGGGAAGGTCTATCATGGACGGCGGCCATGAGAGGCAAGGGAGGAAGGCGATGACGCCGCCACGCGTGAGCATCGAGAAGAGCCGGCACGACGCCGTCATCTTCGACCTGGACGGCGTCGTCACGCAGACGGCCGCGGTGCACGCGGCGGCCTGGAAGCGGCTCTTCGACGCGTACCTCGCGGAGCGCGCCGCCCGCCTCGGTGCGAACGCGGACGACGGAGCCGGCGGCGCGCCGGACCCCGGAACCGGCGCGCCGGACCCCGCCCTCCGGTCGTTCGACCTCGACACCGATTACGCACGCTACGTGGACGGCAAGCCCCGCTACGACGGGGTCCGCGATTTCCTCGCCTCGCGCGGCATCGAGCTGCCGTGGGGCGATCCCTCGGACGCACCGGAGCGCGAGACCGTCTGCGGACTCGGGAACCGCAAGAACGCCTTCTTCAACGCCGAGGTCCGGGAGCACGGCGTCCTCACCTTCCCCTCCACCGTCGCGCTCATCCGCCAGCTGCACGCCGCCGGGATCAAGGTCGGCCTCATGTCGTCGAGCAAGAACACCGCCATGGTGCTCGACGTCACCGGAACGACGGATCTGTTCGAGGTCCGCGTGGACGGCGTGGTCGCCGCGGAGGTCGGTCTGCCGGGCAAGCCGGACCCGGCCATGTACCTCGAGGCGGCACGCCGGCTCGGCGTCGAGGCGGCACGCTCTGTCGTAGTGGAGGACGCGTTGTCCGGCGTCGAGGCAGGGCGCCGCGGCGGATTCGGCCTCGTGATCGGCGTCGACCGGCTCGGCCAGGCGGCGGAGCTGGCGAGGGCTGGCGCCGACGTCGTCGTGGACGACCTCGCCGAGGTGAGTGTCACCGTCTGACGCGGGGCGCCGCTCGGTGCCCGTCCGGCTACTCCGGACTCCCAAGCTGGGTCTTCCGTCCGACGTTTACGCGAACATATGTTCGTGTTACGCTCAGAGACCCCGCAGCATCGTCCATCCTCGTGTCAGGAGTCCCACATGCCGAGCGGCGAAGCCACCTCCGGCGACAGACCCGACCGCCGCGAAGAAGCTGAGGGCGGGCGGGCGCAAGGCGAGGCCGCGACGGGGGGTGAGCGGGATCCGGCCACAGCGGGAGGCCGGGGCGATCCGGCGGCCGGCCGGCGCGGCGGCGGCGCCCGCGCCCGCGCCGGGCGCCCGGGCCCGGGCGGCGAAGCCGTCCCGGTCGCCGTCACCTGGGACGAACGGGCGCGACGTCCGGTCGCCTTCGTCTGGCGCCGCCGCCGGTACGCGGTCGAGCGCGTGCTCGAGACGTGGGTCATCGAGACGGGCTGGTGGAAGAAGAGCGGCCACGTCAGCCGTTCGTACTGGCGCGTCCGCGCCGGCGGACGCGTGGTCGACCTGCGGTACGACCGGCTCGCCAAGGCGTGGGCGCTCGAGCGGGAGCTGAGCTGACCCTGCCGATCTCGTCTACGGCCCGGGCCGCACGCCCACGACGATGACGGTGGTCATCGCCCGGCCGTCGCGGACGTACGTGACCGGCAGCCGGTCTCCGGGACTGAGCGCCTGAACGCAGTCGACGAGGTCGTCGGTGTCGTGCACGGCGCGGCCATCCAGCGCAGTGATCACATCGCCACCGGCCCTGACGGTCCGGCCCGGCTGGCCGGGCACCGCAACCTGGCGATCGCCGCCGCGAAGACCGGCCGCGGCGGCGGGCCCGTCCGGCGTCACGTCCACCACCAGGATGCCGCAAGCCACCTCGAGGCCCAGCAGCCCGACGGCGGCGGGCGTGATCGTGAGCGCCTCGATCGCGATCCAGGGCCGCACGACCGTGCCGGTCGTCCGCAACTGGCGCAGGACGTCCTTGACCGTACTGGCCGGCACGGCGAAGGCGAGTCCGGCGTTGCCGGTGGGCTGTCCGCCGGGGGTCGCGATCTGTTGGTTCACGCCGACGACCGCACCCCGCGAGTCCAGCAGCGGGCCTCCGGAGTCGCCCACGTTCACCGCGGCGTCATGCTGGATGCCGCCCCGGATCAAGGCATCGTGGGATCCGTGGAGGACCCGGTGGAGCGCGGAGACGATGCCCTGGGTCATGCTGAAGTCGTAGTCGAGAGCGTTTCCCAGCGAGTACACCGTGTCGCCGACCTCGAGGCCGTCGGAATCGCCGAGCGGCAGGACCATCAGATCGACGGCGTCCGGGTCCACTCTCACGACGGCGATGTCGGTGGCCCAGTCGACACCGACGACGGCGCCCTCCAGGCTGCGCTCGCCGAGCTCGCCGGTCCTGACCACGACGCGCACCCGGGTGACCGGTGTGCCGGAAGGGGACACCACGTGCGCGCACGTCACGATGCGCCCGTCGTCTGCGACCACGAAGCCGCTCCCGGCCTCGCCGCACGCGGTCACGTAGTCGCCGTCGCGGACATCGAACGCGACGATCTTCACGATCCCTTCCACGGCCCGGCGATAGACCTCGTCGGCGGGAAGGCCATCCTCGACTGCCGCGGGTGCATCGCCGACCCACGTCCAGCGACCGGCGCCGACGGCAAGACCCAGCAGAGCGGCCAGTGCGAGCATCACGACGAACGTCAGTCTGCTTGCTGTCACGGGCCCGTATGTGAAGCGCGACTTCATGACCCCTCCTCTGCTTCGCTGGGGATTGAACCCTCACGAAGACAGACCGGGATGGAGGGGCGTTTCTTCGGAGCCGACGAGGCTAGTCAGCCGGCGACGGGGTGGCGGTCGGATAGACCTGCAGCGACTCGGCGATGGCCAGCAGCTCCTCGCCGGTAGCCCCGCCGGCGATCGTCAGCAGGACGCCGTCCTTCACCGCCCAGAGGTGAGGCGTGGACCACGGCGTCGCCACAAGGATCCTGGCCGTGACCCCCGCGTAGGCGCCCGAGGCGAGCGTGACCTCCCTGCGCGCCAGCTTCGACCAGGTTGGATCGGCGGCCTCGTCGACAGGGTCGTCGTCGGCCGTGTAGTACTCGTCGTGGATCGTGCGCGTCGAGACGGTCAGCGCATCGAAGCCGGCGGTGTACTGCAGCGCGAAGACGTGCCGAGCCATGACCATTCCGTTGTCGGTGCGCGATCGGGCGGCGACGGCCACGCTCGTCAGCTTGTACCCGTCGGGCACGACGCCGGGCACGAGCGGCGTCACGCCCGGCACGGTCACGGCCTCGTCGAGCGCGACACGCCTGAACCCCGAATCCTCCCGCTTGACCGACATCCCCGAAGACGCCCGCAAGGTGAACGCGTCCTCGGGGAGCGGCTCGTCGATGCGCACGTTGCGGACGCGGACGTCGAGCAGTGACGGTGCCCGCTTTCGCCTCCTGGAACCGGATCGGCATCCACGTCTGCTTGTCCACCGTGATCGTGTACACCGGCCAGGACACATTGGACGGCGGCAGCCCGGCCATCTCGCCCTTGGTGCACGTGAGTGTCCAGGCCGGTCGGCCGTCGGTGACCGTCTCGGCGAGCCTCAGCTTCCCCGAAGCCGCCACGGCGCGCAGCGTCGCGCCCAGGTCGACGTGACCCAGCGGATCCAGCCAGGCGTCAGGCGGTCCGAGCGGATGGCCCTCCTCGACGAGCAGCTTGCGGCCGTCGCCGGTGCGAAGCACGCCAGTCGACAGCGTCGTAGGTGATGATATCGGTGGCGTGACGATCCGCTCCGCTCCCCTCGTAGGCTGTCGCGCGGTAGCTGCCGTCCCGTATCCCGCAGCACCCGATAGCGAGCGAAACCATAGCGGGCCGGTGTCTCCAACATCTCGTTCGCGGGGTACTTCATGACAACGTCCGCCTGCCACGTGCGACCGGAGGAGTACGCCGCGAACGCCCTCTCGAGGACTTCGGTCGCGCTGACGGGCTGCGGACCCAGCGTACGCGGAAGGCCGACGAGGAGCGCGGCGGCGGCCAGCGCGGCGATCGCCGCCGCGGCGATCGCCAGACGCAGCGGACGGCGAGCCAGGGTTGCGCGCAGCCGCGCGCCGAAGCCGGGGCGCCCTGCCGTCCGCCGAAGCCTCGGCGACCTGCAGGCGCACGTCCTGCCAGTAGTCGGCGCCGTGATCGGGCTCGATCAGGTCTTCCAGCCGCCGGCCCAATTCAGTGTCGCGGGACTCGTCCATCAGTCCGCCTCGAGGCTCATCGATGACGTCAGGCGGCGTCGGAGGGTCGTCCGGGCCGTGTTCAGACGGGAGGCCAGGGTCCCCATCGGCACGCCGAGGATCGTCGCGGTCGTCGTGTAGTCGTAGCCCTCGCGGTCCACCAGCAGCACCGCCAGGCGCTGCTCCGGCGGGAGGGCGGCGAATGCCTCCGCCAGAGCGGTCCGCGTCGCCAAGGCGTCGGCAAGGTCGGGCGCCGGGTCGGGAGGGTCGGGCAGTTCGTCCAGCGGGAGCGGGCGCAGGCGATCCGCGCGGGTCATCGCATCGCAGGCGGCGCGGTAGGTGATGCGGCACAACCAGGTTCCGAGCGCGGACTCGCCGCGAAAGCGCGCCAGCGAGCGGTAGACCCTGAGGGTGACGTCTTGCAGGACGTCGTCCATCAGCTGGCGATCGCCCAAGACGTGGAAGGCGACGATCCGCAGCCGGCGGTCGTAGTGCCGCATGATGTCCACGAACGCCTCGTCGTCGCCGTGCTGCGCGGCGGCCAGGACGTCCGCGTCGACTTCCTCGGTACGCCCGGCGAAGGCAGGCACGGCAGCCCCTCCTTCCGGCCGCCTGAGCCGCTCACAAGTGAACGTACCCGTGATGGACGCACGCGGGGCCGTTGCCGTGGCGAACACCGTGGCGACGGCCCGATCGTGGGCTGCCAGCACGCACATCGATCCGCCTTTCCGGGAGCATCAGACGCACCTTCCCTTCTGTCAGATAGACCGGAGAAAGGCCGCGTTTCTTCGTTGCGAGCGGAGAGAAGGAATAGTCCGGCACCGCGATCGGCCCGGAGTCTTCACGAGCATGCACGGGTGGCACGGTCAAGTCACCGTGACGGGCGCCGCCTGCGCACGGCCTCAGCCCTGTCGTCGTCGGTCGGTCGCGTTCCCGTGCGCCGGAGAGCGTTCGCTCGCCCCGCGCCGCGCCGCCTGGGCAAGGCAGGGGCGCGCGAACGCGAGGTGGGTC
>CAVOVA010000024.1:0-21717 GCA_963699725.1 uncultured Thermoleophilia bacterium
CGGCGCCGTCGCGTAGGCGCTGTAGTCCCGAGTCTCTCCCTCGGTCGTCCGCAGGAAGTCGCCGAGACCCTTGTCGACGTCGCCAATGTCGAAGTTGAGCGGCGGCAGCCCGAACGCCGGGTTCTGCGGGAGGCCGAGATTGTCGTAGGTGTAGTCGGTGAACAGCGCCTTGCCTTCGGCGAGACCGTTCGAGTAGGGCCCCGCTTCACTCGGGTGACACTGGTTGCACAGCGCCTGGCCGTTGAAGAGCTCGAGGCCCCTCTTCTCCTGCGCATTGAGAGCCTTCTTGTTCCCGGCCATGTAGGCGTCGTAGCGGGAGCTGAACGTGTTGACGAGCTGGGATGACTCATAGGCGGCGATCGCGCGGGCCACGTTGTCGTAGGCCGCGTCGACATCGTCGAGGCTGTCCGGGCCGTAGACGAGGCGGAAGAGCGTGGCGTACGGTGCAGCCCTGACCTCGCGAATCACCTCAGCCTCCGACTCGTTCTGCATCTCGACCGGGTTGAGGAATGGGCCCATGGCCTGCATCTCGAGTGGGCTGAAGTCGTCCGAACCCGTGGCGCGACCGTCCCAGAACATGCCGCCGACCCAAGCGTCGCCGTCGAAGTGGAGAATCGGGCTCCAGGCTGTGTACGCCCAGGTGGGAGCGTTGCGCCCGCCGAAGTCGGCTGGATCGACGCCCTGGGAGACAGGCAGGTCCTGATCGGGGTCGGCGTACCCCGCGGCAGGGAGGTGACAGTCAGCGCAGGACTGGCCGTCTGGATCGGACAGCGACCTGTCGCCGGCGATCAACTTCCCGAGCGTGACTTCCAGCGTCACGCCGCCCGCGGCCAGCGCCGGGCCGGCCGCGAGCGCGACCAAGAGCACGACGGCACCGAGCAGTAGACAGAGTCGTACGATCTTGCTGGACATCTGTGACCCCTCCTTTGACAGCCCCCGAGGCCCGCCCCCAGTGGCTTGTTACTTGTGGCACATGGTACATCCCGGGTGTTCCGGGACCATCGTTCTGCCGTTGCCCGCCAAGGCAACGGTCGACCGTCCCGACGGCGCTCGTCTGCTATGCTCGGTGCACCCCGAAGCGTGGTCCCAGGGAGGCCCGATGCCCCTTCTGCTCGTCGCGAACACGGCCCCCTGTGGCTGTGCCGGACCGTACGACGCTCTTCGCGGCGCCGACACGCCCATCGTGCGCACCCACCTTGTTGTCCCCTCCTGAGGCTGCGGTGGCACGCCTCTCCGCCGCCTGCCTCCGGCTCCAGCGCCGCGCCGCCGAGTACGCGGAGCGGACCGCCGCGCTGCGTCCCGGCGAGCGCGCCCTGCTTCTGCTCTCGGGCGGCGCCGATTCGATGGCGCTGCTCGCGCTGCTGCCCGGGATGGACCGCCGCCTGGGCCTCGGGCTGACCCTTGCGGCGTTGCACGTGGACTACGGGATGCGCGGCGCCGACTCCGACCGCGACCGCCACATCGTGGAGCGCGCCTGCGCCGCCGCCGGCCTGCCGCTGCACGTGGAGCGCGTGCGCGACGACCTGTCGGGCGGCGACTTCCAGGCGCGCGCCCGCGATCTGCGGTACGACTGCGCGCGCCGGCTCGCCGCCGAGAACGGCCACGACGTCCTGGTGACGGCCCACAACCGCGACGACCAGGCCGAGACCATCCTCTATCGGCTGGCCAAGTACGCCTCGACGCGCGGCCTCGCCGGCATGCTGCCGCGCGACGGCGACCTGGCGCGGCCGCTGCTCTGCCTGGGATCCGCCGAGATCAGGGCGTGCTGCGACGCCGCGGGGATCGAGTACGGCGAAGACGTCACCAACGCGGCTCCGGTATACGCGCGCAACGTGCTGCGCCTCGAGGTGCTGCCGCGGCTGGAGTCCCTCAACCCGCGCCTCGCCGAGACGCTTGCGGCAACGGCGGAACAGGCCGCCGCCGAGGCCGGGGTGCTGGCCGCCGTCGCGGCCGAGGCGCGAGGGCGTGTGACGCGGCCGGCCGCGCCGGGCGAGGTCGTCGCGATCGAGCTCGCCGCTCTCGCCGCCGAGCCGCCGGCCTTGCGGGCGCTCCTGGTACACGAACTCGTCCGCGAGGCGATGGGCGGCGAGGCCCTCGTGGAGCGCCGGCTGGTCGCGGCGATTCAGCGGCTGGCGACGCGCGCCGACGATGCCGGCCGGGTGAGCCTCGGGCGCGGGCTTGAGGCGGTCCGCGGCGCGGGACTGCTGCGCATCCGCGCCGTCCGCCCGCCGCACGAGTGCTCCCCGGCCGTGGTCGACGGCGCGGTCCTCGCGGGCGCCGGCGACGCCGGCGTGTCGGTCGCGTTCTGTGGCCGCGCCTGGCGGGCGCGGCTCCTGCCCGGCGCGGTCTTCGACCGCCGGGCCGCCGCGGCCGGCGAGGCGTTCGCCGGACTCGGCGTGCGGCCGCGGCGCGTCACGCTGCGCCACCCGCGCCGCGGCGAACGCTTCGCGCCGCAGGGGCTCGGCGCCGAGACGACGGTGGCGCGCCACCTCGCGGCGGCGCGCGTCCCCTCGGGAGAGCGGCCGTTGGTCCCGCTGCTCGACGTGGACGGCCATGCTGCGTGGGTCGGTCGCGCCGCGGTCGCCACAGCGGGCACGGCCAGCCCCGCGGCGGCGCCCGGCAGGGTTGCGCAAGGCTACCGGGTGGCCCACAGTAGTGTCCTGACCCTGCACGTCTTCCAGGAGGGAACTTGAACGTGCCGATCGATGAGGTGCTCGTCGACCGAGCCGCCCTGGCGGCCCGCGTCGACGAACTCGCCGCCCAGATCACGCGCGACTACGAGGGCAAGGAGCTGCTCCTCGTCGGCGTGCTCAAGGGCGCCGTCTTCTTCATGGCCGACCTCGCGAGGCGCATCGAGGTCCCGGTCGCGCTCGACTTCATGGCCGTCTCAAGCTACGGCTCGTCCACGGACTCCTCGGGAGTGGTGCGTATCCTGAAGGACCTCGACCTCGAGATCGCCGGCCGCCACGTCATCATCGTCGAGGACATCATCGACTCCGGGCTGACGCTGAGCTACCTGCTCAAGAACCTGCGCAGCCGCAAGCCGGCGTCGCTGGAGATCTGCGCCCTGCTCACCAAGCCCTCGCGGCGGCGTACGGAGATCCCGTGCCGCTACGTGGGGTTCGAGATCCCCGACAAGTTCGTGGTCGGGTACGGCCTGGACCTTGCCGACCATTTCCGGACGCTGGATTTCATCGGCGTCCTCACCCCCGAAGCCGCCGCCGAGATCGTCGATCAGGCGGGTTCTTTGCTGTAATAGGACGGGTATGCTACCTTCACCGGACTGTCGATTTGCAGGTACAACGGGCCGCGCCGCCGTCCCCGTGGTCCGCACCCGTCCAGAAGGGTCACCGTGAGCCGATTCATCCGTAGCGCGCTGTTCCCCATCCTCATCGTCATCATCGTGGCGATGTTCATCGAGTGGGTCATCTCGGGCAACAACGCCGAAGACACGCCCAAGGCGATCTACGCGGCGCCGTTCAACACCACGCTCGCCGTGCTTCAGAGCGACCTCCAGAACGACATCATCAAGAACGTCGTCATCGATCCTCAGGCCGGCGCCGCGCAGGTCACGCAGACGGGCGGCCAGCAGTACTACGTGACGAAGATCACCGACACGGCAGCCCTCGAGGAGGAGATCCGGAGCAGCGACACCGAGGTGGCCGTGTCCACCGGGACGGTCAATCCGCCCGCTGAGAAGGACGTCCAGCCCAGCTTCACCAGGGACGTCGTCAACGGCAAGGTCTCGTCCGTGGTCCTGAACGTCAAGGACCAGACGATGGAGGTCACACTCCAGGAGGACGCGGAGGGCAAGTCGGCGCAGTATGGCGTCGCCTACACCGACCCGGCCGCGACCACGGCGTTCCTCAACCAGTACAACGTGCCCTACGACGCCACCAGCCCCAAGTCGGCGTGGTGGACGAGCGCCCTCTTCACCATCTTGCCCATCCTGCTGATCATCGGGTTCTGGTTCTTCATCATGAACCAGATGCAGGGTGGCGGCTCCAAGGTCATGAGCTTCGGCAAGAGCAAGGCCAAGCGCGTCAGCGTCGACTCGCCCAAAGTGACGTTCAAGGACGTCGCCGGCGCCGAGGAGGCCGTCGAGGAGTTGCACGAGATCAAGGAGTTCCTCGAGAACCCGAAGAAGTTCCAGCAACTCGGCGCCCGCATCCCCAAGGGCGTGCTGTTGTACGGCCCGCCCGGCACCGGCAAGACGCTTCTCGCGCGCGCCGTCGCCGGCGAGGCCGGCGTCCCGTTCTTCAGCATCAGCGGTTCTGACTTCGTCGAGATGTTCGTCGGCGTCGGCGCCTCGCGCGTGCGCGACCTGTTCGAACAGGCCAAGCAGAACGCGCCCTGCATCATCTTCGTCGACGAGATCGACGCCGTCGGCCGCCATCGCGGCGCGGGCATGGGCGGCGGCCACGACGAGCGCGAGCAGACGCTCAACCAGCTGCTCGTCGAGATGGACGGCTTCGAGATGAAGGACAACATCATCCTCATCGCCGCCACCAACCGCCCCGACATCCTCGACCCGGCCCTGTTGCGCCCCGGGCGCTTCGACCGGCAGATCGTGGTGGACCGGCCGGACCGGCCGGGCCGCAAGCAGATCCTCGACGTGCACTCGCGCGGCAAGCCGATCGACAAGGACATCGACATCGACGCGCTCGCGGCCCAGACGCCCGGCTTCACCGGCGCCGACCTCGCCAACCTCGTGAACGAGGCGGCGCTTCTCGCGGCGCGGCACGGCAAGAAGCTCATCGGCATGGCCGAGCTCGAAGAGGGCATCATGCGCGTGCTGGCCGGTCCCGAGAAGAAGACACGCATCATCACCGAGAAGGAAAAGGCGATCACCGCCTACCACGAGATGGGCCACGCGCTGGTCGGTCACTTCCTCGAGTTCACCGACCCGGTGCACAAGATCTCCGTCGTGAGCCGCGGTCAGGCGCTCGGCTACACCATCTCGCTGCCGACCGAGGACAAGTTCCTGACCACCAAACAGGAGCTCATGGACACGCTCTCCATGACGCTCGGCGGACGCGCCGCCGAAGAGGTCGTCTTCGGCGAGATCACCACCGGCGCCGCCAACGACCTCGAGAAGGCGACGGCGACGGCCAAGCAGATGATCATGCGCTACGGCATGAGCGAGGAGCTCGGCCCGCGCACACTGGGCCACGACCAGTCGATGCCGTTCCTCGGACGCGAGTTTCAGCAGCAGGCCGACTACTCCGAGGAGATCGCCAAGCAGATCGACGACGAGATCAGGCGCATCATCGAAGAGGCGCACCAGCGCGCCAAGGACCTGCTGAGCGAGAAGCGCGAGCTGCTCGACAACATCAGCAAGATCCTCATCGTGCGCGAGACCATCGAGGCCTCGGAGTTCCAGGGGCTGGTGGACGGCCTGCCCGAAGACGAGGTCTTCCGCGAGCGCGACGAGAAGGAGGCGGCGCGACGCCGGACCGCGTCGCCGGAGGCCGAGAAGCGGTCGCGCGTCAAGCAGCCGCCCGTGCCTAAGCCGGCCCACGTCAATCCCGTCAACCCCGAGGCGACCTGAGCCGCCGGCGGGGGGCTCAGACCACCACGTGGACCGCGACAAGATAGAGGCCGGCGTCCGCCTCATCCTCGAGGGCATCGGTGATGACCCCGAGCGCCCGGGGCTGCTCAAGACCCCGCGGCGCGTCGCCGACATGTACGCCGACATCTTCTCTGGCATCGGCGCCCCCGACCCGGCCGACCTGCTCACGGCGATCCCCGGTGACCACCATCGCGAGATGGTGCTCATCAAGGACATCGACTTCTACTCGATCTGCGAGCACCACCTGTTGCCGTTCCACGGCCGCGCGCACGTGGCGTACATCCCGAGCGAGCACGGACACATCGCCGGGCTCAGCAAGCTCGCGCGGGTGGTCCGCCGGGTCGCGGCGCGACCCCAGTTGCAGGAGCGCATCACCAGCGAGGTCGCGGATGCGATCGAGGTCTCCCTGCAGCCGACCGGCGCCCTCGTCCTCATCGAGGCCGAGCACCTCTGCATGAGCATGCGCGGGGTGCGTACGCCGGGCGCCAAGACCGTCACCAGCGCCGTGCGCGGCCTGATCCAGAGCAACGAGGCCACGCGCGCCGAGGTGTTCGCCCTCATCAACGCGCCGCACTGACGTCCCAGCCATGCTGCCGGCCACGCCGACGTTCAGCCTCGACCTGTCCTTTCCGAGCATCATGGGCGTGGTCAACGTCACGCCCGATTCCTTCTCCGACGGCGGCAGGTTCCTCGCCGCCGACGCCGCGCTCGAGCAGGCCCTCACGCTGGTGCGTGAGGGCGCCTCGATCGTCGACATCGGCGGCGAGTCGACGCGGCCCGGCTCCGAGCCCGTTTCCCTGGACGAGGAGCTCCGCCGCGTCCTTCCGGTGATCGAGGCGCTCGCCGGCCGTGTCGGCGTCCCCATCTCCGTGGACACGATGAAGGCTGACGTCGCCCGCAGGGCGCTGGCCGCGGGCGCGGCGATCATCAACGACGTCAGCGCGCTGCGCTACGACGACGCCATGATCGACGTGGTCGTCGAGGCGGGCTGCCCGATCTGCATCATGCACATGCAGGGCATGCCGAAGACGATGCAGGAGGACCCGCGCTACGACGACGTGGTCGACGAGGTCCTGCGTTTTCTCGAGGAGCGGCTCATCTTCGCGCTCGCCCGCGGCGTCCGCGAGGAGCAAGTCTTGATCGACCCCGGCATCGGGTTCGGCAAGACGATCGCGCACAACCTCGCGCTCCTCGACGGCCTCTCTCGGTTCACCGCGCTTGGCCGCCCCGTGCTTCTCGGGACGTCGCGCAAGCGGTTCCTGGGCGCGATCCTCGGGGCGGAGCCGGAAGATCGGATCACCGGCACCGTCGCGACGACCGTCATCGGTTATCTCGCGGGCGCACACGTGTTCCGCGTCCACGACGTGAGACCCAACTTCGAGGCGTTGCGGGTCGCGCTCGCCGTTCGCGAGGGCGCCCCGCCCCTGTGAGCGGCCACCGGCCGGCGGACCTGCGGGAGGCACCAGCATGACGCAAAGCCTGTCCATCATCCTCGACGGCATCGAACTGCGCGGGCGCTGCGGCGTGACGGCGGAGGAGCGGGCGATCGGCCAGACTCTGGTCGTCGACGTTCGCCTCGACCCCCAGGCGCGGGGCGCCGGCCAAAGCGACGACCTCGCCGACACGGTCAACTACAGCCGGATCGTCGACTACGTGCGCGGCGTGGTGGAGGGCCACGAGTTCCACCTCCTTGAGCGGCTCGCCACCGTCCTCTGCGACGGCCTCTGGGAAGAGTTCGACCCGGTGCTCGTGGAGGTGGCGGTGAGCAAGGTCGCTCCGCCGGTGTCACTGCCGATCCATGCGGCCCGCGTCGAGGTGGTGCGCCTCTCGTGAATAGCCGCCGAAGGCGGGCTATCGAGCGGGGCGTCGGAGGGGCACCGCTCCGCGCGCCGTCGGGAAGGCGCGTCTTCGTGTCGCTCGGCTCGAACCAGGGCGATCGGGTCGCGTACTTGCGCGCCGCCCGCGAAGCGATCGCGGCGCTTCCGGCGACCACCGTCGTGGCCACCTCCGGCATGTACGAGACCGCCCCGCAGGACCTTCCCGACCAGGACGCCTTCCTCAATCAGGTGGTGTGCGTCGAGACAGGGCTGGAGCCGCTCGACCTCCTCAAGCAGTGCCAGCGCATCGAGCGCGAACACGGCCGCGTGCGAGAGCTTCGCTTTGGCCCCCGCACGCTCGATATCGATATACTGCTCTTCCAGGACGTCGAGTCTGACGACCCCGAGCTCACGCTCCCGCACCCGCGCATGGTCAAGCGCGCATTCGTGCTCGTGCCCCTCGCCGAGGTGTGGCAGCACGCCAGGGGCATGCCCGACATCGACGTCGCCGGGCTGGCGCGGGCGACCGCTCGCACCCAGCGGGTGAGACTGTTGGACGCCACGGAAGGGTGAGCGGTGAGCGATGACGAGCTGGCGCTGACGGGAGGGTCATGACCCGGCCGTACGTGGCGAGCCGCTCCGGGGAGCAGCTCCACCGGCGGAGCTTCGACGTCCTCGTGCTCGGCGGCGGCATCGCCGGGCTCACCGCGGCCATCGGCGCCGCGCGCCGCTGGCGGGTCGGTCTGCTCACCAAGTCGACCTTCGACGACACGACGACCTTTCTCGCCCAGGGCGGCATCGCCGCGGCGATCGGACCCAGTGACTCACCCGACCTGCATTTCGCCGACACCGTGCAGGCGGGCGCCGGCCTTTGCGACGAGGAGGCCGTACGCGTGCTGGTCGACGAGGGCCCGGATCGCGTGCGCGAGCTCATGGAGATCTGTCCCCGGTTCGACAAGGTCGAAGGGCAGATCGTGCTCGGCCGCGAGGGCGCGCACTCGCAGCCGCGCATCGTGCACGCGGGCGGTGACGCCACCGGCAGCGAGGTCTCGAGCGCCCTCGCCGAAGCGGCTCGCGTCGGCAGCCGCGTGCAGCTGTACGAGGATGAGTTCGTCATCGACCTGCTCACCGTGGACGGTCGCTGTGTCGGCGCGCTCACGCTCAACCTTGCCGACGGCGGGCTCACGCTCAACGTGGCCATGGTGACCGTGCTCGCGACCGGCGGCGCCGGACAGGTGTACGGGCGCACGACCAACCCGCTGGTCGCGACCGGCGACGGCGTGGCGATGGCGTATCGCGCCGGCGCCGCCATCCGCGATCTCGAGTTCGTGCAGTTCCACCCCACGGGGCTCGCGGTCCCGGGTCAGAAGACCGTACAGCTCATCACCGAGGCGCTGCGGGGTGAGGGCGCCTACCTGCGCAACGCCGCCGGTGAGCGCTTCATGACTGCCTACGACTCCCGCGGCGAGCTGGCCTCGCGCGATGTCGTCGTGCGCGGCATGGTCGCGGAGATGCGCCAGGAGGGCACCGACCACGTGTACCTCGACGCGACCCACCTCGACGCGCCCTGGCTTCAGGAGCGCTTCCCGAGGGTGTCGGCGGGCCTGCGCGAGTACGACCTCGACCTCGCCACGCAGCTCATCCCGGTGGCGCCGGTGTGTCACTACTTCATCGGCGGAGTGGTCACCGACGTGTGGGGGCGGACGACCGTGCCCGGGCTGTACGCCAGCGGCGAAGTGGCGAGCACCGGCGTCCACGGCGCCAACCGTCTTGCCAGCAATTCGCTGCTCGAGGGCCTCGTCTTCTCCGACCGTGTCGTCCGCGACCTCGACCGCTACATCGGCCGCCTCGGCGAGGACGTGCGCCGCCTGAGCTTCGGCATCCCGGAGGCGGGGCCCGCCGGCGACGGCAGCGATACGGCCGGCGCCCGCAGGCGCCTCACCGGCATCATGCAGCGGCAGGTCGGCGTGCTGCGCCGCGAGACCGACCTCACGGTGGCGCTCAGCCAGCTCGGCGAGCTCACGTCGGAGCTGCGCTTCGAGCACAAGGGCCAGGCGGAGTACGAGCTGCTCAACATGCTCACGCTGGGTACGCAGGTCGCCAAGTGCGCGCTGCTGCGCCGGGAGTCGCGTGGAGTGCACCTGCGCGACGACCTCCCGGCGCTTGACGATGCGAACTGGCGCCGGCACATCACGCTGCGGCTGCCGGCGCACGACAGGGAGGCCGGCGGTTGAGCGCGGGACGACGCGGATGAGCGAGCGCAGCTACCGCGTGGCGGCGCGGACGGCGGCCCGGCGCGCCTTGCGCGAGGACCTGGCCGGCTACGGCGACCTCACGGGCTCGGTCTTCGCCGGCGACGGCGCCGCCGGCGTCGTGGCGCGCGAGGCCGGCGTGCTCTCCGGCGTGGCGGCGCTCGAGGAGACGACGCGGCTGGTGGATCCGGCGCTCGCCGTGGACGTCCTCGTCCAGGACGGCGAGCGCTTCGGCGCCGGCGAGACGATCGCCTGGCTGCGCGGCCCTCTCTCCGCCATCCTCGCCGCCGAGCGCACCGCGCTCAATTTCCTGTGCCGGATGAGCGGCGTGGCGACGCTGACGGCGCTGTACGTCGCCGAGACCGCCGGCACCAGGTCACGCATCGCCGCGACGCGCAAGACGACGCCCGGACTGCGCGCCCTCGAGAAGCAGGCCGTCGTGCACGGCGGCGGCACACCGCACCGTTTCGGCCTCTTCGACGGCGCCATGATCAAGGACAATCACGTCGCCGCGGCGGGGGGCGTCACCGCCGCGATCGAGCGCGTGCGCGCCGGCGCGGCGCACCTGCACGCACTGGAGGTCGAGGTCGATACGCTCGAGCAGCTGGACGAGGCGCTCGCGTGCGGCGCGACCATCGTGCTGCTCGACAACATGGACACGGCGACGGTCCGGCAGGCCGTCGGCCGCGTCGCCGGCCGGGCCATCGTCGAGGTCTCCGGCGGCGTGCGGCTCGAGCGCGTGCGCGAGCTCGCCGAGGCCGGCGTGGACGTCATCTCTGTCGGCGCCCTCACCTCGCGCGCGCCGTGGATCGACCTGGCCCTCGACCTGGAGGTCTGACCGTGCTGCTGGTCGTCGACGTCGGGAACACGCAGACCCACCTCGGGGTGATCGACGACGGCGCCGTCGTCGACGAGTGGCGCATCGCCACCGTGAGGCACCGCACGAGCGACGAGATCGCCGGCCTCCTGCAGGGGTTCTTCTCACTCAAGGGCCGGCGGCTCAGAGAGGTCATCGACGAGGTCGGCATCGCCTCCGTCGTCCCCCGCCTGACCCAGCAGTGGGTCGAGATGTGTGAGAAGCACCTGGATGTCGAGGCGTTCGTGGTCGGCCCGGGCGCGCGTACCGGCATGCGGATCGCCACGAGGAACCCGTCAGAGGTGGGCGCCGACCGTATCGTCAACGCCGTGGCCGCCTACGAGATGTACGGGGGGCCGTGCATCGTCGCGGACTATGGCACGGCCACCACGTTCGACGTCATCTCCGCCGAGGGCGACTACCTCGGCGGCGTCATCGCGCCCGGCATCGAGGTCTCGCTGGAGGCGCTTACGGCGCGCGCCGCCAAGCTCATCAACGTCGAGCTGATCGAGCCCGAGCACGCGATCGGCAAGTCGACCACCGAGGCCCTGCAGTCCGGCGCCGTGTACGGGTTCGCCGGTGAGGTCGAGGGCGTCGTGCATGCGATCTGGGCCGAGTTGGGCGTGAAGGCGCGCGTCATCGCAACAGGGGGCCTCGCCGAGATGATCGCCCGCCACACCGACGTCATCGAGACCGTCGACCAACTCCTCACGCTGCGCGGCATCGAGATCGTGATGCGGCGCCAGCAGCGGGGCTGAGGCGACAGGTGTGACGGGCGTGACCGCGTCCGGCTCGCCGTCCTCCGCGGCCGGACCGGAGACGCCCGGCGGCGATCCTTTGCTCCGTCCCTTGACGATCGGCGGCCTCGGCCTGGACCGGCGCCTCTTCATGGCGCCGATGGCCGGCCTCACGACGCCGGCGCTCCGGCGCAGCGTGCGCCGCTGGGGCGCGGGCCTCGTCTTCACCGAGATGATCTCCGCCTACGGCGTGCACTACGACAACCGGCGTACTCTCGGCTACTTCGCCCACGGCGAGGACGAGCACCCGCTCGGCTTCCAGCTCTTCGGCGCCGACGCCGACGTGCTCGCCGACGCCGCCGGGCGAGCCGTGGCCGCCGGCGCCGACCTCGTCGACCTGAACATGGCCTGCCCCGTGCGCAAGGTCGTCAAGACCGGCGCCGGCGCGGCACTGCTCGCGGAGCCGGACCGCGCCGCGGCGATCGTCGCGGCGGTGGCGCGTGCCGTCGAAGGCGCCGCGCCGGGGCGCGGCGTCCCGGTGACCGTCAAGATCCGGGCAGGGCTGCGCGAGGGCGACGAGCTTGGGCGCCGCACGGCGCCGCGGCTCGTCGCGGCCGGCGCGGCCGCCGTGTGCATCCACCCGCGGACGGCGGCGCAGCTCTACCGCGGGCACGCCGACCACGCGATGACCTTCGCCCTCGCCGCGGAGCTTCCCGTCCCCGTGGTCGCCTCCGGCGACGTGGACGGCCGCGAGGCCGCGCTCGCCCTCCTGGACGGCGGCGCGGCCGCCGTCATGCTCGCGCGGCACGCGATCGGCGCGCCGTGGCTGTTCGGCCAGGTGCTCGGCGCGGCCGAGCCCGCGGCCGGGGAGAAAGCGGCCGAGGTCCGCCGCTTCGCGGCGGAGGCGCTCGCCGATCTCGGTGCCCGCGCCGTCGGCCACCTGCGCCAGTTCTGGCCGAAGTTCCGCCGTCACGGCGCTCTCGACAAGCCGCTGTCGCTGGAGCTGATGCGGGCGCGCACGGAGTCCGAGATCCGCACCCTGCTCGGCCTCTGAGCCGCCCGCGCCACCTGCGTTTGCGCAAACGGCGGGGCATGCCCTATACTTGCTCGCCACTTCGGCGCGCGGCTCCACTCGGGGCCGCGTTGCCGCGTTGAAGAGGAGGCATCTGTGGTCGATCGTGAGATCATCCTCACGCCTGAGGGCTTCCAGCGCCTCAAGGAGGAGATCGAGTACCTCTCGTCGGTGAAGCGTGACGAGGTCGCCGAGCGCATCCGCGCGGCGCGCGACTTCGGCGATATCTCGGAGAACTCCGAGTACGACGACGCCAAGAACGAACAGGCGATGCTCGAGGCCCGCATCTACTCGCTCGAGGAGCGGCTGCGCAGCGCCATCGTCATCGACTCGGACTCGGTGACGACCGACGCCGTCGGCGTCGGCACCAAGGTCACGCTGCAGGACATGCAGCGCGGCGACGTAGTCCAGTACGCCATCGTCGGATCATCCGAGGCCGACCCCGGAGCGCACAAGCTGTCCAACGAGTCCCCCGTCGGGCGAGCCATCCTCGGGCACAAGCCCGGTGACAAGGTCGTCGTCGCCGTACCCCAGGGCTCCAAGAAGTTCAAGGTCTTGGCCATCGAGAAGGCCTGACGCCCGCCGTGGACGAGCCTCACGTCGAGCACGGCGATGTCTTCGCCGAGCGGCGTGACAAGCTCGCCGCCTGGCGCCAGGCCGGGGCGACCTACCCCACGCAGTACCAGCCTCGCGACGAGATCGCGTCGCTTCAGGCCGACTACGAGTCGCTCGAGTCCGGCCAGGACTCTCCCGACGTCCGCCGCATCGCGGGCCGCGTCGTCGCGCGCCGCGTGCACGGCAAGCTCACCTTCGTGGTGCTCAAGGATCTGAGCGGCGAGCTCCAGCTCTTCTGCCAGCTGGACGCCCTCGGCGAGGAGCGGTACGCGGCGCTCGAGCACGTCGACCTCGGCGACTTCGTCGGGGCCGAAGGCACGATGATGCGCACACGGCGCGGAGAGCTCAGCTTGCGCGTCACCTCGTGGCAGCTGCTCAGCAAGTCGCTGCGCCCCATGCCCGAGAAGTACCACGGGCTCACGAGCGTCGAGACGCGCTACCGCAAGCGGTACCTCGACCTCGCCGCCAACGACGATTCACGCGCGGTCTTCATCAAGCGCGCGAGGATCATCGCCGCGATCCGCAGGTTCCTGGACGATCGCGGCTTCGTCGAGGTCGAGACGCCGGTGCTGCAGCCGCTCTACGGCGGCGCCCTGGCCAAGCCGTTCATCACGCACCACAACGAGCTCGAGCGCGACCTCTATCTGCGCATCGCGACCGAGCTCTACCTCAAGCGCTGCATCATCGGCGGCATCGACCGCGTCTACGAGCTGGGCAAGGACTTCCGCAACGAGGGCGTGAGCTACAAGCACAACCCCGAGTTCACGATGCTCGAGACCTACGAGGCCTACGTCGACTACAACCACGTGATGACGATGGTCGAGGAGATGACCGCCGAGGCGGCTCGCGCCGTCGGCGGCCTCACGGTCACCTTCCGCGAGCACGAGATCGACCTCACGCCGCCCTGGCCACGCCTCACCATGCGCGAGGCCATCGAGAACGAGACCGGCATCGACATCGGCGCCGACGACGCGCGCACGGTCGGCGACCTCCAGGACGCCATCAGGGCCAAGGGGCTCGACGACGTGGTCCCGCTCGCCCCCGCTTGGGGCGCCCAGGTCGACGACTTGTTCAGCGAGTGCGTCGAACCCAAGCTCATCCAGCCGGTGTTCATCACCGAGCACCCGCTCGAGACCAGCCCGTTCGCCAAGAAGACGCCGCACGACCCGCGCTTCGTCGAGCGCTTCGAGGGGTTCATCGCCGGCATGGAGCTGAGCAACGCCTTCAGCGAGCTCAACGATCCGGACGACCAGCGCGAGCGCTTCATGCGGCAGATGCAGGATCTCGCCGACGGCGACGAGACGGCGCACCGCCTCGACGAGGATTTCCTCGAGGCCATGGAGCACGGCATGCCGCCGACCGGCGGCCTCGGCTTGGGCGTCGACCGGCTCGTGATGATCCTCACCGGCGCGCCCAGCATCCGCGACGTCATCCTCTTCCCGGCGCTGCGCAGCCAGGACTGACGCCGGGCCCGGCCGGCCCAAGCCGGCGCAGGCACCCGTGGTCAACGCAGCCGAATGCGCGGTACCCAGGAAGACCGCATGAACCCGTTGCCCATTCCGGTTCCACCCCAGCATTGACGACCCCCGGCGCCAGGTGTAGTTGTATCCGGCAGGACCGTGCGCTGGGGGGTGACCGGTGGAAGAAGTCCGAGTACTGCGTGGGCCGGAGAGGCGCCGTGCCACGCGGTTCTTCGTCGTTCGCGAGCGACGCAGCGGCTTCGAACGGCGCAGCCGGCGTCGGTCCCGGCTCGCCGCGGAGCTCGACACGTCGCTCGTCTACCTGCGCGACCACCCAGCGACTCTGGCCGCACTGCTGATCCTGGGCAACATGCTGAGCCTGGCCGACCTGGCGTTCACCCAGGTCTCGCTCAGCCTGGGTGCAGCCGAAGCGAACCCGCTGATGCGACACGTGCTCAGCGCCCACCCCGGCTACGCCGCAGTGCTGAAGATCGGGGTGGTCATGGCGCTGTCGCTCGTGATCTGGAGGTTTCGGCGACGGCGGCGGATCGTCGGGCTTGCCGTCTACCTGGTGGCGTTCTACTGCTTCGTGGTGGCCTACGAGCTCATCGGCGTCGGGCGGTTGCTCTGAGCTGGAGGAAGAGCATGAGCCCGGGGACGAGACGGTGCGCCGGTTCGACGAGCACCACATCGAGGCCACGGAGCGCGACACGCCGCCCTCTTCTCATCGCGTGATACGGGGCGGCATTCGGCGGTGCGGCCTGCGACAGCCCCCGACTGTTGCCAGACCTGACGACGCGTCCTCAGGGTCAAGGTGGTCAAACGTCTCTGCGGATGTACCATGAAGGCGGCGACCAGAGTCACTGAAGGGGGTTCGGGTCTCCGCTCGTGAGCCGCGCAAGGTTCGCACCGGGTGTCGTGTGTGGTCGTTCCGGTGAAGTCGCGGTTGTGCGAGCGTTCCGTCATCCCTTCAAGCGGGTGTTGGGATTCGGGCTGAGAGACCCGAGGGGGTGAGAGGATGAAGCGGGTGCCTTCGCAGCGCGGCGTCACCCTCGTGGAACTGCTCGTGACCATCGTTCTGGCCGGAATCGCCTTTGCGGCGTTGGTACCGGTGTTCGTCATGGCGTCACAGAGCAGCAGCAACGACCGCGCACGCATTCTCGCGACCAATGCGGCACAGAGCACCATCGAGCGACTCCGCGACCTGCCGTATGACGACCTGTACGACACCGACTGGACGGACGCCACACAGGCAGCTGCAATCCTGGGACAGAGTCTCGAATGGAAGGGGTCGTCAAGTAGCCTGACGGTGCAGGTCGTGCCGTATCCAGAAGGCAGCGGCCCAGGGTCCGAGAAATACCTGTTCACCTCCGTGACGGCGTCTTGGACAGGCCAAGGAGGACACAGCCACGAGGTGGTCATGAAGACGGCCATCTATAGAGAGGGATTGGGGACGGAAACCCTGGTCCTCTACGTGTCTCCGCTCACCGGGGGCGTGATCAGACAGTCTCCTGTCATCGTGACGGGACGGCTCAACGCAGTAGACGCCTCGAATACCGAACGCATCGACTTCACGATATATGCCAACAACGGGACCCGAGTCGACGATTGGAGCGTGGATTCCGCCGACGCAGACGTGCGCGCTGACGGCTACTCCTACTACGAGCACCCGTGGATCACTGAGAGCCTGACCGACGGGCGCTACTCTTTCGTTGCCAAGACGGTGCCACTGCAACTGGACCCGCAACCCCCGGCCGAGTGGGCCCGCAAGGAGTACGTGGTCGATCGAGACCCGCCGAGCAACCAGCTCATCGGAGCCTGTCAGGCGGGCTTCCAGATTCCGAGTCCCGAGGCAGCGCCTGAACCCTACGTGTTCCTCAAGTGGAGCCCGGAGGCCAACCAGAGCGACCTCGACCACTTCGAGATCTTCCGGACCGGCAAGGCTCAGGATGGGACTAGCCTGCCTGATTTCGCCGTCAACGTTCCCAACTGGAGCATGGAGTACGTGGACCGCGATGTGGTGGAAGGCGCCACCTACACCTACTTCGTTCGGGGCTGGGACACTCAGGACCAGCATGGCGAATGGTCGCCAGAACCCAGGTCTGCGGTCATCCCGGCTCCGGGACCGGTACTGGCGCCTGGAGCGCCTGCTCCGTTCATCAGCTACACACTGGGTGGCCGAAGTGTCACCGTGGCCTGGAATCCATCGACGACGCCACTCTCTGTGGATGCGTATCGTGTGTACCGTGAGGGCGCCGATGGCCGGCGGTTGCTCGTGCAGACCGTCGGGGCTGATGCCATTTCTCCGGACGGCCGCTTCAGGTTCACCGATCCCTTCGTCGACTACGGTGCCACGTATGTCTATTTCATCACAGCCCTTGCGTCGCTGGCCGCTCCGCCAGAATGGGAGAGCCCGTCTCTCAGCGGCGCACCCATTCGCGTGCCAGAACCGCCCAAGGTCGGGATGAGGATTGACGTGGTCGCGAAGGCAGGAGTCACCGTTCCCAAGTTGGCCCGCCTGGTGATCCACAACTTGGACGACGGCGACATGATTCCCGCCAATCCGTGGGACTACCCGACCATCAATCCGAGCAGCAACAACGAGAACCAGAACACCTGGTCGACGGGCGACATCCTCTACCCGGGCAACTACGAGGTCATGGCGATCTTCTACAACCAGAACAAGACCATCATTGCCACGTACATCTCAGAGGCGGTCAACCTGAGCCAGTCGGCCACGCCCGTTCACGTCCCCTACGATGGCCCCAACTGAGGTGAGGACAGGATGAAGCGCGTAGTTTCAGAATGTCGCCATCCGCATGCGACCGGTGATCCGGGCAGCAGTCTGATCATCCTCATCGGCATCGTTGCGGCGCTGTCGCTGCTCGCAGTGGCACTGGTGGCCGTCCTCGCCAACGCGCAGCACGCCACCTCGAGGGACAAAGCGAGGACCACGGCGTTCGACATTGCGGAGGCGGCGGTGGACGTCACGATGCAGTCTCTCTCAGAAAGCTGGCCTGACGACACCCATCCATGGACCCCGACAACATTCGCGACCGTTGCGCCGACATTCGGCACCACCTTCGGCGTCACCCCGAATGCGACGAGTGGCAATGCGGTCTGGGTTTCCGTCCTGGACGATTCGGGCGCGGACATCAGCGCTGCTCCCACCTACGACGATAATGCGAACGGCTACGTGTGGGTCGACGCGCAGGCCCAGGTGAACGGAGTGGCATCGCGCGTGAGGGCCATGGTCCAGGCGAAGTTCTACGAAATGAACCTGCCCAAGGGCGTGGTCGTCTGCGCCGAGGACGACTTGAACAGCAATGCCGCCACGGGCAACACGGCGTCCGGGAAGCACAAGATCGGCGCCGGCGACGTATCCATCGGTGGGCAGCAGCCCGTCGCTATGGCAATCTGGGGAACAATCCAGAACCCCGAAGTGGCGTGGCCCTACGTGGACCAGGATCCGCCTTCCAAGCCGCATGCCTCCGACCTGATTCCCCCCGACCTGATCACCGACCTGAGGGCCATCGCGGAGAGTACAGGCAAGCTCTTCACCGCGGGCGCGCTGCCCAGCACCGATGACTTCACGGGCCTTTGCGTGGTGGAGGCTGGCGCGGGCGTCACCATCCAGCTGGGCCAGAACGGCAAGACGGACGCGTACAACAGTCCAGCCAACCCCGGCATCTTGCTCGTGCTCGGCGGCGCGGAACTCAAGTTGGCGGGCAACACGGAGTACTACGGTGTGATCTACACCGAGGGGAACATCGGCGTCGCGCAAGGGAACCCGATCATCTACGGCATGCTGGTGACCCAGGGCGGCTTCGACATGGGCGGAGTCGCTCAGGTCATCTACCGCGAGGATTGCCTCGTGAACCTCAATCGTCAATTCCAGACGTCCACTCGCCTGGTTCCCAGCTACTGGCGCGAGCTGACGCCGGTCGTCCACACAGCGCCATGAGCAGACAGAGTCGCCCTCGGGAGTCCGGGTTCACGCTGATGGAGCTCCTCGTGGTGATGACCATCGGCGTCGTCATTACCGGCGCTCTGGTCCTTACCTGGTCCTCCCTCACGCGTTCGTTCTCGTTCACCACGCGCAGCAGCGACGCTCAGGACTTCGCCCGCGACGCTGTGGGTCGCATGAGCCGGGAGATCCGCGACATGGAGCCCAAAGGGGCCGTCTCCGCCATCATCAAGGCCGACAGCGATGAGTTGATCTTCACCACGACATTCAACCAGGCTGGAAACGATACTCCTCTGGCGGAGCCGGTCGAGACGCGATATTGGTACTCGTGGGACGATGTGAGAAAGGTCGGCGCTCTTCATCGCGACCGGGGTGGAGTCTCAACTATCCTTGTGGGCAACCTGCTCAACGAGAGGACCGGGACGGATGCTGATGTCTTCCGGTACTCCTACGTTGCCAGTGACAGAACGATTGTGACAGACGGTACGTCACCGACGGTGGTCGAGTACGACAGCATTTCGATGATCCGCATCGATCTTTCCGTGGACCTGAACCCCGAGTCGGCTCCACAACCGATGCAGGTCTCGACAAGGGTTCACTTGCGCAATCAGAGTCGCTACTGACGAAGGACGGTGGGCCTCCCGCCTCCGTCGACGCAGCCTCCGGCCCGCCACCGCTACGCGGCGCGCCGCCGGCCCCCCGACGAGGAGGACCGATGCACTCACCGACTCCCGGCGCCGCTCCCGGCGCCTCTGCTCCGTGGCACGCGCGTGCCATCAGCGATCTCAGCTCCACGCCGTTCTGGCTCGACAGTGCCGAGGCGCCTGACCCCGCAGGGCCGCTGACCGGGTTCGACGAGTGCGACCTGGCCATCGTCGGCGGTGGCTTCACGGGTCTTTGGGCTGCGCTGCAGGCGAAGGAACGCGACCCGGGTCGGGACGTGGCGGTGCTCGAGGCTGGCCGCGTCGGCTGGCAGGCCTCCGGCCGCAACGGCGGCTTCTGCATGTCGACGCTCACGCATGGCACCGGCAACGGCGAGGCGAAGTTCCCCCGCGAGATCGCACGCCTCGAGGCGCTCGGCATGGAGAACCTCTCGACCATTGAGGAGACGTGCGCGCGCTACCAGATCGACTGCGCGTGGGAGCGCACCGGCGAGCTGGGCCTGGCCACAGAGCCCTGGCAGGTGGGCGCCCTGCGTGAGGCGGTCGCCGCCCTGGAACGCAGCGCGCGCCCCTTCGAGTTCTTCGAGCGTGAGGCGATCCAGGCCGAGGTGGCCACCCCGCGCGCGAGCGCCGGCCTGTGGCTCGTCGACAGCTGCGCCATGGTCGATCCAGCGCGGCTCGCCTGGGGCCTGGCGCGCGCCTGCCGGCGACTCGGGGTGCGCATCTACGAGGGCACCCCGGTCACGGCCCTGGCGCGGCATGGCGCCGGCGTCCGGCTGACGACGACGGCGGGCAGCATGCGTGCCGCGCGCGTGGTGCTCGGCACCAACGCCTTCAAACCCCTTCTCAAGCGTTTGCGCCTGCTCATGGTGCCCGTCTACGACTACGCGCTCATCACCGAGCCGCTGACGCCTGATCAGCGCGAGGCGATCGGGTGGAAGCGCCGGCAGGGGCTGTTCGACGCCGGCAACCACTTCCACTACTTCCGTCTGACCGCGGACGATCGCATCCTGTGGGGCGGCTACGATGCCGTCTATCACTATGGCAGCGCCGTCCGCCCCGAGCTGGATCGGCGGCCGGAGACGTTCGCCAAGCTCTCGCGCCACTTCTTCGCGTTGTTCCCGCAACTCGAGGGCGTGCACTTCACTCACGGCTGGGGTGGCGTGATCGACACCAGTACGCGCTTCTGCCCGTTCTTCGGCAAGGCCCTGGGCGGCCGGGTGGCCTATGCGCTCGGCTACACCGGTATGGGCGTCGGTGCGTCGCGCTTCGCCGCGCGGGTGACGCTCGATCTCCTCTCAGGAGAGCGGACGGAGCTCACCGAGCTGGCTTTGGTGCGGAGCACACCGGTGCCCTGGCCGCCGGAGCCACTGCGCTGGGGGGTCGTGGAGCTCACCCAGCGCGCCATGACCTACGCCGATAGCCACGGTGGCGCGCGTAACGCGTGGCTGCGGACCCTTGATCGACTGGGAGTAGGCTTCGACAGCTGAGCGAGTCGCCGGGCGCCGACCGCGCTATCCGGAGTCGGCGCCCTGAGCTCGGAGCCTCACCGGGAGGCGGTCGCCGGAGCCTCTCCGGCGGCGCTCCCGGCTTTGGACGGCTCGGAGGCCGCGCGCTTCTGCTTCGTCCATCGCGGCCCCGGCCAGCCGGCCTTGGGTCCGATCCACAGCGTGAGCCCCGGCACCAGCGCGGTGCGCACGAGGAATGTGTCGATGAGCACCCCGAGCGCCACGCCGATGCTGATCTCGGCGAGATCCTTCACCGGCTGCGAGAGCAGGATCAGGAAGGTGCCGGCGAGGATGATGCCGGCGCTCGTGAGCACGCCTCCCGTCGCGGCCAGCGCCTTCACGGTGCCGTCGCGCAGACCTAGCAGCAGCGCCTCACCGCGGATCCGCGTGGTGATGAAGATGTTGTAGTCGCTGCCCAGGGCCACGAGGAAGATGAACATGTACAGCGGGATGCGGTAGCTGATGCGCTCCCAGCCGAGCAGGATCTCGGTGATGACGATCGTGGCGCCCAACGCCGCCAGGTACGAGAGCACGTTGGTGAGCAGCAGGTAGAGGGGCGCTACCAGGGCGCGCAGCAGCACCGCCAGGATCGCGCCGACGATGACGAGCGCGATGACGGCGACGACGATGGTGTCGCGGTTGCTGATCGCCCACGTGTCGGCCTGGATCGCGGTGGGTCCGCCGACGAGCGCAGTCGCCTGGCCGGCGGCGGCGACCTCGCGGGCCGTCACTCTGAGCTGGCGCACCTGCTCCAGCGCCTCCTTCGAATAGGGGTCGCCCTCGAGGATCACCTGGAAGCTGAGCAGCTTGCCGTCGTCGGCGGTACCGGTGGGAAACGCGGCGGCGACTCCCGGGCTCTCGCTGAGGGCGCCGATGACCATCCCGGTGACGAACTCGGGGGGCGCCTCCGCCGCCTGGATGAGGACCGTCGTCGGCGCCAGGCTGCCTTTGGGGAAGTGCTTCTCGAGCAGCGCGTACCCCTGTTTGGACGGCATGTCCTTGAGGAAGTCCTCGGTGAAGCTGAAACGCGGGCTGTAGAACAGGCACCCCAGGGAGAGCAGTACGAGGATCAGGGCGACGGCCGCCGCCGCCCGCTTCGGCGAGGCGGCCACCCGCTCCGCGATGCGCTGCCAGGTACGGTGCTCGGTGGCGTCGCCGAGCTTGGGGCGCCGCGGCCAGAACGCCCGCCGACCGAGCAG
>CAVOVA010000025.1:0-16900 GCA_963699725.1 uncultured Thermoleophilia bacterium
CTCGCCACGTGGAGGGTGACACGGCGAACGGCTGAGGACGGGTCCTCGACGAGGAGGAGGTGTTCTTCACCCGGAATCCTTGCACGGATTTCGCCGATTTGTGACTATTGTGGCGTATGCTTTCAAAGGCGTGAGTCAGCAGCAGCCCACCACGAAACGAGGCAGGCGCCATGGACCCTAGTGAGTTCCACGCTCCCGGCGCCGGCAGGGTCGTGACGTGCCAAGAAGGGTACGCAGCCTTCGTGCCGGCGCCGCTCCCGCCGAGGTTCACCTACACCAAGGGCCTGGCGCTTGCGCTCTCGCGCGCCGACGGCGCGCTCGGTGAGCTCTCCGGCGTTGGCGGCCAGCTCCCCGATCCCCAGCTCCTCGACGCCTCGTTCAAGCGGCAGGAGGCGCTGTGCTCGTCGCGCATCGAGGGCGCCGAGGTGAGCCTCTCGGACCTCTATCTCGACCAGGTGGGCGCCGCGCGACAGAGCGTGCCGCGCGACGACCTGCGGGAGGTCCGCAACTGCATGTCGACGCTGCGCTTCGGCGTCGAGCTCCTGCGCGAGGAGCCGCTCTCCCTCGCGTTTCTCAAGGCGCTGCACGAGCGCCTCCTGCGCGGGGAGGTGGGCGGCGCGCGCACGCCGGGCGAGTTCCGCACCTCGCAGAACTGGCTGGGCCCGCCGGGCGCCACCATGGCGACGGCGACCTACGTGCCGGCGCCGGTGGACGAGCTGCCCGGGGCGCTCGCTGCGTTCGAAGAGTTCCTGCAGGAGCGCGACCGGCTGCCGGACCTGATCCAGTGCGCCATGCTCCACGCGCAGTTCGAGAGCATCCACCCGTTCGTCGGCGGCAACGGCCGCCTCGGCCGCCTGCTCATCACGCTGTTCCTCATCGAACGCGAGCGCCTCACCCGGCCGCTGCTCTATCTCTCCGCGTTCTTCGAGGGTCATCGCGACGAGTACTACACGCTGCTGCAGCGCGTGCGCACCCACGCCGAGTGGGCGCCGTGGCTCACCTTCTTCGCCGTGGGCGTGCACGAGACGGCCGAGCGCGCGACTCGCCAGGCCCGCGCGCTCATCGTCCACTACGAACGTGACCGCAAGAAGGTCAAGGGCCACGCGGTGCGTCTTGCCGACGAGCTGTTTCGCACCCCGGCGATGACGGTCCCCGAGGCGCAGAGGATCCTCGAGGTCACCAACCCGACGGCGCGGCGGGCCGTCCGCGAGCTCGAGGCTCGGGGGCTGCTCGCCGAGTGGGCGGAGCGAAGCTGGCCGCGCGTCTACCTCGCGCAGCACGTCCTCGACGCCGTGCTGCACCCGGTGGAGGACCTGCGCAGCGGGGCGGGCGCTCCCGAGCGCGGCGCGGTCGTCAAGTCCGAGGCCACGCAGGTGCAGAAGCCGTTGCGCCGCGCCGACCGCCTCATGGCCGAGGCCATGGACATCATCGACGCGGCACGCGCCACGGGTGTGCAGCTCCGCCTCACCGGCGGGCTCGCCATCCGCCGCTACTGCACGGACCTCGACTTCATGGACCGCGAGTACTCCGACATCGACGTGGTCGGGCGCTCGGACCAGACGAAGGAGATCCACGCGCTCTTCGAAGCGCTCGGCTACACCGAGAACCTCTACGTCACGCAGTCGACCGCTGCGAATCAGCTGCAGTACATCAAGCTGGAGGCCCTGGAGGGCATGAAGGCGGAGGCCGAGGCGGCGGCCGCCGGTGAGCGCAGCACGTACGAACCGCCGCTCGTCGATCACATCGACATCTTCCTCGACGTCATGCGCATGGACCACGACATCGACGTGCGCGAGCGGCTCGAGATCGACGACTACGCCATCTCGCCGGCCGACGCCTTCATCGCCAAGATGCAGATCGGCAAGATCAACCAGAAGGACGTGCACGACGTCGTCGCCCTGGTCAAAGATGTGCCGCTCCGGGACGTCGACGACGACGCCTCCATCGACCTGCTGCTCATCGCCGACGCGTGCTCCAACGACTGGGGGCTGTACCAGGACATCACCAGCAACCTGGACATCGCGGTGGCGATGGTCGGGGACTATGGTCTTTCCGAGGCGCAGCAGGACCGCGTGTACGCGCGGCTAGCGGCCATCAAGGAGTCCGTGGAGAACGCGAGCAAGAGCATCCGCTGGCGGCTGCGCGCCACGGTCGGCGAGCGCGTGGCGTGGCGCCGCGAGGTCGAGGAGACGGAGGGGACGCAGATCATCGCGCCGGAGTGGGACTGGCGGCGCGACCTGGGGTAGGGCGCGCGTGAGGCGCCCGGAGACGCGCGCCGTGCGAGCGCATCGACAAGGGGGCAGAGCATGACGGGCATGGTCCCGGAAGACGTCTACGAGCTCACCGGGGTCGCGGATCCGCGGCTCTCGCCTGATGGGGCGACGGTTGCCTACGTGGTCGGCACGGTCGACAAGAAGGCCAACGACTACCGCGCGGCCATCTGGCTCGCGGCGGTGGACGGGTCGACACCGCCGCGACGCTTCACCGGCGGCGAGAAGGCCGACGCGGATCCGCGCTGGTCGCCGGACGGCACGCAGCTGGCGTTCACCTCCAACCGCGCCGGGAAGATCTCGCAGCTGTACGTGATGCCGGTGGCCGGGGGCGAGCCGCGCAAGCTCACGAGCCTCAAAGAGGACGTCACCCAGGCGGTCTGGTCGCCGGACGGCACGCGCATCGCCTTCGTCTCCCGGGTCCGCGACGCGGCCTACGAGGAGGAGGACGAGAAGAAGCGCCGGCCGCGCCGCCTGACCCGGCTGCAGTACAAGCTCGACAGCGTCGGCTGGACCGCCGACCGGCCGCAGCACCTCTTCGTGGTGCCGGTCGACGGCTCGAGTGAACCGGTGCAACTCACGGACGGCGACTACGAAGACCATTCGCCGTCCTGGTCGCCGGACGGCGCGACCATCGCCTTCATCTCGGCGCGCCACCCCGACTGGGACCTCGAGATGGTAAGCGACGTCTACCTGGTCGCCGCCGCCGGCGGCGAGCCGCGGCGGCTCACGCAGGGCGGCGGCAGCATCGGCGGTGTGTCCTGGGCCCCGGACGGCAGGCGGCTTGCGATCGAACGCTACGCGTCGCTGTTCGACGATCCGGTGCACGCCATCGCCGCCGTCCTCGACGCGGCCACAGGCGAGCTACGCCCGCTCACGGCATCGCTCGACCGCAACTGCACCACGTATCCGGCGCTGAGGGAGCCGCTCTGGGACGGCGACGACGTCGTGTTCGCCGTGGAGGATCGCGGCTGCACGCACGTCTACCGCGTCGCCGCCGACGGAGGGAGCGCACCACGAAACGTCGTCGGCGGCGAGCGCACCGTGACCGGCCTCGATGTGGTCGCCGGCCGGCTCGTGTTCACGGCCTCCGAGCCGGCGCAGCTCAGCGAGCTTCACGACGGCGGACCTGCCGCGGGCGGGGGGGACCCCGCGGCCGCCGGCCGCCGGCTCACGCACGTGGGCGACGCCTTCACGGCCGGCCGCGAGCTGGCGCCGGCCGAGCGCTTCACCGCCGTCTCCGCCGACGGCAGTGAGGTCGACGCCTGGATCATGCGCCCGGCCGGCTTCGAGCCTGGAAGGAAGTACCCGACGCTGCTCAACATCCACGGCGGCCCGTACGGGCAGTACGGCCAGGTCTTCTTCGACGAGTTCCAGGTGTACTGCGGGGCGGGCTACGCCGTCGTCTTCTCCAATCCGCGCGGGTCCTCGGGCTCGACGGAGGAGTGGGCACGGGCGATCAGGGGGCCGGGCGAGGACGGCCCGGGTTGGGGCTCCGTAGACTACGAGGACTGCATGGCCGTCACCGAGGAGGCCGTGCGCCGTTTCGACTTCGTGGACGGCGACCGGCTGGGCGTGATCGGCGGCTCATACGGCGGCTACATGACCTCCTGGATCGTGGGCCACTCCGACCGTTTCAAGGCCGCGGTCTCCGAACGCGCCGTGAACAACTTCGACTCGCAGTGGGGTTCCAGCGACTTCGGCTGGGACTTCAAGGGCTACACCGGGTCCTTCCTCTTCGAGGACATGGACGCGTACCTCAAGGTGTCGCCGAGTACCTACGCGGCGGACATCCACACGCCGCTGCTCATCCTGCACTCCGAGGACGACCTGCGCTGCCCGGTGGAGCAGGCCGAACACCTCTTCGTCACCCTGCGCCTGCTCAAGCGCCCCGTCGAGCTGGTGCGCTTCCCCGCGGAGTCGCACGAGCTTACGCGCTCCGGTAGCCCGCTGCATCGCGTGCAGCGGTTCGAGATCGTCGTGGAGTGGTTCGACCGCTATCTCAAAGGGTGACCCCGGGCGGTCAGAAGTCCATCGGCAGGATCTCGTCCGCCCTGAGGGCCGCGACGAAGTCCTGCTCCGCGGCCAGGACCGCGGCGCACCAGTCCTCGCCCAGCGCTTCCGCCTGCCGAGCGACCTCTTTCGCGGCCGCGTAGAGCAGCACGTTGTAGGAATGGACCGTCGCGGCGTCGAAGTTGGCGGTGCGTACGGTGCCGCACTCGGGACAACGCAGGTCGAGGCGCCAGCAGTCCGGGCTCATCTGGGCCCAGTACAGCGGCTCGACCAGGCCTGACGAACACACCGGACAGCACTGGGGACGCGCGCGAGCGGCCGTACGAGGTGACGTGTCGCTTTGCACGAGGTTCCCTCCTGACGCCGGTTCATGACGCCGCCGGCAGTCTGGAGCGGCTCGTCGACGGCGTCCGTACCCGGTCTATCGGTCGCGGCCCGGTCCGGCTTGAACGGCCATGCGGTCGTCAGGCCAGAGGCGCCGCGAGTGTGGAGAGGACGGAGAGGAACGTGATGCACCCGGTCGCCGAGTTCATGCGCCAGGTCGACCAGTCCGGGGCTCTGCCGTCGGTCCACGTCATGTCGAGCGCGTCCGCCGATCCGGTCGCGACGGTCGACGGACGCGAAGTCCTCGTCTTCTGCTCCAGCAACTACCTGGGGCTGGCGACCCATCCGGAGGTCAAACAGGCGGTCATCGACGCCGTCGAGATCTACGGTCTCGGCGCCAACGGTTCCCGGCTCGTCTCCGGCACGACGGACGCGCACGTCGCCCTCGAAGAGGCCACCGCCCGTCTCAAGGGGAACGAAGCGGCGATCGCCTTCCCGACAGGGTTCATGGCCAACTCCGGCACCATCTCGGCTCTCGCCTACCTGCCGATCTTCGCGCGTATGACGGGGATGCCGCTAGGAGAGAGCCTGGCCGAGATGGTCGTGCTCGGCGATGCGCTCAACCACGCGAGCATCATCGAGGGGAGGGACGCGGCTCGCGCCCGGCACGCCACCTACCGACACTGTGATCTGGTCAGCCTCGAGGAGAAGCTGGAACGCTGGCGCGGCCGCAGGGCGCTGATCGTCACGGACGCCATCTTCAGCATGGACGGCGACATCGCGCCGGTGCCGGGGATCGTCGAGTTGGCGGACGCCTACGGCGCGCAGGTGCTGCTCGACGACGCGCACGGCACCGGCGTCCTGGGCCGTCACGGGCACGGCACCCTGGAGCACTTCGGCCTCGAGGGAGCCACGAGCGTGCTGCAGATGGGCACCTACTCGAAATCCTTCGGCGCCCTGGGCGGGTTCGTCACCGCGGATGCCGCCACGGTCGACTACCTGCGCGTGGCGGCCCGCTCCTACATGTTCTCCGGCGCCGTGCCCGCCTGCGTTGCGGCAGGTGCGCTCGCCGCGATGCGGATCGCGGAGCGCGAGCCCCAACGCCGCGTCCGCCTGCTGCGCAATCGCGACTACGTGGCCCACGAGCTGCGCGCTCTCGGCTTCGAGGTCCTCGGCGACGGCACGCCGATCGTCCCCATCGTGATCGGCGACGAGGGTGTCGCCGTGGCGATATCGGACGAATTGTTCGCCCGCGGTCTGCTGGCGCCGTGCATCCGCTGGCCGGCCGTGGCGAAGGGCGCCAGCCGGATCCGGCTGACGTTCATGGCCAGTCACGATGTCGACCAGCTCGATCGGCTCCTCGAGAGCCTCGCCGACGCCGGCGCGCGCCACGGCGTCATTCCGCGCGCCTGACGCGCGTGCGCGTCGCGAGCGCGCCGCCGCTCACGTACACGCACACTCCTGCCGATAGGGGTCGCGAGAGAGAATCGCTCGCCGTCCGGCTGGACGACGAACGGTCGGCGACTCGAGACGGGACGGCCGTGTGGGCACGGTACGCTGTGGCGACTGAGGACGCGGACAAGACGGGCGCACTCCGGCTACGCCTGCGGGCGCGCTGGACGGTCGCGCGGCGTCCGCTCGCGGCCTTCACCCACTGGCTGCTTCGCGTGGACACCGACGACCCGGTCCGCCGGCGCCGCGGCCGGATCCTTGCCTTTCTCTGCGTGCCGCTCTTCTTCATCGGCGCCGGCTTCTTCGTCGTCGACCTCGTCGGCTGGCTGGTCCCCCCGTCCGCGCACGCCGCCTACAACATGGCGACCGACCTGTGCTTCGCGCTCCTCACGTTCGTCGCCTGGTCCGTGAACCGGCGCGGCAGCGTGCCGGCTGCGGCGGTGCTGCTGCTGACCGGAGCTTCGGTCGGGCTGGTCTTCTTCTTCTACTACACGTCGCCGCATCGGGTGGAGATCCTCTTCGTGGCCCCGGTGCTCATCGCGCCTTTCGTGCTGGCCCCGTGGGCCGCCTTCCTCTGGGCAGGGATCTCCGCCGCGTCGTTCGCAGTGCTCAACGCACTTCATCAGGGAGAGCCTCGTCTCAGCCTGCAGGTGGGCCTCTCGCTGTTCGGTCTCGCGATCGTCTCCTGTCTCGTGGCCGCGGTCCTGGAGAGGGTCCTCGCGGAGCTGTGGAGGACCTCGCGCGACCTCGAGGCGGACATCGCCGCGCGCCGGGAGGCGGAGGAGGCCCGTCGTCAGGTCGAAGCCGCCCTCGTGCTCGCACGGCAGCAGAGCGAGATGCTCTTCGAGACGTCGTCTCTCGGCGTCTTCCTGTTCGACGGGGATCTGCGAGCGACCGAGAGCAATGAGCGCCTGGCATCGCTGCTGCATTGGGAGAGAGAGCACATTGGAGGATGGGACCTGGCCGGCGTCGCCGAGGGGAGCTGGGCGCCGGCCATGAAGCGCGCGCTCACGGGCGCCGTCGGCTCCTACGAGGGCTCCTGCCAGACCGCGCGCGGCGACACGCTCTGGGTCAGCATGACCGCGTCACCGCTCCGGGGGGCGGAGCAGGAGATCGTGGGAGGCATCGGCGTCGTCACCGATCTGACCGACCGCAAGCAGGCCGAGGACCTGGTGGACAAGCTCGCCTACCGGGACGCCCTGACCGGCCTGCCCAATCGCTCACTCTTCGGGGACCGTCTCCGGCAGGGGATCGCCGCCACACAGCGTCACGAGCGGGGACTCGTCGTGGGCGTGCTGGACATCGACCGCTTCAAGAACGTGAATGACACCCTCGGCCACGAGTGCGGGGACGAGTTGCTGGTCGGCGCCGCCGAACGCATCAGCGGCCTCATGCGCGAGAGCGACTCCGTGGCCCGCTCGGGCAGCGACGAGTTCCTTCTCCTGTTCGCGGACGTGGTCGCGCCCCGTGACGTGGCCGCGCTCGCCAATCGGATCCTCGCGGCCCTTCGCGAGCCCTGGCGCCTTGCGGGCAAGCGCGTCTATGCCACCGCGACCATGGGCCTGGCCGTGTACCCGGATGACGGCGTCGACGCCTCGGCGTTGCTCGAGAACGCCCACACGGCGATGCGGCGCGCCAAGCAGCAGGGCGGCGGCGCGCTGCACTTCTATGACGCCGCCTTGAGCAGCATGGCCACCGAGCGCCTCCAACTCGAGGCGGATCTGCACGCGGCCATCGACGAGGGTCAGTTGACGGTCCACTACCAGCCCCAGTTCGACGCCCGTGACGGTGTCGTCACGGGCGTGGAGGCCTTGGTCCGCTGGAATCACCCGCGTCTTGGCCTCGTGATGCCGAACGAGTTCATCTCGCTGGCCGAGGAGACCGGGTTGATCGTGCCGCTCGGCCGCCAGGTGCTGCGCACGGCCTGCGCCCAGGCCGGAGAGTGGCAGCGGTTCGGCCGCCGTGGCTTGCGCATGGCCGTGAACGTCTCCGCGCGGCAGTTTCTCGATTCGGCTCTCACGACCGACGTCGAGTCGGTCCTCGCCGAGACGGGTCTCGCGCCCGGCCTGCTGGATATCGAAGTCACCGAGACGGCGACCTTGCACTACGCCGCTTCCGCGGAAGCGGTCCTGCACCGGCTGCGGACCCTCGGGGTCTCCGTATCGCTGGACGATTTCGGCACCGGGTATTCGTCGCTCAGCCAGTTGCGGCGTCTGCCGATCACGAGGCTCAAGATCGACCGCTCCTTCGTGTCCGGGATCGTCACGAGCGGCAGCAGTGCGGCGATCGTCACGGCGGTGATCGATCTTGCCCGTGCCCTTGGGCTCGAGGTCGTCGCCGAGGGCGTGGAGACGTCCGAACAGCAGGAGTTCCTGCTGAGTCACCGCTGCCACGAGATCCAGGGCTTCATCGTGAGTCGCCCGTTGCCCGCCGCGGAGTGCGAGCGCCTGCTCGCGGATCTCGCCGCCGGGGTTGCCACCGCGCCGTCCTCTTCTCGAGCGGCGCGCGTGGCACGACGCTGCACAGGGTAGCCTGAGCCTTCTTCACGGCGCCGTCGCCCCTGGCATCCTGCGCTGGACGCGTGCGCTTGCGTGAGTCGCTCGAAACGACCGTGAGGGAACGCCCGGCGGGCGTCCGGCGTGGGCCACCCGAAGGCGCGCAACCCCGTCCGCGGACCCCACGAGTCGGGGATGCTCGAGGAGTCGGGCGCACGCCGCCGGCCGCGCGCCTGCATCGCGCGACCGATACTCGACGCCATCCAGGAGCCGCTCGAGCGTCTGCGACCGACCTCCGAGGCCAAGGCGCGAGGCGCGCCGCTCAAGACGGGCGCCGACCTCGATGAGCCGCCGGAGAGGGCGGCCGACGAGACCTCGATCCGCCTGCCGAACGTCGCCGAGGCGTGTGCGGGCGACCGGGGGTTGTGTCAGGATGTGTCGAACGATCTCTCCGTCGTCCCCGCGGAAGTCGACGACGATGACCTGGACGAGGAGGCGGCGGCGCGAGTCTACGGTCGGCTTGCGGCGCTTCGGGAGGCCATCGAGGCCGAACGGACGCCGTGGGGTTGGTGGCTCCGCGCCAGGGTAGGCAAACGCGTCGCCTGGCGCCGAGAGATCGAGGACACGCAAGGCACCGACGTCATCGCGCCCGAGTGGGACGGGCGGTGGGACCTCGGCTGACGGTGTGAGGGTCGCGACGCGGACCGGTGGGAGCAGGACGAGGGGAGGGCGGCGGCGCATGGCGTACGTGCTGATCGAACACAAGGTGGGCGACTACGAGACGTTCAAGCAGGTATACGTGGACGACGCCGAGCGGCGCCGACGCCTCGGCTCGCTGGGCGGGCACGTCTACCGCACCTCCGACGACCCCGGCAACGTCATCATCATGCTGGAGTGGGACACCATCGAGAACGCGCGCGAGTTCGCAGGCTCACTCGAACTGGAACAGGCGATGGAATGGTCCACCAGCAACGTGGCGACGCCGCGCGTGACGGTTCTCGAGCAGGCTATGGATTCACCAAGCTGACGCCGTCCGCACGGGCGGCGCATCCCCCTGTTTCGGCTCGGCTCGGATGTGAAATGACGGAGGCGAGAACGGCGCGGCCTTCCTCCGCGCCGGTACCTGACCAGGGAGGAACATCATGGCCGACGACCATCTGCCCGGCATCTACGTACGGTTCCGCGATGACTATCCTGCGGTGGCCGCCGCGCTCGACGGCCTCGGAGAGGCCGTGGACGGCGCGGGTCCCCTCGACGAGCGCGCGGCGCGCCTCGTCAAACTCGGCCTCGCCGTCGGGGGGCTGGCCGAGGGATCGGTGAAGTCGAACGCGCGCAAGGCTCTGGCTGCCGGCGCGTCGCCCGAAGAGGTGCGGCAGGTCGCCATGCTGGCGGTCACGACCTGCGGCTTCCCGACCGCGATCGCCGGCCTCGGCTGGATCGACGAGGTCCTCGCCGCCGGTTGACGTGCAGCGCGCCCGCGGCGGTCGCGCCGCTCACCACCCGCGGCGGCCGCCGTCGCGTTCGATCTTCTCGCGGAAGACGCGCGTCATCGCGGCGCGCACGGCGCGCGCCGCGAGCCACCCGACGGGGGTCGCCGGACCGGCGTAGCAGAGCTCCTCGCCTCGGTCCGTGCAGGCCACGACCACCGTGTCGGTCGACGTGCCCGAGGCGGGGTCGCCTTCCGGGGTCCGCACACGCCACCCGGCGAGCATCATGGTCTTCGCCTCGGTGACCGTGATGACCATGTTGACCATGGCCGCCGGCGTCAGCCGCGCGTCGGCGAGCAGGACGACGTTGATGGTGCCCGCAGCCGACGCTCTCGCGTCGTTCGCCGGATCCGCGCCGATGGGTGGTGTCACGCCCGCGTTCGAGGTGTTGCTGAGACCCACCGAGACCACCGCCGCGACCGAGAGTCCGCCCCATGACTCGACGGCACAGCGGGCGAACTCCGTGTAGGCCGCCGTCATCAGACCGACGAAGGGTCCCTGAACGCCGAGGTCGGCAGCGACGGCGGCGAGGTCGTCTTGCGGCCGCTCGCCGTCGTACTTGTCGTCGACGTGCGCGTTGAGGATCTCGCGCGTCGTGCCCGTCCCGCCGCCGACCACAGCCGAGCCGAGCACGCTCAGCGGACGTTCGCTCGAGACGCGGACGGCGCGTGGGCAGGCCGTCACGGTGATGCCGGGCAGAGGGCGTTCGCGCGCGTCGCTCACTGGCGTTTCCTTGACGGGGGCAGGACGCCCGCAATCCTAGCGCAGCCGCGGCCGACGGACCTTCGATCCGTGCGGTGCACGCCGGACTGGATGTCGACGCCGCATCGGGGAGTCGCCATCCCCGATGCGGGTATAAAGAGGACTGAATACATCCTCTTTTGACCAGAGCGAGGTGGCCATGAGCCGTGGCGGAGCGCCCGCAGTCGCAGAGCAGTCGGCACTTTCCCTTCTGCTGCAAGACCCCCGGTACGAAGTGATCCCTGTGCAAGGGATCGAGCAGAAGGTGGCGACGCTCCCGTACGGAGCGACCGTCACCGTCACGGCTTCACCGAAACAGGGCCTGGATCGGACCGTTGACGTCAGCGCTGCGCTCGCCGCGCGCGGCTTCACGGTGGTCCCACACCTCGCCGCGCGCATGGTCGCAGGGCGTGGTCACCTCGAGCGGCTGGTGCAGCGTCTCGACGGCGCCGGC
This sequence comes from uncultured Thermoleophilia bacterium, assembly GCA_963699725.1. GTDB lineage: Bacteria > Actinomycetota > Thermoleophilia > UBA2241 > UBA2241 > CAIXSE01. The sequence goes on from CAVOVA010000025.1 coordinate 11,237, forward strand.
ATCCGCGAGGTGTTCGTCGTCGCCGGCGACGCCGATCCGCCGGCCGGCGACTATGCGGACGCCGGCGACCTGCTCGAGGAACTCGCCGGCCTCGCCCACCCCTTCGCCCGCATCGGCGTCGGCGGCTATCCGGAGGGCCACCCGCTGATCAGCGACGAGCGCCTGTTCGAAGCCCTACGGCGCAAGCAGTGGTATGCCAACCTCATCGTCACCCAGCTCTGCTTCGACGCGGGTGCGCTCGCGGACTGGGCGGGGCGGATCCGAGCGGCCGGCATCGACCTGCCGATCGTGGTCGGGCTCCCCGGCGTCGTCGAGCGTCGCAAGCTGGCCGAGATATCACTCAAGTCCGGCGTCGGCGCCTCTCTCAGCTACTTGCGTAAGCACGGGCGCGAGATCATCACGTTGGCTCGCGCGCGGCGCTACGACCCGACGCCGCTGGCAAGGTCGGTGGCCGGCTACGTCGGCGATGAGGCGCTCGGACTGACCGGCGCGCACCTGTTCACGTTCAACCAGGTCCAGCCGACGCGCGACTGGGTCGCGCGGCACGCCTGAGCGCAGACCGGTCGGGCGCTGGGATGCGCCCGTCGCTCGTGCCCCGCCGGAGCGCCTACGGCGCCGGCGGCCCGGCCCCCAGCTCACCTTCGAACGCCGTCGCGCCGTCCTTCTCAGGATGGAGCGACGGCGCCGTGCCGAGCACGGACCCCACGAGGATGAGGGGCATGCCGATGACGATGCCGAGCGTGAGCTGCTCGCTGAGGAGAGCCACGCCCAGCAGCACGGCGACCAGGGGGTTCACATAAGTGAAGACCGTCGTGCGCGCCGGCCCCACCTCGCGGATGAGCGCGAAGAAGACGAGAAAGGCGGCGACCGTGCAGACCACCGCGAGCACCGCGACCGAGCCGATGGTCGCCGCCGAGAGTGACGGCGGCATGGTGGCGATCCCGGCCGGGGCATAGAGGATGGCCGTGACCACGAGCGACGCGGTGATCACGCCGATCGCCGGGAGGCCGGCGAGGTATCTGCTGATCAGCAGTGGGCCTGTCGCGTAGCAGAGCGCGACGATCCCCATCTCGGCGATCGCCAGCGGGTCGTTGCCGCTCAGGTCGATGCCGACGAGAGCGGCGACGCCGGCGAAGCCGATCGCGAGTCCGGCGAGGCGGCGGGCGTCGAAGTGCTCGGCCGTCCCGGCCACCCGGTACAGCACCGCGGCGATGAGCGGCACGGTCGCGATGAGCAGGCCGGCAAGCGAGCTCGAGATCTGCTCCTCGGCGTGGGCGAGCAGCAGCCACGGGAGGCAGAGCTCGACGATGGTGTAGACGAGGACCCAGCGCCACCGTTTGAGCAGCGGACGGAGGCTGCCGCCGCGGAACGCGAAGGGCAGGAGCAGGAGCGCGGCCGGCGCCGTGCGCAGGAGGACGAGGGCCGGCGGCGGCAGCTCGCGCACCGCGATGCGGATGAACAGGTACGGCATGCCCCAGATCACGCACAGGGCGATGAACAGCAACCAGCCTTTGCGCGACACGGTCAGATTCCCCTTCTTCGAGTCCGCCGCCCATCCTACCGGTGGGCTGCCGCCGCTTCGCTCCCAGCCCGGCGTGGTACGCTGCTGCTCCGTCGTCACAAGGAGGGAGCCGTCATGGATCTGTTCGACGCGATCGAGAGCCGCTACAGCGTGCGCGGGTACAAGCCCGACGCCGTCGAGGACGAGAAGCTGACCAAGGTGCTCGAGGCGGCGCGGCGGGCGCCGACCGCCGCCAACCGGCAGCCGTTCCGCATGCTCGTCGTCCACACGCAGGGCAGGGAAGAGGAGCTGGCGCGAGTCTACGGCCGCCGCTGGCTCACGCAGGCGCCGTTGGTGATCGCCTTCGTCGCCGTGCCCGGCGAGGCCTGGCGGCGCATGGACGACAAGCCATACGACGAGGTCGATGCGACCATCGCCATGGACCACTTCGTCCTCGCGGCGACGGCCCTCGGTCTCGGCACCTGCTGGATCGCCGCCTTCGACCCGGCCGCCGCGCGCGAAGTGTTCGGGCTGCCGGACGACGTCGAGCTCGTCGCGCTGACGCCGCTCGGCTATCCGGACAAGGCCCCGGCGAGCACCGACAGGCGCCCGCTCGAGGAACTCGTCCGCTACGAGCGTTGGTGACGGGCGCCCGAGCTCCAAGGAATGGCGCCAGACGGTCGGGCCGACGTCCCTGAGGCTCGAGGCGGGCACCACGCGTGTCCGCTGCCAGGTCGAGTGCGAATCGGCCGCCCGGCGGGGCAGTGATCCCGCGCTCGCGCGCGCCTGCCTGCACGCTCGTGAGCGCGACTCCGCGTCCATGCCCACAGGGCCCGCCCGTCGACACGGCAGGAAGAGCGCCGCCCGCGGCGAACCCTTGGCCGGGGTCGCCGGCCACCACCAGTGCTCCATGGCTCGCTCCACTGGTCCTTCTCAGCTCACGGCGACCCCCGTTTCTTGGGCAGGGCGATGGAGGAGATGCGGATGAAGGTCGCGATCGACCGGGACCGCTGCATCGGCTGCGGCACGTTCGAGAAGCTGTGCCCCAACGTGTTCGAGGCTGCCGAGAGCGGGCCCCGGGGACGCCATCCTCGCGGACGACGGGTGAGGGCGCGGGTTGAGAGCGCCTGCGGCGGCCCTCATAATCGGAGCTTCGCCTCAGACGCTGACAAGGGAGAGCTCATCCCATGATCGTCTTCGAAGACGTCACCAAGATCTACGACCCGGACGTGGTCGGCCTCCAGGACTTCACCTGCCATATCGGCAAGGGGGAGTTCGTGTTCCTGGTGGGCGCCTCGGGTTCCGGCAAGTCGACGCTCATCAAGCTCGTCCTCAAGGAACTCGTGCCCGACTCGGGGCGGATCCTCGTGGCCGGCCGCAACCTCGGCACCCTGCGTCACAGCAAGGTCCCGCTGCTGCGGCGCAACATCGGCTGCGTGTTCCAGGACTTCAAGCTGCTGCCCAACAAGACCGTCTACGAAAACGTGGCCTACGCACTCGAGGTCGTCGGCGAGCCGCGGCGCAGCATCCGCCGCAAGGTGCCTGAGATCCTCAGCCTCGTGGGCCTCAACGGCAAGACCAACAGCTACCCGCACGAGATCAGCGGCGGCGAGCAGCAGCGCGTCAGCGTGGCGCGCGCGTTCGTCAACCATCCGCCGCTGCTCCTGGCCGACGAGCCGACGGGCAACATCGACCCCGAGACCGCCGTCGGTATCATGCAGCTGCTGGTGCGCATCAACCGCACGGGCACGACCATCGTCGTCGCCACCCACGACCGCGACATGGTCAACCGCATGCGCCGGCGCGTGCTGCAGCTCGACGACGGGCGTCTGGTGCGCGACGAGCGCCGCGGCGGCTACGACCAGGTCGCGGACGTCGAGGCCGAGGAAGCGCTCACATGAGGCTCGGCTTCTTCCTCAGCGAGGCCTTCGGCTCCATGCGCCGCAACTGGGTGATGGCCATGGCGGCCGTGATCACCGTGTTCATCAGCACGGCCATCCTCGGCGCCGTCCTCGTGACGCGAGACAACCTCAATCAGGGCGCGACGAGCCTCAAGAACCGCGTCATGATCGAGGTCTTCATCAGGGACGACGCCAGCGAGGAGCAGAAGACCTCCCTCGAGCAGAAGATCCAGGCGATCGCCGAGGTCGAGTCCTACAAGTACATCAGCAAGGAAGACGCGCTCGAGCGGTTCCGCAAGCGGTTCGGCGAGCGCATCGTCCAGAACCTGCCGATCAACCCGCTGCCGGCGAGCTACGAGATCAAGGTCAAGGACGCCAACCAGGTGGATGCGGTGGCGGCCAAGTTCTTCGACGACCCCGCCGTGGACAACGACCCCGGCACTCACAACGGCGTCAAGTACGCCAGGGAGACGGTGCGCAAGATGCTCGGCACCATCAACCTGATCGGCTACGGCATGTGGATCGCCACGGCCATCTTCGCGCTCGCGGCGGTCCTGCTCATCAGCACCACGGTGCGGCTCAGTATCTTCGCCCGCCGCCGGGAGGTCGAGATCATGCGCCTCGTGGGCGCCACCAACTGGTTCATCCGCTGGCCATTCGTGCTCGAGGGCTTCATCACCGGGCTCATCGGAGCGGTCCTCGCCGCCGGCTTCGTCTGGCTCAGCAACTGGGCCCTCGCCAACTGGCTCGAGAGCAGCGACATCAACTTCCTCGACATCAGGGTCTTCAGCATGTGGTGGCAGAACGGCTCCTGGCCGGCAGGCCTGCTGCCCACGCTCGCCATCCTCGGCGCCGTGCTCGGCGCCGTGGGCAGCATGGTGGCGCTGCGGCGCTACCTCAAGACGTGAGGCGCCGCGAGCGGCGCCGCTGAGCGGCGGCCGGCGAGGGCTTACAGGAACGCGGTCGCCGGCCGCCGAACTCTATTCCTTGCCATGACCAGTCCGCACAGATTGGCCAGCGTAGCCGAGCCGAAGAGGGGGGCGCCGAAGGTGCACCGCTCATTCATCGTCATCGTCGTTCTGGCGGCCGTCGCTCTGGGGCTCGCCGGAGCGGTCGCGGGCGCCGCGCACGCGGAGACGGCCGCGGAGCTGCAGCACAAACTCCGGGACGCGCGCAGCAAGATCGACGCCGCCAAGAAGAAGAAGGCCTCGCTCGGCGACCAGATCGCCGGCCTCGACGGCAAGCTCGCGTCGATCCAAGGCCGGCTGGACAGCCTCGGCGACCAGATCGCCTCGGTCGAGGAGAGGCTCTCCGTCACCCGCGAGAAGCTCGCCGTGCTGCGCAAGGAGTTGCGCCTCAAGCGGCTCGAGCTCGAGGAGGCGAAGGCGGAGCTCGAGCGCGAGCAGCGGAACTTCCAGGAGCGGGTAGTCCTCAGCTACAAGAGCGACGACCTCGACTACGTCGACGTGATGCTTGCGTCCTCCAGCTTCGAGGACCTCATCAGTCGCGTCAACGTGATCCACGACCTCCTCGGTGGCAATGACGAGCTCGTCGGCAGCCTTGAGGCCAAGCGCGACGAGGTCGACGCCGAGAAGCGTGCCATCGCGAAGCGCGAGCGCGCCGTCGCCGACGCCGCCACGGTCCTCCAGGAGAAAAGCGACGAGCTCGCCGCCCTGCGCGCCGCCCAGGCGGCGAACCAGGCGGCGGCGCTCGCCGTGCGCAAGCAGAAGTCCGGCGCCCTCAAGGTCGTGAAGAAGGACCTCGCCGAGCTCGAGCGTCAGGAGAACCAGCTGCTCGCCGAGAGCGCGGCGCTCGCCAGCGTCATCGCCGGGTCCTCCGGAAGCGGCACCGGCACCGGCGACCTCGCGTACCCGGTGAGCGGTCCCATCACGTCGCCGTTCGGCTGGCGCATCCATCCGATCCTCCGTTACAGGAAGTTCCACACCGGCCTCGACTTCGGCGTGGGCTACGGGACGCCGATACGCGCCTCGGACGACGGCACCGTGATCTACGCCACGTGGATGGGCGGTTACGGCAACGTGATCATCGTCGACCACGGCAACGGGCTCTCGACGCTCTACGCGCACCAGTCCAGCCTCGCGATGGGGACCGGCGCGCACGTCTCGCGCGGGCAGACCATCGGCTACGTCGGCTCGACGGGGTTCAGCACCGGCCCGCACCTGCACTTCGAGGTGCGGGTCAACGGGAACCCCGTCGACCCCATGCGCTACCTCTGAGCCCCGGAGCCCGTTTGCCGCGGTA
>CAVOVA010000026.1:0-26684 GCA_963699725.1 uncultured Thermoleophilia bacterium
CGCAACAAGTGTTGTCATCGCTGTGAGCGCCGTGAGGCTTGCCGTATACTCAGACCATGACCGACGTACAGGAAATGGTGATCTACGGCGTCAGCTTCGACGTCATCGGCAAGCAGCCCATCGTGCTGCTCAAGACGGTGGAGGGCAACCGCTTTCTCCCGATCTGGATCGGGCACCCCGAGGCCGCCGCGATCCTCATCAAGCTGCAGGGCACCAGCCTGCCGCGGCCGATGACCCACGATCTGCTCACCAGCGTCATCGGCCAGTTCCACGCCGAGGTCTCACGCATCACGGTGACCGAGCTCAAGGAGAGCACGTTCTACGCACGTCTCACCCTCATGAAGGACGGTGAGGAGGTCGACATCGACTCGCGGCCGAGCGACGCGCTCGCCCTGGCGGTGCGCACCGACGCCCCCATCTTCGCCAGCACGGAGCTCATCGACGAGAACGCCATCGAGTTCGAGCGAGAGGTCGACGACACCGAGGAGATCATCGAGGGCTTCCGCGACTTCCTCGAGGGGGTCACGCCGGACGACTTCCGCACCGCTGAGGTCACGGCCGACGACGACGCCTACTTCATCGACCACGACGTGGATGAGGACGATGCCGACCTCGACGACGACGACGTCGATGACGAGGACGAGGACGAGGAAGACGACGACGAGTTCGACGACGATGCGGGCAGCCCGCCGCAGAACTAGCGCGCCCGCCCTCCGCACCCGCACACCCGACGAAAGGCCCCCTGAGTGAGCATCCCCAGTGACGACCCGGTCATCAAGCAGTTCCGCGATCAGATCAGCGACAACGACCTCAAGATCATCGATCTGATCAACAAGCGGCTGACGCTCGTCGACAAGCTCTGGCGCTACAAGGCCGAGCACGGGTTCGACATGTACAACCCGGAGCGCGAGGAGTGGATGGTCACCTTCCTCTCGCGCGCGAACAAGGGTCCGCTCTCCCAGGACGCACTTCGCGAGGTCTACAGGACGATCGTCGAGACGACCAAGGAAGAGGCCACGCGGCTCGGCGCCGGCTGAGGCGCGCAGCGCCCCGCCCGGCGCCTCACCGGCCGCAGCGGCCGGTGGTCACCCCTTGAGCACGCCGAGCGGCCGCAGCCGCGCGACCTTGCGCGAGAGGCCGACGGCGTCCACGACGGCGACGACATCGGCCACATCCTTGTAGGCGTACGACGCCTCTTCGGCGAGCGAGCCGACCGAGGCCGTCTTCACGACGATGCCGCCGTCCTCGAGCTCGCGGCGCACGTCGGCGCCGCTCTTGACCTTGCGGGCCGCGTGCCGGGAGAGCAGGCGGCCCGCCCCGTGGCAGGTGGAGCCGAAGGTCTCGCGCATCGCCGTCTCCGTGCCGGCGAGCAGCCAGCTCTCGGTGCCCATATCGCCGGGGATGATCACCGGCTGGCCGGTGGCCCGGTACTCCGGCGGGACGTCCGGATGGCCGGGCCCGAACGCACGCGTGGCCCCCTTGCGGTGCACGCGCACCGCGCGCTCGCGCCCGTCCACCACGTGCACCTCGCGCTTCGCGATGTTGTGCGCGACGTCGTACACGAGCTCCACGCCGAGACGCTCCCAGCTCGCGTGGAAGACCTGCTCGAAGGCGCCGCGGACCTCGTGCATCATCATCTGCCGGTTGGCGAAGGCGAAGTTGCAGGCACAGGCCATCGCCGCGAGATACTCGCGGGCCTCGGGCGAGCCGAGCGGCGCGCAGGCGAGCTGCCGGTCGGGCAGCTCGATGCCGTGGCGCGCCGCCACGCTCGCCATCCGCGCCACGTGGTCGGTGCAGATCTGGTGGCCGAACCCACGTGACCCCGAGTGGATCATGACGACGACCTGGCCGAGGCCGACGCCGAAGGCGCTCGCGGCATCGCTCGTCGACGACCTCGTCCACGACCTGCACCTCGAGAAAGTGGTTGCCCGAGCCAAGGCTGCCGACCTGCGTGCGCCCGCGCTCGAGCGCGCGCCGGCTGACGGCGGCGGCCTCCGCCCCGGGCATGACACCGCCCTCCTCGGTGCGCGAGAGGTCGTCCTCCGTGGCCAGGCCGCGGCGCGCGAGGAACGCGGCTCCCTCTTCGGCGAGCCGCTCGAGCTCGCCCTCCTTGAGCGACAGGGCGCCGTGCGGCCCCGCGCCCTGTGGGACGCGCCGCATCAGCTCCTGCATGAGCGGCTCGAGCCGCGGCCGCACGTCCTCGAGGCCGAGGCTTCGTCCGCACCAGCCGCACGCCGCAGTTGATGTCGAAGCCGACGCCGCCCGGCGAGACCACGCCGTCTGCCTCGTCCATGGCCGCGACGCCGCCGATGGGGAAGCCGTAGCCCCAGTGGATGTCCGGCATGGCGATACTGGCGGCGACCACGCCGGGGAGCGTCGCCACGTTGGCGACCTGCTGCAGCGCCTCCTCGTGACCGGCCTGCTCGAACAGGCTCGCGTGCGCGTACACGCGCCCAGGGACGCGCATGGGTGGCTCGGGCGCGATCTCGTACGTGAACTCGGCTGTCCGCTCGATCCGCATGGTCCGCCTGTCTTCAGCTGGGTGCCGGGCAACCCGCGGGCCAGACCCGCGTCAAACGTCGAGGAGGACGAAGCCCTCCCAGCCGTCGTCACGCTTCTCGAGCGCGAGCTCGTGCAGCGTCGCCGCCTTGACCCCGCCGCAGAGCACGTGCCGGCGCAGGTCGAGCGGCTCGCCGGTGACGCGGGCGCGCAGCGAGTGCTCACCCAGTTCCCGCACGTCGAACTCGGTGAGCACCAGCTTGCGCGCCTCGAAGACGTACAGCAGCTCGTTCAGCCACGCGACGAGCAGCAGGTCCATGCCTTCGGCCTCGAGCTCGATCTCGACGGTCTCGCGCTCGTCGACATCGCGCGGGTCACAGACGAGCGAGAAGAGCGCCCGGGCGGCCTCCTCGAAGACCTGCTCGGGCGTCGCGCCCCAGGCGCGCACGCCGATGTCGGCGGTGTGGTCGACGAGTTCATAGCCGGCGCTCATAGACGGACTGTACCCCGCGGAGGGCAGGGCCGCCCACGCCGGTGTTGGCGGGTGGGACCGGAGAGGCGGGAAGATGGCCGGGCGGCCACAAGGCCGGGCGCGGCTACGCGGCGACGGTGGCGCCGGCCGCCGACGCGGCCAGACCGAGCGGGATCGCCGTCACGCCCTCGGCGGCGAACGCCTCGGCCATCACGCGGGCGATGCGCGAGGCGTCCGTGGCCAGACTCACGAAGGCGATGAGGCTCGGCCCCGAACCGGAGACGGCGACCGCCGCCGCCCCGGCGTTGAGCGCCGCGAACCAGGCGGCGCGGCCTCCCGGGATGCGTTTGAGACGGGAGGCCTGGTGCAGGCGGTCGTCCATCACCTGGCTGAGCAGCTCGTAGTCGCCGGTGCGCAGCGCCTCCACCACGAGCGGCGTGCGCTGCAGGTTGAACACCGCGTCGACCATGGAGACTTCGGTCGGCAGCTCGGCTCGGGCGGTGCCGGTGCTGACGGGCAGGTTCGGCACCGCCAGCGCCACGTGCACCTCGGGGACGAGGATCTTCTTGGTCAGCAGCCGGTCGTCCTTCTGGACCACGATGGTGAGGCCGCCGAACAGGGCCGCCGCGACGTTGTCGGGGTGGCCCTCCATGTCGGCGGCGAGCTCGAGGATGCCGTCGCGGTCGAGCGGCCGGCCCACGAGCGTGTTGGCGCCGAGCAGTCCGGCCACGATCGCCGTGGAGCTCGAGCCGAGGCCGGACGACATCGGCACGCGGATGTCGCAGTGGATGCGCAGGCCGGCCGGCGCAGCCCTGCCGGCCTCCTCGCAGAGCCGCAGGAACGCCTGCGCGACGAGATTGCGCTCGTCCCTCGGCAGACCGGCCGGATCCGGCCCCTCGACCGTGACGACGATGCCCTCGCCCTCGAGCGAGAACCCGACCTCGTTCCACAGGTCGAGGGCGAGGCCGAGACAGTCGAACCCCGGGCCGATGTTGGCGGTGGTCGCCGGGACCCGCACCCGGCAGCTCGAACCAGGTGCGCCGCCGGAGCCGCTCACGCCTCGTCCCCGTACTCCTCGGGGCCCGGGCCGCCGTGTGCGCGATTCTTGCGCCATCTGACGAACGCCCACACGACGATCGCGACGAGCGCCGCGACCACCGCGTAGTCCGCGTAGTGAAGGTACGGGCGGATGTCTTCCCAGTGCTCGCCGAGGCGCGTCCCCAGCCAGCCGAGGAAGAACACCCATGGGATGCAGCCAAGCAGCGTGTAGAGCGTGAACTTCCAGAACGGCATCTTGGCGATGCCGGCCGGCAGCGATATGAAGGTGCGCACGATCGGCAGGCAACGGGTGAAGAACACGGTCGCCGCTCCGTACTTGGCGAACCAGCGCTCCGCCAGCTCCACGTGGTGGTGGCGAAGCAGGATGTACTTGCCGTACTTGTCGATGAACGGGCGCCCGCCGTACAGCCCGACCCAGTAGGCGATCCAGGAGCCGACGACGTTGCCGGCCACCCCGGCGACGGTGATGCCGAGGAGCGTCATCGTGCCCTCGCTCACGGCGAAGCCGGCGAAGGGCATGATGGCCTCGCTCGGCACGGGGATGCAGGCGCTCTCGAGCAGCATCAGGAAGAAGACGGCCGGCAGACCCCAGTCGCCGATCATCGCGGTCGCCCACTGCACGAGGGTGTCGATGATGGATTGCATGCGCGACAGCGTACCGTACCGGGCGGCGCGCGGGCGAACACCCCCGTCCGGTGGCCGCCCTCCGCAGGCCTGTGGTAGGTTCCGGGCTCGACTTCCCCCGCCGCAAGGAGGCGTCCACATGGCCGTCGGACTCATGGACATCAAAGGACAGTACGCCGAGCTGCAGGACCGCATCGAGGACGCCGTTCTCCAGGTGCTGCGCAGCGGGCGGGTGATCCTCGGGCCGAACGTCAAGGGCTTCGAGGAAGAGGCCTCGGCGTACATGGGAACCACCGGGTCCGTCGGCGTCGCCAACGGGACCGACGGCCTGACCATCGCGTTGCGCGCCCTGGGCATCGGGCACGGCGACGAAGTCATCACCGTGCCGTTCACGTTCTACGCCACGCCCGAGGCGATCGCCCAGTCCGGCGCCAAGCCGGTGTTCGTCGATATCCTCCCGGACACGCTCTGCATCGATCCGGATGCGATCAAGGCGGCGATCACGCCGCGCACCAAGGCGGTCATGCCGGTCGACCTCTTCGGCCTCCCTGCCGACGCCGACGCCATCCGCAAGGTGACCGAGGCTCACGGCCTGGCCGTGGTCGAGGACGCCTGCCAGGCCTGGGGCGCCACCTACGACGGACGCCGGGCCGGCAGTCTCGGCGACATGGGCGTCTTCAGCTTCTTCCCGACCAAGAACCTCGGCGGCTACGGCGACGGCGGTCTCGTCACCGGCCACAGCGAGGTGCTCGTCCAGCGCGCCCGCGAACTGCGCTTCCACGGCAGCAAGGACAAGAAGACCTTCACCGACATCGGCTTCAACTCGCGGCTCGACGAGATCCAGGCCGCGATCCTGCGCATCGAGCTCGAGGTCATCGACGAGTGGAACGGCCGCCGCGCCCTCGTGGCCGAGTGGTACGACGAGTACCTGCCCGACGACGTCGTGCGTCCCGCCGTGCCCGACGGCCTCACGCACGTGTACCATCTCTACGTGATACGCCACCCGCGCCGCGACGATATCGCCGCCGCGTGCAAGGAGCGCCAGGTCGACTGCGCCGCGTACTACACCACCCCGCTGCAGCTCCAGCCGGCGTTCGCCGATCAAGGCCACAAGCTGGGCGACTTCCCGCGTACCGACGAGGCCGCCGCGACCAACCTCGCCCTCCCCATGCACCCGAACCTCACCGAGGAGCAGGTCAAGGAAGTGGCGGCGGCGGTCGCGGCCGGGCTCGCCTGACGGCCCGCCCGGCTCACGCGGGCCGGAGGGTCCGGCGTCCCGACCCGAGCTCCGACGTCCCCGCCCGGGTCTCGACGTCCCCCGCCCGGGCTACACCTCGCGCCCGCTCCGGCAGGCGTGACGGCCGGCGCACCGAACCCTTGACTCGGTGAGGATCTGGGTCGACATCACCGACGCCTCCGCCGTCGTCTTCTTCGCGCCCATCGTGCGCCGTCTCGAGGACGCCGGGCACACGGTGACGCTCACGGCGCGCCGCTTCGCCGGCGCCGAGCTCGTCCTCCAGCGCTACGGCCTCGGCGGCGTCCTGACCACGCGGCACCGCGGCGGCAGCCTCGGCACACGCGCCGTCGGCCTGGTCAACCGGACGGCGCAGCTCCTGGTGTCCGCATCGAGCGGCCGCTTCGACGTCGCCGCCGGCAGCCACGCCAGCGACTTCGTGCTCACCGCGTGGACGCTGGCGGTGCCGCAGATGACCTTCCTCGAGCCGGAGCGCCTCGGGCGCAGCAACCTCGTCAACGTCCGCCTGGTCGACGAGGTCGCCGTCCCGGAGGCGGTGCCCGTCGCGGCGGTCACCTCCAGCGGCGCCCCCGCCGACAAGCTCTTTCGCTACCCGGGGTTCAAGGAGGAGTACTACCTGTACGACGCGCAGCCGGACCCGGAAGCGCTGAGCCGCCTGGGCGTGGAGCGCCGGCGCATCGTCGGCGTCGTGCGGCCGGCCGCGCCGCGCATGCGCCTGCCGGCCGACGAAGCGGCGCCGGCCGACGAGACCCGGCTCACCGAGCTTCTGCGGGGGCTCGCCGGGCGGCGCAACCTCACGCTGGTCGTCGCCGCCCGGGACCAGGACCAGCGGCGGCGCCTCCTGGCGCTGGAGCTGCCCGGCGTGATCGTGCCCGACGGCCCGGTCGACGGCATCGGGCTTCTGGCCGCCGCCGACTTCGTCGTCGGGCTCGGCGGCACGATGCTCCGCGAGGCCGCCGCGCTGGGCACGCCGGCGTACACGCTCTCGCCGTCCGCAGGCGCCGTGGAAGCCACGCTGCTCGCCGACGGTCGCCTCACGCGCGCCGCGGGACCGGACGATATCGTGCTGCGCAAGAAGGACACGCGCACGTCCTCGTCGCCGCCGCGCGACCCCTGGCTGTTCGCCGAGCGGCTGCTCGAGCTGGCGCGCCGGCGCTCCCGGCGGGCGCGCCTCGGCCGCCTCGTCCAGGACGCCACCGACGAGCCACCGCCGCCCCTGGTCTGACAGCCCGACGGCAAGCTCCGGCCGGTCGCCGGCGGGCTCGGGCCGGCCCATCCGCGGCTTCAGCCGCCACCAGCAGACCGCCTCCGGAGCGTCGCTCGGAACACGGGGACCTCGGGCAGCCGGGGCTGAGCCGGTCGACTCCACAGATACGCGATCGTGTCGGCACCGGGAATGCCACCTCCGGCGGCATCGGCGAGTACCGGTAGCGACACTGTCGGCGGCACCACGCGCACCACCGGGCGGCACCACCGGCGACACCACGTCGTGACACCATCGGCGAGGGACACCTACTGCCCTCGCCCGGCTGAGCCCCAGGCGCCGTCACGACCGCAGGTTCTGGCCTTGTGCTACATCACAAGATAAGCTGCGCTTATGGACCTGCGCCAGATACGCCTCTTCTGCAGGATCGTCGACCGCAGGAGCTTCTCGCTGGCGGCCGACGAGATGCACATCACCCAGCCGGCTGCCAGCCAGCAGGTTCGCAGCCTCGAGCGCGAGCTCAAGACGATCCTCCTCGACCGCTCGCGCCGCACCGTCGTCCCCACCGACGCCGGCGCGGTCCTGTACCGCTACGGCCGCGAGATCCTCGACCTCGACGAGCGCGCCCGCACCGAGATCCTCGACCTCGGCGAGCTCGTCGCCGGCCGCGTCGTCGTCGGCGCCTCCACCGGCCCCGGCGAGCACGTGCTGCCCGGGATGCTCACGCAGTTCAAGGGGGGCTACCCCGGCGTCAGCATCTCCCTGCGCGTCGACGACACACACGCCGTCATCGAGCGCGTGCTCTCGAGAGAGTTCGAGATCGGCGCCGTTGGCGCCGTCACGCCGCGGCCGGAGCTGGTCGCGGAACCACTGGCCCGGGACGAGATCGTCCTCGTGTGCGCGCCCACGCACGCGTGGGCATCTCGCGACCAGGTCGCGCTCGACGAGCTGGTCGGGGAGCCGCAGCTCATGCAGCAGCAGGGCGCCGGCGTGCGGATCGTCGTCGAGGACCACCTGCGGCGTGCCGGAGTGCGCCCCGAGAAGCTCAACGTCGTCATGGAGATGGGGCTCATGGAGTCGGCCAAGCAGGCGGCCATCGCCGGCGGCGGCGTGACCTTCCTCAGCCGCTGGGCGATCGGCCCGGAGCTCGAGCACGACGCGCTCGTGGTCGTGCCGATCGAGGGCTTCCGCATCCTCCGCGACTTCTACGCCGTGCGCTCCAAGACGCGTGTGCTGAGCCGGGCCGCCGAAGCCCTGCTCGCGTTCTTCCGCGAGCAGTACGCGGCGGCCGGCTGACCCAGGGCCCTTCTCTTCCGCACGAGACGCGCGCCTGAAGACCACTCGAGCACCTGGGCAGCGCGATCACGTCGATCCCAAGTCCGCCGCCTACGTGGCCGACGACACTGACCTGGATGTCCGCCGCGACGACCGCGGGACACCGCGGCCGCCCGCCGGACTCGCCGCTCACCAGGCGCCTCTCCGACGCCGCCATCGCATTCCCATTTCGCATGCCGCGCTGCCCCCACATAAGTCCCGCTACTGCTGTGAGCCTGAGGGCGTCGCGGCAATCCGGGATGACCCCGGCATCATTTATGCGGCTTATTTGACAGATAAGTATGTGCCGCCCATACTCGCGGCCATTCGAGCGCCGGGCGCGTAGCGCGCGCCTTCCCGCTGCTCCACGAGAGGAACGATGACCGAGACCGAGAGCAACGCCGTCGCAGCGCCGGCGGCGGGCCGGACCGACGCCGACCCGTCGGCGGGCGCCGCGACGGCCACCGACGAGGACATCTTCGACCCGGAGATCGACGACACGCTGCCGCCGTTCCGCCCCGGCCCCGAGCCGTCCGACCTGCCGGCCGGAGCGTGGCTCAGACGCTGGGGCATCGGGCTCACCGGCTGGGGCGTCTTCGTCCTGGTCGTCTATCTGACACTGGGCGCCAATCTCAACCCCTACCTCAGCATCGCCGGGCTCCTGGTCGGCTTCCTCGTCGGCCTCACCGGAATGGGCGGCGGCGCCCTGATGACCCCCGTGCTCATCTTCTTCTTCGGCTTCGAGCCCACGATGGCGATCGGCACGGATGTCACCTACGCGGCCGTCACCAAGATCGCCGGCTCGTGGAAGCATTGGCGCCAGGGCTCGGTGGACATCCCCCTGGCGCTCTGGCTCGCCCTCGGCAGTATCCCGGCCTCGCTCGTCGGCGTGGCCACCGTCGTCTACGTCAAGGCCACGTACGGCGACGTCATCAACAGCATCCTGTACCGCGCCATCGGGTCGGCGCTGATGATGGTCGGCGTGCTGCTCGTCGTGAAGGTCGTCCTGCACGTCGACCAGGCGCACCGCCGCGAGAACATCCGCATGACGCGGCGGCTCAAGATCATGACCGTCGGACTCGGCCTCTGCACCGGCTTCATCATCGGGTTCACGTCCGTCGGCAGCGGCACCTTCCTGGCCGTGTTCCTCATCCTCTTCTATCCGCTCACCACCGACCGGATCATCGGTACCGACATCTTCCACGCCATGATCCTGCTGGTCGTCACGGGCCTGGCGCAGATCGGTGTCGGCCACGTCGACCTGTGGATGGTGGCCTCGCTGCTGATGGGCTCTATCCCGGGCGTGCTGCTGGGCTCGCAGATGACGGTCAAGGCGCCGACGCGCGTCCTGCGCACCGTCCTTGCGGTGGTGCTCTTCCTCAGCGGTCTGGCGCTGCTCTTCAAGGCGTAGCGCGAAACGCCACGGCTGGTGCATGGCCCTCGTTGCCGGGCGTGCTCACCCGGTGCTCTGACCCGGATCGGGAGACAGGTGTTCGTGCACCGCGAGCCATGGCCCTCCATGCTGGCGAGCGAAGACGATGGTCTCCCGCTCGCGGACGGTCTCCTCGCCGGCATCGAGACCGACGCGCGTGACCAGGCTGTGCACGAAGACGGCGGCGTCGCCCACCACCTGCACCATCTGGTCTGACGAGGTGCACGCCAGGACACGAAAGCCGTCCTCGCGCTCCCAGCGCTCCCACTCCGCGCGGTAGGCCGCCCTGGACTCGAACCGCTCCGGAGAGCTGTAGAAGACGAACGTAGCGTCCGGGCGAAACGCCCGGAAGTAGTCTTCGGTCTGATGCGCGCCGAACGCCGCGATGAGTGCGTTCGCGGCGGTCTTCACCTGCTCCTCGCTGACCGCGTCGCTGGTCACCAGGTCACCTCCCACTCGTTGACGTCGAGGCGCTTCCGCACTTCGTAGGCGCCCGACGCTGGTACCGGTCCGCCAGGCTGATCCCCGTCATGTCGAGCCGCCAGACTCCCCGTCCAGCGTCAGAAGTCGCCCATACAGCTCGGGGCGCCGGTCCCTGAACATCGCCCAGCGCTCGCGATAGCGGCGCACCTCATCCAGATCGAAGGCCGCAGTGACGACCTCCTGCCGGTCACTCGACGCCTGCGCCACGATCGCGCCGGTCTGATCGGCGATGAACGAGGATCCGTAGAAGCGCATGCTGGCCGAGTCTCCGTCCTCGACACCGATGCGGTTTGAGGCAACGAGCGGCATCAGGTTGGCCGCCGCGTGCCCCTGCTGGACACGCCGCCAGGCGCCACTCGAGTCCTCCTCCGGCGCGGGCGGGTCGGAGCCGATGGCCGTGGGATAGAGCAGCACCTCCGCCCCCATGAGCGCCATGCTGCGGGCGCTCTCCGGGAACCACTGGTCCCAGCAGATACCCACGCCGAGAACCCCGTGGCGCGTGCGCCACACCCGGAACCCCGTGTCGCCCGGCGAGAAGTAGTACTTCTCGTGGTAGCCGACCGCATGCGGGATGTGGGTCTTGCGGTACACGCCGAGGGCGGTGCCGTCGGCGTCGATCATCACCAGCGAATTGAAGAAGGCCTGGCCGGCGCGCTCGAAGACGCTCACGGGCAGGACGACGCCCAGCTCGGCGGCGAGCCGCTGGAAGCGCTCGACCGTCGGATGACCGTCGACGGGACGCGCGAGATCGAAGTGGCGCGCGCTCTGGTCGATGCAGAAGTAGGGGGTCTCGAACAATTCCTGCAGGAGAACGACCTGCGCACCGCGCGACGCCGCCTCGCGGACCAGGCCCTCAGCTCTGTCGACGTTCTCCCCGGTCTCCCAGTTGCAGGCCATCTGGGTCGCCGCAAAGGTCACGGTGCGGGTCATGTCATCTCCTCTCCGCGAGGGGCTGTTGTTGCGTGACGCAGTGCACGTTGCCGCCGGCGAGGATGATCTCGTGGCTGGGCAGCGGCACGACCTCTCTGGCGGGGAACAGGCTCTGCAACGCCTCTCTCCCCTCTTCATCCTTCGGGTCGGCGAATGTCGGCATGATGACGCCGCCGTTGCAGATGTAGCAATTGACGTACGTCGAGGCCTGCGCGAATCCCGCAGGCAGCGTCGGCGCTCCGTCGATCGGGTCGATGCCGGCAGCCTCTTCCTCCGACACGATGACTTCCTCGGGAAGCGGTATCTTGTGGACCTCGAGGCGACGACCGCGCGCGTCCCTTGCCCGCTCGAGCCGTTCCAGGTTCTCGGCGAGGACGTCGTGCCGCCAATCGGCGGGATCCTCGCTCCACGCCAGCATGACGACGCCGGGCCGCACGAACGCCGCCACGTCGTCGACATGACCCGACGTCACATCGGGGTCCAGACCGCGACCGAGCCAGATGACCGTCGTCGCTCCCAAGTAGTCGCAGAGATGCTGCTCGATCGCTTCGCGACTCATGCCCGGATTGCGGTTGGGGTTCAGCAGACACTCCTCGGTGGTGAGGACAGTGCCCTCGCCGTCCACATGGATCGAGCCGCCCTCGAGGACGAGCGGGGCACGGTATCGGTCGACGCCCTCGATCTCCGCGATCTTGCGCGCCACCCTGTCGTCCTTCTCCCAGGTTGGAAGGAAGCGGCCGTGCGAGTTGAAGTGCCAGTCGACCAGGCGGACATCGCCGCCGTCGTTCACCACGAAGCTCGGTCCCGAGTCGCGCAACCAGGCGTCGTCCGAGGAGATCTCGAGCACGCGGACGTCGTCCGGCAGCCGGGAGCGGGCGTTGTCGAACTGATCGTGATTCACGCCGACCGTGACCGGCTCGAAGCGGGCGATCGCCGTGGCGAGCGCGACGAACGCGCGTTGCGCCGGCTTGCCCCCGAGCCGCCAGACGTCGGGGCGCTGTGGCCAGAGCAGCCAGGTCCCCGCATGAGGCTCGAACTCTCCCGGCATGCGGAAGCCGTCTTCGCGTGGCGTGCTGTCGATGAGCCTGGTCATGCCGTCACCTTCTTGTGAGCGATCCGTTCACCGGGCACGACGCGTCGTCAGCTGAGAAGGCGGCCGGCGGGCACCTGCTGCGTGATGCAGCCCAGCCCGCCGCCGCCGAAGGCGGACATCTCGACCGGCAGGCCGACGACCTCGCGGCCGGGGAGCAGCTCGCCGATGCGTGCGTAGGCGGCGTCCTCGCCCTCGACACCGAGACGCGGAAGCAGCACGCCGCCGTTCACGAAGACCAGGTTCACGTACGGCGCGGGCATGAGCTTGGTGGCGCCGGGGACGCGCAGGTCGAGCCCGGCGCCGACGCCCTTCACGTAAGGCAGCAGGTCCATCTCGACGACGGTCAGCCTGCGGCCGGAAGCGTCAGTCGATGCCTTGAGGACCTCGAGGTTCTCCTGCAGACGGGCGTGGTTCGGATTGCCATGTGGCGCCGTCTGGGCGAGGACCACGCCCGGAGCGACGAACTGGGCGACGTCGTCGACATGCCCGGCGGTCGAGAGCGGGCCGGAATCTTCGACCAGCCCGAAGGGCAGCCAGACAACCTTCTCGATCCCCAGCCACTCGCGCAGCGCGTTCTCGTAGTCGCGCCTCGCCATGCCGAGGTTGCGGTTGTGCAGGAGGCACTGCTCGGTGGTCAGCAGCGTGCCCTCGCCGTCGGTGTTGAAGGCGCCGCCCTCGAGGACGAACGGCGCCTGGTAGAAGCGCACCGCCCACGTCTCCGCGATCCGCCCCGGTACCAGCGCGTCCGCATCGAAGGGCTCGTACTGCCGGTTCCAGCCGTCGAAGCCAAATCCGACCAACGCTACCGCCTCGTCTTCGTCGCGCACGAAGATGGGGCCGTTGTCGCGGATCCAGGAGTCGTCGAGCGGGAGGGCGAGCACGTCGACTCCATCGCCACACCTTGCCTGCGCGTCGTCTGCGTCCTCGGGACGAGCCACCACCGTGACCGGCTCGAACCGCGCGATCGCACGGGCGACCTCTGCCCACTCCTCCTTGGCCGCCTCTTCGAGTGGCCCGAAGACCTCGTGTCGGCAGGGCCACGAGAGTAGGGTGCGCGCATGGTCGACGAACCGCGCCGGAAGACGCAGCCCGTCCGCGTGCGGTGTTGCTGCGACTGCCGCTGCCTGATTGCCGTCGTTCATCGCTGCTTCTCCTGGTCGTTGGCGGAATCGCCCTGATGCGAGTGGCGTCGTGGTCGTACCGCGAACCTACGAGAGCAGGGCCCGGCCGACCTCCTGGAGGTCGGGGTCGGCCGGCAGATCGTCGATCCCGATCAGGGCGAGCAGAATCGCTTTCTGCAGATGCTTGCGGTTCTCGGCCTGGTCGAAGCACAGCGCCATGCGGCCGTCCATGATGGCGTCGGTGGCCTCCTCGTTGCGCACGGCCGGCAGGCAGTCCATGAACCGGGCTCCGGGCTTGGTCTTCGCCCACAGCTCCTCGTTCACCTGATACGGCTGATAGGTGCGACGCAGCGCCTCCCTGGCTTCTCCCTCCTCGAGCCACCACCAGAGCACCGTGTAGATGAAGTCGGCGTCGGCGACCGCCTCCTCCGGGTCGTCGGTCAGGGTCAGTGAAGCGCCGCTCTGCTCGCAGTTGGCGCGCACCAGCGCCTGCATCTCGGGCGCCATCTGGTGGTCGGCGGGTCCGGCCAGCACGACGTCGACGCCGAGCTTGCTGCACGTGAGCGCGACCGAGCTCGCCATCGCGTCGCTGACCTTGCCGAGAAACGCAAGCTTGACGCCCTCGAAGCGGCCCGCGGTCTCCCAGATGGTGAGCGCATCGGTGAGTGACTGGATCGGATGGTCGTAGTCGTCGGTGAGGCCGTTCACGACCGGTACGGTGGCCCAGCGAGCCATCTCCACGAGAGAGGTGTGGAACGCCGTGCGCGCCATGATCGCGTGGCACAGGCGCGAGAGCACGATGGCGGTGTCCTTGATGCTCTCCCGCCCCGGCAGGTGGATCTCCCCGGGGCGCAGGTACTGCGCGTGTCCACCCAGCTCCGTCATGCCGGCCTCGAAGCTGACTCGCGTGCGCGTGGACGGATGCTCGAAGATCATCGCCAGCGTCTTGCCGGGCAGGAAGGGAGTCAGCGTCTTGCGGCGGTTGAGGGCCTTGAGCCGTGCCGCGAGCTGCAGCAACTCGAGCAGCTCCTCGCGACTGTAGTCCTGATCGGTGAGGTAGTGGCGTCCGCGGAACTTCGCGTAGCCGCCCAGCTGCCCGGGCGAGTCGCCGGCGGCCTGGTTCATCACTGCGCCTCCTTGTCGTCGATCGTGTCGTGCAGATAGTGCGTGAGGACCTGGGTCCACAGCGCGAAGGCCCGTTCGCGGTCGAAGCCCTTCGGGTCGACGGCCGCCTGGATGCCCAATCCCTCGACGACCGCGACGTTGAGGGCGCCGAGGTCCTCGCGCAGCTCGGCGTTCGCGCTCGCCGCCAGACACTCGCCGTCGAACTCCCGGTACGCCCCGTAGAGCTCGGCGGCGCGGCTGCGAAGGTTGCTGGAGCGCAGGATGTGCGGCAGCAACTCATACAAGAGCCGTCCGGTGCGCCGGTCCGCGGTGATGCGACCGAGCCAATCCAGCAGCGCCGACACGCGCGCCGGTCCGGCGGGCGCCCGGGAAACGGTGTCGCTGTAGCCGAAGGCGGGGTCCTCGAACAGCGTGTCGACGAGGGCTTCGAGGAGCCCGGCCTTGCTCCCGAAGTAGTAGTGGATCAGGGCCCGATTGATGCCCGACTCCCGCTCGATCGCCTGCATCGTCAGCCCCGGATAGCCGTTGCGCACCAGGACGCGCCGTGCGGCGACGAGGAGCTTGCGCGCCGTCGGGGGGAATTCCCTCCTCGCCCGCCCCTGCGGCGGAGCAGGGGTCGCGTGTCCGGCCGCTCGCGTCACCGCGATCCTCCGGCCGGGGCCGGCACCTGTTGCGTGATGCAGTGGATTCCCCCGCCACCGTAGGCCAGCACGGGGGTCGGGACGCCGACGACCTCCCTCTCGGGAAAGACCTCGCGGATGCGCTCCAGCGCGTGCTCGTCGTAGTCACTGCCCGCCGTCGGCACGATCAGCCCGCCGTTGGCCTGGTAGGAGTTGACATACGTCACCGTGAGGTGCTTGCCGCCGATGTCGATCGTGGTGCGCCGGTCCATCTCGAGGACGGTGAAGCATCGGCCCTTCGCGTCCGTCGTCTCGTCGAGCACCCTGCGATTCTCGCGGAAGTTCCCGTAGTCGACGTGGTCGGCCTCGTGGACCATGTGAAGGATGACGCGGCCCGGCGCGACGAAGTGACACACGCCGTCGACGTGGCCGTCGGTGTCGGTCGCCTCAGTACGCCCAGCCTTGAGCCACACGACCTTCTCGGCGCCAAGGTAGTCGCGCACGATCTCCTCTTGACGCTCGCGCGAGAGATCCGGATTGCGCGTCGGATGCAGCAGGCAGCTCTCGGTCGTCACGAGAGTGCCCTCTCCGTCGACGGTGAAGGCTCCGCCTTCGAGGACCATCGGCGCGACGAAGCGTTCCCAGCCGAAGTGCTCGCAGAGCAGGCGGGTGACCTGCGCGTCCTTGTCGTAGGGGAAGTACTTCTCGCCCCACGCGTTGAAGGCGAAGTCGGCGACCGCCCGCCGACCGTCCGGGTCGAGCAGAAAGTACGGTCCGTTGTCCCGGATCCAGGAGTCGTCGATGGGGAGCTCGACGACCTCGATGTTGTCGGAGCCGCAGTAGCTCCTCGCGTTGCCGCCCTCTCCGGGCCTGGCGATGACCAGCACCGGTTCGAAGCGAGCCACGGCACGCGCCACCGCCGCGTGCGTCGCCTGGGCGAGCAGGTAGAGCTCGCCCCAGTATGCACGCGAGGCGGTCGGCCAGGCGATGAGGCAGCGCTCGTGCGGCCACCACTCCGCCGGCATCCGGTAGCCGGAAGCGTACGGCGGCACGGCCTCCGGGATCAGTCCGTTCGTGCCCGGCGAAGCCGTCTCGTTCATGTCTCCTCCTCGGTGGGCTCGCGGTCGTGGGCAGGGAGGACCCTGAGCGCGAGATGGGATGGATCGACGGGCGGCGGCTGGTGGTAGACCGCCTCGGACGCCAGGGCGTCCACGTGGGCCGCTACTTCGGAGGCCGTCGCGACCCAGATCCGTGGCGTGCCCACGATCCGCTCGAGAAGGCTCTCGAAGGCCGCCGCCCGCGCCGGCCGGCCGGAGAGGAACGGATGCATGGTGAGCAGGAGGCACCCCCCCTCGGCGAGGGTCGCGTCGAACTCCATCTCCCACATGCGCAGCAGTTTGTCGGGTCCCTCGATGACGGCTGTGTCCCAGATCCCCGGCAGCCAGGCGTACTGCTCGCCGTCGTCGAGGCTCCAGTGGGGCGGCAGCTCGACCAGCGTGGCGGCGTCGGGCGCAGGGCCCGTGCGCAGGCGGTACGGCAGATCGGCGTCCATGAGGCTCGAGTCGTAGGCGAAGCCGTGCGCCGCGAGCAGGGCGGGCGTGCCGTAGTTCATCTCCCACATCGGCGCCCGCCAGCCTCGCGGCCTGACGCCGGTCAGGCGTTCCAGTGTGTCACTGCCCCGCTCGAGGACCGCCGCCTCGTCGGCCGGAGACAGCTCCGTGACGATCTCGTGGAGGTAGCCGTGATGGCCCACCTCGTGCCCGGCGGCGACGATCCTGCGCACGGCGTCCGGGTGCACCTCTGCGGTGAAGCCGGGCACGAAGAACGTGGCGCGCGCCTGGTGCCGCGCCAGGACGCGGAGGAGGCGCGGCAGACCGACGCGCGGTCCGTAGCGCTGATGACTCATGATGCCCAGACGCTGCGCCGCGCCGGGGAACTCCCACAGCACCCCGCTCTCCGCGTCGACGTCGAACGTGAGGACCACGGCGGCTGCAGCGCTGCCGGGCCATTCGATACCGCTCTCCCGTCCTCACCGCCCGCTTGTCGGTCATCAGAACCCCCTCCACCAGCCGCCGCTGACGTTGAGCACACTGCCGCTCACCCAGTCGCCGCTCTCCGCAGCGAGGTAGAGACAGGCCTGCGCGACCGGCTCCGGCCCGACGATCCCGAGCGGGAAGTCGCGCTCGTGCGCGGCCCTCTCCTCGGGCGTCATCGGCGTCCCCGTGCCGGTCGGGCCGGGGGCGACGGCGTTGACGAGGATCCCGTACGGCTCCAGGTGAACGGCCAGGCCGACGGTCAGACCGACCACTCCTGCCTTCGCGGCGTTGTAGGCGACGGAGATCTCGCTGGCGCCGATCCGCGCGCTCCCGGAGCTGATGAAGATGACGCGGCCGCGGCGGCGCTCCATCATGTGAGGGAGCACCGCCCGGGTGCACCACCACGGGCCGGAGAGATCGGTCTCGATGACCTCGCGCCACTCCTCCTCGCCGATCGCCCACGGGAGTCCGGGCGGCGCGTCGAGGCCGGCGTTGTTGACGAGCACGTCGATGCGTCCCCACCGTTCCACGCCGCGAGCCATCAGGGACGCCGCGGAGTCGGGCTCGCGGATGTCGAGCGGCGCGGACTCGACGTCGAGTCCCTCCTCGCGCAGGGCGGCCGCCACGCGTCCCGCCTTCGCCTCCTGGAGGTCGCCGACGAGCACCCGCGCGCCCTCGCGAGCGAACCGCGTCGCGATGCACTCGCCGATGCCCTGCGCGCCACCGGTCACCACGGCGACCGTATCGTCGAGTCTGCCGCCCACTCGACCCTCGAATCTGGCTGGACGTCCCGAATCCATCACCATCACCGCGGCTTGTCGACCATCGCGCCAGGAACCAGCCTTGCCCTTCTCCGGGTCCCGAACAGGGCCTCTTTCATCGTGCGGCCGAGCGCTGGCGCCTCAGCATCCGTGACGCTCCCGCGATCGGTCGCTCCATCGACGTCGCCCGAGGGCCGGGCCGACGCCCGCTCGCCGCCCGACGGGCGCACCACCGGCGGGAACTCGAACTCGTCGGCGAGGTGGCAGGCCACGCGCCGCCCGCCGCCGATATCGCGCAGCGGCGGCTTTTCGGCAGGACAGATGTCCATCACGAACGGGCAGCGCGGATGGAAGCGGCACCCCGACGGCGGCCTCACGGCGTCCGGTACCTCCCCGGAGATCAGTCCGAGCTCGCTACGGAGCCCCGGGTCCGGTGAGGGCACGCTGGCCAGCAGGGCGCGCGTGTAGGGGTGGCGGGACTCGTGCAAGACCGCCTCGGTGGGTCCCGATTCCATGATGTGGCCGAGGTACATGACCGCGACCGTGTCGGAGATCGACTCGACGACCGCCAGATCGTGGGCGATGAACAGATAGGTGAGTCCGAGGCGCTCCTGGAGCTCCTTGAGCAGAACGAGGATGCGGGCCTGGACCGACACGTCGAGGGCGGAGGTCGGTTCGTCGAGCACGACGAGCTTGGGGTCGAGAGCCAGCGCCCGGGCGATGGCGATGCGCTGACACTGCCCGCCGGAGAACTCGTGCGGACGGCGCCAGAGGTGCTGGGTGCCCAGACCCACCATCTCGAGAAGGGTGAGGATCCGCTCGTTGAGCTCCGCCCCGTCGAGGCGCCGCTGTACCCGCAACGGCTCGGCGATGACGTCGTGTACCGTGAGGCGTGGGCTCAGGGACGAATAGGGGTCCTGGAAGACGACCTGCGCATCGCCCATCGCCGCGCGCTTCGCGGCGCCCTTCAGCGTGCCCATGTCCAGACCCTGAAAGACGATGCGACCGTCGGTCGGCTTGGTGAGCTGCAGGACCGCCCGAGCGACCGTCGTCTTGCCGGACCCCGATTCGCCGACCAGGGCCAGTGTCTGACCAGGATCGATGCTGAGGCTCACCCCGTCCGCGGCATGCACCACGTCGCCCGACCTCTTGCCGAGGCCCCCGCGCACTTTGAAATGCACGGTGAGGTCTTCGATTGAGAGGAGCGCGCTCACGCGGCACTCTCCTGCCCGGCCACCCAGTGACAGGCCGCCCAGTGCTCGGCGGTCAGGAGAGTCGGCTCGGGCTTGACGGTGGCGCAGACCTCCATGGCGTGCTCGCAGCGAGGGTGGAAGCGGCAGCCGGTCGGCGGGTCGATGAGGTCGGGGACCGAGCCGGGGATGGTCTGGAGCTCCCCCGCCCTCTTGTCCTGGGGGAGGCATTCGTAGAGCGCGATCGTGTACGGGTGTCTCGAGTGCTTGAGTACCTCCACCGTCAGGCCCTGCTCGACCACGGAGCCGGCGTACATGACCGCCACCCGGTCGCAGGTCTGGGCAGCGACGCCGACGTTGTGGGTGATGAGGACCTGGGCGATGCCGAGACGCTCACGGAGGTCGAGGAGGAGCCTCAGGATCTGCGCCTGGATGGTCACGTCGAGAGCCGTGGTCGGTTCGTCGGCGATCAGCAGCGGAGAGTCGCAGGACAGCGCCATCGCCATGCAGGCCCGCTGGCGCATACCGCCGCTGAGCTGGTGGGGGTAGCTCCTCAGGATGCCGCGGCTCCCCGGCAGACCGACCGAGACCAACGCCGTGCGCGCCGCCTCGGCCGCTTCTTTGCCGGAGACGTCGCGATGCAGGCGCACCACCCGCTCGATCTGATCACCGATGGTGAACACCGGGTTGAGCGACGCCAGCGGGTCCTGAAAGACCATCGAGACGTGGCCGCCACGGATGCGCTGCATCTCGCTCTCGCTCTTCTTCAGCAGATCGTCGCCGCGGAACAGGATCTCACCGCTCGTGTACTCGGCCTGCGGCCGCGGCAGCAACTGCAGCACGGAGAGGCCGGTGATGGTCTTGCCGCAGCCGGATTCGCCGACCAGGCCGATGATCTCCCGCTCGCGCACCGTCAGATTGACGCCGTCGAGAGCTCTGACCGTGCCGCGCAGACTGTTGAACTGCACCTTGAGGTCGCGGATCTGGAGCAGGTCCTCCACCGTCACTACCTCTTCATCCGCGGATCGAGGACGTCGCGCAGCCCATCACCCACGACGTTGAACGCCAGCACCAGCAGGAAGATGGCGATGCCGGGGAAGATGCTGATCCACCATTGCTCGAGGACGTACTCCACGCCCTCGGAGACCATGAGGCCCCATTCCGGCGTGGGCGGCTTGACGCCCAGGCCGAGGAAGGAGAGCCCGGCGACCTCGAGGATCACCGTGCCGAGGTCGAGCGTGATCGCGACGATCACCGGCCCGAAGGCGTTGGGCAGGATGTGGCGCAGGACGATGGTGCGGTTGGCCACGCCCATCGTCTTGGCCGCCTCGACGTATGGGCGTTGCCGCAGCGATATCGCCTGACCGCGCACCAGGCGCGTGTACCAGGGCCACCAGGTGATGATGATCGCGAGGGCGAGGTTCTGCAGGCTCGGTCCCAGGATGGCCACGAACGCCATGGCCAGGATCAGCGCCGGGAAGGCCAGAAAGATGTCGGTGATGCGCATGATGATCTCGTCGGGCAAGCCACCGTAGTACCCCGCCAGACCGCCCATCAAGGGGCCGATGATCAGCACGGCCGCGGCGACGAGGGCGGAGATCAGCAAGGGGATGCGGGCCCCGAAGATGACCCGGGAGAGCACGTCGCGGCCGAGGTTGTCGGTGCCGAAGGGATGGGCCGAGCTCGGCGGCTCGAAGCGCTGGCTCAGGTTCGACTGGCCGCGGCCCTCGTCCGGGTACGGGGCGATCCATGGGGCGCCGACGGCGAGGACCACCATGAAGAGGATCCACGCGATGCCGACGACGGCAAGCTTGTCGCGCAGAAACACGCGCAGGTTGTGACGCGTCTCCGTGAACGACGAGGCGTGACGTACACGCCACTCGCCCAGCCGGCCGACGGGCATGTTGGTCTGTCGATACGGCCATGACCGACCCTCTAGCTCAGGACCACGCGAGGGTCGAGCCTCGCGATGATCAGGTCGATGACCAGGTTGACGAAGACGTAGACGAGCGCGAGCAGCACGGTGATGCCCATGATCGCCGGGTAGTCGAGGCTGAGCATCGACGTCGTCGCGTAGGTGCCGAGGCCGGGCAGAGCGAAGATCCGCTCCACGAAGAACGTGCCGACCAGCAGGTAGGCGAACTCGAGGCCGATGATCGTCATCACAGGCGCCATGGCGTTCTTGAGCGCGTAGCGGAGCACGATGACGCGCGTAGGCACGCCCATCGCCTTCGCCATGCGGATGTAGTCCTGGCCGAGCGACTCGAGCATCGCGGAGCGCGTCATGCGGGTGATCACGCCGGCCGAGAAGGCGGCCAGCGTCAGGACCGGCAGCACCAGGTGCTCCATGGCGTTGAAGAAGGCCGCGAAGTTGCCGGTGATGAGGGCGTCGACCGCGGTCATGCCGGTGATGCTGGTGACCGGGTGCGTCTGCGCGACGACGATGTCGAGCTCGTTGGAGACCGGCAGCAGCCCGAGTATTCGGAAGAACAGGATCTGCAGCAGGATGGCGAGCACGAACGACGGCATGGAGACTCCGCCGATGGCGAGCACGCGGGTGCTGTTGTCTATCCAACCGCCCTTCTTGTGCGCCGAGAGCGCGCCCAGGCTCACCCCGATCACGATGGACAGGAGCAGCGCCAGAAAGACGAGCTGCAGGGAGTAGGGCAGGAAGCCGAGGATGTCGCCGAGCACCGGCCGCCGGGTACGCAGGGACGTGCCCCAGTCACCCTGGACCAGGTCGCTGACGTAGATGCCGTACTGGACGTACAGCGGACGGTCGAGACCGAGGATGTGGCGGGCCTCCTCGATCTGCTCCGGCCGGGCGCGCGGCCCGGCGTAGATCGCGGCCACGTCCGAGGGCACCACCCGCACGAGCAGGAACGTGACGATCGTGACCCCGAGCAGGACGAAGGCCATGAGCGCCACACGGCGCAGCAGATAGGTGCGGACGCTCAGCTCCCCGCCTCCAGGTCAGATGCGTCGAGGAACGGCGTCATCGCGTGAATGTACGGGGCGGCGGGCCATCAGGCCCGCCGCCCCACCCGAGGTCGTGGTCACTTCGCGGTCCGGTAGAAGTAGAGGACGCTCGTGTAGTTGGGATTGAGCGCCGCCTCTTCGATCTTGAGCGTCTTCAGCGCGCCGTAGAGGCTGTTCTGATCGAAGAGGTAGAGCGACAGAGCCTCGTCGACGACCATCTTCTGCGCCTCGTTGTACAGCTTCTGAGCGTTGTCCGGATCGACGGGCTCCTCGCTGAACGCCGTGTCGATGGTGTCGTCGTAGGTCTGGTTGGACCAGTAGCTCATGTTCCAGAGCGGCTCCTCTTCGGAGTGGTAGAGCGAGTAGAGGGTGTCGTAGCCGTCCGGGTAGCCCGGCCACCAGACCACTTCGAAGAGGTCCTGGCGATCCTTGGCCGGCCCTTTGGCCTTGGCCCAGCTCTGCTCCCAGAGCAGTGGCTGCAGGTCGAGGGTGACGCCGACGTCGGCGAAGTTCTCCTTGAGCACCGGCGCCAGCTTCGAGCCGAAGGCGTCGTCCGAAGCGTAGGTCATCGCCAGTTCGAAGCCGCCGTCCGGGTAGCCGGCCTCGGCCAGCAGTTGCTTCGCCTTGGCCGGGTCGTAGGTGTACTGCGGCGTGTTCGGATCGTAGGGATAGAGGCCGCTGGGCAGCGGCCCGCGGGAGATCTCCCCGAAGCCGTTGGTGGCCACGGCCAGGATGTCCTCGTAGTTGACCGCGTAGCTGAGCGCCTGGCGGACCTTGACGTCGTCGAGCGGCTTGTTCTGGGTGTTGAACGCCACCAGCGTGTTCTGCACGCTGGGGATGTCGAGGATCGACAGGTCTTGATTCCCCTGCATGGCCGGGATGGCGTCGCGCGAGAGGCCGTCGGCGAAGTCGACTTCTCCGGCCTCCAGCATCTGCCGTTTGGTCGCCGGCTCATCGACGTACTTCATGACGACCGTCTCCGGTTTGCCCTCCGACCAACCGCCCCAGTAGTCCGGGTACTGCTCGAAGACCGTCTCTTCGTTCGGCGCGTAGGAAACCAGCTGGTAGGGGCCGGTGCCGGCCTCGTTGGGGAGGTTCCACCAGTCGGCGTCCTTGCCCTTGGTCGACGGGCTGAACATCCAGGCTCCGTACATCGACGTCGCCACGCGGTCGAGCGCCGCCGGGTAGCTGCACTGCATCTCGACGGTGTAATCGTCGATGACCTTGATCTTCTCGACCGGATACCAGATATAGGCCGCTCCGAGATCCATCTCCTGGGTCGCCTCGACCGAGTACTTGACGGCTGCGGCGTTGAACGGCTCGCCGTCGTGGAAGGTGACGCCCTCGCGCAGCTTGAAGGTCCAGGTCATGCCGTCGTCCGAGACCTCCCACGAGGTGGCGAGGCAGGGTGTGAACGGCTCGGCGCTGCCGGGCGGGTTCGCGTAGAGCAGCGGCTCGTAGACGTTGGCGAGGTACAGCGGCTCGCTGTTGGCGGCCGCCCTCGGATCCCAGGTGGTCACCTGCAGGTCGGAGGCGAGCCTGAGGATGCCGGCGTCGGTGGTCGTTGCAGTGGTATCCGAGCTGCCGCAACCGCCGGAGAACGCGACGATCGCCACCAGTATCGCGATCAGCAAGACCGTCGCAAGAACGGTTCCGCGGCCTCCTCGACCTGCGCGCCTGCGTGACATACCCATGTCGTCCCCCTGTTCCCGACTCTCTACCGCCGGGCGCGTCGTCGCTGCCGACGATCACGCCGCGCCGGACCGGCCTGGCGCACGTGCGCCTCACCTCGACTTTTGACTGCTTGACCAATTAGATATGCTGGTTGCGGCCGAGTCAAGGCCGACGGCGTTTGACAGGAAGGAGAGGCGCATGACCGGCACTTCGCCAGACGCCCGCGAGGGACGTGCGCGCCCCTGACGGCGGGCGTCCGAGCTCGGCCATGAAGCTCGCCGGCCGCGCCGCGATCGTCACCGGGGCCGCGTCGGGCATCGGCCTCGCGACCGCGAGGCTGCTGGCCGCCGAGGGCGCGGCGGTGGTCCTCGCCGACGTCGCCGACTGCGGACCCGAGGCGGCAGCGCTCGTTCGCGCGGGCGCCGACGCCCGCGCGGTGGTCTGCGACGTGAGCCGCGAGGCCGACGTCACGCGGCTCTTCGCCGTCACGCGCGAAGACCACCGACGTGTCGACGTGCTGGTGAACGCCGCCGGGATCGGCCTCCAGCGCACCGTCGTCGACACGACCCCCGGCGAGTGGCGGCACCTGGTCGACGTGAACCTCGGCGGCGTCTTCCTCTGCTGCCGCGAGGCCGTTGGTCTCATGCGCGCCCAAGGCGGCGGTGTCATCGTCAACGTCGCTTCCGAGCTCGCCGTCGTCGGCGCTCCGGAGTGTGCCGCCTACGTCGCCACCAAAGGCGGCGTGCTCCAGCTCACGCGCGCCATGGCCGCCGACCATACCCGCGAGGGCATCCGCGTCAACGCCGTGTGCCCGGGGCCGGTCGATACGCCGCTCCTCGACGATCTGATCGCTGCGACGCGTGACCCGGAGGCCGAGCGTCGCGACATCGTCGAGTCCACGCTGCTGGGCCGTCTCGGGCGTCCGGAGGAGATCGCCCGCGCCATCCTCTTCCTCGCCTGCGACGACAGTTCCTACGTCGTCGGCGCGGCGTTGGTCGTCGACGGCGGTGTCACGGCCGTCTGAGACCCGCAACGCTCTGAACGGCGGCGTCGGCACCGCCGTTCAGAGCGGCCATCCACGCCGGACCGGCCGCACCGGCGACGAGGCGTCTGGTACCATTCATCCAGCGCCGCGACGGCCGGCGCGCGACCACGGGAGGACTGACCGATGTTCGAGTTCCTGACGCTCCCCGAGCGCACCACCAAGCCGCGCGAGAGCGGGCTGACGCACGTGCTCGACAAGGGGTTCAGCCTCGAGCAGGTCCGCCAGTTCCTCGAGGTCGCGCAGGACTACGTCGACATCGTCAAGCTGGGCTGGGGCACGGCGGTCGTCACGCCGAACGTCAGGGAGAAGATCCAGCTCTACCACAGCTTCGGCATCCCGGTGTGCTTCGGCGGCACCTTCTTCGAGGTCTGCCTGCGGCAGAACAAGCTCGAGGAGTACGTCGCGCTGGTGCGCGAGTGCGAGATGACGTGCGTGGAGATCTCAGACGGCACGATCGACATCGCTGAGGAAGACAAGCTGGCCCTGCTGCGCCGTTTCGCCAAGGAGTTCAGGGTCCTCAGCGAGGTCGGCAGCAAGGACGCCAGCGTCGTCGTCGCTCCCTTCAAGTGGGTCGACAGCATCAAGCGAGAGCTGGAGGCCGGCGCCTGGAAGGTCGTCACCGAGGGCCGCGAGTCGGGCACCGTCGGCATCTACCAGCCGGGGGGAGAGGTCAAGGAAGGTCTGCTCGACGAGATCCGTTCCGCCGTCGACCCCACGCAGCTGCTGTTCGAGGCGCCGGTCAAGAGCCAGCAAACCTGGTTCATCCAGGAGTTCGGGCCGAACGTGAACCTCGGCAACATCCCGCCCGAAGAGGTCATCTCGGTCGAGACGCTGCGCATCGGGGTGCGCGGCGACACGCTGCTGCAGTTCCACTGATCGCAGCTCCCTGGACGCGTCGCGTCGCCGTGACCCGGAGCCGCCCATGACGCTCCTCCTCATCCGCCACGGCGAGACCGACTGGAACCGCGAGCCGGCACGCTGCCAGGGCTGGGCCGAGGTCGAGCTCAACGAGGCGGGCCGCGCCCAGGCACGCGACCAGGGTCGCGCGCTCGCGCGGGCGCGGCATCGAGCTCGTCGTCACCAGCCACCTGGTGCGCGCGCGCGAGACCGCCGAGATCATCCATGCGGAGCTCGGCGGCGAGCTGCCCTTCATCGTCGACCCACGGCTCGCGGAGACGCACCGCGGCGATTGGGAGACGCGCCGCTTCTCGTCGATCATGCGCGAGGAGCCGGATCACGTGGCGCCACTACCGCGAGCACCCGGAGACCTTTCGCTTTCCCGGCGGCGAGAGCCTCGCCGGCCAGCAGCGCCGCGTCCTCGCCTGCCTCCGCGACTGCGCCCTCGACGGCCGCACGGCGCTGCTCGTGACCCATGGCGGCAGCATCCGCCTCACGCGCTGCTTCCTCGAAGGCGCACGGCATCGCGCGTTCCACGCCACGAAGACGGTCAATGGCGGCCTCGACGAACTCGAGACCGATGGCCTCGCCGCGCGCATCGCCGCGTACCTTGGCGGGAAGAACTGAGGCATGACGGAACTGGACGAAGATCGGCTGCCCGGCAGCTCACAGCCCGCCGCAGCGCCCGACGAACCGCGCCGCGCCGCCCCGGCGGGCGACCCCGCAGCCATGGAGGCGCGCCTGACGCACGACCCGGTCTGCACCAGCTACGGCTGAGCGATCGTGGACGGCCTCCTCGGTCTGTGGAGGATGCAGCAACGCTTCAGGAGGCCCGGGGGCGACCACGAGGCGTAAGTCCCTGCGTCGGGCG
>CAVOVA010000027.1:0-511858 GCA_963699725.1 uncultured Thermoleophilia bacterium
TCGCCGCCTCGAGCTCGAGCACGGCGGCGCCATCCGCTGTGCCGAGCGCACCGCCGCGGACGTGGCGACGACCCACCTGCGAAGACGGCCGCGCATCGACAACATCCGCTTTGGCGCGGCCATGGTCTCCAGGGGCTACCTGCCCAAGGACAAGATCGGCGCCGCCGAGACGGGCATGAGGCTGGCCAGGCAGCTGCTACCCGGCGGGAAGAGGGCGCCGGCGGATGCAACCCTCCCGGCCGGCGCCGTCACGCTGCCCTTCTACGCCGGCTGCGCGATCCCGCAGGACCACGAGCTCCACGGCTTGGTGCACGAGGTGGCCGCGGGCTTCGGCGTCCGCCTCGAAGAGGACACGGACGCCGGCTGCTGCGGCCACCCGAGCCGCGGCACGGTGGAGAGTCTCTACGAGACCGATCAGCGCGTCTGCACGGCGTGCCCGGCCTGTGACGCGAGCCTCGCCGAGAGCGGCGTCGATGCGGTCCCGCTCTGGGACGCGCTCACCGAGCTCGCCGGCCGCAGTTCCGCGATCGCCCTGCGGGCGGCCAGCGAGCGCTTCGTCCCCTATGTCGGCTGCCTCGCCGACCGCGACGCTGCCCTGGCCGCGCTCGGCGACGCGGCCGAGCAGGCCGGCGCGCGCATGGTCGTCGACTATCCGACCCTGCACAGCGGCTGCTGCGGCGCCCTCGGCGGCATGTACCGGGGCGCCACCAAGTCCAGCGCGTGGCTCCTGGAGTTCGCCCGGGAGCAGGACGCGCCGGTGGTCACGACCTGCGTGCTCTGCCGCGACAACCTGCGCTCGGCAACGCGCGAGCTCAAGCTCGACGTCTCCGTCCACCTCTGGCCCGAGTACTTCGAGGCCATACCCGACGACTCCAGGGAGCGCACCGATGACTGACGCCAGGGACAACCCGTACGCGCACCTCGCGGAGGACACGTTCGCGGCCGCCCCGAGGCGTGACCCCGGGTTGGTCAGGCGCATCCTGGACGACCCCCGCATGCACGACCACAAGGACGGCTTCCAGAGCTGCATACAGTGTGGCGTCTGCACCTCCGGCTGCCCCGCGGCGCGGTTCACCGAGTACTCGCCGCGGGAGACCGCCCGTCGCGCCCTCGATGGCGACATCACCCTGCTCGACGACGACAGTCTCTGGTACTGCTACTACTGCTACACGTGCCAGAGCCGCTGCCCGCGTCACAACAGCGTGGCCGTCATCAACCAGGTGGTGCGCGGCATCCAGGTCGAGAACGGCCGCGGCCGGCGGCACGTCGAGATGTTCGCCGAGTGGTGCGGCAACTTCTACGAGCAGGGCATGGGCGGCGACCCCCACCTGATGTTCCCGGCCATCGGCGAGGCCTGGGGGGAGAAGTGGGCCGGCTACATGGAGCACCTGCTCGAGATCCGCGAGGAGCTCGGCCTGGGCGATCTCCTCCCACTCGACGACGTCGTCAAGGAAGTGCAGACCATCTTCGAGGAGACGGGCTTCAAGCAGCGGCTCGCCGCCGTGCGCGGCGAGAGCGCGACATCCGAGGCCGGCGAGGACTGAGGTCGCCGCCGCAGCGGCACGAAGGGGGTCTCACCGAACGCAGGAGGGCCGGGTGGAGCGTCGCTCCACCCGGCCCTCCTGCCTCTGGAGGATGGCCGTGAGGCCGGCGCAGGAGCGGCTACGCCGCCTGCGCCTGCGGCGGCTGCATGAACCCGGCGATGATCCGCAGGATGCCGAGTGCGACGAAGTAGATCCCGACCAGCCAGAGCAGCGCCAGGACACCGGTGACGGGGTGCACGAAAAGGATGATCCCGAGTGCGATGCCCAGCAGCCCGACGATGACCAGCCACACGCGCTGGCCGCCGCTGAGGCCGCTCGTGAACGCGCCGCCGATGTCGACGATCCCGCTGATGATCGCCCACGCGGCGATGATGTAGAGAACCGCAAGGCTCGTGGCTCCCGGCCACGCGAGCGTCACGATGCCCATGATGACGGCGAGCACGCCGACCGCGATCGCCCATCCCCGGCTCTCGGTGCGCCCCATGAGCCCGGACACGGCGAGAACGACGCCGTAGACGATCGTGAAGATCCCAACCAGCAGGATCACGCTGGCGAGACTCAGTCCCGGCCTGGCCAGAAACAGCCCGCCGAGCACGATCATCAGCAGTCCGGTGATGAAGGACAACGCCATCCAGGCGCCTCTGCTCTGCATTGCCACTCCTCGATCGATTGTCGTGAACGTCGAGCGGCAGGACTCTACCCGTCACGGACGCGCCTCGAACCCGGCGGCCCGGGCCGGAAGCGGCAGGCCGCTACCCTCCCAACAGAGCCTCGATCTCCACGAGCATCTCCGTCAGCACCTCGGGCAGCGCCTCCTCCAGCTCCGGGCTGAGGCGCTCGCCGAACGTCAGGTTCTCCCTGACCTCGACCGCGAAGACGTGGATGTCCGCCTCGGCCGGAACGTGCATCCCCATGCGCCGGCCGAGTTCCATCGCGGTGGCGAAGTTGGCGTCGTGTACGTTGCTGAGGTTCATGGTCTCGCGAAGCGCCGAACCGTCGAAGCGGTACCAGTCGCCGGCACGTCCGTCCTTCGTCTTGATCGAGTCGAGCACGATCAGCTGATCGAACCCCGCCACGAGATCAAGCAGGTTCAGGCCGCCGACCGTGCACTGTTCCTCGACAGCGAGACCGGCAGCCGGCGGTAGCGTCCCTGCCAGCTCCTGCGCCAAGCGGATGCCGACCCCGTCGTCGCTGAGGATCGGATTCCCCATGCCGACCAGCAGCGTCCGGAGCGGCGCCGCTCGCGCGGAGGACGGCGCCGGTGCCGGAGTGACGCGGTCAGCAGCCGCGGCGGAACTCATGCGTCACCTCGCCGCCGCGGCGAACGCGCACTCTGAGCGGCATCTCTCCCGGCATGCTGTGGGTCGCGCAGCTGTAGCACGGGTCGAAGGCGCGGAAGGCCATCTCGATCATGTTCAGAATGCCTTGGTCGGGCTCGGTGCCGGGCTGGATCAGCGTCTCCGCCACCTTCCTGGTCACCATCTGGATGGGCGCGTTGTTGTTGGTCGTCCCGACGATCAGGTTGGCGCTGGTGCAGATGGCATCCGCGTCACAGGTGTAGTGATGGGTCAGCGTGCCGCGCATGGCTTCGACGATGCCGATGCCCTCGCCGCTGACGTGCTGCGGGATCACCCGGAACTGATCGCCGGTGATCTCCGGGTCGTCACAGTACATCTGGAGGGTCTCGGCGTTCTGCACCATCTCGACGAGACGGGCCCAGTGCTGCGCCAGCAGGAGCCGGCTCGGGTGCCCGCCGATCGTGTCGAACATCTCCTCGAACGCCTCCTGGGCCCTCGGCGTCGCCATGCGATCCGCCACGTTGAGACGAGCCAGGGGCGTCGCACAGTAGATCGACGTGTCGATGCCCTCCTTGAAGCCCTTCCAGCCGCGCTGCTTGAGATACGGGAACTTGAGGTACGTCCACGGCTCCACGTGCTCCGCCACGTACTCGGCGTAGTCCGCGGCCTCGTAGCGATGCAACTCCTTGCCCTCGAAGTCGACGACCCGTACCTGCCCGTCGTAGAAGTCCGGGGCGTTGTTCCCGTCGACGAGGCCCATGTTGTGGACGTCGAGCGTGTAGGGACCATTGGCGATGATGTCGAGATAGGTCGGGTTCGCGAGCACGATGTCGCGGAAGAGCTGCAGCGAGAACTGCGTGAACTCGAAGAGGTCCGCCACCATCGGCCTGATCTCGAGGAGCTCTTCCAGCTTGAGGCCCTTGGCGACGCCGCCGGGGATGCACCAGATGTCCTGCGTGGAGCGACCGCCGATGATGCGCTGGATCTCCTGCGCCTTGGAGCGCGAGGCGATCACGGCGCCGCCGATCTCGAGCCCGACCTTGGCCACCACGCCGAGGACGTTGCGGATGGCGGGGTCCGCGTCGGGACCGAGCACGAAATCAGGCGCCGCAAGCGCGTAGAAGTGGGCGATGTGGCTGTGGATGTAGTGGGCGTTGTAGTACATGCGGCGCAGCTTCACGGCCAGCGGCGCGACTTCTCCGCCGAAGCAGCCGTCCACGGCCTTGGCGCTCGCCATGTGATGGCTGGCCGGGCAGACGCCGCAGATGCGCGTGACCAGGCGCGGCAACTCCTCGATCGGACGCCCGACGACGAAGCGCTCGAAGCCGCGCAGCTCGGGGATCTGGAAGTAGCAGTCCTCCACGGCCCCGTCATCGTCCAGGAAGATCTCGATCTTGCCGTGGCCCTCGAGCCTGGTGATGGGGTCGATGCTGATCTTCCTGCTCATGACGCGCTCCTTTCCGGCGCAAACGAGCGGCGCGCCGCAGGTACGCCGCTCAGAGACCGCCGTAGGCCCGCTCTCGAGCGGCGCGCCGCAGGTACGCCGCTCATTGCCGCACGCTCCTTTGCAGCAGTGAGGACGGCATGCCGAAACGATAGGCGAAGCCGACGAAGTCGGGCAGGCCGTCGACGATGCGCTCGATCTCGGCCGGATCGGTGCTGTCGATCACCGAGACGACGGCCGAGAGCAGCTTCGCACCCTGATCGACGACGCCGGGGAGCGGTCCGTAGCAGCCGCGACACGGGATGCCGCTCGATGGACACCGCGCCCCGCAGCCGGACCGTGTCGCGGGGCCGGCGCACAGGATCCCTTGCTCGAGCAGGCAGGCCTCGGGGTCGATCATGATCTGCCAGGGCCGGTAGAAGTGCTTGATCCGTTTCTCGCTCTTGACGCGGTCGCAGTCCTCGCACAGGGCCCTGTCCGACGCGCCGACCACGGAGCCGACCGGCGGCAGGTCGCCGGCCACCACGGCCTGCAGCACGGCCTTGACCTGGTCGGCGGCCGGCGGACAACCGGGGACGTAGTAGTCGACCGGCACGATGTCGTCCAGCTTGTAGACGCGCTTGTAGAAGCTGGGGATCGTCAGCGTGCTGCCGTTGACGCCGCTCTCCGGCAGCGGCAGCGTCTTGCTGCCCCGCTCGAGGCTCGGGTTGTGGAGGTAGGCCGTGCTCAGGATCTCGTCGCGCGAAGTGAGGTTCGCGAGCCCCGGGATGCCCCCCGAGATGGGCGCACGAGCCGAACGCGACGAGCAGCTTGCTCTTGGCGCGCAGCAGCTTGGCGAGGTGCTCG
Organism: uncultured Thermoleophilia bacterium; assembly: GCA_963699725.1. Taxonomy (GTDB): domain Bacteria; phylum Actinomycetota; class Thermoleophilia; order UBA2241; family UBA2241; genus CAIXSE01. The sequence goes on from CAVOVA010000027.1 coordinate 5,133, forward strand.
TTCTCCGAGTTGCGCACCGCCCCGTTGAAGATGGAGAGGTCGAGCTCGCCGTCTTCCATCGCCTCGATGTCGGCGTACTTGCCGTCCACGGCGATGGGCCAGAGACGGATGTCGGCCGCAGCGGCGACGTCCAGGATGAACTCGTCGGTGTCGAGGACGGCGACGTCGCAGCCGCCACAAGCGGCGGCCCAGTAGAGGGCGATCTGCAGTTTGTCACTGGCCACGGGTCACCTCTCTCCCGCATCGCCGGCGAGCGCCATCTTCACCGGGCTGGGGCCCAGCGCGCGCAGGCGCTCGGTCATGTCGTCGACGATGTCGGCGAAGCGCTTGCCCTCGCTGGCGCTGACCCACTCGAGCCGCACGCGCTCCTCCTCGATACCGAAGTCGGCGAGCATGCGCTTGAGCAGCGGCATGCGCCGCATCGTCTTGTAGTTGCCCTCGGAATAGTGGCAGTCGCCTGGGTGGCAGCCGCAGATGAGCACACCGTCGGCGCCGTCGGCGAGCGCTTTGATGACGAAGGTCGGGTCTATGCGCGCCGAGCACATCACGCGGATCACGCGGACGTTCGGCGCGTAGTGGATGCGACTGGTGCCGGCGAGGTCGGCCCCGGAGTACGAGCACCAGTTGCAGAGGAAGCCGACGATCTTCGGTTCGAACGTCATCCCAGCACCCCCGCTATCTCGGCGAAGATCTGCGCGTCGGTGAAGTGCCTGGCCTTGATCGCCGCCGATGGGCAGGTGGCGACGCAGGCTCCGCACGCTTTGCACAACGCGCTGATCACGTGGCTGCGGCGCTCTGCCGCATCGAACTCGATGGCGGAGTACGGACAGATCTCGTTGCACACGCGGCAGCCCGAGCAGCGGTCCTCGTCCACCTCGGCGAACATGGCGTCGATCTCGAGCTTGCCCTTGGAGATCTTGCCGAGGATCCGGCCTGCCGCGGCGCGAGCCTGCGCGACCGAGTCCGGGATGTCCTTGGGCGCCTGGCAGGCGCCGGCGATGTAGACCCCGTCGGTCGTGGTCGCCACCGGGTCAAGCTTGGGATGGCTTTCGATGAACCACCCGTCCTTGTCCTGGCTGATGTTGACGAGGTGCGCGACCGATGCCGCATCCTCGCGCGGCTCCATCCCGACCATGAGGATGATGAGATCGGCGGGCAGCTCGATAGTCTCCCCGGAGAGCTGCTCGTCGACGGTGATGAGCATCCCGCAGTCGTCGCCGGGGTCGGCTCGCCTGACCACCGGATGCTCGCCCTTGCCGTACATGAGGAACAGCGTCTTGACCTCGGCGCTGCGGCGGTAGAAGTCCTCACAACCCTTGCCGAACGCGTGCATGTCCACGTACACGTCGGAGACGTAGCTGGCAGGCAGAGCGGACTTGACCTCATGCGCGTACTTGAGCGCGGTCATGCAGCAGACGCGGGAGCAGTAGCCGTTGAACTCCTCGCTGCGGCTGCCGACGCAGTGGACGACCGCGACGTACTGGGGCAGACGCCCCTCCTTGGTCTCGATCCGTCCCGCACGGAGCATGCGCTCGAACTCGAAGGACGTGATGACGTTCGGCAGCTTGCCGTACCCGAAGTGAGTCGCGCGCGCGGCGTCGAACTCGCGGTACCCTGTGCAGACGATGACACTGCCGACGTCGACCTGCCGCTCCTCCTCGTCGCCGTCCGGTCCGTGAACGGCGATCGTCGCCTTGAAGTTGCCGACGAATCCGTCCAGGCGCTTGAGCTCGCTGTTCACCATCACGTCGATGTCCGGGTGTTCGACCACCCGGGTGATCCGGTCGGTGAGCATGTCGCGCGCCGAGTCCAGGTAGGGAGCCGTGAGATCGACGCGGCCGACGTTGCCGCCGAGGCCTGGCTGGCGCTCGACGAGGTAGACGAGCTTGCCCGCGTCGGCGAGCTCAAGGGCGGCCGTGGTACCGGCGATGCCGCCGCCGATGACCAGTGTGTTGGGGCACATGTCGACGGTGAGCCGCTCGAGAGGTTCGTGGCGCGCGACCCGGAGGACGGCCGCGCGCACCAGGTCTTCGGCCTTCTCCGTCGCCGCGACCGCGTCGTCGTGCACCCAGCTGCACTGCTCGCGGATGTTGGCCATCTCGACCAGATACGGGTTGAGGCCGGCTGTCTCGGCAGCGCGCCGGAACGTCGGCTCGTGCATGCGCGGGCTGCAGGCGGCGACCACCACGCGCTCGAGTCCGTGGTCGGCGATGTCCTGGGCGATCATCTCCTGCCCGGGGTTGGAACACATGTACTTGTAGGAGCGCGACACCGCGACACCGGGCATGGACGACGCGGCTTCCGCGACGGCGTCGCAGTCGACCATCTTGGCGATGTTGGTGCCACAGTTGCAGATGAACACGCCCGTTCGCGGCTCAGCCATTGCGCCCACCTCCTCAGGCCGCGCGCAGCGGCGTGGCCGGTTCGGCGCCTCGCTGCGCCGCTTCGTCGCCCTGGCGCGAGCGCGCCAGGGCGATCGCCCGGACGCGGGCCAGGTAGATGGCCAGCGGGCGGTACGCCAGGTGCGACCACTTGCTGAAGGGCACCTCGAGGGCGAGCATCGGGACGACCAGCGAGAGGTGCACGATATAGGTCACGTTGGCGGCCACGTCGAGACCGCTGCGGTGCAAGATGTGCTGCAGGATCCCGGTCAGCGCTACCATCAGGATCAGGACGAGGAAGATCCAGTCCGACTCGTGCGAGTGCTGGTACTGCGGCGCCGACTTCTTCGTACGGTTGCGGAGAAAGAGGATCGTGGAGACGACGAGTCCGGCGGTCGCGAGATAGCCGAGCACGTGGACTCTCCAGTCGATGCTCGGCCCGCTCGCCATCTCGGCGAGGAAGAACATGATCAGCACCAGCATCACGACGTAGCTGAGCATGAGCGCGAGGTGGGTCACCCATGGGCCTTTGCGCTCACACTGGCTGTAGCGGATCTGCGTGAGGAAGTGCGCGGGCAGCATCCAGAGACTGCGGACATAGCCGCCCACGCTCGTCCGCAGTGTCTTGTCCCGGCCCATGGTGAACCACCACATGCGAGTCGCGTTGCTGAGCAGGAGCACCAGCAGCACGACGGCGAGCGCCCAGTCGAAGATGTGGATGGCCGAGCTGGGCAGGAAGGCGTTGGGCCCGTCGTAGTCGGAGAGACTGCCCTGTGACAGCCCGAACAGCGAGAAGGCGATCGCCGTGATCACCGCCACCAGGATGATGGCGCCCAACTCCCAGCGCCAGGAGCGGTAGAAGAGGCGCGAGATGCCCGTCCAGTCGTAGCGCGACGTGAGCCAGCGACGCAGGCTCATCATCGTCTCGCCCGGCTCGGCGTCGCGCGGGCACTGATCCGAGCACTCACCGCAGTAGTAGCACAGCCACGGGTCGAGGTCCCCCTCGAGCTTCGCCTCGAGGCCCAACTGCAGGTTGCGCATCGGTTTGCGCGGGAAGACGTACGGGTCCTGCGAGAAGGGGCACACCGCGGAGCAGTTGCCGCAGTGGTAGCACTTCATCACGTCCTCGGCCCCGTAGGGTTCAAGCTCCTCGATCAGCTTGGGGTTGGCCCTGATCGCCATCGCCACCTCCTAGGACGCCGGGACGAGGTTCTTGGCACGAGCCTCGATGTCGGAAAGACTCAGGCTCGCGAGACTCTGCAGTCCGCGCCCGGTCATGGCGCCCTCGAGGGCCCGCGCGGCCACCGCCGACGCCTGGGCCACGGCGTCGGGGATGTCCTTTGGCCCCTGGCAGACGCCGGCCACGTACACGCCGCCGCGCTCGGTGCCCGTGGGATCGCCGTTGTAGTCGGCCTCCGTGAACCATCCGTACTCGTCCCGAGGGACGCCGAGCATGCGCGCGAGCTCGTCCGATCGTTCCGCAGGGACGAGCCCGACGGCCAGCAGCACCATGTCGACGGGGAATTCCACGACGCTGTCACTCAGGATGTCCTCGCCCTTGATGACCATCTGGCCGGCTTGGTCGGTCACCGTCGCCGACCGGCCGCGGATGATGAAGGTACCCTCATCCTGGATGCGTTCGAAGAAGGCCTCGTAGCCCTTCCCGAAGGCGCGCATGTCGATGTAGAACTCGTAGCAGGCGGCGTCCGGCAGCTTCTCCTTCACGAGGTGCGCGAACTTGAGGGAGTACATGCAGCAGACGCGCGAGCAGTAGGCGTTGTAGTTCGCGTCCCGCGAACCGACACAGTGGATGATGGCGACGCTCTTGGGCGACTCCCCTTCGGGGTCGAACACCCACTCGTCGACCTTCTTGCGCTTGTTGTGCCGGAGGGACTTGGTGACGATCCTCCCGCCCGTGGGACCAGAGGCGTTGGTGAGGCGTTCGAACTCGAGGGCGGTCAGTACGTTGGGCTGCACGCCGTAGCCGTAGCGCTCGAGCCGCGAGGCGTCGAGCACCTCGTAGCCTGTCGCCACGACGACACTGCCCACCTCCAGCTGGAGTACCTCACCATGGGCATCGAGGTCGATGCACTCCTTGGGGCACTTCTTGGCGCAGGCGCCGCACTTCTGCCCGTTGGTCTGCACGAACGTGCAGGACGCCTCATCCACGAGGTAGGCGTTCGGCACTGCCTGGGGGAAGGGGATGTAGATCGCCTTGCGGTCGGCGATTCCAGCATCGAACTCACTCGGCACCTTCACCGGGCACACGTCGCTGCAGATCCCGCAGGCGACGCAGGCGTCCTCCTTGACGCGCCGAGCGTGGCGCAGCACCGTCGCTCGAAACGCACCGGGGACGCCGCTGATCGACTCCACCTCGGAGTAGCTGAGCAGCTCGATCATCGGGTGCTGGCCGACGGCGACCATCTTGGGCGTCAAGATGCAGGCGGCGCAGTCGAGGGTGGGAAAGGTCTTGTCGAACATGGCCATGTGGCCGCCGATCGTGCCGGTGCGCTCGACGAGATAGACCTTCTTGCCCCCGTCGGCGATCTCGAGCGCCGCCTGGATGCCGGCGATGCCTCCCCCGATCACAAGCGTGGCCGGGTTCCACTTCGTGTCCATCGGCCGCGCCGCGAGCGTGAACGGGACGCCGTAGACCGCGCAGGCGGCGATGGCCTTGGCGCGCTCCGTGGCGCCGTCGCCGCTCACGCCGTGCTCGCGGAACGACGCGAGCCGCACTTCGTCGGGCTCGCGCCCGGCCAATGACATGGCTCGCGTGAAGGCCGGCTTGAAGAACCCCGGCGAATCGCCGGCGATGACGATCCTGTCCAGCTCGTCGGCGACGATCTCGTCGGCCATCGCCTCCGGATCGATGCGCGGCAGAAGGCCGAGCGAACGCACGGACTCGACCTGCGGCAGGTTCGCCATGTAGTGACCCACCGCCTCAAGGTTGGCGCCGTCGCCGGTCTCGACGCCGACCCGGCAGATGTAGACCCCGATCCTCATCAGCTCCTCCATCACCGCGGTCGTAGCCTGGGTGGTCCCGTGGAACGCCGCCGTCGTCCGTCCGCACTCCCTGCTGATCGATACTATCCACACCCTAGTTCGCGTCAAGTGATTTCCTGCACAAATGGGGTGAACACCTTAGACGCGTTCATCGGAGCACGCTCGCGCACGTCCCAGATGGCCATCCGCCGAGCCTGCGGGACCACCGGAGCGAGCCTGTGAGGTATTGCCTGGGCCATTCCGGGGGGATATCGTGACGGAGGTCACACGCGTGGTCGTCTAGGGTAGGTATCCTAGCGCTGCCTCGGACGAGGCTACCGAGGCAGCCATCCGCTGGAGGGGCGGTCTTGAGCCTGCAGTCGACGCTTCGCTATCTTGACCCGTTTCGCGGACGAGCCGCTCGCCGTCGCATCAGCGAGGACGAGCGCGCCACCCTTCGCATGATCAATCAGAAGGTGGCGGCCAAGCAGTCGCTGAACGACCTCGCCGACTTCGTGTTCGAGCGCACCCGCGAGCTCATCCCTTGCGACCGCATCGGGCTGGCGTTCGTGGACGAGAGCGAACGGCGCCTCGTCGCTCACTACGCGCGTGCCAACTACCAGCCGCTGCGGCTGACAAAGGGCTACGTCGCCGACCTTGGAGGCGGCTCGCTCGAGCACGTGATCAAGAGCGGCGAGCCGCGCATCATCGACGACCTCGAAGCCCATGCGCGAGAGAACCCGACCAGCCACGCGTCCGGACTGCTCGTACGCGAGGGCGTCCGCTCGAGCCTCACCTGTCCGCTCGTCGTCGAGGGCCGCGTCGTCGGCTTCCTGTTCCGGGACGCCTGCCGCCCGGACGCGTTTGACAGCCACCACGTGCAGCTGGAGATGGCGATCTCGGAGCGTCTCAGCCAGGCGGTGGAGAAAGCCTGGCGCATCGAGCAGCTCACCACCGCGAACCACGCCTACCTCGAGATGCTCGCGTTCGTCAGCCACGAGATCAAGAACCCGATCGCCTCGCTGGTCACCGATACGCGCCTGCTGGCCGACGGCTATCTCGGGCCGCTCGAACCGCGGCAGGTCGAGAAGATGGAGCGAGTGATCGCGAAGGGGCAGTACCTGCTCGACCTCGTCCAGGACTACCTCGACCTGGCGAGGATCGACGGCGGCGCCCTGGAGCTGTCGAGTCGCGAGGACGTGAACGTCGTCGAGGAGGTCATCACGCCCTCGATCGAGCTCGTACGGCCCCAGATCGACCAGGCGGGCATGCGCCTCCAGCTCGACCTGCCTCCCGGAACGGTGACGGCGGAGTGCGATCCGGCGCTCATACGGATCGTGCTGGTCAACCTCCTCGGCAACGCCGCGAAGTACGGTCGCGCCGAAGGCGAGATCCGTCTCCGCGTGGTCCGCGACCCCGAGCGTCTCGAGGTCTCGGTCTGGAACGCGGGGCCCGGATTCATGCCTGAGGACCGGAGCAAGCTCTTCCAGCGGTTCTCGCGACTTCGGTCCTCGCACGGGGAGAACAAGCGCGGCACCGGCGTCGGGCTGTACAGTTCCTGGAGGATCATCCAGCTGCACAACGGACGCATCAGGGCGCGCTCGGAACCGGGAGAGTGGGCTGAGTTCGCCTTCGAGCTGGCGCAGCCACTCCGGCCTCCGGAGGGATGATGTCCGCCAGACCCGAGACGACCGCCGGCGCGCCGGCGAGGCGGGAGCCGGCGCCTGACGCCGCCGAAGCCGTCCGCTCGCCGGCGCCCAGGCGAGGCCGATCCCTCGTGCGCCGGGTCGCCCTCGCCAATGGCGTCCTCGTCGCGGCCGTCGCGGCCGGCTGTACCATCGCGCTTGGCGGCGCCGACGCGCGCCGGGAAGCCCTGATCGTCGCGCTGGTCGCGGCGGCCGGCATCGGCGCCGGCGTCCTCGTCAATCACCTGATCGTCGGGCCGGCCGGCAGACTCCTGACCGCTCTCACGCGAGCCATGGAGACGATCCACAAGGGCGAACTCGACTGCCAGGTCGAAGACCGCTGGCGCGATGGCGACCTGCGCCGGCTCTCCGCCTCGTTCAACGCCATGTGCAAACGCCTCGGGGACGAGACGCGCTCGTATGCCGAGCGACAGCTCGGCAGTGTCGAAGAGGAGCGCCGGCGCATAGGCCGGGAGCTGCACGACGAGACCAGCCAGACCCTGACCGCCACCCTGGTCCGCCTCGACCTCTGCGACCAGGCCATCCAGGATCAGGATGTGCTGGAGGCGCACGCCCAGCTCGTCAACTGCAAGACGCTGATCGCCCACACCATCGAGGAGCTCAAACTGATCGTGTACGACCTGCGGCCGGTCATGCTCGACGACTTCGGCCTCGTGCCCACGCTCCGCTGGTACATCAAGTCGCACCTCCAGGGCGCCGGCCCCGCGATCGTCACTGACTTCGACGAGGCCGAGATGCGTCTGCCCGGCGACATCGAGACGGCGCTGTACCGCATCACGCAGGAGGCGTTGGCCAACGCGGTGCGCCACTCCGACGCGACCACGGTCCACGTGCGTCTGATCGCCAAGCCGGGGTTCGTAAGCCTTGCGATCATCGACAACGGCAAGGGGTTCGACGCCGGCGCCAGGTCGCACGGGGACGCGCGAGCCGGGGTCGGGTTGCTGTCGATCAAGGAGCGCGTCGAGCTCTCGGGCGGCACCGTCAACGTCGAATCCGCGATCGGCCGGGGAACCCGGTTGTACGTGGTCATCCCATTGACCGACGAAGATCCCGGTGAGGAGAAGAGATGAACGCTGGCAGGAGTCGGGAGCAGATCAAGGTCCTGCTGGTCGACGACCACGCGATCCTGCGCGAGGGCGTGCACGCGCTGCTTGCCCGCGAGCCGGACATCCTGGTGGTCGGCGAGGCAGGCGACGGGCAGGAGGCGCTCGAGCAGGTGCCCAGGCTCAAGCCCGACGTCGTCATCATGGACATCGTCATGCCGCGCATGAACGGGCTCGAGGCGACCCGCCTCATCAGAGAACGCCATCCGAAGTCGCGCGTTCTCATCCTCAGCATGTACGACGATCACGAGTACGTCGTACAGATCATCCAGGCCGGCGCTTCCGGGTACGTGCTGAAGCGCGTCGTCACGGAGGACCTCGTGCGAGCCATCCACGAGGTGCACGCCGGGGAGTCGTTCCTCTACCCGCCCATCGCCGCCAAGCTCATCGGCGACTACCTCGAGGTGACCAGGGGCGAGCGCCGATACGGGCCGGGCGAGCCGCTCACGGCGAGGGAGCGCGAGGTCCTCAAGCTCATCGCCGAAGGCCACACGAACCAGGAGATCGCCGAGCAGCTCGGGCTCAGCCGGAAGACGGTCGACAGCCATCGCGCCAACGCGATGCGCAAGCTTGATCTTCACGACGTCACCGAGGTGGTCAAGTACGCGATCCGGACCGGCCTGATCACGCTGGACTGAGCGCATCGCGGCAGGCGGTATACTCTGAGGGGGCCGTGCGCAGGGCGCAGCGCCGCTCACGGCCGCACGGATCGCCGAGGAGGGAGTCCGGGACCATGGAGTCGAACGTCCCGCGCCACATCGCAAGGATCGTCACGACGGCGGCGGCATGCGCTGTGGCCTGCTTCGCAGTAGCACCCTCGAGCGCTGCGGCCGCGACCTACCCGCCGTACCCGTCGAAGCTCATCGTGAAGTCGGAGATGCGCTTCAAGGCGAACCTCGTCCAGCGCAATCTCGCGAGGTCGCCGCAGCTGGTCTTCTTCGGCGGCTCACGCAGCCAGCGCTTCGACCCGACCTTCGCGCGCCAGCGCCTTCGTCTGCGCTCCGTCAACGTCTCGCTGAGCAACGCCAGGCCTGAATCGGCGTGGGGCTACCTCAACTGGTTCTACCGGCGCTGGCCCGACGCGAACGTCCGCTGGGTGTGGGGCATGCAGGTCGGGATGCTGCGCGACCGCGACCTCGATCCCGCACTACTCCAGGCCCAGCGCTTCTACCGGTACTTCCCGGACGATCTCCTCGCGAGTCAGCGTGAACGCCTGCCCGACTCGGTGTCGAAGATGCCGCGCGCCTACGGCTACATGCGCAACCGCTATTCCTCGCGAGGCATGCTGCTCTGGAGCACGTACGACCGTCGCCGCGCCAAGGGCTACACGCTCAACCAGTCACTCAACGCATACATCGCGAAGATGCTCCGCCAGCCGCGCGAGGCGACGGGGCCGGACACGCGAGCCCGCGTCTACTTCGAGCAGACGATCCAGCTGCTCAACGAGCACGGCACCACGCCGGTCCTCGTGCTCATGCCGATCCACCCGCGGGTGCTGCGCGTCATGAAGGCGCACGGCATGGGCGGCTCACGAGAGGCGCTCCGCCAATACCTGGCGGAGCTCGGCGAGACGCTCGACATCAAGGTGCTCGACTTCACCCGCATCCAGAGCTTCGACGGCAAGTCGGGCTGGTTCTACGACGGCGTGCACATCACGCGCCGCAACTCGAACCGCGTGATCACGGCCATCAGGGCGCAGGCGGGCGAGTACCTCAAGTAATCGGTGGCGGTACGGCCGGCTCCGCCGGCATCCCTGGCGGCTCTTCGCCGGACGCAGCAGCCGTGACTCGTTCTCTGTACGGTAGGCTTGCCGCGATCCACGATCGGGGAGGTCGGGTGGAGTCGAACGAGGGAACGGTGGCTCGATTGTGGCGCAGGGCAGTCGGTCTGGTGCAGACCGTACTCGCCCACAACCTGCCCAAGGTCGCCGCCTCTCTCACCTACTTCACGGTGCTCTCGCTGCTCCCGGCGCTCATCGTCGTGGTCGCACTGCTCGGGATCATCGGGCTCTCGTCCGACGCGGTGCACACCTTGTTGGACACGCTCGGCGACGCCGGCGCATCCTGGGCGGCGCAGTTCGTCTCCGATGCCCTCGATTCGGTGGTCACCTCGCAGAGTTCGGGGGTGGTGCTGATCATCAGCCTCCTGGGGTCGCTCTGGGCCGCCTCCGCCTACGTCGGCGCCTTCACGTGGGCGTCCGACACGATCTACGGGGTCACCCGGCGACTGCCGTTCTGGAAGGGCCTGCCGCTGCGCGTCGCACTGGCGCTTCTCCTGCTCGTATTGCTGACTGCGGGCGCAGCCGTCATCGCCCTGGTCGGCCCTTTCGGCGAGTGGCTCATCGACCTCACCGGCATCGGCACCGGTTCGCTTCAACTCTGGGCGTGGATCAAGTGGCCGCTCCTCGTCGGGCTCGGCTTGCTGCTCTTCGCCGTGCTGTACCGGTTCACGCCGTCGAGGCGCCAGCCCGCCCTCTGGAAGCTCCTGCCCGGCGCCGCAGCCGGTGTCGGCCTTTGGATCATCGCCTCCGCGGGCTTCAGCATCTACCTCGATCACTTCGCCTCGTACAACCGCGTCTACGGCACGCTGGGCGCCGGCGTGGCCTTCCTCGTGTGGGCGTGGATCATGAATCTCGCGCTGCTCGTCGGCGTGGAGATCAACCGGGAGATCGAGGAGCGGCGTGGGAACCTCGCCTCGCGTCCCGGCGTATAATCGGGGGTCACGCCAACCGACCCGCCCCGGTGACCCCATGCCCGAGCTGAACCAACTCCAGCAGGAACTCCGCCGCCTCGCCGCCGCGCGCGACGTCGTGATCCTCGCCCACAACTACCAGCGCCCCGAGGTCCAGGACGCAGCAGACTACACGGGCGACTCCCTCGAGCTCTCGCGCATCGCACAGAAGGACCCGCACGAGGTGATCCTCTTCTGCGGTGTCCACTTCATGGCCGAGACGGCCTACATCCTCTCGCCTCAGAAGACGGTCCTCATGCCCGACAAGCGCGCCGGCTGCCCCATGGCCGACATGGTCACGGTGCACGGACTGCGCGAGCTCAAGAGGAAGCACCCGGACGCCGTCGTGGTCGCCTACGTGAACACGTCGGCAGACATCAAGGCGGAGACCGACGTCTGCTGCACGAGCGCCAACGCCGTCCAGATCGTGGACCGGTTCCCCAAGGACCAGAAGATCATCTTCGTGCCCGACAGGAACCTGGGTGACTACGTCGCCCGCCAGACGGGCCGCGAGGAGACGATGATCCTCTGGCAGGGCTGGTGCCACGTGCACGACGACTTCCGCGCCGCCGAGATCGACGAGATCCGCGGCGCCAACCCTGGGTCGGTGCTCATGGCGCACCCGGAGAGCCGGCGCGAGGTGCTCGACATGGCCGACGTCGTCACCAGCACATCCGGGATGCTGCGCTACCCGGGCACGAGCGACGCCAAGACCTTCGTCGTCGCCACCGAGACGGGGCTCCTGTACCGGCTTGGCAGCCTGTATCCGGACAAGCGGTTCATCCCGGCCTCGAACAAGGCCATCTGCCCCAACATGAAGCTCACGACGCTCGAGCGGTGCATCGCCACCCTCGGTGACGAGTGGGACGACGTGCTCGATCACGAAGTGACGGTGCCGGAGCATACTCGCGTCAAAGCCCTCCAGGCCGTGGAGAGCATGCTGGCCTAGGAGGCAGCGCCGCGCGGCTGCTGCGATCCCGCCCCGGCCGCAACGCGGCGTCACCTGCTCGCGGACGCCTCCGCCGGCTCGCGATCGTCCAGCAAGGCGGTCAGATCTCGTACATGGGCTCGCCGGACCGGAGCCGGCGCTCGCGCAGGGCGAGATCGCTGATGGTGGTACGGGCGAGTACTCCGTCATACGCCGCGCCGGCCGCCCGCCACACGGCACGGGAACCGTTGAGCTCCTCGGACTCGCAGTCTGCCGGCGCACACGCCGCGACGTCGCCGACGCCGTCCAGGGCCTCGACGATGTCCAGGACCGTGAGCTGGTCGGGCCTGCGGACGAAGGTGAACCCGCCGCCGACGCCGCGACGACCGCTCACCAGTCCGGCGCGACGCAGACCCGCGAAGACCTGCTCGAGGAACTGCTCGGGGATGCCACGATCCCGCGCCAGGTCGGCAAGCCTCACGGGCCGTCTTTCGCGGCCCGTGCGCAGATCCAACTCGACCAGCGCCAGAAGCGCGTAGCGACTCTTCGCCGATACCTTCACCAGGCTCCTCACAGGGCATGATCCATTCGACCACTTGCTGAATGTATCTATTCCCGATAGTTTTGCTCAGGTATCATGCTCCCCAGTCCTCGCCGGTGCGTCAAGACGACCCCCGCCACCGTGCACGATCGCGATGCGACGCCGTCGCACTCCGCGCGCGGCGCCCGAGTGGCATAATCGCGAGAGACGAACGACCAGGAGAGCACCCGTGCCCGCGATCACCGTCGGCCTGCCCGCCGCGATCACATCACCCGATCCCGCGCGCGACGTCGCCTGCGACGCCGCGACGGTCGTCGAGGCGCTGCGCGAGGTCGTGGCGCGGTCGCCGCGGTACGCGCAGCGCCTCTTCTACGGCGACCGCCTGCTCGTCGTCGTGTGTCTGAACGGCCGGCACGTGCCGCCCTCGCAGGCCAAAGAGACGGCCCTTGCGGCCGGCGACCGGGTCGACGTGCTGCCGCCCGTCGCCGGCGGCTGACGAGACGGGAGCCGAGCGGGTCGCACCGCCTTGGCGCGTCGCCCCCGGCCCGAGCGGGTAGGGTCCCCCCGACGACTGAGGAGGGCCGCGTCATGCAACTGTGGGCGACACGCGAGGGACGTACCGAACTGCTGATGGCCGGCCTGCGCGTCATGATGGGCGCGATCTTCCTCGCCGTCTGGTCCGACAATCTCGCCAAGGGCTTCTACTCCCCGAACGGGTGGGCGGACTTCGTCCAGGGCTACGCGGACACGACGAAGGTGGGCGCCTACGCCGACCTCCTGAATTCGGTGATGATCCCCAACTCCGCGGTGTTCGCCTACGGGCAGTTCGCGATCGAGCTGGTCGTCTTCGGCCTCTTCCTGGTGCTCGGCCTGTTCACGCCCGTGTCGGGCCTGCTGGCCGCGTTGTTCCAGCTCAACCTGCTGATCGCCACGTCGGGCACCGGCGAGTGGCCGGGAACCTACATCATCATGTTCGCGCTGCTTCTGGCGATTGCTCTCTCGCAGTCGGGACGCACTCTCGGCGTCGATGCGAGACTGGCGCGGCGAGATCCGCAGCCGCGGCTGCCCGTCTACTGAGGACGAGACCAGGCGCCGGCGATGCGGAAGCCGGCTAGTCCCAGCCGAAGCAGGCACCAGAAGATGTCGCGAACGGCGAGCGTCGAGCCGCGCCAGGTGCCGGCGATCTTCGAAGCGCCGTATCGCGACCGATACCGCGTCTCTCGGACGACGATGCGCGCGCCCGCGAGATGCGCCTTGACGGCCATCTCGGTGGGGAACGCATACGCCCTCTCCTCGAGCCGAAGGGCCTCGAGCAGATCCGTGCGGATCGCCCGGTAGGGGCCGTCGTCGCTCAGGTGCAGACCGAAGACCATCCACAAGGCGAAGGCGAGCCCGTCGTTGCCAAGCCGCTGGTGAGGCGGCATGCGGCCGGCCGCGGCGCCTCGCACCGCCCGCCGCCGCGATCCGATGACGAGGTCGGCGGCGCCGGCCAGGACCGGCCCGACGAGGAACCGGGCTTGCGCCGGGTCGTCGGTCCCGTCGGCCTCCATGAACACGACGGCGCGGGCGCCCGCGGCCGCAGCCGCGCGGGCGCCCGTCAGGCAAGGGTAGCCGTACCCACGTCGCGGCTCGTGCAGCACGGTCCCCCCCGCGGCGCGGATCAGCGACGGGCCGCCGTCGGTCGAGCCGTTGTCCACGAAGAGCGTCCGCTCGAGCAAGCCGAGGTCCCGGAGCTCCATGAGGAGCGCGGGGAGGGCCTCGGCCTCGTCGAGCACGGGCACGACGATGAAGTACGCTGTGGCTGATGCAGTTCCTGAAGACGCCACGCTTTCGTGCCTTTCTCGGGCTCGCCCTGCTGGCCGCCGGGCTGATCGGGCTTGCCGCGTCTGGCGACCTCCTCGCGCACTCGGTGCGGTTCGCCGCATTCTACGTACTCGCCGGCGCCGGGTTCGCCGTGCTGGCGACGGCGGCGACGAGCCTGCCGTTGCGCGGCGCCATCGTCGCCGCCGTCCTGCTGCGACTCATCTTCCTGCCGGTGATGCCCAGCCTGAGCGACGACTACCACCGCTACGTGTGGGACGGACGCGTGCAGCTGGCCGGCGTCAATCCCTACAAGTACCGGCCCTACGAGCACCAGCTCGACCGCGTGGCGTACTCGGGACGCGACCTCATCAACCACGACGAGCTCAAGACAGTCTACCCGCCCCTCGCGCAGGCCGTCTTTCTCGGCGTCGCGCAGGCGACAAGGGCGATGGATCTGCAGGAGGCGCTGACACCGCGCGCCGAGGTCATGCTCTTCAAGCTCGTCTTCGGCGCGTTCGATCTGGCGACCGCGGCGGCCATCTGGTTCCTGGCCGCGCGAAAGCTGCGCGTGCGGGCCACGGTGCTCTACCTCCTCTGCCCGGCGGTGATCGTGCAGACGTGGGAGTCGGCGCACGCGGAGGCGGCGGCGGTCTTCTTCTGCGTGCTCACCGCCACCCTCCTCGTACGTCGGCGCGACGGCTGGGCCGGAATCGCGCTCGGCCTCGCCGCCGCGTTCAAGGTCACGCCGCTCGGGCTGCTGGTGCCGGCGCTGCTCGGCGGGCGCTCGTCGCCCAGCCGCTTCCTCGCCGGCTTCATCCCCGCGCTTCTCGTCCCGTACGTCCCCTACCTGGTCACCGGCGGCTCGTTCGGATCGCTCTTCGAGAGCGGCACCCGCTGGACCGGCGGCTCGTTCGTCTTCACACTGCTGGCGCGGTTCTTCAGTCCGGAGACGGCCCGCTGGCTGGCGCTCGCCGTGTTCATCGCCGGTGCTGTGTGGATGGCGCGGAGGTTCCGCGGACGTGAGAAGACCGCGGAGGCGTTCGCCTGGACGATGACGCTGCTGATCCTCTGCCTCCCCATCGTGCACGCCTGGTACTGGCTGGCGCCGCTGGCGCTGGGCCTTGCCGCCGGTCTCTGGCTGCCGCTGCTCATCGGCATGGCGACCCCACTCTACGAATCGCTGCCTCTCACGGCCTGGATCCCCAGCGCCCGCGACTGGGATCAGGCCGGCGTCACGCTGCGAGCCGGGGTCGTGTTGTCCATCCGCAGAGTCACCGGCATACTGAAGCGATGATGACGCACCGCGACAGGCCGACGAGCCGCGCGCACGCGAGCCGCCGGCTTCCCGGCGGATCCGGGCCCGAGAAGCGAGTCCTCGCCGTGATGGCCCGGCCGCTGGTTCGAGGCGCGGTGAAGACGCGCCTGGCGCGAGCACTCGGTGACGACGGCGCCCTCGCCGTCTACGAGCGCCTCCTGTGCGGGACGCTGGACAGCGCGGCGGCTGTTCCTGACGCGGCGCTCGTACTGGCGGAAGCGCCGGCAGCTGCCGGCGAGCCGAGGGCCCGGGGGCAGATGGGCACCAGTGGGGCGGCGACTGTTTCTCGGGTCGTGGGCGACCCGCTCGCCGGCCGCGACGGCCGCTGGTCGCGCCTGGCGCAGCGCGGTGACGGCCTCGGCGAGCGGCTGGCCAACGTCTTCACCGATCTGTTCGCCTCCGGCGCCGAGTCGGTCGTCATCGTCGGCAGCGACAGCCCCACGCTCCCGCCGGAGTACCTTGCCCAGGCCTTCGACCTGCTGTCGCCCGGGCGCCTCGCTCTCGGTCCGGCCGCTGACGGCGGCTACTACCTGATCGGCGCCGGCCGGGAGACGTGGACGACCGCCGCCGGCGCCCTCACCCGGATGCTCGCGACCTCCCCGATGAGCAGCCCCAGTCTGCTGGCACACACGCTACGCTCAGCACGGGCCGCAGGCCTTCAAGTCGTGCAGCTCCCGCTCTGGGTGGACGTGGACGAGCCGGCCGACCTGGGCGTACTCGACCGGCTCGAGGGCCGCTCGCGGCCGCGGGGCGAGCCGCTCGGAGGTCTGCGCGAGGTCTATCTCCACGTCACCCATCGTTGCGGTCGCGCCTGCCGGCACTGCTACGACGCCGCCGCTTCTGCGGACGGCGAGTTGACCACCGCAGAGTGGCTCGCTGCGATCGACCAGTGCGTCGCGCTCGGCGCGGGCACCTTCGTGTTCATCGGCGGCGACCCGCTCATCCGCGACGACTTCATCGACCTGCTCGACCACGTCACGGGCGTCCACGGCGCCAGGGCGCGGTTCTTCTTCAACAGCCGGGTCGACGAAGGATTGGCGGGAGAACTGAGCCGCGCCGGCCGAGGGCTGCTCACGCCACTGGCCAGCATCGACGGACCGCGCGCGATCAACGACGAGCTGCGCGGCCCGGGCAGCTACGACGACGTCCTGACGTCGATTCGCCACCTGCTGGCGGTGGGCCTCGAGCCGGTGGCGAACACGGTGCTCGTGCGGCCGTCGCTGCCCGGACTGACGCAGCTCGCGCGCGAACTGCGCAGTGCCGGTCTCAGCCGGCTCCATCTCATCCTGCCGCACCAGCGCGGAATGGCCTGCGACCAGGCCGACAACGCCCTGCGGCCCGACCTCGTCCCCAGCGGCGAGGAGCTTCTGACGGCGGTCCGTGAGCTGCTCGCCGTCGCTGAGGAGATCGGGCTCACCGTCGACAACCTCCCCAGCTGGCGCCGCCGCATCGGCCGCCGCAACGACCTCTGCGCCGCCGGCTGCCGCGACCTTTCCATCGACCCGGCCGGCAGCGTCCACGCCTGCGTCATCACCGCCGGCGACCCGGCGTTCGTCGCCGGCTCGCTGCGCGAGCAGCCGCTCGAGAAGATCTGGCGCACGTCCAGCAGCCTCCGGCTGCTGCGCGCCGCGCGCGCCCGCGACCGCGCCGAGTGCCTCGCCTGCCCGGTCGCCGACGCCTGCGGCGGCGAGTGCTGGGTGCAAGCGCACTACGCCGCACGGGCCCGCGGCGCGGCCGCCGGGTACACCGCGCCGTTCCCGTACTGCGACCTGGTGCGACCGCTCCTGGAGGAGTTGACGGCGGAGGCATCTGCCACGCGCCCGTCCGACGCGGCCGCTGCGCCGGCCGGGGGTGTCTGCGCCGCTGCCGGCGCCTGCGGCGGCCAATCCGCGGCCGGCGCCGACGACTACTCGCTCTTCGACTGCATATGAGGCTACTGACGGCGCGGGCGTGACCCGCGCGGGCTCGGTCGACTGCTGAGAAGGCACGCCGCCGGAGTCGGCGGGAGGAGAGCAGGCGCGTCTTCCGGGGGCGATCTCGGCCGCAACGCGCATCAATCCTCCGCGACGCGCAGCACCGCCGAGCCGCGCACCCTGTCTTCCTCGAGGTCCAGCAGCGCCTCGTTGGCCTGCTGCAATCCGTATTCCTGGACACGGCTGACGATGGGGATCGCGGCCGCGTCGCGCAGCAGATCGCGGGCGTCCTGACGCGTCGAGTTGGCGACGCTGCGCACGACGCGCTCGTGATAGATCCACGGGTACTCGATGGAGGGGATGGGCGAGGAGTAGATCCCGCCCAGAGCGACGACGCCGCCCTTGTCCAGACGGCGGAGAGCTTCGACGGCGAGCTCGCCGGCCGGCGCGAAGACGATCGCCGCATCGTAGAGCACGCCGGGATCGTCGTGCGCCTCGCCGGCCCAGACGGCGCCGAGCTCA
This sequence comes from uncultured Thermoleophilia bacterium, assembly GCA_963699725.1. Taxonomy (GTDB): domain Bacteria; phylum Actinomycetota; class Thermoleophilia; order UBA2241; family UBA2241; genus CAIXSE01. Next base: position 23,057 of record CAVOVA010000027.1, read on the forward strand.
AGCGCCATCGCCCGGTGTTCTTCGTCGCGGGCGATGCCGTACACCTGCCAGCCGCGCCAGATGGCCACCTGCGTGCAGAGCGAGGCCGCCGAGCCGAAGCCGTAGATGGCAAGGCGCCGCGGCTCGACCACTGAGGCCTCGGGGGCTGCGGGATCCGGCGCTCCAGGTCGCGCCGGCGTTGAACCCGGCAGCACGGCGGCGTCGCCGACGATGCCGACCAGCCGCAGGCAGCGGTAGCCGATGATGCCGGCGCAGAGCAGCGGAGCAGCCGCCATCGCCGTCATCCCGGCGGGCAGACGGTAGACGAACCCGGCGGGCGCCACCGTGTACTCGGCGAAGCCGCCATCGACGTCCCAGCCGGTGAAGAGCGCGCGCTCACAGAGGTTCTCCTGGCCGCGCGCGCAGAACCGGCAGGTCTCGTCGGTCTGATGAAGCCACGGCACGCCGACACGGTCGCCGGCGATGAGCGGGGACGCGCCCGGCTCGCCGCCCGGCGCGATGAGCTCGGCGCCGGCGCCGAGCGCGACGACCTCACCGACGATCTGGTGGCCGGGGACGACGGGCGAGCGGTGCGGCGGCAGCTCGCCCTCGAGGATGTGCAGGTCGGTGCGGCAGACGCCACAGGCCAGCACCCGCAGCAGGACCTGGCCCGGACCGGGCTCAGGCACGGGCAGCTCGACGAGCCGGAGCGGCGCCTCTGCCGCAGGGGCGGGCGCCGCCAGCTGCATCGCGCGCATCTTCGTGGGCACGCCTTCCGTCATGGCGCTCTCACCTCCAGTCGTCAAGCGGGCGGCTCCCCTTCACCACCTCTCCGCGCGCCTCGTGCCCTGACAAGGACTGTCCCCTCGCTGCAAAACACAACGAAAGCACAGCGGCCGGCACGCTTCAGGGGTCGCCGGGACTCACAGTTCCTTTGCCTAGCTCAGCACGTCCTTGCGCCGGAAGACCAGATACGCCGCGAACGTCAGTACGCCGCTCCAAAGCGCGAACACGCCCACCCCCTTGAGGATCGGCCGCCAGTGGATCGGGTCGCGGAAGAAGTTGGTGAACTCGAGTAGATAGTGCGGGAACACCCACGGACGCAGCCAGTCGAAGTAGCTGAACTGGATGAGCACCGTGATGACGATGTAGATGACGATCGTTGCGATGAGCGCCGTGAGGCTCGAGTCGGTGAACGTGCTGAAGAGCAACGACAGCGAGACGATGCACGACATCGCCGCGAGAGCGTAGAGGCAACTGAGTCCGATCAGCCCCAGGCCCTGTCCCACGCCGACGGTGCTGCCGGAGAGCGTGATCATCGGGTGCAGGCCGAAGAAGATCCCGCCGAAGAGCAGGCCGCCGGCGGTCATGACGGCGAAGCCGACGGCGAGGTAGACCATCGCCATCGTCCACTTCGCGAGGAGGAACGAGCCGCGCCGGGTCGGCCGGAGCAGGACGATGCGCAGCGTGCCCAGCTCCGCCTCGCCGGCGATCATGTACCCGGCGACCATCGCGGCGGCCATCGGCAGCAGGAACGGGATCAGCGCGGAGAGCGACGCCAGCGTGACGAACATGCCGTTTGAGGTGATGCGCTCGAAGAAGAGCGGGCCCCCGCCGCCGTGCGGATCGGACTTCGCGAGATACAGCGCGAGGCTGATCAGGAACGGAATGAGGAAGGCGCCGCCCCAGATGAGGTAGCTGCGACGCTGGAAGAGCAGTTTGATCCACTCGCGGCGCAGCGCCCCCCAGGCGTGGCCGCGCATGCCGGCGGCGGTGCTGCCGTGCGAGGGGCCGGCGGTAGACGGACGGACAGCGCCGGCCGGCGGAGCCGAGCCGGCCTCTGCGGCGGGATCGACGTTGCTCATCGCCGGCCTCCCGGAAGCAACCGCGCCAGGCCGGCGCGCCGCTTGCGCCGTTGAGGTTCGCCGGCGGTGTCGGCGCCGGTGAGCTCGAGGAAGAAGTCCTCGAGCCCCTGCTCCGGGGCTGGGACGACCGCACGGACCTCGAGGCCGCCGGCGACGAGGCGGCGAACCATCTCAGGCACGGCAGCCTCGTCTGCCTGAACGACGAGGAAGCTCTCGTCCTCGATCACTCCACCGGCGCCGAACTGATCGCGCAGCAAGTCGGCGGCACGGCCCTGGTCGCCGGTGAGCACCTTGACCGCTTCGTTCTGGGGTCGCAGCTCGCTGACCGGCCCCTGCACCACGATGCGGCCTCTGTTGAGGATCACGGCGCGCGTGCACACCTGCTCCACCTCGTGCAGCAGGTGCGAGCTCAGAAAGACGGTGGTGCCCGCCGCGCCCAGCTCGCGGATAAGCTCGCGCACGTCCTTCATGCCGCGAGGGTCGAGGCCGCTGGTCGGCTCGTCGAGGACGATGAGCTCGGGGCTGTGCAACAGCGCCTGGGCGATGCCGAGGCGCTGCTTCATGCCGTGGCTGAAACCGCCGACGCGGTCCTCCGCCCTGTCTGAAAGCGCCACGATCTCGAGCACCTCGTCGATGCGCTCCTCGCTCACCGGGCCGGTCATGCTGCCGAGAAGGCGCAAGTTGCGACGGGCGCTCATGAGCGGGTAGAACGTCGGGTCGTCGACGAAGCCGCCGACGTGGCGCAGCGCGGCCTGCAGCTGCCCGGGAACGCGGTGACCGCAGACCTCCGCGTACCCGCTCGTCGGGTGGATCAGCCCCAGGACGAGCCGGATGACCGTCGTCTTGCCGGCGCCGTTGGGACCGAGAAAGCCGAAGATGTCGCCCTTGCAGACCTGCATGTCGAGGCCGTCCACGGCACGCAGGGCGCCGAACTGCTTGGTGAGCGCGTGCGTCGTAAGGATGGGGGCGCGGCCTCCGCAGCTCTGCTGCTCGGGCCGCGCCCCCTCAGGTTCACTCGACAGCTGCACTTCCGCGACGTCTGGCGTCACACCGCCGTCCACATCAACGAACGGAACTGGCGAAGGTCTGCAGATCGCCCATCGGCACCATGCCTCCGGCGACGAGCGTCGTGTCGCCCTGCTGCCAGACGATCACACCGCCGAGAGGCGTACCCACCATCTGGGCCTTCGCGCCACCGATCGTCGTCGTGCCGAGGATCTGTGAGGTCTGCTGCAACTGCTGGAGCTGCTTCTCGAGATCGGGAGTGGTGGTGGTCTGCGCGAGGGCGATGGCGCCGAAGCCGTCACCGTAGAGCAGCACGCTGCTGGGGCCGGCCGCGGCAGGCGGAGCGCCCTCGGGGGAATCAGACGCCTGCGCGAGCGCGCCGGCGTCCATGCCGGTCGCGGTTCCCATGATCTTCATCAGCGGGTCGCCGGAGGCGGTCAGCGGGCCGCCCTCGCCGAACACGTAACCCCACCGGAAGGGGCGGGCTGCGTAGTCGCGCGCCCACGCGAGGTCATACGGGACCAGCTTTTCGACCTGCTCCTTGGTGAGCAGGGCGCGCTGCACCTGCTCCTCGGCTGCCGCCTTCTGCGCATCGGTCGGCTCTTCCTTGCCGGCTTCGGCCTCCGCACTCATCTTGTCGCCGTCGATGGTCTCGACCGTCACCGTGGCGCCCTCCGGCGGCGTGAAGGCGAACATCGCGGGATCGATCGCGTCGTAGCTCACGCTGTCGAAGCCGAAGCGGAGGACCGGCGCGGTGCCGCCCTCGGCATACGTGGAGACCTGGAGCGGGACCATGGTCGTGCCGTCGATCGCCGCCTGGACGTAGCCAAGGGCGGTGTCGTCCGCCACCGGCGTCATGCGCAGCAGGTAGGCGTCGCGGCCGGCGACCCTGGCCTGGCCGGCGACTTCGACGGTCGCGAAACGGGCGACCTGCTGCAGGTAGAGCGTCATCGCCGCGGGGGTCATGAGGCTGGCAGACGGCGCCGGAGACACGGTCTCCGCCGGCGCCTCACCAGTCACCACGACCTTCTTCGCGGTGTCCTGAGCGTAGTCGTACACCCACGCGGTACGCTCGGCCTTGTTCAGGACGACGATCTGGTCGCCGCCTCCGCCCTGGGACTCGATTCTGGCGCCGCCTTCGCTCACCCAGATCCGGCCCGAGCCGCTGCTCGTGAGCGGCGACTGCGCCGGGAGCTGCGCCATGCCGCCCGCCTCGCCGAGGTCGCCGAACAGGTCGTTCTGCCACGAGATCTCACCGCTCACCGCAGTGACGCCGTCGGCCTGCGCCATCTTCGCGAGCAGGTCGGGGGGCGCGATGTCGGGCAGAGGGCTGGACTGGCCCGCGCCGGCCACCGCCACGCCGACCACGAGGATCGCGGCCGCGAGGACGACCAGCGAAGTGAGGATGAAGGCTCTGGAGCGCATCGTGGATCTCCTTCCGCAGTGCTGCTGCTGTCTACGGTGTACCCCCACGCGTGCGCTGCCGCAACCTTACGAGGGTACGTACGGCGGCGCCGTACGCAGCCCGGAGCCCGGTGGCTGGTGGCTGGTGGCTGGTGCGTAGCCAGTTCTGACAACGCTGGGCAATCTGCGCGCGCGCCTCAGGGCAGCGTCTGAACGAACGCCGCCCACCCGGCGCGGAGCTTGTCCCAGCTCACCCCCACGCTCTCACGAGCCGCCTGGTCGAGCCCTTTCGCGCTGAGGTCCGAATCGCTCACCGCGGAGACGAAACCGCGCAGGCCGCGCAGGCCCCAGCGGTCGAGCACGTAGAGGACGAGTGAGGCTCCCTCGAGGTACACCAGCCGGACTTTGGCGATCGGATTGCCGCGCCACAGGCTCTTCGCGGCGAGCGCCTTCTCGAGCGGAAAGGCGGAGTCGCCGGAGGCGAGGTCGTCGCGCAACGGCTGATACGTGCGTCCACCCTCGACCGCGGTCGCGAGTCCTTCCGCGAGCAGCGTCGGCGCATGCTCCGTACGCGCGAACCAGCGAGACGTGTACGCGTGCGTCAACTCGTGTGCCAGCATGTGCGGCGCCCACGCCTCCTTTCCGTCCAGCGCGGGCCCGAGCACGCCGATGTCCCGCGTCCAGGTCGGAGACTCGGCGACGCGGTCGGGCGCACGTGAGAAGAATCGGATCCGCGGTTCGTTCGGGTCGTCCCCGAGCGCCCGAAGCATCTGGCGGCGCGAGGAGTAGTAGTAGACGACGACCGGCTTGCGCGGGGTGATACCGAGCAGTGCAAGCCGCTTCCGCGCCGGGCCGCCGGCCTGGGCCAGGGCCTCCGCGGCGTCCTGCTCGCTCTTGTCGGCGATGACGACGAGCCCGTTGCGGCGGACGACGACGGGTCGATCGAAGGCCATGACGTTCTGGTGGACGACGTCGCGTGGCGTCGCGTCGTCGCGCAGGACCATCCGGTCGCCGAGCACCACCGCGTCGAAGACCCGCCGCGCCATGATGCGGTCGGCCGGGTCGGCGCCGCCGACCTCACCTACCGCCCCCACGTAGAAGCGGCCGGGGCGACCGCGCACCGGCTCGGCGATCATCCGCACGCTCGTCCACGGCAGCCGCGCCACATGCCGATACAGGCTGTCGACGGCGCGTCGGGCATCCCGGCGGGAGGCCGGCAGAGCCGCGGCCCAACCCGCGCGATCGCCGTCGCGCAGCGCCTCTGCCGCTCGGTCCAGGGACGTCTGGATCTCGTCCAGCCGGGCCGGCCGGGCCACGGGTCCCGGCGCCGTCGCCCCCGGCGCCGCCGGCTCCTCGACGAGGGCCGGCAGGATCGCCGCGGACAGCACCAGCGCCACAGCTGCTACGGCGAGTCCGGCTCCCACGAGCACGAGGAGCCGCCAGGTTCTGGGGGATGCGCGTCTCATAACGACTATTGTACGGCGCGCAGCCACGCAAGGCGGCGGAGGCGTGGCGAGATCAGGATCCGGCGAGCACGTACCTCCGCCAGCCCGCGAAGAACTCCCGCCACGTCACGCCGAGCGCGTCACCGAGCGCCGCGTCCATGCCCTCCTCGGTCGGCTCGTAGGCGGCCACCGCCTGAGCGAAAGGCCGCACCTTGCGCGCTCCCCAGCGTGCGGCGACGTAGTCCACGAGCGAGCCGCCGACCTCGTAGCCCAGCCGCACCGACTCGGCGTCGCCACCTTCCCAGACGTCGTTCACCCCGAACGATTCGGGCAGCGGCCAGAGCTGGTCGCCGGTCGCCACTTCCTCCCTCAGGGCGTCGCCGGCCGGCGAGCCCTCGGCGGCCTCAGCGATCCCCTCCACGATCAACGACGGAGGATCGTCGTCACCGGAGAACCAGTGGACGGTGTAGGCGTGAGCGAGTTCGTGCGTCAGGACGTCCTCCGTCGGCAGCCCGGCGTCACGCAACCAGGGGCCCATGACGCCGACGTCATAGGTCGGTGAGGCTCTCTCAGCGACCCGAAGCGTCGGATACGCGAAGAACACGAGGCGCGCGGCGGCGGCATCCACGGCGAGCGCGTCGCGCACGTCCTCGACGGAGCCGAACACCGTTACGACGACCGTGGGCCGCGTGTTGACCCCGAGGGCGGAGAGCCGCGGCCGCGCCCTTGCGGCCGCGGCCAGAACGGTCGCCGCACGGCGACGCGCGCGGCGGTCGGCGAGGATGAGGAGCCCGGGGCGCTGGAGCACGACGGGGTCGTGCAGCGCCATCAGATAGCGGCGGCGGACGTCCTCCGGGGTATCGTCCGCCAGTACGGCGACGCCGTCGGCTGCGGCGCGCAGGCGGAGGTACCGCACCACGGCGATCCTGTCCGCCGGTTCGGCCGCGCCGAGCTGCCCGGTGCCCCGGAGACGGTAGATGCCGGCCGCCGGGTCGGCGGGCGTGACCTCGAAGGAGAACGTCCGCCACGGCAGCGGCGCGAGCGTATCGAAGACCTTGGCGAGACTCTCGCGGGCCTCGACCGCAGCCCGACCGTCGCCCTCAATCGAGAACCACTGGAGAAAGCCGTCGCGGTCGCCGGCGCGCAGCGCTCCGGCGGCGCGAGCGAAGTCGCGCCGGGCGCGCTCCAGGATCCTCGCCTGCTCTGCACCAGGGTCCTCGTCCGAGGAACCCAGATGGAGGCTGCAGGCGGAGGCCGAGCTGAAGAGCAGCGCAGCCGCCGCGACGACCAGGAGCGCACGTGAGACGATGGCGTTGCAGCGCGCTGGGCGCACGTGACCCCCGATGCCGGACGACGGACCCTCGGCCATCATATCGCCACACCGGACCGTCCCCTGAAGTCGCCGGGGCCGTCTGGCTGCATCGCGGACCCCCATGTACTATCGTGAACGGATGAGCACGCCGCCGAGCAGTCTCAAGCCGTACACGGTCTACCGCGCCGGGGATGTCCCGGACTCTGCCGGCGCGGACGTGGCTCCGGCCGGCGGCGGCGCTCCGCCGCGCGCGCCGCGCGGCGGCGGCCGCGGCGGCCGCGACCACAGGCGCCGGGGCGGCGGCTTCCTGGGCCTGCTCATCATCATGGGCATCGTGGCGGCCGCGGCGGCTGGCGTGGCCGCGGCGGCCGGGTGGGGGCCCTTCGGTGGCGGCGGGTCCGTCGCCGTGACGCCCGCCACCCCGACGATCTCCGCCTCCCCCTCTGACCAAGCCTCCCCGAGCCCGGCGGCGAGCCCGACCCCGACCGTCGCCCCGAGCTTCTCGATGACCGCCGGCGGCGACGTCATCGGCGGCTTCGGGGTCAGCGGCGTGGTCGCCAGCATGGGCAGCAGCCTCTTCAAGAGCGTCGCCCCGTCGTTCGAGAAGAGCGACTTCGGGTTCGTGAACCTCGAGAGCCCGCTCACCAACGGCGGCGACGCGCAAGGCTGGAAGGACGTCGTCATCAAGGGAAGCCCCGACATGGCCCCGGCGATGGCCAAGAGCGGCATCAACGTCGTCACCATGGCGAACAATCACGCCGGCGACATGGGCGACAGCGGCCTGCTGGACAGCATCAAGTACTGCGAGAAGAACGACATCGCCGTCGTCGGCGCCGGCAAGAACCTCAAGCAGGCCATGGCGGGAGAGGTGCTGGAGACCGACGACGGCGTCAGAGTGGCCTTTCTCGGCTTCACCGACGTACTGCCGGTGGGGTATCCGGCCACCTCCTCGAGCCCAGGTGTCGCGCCGGGCCGCGCGGATATCGGCGCCGTGAAGCAGGCGATCAGGGCGGCGAAGAAGAAGGCCGACTTCGTCGTCGTCGGCTGGCACTGGAACTTCGAGTACAAGCGTGCACCCACCTACCTCGAGACGAGCCAGGGCAAGGCGGCGATCGACGCCGGCGCCGACATCGTGATCGCCCACCATCCGCACCTGCTCGACGGCATGGAGGCGTACCACGGCGGGCTCATCGTCTACAGCCTCGGCAATCTCGTCTTCAGCGGATTCAGCGGCGAGACGGCAGAGACCGTGCTGGTCCGCGCCAAGGTCTCGGAGGACCGCCTCGACGCGCAGCTCATCCCCGTGGTCGGCGGCGGCTCCGGCGTGCCGTCCCTGGCCAGGGGCGCGCAGGCGGAGAGCATCCTGCAGCGCGTGAAGGGCTTCTCGGCGGCGCTCGACACGACCGTGAAGATCGCCGACGGCAAAGGGTACGTCCACATCACGCGCTGAGGGCCGGGGCGGCTCCGTCCGCCGGCTCCCTCTCCCCGTGACCCCACACTCATGACTCTCGTCGTCTGCCCCAACCTCGCCATCGATCGCATGATCGCCGCTGCCGCGATCGAACGCGGCGGCCTGATGCGCTGCCGGGCGCTCCGCACACAGGCCGGCGGCAAGGGCGCCAACGTCCTGCGCGCCCTGCGGGCCCTGGGCGGGGACGGTGTCCTGGCCGGCTTTGCCGCCGGGCGCGGCGGCCGCCTCATCGCCGAGCTCGCCGATGACGAAGGACTCGACCTCGAGCTGGTCGTGACCGGTGGGGAGGCACGCGTTTCGACCGTCGTCCTCGAGGACGGTGGGTCTGTCACGCGCCTCTACGAACTGGGGCCTCAGATCACGCCGGACGACGAGCGCGCCCTGCTGGATCTGGTCGCCGGGCGCGCGACGGGCGCGCGGGACTGGGCCGTCGTCAGCGGGGCGGCGCCGCCGGGCGCGTCATCCGGCTTCTACGCCGCCCTGGTCCGCGGCGCTCGCGAGGCCGGCTACCGAGTGCTCGTCGACGCAACCGGCGAACAGCTCGCCGGTGCGCTCGCGGAGCAGCCGGAGCTCGTCAAAGTGAATCTTGCCGAAGCATGCTCGGCCGTCGGCGAGCCCTTCTCGTCCTGCCGTGACGAGAGAACCGGAGCGCCGGAGGACCTCGCCGCCGAAGGCGTCGAGCTGAGCCGGCGCCTCGTCGCCGCCGGCGCCGTGAGCGCCATCGTCACGCTCGGCGCCGCCGGAGCGGTCGGCGTGATCGCCGGAGAAGTCTGGCACGTGCGCACGCGTCCGGTCGCCGCTGTGAACCCCGTCGGCTCCGGTGACTGTTTCGCCGCCGGCCTCATCCTTGCGAGCGGCCGCGGCGTCGACACGGGGGCTGCGCTCCGCCTCGCGGCCGGCGCCGCGGCCGCCAACGCCACCTCCCCGTACAACGGCCACGTCGACCCGGCGTTGGCCCGAGCGCTGACCGACGACGCGCACGCCGTCCGGCGCGCGGTGTGACGGCGACGGCCCAAGCCCCTACACTGGACAGCCATGCGCCCCATCCTCTTCCAGATCGGCGACTTCCGCTTCTACAGCTTCGGCCTCATGGCCGCCCTGGCGCTCATCGTCCCCGGGCTGACCATCGTCCTCCCGCTGGTGCGCCGCCGCGGCGTGCCGGGCGAGTTCGCCTACGAGCTCATCATCGCCGCCGGTATCGGCGGCTTCGTCGGCGCGCGCATCTACTACCTGATCGAGAACTACGCGCGGGTGCAGACCGACTTCTGGGGCGCCGCCTTCGGCAGCGCCGGCTTCACGTGGTACGGGGGCCTCATCGGCGGCTTTCTCGGTGTCGTCGCCTGGACGCTGGTACGGCGCATCCCGCTCGACATCATCGCCAACGCGACCGCGCCCGCTACCGCGTTCGGCTACCTCATCGGGCGCATCGGCTGCCAGCTCGCAGGCGACGGCGACTACGGCAAGCCGAGCGACCTGCCCTGGGCGATGGGGTATCCGAACGGCACGGTACCCACCCCACCCGGAGTGACGGTCCATCCCACCCCGATCTACGAGATCATCGTCATGGGATTCGTGGTCTGGATCCTCTGGCGGCTGGCGACACGCTACGACAAGTCCGGCTGGTGGACCTTCGGCTGGTTCCTGATCCTCTCCGGCATCGAGCGGTTCCTGGTCGAGTTCGTACGCATCAACCCCGTGTGGCTCGGCGGGCTGACGCAGCCGCAATGGGTGAGCGTCGCGAGCGTCGCGATCGGTCTCGCGCTGGTCCTGGTCTTCGCGAAGAAGCCGGCGGTGCGCCTCGCGTAGGGCGCCGGGGCGCTACTCAGCTACCGGCGCCATACCCTCGGCGAAGTCGGCGTTGGTCGCGAACTCCCACCCGGCGCCGCCATCTTTCGAGATGAGCACCATACGATGGCCGAACCGGTTGGCGGCCCGCCGGCCGACAGGGTAGTCGATCGGGCTGAAGTAGCTGAGCGAGAGGTACAGCCTGCCGAGGCGGTCCACCGTCAGCTTCTGATGATAGATGGCGTAGCCGGCGCGGTCGGCGCAGCACACGAGGCGTTGCTCCTCGCTCCACTCCCCGTCCGGCGAACGGCGCTGACTGCAGAGCGCGTCGTAGTAGGCGCCGTCGAAGTCGTCGTCGACACCGCGGCGCGCCTGGCGAAAGACGGTCACGAGGCTGTTGTCGGGCAGGCAGGCCAGAGAGAGGTACGTCTGCCTCGCCGGACCTGGGACGCCCTCCCCGCTCAAGTAGCCGCCCTCGAGCACGGGCTCGGGGGTCGTCCAGGAGCGCGCGTCGAGCGGCTTCAGGCTGTGGGCATACAGGAAGGGACCGTTGTGCGCGCCCGTGAGGACGTGGAGATAGCCGTTTCCGTCGCGCACGATCCCGGGGGTGTCGTGGTCGTCGTTGCGCCGGGAGGCCTGCGCGAGCAGGCGTGGCGAGCCGACTCTGCGCCTGGCGTGGTCGAAGGAGCACACGTAGGTCGGCGTCCCGGTGTCGGCACGGCGGGCGACCTCGGCCCACACGAGGTAGGAGGTCGAGCCAATAGAGGCGGCGAACGAGGCGCCTCCGGCCCCGTAGGTCTGGCCGATGAACCGCGTGCTCACCAGCGTCGGCGGCGGCAGCCGCAGGCGACCGCGGCTGAAGGACGGCTTGAGCACGTATAGCCGGCTGCGCGAAGCACGGCTGCCCTTCCAGTCGGAGACGGGCTTCCACACCGCCACCAGCGGCGGCCTGGCGCTCACGTTCCAGCCGGCGTACTGCTCGAGCGCGGCGGTGCCGTTGTCACGACCGTCGTAGATGACGCGCCTGCCGCCGAAGGGCAGCGTGACCAGGCGCCAGGTGCGGCATCCGTCGAGTGAGTAGAGCAGCACGTTGTAGTACCTGCCGCCGCGCACCCGGATCTCCAGGAGCGTGTAGGCGCGGCCGCGTTTGTCGAACTCGATGCGCTCGCTCACGTACCCACCACCGTTGATCGTCTTGGTGAACCCCGGGTAGGCCCGCCTCACTGCCTTGAGGAGCGACGCGGAGATCCAGCTGCCATCGTCTCTCATGCGTACCGCCGAGCGCGTGACGTGCTGCGAGGCGGTGCGGCTGCGGATCACCGGACGGTTGAACGGGTCGAACGACGGAATGTTGAGCTGGTGCCCGGGCGCGTAGCCGAACTGCTCGCGCAGGGTCAGCCTGGTGTCGATGCGCACGGGGAGATCAAGGGCCGCGGCCCGCTCCGCGGCCCATCCGCTCACGGCGAGCACACCTGCGAAGACGAGCAGCAACTCAAGGATGACAACGGTGCGGCGCATTCCCTCCACTCAACGCGATCCCATGGCCCGAACCTAGTGTGGCGACCGCCGTGCGCTCGGGTCAAGCGAGGCGCCGGCGGCGCAGCCCCTCCGGCTGCCCGCTCAGACGGCCGCGGGAGCGCTCGGGACGAGCAACAACGGGCAGGGCGCCGTGTCGAGAAGGTCCTTGATCACCGCGCCGTGGCCGCTCTCGAAGCTCCCGTTCCATGAGAGCACGATCAGCTCGGCCCCGCTCGCATCGGCCTCCCGGGCGATGATGCCGGCGGGGTCGCCGACGCGCACGGCGACGCGGTGCCGGCCGCCCTCGGGGCACTGCGAGAAGCGCATGGTGAACTCGTCCTGCCAGGCCGCCCACTCATAGTGCGCCTGGTCCATGATGCGCGGCACCGGCAGGCTGCCGGTCTCGGCGGGCGTGGCGCCGGTCGCGACGTGCAGCATGACGATCTCGCGCCCGCGCCCGCACAGGGCGTCGTCCGCGGCCCGCATGGCGGCGGATGTGGACGGACTGCCCTCGAGCGGGACGTAGAGGCGCTTGAGGCCCTCGATGGGTCGCATGCCCGGACGCACCAGCAGGACCGGCGCAACGTGGCCGTTGAGGAGTGCCTCGGCGACGTGACCGATGCCCGGCGCGCACGCCGGGCCGCACGGGCAGCGCAGGCCGAAGGCGACCGCGTCCACGCCCGTCCCTCTCACGAGCCGAAGGAGCGCCTCGATGGGGTCGCCGTCGACGGCCGTCACGTCGAGGTCCTCGAGCTCGGCGCTCGCGGGCTCGGAGACGCCCGGCTCGCGCACGTGCACGGCGCGCACCTCCCAGCGCGCGACCTCCGCGAGCGCGCGCGCCGACGCGACGAGCTCTCTGTCGGCAGCCGCGTCCGCCACGGCGATGAGAAGAGTCATTCGGCGCTCACCTGCCAGGCTTGTCCGTTGAAGCGCCGCAGCCGATAGGTGCCCGGGCGGAGCTCCTTCTCCTTCCCGTCCAGAAGCAGCGTGACCGGCGCCTTCTCCACCGTTATACCCACGTCGATGCCGTCCCTCCGGCGGCGGAGGTCGAGGCTCAGGTGCGCGCCGCGGAAGCGCAGCGGCAGGCGCACGCGCTTCCACGCCGCCGGCAGCTGCGGGTCGAAGCGCAGCGTCTCGCCGCGACGCATGAGGCCGCAGAAGCCCATCACGGCCGCCTGCCACAGGCCACCCATTGTGGCCATGTGCAGGCCGGCGGCCGCGTTGCCCATGTTGTCGGCAAGGTCGATCGCCGCGGCCATCTTGAAGTACTCGGTGGCCTCCGGCACGTCGTGCAGCCGCGCCGCCACGGCGGCGTGGATGCCGGGACTGAGTGAACTGCCGTGGCAGGTGATCGGCTCGTAGTAGTCGTAGTTGGCGCGCGTCGTCAGCTCGTCGATCTCGTCGGCGAGGACGTGACAGAGCATGACCACGTCCGCCTGTTTGACCACCTTGCTGACGAGCGTCACCTCGCGGCCGAGGAGCAGGTCGGCGGGCATCGGCCGCGGGCGGATCTTCTCGATGGGCACGTCGTCCATGTCGTAGAACCCGGCGAACTGCTCGTACAACAGCGTCTCCGGGTCGAACCCGTCCACGTAGCCGTCGATCACCCGGGGCCAGCCGGAGAGCTCGGCGGCGGTGATGCCGAGCCGCTCCTCGAGCACCCCGGCGCGGACGGGATCCACCTTCTGGAGCCAGGCCCTGGCATCGAGCGCGCGCTGTATGTTCCAGCGCGCGAGCACGTTGGTGTAGGCGTTGTCGTCGACGCCCTCGTGATACTCGTCGGGGCCGACGACGAGACGCACGTGATACCGCCCGTCGTCATCGCGATCGGCGCGTGACACCCAGAAGCGCGCCGTCTCGAGCAGCATCTCGACGCCCATGCTCGCCATGAAGTCATCGTCACCGGTCGCCTTCCAGTACTCCCACGCCCCCCAGGCGACGTCCGCGGAGATGTGGTGCTCCATCAAGCCGGAGAGGATCGGGATCTTCTCCCCGTCGGGACCGTAGCCGTACGACGGTGTGGTCTCGACGCCCTTGTCCGCGGACTCCCACGGGTACAGCGCGCCACGGTGCCCCATCTGCGCGGCCTTCTGTCGAGCTCCGGGGAGGTTGCGGTAGCGATAGGTGAGCAGGGTGCGCGCCGTCTCCGGCTGCGTGTAGATGAAGAACGGCAGGACGAAGATCTCGGTGTCCCAGAACACGTGCAGGAAGTACGACATGCCGCCGAGCCCGCGAGCGCCCACAGAGACGGTGTCCTTGTGAGGGTGCGCGGTGCTGATCATGTGATAGATCGCGAAACGCAGCGCGTGCTGGTCCTCGGCGTCCCCGTCGATGCGCACGTCGGCGGTTCGCCAGGCGGCGTCCCATGCCGCCCGGTGCCGGCGCAGCAGCTCGTCGTAGCCGGTCTCCCGCGCCTGCTCGAGCGCACGGCGCGCGGACGCGGCCGAGGGCACGCGCGTCCGTGCCGAGACGATCGCTGCCAGCCGGTCCACGGTGGCCGGGTCGCCCGGCTCGACGCGGCCGCCGATCACGTCGCGAGCCTGCTGCGGCATGCGGACCACCGGCGACCCCGGCGCCGGGTTGGTAGTGACCGCCAGCACGTGCCCCCCGCCGTTGCGGCCGCGCGTGCGCGCGATGAGCCCGGGCGGGTCCTCGAGCACCTCGAACGAGGTCTCCTTCGTGGGCCCGCCCGCGTGCGTCACCCCGATCGCGCTCTGCCAGACCAGCGAGCCGGAGAAGTCCTCGGGCGTCGCCTCGGCGCGCGCCGCCATGAGGTGGCGATCGGCCAGTGAGGCGAACCGGGCTGTGCGCACGCGCACGCTGTGCCCGCTGCGCATGCGCTGGCGCCACATGCGGAAGACGAGGCCGTGGCGCATGTCGAGCACGCGCTCGTGCTCGACGATCTCGCCGTTGGCCAAGGTGAGCGCGCTACCGGCCACGATGAGCCGAAGGCCGGTCCAGTCGGGCGCGGGCACCGGCTGACGGAAGGGCGGATCGCCGGTCCCGTCGCCGTAGACGCCCGCGACGAACGTGCCCGGCGTCGAGATGGCGGAGCCTTCTGCGAGTGCGCCGCGCGTACCGGTCTCGCCGTTCGCGACCGTGAGCCAGGTCTCGACCTCACGCTCGCGAAACGGGTCGAACCCCTTGACCTCGAAGCGCCAGGCGGCGTCCGCGTTGGGCTCGGGGAAGCTTTGCTGCGCTACGATCTCCCGCGCCGCAAGCTGGTCGTGCAGGATGTCGAGGAAGGTGATCGCGCCACCGCCGACGTGCAGCACCCGCGGCGGCACCCCATTGGGCTCCACGCCCACGCTGATGAACACCGAGCGGCGCAGCTCCGGGATCAGCGTCAGATAGTCGTTGCCCTCGGCGTCACCGACCGGGCCGAACTCGTCACCGAGCACCAGCACGTCCTGCGGCCGCCGGCCGCGGCCCGTGACGAGCGCTCGCATCACCGCGCGCATCGAGTCGCTCTTGTCGGTGAGGCCGATCTCGATGTGCTTGGCGTCGCTCGTGACGGCAAGCCGCGCGAGGCCGGCCGAGCGACTCAGCTCGCGGGCCAGCTCCAAGCAGGCGCCGAGGCCGGGGATGCCGGCTGCGCGCAGACGCTGGTCGACCCGTCGTTGCAGCTCCGCCACCTCCGCCTTGCGCGGGTCGGGCCACTCGGGGATGAGGTCGACCTTCCGCCGATTGAGCCGGTCGTAGACGATCCCGGTGTCGAGGCCGGCCGCGACCAGGTGGTCGCGGAGCGCCTCGGACGCGGCCGTCAGCTGCTCCTCTTCGAGGGAAGTGGCCTGCCGCCGTTCGAGCAGGCGCGGCCCGGCGGGACCCACGACGTAGATCTCGGAACCGCGCGACAGATACAGGAAGAGGTGGCCCTCGACGCCGGGCCGGGCGCGGAGCTGGCCATCCACGTTGGCGACATTGGTGCCGCTGAAGACGGCGATGTCGACCCCGAGCGCCGTGAGGCGCTCCACTCTGCTGCGAACCGCCGCCGCGTCGGCCTGGCGGTCCGCCACGGCCGTACCGTCCCAGTCGAAGCAGATGACCTCGAACTCGCGCTCGAGCGCGCGCTCCAGCATCCGCTCGCGCGTGTTCGGCTCGGCTTTCGCCGTAGTCCTGTCTCCGTTGGTGCGCATCGTCATACCATCCTGCCCCACGCGCGCCTTTCCTGCACGGGGACGGTACACTGGTCCCCCTGCCACGAACCGGCCCGAGGTGAGCCATGTCCCCGTTCGACGTCGCGTACGTCCGCAGCCAGTTCCCCGCCCTCAGGCGGATGGTCGACGGCCAACCAGCCGCCTACCTCGACGGCCCGGGCGGCACACAGACGCCGCAACGTGTGCTCGACGCCGTCGTCGACTACCTGGCGAATCACAACTGCAACATCCACGGCGCGTTCGTGACCTCGGAAGAGACCGACGCCGTCGTCCAGGCTGCGCACGAAGCCGGCGCCGACCTCCTCGGCTGCCACTGGGAGGAGGTCAGCTACGGCGCCAACATGACCACGCTCGGCTTTCTGCTCAGCGATGCGATCGCCCGCGACATCCGCCCCGGCGACGAGGTGCTGGTCACCCAGCTCGACCACGAGGCCAACCGCGGACCCTGGCAGCGGCTGGCCGAGCGCGGCGCGGTCATCCGTGAGGCGCCCGTCGACCTCGAGACGTGCAGCCTCGACTGGAGCGCGTTCGAGAAGCTCGTGGAGCCCGGCAAGACCAAGGTGGTCGCTGTCGGCTACGCGTCGAACGCCGTGGGCACGGTCAACGACGTCGCCCGCGCGGCCGCGCTGGCGCGCGAGGCCGGCGCGCTCAGCATCGTCGACGCCGTGCACTACGCGCTGCACGGGCCGATCGACGTCAGGGCCATCGGCTGCGACTTCCTGCTCTGCTCGGCCTACAAGTTCTTCGGCCCGCACGCCGGCCTCATGTACGCACGCCGCGAGGCGACGGAGATGCTCGAACCGGTGCGCCTGAGCACCCAGGAACCCGATCCGCCCTATGTGTGGGAGACGGGAACCCTCAACCACGAGGGCATGGCCGGCACCACCGCGGCCATCGACTTCATCGCCGACCTCGGCGAGCGGCACCTGGCGATGGTGGAGGACCGCCTCCCGGCCGAACTGCAGGGCCGGCGCCGGGCGGTCGTCGCCGGCATGCTGGCCGGCGAGGCCTACGAGCAGCCGCTGGCGAAGCGGCTGCGCGAGCAGCTCGCCGGCATCGCCGGCGTCAAGCTCTACGGGCCGCCGGAAGGCAGCCCGCGCACCTCCACCGTCTCGTTCACGCTCGAATCCTTCCAGGCCGGCGAGGTCTGCCGCGCGCTCGGCGCGCGCGGCCTCTTCACCTGGGACGGCGACTTCTACGCCCACCGTCTCGTGGAGCTGCTCGGGCTGCTGGACCGCGGCGGCCTCGTGCGCGTCGGGCTCGCCCCGTACACCACGGAGGGCGAGCTCGAGCGCCTGGTGGCCGCCGTCGGCGACCTCTCGCGGTCGGTGCGATGAGCGCCGGACCGGTGACGCCGGCCGGCGCCCCCCGCGACGTCCGGCTCTCCCTGTTCGGCGCCGAGGAGCGGCCTGCCGGCCCTCGCGAGGTGCGCCTGTGCCTGCTCGGCTTCGGCAGTGTCGCGCGCTCGCTTTGCGAGCTGCTCGCCGCCCAGGAACACGTGCTGGCGCGGAAGCACGACCTCCGTGTCCTGATCACTGCCGCCGGCACGCGCCGCGGCAGCCTTCTCGAGCCGGCCGGCATGACGCCGGCCGAGCTCCTCGTGGCCGTGGGCGACGCGCCGGCCCCGCCGCAGGCGGCCAGGCCGGCCCCCGAACTTCTCGCCGCGTCGGGCGCCGACGTTCTCGTCGAGCTCACGGTGATGGGCGACCTCTCGGAGGTCGCCGGCGGGGCGGCATCGTACACGCCGGCGGCCACCGCCCACGTGCTCGAGGCATTCCGCCTCGGCATGGACGTGGTCACGGCCAACAAGGGGCCGATCGCCTGGAGCTGGCCCGAGGTGTCGGCGGCGGCGGCTGCGAGCGGCCGCCGCATCCGCTTCGAGAGCACCGTGATGGACGGCCTCCCCGTCTTCAGTCTCCTCGACTACGCGCTTCCCGACTGCACGCTGCTCGGGTTCGACGCGGTCTTCAACGCGACGACCAACTTCATCATCGACGCGATGGGCGCCGGCCGCAGCTTCGACGACGCGCTCGCGCAAGTCCGGGCAGAGGGCTACGCCGAAGCGGACCCCGGCAACGACGTGGACGGTTGGGACGCGGCGAGCAAAGCGGCCGCGCTCGCCAACGTCGCCATGGACGCCGGCATCACGCCCGCGGACGTGGACCGCGAGCGCCTGACGGATGTCCCACTGGCGCGGATCGCGGGCGCGCGCGCCGACGGCCGGCGCCTGCGGCTCGTGACGAGCGTGTGGCGGGAGTCGACCGCAGGCATCGCACCGGAGGCCGGGACGGCTTCGCCCGCCGGCCCCGTCCGTGCCCGTCTGCGCGCCGAGGAACTCGGCATCGAGCACCCACTCGCGGCCCTCACCGGCGAGTCCCTCGGCGCGGTCCTGCACACCGACCTCATGGCCGACGTGTTCGTCAGCGAGAGGCACGGCCTCGTGCCGCAGACCGCCTACGGCGTCTATGCGGACCTCCTGCACCTGTGCCGGACGAGCTGAGAACGGAGGCGGTCCCGCCGCCGCCTCCGCCACCCGTCTCCGGCGGCCAGGCGCTCGTCGAGGGCGCCCGCCCGGCGCGCCGCCCGTCCTGGCTGCGTGCCCTGCTCCTCTCGCTCGTGATCCTCGCCGCCGGCACGGCGCTCGGAGCGGCCGGCTACCACTGGGAGCGCACGTACCTGGTGCAGGCCCCCGAGATGCTCCGGACCGGGGACGGCTGGCGCATCGTCGGGCGACAGGGCCGCCACATCAGCGGTCTCGGGCTGAGCGGCCCGCGGCTGCTGTGGCAGAACGGACGGTCCATCGAGTACGCCGACCTCGACGAGGGCTGGATCCGCCTGCTCGGTCCCGGCGCCGGCATGAGCGCCACGTGGGACCCGGCCATCGGCGAACGCTACGCGATCTGGTTCGAGGCCGAGCGGCCCCAGAGTCTGGCGGCCCGCGCCGTCGCCTACGACACCCAGTCCGGCCGCCGTTGGACGGTCGCCGAGATCGGCTCCGTCTACTCGTATCCCTCGCTCTCCGGCGACATCGCCGTGTGGTGCTCGGCGCGGAGGATCGCCTCCCCATCCGTCAATGGCGTCCGTATCGGCAGCGGGGAGACCTTCGAGGTCGCCGCCGGGTACGGCGCCCCGGTCGTCTCCGGCGGCCTCGTGGTGTGGGCCACGAGCGAGACCGGTCCGTTCGTGGCTCGCGAGCTGAGCGGCGGGGAGCCGTGGCCGGTCGTGGTGAGCCTCTCCCGCGGCCCGCTGACCGCCATCGCCCTCGCAGGACGGACGCTGGTCTGGGGCCAGGCCCCCGGGACCGGGGGGTCCGGCGTGGTCGCGGCCGCGGACGTGAACGGCGGCGGCACGCGCAAGCTGGCCGCCGGGATCACCGGTCTTGCGGGTCCCTCGTTCGACGGCACGACCGTCGTCTGGGCAGAGGAGGCCGGCACGGCCGCCGGCGACGCATCACCGACGGCCATGAAGAGCTGCCGGGTGATGGGCCGCCGCCTCGGCGGCGGCCCGGCCTTCCTGGTGGCCGAGGTCGAGGGGAGCGTCACCGAGGTCGCCGTCAGTGGGAGCACCGTCGCTTGGATCGCCTCCTCGCGCGGCACTCAGGTCATCGAGACCACGGAGCTCCCCCGGTGAGCCCGCCGATCCGCAGGCACCGGACGCTGCCCCACCCCAGTGAGTCGCGTGACCGGTTGCTCTTGCTGCTGCTCGTGGAGCTCTGGCTCCTCAACGCCGCCGATCTCGCCCTCACGCGCTACGGGATGTGGCTGGGGTTCGCGACGGAGTCCAACGGCATCATGGACTTCTTCTTGCGCGCGGGCACCGTACCGGCCCTCGCGTTCAAGATCGGCATCGTGACCGTCGGCGCGCTGTTCCTCTGGCGGCTGCGCGTCTACCGCATCGCCACCGTGGCGGCGGCGCTGCTGGCGGGCGTCCTCGCCGCGGTCGTCGCCTATCAGGTGCTGTGGGTGCTGAGTCTCTAGACGGTTCCCGTGCGACGTTGCCGGTCTGGTCGCCGGATGCTAGCCTTCGGGCAGTGCCAAGGATGCCCGGCTGAAGGTCGTGTGAGAGCCCGCCGCACCGGGTGCGGGCGGGCGCCGAAGGGGCAAGGAAGGCGTCGGACGCGCCTCCGAAACTCTCAGGCAACCGGAGCGCGACCCGACGGGCCCCCTGGAGCAACGAGGGCAGGCTGCTCGGTGCGGACAGGGTGATGGGAGCCATCACCCTGTCCTTGCCCATCGAGGAGGTCGTGCCGTGAGCCAGCCGGACCTGAGAATCGTCAACCCCGCCGCGACGTTCCGCGTGATCGTGACCAAGGAGCTGCCGGGCGACCGCTGGTTACGCTTGCTCACCGCCGCCGGCTGCCGTGTCGAGATCGCCCAGGGCACGGATGTGCTCGGCGAGGCCGAGATCCGCGCCGCGGTCGGCGACCACGCGGACGCCGTCATCGGGCAGCTCACCGAGCCGTGGACGGCGCCCCTGCTGGAGCGGCTTGCCGCAGCCGGCGGCCGCATCTACAGCCAGTTCGCCGTGGGTTACGACAACGTCGACGTGGAGGCCGCGACGCAACTCGGCCTGCCGGTCGGCAACACGCCAGGCGTGCTGACCGAGACGACGGCCGAGCTCGCCGTCGCTCTCACGTTCTCCGCCGCGCGCAGGGTCCCCGAGGGCGACCGCATGATGCGCGCCGACGGCTATCACGGCTGGCTGCCCGACATGCTGCTGGGAGCCCTTCTGCACCGGAGGACGCTCGGGGTCATCGGCGCCGGTCGCATCGGAACCGCCTACGCCAGGATGATGGTCGAGGGTCACAAGATGGACCTGATCTACTACGACGTGCGGGTGAACGACGAGCTGGAGAGGTATGTGGCCGACTACGCCGCGTTCCTCGAGAGACATGACGAGGCCCCGGTGAGCTGCCGGCGCGCGACGAGCCTGCGCGACCTGCTCCACCTCGCCGACGTGGTCAGCATCCACGCGGCGCTCACGCCCGAGACGCGCCACCTCATCGGCGCGCCCGAGCTGGCGACGATGAAGGACACGGCGGTGCTGGTCAACGCGAGCCGGGGGCCGCTGATCGATGAGGCCGCGCTCGTCGAGCACTGTCGCGCCAACCCGGGCTTTCGCGTCGGCATGGACGTCTACGAACGCGAGCCGGACATGGCGCCGGGCCTCGCCGACCTCGACAACGCTGTGCTCGTTCCGCACCTCGGCTCCGCCACGACCTGGACGCGCGAAGGCATGGCGATCCTCGCCGCCGCCAACGCCGCGGCGATTCTGCGCGGCTGGCCGGTATGGCCCGCGGCAGCCACCGCCGGTGACGTCGCGCCCTTCCTCGGCGACGCGGAGCCGCCGCGCGCGGCGCCCAGCATCGTGAACGCCGCCGAACTGAGTCTGGCGCGGTGGAGCGGATGAGCCGTGAGCTACTGCTCGAGCTCTTCGGCGCGGCCGTCGCGGCGACCGACCCAGCGCTGCTGCTGGCCGGCCGGCTGCCGCAGCCTCCGGCCGGACGGACGGTCGTGGTCGGCGCCGGCAAGGCCGCGGCGGCGATGGCGCGGGCCGTCGAACTCGAGTGGGACGGCCCGCTCGACGGACTCGTCATCACACGCTACGGCCACGCCGCGCCCTGCGAGCGCATCGAGGTCGTGGAGGCGGCGCACCCTGTGCCGGATGCGGCCGGACGCACGGCGGCCGGTCGCATCTTCGAACTCGCCCGCGGCCTGACCGAAGACGACCTGCTCCTCTGCCTCTTCTCCGGTGGCGGCTCGGCGCTGCTGTCGCTGCCGGCGAAGGGCGTCTCCTTCGAGGACATACGTGCGGTGAACTCGGCGCTGCTGCGCAGCGGCGCGGCCATAGACGAGATGAACTGCGTGCGCAAGCACCTCTCGTCGGTGAAGGGCGGCCGCCTGGCGGTCGCCGCCCACCCCGCCCGCGTCGTGACGTACGTGATCAGCGACGTTCCCGGCGATGACCCTGCGGTGATCGCCTCGGGCCCCACGGTGCCCGACCCGACGACGTTCGCCCGGTCTCTGGACGTGCTGGAGCGGTACGAGATCGTCGCGCCTGACGCCGTGAGGGACCATCTCTGTGCCGGAGCCGCGGGCTACGTACGCGAGACTCCCAAGCCCGGCGACCCCGCGTTCGACGGCGACGAGGTCGCGATGCTCGCGGCTGCCGCGGATGCGCTCGCGGCGGCGGCCGGCTGCAGCCGCGCCGCCGGCGTGGAACCCCTCGTGCTCGGCGACGACCTCGAAGGTGAGGCCCGCGACATCGGCGGCCTGCACGCCGCGCTCGCCCTGGGATGCGCACGCGGGGGCGAGCGCGCCCTGATCGCGCTGCGCGAGGCCGTCGCCCGAAACGCCGTCCACGTCGAGGGCTCGATCCTCACGCCGCCGCAACGCCCGTGCGTCCTGCTCTCGGGAGGGGAGACGACCGTGACGGTGCAGGGCTCAGGCCGCGGCGGCCGCAACGTCGAATACCTGCTCGGCCTCGCGCTCGCGCTCGACGGCCATCCCGGCATCACCGCCATCGCGTGCGACACCGACGGCATCGACGGCACCGAGGACAACGCCGGGGCGATCGTGACAGCGGACACTCTCGCGCGGGCCCGCGAGGCCGGTGTGGACCCGGTCGCACTGCTGGCCGCGAACGACGCCTACGGCTTCTTCGCGGCCCTCGGCGACCTCGTGATCACCGGCCCGACGCGTACCAACGTCAACGACTTCCGCGCGATCCTGGTCGAGTAGACGAGTCGCCACGACGGGCGACCGTGACAGGTCGAATCAGCGTCGGGCCCTGCCACAGTGCAGGGATGCCCCCAGCCTCGGCCCGCTCTTCTGCGCCGCGCAGAGGTTCGCGCCACCGACCCCAGAGCTGAGCGACCGTGAGCACGCGTGCGGCGGGAGTGCTGGCCGCCGGCCCGACGGTCAGAAGGGCCGGCGGACGCCGGCGCCCGGCCCCCGCCACGGCGGGCCGGGCGCCGGTCTGACGCTCCGAAGCTGGCCGGATCCGTCTCAGACGCCGGCGGGCAGCGTGCTCAGCCGGTCCTTCACGATCTTGGTCGCCGTGGCGATCACCTCGAGGCTGCGGTCGACCTCGGCCTTGGTGTGCGCGGTGCTCGCGAAGAAGCGCTCGAAGGGGTAGTTGTGGAAGTAGACGCCGCGCATCTGGCACTCGGTCTGCAGCATGCCGAAGAAGCGGGTGTCGCTGGCCCGGGCCTGGCGGTACTTGGTCACTGGCTCCTCGTGGCCGAAGAACACCTGCCACATGGGGCCGACCTGGCTGATGTAGGCGGGCACGCCGTTCTCGGCGAAGATGCCGCGCATGCCCTGGACCATCGCGTTGGCGATCGTGTTGAGGTGGCCGTAGACACGCTCGCGGTCGTTGATGAGGATGTCGAGCGCCGCGTTCATGCCCGCCAGCGTCATCGGGTTGCCGCTGTAGGTGCCGCCATGGAGCACGGTGCCGTCGGCCTCGAGCGCCATGATCTCCTTCTTGCCGCCGAAGGCCGCCGCCCCGGGGGTGCCGCCGCCGACCGCCTTCGCCAGGCAGGTGATGTCGGGGACGACGCCGTAGAGCTCCTGGGCGCCGCCGAGCGACACGCGAAACCCGGTGATGACCTCGTCGAAGATGAGGAGCACGCCGTTCTCGTCGCAGATGCGGCGCACGCCCTCGAGAAAGCCGGGCACCGGCGGGATGATGCCGGCGTCGGCGAGGATCGGCTCGGCCAGCACGCAGGCAAGCTCGTCGCGGTTGCGCTTGATCACCGTCTCGACGGCGTCGAGGTCGTTGAAGCAGCCGACGACCACCGTGTCCTCGACGGCTTGGGGGATACCGCCCTGCGAAGGCAGTGTGCGGGGATACTTCTCCGGACCCGCCGCCTCGAGCGCCGGCACGTGCGAGAACGCGTGGCAGTCGAGGAAGCCGTTGTAGCTGCCTTCCCACTTGAGGATCTTGTCCTTGCCGGTGTAGGCGCGCGCCAGACGGATCGCCGCCTGGGTCGCCTCGCTGCCGGAGTTCGCGAAGCGGAGCTCGTCGATACCGGGCACGGCCTGGACGATCTTGCGGCCGACCTCGTAGTCGAGCTCGTGCGGGAACGTGTAGAGCATGCCCCCCTGGGTGATCTGGGCGACGATCGAGTCCAGGATGGGCTTGGGGCGATGGCCGAAGATCATGGGGCCGTAGCCGATGCACCAGTCGATGTAGGCGTTGCCGTCGACATCGAAGAAGTAGGCGCCCTCGCCGCGCTCCATGACGATGGGGCGAGTACCGGTCAGGCGTGCGTAGCTGGACTCGCCGCCGGAGATCACCTCCTGGCACTTGGCGAACATCTCGCGTGTCTTGTTGAGATGACTGTCGTCGATGAGGTGATCTGCCATCGGTCCGGTCTCCTTCGCGAACGGCCGGGATCGGCTCGGCTTCCCGCGGGTGCGGGGCCGGGTCCCCGGAAGGTGCCGACAAGTCTACCGGATGGCCGACGCCGGGTGAATGTTCCGCGGCCGCCGGGCAGGCGGCGGGCGGAGCGCCGCGGGCGCCCGCCGCCTCAGACGATCGCCGCCAGGAGAGTGACTCCGGCGATGGTGCAGACGATGCCCACCCACTGGTTCGGCCTCGGGCGCTCGTGCAGGAGCACATACCCGAGGATCACCGCGAACGTGCCGAACTGGGTCGTGGTTACGCCGGCGACCGTCGGCGGCCCGAGCGCGAAGGCGATGGTGAGCAGCATGACGCCGCTGAGCTCGAGCAGTCCGGCGCCGACGGCGCGGACCCGCATGGCCTTGGGCACGGCGACGCTGCCCGAGAAGAGGGCGACCGGCAGAACGATCACGAGCGAGACGGTGCGCGAGATGGCGGATTGGGAGAGCCAGCCGATGTCGCCGTAGGCGTAGCAGAGCATGACGCCGGCGAAGAGCACGCCGGCGGCCAGCGCCCACAGCGCTCCCCGCGTCGACCTCGCCCGGCCCTCGAACGAGGTGAGCACCGCGCCGAAGGCGCTCAGCGCCAGCGCCGCGCCGAGCAGAGGCGTGATCGGCGCCCCGAGGATGATCACGGCCACGGCGACGTACGCGCCCTGCAGCGAGGTGAGGGCCGAGACGAGTCCCAGGTCGCCGACCTGCAGCCCCCGCAGGAGACAGAAGAGGGCGCCGAAGTAGAGGGCGCCGGCGAGCGCCGCCAGCCCGGCGCCCCGCCACTCGCCGGCATCCGGCAGCCCGTCCACGAGCAGCGCGATGGGCAGGACGATGGTCACGCCGGTCACGAGCACCCACACCATCTGCGTGAGCGCTCGGGTCTCGCGGGTCACGCGCTGCGAGAACATGTCGCTGCTTGCATAGGAGAGCGAGGCGAGCAGGCCTGTGAGGAGAGTCAGCACGCGGGCAAGTCTATCCGAGAGCGCCCTCGCCCTGTCTCGGCTGCCGGGGCACTTGCATCCGGCGCCGAAGAACGGCGAGGATGACTGCATGGGCGCCACCGACCAGCTCCCCGTCGTCGCCGACTGGTTCAGCCTCACCTGGGTGACCGCGCGAACGGCGTTCCTCACCGAGCCGCACGTCGATGAGCTTCTCCAGGCCAACATCTGGTATCTGCGCGGCCGCGACCGCGACCTGCTGGTGGACACGGGCAACGGGATCGCGCCGCTGACGCCCGTTCTGGCGCGTTTTGCGCGCGGCAGGCGCCGCGAGGTGATCTGCGTCGCGACGCATGCGCACGTCGACCACATCGGAGGGTTCCACGAGCTCGAGCGCCGGTTGCTCCACCCCGACGAAGAAGGCACGGCGTCGCGCAGCGGCGACGAGACCCCGCTGGTGGCCGCGAGCTGGCCGCAGGAGCTTCGTGAGGAGATCGCCGCCAGCGGCTTCGTCCTGCCCGACGTCCTGGTCGATGCGATCCCCGACCCGAGCTTCGACCCCGAGACGTTCCGCATCGTCCCCGCCGCCGCGACCCACGCCGTCCGCGGCGGCGACGAGATCGACCTCGGCGACCGCCGGCTCACGGTGGTCGAGCTGCCCGGGCACACACCGGGCAGCATCGGGCTCATCGACCACGAGGAGCGCGCCCTGCTCTCCGGCGACGCCGTCTACGAGGGCGGGCTGATCGACACCCTGCCCGAGTCCGACATCACGGCCTACCTCGGCACCATGCACCACGTGCGCCGGCTCGACGTCGACGCCGTCTACCCCGGGCACGGCGAGCCGTTCGGCCGCGACCGCCTGCACGAGCTCGCCAATGAGTACCTGCGCGAGCGCGGTGGCTGAAGCACCCACGAGGCGGCGGGACTACTCCAGCCCTGCCGCCGCCAGCATCGTGATCGCGACGCAGGTGAGGATGACGCCGGCGAGCTGCACCCGGCTGAGCTTCTCGTGCAGCAGCACCAGGCCGATGATGACCGCCCACGTGCCGGCCTGCGCCACGGAAACGGACGCGATGGCCACGGGGCCGAGGCTGATCGCGGCGGCGAGCGCGACGAAGGCAGCGGCGTCGACGGCGCCGGCGACGGTCACGCGCGCCCGGAACTCCCGCGGCAGCACGAACCCGCCGGTGAACAGTGCGACCGGGATGACGACCATCGTCGTGCTCACCCTGCCGACCGCGGCCAGGGAGATCGGCGGGAGCGCCGTGGCCTCCGAGAAGAGGAGAAGGGTGCCGGCGAACAAGGCCGCGGAGAGCAGCGCCCATCCGGCGCCGGCCGTGGCCCGCGTGCGGCGTCTCTCTCCGAGGGCGCTCTCGGGCGCCCGCTCCACCGACGCCATCAGCCCGCCCAGCACCGCCAGCGGGAGACCGACCCAGGCGATCGGCGGCAGCGACTCCCCCAGCAGGATCGCGATGAGGGCGGCGAAACCTCCGGCCAGCGAGCCCAGAGGTGTCACCACCGAGAGATTCCCGGTGGACAGGCCCTTCAGCAACGCCCCGAGGCCGAGGAACTCCAGCACGCCGCTGGCCGCCGCGAAGCCCGCAGCGCGCCACTCGGCATCACCGCTGGGCAGGCCATCGACGATCAGGGCCAACGGCACCAGGAGGACGAGGCCCACCAGCATCACCCAGAGGAGCGCCGTCCACAGCGACGCCGACCGCACGATGCGGACCAGCAGGTAGTCGTGGACGGCGTAGCCGAACGCCGACGCGAGGCCGGTGACGACGGTGAGCATGCGCCTACTCTACCGGAGTCGTACGTGCACGGACGGGCGCACGTCCCGGCCGGCCAGTGTCGCGGTGGCGCGCCTGAGCGAAGCCTTGGGACGCGGCGTCAGCCCTGCACGCCTCAGAGGTCTGTGCGGCAGACCGTGAGGTCGGCGAAGTTGCGCGGCGCGAGCCCGGCGTGCTTCTCCGCGATGCTGTCGGCGAGGGCGTCGAGACGCGCGTAGTCCTCGGCGCGCGGCAGGCCCTTGGCGAGCACCGGCTCGAGGAGCTCGACCTTGAGCTTGGGCATCATGCCGGCGAGCGTCTCCACCGCCTTCCCGGCCCAGCCGTACGAACCGATGACGGTCGCGTACTTGGCGCGCGGCTTGAGAGCGTTCGCCAGGAAGGCCGCGTAGGCGGCCAGCGGGTGCGGTCCGGTGAGCACCGTCGGGGTGCCGAGCACGATGGTGCCGGCGTGCACCAGGGAGCTGGCCAGCTCGCCGGCGTCCAGCGTCGTGAGGTCGAAGCGCTCGACCGCCACGCCGCGGTCGGTGAGCGCCGCCGTGAGGTGATCGACCATCAGCCGGGTGCTGTCGTGCATGGTCACGTACGGGAGGCAGACGATGTTCTGCGGCTCGCCGCCGGCCCAGTCGCGGTAGGCCTCGATGATGAACGCCGGGTCGTCGTACACGGGCCCGTGGCTCGGCCCGATGAGCTCGATCGGGTACTGCGTGACCTTGTCGACGTTCTTCAGCACCTGGGTACCGAACGGCATCATGATTTCGGCGTAGTAGCGCTTGGCGCCGTCGTACACCTCGTGCTTGTCCGCGAAGACGTCGCTGGTCGCGTAGTGTGAGCCGAAGAAATCGCAACTGAAGAGGATCTTGTCCTCCTCGAGCCACGTGCTCATCGTCTCCGGCCAGTGCACCCACGGCGTGAAGAGGAAGGTGAGCGTCTTGTCGCCGAGACTCAGGGTGTCGCCGTCGGCGACCACGTGGAAGCGCGCATCGTCCACGTGCAGGTGGTCGACGAGCATCGCGCGCGCCTTGTCATTGCACACCACCGTGAGGTCGGGGTAGCGCTCCAGCAGCATCGGGGTGCACCCGGAGTGATCCTGCTCCACGTGATGGATCACGAGGTAGTCCGGCGCGGGCAACTGGTCCAGCTGCGTCATGAGCGTGGCGGATTTCGCCGGGTCGACCGTGTCGATGAGGACGTTCTTCTCGCTGCCCACCACGAAGTAGGCGTTGTAGCTCGTACCGTCGGGGAGGGGGATCAGAGCATCGAACAGGCGGCGGTCCCAGTCGACCGCGCCGATGAGGTAGACGTTCTCGCGGATGGTGCGTGGCTTCATGGTCTCCTCGCAAGTCTCGTGGAGGCGGGGTTCCTGCTGTACGTTCTGCGTAGTCGAAGTATATCCGCGCGCGCGGCAACGGCCCCTAGTACGATGGTGAAAACCCCGCCCGGGTTCTTGGACGCGGCGTCAGGAGGACGCGATGGAAGCGCGCATCAGCGTGATCACCCTTGGAGTCGCGGACGTGCCGAGAGCCAGGGCCTTCTACCAGGCGCTCGGCTGGCCGCTGAGCGGCGCGCCGGAGGAGCAGGTCGCGTTCTTCCGCAACGCCGGCTCGCGGCTCGCGTTGTACCGGCTGGACGGCATCGCTGAAGAGGCCGGGCAGACGCCGGCGGACCCCGGCTCCATCCGCATGACGCTCGCGATCAACGTGGACGCGCGCGAGCTCGTGGACGAGTGCCTCGACGAGGCCGTCCGCGCCGGCGGGACGTTGCTGCGGCCGGCCCAGGACCGGTTCTGGGGCGGCTACTCCGGCTACTTCGCCGACCCCGACGGGCACGCCTGGGAGGTCGCCTTCAACCCGTTCTGGACCATCGGCGAGGACGGCCTGCCCGAGCTACCCTGATCCGCCGGCCTCTCGCCGCGCTCCCGCTGGGCTCCCGAGCCATCGAAGATGTCCTTCGCGGCGTCCGCCGCTCGGCGTATGCTGCGGCGGACGACGGAGGTCCACATGCCCACTGCCTTCCTGCTCACGCCGTTCAGCGCAGCGGCGGCCGGCGACGAGAAGCCGGCGACGTACCGCGCCGTACAGCGCGCCGTCCGCGACGCCTGCAAGGACGCAGGCGTCGAACTGCGACGCGCCGACAGCATCTTCAGGAGTGGCGTCATCGTGGAGCAGGTCCGCGAGGCCATCGCCGACGCCGACCTCATCATTGCCGTGTGCACCGGCAAGAACGCCAATGTCTTCTACGAGCTCGGGCTCTCGGAGGCGATGGGCCACCGGCCCATCCTGGTCGCGCCTGACGCGCGCCACCTGCCCTTCGACAAGGCCCACTGCCGCTGCCAGATGTACGGCGGCAAGCGCCTCACCACCAAGAACCTGCGGGTGCGCCTGGTCAAGGCGATCGAGGAGACGCTGGCGAACTGCGACTGACCGCGGTCGACCGGCGCGGGTCAGCCGGTCAGCTCGTCCGCCAGCTGCTCGACGAACAGGCCGACGTCGGTGACGATGCCGATGGCCTGGAACGAGCCGCGGTCGGCCAGCTTGGTCACGACCGCGGCGTTGATGTCGGCGCAGACGGTGCGCACGCTTGCCGGCAGCATGTTGCCTACCGCGATACTGTGCAGCATCGTGCTGAGCATGAGGCAGGCGCCGGCCTGCCGGGCGTAGCGCCGCATCTCCGTCTGCGCCACCATCACGTCGGTGATCACCTCGGGCATGGGGCCGTCGTCGCGGATGCTGCCGGCGAGCACGTACGGGGTGCCCGTCTTCGTGAGCGTGTACATGAGGCCATCCGTGAGGATGCCCTTGTCGACGGCCGCCCGGATGCTCCCCGCGCGCCGGATGGTGTTGATGGCTCGCAGGTGATGCTCGTGGCCACCCGGCACCGGCGCGCCCGACTGGAGGCTGATGCCGAGCGACGTGCCGTACAGGTTGCTCTCGATGTCGTGGGTGGCCACGGCGTTGCCGCCGAAGACGCAGCCCACGTAGCCGGCCTCGATGAGGCGGGCCAGCTGCGGCGCCGCCCCCGTGTGCACCACGGCAGGGCCGACGACGGCGATGGCCAGCCGTCCCTCCTCCTTGACCTGGCG
This sequence comes from uncultured Thermoleophilia bacterium, assembly GCA_963699725.1. GTDB lineage: Bacteria > Actinomycetota > Thermoleophilia > UBA2241 > UBA2241 > CAIXSE01. The sequence goes on from CAVOVA010000027.1 coordinate 53,213, forward strand.
CAGGGTGTTGGCCACCTCGTGGACGATCTGCGCCTTGGGCTTCTCGGAGCTCACCGCCGAAGCCATGAACTCGAAGGGCTGACTCTCGCGCGACCGCTCGAGCGGCAGCACGCGGATGCCCTTGCGGCCGGTGACGTAGCGGTCGCCGGCCTTGACGTCGCTCATCGCCACCGTCTCGGCGGTGCCGGCCGCTGCGTCCACGCGGATGCCGCAATCCATCTCCGGGTGCTCGACGCGGATCCACTCGCCATCGATGCGGATGAACGTGTTGAGGTTGGTCGTCGCGTAGAACCGCTCGGGGAAGACGCCGTCGATGTCCGCCGTCTCGAGGGCGGCGTCCTGCGGCTCGACGGCCACGATGCCGAACTCGGTGATCGCCGTGAGCAGCTCATCGAGGTGCGCCGCGTCGCGCCCGAAGATGCGCATGATGGCATGCGACGGGTCATCCTTCATGCGCCCGACCTCGAAGGTGAGCATCTCGAAGTCCCCGTCGAGGTCCATGACCGTGTCCATGATGTGCGGCATCATGAGTGAGTCGATGAGGTGGCCCTCGATCTGGACGTCTTCGTATGGCTGGTCGGGCATGTGGCCTCCCGTCGGCTGGTGCGCGAGTGACGAGTGGCGGGGCCGGTCCTCCGGGCCCCGCCCGCCCCGTGAGTCTACCCTTTCGGCGGGCGCGCATCGCCGGATGGACGGCGTCTCTCAGAGCGTGGCTGCTTGACGCTGTCCCCGCCGGTTTCTATTGTCTGGCGACACGGACCCGGCGGGGGAGACGCTGGTCCATCGGCGACGGGGGGATCCGAAATGGCTGCTCGTGCGAGGCTCGCAGGCCTGCTGAACAACGCGTCGCTGGTCCTGGTCCTGATCACCGTCCTGGCGGCGGCGCTCTGTGTGCCCGGCCTCGCCACCGCCTCCACCAGCCCGGCCCCGGACGACAAGATCGTGCTGAAGATCGGCTGGGTGCAGGAGCCGGACAATCTGAACCCGTTCATCGGCATCCAGGGCACCTCCTGGATGATGTGGAAGATGAACTACGACGTCCTCGTCGGGTTCGATGACAAGACGATGGAGCCGCGTCCGGAGCTGGCTACCGCGTGGGAGGTCTCGGACGACGGCACGCAGTGGACCTTCACGATCCGTGACGACGCCGTCTGGCAGGACGGCGTCCCCGTCACCGCCCGCGACGTGGAGTTCACGTTCGACTACATCCGCGAGAACCAGCTGCTCAATCTCTCGACCTACACAGGCGGCATCCTCGACGCGGAGGCCGTCGACGAGACCACGGTGAAGTTCACGACGGACGGACCCAAGTCGAACATGCTGCGCATGCTGGCGCCGGTCCTGCCCGAGCACATCTGGTCGAAGGTGAGCGGCAAGGCGGCGACTACCAGCTACCAGAACAAGCCGCCGATCGTCGGCAGCGGTCCCTTCCAGATCGTCGAGTGGCAGAAGGGCAAGTTCATCCGCCTCGAGGCGAACAAGGACTATTGGGGAGGCGCGCCCAAGATCGACGAGGTCATCTTCCAGTTCTACAACAACCCGGACACGATGGTGAGCGACCTCGAGCTGGGGACGATCGATGGGGCCATCGACGTCCCGGTCGCGCGGTTCGCCGGACTGATGAACGCCCCGGGGATCGCAGCCAACGAGGCCACATCATGGCAGTTCATCGAGCTCGCGATGAACTGCTACGACAGCCCTGACTCGAAGGGGAACCCGGTGCTGCTCGACGAGCGGCTCCGTGAAGCGGTGAACTGGGCCGTGGACCGCGAGAAGGTCGCGGCACTCGCCTACCAGGGCTATGCGACGGTCGGCTCGACGATCATCCCTCCGTACACCGAGTACCACTGGGAGCCACCGGCCGACTCCGCCTTCACCTACGACCCCGCCAAGGCCAACGCAATCCTCGACGAGGCAGGATACAAGGACGTGAACGGGGACGGCCTCCGCGAGACCAAGGACGGCAAGAAGCTCGTGCTGCGCTTCTACGCGACAACGGACTCCGTGATGAACCAGACCGCCGGCAAGCTCATCGTCGGCTGGCTCAAGGACGTCGGCATCAAGCTGGACTACCAGGTCATCGACGCCGGCACGCTCATCGACCGCCAATACGAGTACTCTGGCGACACCTACACTCCGAACTGGGATCTGTTCATCTGGTACTGGACCCAGGACGTCGACCCGAACTTCATCGTTGACATCTACACGCCCCAGCAGATCGAGGGGTGGAATGACTGTCTGTGGACCAACCCCGAGTACACGAAGCTGAATGACCAGCAGCGGCAGGCCATCGACCCTGCTGAGCGCATCCCGCTGATCAAGCGGATGCAGGAGATCTTCTACAACGATGCCGCGTACGCGGTCCTCTGCTACCCGTATCTGCTCGAAGCCTACAACAGCGACAAGTGGGAGGGCTGGGTCCCCTTCCCGGGCGAGGCCGTCAGTGAGCAGAGCGGTGCAGTCTTGTACAGCTTCAACAACGTGGACACCTACCGTTTCGTCGAGCCGAAGGTGGCTGCAGCCGCCGACGAGGACAAGCCGTTCGTCAACTGGACGTGGCTGGCTGTCGGCCTCGGCGGCGCGCTTCTCCTGCTTGGCGGCATGTGGGTGATGACGCGGCTGTTCGTGCGCAAGAAGGAAGAGGAGTGAGCTGAGCGGGCGGCCCGGCGCCGCGCCGCCCGCCCGCGCAAGAGGGGGAACAACGTGTCGCGTACAGGCGTGGTCACCGTCGTAGCGATCGTCGCGACGCTCGGCGTGGTCGTGATCGTCTTGCTCGTCTGGCGGCCGTTCGACGGCGGGCCCGTCATCCAGGGGGCCGCACTCGGCGTGTGGCAGGAGCAGACTCCGGCGGAGCCGATCCGCCTCACCGTCAGCGCCGGCGGCCCGCAGGGCGGCGAGAGCGAGTTCTGGGTGACCTTCTCCAGTCCCTCCGGTCCGCCGCTGCCGGCCCGCCTGGAGGGCGACACGATCGTCGTCCGGGGCGAGAACACCCAGGACGTCGTCTGGGTCATCTCTTACGATGAGGGTGCGGAGGCCCTCCTCGTCGGGCGGCCCGACGGGAGCAAGCGGCACATCCTGCGGCGCGTCTCTGAGTGACTCGTCGGCCGGGGCTCTCGGCGCCGGTACCTGACGGCGGCGGCGCCCGGTCGGCCGGCGTCATGCCCCTTCCTCAGCCTCGATCTCCTCGACGATCTCCTTGCTCGAGGGCAGCAGCTCGACGATGAACACGCCGGTGAGCATCAGCGAGCCGCCGACGAGCAGCCGCCAGGTCACGGAATCCATGCCGGCGACGATGCCGGCAAGCGCGGCGAAGACGCTCTCGAAGCCCAACAGGATCGCCGCATGCGTGGACGTAGTGTACCGCTGCGCCCAGCTCTGGATGAAGAACGCGTAGATCGTGCCGCTGATCGCCGTCCACACGACCGCCGCCCACACCTGCCACGGCAGATCCAGCGTGAGGTGCACCATGAACGGCGTGACCACGACCAGTACCAGCGTCGAGACCGCCATCTGCGTGATCGCGAGCGAGCTCGGCTTCACCTTGGGGGCGAAGAGGCCGGTGGTCATGATGTGCAGCGCGTAGAAGAGGGAGCCGGCCAGCGTGAGCGCGTCGCCCCACTTGAGCGTGAAGTCGCCCTGCAGGCTGAGCGCGCCCAGGCCGATGGTGGCGACGATCGCTCCGACGATCTGCCAGCGGCCGGGCGATCGGCGGGCGACGAACCAGTAGAGGAACGGCACCATGGCCACGCTCATCCCGGTGATGAAGCCGCTGACCCCGGGCGAGGTGCGCTGCAGGCCGATGGTCTGCAGGATGAGGGCGGTCAGGTAGAAGGCGCCGAGGAGGCCGCCGCGGGCCCAATCGGCGCGCGACGCGCCGAGCCAGCTGCGCGGCTGCACCACGGCGAAGATACCGGTGGCGACCACATAGCGAAGCACGAGGTAGAGCATCGTCCCGGCGACGACGCTGCCGGCGGCGAGCTCCGTGGTGCGCTCGACGACATCCTTGATGAAGACGAAGTTGCTGCCCCAGAAGACGGCGACGCTGAAGAGCAGCACGTCGGCGACGAGCGCCCTGCGGCGCGAGACGCTCGTGCTGCCTGGAGGCGTCGCCATCTCCGTCATCCTATCCGACGCTCCGGCGAGAGCCGCGGTGCTCCACCGCCGGCGGTCAGTGCATCGCCGCTACTCGGCGGCCGCGCCCTTGGCGGCGGCGACGGAAACGAGTCCCTGCTTGAGGAAGCCGTCCTTGCCGGACGCCCGCCAGGTGGCGCCGCCGTCGCTGCTCGAGAGGATGGGCTGGCCGTACGTCGTGGCCAGCACGTGCTCCGCGTCGGCGGCGGCGACGCCCAGAGGCTCGCCGGCGGGCGGCTTCTGCAGCTCCCAGGTGCGGCCGGCATCCCTCGTGGCCATGATGCCGGCTCTGCAGGTCACCCAGAGGACGTCGGCGCCGGCACAGGCGATCTGCTGGCTCTGGAGCGCGCCGGGCGTCGGCGCCTGGAGGTCGATGAGCCGCCTGCTCCATGTGACGCCACCGTCGCGCGTCGCCAGCACGAAAGGTGCGCCGTCGACGGTGCCCCAGCCGGCGACGAAGGCGTGCCGGCGATCGCTGCTCGTGACGCCCGTGAGCACCGTCATCCCGAGCCGGCGGCGCAGCCGCCACGTGCGTCCGCCGTCCTTCGTCGACCAGATCCGGTCCAGCGCGACGAGCCAGCCGTGCCGGTCGTCGGCGAAGGCGATGTCGGCGAGCTGGGCGGCGCCGAACGGGCGCCGCTCCCAGGTCTCGCCGCCGTCGTCGCTGCGCAGCACAGCGGAGACCCCGGGCTCACCGGCGGCGCCCACGGTGTCCCCGAGCACCCAGGCGTGGTCTGCATCGGTAGCCGCGACGGCGGTCATCTGCAGCCGCGCCTTCTGCCGGACCGTCCACGTCGCTCCGCCGTCCCTGCTGGAGAGCACGATCCCTGCGTCCGTGATGAGCCATCCGTCGCTCCGGGTAGGAAAGGCAACGTCCACGCCGCGCTGGGGAAGGAAGAACGACCGGCGGGTCCACGAGGCGCCGCCGTCGGCGGTGACCAGCACGGAGCCAGTCTCTCCGACCGCCCAGGCGTACACACCCGCGGCGGGGGCCGGCGGCTCGCCGAACGGGCTCTCCGGCGACGCAGGGTCGCCGCCACACCCTGCCGCCGTCAGTAGGACGGCTGCCGCCAGCACGACGGCGGCGAAGGCGAGCCCCCGTCCGCCGCGAGCATCCGTCACGGCCACCTCGCGAGGGGCGGCAGGCACAGGAACGCAGAAGCGACCGTCACCGCGGTCGTGTCAGATCCACCGCAGCCGCGGACCACGAGGACGACGATCAGCACGACGGCGGCGATGAGGATGGCAAGGGCGACGAGCCGCCGCCGCCGGACCTCGCGACGGCGGCGCTCCCTTGCCGCAGCGCGCGCGTCCGAGACATGCGGGCCGCGCGGGGCGACGGGCTCGTCGGGACCGGCGGCACGCCGCTCCCTCGGACCGGCGGCGGCGCGTTGCGCCGCCTCGACCGAGCGACCGCGGGGGTCGTCCAGGTCGGCTGCCGTCCCGGGAGGATTCCGCGGAGCCGTCGTCGACGGCAGAACAGTAGTCGGCCATTCCGGAGGCTCGTCCGGCTCAGGGATCTCGCCCGGACCCGGCTCTGCCGCGGGAGGCTCAGACGGAGGCGGCTCGGGTCCGACCTGGCGCGAGGGCTCTTCCGGCCCGCGCTCGCGCGGCGGGGCGTCTCGTGGCGGTCCGTCTTCCCAGTCCCAGTCCACGGCATCTCCGATGCTTCGCGTGACCCAGCCCTACACGACCAAGCGTACCAGAGGGACGGCCCGGCGCCAGAGGGGCTCGCTGCCGAGCCGTGGCGCGTCAGTCCGCGCGCGGCAGGACGTCGGCCGGATTCGGCTCGCCGCGCCGGCCCGGCAGCGTCTCGATGACGATCACGCCGGCGAGGATCAGGACGGCGCCCAAGGCAAACCGCCGGTTCAGGACGTCGAGGCCGAAGATGAGACCGAACACCGCCGCGAAGAGACCCTCGAGGCCGAGAATCACGCCCGCCCGCGTCGATGTCGTCGACCTCTGCGCCCAGGCCTGCACGAGAAAGCCGAAGACCGTGCCCAGGAGCGCCGTCCACACGATCGCCGCCCAGGCCCGCCAGCCGAAGTCCCAGGTCACGTGCTCCACGAAGGGGGTGACGACGACGAAGAGGACGGCCGCGGCGGCGATCTGCGTGAGCGCCAGGATCGAGGGGTGCGTACGCGGAGCGAAGAACCCGGTCGCCGCGATCTGCGCCGCGAAGCCGAGCGCGGCGGCCAGCGTCAGGAGGTCGCCGAGGGACATGCCGAAACCGCCGCGCAGACTGAGGAAGCCGAGGCCGATGGTCGCGAGAGCCGCGCCGCCGATCTGCGCCCAGCCGGGCGAGCGGCGCGCCACGACCCAGTAGAGGAACGGGACCATCACGATGTACAGGCTCGTGATGAAGCCGCTCTTGCCCGGCGTCGTCCACTGCAGGCCGATGGTCTGGGTGGCGAACGCGATGAACAGGAAGACGCCGAGGACGGCGCCGAAGAGCCAGTCTCGGCGGCGGGTCCGCAGGACGGTGCGCGGCATGACGGCGGCGAGCATGATCGCCGCCAGGACGTGCCGCCACAGCAGGTAGGTCATGGGGCCGGTGTCGGCGATCGCGTCCTTGATGACGACGAAGTTGAGGCCCCAGAGAATGGCCACCGTGAGCAGCGCCGCGTCGGCGAGCATGGCCTGGCGGCGCGGCGGTGTCGGTGACGGCGCTCCGCCGGCCCCGGCCCGCGGCGACGGGCCGGGAGGCTCGGCGGGCGGCTCGCTCACGCGGTGAAGCCGCCGTCGACCAGCCAGGTGTCGCCGGTGACGAACGCAGCCTCGTCGCTGGCGACGAAGGCCACCACAGCGGCGACCTCCTCGGGGCGGCCGACCCTGCCGGCGGGGTACCCGTCGGCCTGAACGGCCGCGTACGCCTCCGGATCGGGCGCGTCGGCGATCGCTCGGGCAAGCATCGGAGTCTCGATGATGCCGGGGGCGACGGCGACCACGCGCACGCCGTCGGGGCCATGGTCGTGGGCCAGCGTGCGCACGAGGTTGATCACGCCGGCCTTGGAGGCGCCGTAGGCAGCTGCGCCGGGCTCGCCGTGATAGCCGGAGTCGCTGGCGATGGCGACGATCACGCCGCCCCCGGCTTCGACCATCGGCGCCAGCGCCGCCTGCATGGTGAAGAAGGCACCCTTGAGGTTGGTCTCGAGCACGCCGTCCCAGTCGTCCTCGGTCACGTCGAGCGTGGGGCGCTCGTCCCAGACGCCGGCGCAGTGGACGAGCACGTCGAGTTGCCCGTAGCGCTCCATCGTCGCGGTGACGACCGCCTGGCACTCGCCGACCGCGCGCAGATCGCCGGTCACCCAGCCGTGCTTGCCGGCCGGCATGAGGCTGTCGGCCACCGCCCTCGTCTTCGCCTCGTCCCTGCCGGACACCATCACGGCGCAGCCCTCCACGGCGAGGCGCCGCGCGCAGGCCTCACCGATGCCCGACGACCCGCCGGTGACCAGAACGACCTTGTCTGCCAGACCTTCCACGGTGACCTCCCTACCCCACGCAGATGCGACGCTGCGCCGCAGACCGCGCTCCGCTTTCGTTGCAGAATACAACGAGACGAGAGCGCGTCCCCGGGGATCGGGGTGCGACGCGCGCCCGTGGTGGTTCGGTCGGCGGCCGTCGCTTGGCGACGCGGCGGAGGCTCAGCTGCGCGGCGGCAGTTGCTCGCGGGTGCGGAGCGCGGCCGCCTCGGCGTTCTCGGCGCACGTCTCCACGTATCTCGTGCCGAGGTAGTCGCCGACGAGGTGCAGCCGGCCGAGCGGCCGGGTCAGCGCCGGCTGCAGCCGGCCGCGCCCAACGTGCGCGTAGGGGATGCCGCACGGCCAGCGCTGGATGACGACGTCCTCGACGCGCTGTGTGACCCGTGGGAACACGGCGCAGAGGTCGTCGCGGAAGCGCCGCGCGATCGTCTCGTCGTCCTCCTGCAGCAGCCGAGCGCCGAGGTTCGCCGCCGCGTAGACCATGACGCTACCGTGCGCTGGTCGCGGCGCGCCCGGCTGCTGCTGCACGTTGCCGATGTTGTAGGCCATGCCGAAGGAGCGGCCGGGCGTCGCAACGGCGTAGAGGCCGTCCCACGGGAGGGGCGCTTTGCCCTCCACGAGGAAGGCGCCGACGGCGTACTGCCCGTAGCGCACCTCGCGGAGCGCCGCCGCCGTCTCGCCGGGCAGGCCCGGCGCCAGCGCGGCGGCGATGGTCGCCGGCACGGCCAGCACGGCCGCGGACGCCGTGATCTCACGCTGGCCGCCGGCGTCCTCCACCAGGACGCGGACGCCGTCGCCGGTCTGTTCGACCAGCGTCACCCGAGAGCTCTTCCGCACCTCCGGCACCATGCCCGCCAGGCGCTCGATGATCGAGCCTGGCCCACCGACGATGGCGCGCGAGAGCCCGGACGACCGGTCCCACACCAGGTGGAAGTAGCCGACACCGTAGCCCGCGGCCAGCTCTTCCGGCTCGCCGCTCGAACGCGTCAGTGTGCAGCGGAACATGGCGTCCACATCGGGCGGCAACGGACCGATGCGCTCACTGAAGGACTCGTCGTCCATGAAGCTCAAGACGCGCGCCTGGCGCTCGGCGGGAGACTCGCCGGGACGCTCTGCGATCATCCGCCCGTAGCGGGCGACGTCGTAGCGGAGCTTGAGCCCGGCGCGAACGAGCGCCGCCCTCGATCTGGCCGGCAGCGGCAGCCGCAACGGGTACGTCTCGACGGGGCTGGTGACGACCTTGCCGGCGTAGGCCAGGGCGGCGAGCCGGCCGGGCAGCGGTAGCGCGGTGACGCCGAGACCGCGCAGCAGGCGGTCGGTGGCCGTGCCGTCACCGCCGTAGACATGAGCCCCGAAGTTCAGCCAGGTTTCCTCGCGGCGCACCGAGCGGATCCGGCCGCCGAGGCGGTCCGACTCCTCCAGCACGAGCACGTCCCGGTCGCGCAGGTGCCACGCCGTGGCCAAGCCCGAGATGCCGCCGCCGACAACGACGACGTCGCGGTGTTCGCTGGTCATTCCCACGCTCGGCATTACCGGGGCGCCCTCCGTCCTGTTGCGTCAGGCTTCCTGGAGCAGGAAGCTCTCGGTCGCTTCGGCCTCCCACTCGGCGAAGGGGTCGTCCGCGACGACGGCCTGCATGGCCTCCACGCCGCCGCGCCACGAGACCTCATCCTCCCAGCGCGCCATGCCCACGAGGCGGCCGGTGCGCTTGTCGCGGAGGGTCTTCGCCTCGATGAACCCCGGCTGACCGGCGCCGGCAGCGCCGAAGCGGTGCATGGAGTCGATGAGGTCCTGCTCCTTGCCGGGCTTCGGCGTGTGGATGGACAGGTGGACGATCATCAGGTTCCTCCCTCGGCGGACACGTCCCAACGGCGCAGCAGGCGGATTCTACGCCCGAACGTGACGCGCCGGGTGGGTCAGCGCTCGGCGGCGGCCGCCAGCAGCTCGACCACGTGCGCGACAGGGCGCTCGTCGCCCGCCTGGGCGAGCACGTCCGCCAGCTGCATCCTGCAGCCGGGGCAGGCCGTGGCCACGAGCTCGGCGCCGGTCTGCGCGATGTCGGCGGCCTTGCGCGCGCCGATCGCGATGGAGAGCTCCTGGTGGGTGAGCGAGAACGAGCCCGCGCCGCCGCAGCAGCGCGCGGGCTCGCGCATCTCCGTCAGCCGCACGCCGGGGATCCCGGTGAGCAGCGCGCGCGGCTGCCGCGTAACACCGAGGCCGCGCGCGAGGTGGCACGGGTCGTGGTAGGTCACGCTGGCCACCAGGCTGCCGGCGGGCGGGCTCACCTGCATGACGTCGACGAGGTAGCTCGTGATGTCGTAGCTGCGCGCGGCGAGCCGCCGCGCCTGCGCAGCGTAGCGTGGCTCGTCTCCGAGCAGCCGCGGATAGCGGTGGACGAAAGAGCTCGTGCACGTCGGGCAGGCGGCCACCAGAGCGTCGAAGTCGAGACCCGCGAGCTGGTCGAGTTGCAGACGCGCGAGATCCCTCGCGCCGGCCGCATCCCCGTGGGCCTCGAGAGGTACGCCGCAGCAGGCTGCCTGCGGCGGAGTGACCACGGAGGCGCCGGCGCGCTCCAGGACCTGGACCGCGGCGTGACCGATGCCGGGATAGACGTACGTGACCATGCAGCCGGGAAAGAGCAGCACGCGCCGTCCGTCCGGCCGCCCGTCGAGTCGGGGGCGGGCGCTCGCCGCGGGCGGGCGCTCGAAAGGGCGCGCGGCCAGCGGCGGGTACGCGCGCCGGGCGGCGAGGCCGTAGGGGAAGCGGAGCCGGCGGAGATCGCGACCGGTCGTCCTCCTGAAGGCCGCGCCCTGCAGGCGCGCGGCGGCGTCCGCCGCCGCGCGAAGCACGCCCGGCCGGCGCACGCCGCCGAAGACGGCTCGTTTGAACCACGGCAAGCCCCGCGACTCCACGACCTGGGCTCGCGCCGCGTTCACGATCGTCACGACGGGCACCCCTGACGGGCAGGCGTCCTCGCAGGCCATGCAGGTCGTGCAGGTGGCGAACGCCGCCGCCGTGTCACCGTCGACCGGGACGTCGCCGCTGAGGACCCCGGCGGCGAGCTGCACCTTGCCTCGGGCTACCCCCGATTCCCCGTGCGTCTCTGCGTAGACGGGGCACACCGCCTGGCAACTCCCGCAACGGTTGCAGACCGCGACCGCGTCTTCCGCGGCGCGGATCAGGGCCCCGTCGTCCGCTGACGGTCCGGCGGTCACCCGGTGAACTTCCCGGGGTTGAGGATGCCCTGGGGATCGAGGGCGTCCTTGATGCGGTGCGTCAGGTCGAGGCCGCTCCGCCCGAGCGCCCAGCCGAGATAGGGCGCCTTGGCCGAGCCGACGCCGTGCTCGCCGCTGAGCGTGCCGCCGAGGTCGAGGGCGGCGCGGAAGATCTCCGCCACCGCCGCGTGGGCGCGCCCCATCACCTCCGCGTCGTCCGGGTCGACGAGCAGGGTCGGGTGCAGGTTGCCGTCGCCGGCGTGACCGACCGTGGCGATCGTGAGCCGGTGGCGAGCGGCGATGTCCTCGATCGCCGCGAGCATCTCGGGCACGCGACTGCGCGGTACCGTCGCGTCCTCGACGATCGTGCCGCGGCTCTGGCGCGCGAGCGCCGGGTAGGCGGCCCTGCGGGCCGCCCAGAGGCGCTCGCGCGCCTCGTCGTCCGCGGCGCGGTCCACCCTCCCCCCGTGCTCGCGGCAGATCCGCTCGACCAGCTCGGCCTCGCGCGCCACGGCCTCGAGTGGGCCGTCCACCTCGACGAGCAGCATGGCGGCCGCGTCGAGCGGCAAGCCCGCGTGCGTGTACTCCTCGATCGTCCGCAGAGTGGTCGCGTCGATGAACTCGAGCGTCGCGGGGATCACGTTGCCGGCGACGATGGCGGCGACCGTACGCGTCGCCTCCCCCGTCGTCGCGAACGTCGCGCTCATCGTCGCCCTGGCCTCGGGTGCCGGAATCAGGCGCACCGTCGCCTCCGTGATCACGCCCAGGGTACCCTCGGAACCGACGAAGAGGCCGACCAGATCGTAGCCGGTCACGTTCTTGGTCGTCTTCCCGCCGAGACGTACCATCTCCCCGTTCGCGAGCACGACCTCCAGGCCCGTGACGTAGTGCTTGGTCACCCCGTACTTGAGGCCACGGAGGCCGCCGGCGCACTCGGCGATGCTGCCGCCGATCGTGGCGACCGCTACCGAGCCGGGATCGGGCGGATACAGGAGCCCGTGCTCCGCCGCGAGGTCGTTGAGACGCTGAAGGATGACGCCGGGCTGCACGGTCGCCGCGTGGTTCTCCGCGTCGATCTCGAGCACGGCGTCCATCGCGGCGGTGCTGAGCACGATGCCGCCGCGGGCGGGGATCGCGCCGCCGCTCAGGCTCGTGCCGGCGCCGCGCGGATACACGGGCGTGCCGGTATCGCGGGCGACGCCCACGACGGCGGCGACCTCGGCGGCCGACGCCGCCAGTACGACCACGTCGGGCGTCCGGCCTGCATCGTCCGCCGTCGCGTCGTAGGCATAGCACGCAAGGTCCGCGGCGCTGGTCAGCACCCGGCCCCGCCCAACGGCTCGGCGCAACAGCGTCACGAGGTCTGCGCTCATCCCGTCTCCTCCTGCGGTGAGGCGGCGGGACACCCGCCGGCTCGCGGTCGATGAGTTCCTTGGCCTGGTCGAGACCACTGTCTGCGGGCCCCCTGCTCTCTCTGGTGAAGCAACGCGAGACCTCCTACCTCACCCCGCACCAGCGCAGCATCGTGAGCGCGACGGCGGCGCTGAAGTCGACGAGCCCGCCTGCGCTGACGCACTCGTTGACGGCGTGCGCCGTGTGGATGCCGTCCGGACCGAAGCTGAAGGTCGGCGTGCCGGCGCCGGTGAAGGTGGCCGCGTCGTGCCAGCTGTTGAGGCCGGCCGCCTTGCCCCGGTGACCGAGCGCTCCGGCACAGCTGAGCGCAGTCGTCACCAGCGGGTGGTCGGCCGGCATCTCGGCGGGCACGACGTCTTCCGTCCAGGTGAATCGCAGCGGGTGCTCTGCGAACCAGGGATCGCCGGCGACTGCGCTGGTGAGGCGGTCGATCACTTCGGCCTCGACCGCCTTCCCCGTCCCCTCCGCGTCCACGTGCTGCGGCAGGTAGGTGATGTCGCAGGTGACGTCGCACGAAGCGGGAATCGTCACCATCCAGGTGCCGCCGCCGACGACAGTGGGGACGATGTCGCCCGGGGCGAGCAGCGGGTGCTCATGATCGGGACGCGCTTTCCATTCCTCGCGCAGCGCGGCCACCCCGTTCAGGACGGTGACGAGCTTCTCGATGGCGTTGACCGCTCCGCCGTCGCGCCAGTCCGGCTGCGGCATCTCGGCGTGGCCGGCGCGGCCGGCTACAGTGATCGTCGGCGTCACCGTGCCGCGGCAGCTCACCCAGGCGTCGAAGTCCGTGGCCTCGGCGGCGATGCCGGCGTCGGCCCGCACGCCGTGCGCCACGGCCGCACGGCCGCCGGCGCCTGACGATTCCTCGTCGGTGACCGTGCAGAAGACGACGTCGCCTGCCAGGCGTACGCCCTGGCGCTGCAACACCTCCAGGGCGACCACCAGGCCGGCGATCCCGCCCTTCATGTCGTTGGCGCCGCGGCCGAAGAGGTAGCCGTCGCGCGCGGTGAGGACGAACGGGTCGCTCAGCCACTGGTCGCGCGGCTCTACGTCCACGGCGTCGATGTGGCCGTTGAGCAGGATGCTGCGGCCACCGCCGGAGCCGGGGAGGACGGCGGCGAGCTGGGGCCGGCCGACGAAGTCGAGGCCGGCCGGAACGAACCGGTCGCCGTCCCCGGTCGCCTCCGGTTCCCACAGGTCCGGCGCTGCGCCGACCGCCTCGAGCCGCGCCGCAAGCAGCCGCTGGAGCTTCTCCTCGTCGCGCGCCGGGTCGCCGGCGTGCCGCGCCGTCGTGTCACAGGCGACGAGCTCCGCGGCGAGACCGACCAGCTCATCCTTCGCGGCACGCACTCCCTGGACGACACGCTCTTCGAGCGCCGACTGCAGTTCCACCACGGACCTCCTCGGATATCGGACACGTACGGCGCCGCGGGGCATAGAATGGCGACGCCGGAGCGACGCCGCGATTCTACGCCGTCGCAGACGATCGGGAGGGGCGATGGGCGACCTGAGCGACAGCAAGATCCGCGTGATCAAGCCCGAGGACGTGATCTGGGAGGAGGCGATGCGGTATCCGGAGGAGACAGACCTTCCGGGCCAGGAGTTCACCGCCGCGATGTCGGTCGACGACAAGTTCAGCTTCGGGTTCTGGCGGCGCGATGTGCAGAGGCGCCACTTCGAGCGGCCGTACCACGAGATCGCCTACATCATCGAGGGTGAGGTCGAGATCACCGACGACGACGGTGAGGTGCACGTGGCCGGCCCCGGCGACATCGTGATCACACCCATGGGCAGCAAGGGCTTCTGGAAGAACCTCACCCCGGTGAAGAAGGTCTGGGGCATCTACGAAGAGGCCGGCGCGGGCCTCAACCCGTACATCGGCCCCGGAGGGTTCTGAGGCGGGGCCAGCGCCGGGTGAGCGCGTGCCGTCGTACGGCCCGGCCACGCACCGGGCACCGACTGGCCATGTCCAGCCCGCTCCTCCACCCGTGACCTCGGCGCGCCCGGCATGACCTTCCCGCACCTCCGCCGGCGGATCGCGCAGCTGCGCACTCTCGACCCGAACGTCCGCAGGCTCGGCTTCGTGAGCCTGCTCGCCGACCTCAGCTCGGAGATCGCCTACCCCCTCTTCCCGATCTTCGTGACCACGGTACTGGGCGCCCCGGTCGCGGTGCTCGGGCTGATCGAAGGTGTCGCCGAGGCGACGGCGAGCATCACCAAGTATCCCTTCGGGCAGGCCACCGACTACACCGGCCGGCGCAAGCCCTTCGTGCTCGCCGGCTATACCCTCGGCGCCCTCGGCAAGCTCGTCATCGCCGTCTCTCCCGGATGGGGGATGGCCCTCGGCGGCCGCTTCACCGACCGGCTCGGCAAGGGGATGCGGACGGCGCCGCGCGACGACCTCATCGCGGCCAACACCGCTCCCGGTCAGCAGGGCCTCGCCTTCGGCCTGCACCGCAGCATGGACACCATGGGAGCCGTCCTCGGGCCGCTCGTCGCCCTCGCGCTGGTCCAGGCCGGCGTCTCGCTGCGCTTGATCTTCGCCATCGCGGTGATTCCCGGGCTGCTCAGCGTGGTGGCCATCGTCTTCCTCGTGCGTGAGCGACGCGAGGAGCCGCAGCGGCGTGCCTTCCGCCTCTCGCTGCCCGGCTCCCCCGCGTTCCGCTGGCTTCTCGCAGGGTCGCTGCTCTTCGCCGTCGGCAACTCCAGCGACGCGTTCATCCTGCTCAAGGCCAAGGACGTCGGGGCGAGCACGGCGGCGGTCATCCTGCTCTACGTGCTCTACAACATCGTGTACTCGGCGGGATCCCTGCCGCTGGGAGGACTGAGCGATCGCGTGGGCCAGTATCCGGTGGTGATCGCCGGCTACGTCGTGTTCGCAGCCGTGTACGTCGGCTTCGCCGCCGCCGGCTCCGGCTGGGCTCTGGCAGGCCTGTTCGCCATCTACGGCCTCTACATCGCCGCCACCGAAGGCACGAGCAAGGCGCTCATCGGGCGCGCCATCCCTACGGGCGAGCGCGCCTCGGCTCTGGGCCTCTACTACACGGCGACGGGCCTGGCGAGCTTCGCCGCCAGCACCATCGGCGGCCTGCTCTGGACCGCCTGGGGCCCTTGGGCGACGTTCGCCTACGGGGCGGCAGCGGCGCTCGCATCAGCCGCCCTCATGCTGGCGGGCCGACGCCGCGTGCGAACCGCGCTCGCCGGCTGAGCGGCCGCGCGCGATCGCTACGGCGATACCCCTGTCCCGTCGGCCTTCCAGCGGATACGATCGCTGTCGACGATCCGGCTGACCATACCTGGAGGGGGCATGGCCGGGACCTGCCCGACCTGCGGGCGCAGCAACGACGACGACGCCCGCTTCTGCCAGAGCTGCGGCGCGGTCATCGCCGCCGAAGAGGCGACGGCCGCCACTGGGTCCCCACAGCTGCGGACACCGGTCATGCCGCCGCCGGGACCGGGCACGCCTCCCGCCGGCCCGGGACGACCGGGCAGAGGCGGGTCCCCGTGGCTGATCGCCCTCATCGCGGTGGCCGCGATCGTGGTCGTCGGCGTCCTCTCCCTGATCTTCATGCCGTTCGGCGACGAGAAGGCCGACGGGGGGGCCTCGCCGACACCGTCGGCCAGCACCTCGGCGGTCCTCCTGCCTCCTCCCGCGCTCAGCAGGTACCTCGCCTGCGCGGCGGGCCCGCGCGCCGACCGGCTGGCGACCATCGCACCGGACGGCGCCGTCAAGCCCATCACCAGGTTCGCCGGAGGACAGCTCCGGCAGATCGCCTACTCGCCGGACAGCGAATGGCTGGCCTGCATCGCCGGGACGTACGAGCGCAGCGGACTGTGGCTCGCCGACACGGCGACCGGCGCCGCGCGAGAGGCGACGGCAAGCGCGTCCAGCGTCGTCGCCGTGGACAGCATCACGTGGCTGTCACCGGGCGAGCTTCTGGTCGCCGGTTACACGGAGACGCCCAGGGCGACCGGCCAGAACGCCGACTTCCTCGTGTACGACCTTGCCACGGAGACCTTCCAGCCGCTCCTCGACGACGGCGGCGTACCGCTCCGCGGCGTCTCCGTCAGCGCCTCCCGTGACGGCGCGGCGGTCGCGTTCGTCACCTACACGGGCGTCAAGTCCGACCAAAACGGGATGATCACGGCGAAGGAGCGACTCGAAGTGCTCGACCGCGAGTCCGGCGCGCTGACCGAGCTCGGCACGAACAAGGCGCTGTTCGACGTCAACGCCCGGGCCTTCGACGAGCCGGTGATCTCGCCGAGCGGCGACGCCATCATCTTCCGGCGCGCCGGCAGCGACGTCGGCACGAGCTACACGGTCATCGGCACCGACGGGACGACACTGATGCCGGCGAAGGAGGCGCTGATGCCCGCGGGCTACGCTTGGGATCCGAGTGGGACGAAAGTCGTCTTCACCGGCCAGTCGATCAAGTCCGCGACGGGGAACGGGCCGACGATCTTCTGGCAGTTCGACACCAGATCCGGCGGAGCACCCACGGTGCTCGCGCGCTACCGGAACACCTACGTCCAGGGACTATCCTGGTCCCCGGACGGCTCGACCATCGCCTGGGCCGACTACGACCAGAAGAAGCAGTGGCGGACGGGCAACGTCTACCTCATGTCGGCCGATGGCGGCGATTCCACGGCGCTCGTCAAGGGGGCACTCTCGCCCGTGTGGGCGCCAGGCTCGGCCCAAACGCTGCAGTCATCGCCGAACCCGGAGCAGTGACGGCGTGGCTGGCTCTCCACACCGCCCGCCGCATTCCGAAGCCGGCTTGCCCACTCCCGCTTGTGCGCCTAAACTCAAACCGACCGGCATACTCGCCACCTAGGACCGGGTACCTCGCCGGGGGCCGCACGGCCACCCCGGCTTTCCAGAAGGGCCGCTCGCAGCGATGACGACCAGCAGTTCCGGCACTCTCGCACACGAGATCGAAGCCGCCACCGGCATCAACCCCGCGACGTGCTATCAGTGTGGCAAGTGCTCCGCAGGGTGCCCGATGGCCCACGAATCCGACCTCCGCCCGCATCAGGTGATGCGCCGCGTCACGTACGGCCGGCGCGAGCTGGCCCTCCGGGACGAGTCGATCTGGCTCTGCCTCACCTGCGAGACCTGCAGCGCCCGCTGCCCCAACGACTGCGACCCGGCGCGCGTCATCGACGCCGTACGGGAGCTCAGCATCGAGTCGGGTCAGTCCGTTATGCCGCGTACCATCGGAGCGTTCCACAAGGCCTTCCTCCAGCAGATCCGCAACAACGGCCGCCTCCACGAGGTCGGGCTCGTCATGGACTACAAGCTCAAGACGGGTGCCCTCATGAAGGACGTCACCAACGCACCCGGGATGTTCGCCCGCGGCAAGCTCAATCTCCGCGCCGACCGCATCGAGGGCGTCAACGAGATCAAGCGCATCTTCGAGCAGTGCGGAGTCACGCCGTGAGCGCCGTCGCCGAAGGCGTCACGGCCCCTGCCGGCGCCGAGAGCGCCATGCCGCCACAGATCGGCAACGCAGTCGCCTATTACCCCGGCTGCTCACTGCACGGCACATCTCCCGAGTACGACCAGAGCCTGCGCGCCGTTGTCGAGGCGCTCGGTGTTCCCGTCGCCGAGATCCCCGACTGGAACTGCTGCGGCGCGAGCAGCGGCCATACCACCGACCATCTGCTCGGCGTGGCCTTGCCGGCGCGGAACCTGGCGCTGGCCGAGGCGCAGGGCTTCGACCGCGTGCTGGCACCTTGCGCCGCCTGCTACAACCGCCTCTCGGCCGCGCGCCTGGCCGTCGCCACCGAAGACGGTCTCTCCGAGCGCATGGCCGAGATCCTCGGGCGGCCGTTCGCGAACTCGGTCGAGGTCTTCAACGCCGTTCAGCTTCTTCATGAGGCGAAGGCGACCATCGAGGAGAGGGCGTCCGACACGCCCTCCGCGCCCAACCCGCTCAAGGGCGTCAAGCTCGCCGCCTACTACGGCTGCCTGCTCGTCCGCCCGCCGGAGCTCAGCGGCGGCGACGACCCCGAGCAGCCGGTGCAGATGGACGACGTCATCCGCGCCTGCGGCGCCGACGACGTCGACTGGAACATGAAGGTCGAGTGCTGCGGCGGCGCGTTCAGCGTGAGCCGCACCTCCTCGGTCGTGCGACTCGGCCGCGCTATCGTCGAGGACGCGCGGCGCAACGGCGCAGAGGCGATCGTCGTCGCCTGCCCGCTCTGCCACAGCAACCTCGATCTGCGCCAGAAGGCGATGACGGCACGCGGCGAGCAGCCGCTGCCGATCCTCTTCATCACGCAGGTCGTCGGCCTCGCCCTCGGCCTGCCGGCCGATTCCCTCGGCCTGGATCGCCACTTCGTCGCCACGGCGCCGTTCCTCGAGGACCTCGACAAGCGAGCAGAGATCCGGATCGTGGAGGAGAAGCGCTCGAGGGAGGAGGCCGACGCCAAGGCTGCCGCCCGCGCCGCGAAGCGCGCCGAGGCGGAGGCCGCCAAGTCGTCCGAGGCCGGCGGCGAGACCGCTCCGGCCGCCTCCGACGCCAGTCCCGACACAGGGGGAGACGCATGAGCCGCATCGGGGTCTTCGTCTGTCACTGCGGCGAGAACATCTCTCGCACCGTGGACTGCGCAGCGGTCGCGGAGACACTCAAGGACCATCCGGGCGTGGCCTTCACCGAGGACTACAAGTACATGTGCTCGGACCCCGGCCAGCAGCTGGTCAAGAAGGCCATCGAGGACAACAACCTCACCGGCGTCGTCATCGCCGCCTGCTCGCCGCACATGCACGAGAAGACCTTCCGCCGCGCCGCCGACCAGGCCGGCCTCAACAAGTTCATGTGCGAGATGGCCAACATCCGCGAGCACTGTTCCTGGATCCACGAGGACAGGGACGAGGCGACGACCAAAGCCATCGACATCGGCCGCACGATCATCGAGAAGGTCAAGCACAATCGGCCGCTCGAGACGATCAAGATCCCGGTGACCAAGCGAGCCATGGTTATCGGCGGCGGCATCGCCGGCATCCAGGCGGCGCTCGACATCGCCGACGGTGGCCACGAGGTCATCCTCGTCGAGAAGGAAGCGTCCATCGGCGGCCACATGAGCCAGCTGAGCGAGACGTTCCCGACCCTGGACTGCTCGCAGTGCATCCTCACGCCGCGCATGGTGGAGGCGTACCAGCACCCCAACATCAAGCTCCACACCTGGAGCGAGGTGGAGAAGGTCGACGGGTACATCGGCAACTTCGAGGTGACGGTGCGCAAGAAGGCGCGCAGCGTGGACCAGGACCTCTGCAACGGCTGCGGGGACTGCTTCGGCGTGTGCCCCTCCAAGAAGATCCCCAGCGAGTTCGAGGCGGGCCTCGGCAACCGCACCGCCATCTACGTGCCGTTCCCGCAGGCGGTGCCCAACCAGCCGGTGCTCGACCGCGAGAACTGCACCCTGTTCAAGGGCCGCCGCAAGGGCCTCAAGAAGGACGCCTGCGGCAAGTGCAAGGAGACCTGCCTCAAGGGCGCGATCGACTACGACACCGAGGACGAGTTCGTCACCGAGGAGGTCGGGGCGATCGTGGTCGCGACCGGCTTCAAGCTCTACGACATCGGTCGCGAACAACCCGAGGGACTCAAGGGCTACGGCGAATACGGCTACGGCGAGGTGCCGGACGTCATCGACGGCCTGCAGTTCGAGCGCCTGGCGTCGGCCAGCGGGCCGACCGCGGGCGCGATCCTCAGGCCGTCCGACGGGACCGAGCCGAAGACGGTGGTCTTCGTCCACTGCGTCGGCTCGCGCGATCCCGAGAAGGGCATGGCGTACTGCAGCAAGATCTGCTGCATGTACAACGCCAAGCACGCGATGCTCTACAAGCACAAGGTGCACGACGGCCGCGCGATCGCCTTCTACATGGACATCCGCGCCGCCGGCAAGAACTACGACGAGTTCAGCCGGCGGGCGATCGAAGAGGACCATGCAGAGTACATCCGCGGCCGCGTCAGCCGCATCTTCCGCGACGGCGACAAGGTCAAGGTCTGGGGCTTCGACACGCTGAGCGGGGAGCAGGTCGTGATCGACGCCGACATGGTGGTGCTGGCCACGGCCATCCGCCCCCAGGACGGCGTCCGCGAGCTGGCCCAGAAGCTCAGCGTGAGCGTCGACGAGCACGGGTTCATCAACGAGGCGCACCCCAAGCTGCGCCCCGTCGAGACCAACACCGCCGGCGTCTTCGTCGCCGGCGCCTGCCAGGCGCCGCGCGACATCCCCGACGCGGTCGCCATGGCGAGCGCGACCGGCGCCAAGGTGCTCGCGCTCTTCAGCGCCGACGAGCTCGAGCGCGAGCCGGCCGTCGCCGTAGTCAACGAGCAGACCTGCATAGGCTGCATGCGCTGTGAACTGGTGTGCCCCTACGGCGCCATCGAACAGCGTGAGATCTGCACGGTGGACGGCAAGGTCTGCGGCCATACCGCCTACGTGAACCCGGGTGTCTGCCAGGGCTGCGGCACCTGTCAGGCCGTGTGTCTGAGCAAGAGCGTCGAGCTCGAGACCTTCACCGACGAGCAGATCTTCAGCGAGATCAACGCGCTCTGCGCGTGGGAGTGACATGAATAGCCCGCGTAGCGACACCATCGAGGGGGGCACCGGAGGGACACCGCTCCGCGACGACTTCGAACCGCGCCTCACCGCCTTCGTCTGCAACTGGTGCACCTACACCGGCGCCGACCTGGCCGGCACCAGCCGCCTGCACATGGCGAGCAACGTGCGCATCATCCGGCTGCCCTGCACGGGGCGCATCGACCCGCTCTTCATCATCAAGGCCTTCGAACGCGGCGCCGACGGCGTCATCGTCAGCGGCTGCCACCCGGCCGACTGCCACTACACCTCGGGCAACTACCACGCCCGACGGCGGTTCGCCGTGTTCCACGACATCATGGAGTTCATCGGTGTCGACCCGCGGCGCATGACCTTCAGCTGGGTCTCGGCGAGCGAGGGAGCCAAGTGGCGCGACGTGGTCGACGAAGCCGTGAGCAACGTGCGCGGACTCGGCCCCTTCGAGGCCTATCGGGCGCTGGCGCCGGACGCCGGCGAGACCGCGCCGGCCGGCCCGGCCAAGCCGGCGACGGAGGTCACGCCATGACCGAGGCCGCCCCCGTGTACACCGGCGTCGCCGATCTGCGACGCATCGCCCGCGAGCTCCTCGAGGCCGGCGACGTGCGTGTCGTCATCGGCTGGGAGGACGCCCGACGCGGCGCCCGGCCGGTCTTCATCAGCGACCCGGCCGACACGGAGAAGCTCATCTTCGACACGCGCTGCGTGCACAACCTCGTCACCTACCTCAACCCGCGGCGCGACCACGTCGCCGAGTTCGGCAAGATCGGGCTCGTCGTCAAGGGGTGCGACGTGAAGGCCGTCGCCGGGCTCCTTCGGGAGGCGCAGGTCGGCCGCAACGACGTAGTGTTGATCGGCGTGCGCTGCGGCGGCGTGCTCGAGGAGAACGAGCTGCCCGCCGCCCTCGCCCTCACGCCGGAGACCGTGGCGCCGCGCTGCTACGGCTGCGACAACCGCGAGCCGACGCTGACGGACCATCTCGTCGGCGAGCCGCAGCCGGAGCCCCCGCGGCCGGTCATGACCATCGCGGAGCGCGTCGCGTCGCTGGACGATCTTCCCGTCGAGGAGCGCTGGGCGTTCTGGACGGAGCAGTTCAACAAGTGTGTGCGCTGCTACGCCTGCCGCCAGGTCTGCCCGCTCTGCATCTGCGAGCGCTGCATCGTCGAGAAGACGCAGCCGCAGTGGATCGAGTCGTCGGCGCACCCGCGCGGCAATCTGAGCTGGAACGTCACCCGCGCCATCCACCTCGCCGGCCGCTGCGTCGACTGCGGCGAATGCGAGCGGTTCTGCCCCGTCGGCATCCCGCTCAGCCTCGTGAACCGCAAGCTGCAGCAGATCGTCCATGAGCGCTACGGCTACACCGTGAGCGACGACCCCGAGAACGCGGCGCCGATCGGCGACTACCGCCTCGACGACCAGCAGGAGTTCATCAAGTGAGCGACAGGTACTTCATCTCCGACACGGATCTGCGCGGCCTCGCCGCCGACCTGCTCGGCGCCGGCACGGAGGTGATCGCGCCCGTCGCCACCGACATCTGCCAATCACCGTCGGCGGTCGCCGCCTCGGCGTGTACGCTCGACGGCTCCATGGTCGACATCGACTACCGCGCCCTCTCCAGCGCCGAGGAGATGGACCTCAGTCGTGGCCTGCCGCAGCTCTCCCTCAAAGGATACTTCCTGCCCGAGCACGAGGCGCTCTGCCGCTGGAAGCAGCGCGGCGTCACCGTCGCGGTGGAGGAGGTCCCGACCGACTTCGCCCCGCGAGTCGTGCTCGCCGCGAAGCCCTGCGACAGCGCCGCCCTCGTTGTCGTCGACCAGGTCATGAACTGGGACTACAAGGACGAGCTCTGGAACGGCCGGCGCGAGGCGACGACGATCGTCAATCTCGCCTGCCCCGTCATCGACGACAGCTGCTTCTGCACCGCCGTCGCGACGGCGCCTGACGACGTCAAGGGCGCCGACGGCCTGCTCACGCCGGTCGACGGCGGCTACGTCTTCGAACCGTCGACGGACAAGGGGCGCGCCCTGACGGAAGCCCACAAGGCGCGCTTCTCCGACGACGTCGAGGCCGACACGCTCGGCCGCCAGGCCGATGACGAGCGCGCCGCCGCGCGGGCCCGCGTCGCCGCCAACCTCGAGATCGACGCGGGCTCCGTGCGCGACTGGATCGACACGCACTTCGAGGACCCCCTCCTCTCGCAGCTGGCGATCCGCTGCAACGGCTGCGGGGCCTGCACCAGCGTCTGCCCCACCTGCCACTGCTTCGATATCGTCGACGAAGAAGAAGGCGTCGGTCGCGGCACCCGGCGGCGGTGCTGGGACACCTGCCAGGCGCCGACCTTCACGCTGCACGCCAGCGGCCACAACCCGCGCGACGACCAGAACCACCGGTACCGCCAGCGCATCAACCACAAGTTCTCGATCTACCCGCTCAAGTTCGGCGAGGTGCTCTGCACCGGCTGCGGCCGTTGCACGCGCGTATGCCATGCCGGCCAGGACCTCGTCGAGATCCTGCAGGCGATCGACATCGCGGCCCGGCGCCCTGGCGACGCCACGGACGAGCCCGCCGAGGTCGCCTCGTGAACATCTATCAGCCGCTCCTCACCGACGTCACCGAGCTGACCGACGAGACCTCCGACACGCGCACGCTGCGCCTGGAGTTCCAGGACGAGGCCGTGCGCGAGAGCTTCACCTTCAAGGCCGGCCAGTTCGGCGAGTACAGCGTCTTCGGCGCCGGCGAGAGCACCTTCTGCATCGCCAGCTCACCGACCCGCGAGGGCTACATCGAGTGCAGCTTCAAGGCCGTCGGCAAGGTCACCGGCTCGCTGCGCGAGGTCAACGTCGGCGACACCGTCGGCTTCCGCGGCCCCTACGGCAACTGGTTCCCGGTCGACGACTGGAAGGGCAAGGACGTCGTCTTCGTCGCCGGCGGCATCGGCCTCGCGCCGGTCCGCTGCGTCATCTGGAACGTGCTCGATCGGCGCGACGAGTTCGGTGACGTGACCATCGTCTACGGCGCCCGCTCGGTCGACGACCTTGTCTACAAGCGCGAGCTGGAGGAGTGGGGCTCGCGCTCCGATGTCAAGATGGTCACGACTGTCGACCCCGGTGGTCAGACGGAGGACTGGACCGGCGAGGTCGGCTACGTCACGCCGGTCGTCGAGAAGACGGCGCCGAAGGCGGACAACGCCGTCGCCGTCCTCTGCGGTCCACCCATCGTCGTCAAGCTCACGCTGCCGGTGCTCGAGCAGCTCGGCTTTGCCGACGACGCCATCTTCACCACGCTCGAGAACCGCATGAAGTGTGGGCTCGGCAAGTGCGGCCGCTGCAACATCGGGCCCGTGTATGTCTGCAAGGACGGGCCCGTCTTCACCGCCGCGCAGATGAAGGACCTCCCGGCCGAGTTCTGAGCGGCCTGACGTGGTGTCGCTCCTGGGCCTGCCGCCCACCAGGCGCTTCAACCTGACGCAGCACGCTGCGATAGAGTCGGGCAGCACATCATGCGCGATCGGCGTCAGGTCCAGCCAACTGGAGGCGACAGGGTGACGCCGGCCGATATCCCCGAACTGCGGGCGCTCGGCTACTCTCCGCGCTGGCACGCCCTCTTCGAGCCCCTCATCGGGCAGGGCCTGACGCCCGCCCGCGTGATCCGCAGCGACCGCGGCAGCGCGCTCATCGACACGCCGGACGGCGTCGTCCGCGCGCAGCCCTCCGCGCGTATCCTGAAGTGCGCACGCGGTTCGGGCGCCATGCCGACCGTCGGCGACTGGGTGGCCGTGCTGCTCGGCGAAGACGTGGATGTCGCGACCATCGAGTCCGTGCTCGAGCGCGAGAGCGCCATCACGCGCGGCGATCCGGGGAAGGCGTCCGAGGTCCAGGTCCTGGCCGCGAACATCGACACCGCGTTCATCGTTCATCCGATCGCCGAGCCGCCCAACCTTCGCCGCATCGAGCGCGAGCTCTCTCTGGCATGGGACTCGGGCGCCGCCCCCGTCGTGGTGCTCACGAAGGCGGACCTCTGTGCCGACCCGGAGGCGGCGCGCCGGGCGGTAGCGTCGGTCGCGCCGGGCGTGGACGTGCTCGTCACCAACGCGCTCTCCGGCGAGAGCGCCGAACTGCTCCTCGCCTACATCACGGGTCATCGCACCGCGGTCCTGGTCGGCCCCTCGGGCGCCGGGAAGTCCACGCTCGTCAATGCGCTCCTCGGCGAGCAGCGACAGGCGACGCGGGAGGTGCGGGTGGGCGACGGGCGCGGGCGCCACACGACGATCGCCCGCGAGCTGATCCAGATGCCGCACGGCGGCGTGCTGATCGATACCCCAGGATTGCGCGCGCTCGGCCTGACCGGATCGGAGGAGGGCATCGCCTCGGTCTTCCCGGACATCGAGCGGTACGCCCAATCATGCCGCTTCCGCGACTGCGCACACGACGGCGAACCGGAGTGCGCGGTCCAGGCGGCAATCGAGTCTGGAGCATTGCCGCCGGAGCGTCTGGCCAGCTACCACAAGCTGATGCGCGAGGCGCAGGTCGCGGCGGCCAAGACGGACGCGCGTCTTCGAGCCGCGGAGGAGCGCGGAGCGAAGCTCGTCAGCAGGGCCGCCAAGGACTACTTCAAGCGAAGAGGTCGTGGCCGAGGAGCCTGAGCCGGGACGCGGGGTGTCGGTTGACGAGCAGTAGGCTGCTCAAGGGCCTGCGCATCGAGCCGCTCTGGGTGCGTGTCGACCGCAACCGCCTCCGGTTCTGGGTCTTTCTCGTCACGTTCGTGATCGGGTCCGCCGTCCTTCTCACCGCGGCGTTCGTCGCGGTGCCGGGTTCCCTGATCGGCCTGGTCGTAGCCGGACCGGATTACTACTCCCGGCTCGGCGTCGTCGTAGCCGCGGCCTTCGGGGTGCTCCTCGTCCTTGGAGGCATCGCCGCCGGCGTGCAGGTGTCGAACGCCGAGCACTGGGTGCGCAGCCGCTTCCAGGGCAGGGAGTTCGATACCGCTGCCCACCCGGGCCTCGTCCGCGCCGTCGCGGAGATGTCGATCGCCGGCGGCCTGCCTCAGCCGCCGAGTCTGCTGCTGCTGGACGTGCCCAGCGTGAACGCCTGCGCCATCGGCGCCAGCCGGAAGCGCCCGATCATCGGCGTGACCAGAGGCTTTCTCGACCGCTTCACTCAGGGCGAGCAACAGGCGGTCATCGCCACGCTGATCGCGCGCATCACCCGGGGCGACATCCTTGTCGGGACGGCGCTGGCCGCCCTCATGGGGCCCCTGAAGCTCCTCCGCGATATCAGCAAGGCGCCCAAGGGTGGCGTCGCCGCCGTCGACGCCGGGTGCAGCAATGGGTGCAGCGATGGCTGCACGGATCTCGACGGCTGTGGGGATCTCGACGGCTGTCTCGACGCGGGAGATGGCGACGGCTGTGCAGGCGCGATCCTCCTCATCGTCTTCATCGTCGTGGTCGCCGCGCTCACGTGGCTGGCCATCACGATAGCCGCGTGGCTGGTCACCATGTGGGGGCGAGCGCTACATCGTACCGGCCAGGAGAAGGCTGATGCCGAAGGCATGCTGCTCCTGAGGCATCCACAACCCATGCTCTCGGCTCTGCGCAAGGCGATCTCGTCCTCCAACGAGATCGCCGACGGCGATCCTTCGTACGACGGCATCTTCTATGCCTCTACGAGCGGCACGGCGGCCATCGACAAGGTCGAGCGTCGCCGCTACGACCGCCTGCGCGAGGTGCTGGGGGTGGAGGGGTTGGCCGCGGTGCTCCCCGGGCCAGACGACGCGTCGGACCCCGAGTCCGCCCACCTCACGAGCGAGGGAGCAGGCGCCGACCAGGGCACCGGTGTGAAGGACGTGGATGAGTGATGTGAGGCGTGTCTCGGGCGCCGCACAGCTCCAGTAGTCGCCACACCGCCGTCCGAGCAGGCCGGAACAAGATGCGTTCCGGGGTCGCATCGCCCGGAAGATGTCGTACCATCGCAGCGGTCGGACATGGAAACGGGAGGAGCGATGTGAGCGAGACGGATGTGGCAGCGCACGAGGTGACGCCGACGATGGCGGCCGTAGCCGCGACGGTCGGCGCCCCCGACTTTCTCCTGCCCTGGCTGGATCGGTTCTACGACGAGGAGGACGCAGAGCTCGTCCTCGCCGCGGCCGCGCAGGCGTCCGACGGAGGGTCGGGGAGAGCCGGCGACGGCGCGGCCCGCCTCGCCAGCTTCGACGCGTCTCGGCTCGAGCGCGCCGTCCGCCGCGCCGTTCTCGACGTCGACGAGGCCGGCGTGCACGCGCCGGCCGACTTCCGCACGCGCCTGGAGATCTGGGCCATCTTCGAAGGCTGGAAGGACATCCCCTTCGCCGTCCACCGGGAGCTTGCGGACTGGGAGGTCGAGAACTACACCGCATCGATCCGCGAAGGGCTCGAAGCTTTGAAGGACGGCCGGCCCACGGACGCGTCGGAGGCCGGATACACGTATCTGCTCCTGTCGGAGGCAGAAGAAGTGATCGCCGGCGAGGCGCACGTCTACCTGTGGCCGTGCGACTGCCGCGCCATCGTCGGCAAGTGCCGCAAGCCGGTCAACGTGTGTCTGCGTTTCGAGAACGACCGCGGTCTGGGCTGGGAGATCTCGACCGAGCGCGCCATCGATATCCTGCGCGCCACCGACCGCTCTGGGCTCATGCACACGGACTACATCGGGCGCAGCGAGTACGACCCCCACGCCATCTGCAACTGCTGCACCGACTGCTGCTTCCCTCACCTGGCCACGGAGCGGCTCGGCGCCGCTGACGTGTGGCCGGTGCGCCGGCACGTCGCGAGCATCGACATGGATCTCTGCAAGTCGTGCGGCCGCTGCGGACTCCGCTGCCCGTTCGACGCGATCGTCTGCCGCACCGACGGCCGGCCGGAGCTCGAGCCGTCGCTCTGCCGCGGTTGCGGCCTGTGCGCCACGGGCTGCAGCAACGAAGCGATACAGATGCTGTCCCTCGCGACGGAGTAACAGAATCCGCCGCACGGGGTCCGCTCCCGCGCGCGACGAGAGCGTCCGCCTGCGGGCCGTCCTGATCGAGTTGGCGCGCAGCCGACAAAGCAGGTAGCGTACCGCGCGATGGACTACGATCCGCTCCACGACTTCGAGCTCCTGATCCGTTCGCGGTACGGCGCGCTGCAGATCGACACGGAGGAGGAAGACCGCGCGGAAGCGCTCGTGGAGCGCGCCGCGTGGCAGTTGCAGCTCCCGCTGTTCGTGTGGCGGCGCGCCACCGGGCTTCGCCGGGCAGGCACGCCGACCGGAGTCTACGGCTCGCAGGACCCGCGCACCGCTCTCAGCCACGTCATCAGCTCCCAGCTGCCGGCCCTGTACGTCTTCTACGGCCTCGGCCCGGAGCTCGACAGGCCGGAGGTGAGCGACCTTCTGCGCGAAGCCGCGCAGCAACTCTCTGGTCGCGCCGGCGCCGTCGTCCTGACCGGCGCGGACGTCAAGCTCCCGGAGGCCTTGCGTCCATTGGTGGGGCCGGTCCGCCTCCCCGTAGCCACCCGCACGGAGTACGACGAGCTGCTGAGCCGCGTCATCCGCGATCTCTCGGCGCGCATGGGGATCAGCGTGACGCTCACTCCCGCCCTCCGGGACCGGCTGCTGGCAAACCTCAAGGGGCTCGCGCTGGCCGAGGCGGAGAAGCTCCTCACGCGGGTGATCGTCGAGGACGGCCGCCTCGACGCCGACGACGTCAAGCGCGTCATCGACGCCAAGCGGGACCTGGTGGAGCGCGACGGCCTCCTCGAGTTCTGCCCGACCGAGCAGTCGCTCGACGAGATCGCGGACCTCGTGCGCCTCAAGGAGTGGCTCGGCAAGCGGCGCGCGTTCATGGAAGAGCCCCAGCGCGCCGCGGACTTCGGTCTCGAGTTCCCGCGCGGTGTGCTGCTCGTGGGCGTGCCCGGCTGCGGCAAGAGCCTCTGCGCCAAGGCCGTGGCCGCGGCGTGGTCGCTGCCGCTCGTCAAGCTGGATCCCGGGGCGCTCTACGACAAGTACATCGGCGAGACCGAGCAGAACTTCCGCAGGGCGCTGGGCTCGGCCGAGAAGCTCTCGCCGATGGTCCTGTGGATCGACGAGATCGAGAAGGCGTTCGCCGCCGGCGGAGCTGAGGACGGCGGCACCTCTCAGCGTGTGCTCGGCTCCTTCCTCTCGTGGCTGCAGGAGCGCCGCGGCGACGTGTTCGTGGTGGCCACCGCCAACGACGTGCAGCGCCTGCCGCCCGAGCTGCTGCGCAAGGGTCGCTTCGACGAGACCTTCTTCGTGGACCTGCCGGACGAGACGGCGCGCGCCGCCATCCTGGACATCCACCTGCGCCGGCGCAAGCAGGCGCCGGAGGGCTTCGACCTGCCGGGGCTGGCGCGAGCGAGCCAGGGCTACAGCGGCGCCGAGCTCGAGCAGGTGGTCGTCTCGGCGCTCTACACCGCCTTCTCGACCGGCGCGCCGCTCACGGACGACCTGCTGCGCGCCGAGCTGCGGCAGATGCCACCCATAGCCTCCACGGCGCGCGAGAAGATCGCCTTCTTGGGCGAGTGGGCGTCCGGGCGGACCGTTCCCGCGAATTGAGCCTTCGGGCCGGATGAGCCCGGCGAGGCGCTCAGCCGTGCGGGGTGATCACGGCGCGCCCCAGAACCGCGCCGGCGCGCAGGCGCTCGTAAGCCTCGTGCGCACGCTCGAGCGGGAATGACTCGGTGTGTGCCTGGATCTTCCCGGCGCGCGCGAGCCCGACGACCTCGATCAGCTCCCCCCCGCTGCCCCAGTACGGAACGGTCACGCTCACGTCGAACGGCAGCGCCCCGTAGCCCACGGGAAGCCGCCCTCCAGCCAGGCCGATGGCCTGGATGGCGCCGCCCGGCCGGACCACCGACGACGCCAGCGCCATCGTCGCGTCCGAGCCGACGCAGTCGAACACGGCGATGGCGCCGAGTCCGCGGGTGAGCTCGCGGATCCGGGTCGCCGCCGCCTCGCCGGCGGCGACGGTCTCCTCGGCGCCGACTTCGCGCGCCAGCTCGAGCTTCGCGGCGTCGACGTCGACGGCGATGACGCGAGCCGCCGAGACGGCGCCCAGCAGCTGCACCGCCATGTGCCCGAGGCCGCCGACGCCGATCACCAGCGCCCAGGCGCCGGGGAGGAGCAGCGGCAGCACCGAGCGGATCGCGTGGTACGGGGTCAGGGCGGCGTCGGAGAGCGGCGCCGCCGTCCGCGGGTCCAGGTCTCCGAGGGAAACAAGGAGCCGTGCGTGGGGCACGATCATGTACTCGGCCATGCCGCCGTCCAGGCCGAAGCCACCGACGGGCACGTCCTCGGTGATGGCTCGTTCGCAGAGCGTCTCGCGGCCCTCACGGCAGGCCGCGCAGCGGCCACAGCCCCACGAGCCGTACACGATGACGGGCTCGCCGATCTGCCAGCCGCCGACGCCCGGCCCAAGCGCTTCGATCCAGCCGGCGTTCTCGTGCCCGAGCGTGAACGGCAGGTCGTAGTCGTGAGCGCCCTCGGGCCAGTCCATCATGCGCAGGTCGGTGTGACAGGCGCACGCGCCGCCGATCCGGAGCAGGACCTCGCCGATCCCCGGCTCGGGAACCGGTACGTCGCGCAGCAGCGGCGGCTGCTGCCATTCGACCAGCTGGTATGCCTTCATCCCTTCGCCTCCCGCCTGGTGGTCCCTCACTTCCGGCGGCAACTCCCACGGACGCTGCCGGCCGGGCGAAGCCTCTCAGCCGGCCGGCACCACTGCGTCGAGCAGCTCGGCCAGGCCGTCCGGCAGCGGAGCGGCCTCGTGCGTCGCCAGCACCTCGCGCGCCTTCTGCCGCGCCTTCTCGGTCGCGTCCGTCGCGCCGTTCTCGAACCAGCGGTCGTAGCTCGCCCGGTTGAGGATCTGTGAGCGCCACTGGTTGCCGCGCAGGTGGCGCCGCGTGTGCCGCTGGCCGAGAAAGTCGCCGCCGGGACCGACGGCCTTGAGCACCTCCACGGCCAGCGTCTCGTCGCTGACCTCGATCGCCTTGAGCAGCTGCCGGTTGCGCGAGATGAACTCGGCCACCAGCACGACCTCGGCGAGGGATCCGGAGAGGCCAAAGTCCATGTAGCCGACGTCGTGATTGAGGTTGGCGCCCAGCTGCATGGAGAGTTTGGTGATCTCGTCGGCCTCCATGCCGGCTTGGGCGTCCACGAGCTGCGCGTCGGTGTGGCCGCTGAAGCCCCAGTTGGGGATGTCCAGCCACTTGGCCATCTCGACCTCACACGCGTACGCGCGGATGAACTCGGGGGAGTTGTACGACGACTGCGACGTCGCCATGTCCAGGGTGTTGGGACCCTGCCCGATGACGAACGGCGCGCCCGGAGCGCGCAGCTGGTGCATGACGAGACCGAAGAGCGCCTCGGCGATCCCGAGCGTGATCTGACCGGCCGTGGTGATCGGCGCCGTGCCGCCGGCGACCGGCGAGGGGCAGTAGGTGGATGGCACGCCGGTGTCGGCGCAGAAGAGCAACTTGTCCACCGTCTCGAACGGGTGCTTGAGCGGTGTGACCGGCTGGTTGTACATGACGAAATACGGCTTCTGGCGCAGGGCCTCCGCGCCGCCGCGCACGGCGCAGGCCATGCGCCACATTGGCTCGACGGTCTCGACGCCGCCGGCCGTCATGACCAGCGGCTTGGTGGTGGCCGCGATCATGGCGCGGAACTGGCGCGGGTACGCCTCCTGCGCCTCCATGCCATCGGGGTAGGCGCCCGACATGACGAAGTCGATGTCGGTCAGCGCGTCGCAGAGACGAGCCGCCTCGCTGACGTCTTCGAGCCTGCCGAGCCGGCGCTCGCCGGTCTCGAGGTCGTGCAGGTGCATCACGTCGGAGCCGTTGCCGAAGTAGGAGCGAAGGCCGCCGAGGTCCATCGCCGGCTCGCCGTCGCGGTCGTAGACCACGAAGCTCCGGGGCACCGACTCGCGCGCCTGCTCGACGAGCGCAGCCGGAACGTGAACCAGGCCGTCCTCATCCTTCGTGCAGCCGCCCTCGAGCATCACCTGCTCGCCCTGCTCGTGCAGCACCACCATGCCGATGTCGGCGAGGACGCCGAGGGCCGTCTCGTAGATGCGCCGCTTCTGCTGCTCGCTGAGGAAGCTGACGCGGCCGGCGCCGATCTCCTTGCTGCTGTCTGACATCGTCACGTCACTCCTGGATGGCGTTGTTCGGTCCGGCGTCCAGCCGCCTGCGGCAGGACGCCGGACCGAACACTACACCGTCCAATGCGTCAGCGCACTCCTAATTCGCTCTCCGCGGCAGCGATAATCGACTTAAGTTCTGCCGCAACGCCGTCCGGCAGTGGCTCGGGCTGGTGCGTCTCCAGGATGCGCCGGGCCTCGGTGAGCGAGCGGTCGTACAACGTCGTCGCCCCGTCGGCGGTCCACTCCTCGCGAACCCGCCGGTCGATGAGCTTCGATGACGACTGCCCGCGCATGCCCTTGAACGTGTCGTCGTGCGAGAGAAAGTCGCTGAACGGCCCGACCTCCGCGATCACGTCGGCCGACAGCGTCGCGTCGGTCACCGGGATCCCCGGGACGCAGTACTTGACCATGCGCGCGAACTCCGCGTCCATGACGAGCTGCGCGTAGTCGATGGTGACGCCCGATTCCAGCATCCCCAGCCCGTAGATCAGGTTGGCCCCTGCCAACGCCGGCAGCAGGCTGGTGATCGTCTTCTCGTGACCGGATTGGGCGTCCGCCACTTTGGAGTCGCCCTACGCACCGGCGACCCAGCTGGGCAGCAGGTAGAAGCGCGCGAGGCAAGCGACGCCGGCGCCGATCATGCCGCACTCGGGACTGCCCACCGAAGCGCTGGCGAAGCGCAGGTCCAGGGCGGTGGTCGAGGAGCCGTAGATGACGGGCGCGCCCCTCTGCGTGAGCTGCGCCAGCGTGATGCCGCTGAGCACCTCGGCGTTGTGCGTGACCAGCGTCCCGGCAAGGCTGACGGGCGACGAGCCGCCGGCCATCGCCATGGAGAGGACGTTGACCGGGACGCCGGCGCGGGCGCCCTCGATGATGATCTCGCAGGCGTCCCTGACCAGCTTGAGCGGGCTCACCGGACAGGTGAGGAACGAGAGGATGGGGCGGCGGCGCAGCTGCTCCCGCCCACCGACGATCGCCGCCGCCATGTCGATCATCTTGCGGGCGCAGAAGCCCGAGAGCGGCCCGATCGTGGCGTGCTTCGTCGTGTTGGTGAAGATCGCCTCGGCGTTGTGGAGAGAGGCCGTGTCCGGCGGCACGTCGTGGGCGCCGAGCGGCCGTTCGACGACGTCGATCTCGGGCAGAGCGTCGATGATCTTCGTGCAGTCGGCGACGTCCTGCTTGCGGCTCTCGTGCAGTTCGCCGCTGTAGGGGTCCACGACCTGGATGCCCTCGCCGAAGTTGGTAAAGCCGACCCGGCCGTCCTCGAGCACCACATCCCTGGCCGGGTCGCGGCCGCACATGACCACGGTGGAGGGCGCCGCACGGACCGCGTCCTCGACGAGGTGCGCCGGGAGGCGCACCACGTTGTTCTCGCGGTCGACGTCGGCGCCCGCCGTCGCAAAGATCTCCCGGGCCTCCTCGTCTTCGACGAAGACGCCGGTGCGCGCCAGGACCTCGAGCGTCGCGCCGTGGATCTCGCGCAGCTCGTCGTCGGTGAACACCTCGAGCCTGAAACCGCCGCTCTTGCGCGCGCCGGCGCGCGGGTTACGAATCATCGTCAGCCTCCCGCCGTGCGTTCCTTGAACTTCTCGACGCTGTTGATGGGCACGTCCAGCACCCGGGCGATGTTGAATTTCGCCTCGATCTGGTTGGCTTGCCACGGCTGGCTGATGGCGTAGCTGTGGACGCGGCCGAAGCCGTGCTCGTTGCGGACGTCGGTCATGGCGACCGGGTCCGAGAGGTCGAAGGGAGTCACGCCGAGCTTGTCGGCGACGTACTGCTTGGCTTCCTTGAGGCGCATGCCCCGAGTCATCTGCATACGGGCAACCAGGTCTCCGCCTGCCCGAATACCGCCGATGCTCGCCGCCTGCGCGTGGGCGTTGTGCATTCCGTGCGGATCGCCCGAGCCCACCTACAACCCGTCGACGTGCAGCAGCTCGACGAACGACTTGGCCGCCCGGCACACGGCGTCGGAGGGGAGATGGACGAACATCGGCACGCCGCCGACGCCCATGCCCGCGTTGGGGTGCACCGGGATGGTGGCCACTTCCATGCACGGCTTGATCAACGCGATCGCGCGGGCCATGTTCCAGGCGAGCGACTTGCCGGTGTTGACGTTCACGACGGGGCCGAACATCGTGGCGCCGGCCTTCTGCGCGAGCAGAAGCTGCTCGCGCGGCCACAGGCCGGCCAGCCGCACGCCGTCCCACTCGAGCTGGCCGTGCATGCCGAGCACGAACTCGCCGGCCATACCCAGCTGCACGCCCATGTCCGGGTACTTCTCGCGGATGATCGCGGTCGCCCGTAGGGCGGCGAGGAACTCTGGGTCGCCGGAGGCGCCGGTGGTGTCCCAATCGATCGCGTCCGCGCCGGCCTCCCACTGCGACTCGGCGAGTTTGACCATGTCGACGACGGCCATCTCGACCGCCTCCTCGGCGGCGGCTCGGGCCTCGGTGATCTTGCCGAGCGGGAGGAGCTCGTTCCAGTTGTCGCACGGACCGTCCGGCTTGGAGTAGAGGCCCAGATTAGGCATGACGCCATACTGCAGCGGCGCGATCGTGCACAGCTGGGCGTCGTGCATGTACTGGGCCTCGTACGCGAGGATCGTCCGTACGACCTTGAGCGAATAGTCGCCGACGCAGAGCTCCAGCAGGTCGGCGCCCATCCACTGCTCGTAGGACTGCAGGTCCTGGATGCGCGTCGCATGCGTCTTCATGCCTGTGCCGTCGCAGCTGAGGACGATCTCCTCGCCGACGTCGACGCCGACGAAGCGCAGCGGCGAGGCGTAGATCTCGAGCAGGTGGTCGATCTCGTCGTCGGTGAGCAGCGGCACCTTGGCGCGCTTGGCCGCGACCTCCGAACCGGCGACGAGATCGGCGCGGATCTCGCTGCGCGTCATCTGCGTGAAGGCGCCGTCGCCCATTCGGGTCGGCACCCGGGCCTCGTTCGTCATGCCATACCTCCTCGTGAGGCGGCCGCCGCCGAACGCTGCGTCGCCCGCACTAATCAACCGGTCAATTAGCGGCCACTACACATCAGCCGCGAGGTGAAGTCAAGAACGCTCTCCGTCGCCGTCGCCATCGCCGCCACCGTCGAGTGGCTCCTTGCCGACGTTCTCGCCTTCCCACTCGAAGTTGGTCTTGTCGGTGCGCAGGATGTGCCACGTCTCGGTGTGCGCGATACCCTCGATCTCCTCGAGGTCCTCGTTGAGGAACTTGTAGAGCCCCTCGTTGTCCGGCAGGTGGACCTCGATGAGGATGTCGAACGACCCGGTCGTATAGCCGACGTAGGCGACGTTCTCCATCGCCGCCAGGCTCGCGCCGACGCCCTTCGCGTAGCCGCGATGCACGCGGATGCCGACCATCGCGTCGACGGGAAACCCGATGACGGCCGGGTTCACCCTCGCCATGGGGAAGATCGCACCCCCGGTGATGAGGCGGTCGACGCGATTGCGCACGGTCGGCTCGGAGACACCGACGGCGCGTGCGATG
The DNA here is from genome assembly GCA_963699725.1 of uncultured Thermoleophilia bacterium. GTDB lineage: Bacteria > Actinomycetota > Thermoleophilia > UBA2241 > UBA2241 > CAIXSE01. The sequence continues at coordinate 88,694 of CAVOVA010000027.1, forward strand.
CTGGCGTACGTGCGGCGCGCGTTCGGACGCAGCAGCGTCATGATGCGGCGATCGAGCTCGTCCATCTCCACGGTGCCGAACGGCCTCTGCCCGGCTCTGATCATGGCGCTCCTCCTGCGGCCGACCTGTCCACGGGTCGTCGCCCATTGTTTTTGTTTTCCAACGAAATCGCAACCATTGTCGTTGCGATGAGTCGTTTGGAGCGAAGAAGTCCTGTGAACGAGTGGTGCATTCTTGACATCTCCTCTGTCTGGTGCAATTGTGCCCCGGGGCGACGCCCCCAACGCCGGCTCGCCACCGGCGTCGCATGTGCGGACCTGGTGGAGGTGTGTGGCCATGAAAGCGAGCACGGCCTGGCTGTCCGAGGCCGAGAAGAGCCGGATCGCCGACGAGGCGATGGAGTTGCTCGCCGGCGTGGGCATGCGCTTCGCCGGTTCGGCGGTCCTGCCGGAGCTGGCCGCACGCGGCGCCGCGGTCGACGACGACACCGGCATCGCCCTCCTGCCGCGCGAGCTCGTCGAGTGGGCGCTCGCGCGGTGCCCGCGTGAGGTCCGGTTCGCCGGAGCGACGCCGGACGACGACGTCCTGCTCGCCGAGGGCGAGCCCTTCCACTTCGCGCCCAGCGGCTGCGTCGCCAAGACGCTCGACTACCGCACCGGCATCCGCCGCGCCAGCACGCTGCGGGACCTGCTCGAGTGCACCGGCCTCATGGACGAGCTCCCCGAGCTCGACATCATGTGGACGCAGGTGAGCGCGACGGACGTGCCTGCCGAGCGCCGCGAGCTCGTCGAGTACTTCACGCTGCTCACCGAGACCACCAAGCACGTGACCTTCGTCGACCCTCCGGGCGACCCGGTGGCCGTCGGTCGTATCTGCGAAGCGCTCGCCGGCGACCTCGCGCGCTTCCGCGAGCGGCCGAGGATCTCGACCGTGGTCACCGCGGCCTCCCCGCTGCAGATCGACGGGGCGGCCCTCGACATCCACGTCGCCCTGGCCCGGCACGGCGTGCCGGTCCACGCCTACTCGATGTCCATCGCCGGCGCGACCTCGCCGGTCACCCTCGCCGGCTCCGTCGTCCAGGGTGTCGCGGAGTTCCTCGGCGCCGCGACGGCGCTGCAGGTCGCGGCTCCCGGCGCCCGGCTCATCTTCTGCTTCGGGTCGGGTGTGCTCGACATGCTGCGCACGACCTTCTCGATGGGCAGCGTCGAGAGCGCGCTCATGGGCGCCATGGCCACGGAGGTCGGCCACTACCTCGGCGTGCCGACCCTCAACCCCGGCATGTCCACGGACAGCAAGCGCTCTGGCCTGCAGGCTGGCTACGAGAAGGCGCTCAAACTCGGCACGGTCTGCGGCGCCAACCCGGACATCATCACCGGATGGGGGCTCATCGACTCGCACAACACGATGTACCTGCCGCAGTCGGTGGTCGACAACGAGATCGCGGCGATGACGCGGCGGCTGCAGGCGGAAGTCGAGGTCTCGGACGCGACCCTGGCGACCAGGAGCATCGCCAAGGTCGGGCCCGGCGGCGGCTATCTGGCCGAGCGTGACACGGCGCGCCGCATCCGCAGCGGCGAGCACTACCTGCCGTCTGTCTCCAACCGGTTCTCGTACGAGAAGTGGGTAGAGGACGGCGTCACCGAGAACGACGTCGCCGAGGCGGAGGTCGGGCGTCTGCTGGCCAAGCACCAGGAGAGGTCGTGCCTCGCAGCGGACCAGATCGACGAGCTCGCGGCCATCTGCGACATCGACGCGGAGAGCGTGCGCCGCGCCCGGCGCGAGTAGCGGCGCGACCCTCACAGGAATGATGGACCGAACGGAGGACACATGACGCTCAGGATCGGCTACATCGGGCTCGGCGCCCTCGGCAGGCACCTGGCCGGGAGCCTGCTGCGTGCCGGCTTCCCGCTCACCGTCTACGACGTGGACGCCAGCTGCTCCGTCGAGCTCGGCAAGGCGGGCGCCACCTGCGCCGACTCCATCACGGAGACCGCGCGTGCGTCGGACACCATCATCACGTGCCTGCCTTCGCCGGAGGCGGTGGCCTCCGTGGTCGCCGAGGAAGGCGGCGTCCTGGAGTCCCTCGCCCCCGGTGGCACCTGGATCGACATGAGCACCAACGACGCCCACGAGCTGCAGCGCCTCTCGAGGCTCGCCGCGGCCAAAGACATCGAGACTCTCGAGGCGCCGGTCACCGGCGGCGTGCACCGCGCCGAGGCCGGAATGATCACCGTGCTCGTCGGCGGCAAGCAGGAGGTCTACGAGAAGCACCGCCCCGCCTTCGACGCGATGGGCGGGCGCGTGTTCTACATCGGCGAGCTGGGCCAGGCCTCGGTGATCAAGGTGATCACCAACATGCTGGCCTTCATCCACCTCGTCGCCGACGGCGAGGCGCTCATGCTCGCCAAGAAGGGCGGCATCGACCTCAAGCTGGCCTGGGACGTGATCAGGGCCAGCTCCGGCAACAGCTTCGTGCACGAGACCGAGGGCCAGCTGATCCTGAACGGCAGCTACAACATCAACTTCACGATGGACCTGGCCCGCAAGGACCTCTACTTCGCCCATCAGATGGGCCGTGAGTTCGGCGTGCCGCTCGAGCTGGGCGGCCTCACCGAGCAGATCTTCGCGCGCGCCCGCTCGATGTACGGCGGCGGCGCGCAGTCGCCGATGGTCGTCAAGATGCTCGAGGAGGCCGTGGGCACCGACCTGCGGGCACCCGGCTTCCCCGCGGAGCTCGAGCCCGAGTGACCCGAAAGGACGGGCAACCGCAGAGAGAAATATCGTAGACGCGCCGCCCGGCGGCACGATGTTCTCCGGGCGGGTTGACTTGGCGAACATCCGGTCGAATACTCCGGGCCCGAGAGCCCGCCCTGCCGCCAGTGAAGGAGCAAGCCGTGACGGACATCAGTGACTTCGCGATGGACTACTTCTCTCTCGAGGGGAAGAACGCCATCGTGACCGGCGGCAACACCGGCCTCGGCCAGGCGTTCACGCTGGCGCTCGCCAAGGCCGGCGCCAGCGTCCTCGCGCCGAGCATCGTCGACGACGACGGCTCCACCGGCGAGCTGGTCGCGGCCGAGGGCGGCCGCTTCGAGTACATGAAGGCCGACGTCACCGCGCCGGGCACGCCCGCCGAGATCGTCGCCGCCTGCGTCGACCGTCTCGGCTCACTCGACATCCTTGTGAACAGCGCCGGCATCTGCCCGCTCGCGAGCGTTCTCGAGTTCGGCCGCCCGCAGTGGGACGCCACCGTGGCCGTGAACCTCACGGCCGCCTTCGAGACAGCGTACGAGGCGGCCAAGATCATGGTCCCGCAGCGCGCCGGCAAGATCATCAACATCTGCTCGCTCTTCTCGTTCCTCGGCGGCCGTTGGTCGTCGGCCTACGCGGCGACGAAGCACGGCCTCGCCGGCTTCACCAAAGCGTACGCCGACGAGCTCGCCGAGCACGGCATCCAGGTCAATGGCATCGCTCCGGGCTACTACGCCACGGAGATCACGACCGCGACGCGCAGCGACCCGGTGACCAACCAGCGCGTGCTCGACCACATCCCGGCCGCGCGCTGGGGCGAGCCCCTGGACCTGATGGGCGCCACCGTCTTCCTGGCCGGCCGCGCATCGGACTACATCAGCGGCCACGTGCTGGTGGTCGACGGCGGCTACCTCGTCCGATAGGGCGAAAGGAACAGGGCGATGGCTGGCAAGTACCTGATCGGCATCGACAACGGCACCCAGAGCGCCAAGGTCGTCATCTTCGATCTCCGGGGGAACGTGGTCTGCGAGGGCAGACGGACGCTGCTCCCGATGGAGCACCCCAGGCCGGGGTATGCCGTGCATCCCAACGACGACCTCTGGGAGTCGATCGTCGCGGCGAGCCGCGAGGCGATGACGCAGTTCCCCGGTGACCCGGCGGACATCCTCGGCGTCGGCCTGTGCACCATCCGCTGCTGCAAGACCTTCCTCAAGGCCGACGGCTCGCTGCTGGAACCCGTCGTGAGCTGGATGGACACGCGCGCCTACGAGCCCTGGGTCCCGGACGATCCCGAGCTGGCCTACGCCACCACCTCGTCCGGGTACGTGACTCACCGATTCACCGGGCAATTCCGCGACAGCGCCGCCAACAACATCATCCTGCAGTGGCCGATCGACACGGACACGTGGCAGTGGGACCCGACGCTGTTCTCGCAGTTCAACCTGCGCCCGGAGCTGCTCGTGGAGCTGCAGATGCCGGGCGACATCGCCGGGTACGTGACCGCCGACGCGGCCGCGGCGACCGGCATCCCGGAGGGTCTGCCGGTCGTGACCACCGCGAACGACAAGGCGGTCGAGGCGCTCGGCTCCGGCTCGCTCGACGAACGCACGGCCCTCGTGTCGTTGGGCACCTACATCGCCTCCATGGTGCACGGGCGCGAGAACCGCAAGGCTCCTGCGGACTTCTGGACCAACTTCGCCTGCGTCCCGAACACGTACCTCTACGAGAGCGGCGGGGTGCGACGCGGCATGTGGACGCTCACCTGGTTCCTCGACCTGCTGGGGCCGGAGCTCGCCGCGGCGGCGGCGGCCCAGGAGATCTCGCGCGAGGAGTACCTCGAGCGCGAGGCCGTGGAAGTCCCCGCCGGCAGCTGCGGTCTCATGACGGTCCTGGACTGGCTCGCCCCCACCGACAAGCCCTTCCGCAAGGGCGAGATCATCGGTTTCGACGTGCGGCACACCAGGGGCCACGTCTACCGCTCGATCCTCGAGGCGATCGCCCTGACCATGAAGCAGAACGTCGACGCCATGTGCGCGGAGCTCGACATCGACCTCCGCGAGATCGTCATCTCCGGCGGTGGCGCCAACAGCCCGCTCTTCATGCAGATCTTCGCCGACGTGTTCGGCATCCCCGCGTCGCGCAACGACGGGAGGCGAGGCGCCAGTCTGGGGTCCGCCATCTGCGCCGCCGTGGCCACTGGCGTGTATCCCGACTTCACGACCGCCGCGGCGGCCATGAAGCGCGAGCGCGAGTCGTTCGCCCCCGACGCGACGAATCACGAGGTCTACCAGCGCATGAACGTCAACGTATATCGCGCCATCCGCGATGCCACCGACCCCATCTTCGAGCAGTCGTTCTCCATCTTCCAATGACGACGAGAGCGCATATCGACACGCAAAGGAACGCGACATGTCACTGAGCAGAGAAGCGATCGTCGAGGGCCTGCAGCGCATCGTGGGGCCCGAGGCCGTGGTCACCGATGAGAAGGTGCTCGTCGAAAGCAGCGTGGACAACTTCCGCAAGCTGCAGAACATCTTCGACGTGCACACTGCACCCGTGCCGGCGGCCGTCGTCCTGCCGGCCGATACCGGCCAGGTCGCCGAGATCCTTCGCTTCGCGAACGACAGCGGCGTCAACGTCATCCCGAGGACGGGCGGCACGGCGACCGAGGGCGGGCTCGAGAGCGTCGTGCCCGACTCGGTCATCATCGACGGCTCGGCGATGAACGAGATCGTCAGCATCGACCCGTACAACATGCAGGCCACCTGCCAGTGCGGCGTGCCCCTGCAGGCGCTCGAGGACCGCGTACGCGAGCACGGGCTGACGACCGGCCACTCGCCGCAGTCCAAGCCCGTCGCTCACATGGGCGGCCTCGTCGCGACGCGCAGCATCGGCCAGTTCTCCACACTGTACGGCGGCATCGAGGACATGGTCGTCGGTCTCGAGGCTGTATTCCCCGGCGGCCAGACCTGCCGCATCAAGAACGTGCCGCGCCGCGCCGCCGGCCCCGACATCCGTCACGTCGTCATCGGCAACGAAGGCGCGCTCTGCTTCATCACCGAGGTGACGGTCAAGCTCTTCCCCTACTTCCCCGAGAACAACGTGTTCCTGGGCTGGACGCTCAAGGACATCAAGACCGGCTTCGAGGTCCTGCGCGAGGTCATGGTCAACGGCTACAAGCCGTCGGTGGCGCGCGTCTATGACCCCGGGGACGCCGGCATCCACTTCTCCCACTTCGCCGCCGAGGACGACTGCGTGCTGCTCTTCATGGCCGAGGGCGCGCCGGGGATCGCCAGCGCGACCGCCGACGGTATCGCCGGGATCGTCGCGAAGCACCCCGAATGCGCGCCGGTCGACAGCGCCTACATCGAGACCTGGTTCAACGACCTCTGCTGGGGCCCCGACAAGATCGTCGCCGAGGACGAGCGCATCCGGCAGACCCGCAACGTGAACCGGACCACGGAGATCTCCGCCGACTGGGGTTCGATCAACGACATCTACCAGGCGGCCAAGGCGCGCATCATCGCCGAGATCCCAGACATCACGATGATGGGCGGCCACTCGTCCCACAGCTACATCAACGGCACCAACATGTACTTCAACTACTTCTTCAACGTGGTCGGTGTCGGACCCGAGGAGGAGACGGAGAAGTACTATCTGCCGATCATCTCCATCATCTGCGAGGAGACGCTCAAGCGTGGCGGCTCCATCGTCCACCATCACGGGATGGGCAAGGCGCGAGCGCCGTGGGTCAAGGACGAGTACGGTTCGTCCTACTACATCCTCGAGACGCTCAAGAAGTCGTTCGACCCGAACGGCATCATGAACAAGGGAACGATCATCCCGCTGTGAGCGGGCGACGGCGGCGCCGGCCGCAGGCATGTCCGGCGCCGCGAAGACTCGACGAGGAGCGACGCCGGTGAGCTCGCTGCGGATCGCCGTCGGCTTCAAAGTGACGCCCGACTACGAGGCGCTCCGCGCGTCCGACTGGGTGAGGGCCGCCAAGGACGGCGTCGACGCCCGCTACGTGCGCCGCGTCCTGGACACCTTCGACGAGAGCGCGCTCGAGCTGGCGCTGCGCCTGCGCGACGCGCGCGCGAAGCAGGGGCTCGAGACCGGTCTCGGGGCGTTCTCCGTCGCCGGCCGCGAGGCCGATCCTTTCCTCAAGACCCTGCGGGCGCTCGGCTACGAGCGCGCCGCGCGCGTCGGTCCGGGAGTCGCGCCCGATGAGGCCGGGCGGGCGGGCGGCGTGAGCGCCGGCGGCGGCCTCGACTTCGCCCCCGCGGCCACGGCGGCGCTCGTCGCCGCCTGTGCGCGGGAGTTGGGCGGCGACGTCCTGCTGCTCGGCTGCAGCAACAGCCCCGGCGACGACGGGACGATCCCGTTCGTCGTCGCCGAGATGCTCGGGCGCCCGTGCATCACCCAGGTCATGGAGATCGAGCCGGCCGGGGACCACGGCCTCCGGGTCACCTTCGCGGCCGACGACGGGCTCGTCCGGGCGACCATGCGGGCGCCCTGCGTGCTGGCCGTGGGCAATGCGGTCGTCTCACACCTGCGGGTGCCCACGCTCAGCGACCGGCTCGCCGTGAGGCAGGCGGCGATCGCCGAGCTGTCAGCTACGGATCTCGGCGTGGACGTCACCGCGGCGCTCGTCCGTGAACCTTCCGCGCTCGCCGGCCTGACGCTGGTCGACCGCAGCCGGGCCGGCGTGATCGTCGGTGGCGCGACCCCGGCCGAGAAGGCGCACACGCTGTACCACGAGCACCTGCGCGCGGAACTGGAGAAGCTGTGAAGGCCGACCAGAAGCCGACGTATGTGGCCGTCCTCGACGGCACCACGACCGCCGCCGGGCGTCAGGCGCGGGCACTCGGCGCCTTTCTGCACGCCGGCGTGACGTGGACGACCGCGCCCGACGGCACGGCCGCGCCGCCGGCCGGCGTCACCCTGCTCTTCTACGCCGGCGAGGACGACAGAGAGCGGCTCGTCGAGACAGCGCCGACGCGCGACGTCGTCCTGGTGCGCACGCCGGCGCGGCGACCGGACCTGATGGCCGCGGCCGTGGAAAGGTTCGCGAAAGATACCGGCGCGAGTCTCTTCGTCTTCGCCGGCGGCCCCCTCGGCACCGAGCTCGCCACGCGCCTCGCCTGCCGCAGCGGCGGGGGTGTCGCCACGGACGTGCTCGACATCGCCGTCGATGCGTCGCGGCTCGTCAGCCGCAGAGGCGTCTACTCGGGCCACCTCACCGCGCGCGTCGAGTTCGGCCAGCGCCCGTGGTACGTCATCGCCGGCGCAGGCTGGTACGGCGCCCGGCAGAGCCCTCCAGTCGAGCACCGGGTCGTGGCGGACATTCCAGCGCAGGCGGCGGATCGCGGCGGCGAAACGACCCCCCCGCCCTTCGCCGACGTCGAACTGCTCGAATCGCCGTCGACCGGCGACCTGGAGGCGGCGAGGTTCCTCGTCGTCGCCGGGCGCGGCGCCGGGAGTCCCGAAGGCGTCGAGCGCCTCGGGGCGGCGGCCCGGCGCATGGGCGCCGCCTTCGGCGTGACCCGCCCGGTGGCGATGAACGCGTGGGCGCCGCTGGACCGGCTCGTCGGCGTCTCCGGTACACGTGTGGCGCCGGCCGTGTGCCTCACCGCGGGGGCCTCCGGCGCGCCCGCGTTCCTCTGGGGCATCGAGCGCGCCCGCTTCATCGCCGCCGTGGACACCGACGAGCACGCGGCGATCGTCACCGAGGCCGATGTGGCCGTGCTCGACGACGGCGTCGCCGTGCTCGAGGCGCTCGCCGACCTCGTCGCCGGCGAGCCCGCCGGCGCGCCCGACTGAGAGCTCCACGGACAATCCGGCGAGTCTGACCGCCTCTCAGCGGCAGAATATTCGCTCGGCGGCTTGACGCGTCGAACATTACGCTGAATACTCGCGGCAGATGACCGACGGCTCCCGGAGGGGGAAGGCGTGGATGCTCTCGACCGCGAAGTGCTCCTGGCCCTGCAGGAGGACGGACGCATGTCCAACCTCGCGCTGGCGCGCAAGCTCGGCCTCTCGCCGTCGGCCATGCTCGGGCGGGTCCGCAGGCTCGAGCGCAGCGGCGCGATCCGCGGCTACCGCGCCGTCATCGACCCCGCCGCGCTCGGCATCACCGTACGCGCGCTCGTGGTCGCCCGCCTGCGCGAGCACAGTGAAGAGTCCATCCGGGAGTTCGAGAGGGGCGTCAAGGAAGTCTCCGGCGTCCGCACCTGTTACCACGTGACCGGCCAGTTCGACATGGTGGTCGAGCTGGCGCTGCGCGACCTCGACCACCTCGGGCAGCTCATCCGCGTGGACATCGCACGCATCCCCGGCGTCATGAATCTGGAGACCATGCTCATCATGGCCGAGCCCATTGCAGAGGACGGCTGGCCCATCGTCACCGTGGAGTAGTCCGCGGCTGCATCGCCGCGACGATCCCCCTGTACAGGAGGTTTCACCCATGCCCGCCAAGAAAGGTCTCTTCGACCTGCACCAGATGAAGCGCGCCGGCGAGCAGATCGCCTGGCTCACCGCCTACGACTACCCCACGGCCAGCTTCGAGCAGGCCGCCGGCGTCGACATGATCCTCGTCGGCGACTCGCTCGGCATGTGCGTCTACGGCTACGCCGGCACCGTGCCCGTGACCATGGACCAGTGCATCGTCCACGCCGAGGCGGTGCGCCGCGGCGCCCCGGACACGTTCGTCGTCGGCGACATGCCCCTGGGCAGCTACCAGGCCTCGGACGCGGACGCGGTCAGGAACGCGATCCGCTTCCTGAAGGAGGCCAACGTCGACGCGATCAAGCTCGAGGGCGGCGTGCGCACCGTCTCCCGCGTGCGCGCCATCCTCGACGCCGGCGTCGCCGTCTGCGGCCACATCGGCCTCACCCCGCAGTCCTCGGGCCAGCTCGGCGGCCACAAGGCCCAGGGGCGCACGCTCGACTCCGCCAGGCTGGTGGTCGAGGACGCCCGCGCCCTGCACGCCGCCGGCGTGCAGCTGCTGCTCGTCGAGGCGGTGCCCCCCGAGGTCGCCGGCTTCATCCGCGCCGAGCTGCCCATCCCCGTGCTCGGCATCGGCGCCGGCGCCGACGTCGACGGCCAGCTGCTCATCGTCAGCGACGTGCTCGGCACCTTCGCCGCGTTCACGCCCAAGTTCGTCAAGAAGTACGCCGACCTGGCCGCCGTCTCCACCGCCGCGCTCGGCGAGTACGTCGCCGACGTGCGCGGCGGCGCCTTCCCCGAGGAGGAGCACTGCTACCGCATGCTCGAGGGGGAGCGGGAGAAGTTCGCCTCCTGGGCGGACGACGCGAGCTGACCAGGGCCACCGGACGCGACTGGAGACGCTCGTGACGCCGCACCCCGCGGAACACCTCAGCAGGCCCGCCGGCCCGCCGGCGGGCTTCACGCCGGCTGAGCGCGTCGCGCGACTCGGCACCGAGACGGTCTTCGCCGTCTCGGCCGAGGCGGCCGCGCTCGCGGCACAGGGCAAGACCATCTACCCCTTTCACCTGGGCGACCTGAACATCCCCACCGCCGAACCGATCGTGGCGGCGATGAACCGCGCCATCCGCGACGGCAAGACCACGTACTGCCCCAACGCCGGTATCGCGCCACTGCGCGAGGCGCTGGCCGCCGACGTCGGCGGCGCCCGCGGAGTGACCTACGCCGCCGAGAACGTATCGGTGCAGCCCGGCGGCAAGCCGGTGATCGGCAAGTTCCTGCTCGCCGCCATGAACACGGGCGACGAGGTCCTGTACCCCGACCCGGGCTTCCCGATCTACGCCTCGTTCATCGAATTCCTCGGCGGGGTCGCCGTCCCGTATCGCTACGTCGACGACGGAGACCGCTACACCATCGATCTCGAGGCGATCGAGCGGCGCATCACGCCGCGAACCCGCCTGCTCATCCTCAACGATCTGCACAACCCCACGGCGGCGGAGTGCACGGCGGCGGAGCTCGAGCGAATCGCCGAGATCGTGCTCCGCCACGACCTCGTGGTGCTCGCCGACGAGGCGTACTTCGACGTGCGCTTCGAGGGCGCCAGCCGCTCGCTGGTTTCGCTCCCCGGGATGCAGGAGCGCACGGTCATCCTCTACACGTTCAGCAAGAAGTACGCGATGACCGGCTGGCGACTGGGCGCAGCCATCGGCCCGGCGCCGATCGTCGACATCATCACGCGGCTCAACGTCAACGTGGAGTCGTGCCCCAACCACTTCACGCAGTACGGCGCCCTGGAGGCCATCACCGGCGACCAGAGCGGACCGCGCGAGATGATGACCCGGCTCAAGGGAAGGCGCGACGCCGCTCTGCGCCTCCTCAACGCCACCCCCGGCGTGCGCTGCCACACGCCCGAGTCCACGTTCTACCTGTACCCGGACGTGACCGGCGCCGTCCGCCAGACCGGCTGCACCGGTCACGAGGAGTTCCGGAGGCTGCTCCTCGAGCGCACCGGCGTGTCCTTCTGCACCCGCCTGCACTTCGGGAAAGCATTGCCCGGCGAGACCGGGTACCATCTCCGTCTGGCCTATTCAGGCGTGACCACCGCGCAGATCGAGGAAGGCCTCGGCGCGTTCAAGACCTTCATCGAGTCGACAGACCCCCCAGAGCCATGAGACCCCCCAAGGAGACATCGCGATGACCGACCTGCCCCCCTGCGTGCTCGAGAGCCGCCTCCGGATGCTCTCCGACGAGAAGTGCCAGATGATCTACGATGCCGCGCTCACGATCATCGCCGAGATCGGCATGACCGTGCCGCACGCCGAGGCGCGCGAGCTCCTCGTCACCGGCGCCGGCGCGACCATTGAGGGCGACGAGCTCGTCAAGATCCCGCGTGACGCCGTGGCCGCGGCCCGCGACACCATCCCCGAGATGATCCACGTGTACGACCGCAACGGCGAGCTCGCCATGGAGCTGGGCGGCACCAACTCGTACTTCGGTACCGGCTCGGACCTCTTGAGCATCTACGACTTCGAGACCCGCGAGCGTCGCCCGAGCCTCCTCGCCGACACGGCCAACATGGCCCATCTGTGCGACGGCCTGCCGAACATCGACTTCATCATGTCGGCCGCCCACCCGCACGACATCGAGGCCTACGCCTCCTACCTTGAGTGCTTCCGCGCCATGGTGAGCAACACGACCAAACCGATGGTCATGACCGCCGCCGCCGGGGACGACATCGAGGTCATGTGGAAGATCGCCTGCGCCTTCCGCGGCGGCGCGGAGGAGCTGCGTGAGAAGCCGTACTTCATTCACTACGCCGAGCCCGTGAGCCCGCTGCAGCACGCGCCTGAGGTCCTGGACAAGCTGCTCTTCTGCGCCGACTGGGGCATCCCGGTGATCTACTCGGCGGCGCCGATCGCCGGCGCAACCGCGCCGATCACGCACGCCGGCCACATCGTGCAGGCCGTCGCCGAGTCGCTCTTTGGCGTCGTCATCCACCAGCTGCGCCGCCCCGGCTCGCCGCTGCTCACCGGCATGGGCCCGGTCAAGCTCGACATGAACACCGTGCAGGCGCTCTACAACTCGGCCGAGTACTACACCACCTACCTCGGCATCACCGAGATGGCCAAGTGGATGGACATCCCCAACTGGGGCTACGCCGGCACCAGCGACTCGCAGTGCGTCGACGCCAACGCCGGCATCGACATCACCGAACTCACGCTGCTCTCCATGCAGGCCGGATCCAACCTCAACCACGACATCGGCTACCTCGACTTCGGCCTCACCGGCGCAGGCGAGCTCGTCGTGCTCACCGACGAGGTCATCGCCATGAACCGGCGCGTGCTCGAAGGCATCGAGGTCACCGAGGAGACACTGGCGCTCGACACCATCGCCGCTGTCGGCCACGGCGGCGACTTCCTCGGCCAGAAGCACACCAAGCGGCACGTACGCGGCCTGCAGTGGCGGCCGACGATCCTCAATCGCAGCACGCAGAAGAACTGGGAGGCCGCCGGCTCGCTCGACGCCACGGAGAAGGCGCATCTCAAGCTCGTGGACATCATGGCCAACCACAAGCCCGAGCCGCTGAGCGCCGAGCTGAAGCAGACGGTGGACGAACTCGTGGACGCCTACGTAGCGGCCGGCAGGTAGGAGAGGGGCAGTCGCCGCGAAGGAGACACCGTGAGTGCATCGACCCGGCCCGTCCTCGACGAGCAGGGCTGCCGTCAGATCCACGAGGCAGCCCTCAAGCTGCTCTCCGAGGTCGGCTGCGCCGTCCTCGATCCCGAGGCGCTCGCGCTGCTGGCGGCGCACGGCGCCGTCGTGGACGGCGAGCGCGCCCGCTTCGGCGAAGGACTCGTCGAGCAGGCTCGGGCGAGCGTGCCGGCCGGCTACACGGTGGCCGGCCGCCGGCCGGAGCTCGACCTGTGCGTCGGGCTGGACGAGCCGGCGGTGCTGGCGAGCGCCTCCGGACCGCCGTTCGTCCTGAGCGGCGGCGAGTACCGGCGCGGCACGCTCGCCGACCTGGCCACGGCGGTCCGGCTCGCCCACCTCTCGCCCAACGTCGACGTGCTCGGCTACAGCGTCGAGCCCAACGACATCCCGGAAGAACAGCGGCCCAAGGTGGTCGCCCACCTGCACGCCACGGCCAGCGACAAGAACTGCCGGTACACCGTCAGCGTCCCTCAGCGAGCTCCAGGTGGCCACGGACGTGCTCGAGATCCTGTACGGCGCGGACTGGCACGCGCGGCCGCGCCTCTGGTCGGTGATCAACACCACGTCACCGCTGCAGTTCTCAGCGGAGGGTGCGCAAGTGCTGCTGCGTCTGGCGCGTCTCGGGCAGCCGGTGCTCGTCGCCGTCTGCGCCATGGGCGGCACCACCGCGCCGCTCACGCTCGCCGGCCTCCTCGCGGTTCAGCACGCGGAGTTGCTCGTCGGACTCGTGCTCACGCAGCTGGCCAGCCCCGGGACGCCGTTCCTCTACGGCGGAACCTCGTCGCTCTCGTCGATGCAGAGCGGAGCGCTCATGATCGGTGCGCCTGAGTACTGGTCGCTCATGGAGGCAACGGTGCGGCTCGGTCACTGGCTGGGCGTCCCGGTCCGCGCCGGCGGCTCGGTCACCGACGCTCATGTACCGGATGCCCAGGCCGGGATCGAGTCGGCCTTGGCCATCGACACCGTGCTGCGCACCGGCGCGCAGTTCGTGCTGCACGCGGCCGGCATCCTCTCCTCGTTCAACTGCTTCTCGCCGGACAAGTTCGTGATCGACGACGAGGTGCTCAGCGCCCTGCGACGCGCGCGACGGCCCATCGAGATCGACGCCGAGAATCTCGCCCTCGAGGTGGTCGCGGCCGCCGGGCCGGGCGGGACCGTGCTCGGTCACGCCCACACACGGCGGCACGCGCGGGACGGCGCGCGGCCCTCGCTCATGAACCGCGCGCCCTACGAGACCTGGAGGGGGCTCGGCGGCCACGATCTGGCCGCCGCCGCCGAGCTGCGCGTCGAGGAGCTGCTCTGCCGCTACGAACCGCCGGACGACCTCGACCCGCTGGTGCGTCGCCAGCTGGACAAGTACTGCCTCAGCTGAGGGGCGCGTCAAGACCCGCCGCGCCCGTCGCGCCTGCGTCGGCGAAGGCTTGATATGCAGTAGGTATATCAGCTAGGCTGCACCCATGGTCGTCCGCGCTGAGCCAAGGCTGCTCCTCTTCGACGAGCCTGCGGCCACGCAGGCGGAGGAGGCGTATCGAATTCTCCTCGAGGACATCTGCTCGCTGCGACTCGCCCCCGGAGACGTGCTTGCTGGGGAGGTGCTGCAGCAACGGCTCGGCTTGGGACGCACGCCCATCCGCGAGGCGCTGCAGCGGCTCGCCCAGCAGCGGCTGGTCGCCATCATCCCGCGTCGGGGCGTGACCGTCAGCGAGATCAACCTCACCGACATCAGGGAGATCTTCGAGGTCCGCTCGCCGCTCGAAGCCGCGGCCGCCCGGCTGGCCGCCGAGCACAGCGCCGGCCACGATCCGCCGCCGGCTGTGGTCGCCGACCTGGACGCCATCTCCGGCACTGGCGACTATCTGGAGCTGATCGCCCTCGATCATCGCCTGCACCATGCCATCCATCGTCTCGCCGGCAACCGCTATCTCCTCGCCACGCTGGACTGGTATCTCTCCTTGTCCATCCGGCTGGCGATCGCCGCCGGGCGGCGGCTGCCCTCCGCGCCCGGCGAGGAGCTCGCGGAGACGATGCAGGACTTTCGCGACCAGTTCGCGGCCGTCCGCGCCGGTGATGCTTCGACGGCCGCGGAGCTCGCCCGCCGCCACGCGGGATTCTCCCAGCAGCTGCTGCGGCGGGTCGTATGAATCCAGACGCCTCCCGATGCGTCTGCTAGCCACGAGCGTCAAGGAGCGCGGGAATGACTGACAGCAGACTGGTGACGTGGGACGAATCGGCGTGCTTGCGCATGCATGAGGCCGCCGTCTCCATCCTCGCCGACCCAGGGGTCGACATCCATCACGAAGGCGCGCGGGCGATGCTGGCTTCCGCGGGAGCGCGCGTGGACGGCGTACGCGTCCGCTTCGGCGCCGAGCTGGTCGAGCGCGCTCTGGCGGCCGCGCCGCGCAGCTTCAAGCTCAAGTCCCGCGGCGGCCTCGAGCCGTTGTCGATCGAGGACGGCCGCGTCTACTTCGGCACCGGGGGCGACTGCCTGTACACCCACGACCTGGACACCGGAGAGCGTCGGCGGGCGCGCCTGAGCGATGTCTCCGCGTTCGCCGCCCTCACGGAGCGCCTGCCCAACCTGGACTACGTGATGTCCATGGCTCTGCCCGCGGACGTCCCCGAGACCGACATCGACATGGCCGTAGTGGCCGAGCTGCTCCGCACCACGCGCAAGCCGATCATGATCTGCGCGACCTGCGCGCCCGAGACGCTCGCGGACCTGCGCGGCATGGCCGAGCTGTGCGGGGACGCCGATTCCCTGATCATCTACGCGATGCCCTCGCCGCCGCTCGCGATCGCCGGGGACTCGGCCGGCCGCATCATCGCCTGCGCTGAGCTCGGCCTCCCTCTCGTGTACTCGTCATCGCCCGCCCCCGGCACCTCGGCCCCCTGCTCGAGGGCAGGCATGGTCACGGTCAGTACGGCGGATGTGCTCGCCGGCCTGGTGATCCATCAGGTGGCTCGTCCGGGCGCCCCGTTCGTCTACGGAGCGCTGCACACGGGCCTGAGCATGCGCACGTCGGCGCTCACCTACTGCAATCCCGAGACGATGGCGCTCCAGCAGGCCGGCACCGAGATGGGGCGCCACTACGGCCTCCCCACCTTCACCTTCGGTGGGTGCAGCGACGCCAAGACACTCGACGGGCAGTGGGCGCTCGAGACCGCCATGACGCTGGCGCTCGCGGCGCTCTCGGGAGGCACGCTGATGCACGACGTCGGCTACGTGGAGGCGTCGTTCCAGGGGTCCTACGAGTCGATCATCCTCGGCGACGAGCTCGCCGGGTACGTCCGCGCGTATCTGCGCGGCGTGTCGCTCGACGACCTCGATTTCGTCGTCGATGAGATCCGCACCGCCGGGCCGGGCGGGAACCACCTCGCGCGCCCGTATACCCGCAAGCAGCACAGGACCTTCTGGCAGCCTTCTGTGCTCGACTGGTGGATGCACGATCACTGGGAGGCCCAGGGAGAGCAGACGTTGGTGGACCGCCTCCGCGAGAGAGGGCGAGAGCTCAGAGCCCAGCCACCGGCATTCGACTTGCCGCCGGACGTGCTCACGGAGCTCGCTGCGAGAGCGGGGCGCTGAGCCGGACGGGCCGCACGCGGCGAAAGCCCGCGGCCGACGCGGGATCTCAGGCCTGGAGCGACTCGGGTTCCACGAACTCGAGCATGCGCGCGAGGACCCGGTAGGGATTCGCGAGGTCTACCTCGGGGTCGACGGCGGCCTGGATGGCCAGCCCGTCGATGACGGCGCTGAGGAGCTGGGCGAGGCCGAGCAGGTCCGGGTCGGCCAGCGCGGCTGCCCCGCTACCCACGCCCAGCCAGTCGAGCTTCGTCGTCCAGTACCAGCGGAAGAGCGCGGCCATGCGCCGCCGCAGCACCTCGTCGCGGAGGACATGCGGGAGCAACTCGAAGTAGACCGCGAAGTCCTCGACAGAGGCGGCCATGCGGCGCATCTCCTCGATCAGCCGGGGAATCCGCTCGCCCGGCGCAACGTTCTTCATCCTGGAGACCGAGTCGAGATACTCGTCGTGGATCACCGAGTCGAGGACCGCCGCGATGAGCCCCGCCTTGTTCTCGAAGTAGTAGGCGACCATCGCCTTGTTCTCGCCGGCGCGCTCGCTCACCGTCTTGAGCGTGAGCGCCTCGAAGCCCTCCTCGGCGACGATGGCCTTGGCGGCGATGAGCAGGTTGCGGGCGGTCTCGGGAAGCGACGACAGGGGGTCTTCGAAGGCGAAGTGGAGATCGGTGGGGAACGAACCCCGGCCGCCCGTGCTGGTCCTGCCGGTTCGCGACGTCGCCGTCACCGGTCTGTCGCCTCCTCCTGTCCGCGGACGCCGGTCACGCTTGACATCCTTCGCCGGCCACGGTGCAATGAGGCCCCTGATTGACCGGTCGATTAATCGACCGCGACAGTGTAGCACGCACCCCGGAGGAGGGCCATGACCCGGGGCGGACAGCACCGAGAGGACACATGGACTTCTACACCGGACGCGTACTGAGACTCGACCTTACCCGCCTGGCGGCGACCGTCGAGCCCTTGAACGAGGACTGGGCCGGCCTCTACCTGGGCGGCAAGGGCCTGCTCCTGCGCTACCTCTTCGAGGAGCTCGCGCCGGGCACCGACGCACTCGCGCCGGAGAACCCGCTGATCCTCGCCAGCGGACCCTTTGCCGGCACCGCAGCAGCCACCTGCTCCCGCCTCGCCGTCGGCTGCAAGAGCCCGGCAACGGGCACGCTCCTCGACTCGTACGTCGGCGGGTCGTTCGCGCCCGAACTCAAGTACGCCGGCTACGACATCGTCGTCGCGAGCGGGAGGGCGCCGCACCCGGTCCTGGTGCTCGTAGAGGACGACCGCATCGAGTTCCTGCCTGCGGAGGGCCGCTACTGGGGCCTCGAGACGGCCGCCCTCGAGCAGCTCGTGCGCGAGGAGATGGGCCCGCACCACAAAGTACTGTCCACCGGCCCGGCCGGCGAGCAGCAGGTTCCCTTCGCCTGCCTCTCCACCGACCAGTACCACAAGGCCGGCCGTGGCGGCGCCGGCGCCGTGATGGGCAGCAAGAACCTCAAGGCGATCGTGGTGCGCGGCACCGGCGCCGTCACCGTCGGCGACGCCGCCGCCTTCGCGCGCGACATGCTCGACCTCCAGAGCGAGCGCATCCTCACCGACGACAACGCGTGGACCTACGAGGAGGGCACGCCCTTCCTCGTCGACCTCGTCAACGCGGCCGGGGCGCTGCCCACGCGCAACTGGCGCTCGGGGCAGTTCGAGGACGCCGGGCGGATCGACTCCGCCCAGCTGCTGGCCGTGCGCACCAAGATCCGCGCCTGCACCCAGTGCCCGCTCGCCTGCCGCCAGGTGCACCGCTTCGGCGATCAGGTCTGCGAGGGTCCCGAGTTCGAGACGCTCGGCCTCTGCGGCGCCAACTGCGGCGTCGGCGACCTCGCGGCGATCGCCGCCTTCAACCACGCCTGCGACGAGGTCGGCCTCGACACCATGTCGACGGGCGCCGTGGTAGCGCTCGCCATGGACCTCTGCGAGAAGGGCGCCGCCGACTACGGCCTCGCCTTCGGCGACACCGAGGGCTACCTCGCCGCTCCGGCCCTCATCGCGGCGCGCGAGAGCTGGGGTGCCGAGCTGGCGCTCGGTGCCCGCGATCTCGCCGCGCTCAAGGGCCGGCCGGAGCTCGCCCCGCACATCAAAGGTCTCGAGCTGCCGGCCTACGACCCGCGCGGCACCTTCGGCATGGGCCTCGGCTACGCGACCTCCGACCGGGGCGCCTGCCACATGCGCGCCTTCACCGCCGCCGACGACATCCTCGGCGGCGAGGCGCCCGCCGACTCGCTGGAGGGCAAGCCCAAGCTCGTCGCCGACCAGCAGGACTTCAGTGCCCTCGCGTGGACCGGCGTCTGGTGCGCCAACATGTACCTCGACACCGACTTCCTCGGCGTGCACTTCCGGCACCTCTTGGGGCGCGAGGTCACCCACGAGGAGCTGATGACGACCGGGGCGCGCATCTGGAACCTCGGTCGCCTGCTCAACCTCCGCGAGGGCGTCGACGGCCGCCGACGACCGCCTGCCGGCGATCCTCGACGTCCCCCATCCCGACGGCGCCGCGGCGGGCAAGACGGTGAGCGCCGGGCGAGTTCCGCGCCGCCCTCGACGAGTACTACCGGCTCCGCGGCTGGGACGAGGACGGCGTGCCCACGGAGGAGACGCTGGCGAGACTGTCTCTGGACGTCCGGCTCTAGCCGGCGGCGGGACGCCGACACCCACCGGAGAGCGGAGGGCGCGATGAGCTCTGTGGACGAGGTGATCCGCCGCCAGACGACGCTCGATCCGAAGCGGTTCGACCTGGCTCCGGGGGAGCCGTCGATGCTCGCCGTGGTCACCACCGGGAACGGCGGGCTGGACAAGCTCGCGTACCGCGAGGTGCGCCGGCCTGAGCCCGGAGAAGGCGAGGTCCTCGTCCGGGTCCTCGCCGCCGGCGTCAACAACACCGAGATCAACACGCGCCTCGGCTGGTACTCGGCCGCCGTGGACGAGGGCACGGAGGGCGACGCGCAGACCCAGGGGGCGGAGGCCGTCCAGCGAGAGGACGGCGGCTGGGACGCCCCGACGCCGTTCCCCTTCATCCAGGGCACTGACTGCTGCGGCCGCGTCGCCGAGGTCGGCCCCGGTGGTGATGACGGCCTCGTCGGGAGGCGCGTGCTCGTCCGCCCCTGCATGCGCCCGCGCGGCTTCGCGTCTCTGGACAACGTCTGGATGGGCTCCGACTTCGACGGCGCCTTCGCCCAGTTCGTGCGCGTGCCGGCGTCGGAGGTCTTCCCCGTGGAGAGCGCCCTGAGCGACGTCGAGCTGGGCGCAGTCCCCTGCGCCTACGGGACAGCCGAGAACATGCTGCAGCGCGCCGGAGTCCGCGAGGGGCAGCACATTCTCGTCAGCGGCGCCTCCGGCGGCGTCGGCTCCGCCGCGGTGCAGCTCGCGCGGCTGCGCGGCGCCGAGGTCACGGCGGTCGCCGGCGCCGGCAAGGCGCAGCAGGTGCTGGCGCTCGGCGCCGGCAGCGTCCTCGACCGTGACGCCGACCTCGCCGGCGTCCTCGGCGAGCAGTCGGTCGACGTGGTCGTCGACAACGTCTCGGGCGCCGGCTTGGACGCACTCCTCACGACCCTGCGCCGCGGCGGGCGTTACGTCTCGTCGGGCGCCATCGCCGGCCCGATCGTCGGCTTCGACAAGCGCACCTTCTACCTGCGCGACCTCACGCTGATCGGCTGCACCGCGTGGGACGAGCCCGTCTTCCCGGCGCTGATCGGCCTCCTCGAGCGGGGCGAGCTGCGGCCGCCGGTCGCGGCGACCTGGCCGCTCGAGCGGATCGGCGAGGCGCAGGCGGCCTTCCTCGAGAAGCGGCACGTGGGCAAGTACGTGCTCGTGCCGCCGGCCGCCGAGGCCTGAGCCGCGCCCGCGAGGCGGTGGCGCCGTGACCGTCGCGGGCCGGCTACTCG
The DNA here is from genome assembly GCA_963699725.1 of uncultured Thermoleophilia bacterium. GTDB lineage: Bacteria > Actinomycetota > Thermoleophilia > UBA2241 > UBA2241 > CAIXSE01. Next base: position 109,103 of record CAVOVA010000027.1, read on the forward strand.
TGCCCGGAGTCGCACGTCGCGTACCGGCGACGCGCGCCGCGTCCGACGCGGCGTCGTCGAGCATCGCCTGCGCCTGCGCCTCGGCGTCGAGCCTCGCCAGATAGTGCGCGACCTCGCCCTGGGCGACGTCCGCAGGCCAGCCGAGAGCCGTGGCCATCAGCCGGGACACGTCCGCGACCGCCTCCCGGCCCCTGTCGGGAGCCTCGAAGGCGACGTGCGTGCGGCGCGTGAGCACGTCGTCGACGTGCAGCGCACCTTCGTAGAGCACCGCATAGCGAACCTCGGCGGCCAGGTACCCCTCCGCTCCGGCCAGCGGAGCGGCGAGGTCCGGATCGCCGGCGATCAGGTCGAGCACGTTCAGCGCTAGCGACCCGTACCGGCCGACGAGATGTCCCACCTGCTCCTCGGTGAGCCTCGCGGCGCCGCGATGCAGCCGCGCCCTGCTCATCGCCTGGGCGCAGCCGACGGCGCCCAGCAGCGGGAGCTGCTCGGTGCGGCTCGGCGCGACCGCGAAGGGCAGCTCGCGGGCAGCCACGTCGACCGCGTCACGTGCCATGATGCGGTACGTGGTGTACTTGCCGCCGGCGATGCTGACGAGTCCCGGTGCGCCCCGGCGCACCGTGTGCTCCCGGGAGATGGCCGCCGTGTCGTTGGACCCGTCGCTCACCAGCGGACGCAGGCCCACGTACACGCCCGTGATGTCGGCGAGCGTCAGCGGGACCCGCAGGACGGCGTTCACATGACCGAGGAGGTAGTCGATGTCGGCGCGTGTGGCAGACGGGTGGTCCAGCCCGTGTTCCCAGTCGGTATCGGTCGTCCCGATGATCCAGTGGTCGCCCCAGGGCAACACGAACAGCACGCTCTTCTCCGTGGGCAGGATGAGCGCGAGGTCGGAGTCGATGCACGCCTTGGGCACGACGACGTGCACGCCCTTCGACGGCCGGACCGACGAGGGGATCACGGACGCCGGCGAGGCGCTCCAGCTCGGTCGTCCAGACGCCGGTGGCGTTGATGATGACGCGGGCGCTGATCTCGAACTCGTCGCCCTTCTCGAGGTCGACGGCGCGGAGCGCCGACGATCCGCTCGCCGCCGCGCAGAGAACCCCGTGACCTCGATCGGCCGACACGCAGGCGGCGCCGTGGTCGAAGGCCGTGCGGGCCAGGGTGACGGCGAACCGGGCATCGTCCACTTGCGCGTCGAAGTAGCGGATACCGCCGGTCAGCGCGTCGTCGCGCAGGGACGGCACGGCACGGAGACACGCGCCGCGCGAGAGGTGGCGGTGACGCGGCATCGCCGGCGTCGTGCCCGCGAGCGCGTCGTACAGAAGGAGGCCCGCGCCCATGAACGCGCGGTCACGCAGACCGTGCTCCAGCGGGAAGAGGAAGGGCGTGGGGTGCACCAGGTGGGGGGCGAGCGTCTCCACCAGCAGTCGCCGCTCGTGGAGCGCTTCGCGCACCAGTCCGATGTCGAGCCGCTCCAGGTAGCGCAGACCCCCGTGGATCAGCTTGCTCGACCTGCTCGACGTGCCGGCGGCGAAGTCACGCTTCTCGACGAGCGCGACGGAGAGGCCGCGGCTGGCGGCGTCGAGCGCGACGCCGCATCCGGTGACACCGCCGCCGACGACGAGCACGTCGAAGTGCTCGCCTGCCAGGCGTCGGAGCTGGCGCCTGCGGGTATCCTTGGGCGCCGACCGCCGGGTCACGCCGATCCCTGACGGCGGGACGGTCGTCTTGACGCTCACCGGTCTCGGCTCGACTGTCCGCCGCTCGCCCCATGACTCGTCACTCCTTCGTGCGCCAAATCGGTATGCACCACGCGTCTGGTATGTACCATGACCGCTGTGCCATACTCTGTCAAGAAAGGGCGCGGACGCGATCCGCGTGACGCCGGATGCGAGCGCGCACGCGCCACGGGAGATCTCGATGAAGCACATCAGCGGAAGCGCCGAGGTCGACGCCCGTCTTGCACGAGACGGAGGTCCTCGTGGTCGGCGGCGGGCCGGGCGGGCTCGCCGCGGCGGTCGCCGCGGCGCGGGCCGGCGCGCACACGACGCTGATCGACCGCTACGGCTGCTTCGGCGGCGTCGATCACGCAGGCGGGCGTCGAGACGATCGCCTGGTACCGGCACGAAGGCACCGTCGACGTCGAGGGCATCGGCATCGAGTTCGAGCAGCGGGCACAGGCCGCCGGCGGCACGCAGCCAGAGTCACAATCCGACAGCGAGGCGCTCGACCCGGAGCTGTTCAAGGTCGTCGCCGACGGGCTGGTGCAGGAGGCAGGCGTCGAGCCGCTCCTGCACTGCCCGGCCGTCGAGCCCATCGTCGATGCAGACGTCGTCACGGGCGTCATCACCGAGAGCAAGTCGGGGCGACAGGCGGTCCTCGCGGAGCGCGTCATCGACGCGACCGGCGACGCCGACATGGCCTTCCGCGCCGGGGCGCCGTATCGCAAGACCCCGGTCGAGGAGATGATGGGCGTCAGTGTGGTCTTCTCGTGCTCCGGCGTAGACAAGCGGCGCTTCCTCGACTACGTGGCGGAGACGTCACCCACCTACGGCGACTGGGGACGGTGCTGGCGCACCGAGACCTCGGGCAAGGAGGACCATCTCTTCAGCCCGTATCTGCAGGAGCCGTTCGACGCCGCGCGCCGGGACGGCCTCATCCCGAAGGACATCAACAGCATCGGCGGCACGTGGGGTCGCCTGACCGACGAGGGCGAGGCGACGTACCTGAACATGGTGATGATGAAGGGCTACGACTGCACCGACGTGCGCGACCTCACGCGCGCGGAGATCGAGGGCCGACGACAGGCGATGCTGGCCATCGAGGCGCTGCGGCGCTATGCACCCGGCTTCGAGCGCGCCCGGCTGCGTACGTTCGCCATGACCGTGGGAACGCGTGACTCCCGCAAGATCCTCGGCCGCTACGACCTCACCGGCGACGACGTCTGCGGCGAGGCGCGCTTCGAAGACTCCGTCAGGCGAGGCGACCTACCTGAACATGGTCGTGATGAAGGGCTACGACTGCACCGACGTGCGTGACCTCACGCGCGCGGAGATCGAGGGACGGCGGCAGGCGATGATGGCGATCGAGGCGCTGCGCCGCTACGCCCCCGGCTTCGAGCGCGCCCGGCTGCGCACCTTCGCCATGACTCTCGGGACCCGCGACTCGCGCAAGATCCGCGGCCGCTACGACCTCACCGGTGAGGACGTCTGCGGGGAGGCGCGCTTCGACGACGCCGTGGGCATCTGCCCCGAGTTCCTCGACGGCTACAGCCGCCTCGTCCTGCCCACCACCGGCCGCTACTTCCAGGTGCCCTACGGGATCCTCGTCCCGAGGGAGATCGACAACCTGCTGGTCGCCGGCCGCTGCGTGGCCGGCGACAAGATCTCCCACGCGGCCACACGCGGCATGATGTGCTGCACGGTGACCGGACAGGCCGCCGGCGTGGCGGCGGCCGTGTCCCTGAAGAACGGTCGCACCACCGGCGCGGTCGACGTCGCGCACGTGCAGGCCGAACTGAAGCGGCAGGGCGTGCGGCTCGACTGAGGTCCCGCGCCGGGCCTACCCGCCGCTGTCCTCGACGGGCGCCGTCACCGAGAACTCGGTCCGGTCCCCACGGTAGACGTCGCGCGCGAGCTCGACGACGGCGTCCTCGGTGTCGTAGACCGTTCGTGTGAGCACGATCGCGGGACTCCCCGCCTTCACCTCGAGGGTCTCGGCCTCGAACTTGTCCAGCGTGACCGCGACCACCCGCGCGTCGGCCTTCGCCGGGTGCACGTCGTACAGCGCCCGGAGGAGCACCCAGAGCGAGCCCGCCAGGTCGTGCTCGAGCAGATCGGGGAACCGCGCCGCGGAGAGCTGGATGTTCTCGATGGCGATCGGCTCGCCGACCGCCGTCCGAAGCCGCTGGAGCACGTGCACCTTTTCGCCCGCCGGCACGCCCAGCAGCTCCGCCGCCACGGGGTCCGGATCGACCGTGGCGACCGCGAGGATCTTCGTGCCCGGCATGCGGTCGGCCTCCGTCATGTTGTGCGTGAAGCTGCCGACGCTGAAGCGCAGCCGGGGCTCGGCTACGAACGTCCCCCGCCGGGGGTGGCGGTACAGGTAGCCCTCAAGCGTGAGCGTCTCGAGCGCGTGCCGGGCGGTCATGCGACTGACCTCGTAGCGCTCGCTGAGGGCGCGCTCCGAGGGCACGGACCCGTGGGCGCCCAGATGCCCTGCCTCGATCTGGTCGCGCAGCAGAGACGCGAGCCACAGATACAGCGGGCTCGTCCGCTCTGGTGTGCGCCGCGCGCTCGCCACCTTCACCCCCTCGAAACCATGCAACGGTGGTCTCCGTGCCGAGCGGCGTACCATTGCCGGGCGGCCGTCTGAAGCGTACCATAGACCCCTGTGGTACATACCAACGGCAGGAACCCGGCGAAGGGTAAGCGTTCCGCGGGGCGGTGGAGCGCATATCTGACGGGCAGGCCTGCGCTGACCGCATGGAATACCGTGCGTCACCTGTTGAGAAGAACATCTGCGCGGTCGAGAGGGGGCTGGTAACTAACTGTCTGGTCAATTCCGTCTTGCCATCCATGGCATCCATGTGTATGGTGACCCGGATGTGTCGGGGGCGGCCCGTCCACTGGGCCAACGCCAGAAACGCTCGTTCCACAGGCTTGCGTCAAAGGGGAGTAGCGATATGGCTAGCGCGAAGTACACGAGAGAATACGGCCAGCATCTGGTCGATCAGGTCCTCAGAGGGCAGATGACGAGGCGGCAGTTGCTGGTCCGGGCGTCCGTCTTCGGCCTCTCGTTGACGGCAGCCGGACAGCTGCTCGCGGCCTGCGGCGGCAGCAGCACCGACACCGCCTCGCCGGCCGCTTCCGGCATGCCCGAGCCCGTCATGGGCGGCAACCTCAAGTGGATTGGTCCCGCGCCGATCACCGATCCCGACCCGGTCACGATCTACGACCAGGGCGGCATCGTGCTCGTGTACCAGTTCCTCGAGTACCTCATCGACCTCAACGACGACAACTCGCTGCGTCCCAAGCTCGCGGAGAGCTGGACGCCGAACGACACGGTCGACGTCTGGACCTTCAAGCTCCGCTCAGGCGTCACGTTCAACGACGGCAGTCCCTTCGGCGCCGAGGACGTGATCACGAGCATGGAGCGCGTGCTGGACCCCGACAGCGGCTCCGGCGCCCTATCGCAGCTCAACGGCGTGCTCTCGCCCGGCGGCGCCACAGCCGTCGACGACCTCACCGTCGATTTCAACCTGGACAAGCCGTTCGCGGACTTCCCGTACATGGTGTCCTCCGGCAACTACAACACCGCCATCCTGCCGCGGACCTACCAGGGCGACATCGTCAAGAACCCGGTCGGCACCGGCCCGTTCATGCTCGACCAGTACACGCCCAAGCAGAGAGCCACGTTCAAGAAGAACCCGACCTACTGGGGCAAGGACGACCAGGGGCGCCAGCTGCCGTACCTGGACACCACCGAGTACACCATGGTCGAGGACAACTCCGCCCAGAACCTGCAGCTGCAGTCGGGCGCCCAAGACCTCCAGCCGCAGACCGTGTTCCAGGGCGCCCAAGCCCTCTTCCAGGATCCCAACCTGCGCGTCGACATCTACCCCGGCACCGGCATCCGCGAGGTCGCCTTCAACACCAAGGTCGAGCCGTGGAACGGCGCCAACGGCAAGCAGCTCCGCCAGGCCGTCGCCTTCAGCCTCGACCGCGTGGCCATCAACCAGGCCCTGTACGACAACCGCAGCAACCTCGGCTTCGACACGTTCTGGGATCCGACGGTGTTCGCCGGCAGCCCGCCTCTGCCCGAGGAGCGTGCTCAGGACTACGACAAGGCCAAGGCACTGCTCTCCGAGGCCGGCATGGCCGACGGCATGAAGATCAAGCTCACCTTCGCCAAGTACCTCGAGAACCCCCAGCTCGCCCAGCTCATCCAGGAGCAGTGCAAGCCGGCCGGCATCACCGTCGAGCTCGACCAGCTCAGCTACGACGCGTACTACGCAGGCGACGACGCCGACTACTACGGCACCACGCCGTGGCTCAACGCCGCCATGACCATCACGGAGTGGGGCAGCCGGCCGGCGCCGGGCATCTACGCCTCGGCCATGCTGCTGCCGGATGCCGTGTGGAGCTCGTCGCACTGGGATAACAAGGACTTCGTCGACACGTTCGACCAGTATGAGGCCACGGCCGACGAGGCATCCCGCATGGATCTCGCGACCCAGCTCTCAGGCATCCAGCAGGACGACACCCCGATCATGGTGCCGTTCTACATCACCCAGCTCCGCACGCAGAAGAAGAACGTGTACGGCGTCCAGGGCCCCGGCTCGTTCTACTGCGACCTGAGCATGTGCTTCATGGCCACCGCGTAAGGTAGACGGATCACGGAAACGAACTGAAGTACGGGCCCCGGGATGCTGCGACTCATCGGACGCCGGCTCCTCCTCATGATTCCGACGCTGATCCTGGCGTCGATGCTGATCTTCGCGCTTGCGGAGGTGCTGCCCGGCGACGTGGGACGCTCCATCCTGGGGCCCTACGCGACTGAGGAGCAGGTCCAGCTGCTCAACGAAAAGCTCGGCGCCGACCGGCCGCTGGTCGTGCGCTACGGGGCGTGGGCAGGCGGCTTCGTCACCGGCGATTGGGGCGAATCGGCGCTGCTGGCGGTGCCCGTGCGGCCACTGGTCCTCGAGGCCTTCTGGAACTCCCTCCTCCTCGCCGGCTTCGCACTCGTCGTCATCGTTCCCATATCCGTCGCGCTCGGCGTGTTCGCCGGCCTCCGAAGAGACAGCGCCCTGGACCGGACGATCACGGTCTCCTCGCTGTCCATGACGGTCATCCCCGAGTTCGTCAGCGGAGTCGTTCTCCTCTACATCTTCGCGGTGTGGCTCAAGTGGCTGCCCGTCACGGCGATGCCTCCGGAGGGCTCGCCGTTCTACGACCGTCTGTACTACCTCATCCTGCCGGCCATCCCGCTCATGTTCCTCGAGCTGGGGTACATAGCGCGCATGGCCCGCGTGGGGACCGTACAGGTGCTCTCCATGCCGTACATCCGCACTGCCGTGCTCAAGGGCGTGCCGCGTCACCGCGTCATCTTCGGGCACGTGCTGCGCAACGCGATGGTCCCCACCGTCACCGTCATCGGCAGCCAGGTCGGCTGGCTGATCGGCGGCCTGGTCGTCATCGAGGTCCTGTTCGTCTACCCCGGCATCGGCAAGCTCATGGTCGACGCCGCCCTCTCGAACGACGTCCCGCTGCTCGAGGCCGCCGTCCTCCTGGTCGCCATCGTCTACATGCTGGCCAACCTGGTCGCCGACATCGTCGTCGCGTTCCTCAACCCACGCATCCGGATGGGGGGGTGACGTGAACGACGAGCGTGAGACGCCGTTCGGGCCCGAGCCCGACCTTGAGAACCGGGTCGGCCAGCTCGGCGACGACCCCGAGATGCTCGAGCTCCGCGCCGACGCGGCCACCGCGGACAGGGACGTCACGCTCCCCGGCGAGAGCCCCAAGGAGCAGGGACTCGAGGCCGACGCGGCGGCGGCGGCGGAACAGAAGCGGCAACGGCGCTACCTCGTCAGAGCCCTGCTGCGCAGCCCCACGTTCATGATCGGCCTCGTCATCGTCCTGTTCTGGGTGTTCATGGCGCTGTTCTCCGGGTTGGTCACGCAGAGCTTCACCGCGCAGGACGCCGCCAACTCTCTGCAGCCGCCGAGCTCGGCCCACTGGTTCGGCACCGACGACCTCGGACGCGACGTGTTCGCGCGCACGATGGCCGGGGCGCGGTCGGTGCTCATCATCGCGCCGTTGGCCACGGCGCTCGCCTTGCTCTGGGGCGGCATCATCGGCCTCGTCTCCGGCTACTACCGCGGCATCACCGACGAGATCATCATGCGCGCCATCGACGTGCTCCTCGCGCTGCCGATCATCATCACGTCGATCCTCATCCTCTCGCTGTTCGGCAAGGGGACGGCGATCATCATCATCGCCATCGGCGCGCTCTTCACTCCCGTGGTCTCCCGCACCGTCAGGGCGGCGGTCATCGGCGAGCGCGAGCGCGAGTACGTGATGGCCGCGCGTCTGCGCGGCGAGCGTTCGTGGTTCGTCATGGGCCGCGAGATCCTCCCCAACATCACGCAGCCGATCATCGTCGAGGGCACCATCCGGCTCGGCTACGCGGTGTTCACCGCCGCCACGCTGTCGTTCCTGGGGTTCGGACTGGTGCCGCCGTCGCCTGACTGGGGCCTCACCATCGCCAACCAGCGCATCTTCCTGCAGATCGCCCCGTGGACCGTGATGTTCCCTGCGGCCGCCCTGGCGTCGCTTGTCGTGGCCGTGAACCTCATCACCGACGGACTGGGGAGGACGTTCTCCAGATGAGCAGCGTGGAGAATCAGCAGCCGGCCATGACCGAGGTCGCCGCCCTCGACGTGAGCGACCTCGAGGTCACCTTCCATCGCCGCGGCCGCAGGCTGCCGGTGCTCAAGGGCATCACCCTCAAGATCGCGCCCGGCGAGGCCTACGGGCTGGTCGGCGAGTCCGGCTGCGGCAAGACCACGCTGGCGATGGCCGCCATGCGCTACCTCGCCGCCAACGGCACCCTCGACAACGGCAGGGTGTTGGTGGACGGCCAGGACGTCAGCACGCTGAGCGAGGAGGCGCTGCGCAAGTGGCGCGGCGGCAAGGTCGCTATGGTCTACCAGGACCCGACCCAGGCGCTCAGCCCCGCGATGCGCATCGGCGACCAGCTCGCCGAGGTCTTCCACTATCACGAGGGCCTGGACAAGAAGGCGGCGCTCGAGAAGGCGCGCGAGAGCCTGCGCCGCGTCGCCATCCCCGACCCCGACGGGACGCTGCGCCGGTATCCGTTCGAGCTGTCCGGTGGCCAGCAGCAGCGCGTGGTCATCGCCATGGCGCTGGCGGTAAACCCGCAGCTGCTCATCCTCGACGAACCGACCACCGGCCTCGACGCCACCGTGGAGGCCGAGATCCTCGACCTCATCGAGGAGTTGCGAGGGCGCATCAACGCCGCCATCCTGCTGATCACGCACAACCTCGGACTGGTCGTGCGTCTCTGCGAGCGTGTCGGCGTCCTGTACGCCGGGCGGCTCGTCGAAGAGGGAACGGCCAAGGAGGTCTTCACCGACCCACGGCACCCGTACACCATGGGACTCCTGCGCTGCGTGCCACGGTTCGGGATGAACAAGACGGACGCAGCCTTGCAGACGATCCCCGGCACCCTGCCGGCGCTCGGAGATCCCCTCGAAGGCTGCGTCTACTCTGCGCGCTGTCCCATGTCGCAGCCGGTGTGCAAGCGCCGCGAGCCGGACTTCTTCCCGTGGCCCGGCGACGATGCCGTCAAGGGCCGGGCGGAGGCCGAGGCCACGCCGCCTGACCCGGCCGCCTACTCGCCGCACCACGCCGTGCCGCTGGGCGACTCCGACCGCCACGTGCGCTGCTACTTCTGCGCCGCGACGCCTGAGATGCCGCATACCACCCCCGTGCTGGCGACCAGCCTCGCGGAGAGGGGCGGCGAGAGCGACGTCCTCGCCATCGACAGCGTCGTGCGCACGTTCAAGGACGGGCGCAACCAGCTCACGGCCGTCGCCGACGTCTCCCTCAGCCTCAAGAAGGGCGAGACCTTCGGCCTGGTCGGCGAGTCGGGCAGTGGCAAGACGACGCTCGCCAAGTGCGTCACGGGTCTGCTCCCTCCCGACTCCGGCACGATCACCTTCGAGGGCGGCCTTCTCAAGGCCAAGGCCGGAAGCCGCTCCCAGAACGCCCTCCGCGCCATCCAGATGGTCTTCCAGAACCCGGACTCGACGCTCAATCCGGCCTGGAGCACGCGTCAGATCCTGACACGCGCCGTGCGCAAGCTGGGCGGCGCCAGGGAAGGCTCCGTGCGCGCCAAGGTCGACAAGCTCTCCGCCGACGTACGCGTCGAGCCGAGGTTCCTGTTCCAGCGGCCGACCGAGCTCTCCGGCGGCCAGAAGCAGCGCGTCGCGATCGCCCGCGCGTTCGCCGGCGACCCGCACCTGGTCATCTGCGACGAGCCGGCGTCGGCGCTCGACGTCTCCGTGCAGGCGAGCATCCTCAACCTCCTCGTGGAACTGCAGACCAAGGAGCGAACGTCCTACGTGTTCATCAGCCACGATCTCGCTGTGGTGCGCTACATCTCTGATCGCATCGGAGTGATGTACCTCGCCGATCTCATCGAGGTCGGAGCGGCGGCGGACGTGTTCAGCCCGCCGCACCACCCATACACGGAGGCGCTGTTCAGCTCCATCCCGCGCCTTGACTTCGAGGAGCAGAAGGACCGCGTCCCGTTGCGCGGCACCATGCCGAGCCTGACCGACCCGCCTTCAGGCTGCCGCTTCCACACGCGCTGTCACCGGTTCCTCGGCGACATCTGCGTGGAAAAGGAGCCGGCGGAGATGGACGCAGGCAATGGGCACACGTACAAGTGCCACATCCCGCCGGACGAGCTGCGTGCGCTGCAGCTGAAGGGCGCGCCGGCACCGGAGCCGGAGACAGCTCCCACGGCCTGACGCCGCCGCCGCGGCGCGCACATCCCTAGACCCAGGCCGGCTCGCAGGGCGGGCTGACCAGCGCCAGCCCATTCCACGCGTCGTAGGCGAGGCCTACCGCGGCGTGCTGCTTGTAGGGCAGCGAGTAGCGGCCGGGGATGGAATCCTGTACGGCCGCCACACAGCCCTCCGCGAACAGCCGTGCGGACTCTTCGTCCGCCGGCCGCCCTTCCAGGGTCTGCTCGAGGGCGGCGGCACGGAAGGCGGCTCCGCCCACTGCGCCGAGCGCGACACGCACGTCGGCGAGCATTCCGGCGGCCGCGTCGAAGCGGACGACCAGCGCGGCGCTCAGCCGCGCGACGCTGACCGCGGTGCGCGAGCCGATCTTGGCGAACGCGGAGCGATGCTCCGGGCCCAGCGCAGCGAACGAGAACTCGGTGATCGCCTCGTCGTGGGCGAGGCTCGTATGGTTGGGTCCGAGCAGGACCTCCGCGATCGGGCGGGTCTTGACGCTGCCTGCGCCGTCGACGGTGGTGAGCGCGGCGCCGAGAGCTGTGAGTGCCGTGGCGCTGTCGGCGCACGGCGAGGCGTTGGCGATGTTGCCGCCGATGGTCCCGATGTTGCGGACCTGCGCGGAGCCGACCTGCGCGGCTGCGAGACCGAGGCACAGAGCGTGTTCGCGCACGAGCGGGTTCCACTGCAGCTCGGTGAAGGTGACAGTCGCGCCGATGCGGAGCGTCTCCCCGTCGAGGCGCACGTACGAGAGCTCGGCCAGCCCGGTGAGGTCGATGATCACGTCCGGCTCGCTTCCCGGCTGGCGTATGGCGCGCACCAGATCGGTGCCACCGGCGAGCAGCCGGGTCCTCGGCGTAGCCTCAGCGAGAGCGGCGACCAGTTCATCGATGGCCTTAGGGGTCACGATCTCGGTCACGGACACCGTCACTCACCTCCCTCGGGACCGGGAGACGTGAGGTCGTCCGGGGCCTGTGCCCCGCGCTCCGCCAGCTCGGCCGTGGCCGCCTCGACGACTTCGTCCACAACGGCGAGCGTCTCCGGGTCCGTGCTGGCCTCGACGGCGAGCTCGTCGGCCTCGCCCGGCAACACGATCGCCGGCGTCGCGTCCTGACCGCTGGCAGCCTTCACGGCGGCGACGATGGCCGTGTAGCCGGTGCAGCGGCACAGATTGCCCGCCAACGCGATGCGGATGTCCTGCTCGGACGGCACGGGGTTGGCCAGGAGCAGCGCCTTGGCCGACATGAGCATGCCCGGCGTGCAGTAGCCGCACTGGACGGCGCCGTACTCGACGAACTTCCGCTGGAGCAGGTCGAGCTCGCCATCGTCGGCGAGGCCCTCGACCGTCAGTATCTTCTTGCCCCGCGCCTGGACGGCGAGCATCACGCAGGAGTTCACAGCCCTTCCGTCGACGATCACCGTGCACGCGCCGCACTCGCCCTCGGCGCAGCCCTCCTTGGTGCCCGTCAGCCCCAGCTGGTCGCGGAGGACGTCGAGCAGGCGAGCCGTCGGGCGAGCCTCCACTTCGTAGGCCATGCCGTTCACGGTCAGCAGGAGCTGCATGCCGGCACCTCCTCGGGCTCGTGAAGGGCGGCGATGATGCGCTCGGGTACGAGCGGCAGATCGGAGAGCTCGGTGCCCAGGGCGTTGTTGACGGCGTTGACGATCGCGGGGCCGGTGGGTACCGTCGCGATCTCGCCGACGCTCTTGGCGCCGAACGGCCCGTCGTCTCCCTCGTGCTCGACGAGGAGGACCTGCACGTCGGGCATGTCCGGTGCGTTGACGATGTGGTAGTTCTTGAACCCGTCGATCCCGCTGCGCCCGCGCTCGTCCACATCGAGGTGTTCGTAGAGCGCGTAGCCGATGCCCATCTGCACCGCGCCCTGGTACTGGGCCTCGACCATCCCGCGGTTGATGGCCCGTCCCACGTCGGCGACGGCGACGAAGTCGGTGACCGCGGTCAGACCGGTCGCGCAGTCGACCTCGACCTCGGCGAACTGGACCGAGTACGAGGCGGGGTTGGAGACCGCGAAGTACGACACCGACGCGGCGATCGACGGCACGTGCCGCATCTCGCCGAGGCGCGCTATGTCGCGGTACGCGATCGCGCGCTCGTCGTCGTGCCGCAGGCGCACCGCTCCATCCCTCACGTACAGGTGCCTGACAGACTCCTTGAGGATGTCGGCGGCCGCGGTCAGCAGCCGCTGCTTGACCTTCTCGGCCGTTGCGCGCGCGCAGGCGCCGACGACGTAGGTGACGCGGCTGCCGTAGGTTCCGTAGTCGAACGGCGTCGTCGCCGTGTCGGCCTCTCCCGCGGCGATACGGTCAGGGTGCACGCCGAGCACCTCGGCGACGATGACCTTCATCGTCGTCACGATGCCACAGCCGACCTCGTGCAGACTGGCGTTCAGCTCGAAGGTACCGTCCTCGTTCATCTTGAGCGACATGTTGCTCGCCTCGGGGAAGGCGCCGAACATGCCGTTCTTGTGGGCGCCGGCGGCGACGCCGACGCCGCGCCTGAAGCGGCCCCGGCCCGCGGGGCGGGCCCGGCGCGCGGCCCAGTCGAAGGCCACGGCGCCGCGCTCGAGGCACTCGCGCACGCGCGCGTCGCCGAGCGGCAGGCCGGTCACGAGGTCGGTGTCGTACGGCTCGACCATGTTCTTGAGACGCAGCTCGACCGGATCGAGCCGCAGGGTGGCCGCCACCCGGTCCATGTGGATCTCGGTGGCCGCGGCCATCTCCGGGGCTCCCCAGCCGCGAGCCGCGCCCCCGACCGGCGTGTTGGTGAGCACCGCGCGACTCTTGTGTTGATAGTGCGGCACGCGGTAGACCTTGGTCACCTTCTTGCACATGTGGATGGAGTAGTCGGGCGTACTCGAGGCATAGGCGCCGGCGTCCAGCGTGGTCGCCGCCTCGAAGTCGAGGAGCTCGCCGTCCGGCGTGCAGGCTGTGCGGATGGAGGTCCTCGTGGCCGGCCGCGCCATAGTAGCGATCATGCACTCCTCGCGGTCGAGGAGGAGTTTGACCGCGCGATGCGTCTCGCGCGCCAGGAAGGCGACGACGGGCTCGATGATGTACTCGGTCTTGCCCCCGAACGAGCCGCCCATCGGCACCTTGATGACGCGCACGCGGTGGTACTCCATGTGCAGCAGCTCGGCGATCACCGTGCGCGCGGCGTACACGCCCTGGCTCGTGGTCCAGACCGTCATGCCGCCGGTGCTGTGGCCTTGAGCGATGCACACGTGCGGCTCGAGTGCTGCATGGTGTATGCGTGGCGTGCTGGTGGCCGACGAGACGATCACGGCGCCCTCGAGGTCGGGTCGCTCGCCCCTGTCGATCTCGTGCTCGTAGGCGACGTTGCCCGTGGAGTGCACCAGGATGTCGTCGCTGGCGAGCGCATCGTCGACCGTGAGCAGCGGAGGCAACTCCTCGTACTCGACCTCGACAAGCGCCGCGGCCGCTCGCGCGGTCGCCATGGTCGTCGCCACGACCGCGGCGACGCGGTCGCCGACGAAGCGCACGTGCTCGCTGAACAGCGTCTCGTCGTGAGGTGCGAGGTCCTGACCGGGGTGGATACGCGCCCGGCAGAACCGGTCCATCGGCGAGTTGAAGCAGGTGAACACCTTGACGACGCCCGGCAACGCCTCGGCGCGGGAGGCGTCGATCCGCTTGACGATGCCGTGCGGGATCGCGCTGAGGATCAGCTTGGCGTGGAGCATGCCCGGCACGCTGAAGTCACTTCCGTAGACGAGCTCCCCGGTCACCTTCTGGGCCACGTCGTGGACGGGGTAGCTCCCGCCGACGTACTGCAGATCGTCGGTCAAGCTGTCGTTCTCCTCTCGCTCGTCTCGTCCGTCGTCAGATGAGGTTGCCCGGAGGTCTGTCCTCGGGGCGGCTCTCGTCGAACCAGCGCCGGTACTCGGCCCTGCGGGCCTGTGCCGCCGGCGCCGCGCAGCACCCGCCCTCGGAGGTGCACAGCAGCTCGGGCGGCAGGGCGCGGCCGATGCCGTCGGCCACGTCGATGGCCTCGTGCAGCGGCAGCACGGCCTCGTGGCCGGCCAACGCCAGGTCGGCGAAGACGTGGGCCGTGCACGTGGCCGCCATGATGCGGCTGCGGCACGGCTGGCTGAGACCGCCCGGCATGGGATCGCACGGCAGGCCGGTGAAGGCCTGCAACGCGAGCGACGCCGCGTTCTCCACCGCCTCGGGGGACCCGCCGGCCATCTCCGCGACCGCCGCGGCGGCCATCGCGCCGCAGATGCCCGATTCGCCCGTACAGCCTAGCACTTCGCCCGTAGGCTCGGTGCGCGTGTAGGCGATCGCGCCCACGCCGGCGGCGACGAAGAGCCCGCGGAGGAGGTCGTCGTCGCTGAGGCCGCGAGCCTCCTGCACGGCGCTGAGGGCGGCGTAGACGTAGCCGGCCCCGCCGCCCATCGGCCCGGGGATGTTCTCCACGCCGGGGATCCCGGCGCCGGCGCCGTAGGCGTACTTGATCGTCTGCGCCGTGATGCCGTCGGTGACCCGCGCCGGCGTCGCCGCGTGCGTCGCCCAGCGACCGGCGAAATCGGGCCTGAAGGGGCTGGCGGGGACGGCCACGTCCTCTTCGTACACCGCCCGCGTCTGTCGCCGCATGAGCACGGCGAGCTCACGCATGCGCTCGACCACCCCCGCGCGCGGCCAGCCGGACGCGTCCATCTCGTACTGGACGGCGACCTCCCAGAGTGGAACAGCGTTCTCGACCGCAAGCTCGCGCCAGCGCTTCATCGTGTCGAAGAGCTGCGGCTTGCGGTCGGGCCGGCTGACGACCGGCAGCAGCGGCCGCAGCAGCGCCAGCCGCAGCACCGGCACGTCGCCATCGAGCGCCGCGCGCAGCGCCACGAGGTCCGGCTCGACGGGCAGCGCGAAGGCGTACAGGACCCCGCGGCCGGCGACGCGCACCTCCTGCGCGTCGACCAAGTCCTGGAGCTCGGCCCCGAGCCGCTCGATCTTCTCGGCGCTCAGAGCCTCCTGCGGATCCTGGACGAGCAGGACGAAGGCGTCGCCGAGCGTGCGGTAGGGGAAGCCGTCGACGACGACCGTCTCGACCATGCCGCCGCCGGTCGAGTCGCCGACCAGCTCGACCATCAGACCGCTGCGCCCGGTGAGGATGAACTTGATCGCGTTCGGGTGCCTGCTCTCAGTCAGCTCGCCGAACGCGAAGCCCACCTCGACGCCGGCCTCCTCGGCCAGCTCGAAGGCGCGGAAGAGCCGCTGATCGTCAGGCAGGTAGCCGAGGACACCGGCCACCATGGCCCTGTCCTCGGCCATGATGCCGAACGTTCCGGCGAACGAGCCCTCCTTGTCGAGCTCGACGCGCACCTTGGCGACCGGCTCGCCGAGCAGGTTGCCGGCGAGGTAGCCCAGGCGGCACGGCCCGGCTGTGTGCGAGCTCGAGCCGGGCTGCATCACCGGTCCGAAGACGTCGTTGAAGAACTCGGGGTAGGGCGCTACTGCCACGTCAGACCCCCCCGGCCTCGCCGAAGTGGAGGCCGCCGATGCCGACCCAGGTGCCGAGCTCGCGCACCCGAGCGATCTCGAGGATACGGTGCGCCGCAGCGAGATCCTCGGTCGCGCTGCCGAGCGACTCGATGAGCACGATCTCGTCCGGCGAGGTGCGGCCCGGGGCCTTGCCCGTGAGCACCTCGCTGATCTCGCCGACGACGTGGCCGTCGGCGATCAGGACCTTCACGAGGCGGCGCCTCTCTCGTAGCGCTCGGCGGCGCGGGCGACCGCGTCGCGGTCGAGCTCGGCGCCGAGCCCAGGCGCGTCGATGAGGCCGAGCTTGCCCTGCCGCGGCGTGAGGTCCGGTGAGGTCACCAGGTCCTCGACGAGCAGCTGGTGCATGATCTGGTTGCCCTCGGTGAGGTTCGGCGTGCTCAGGCCGAGGTGGTGCTGGGCGCAGTCGGTGATGCCGGATACGCCCTGCCCGTGCAGGCAGACGGGCACGCCTGCGACCGCGGCGATGGCGGCGGCCTTGCCGAAGGCGAGCAGGCCGCCGGCCTCGTGCGGGGAGAGGACGATCGCGTCGGCGGCGCGCTGCCGGCAGATGTCGTAGACATCGGCCGGCGTGAAGACCGCTTGATCGGCGGCGATTGGCACGGAGACAGCCTCGCGGACTTGGCGCATCGCGGCGATGCTGAGCAACGTCGTCGGCTGCTCCACCCAGTCGACATCGAATGGCTCCAGCTTGTGGATCATGCGGATCGCGTCGGGAACGCTCCAGGCGCAGTTGGGGTCGAGGCGCAGCCGGCGGCCGCCGATGACCTCGCGCACGGCCGCCGTGTTCGCAAGGTCGGCCGCGTCACCGCGGCCGACCTTGAGGTAGATGACGCCGTAGCCCGCCGCGGCAAGGTCGCGGGCGTCCTCCACGAGCTCTTCGGTCGTGTCGCCCTGGACGAAGCCGAAGTAGTCGACCTCGTCGCGGACGGCGCCGCCGAGGAGCCGGTAGACCGGCTGGCCTGCGGCCTTGCCGATCGCGTCCCAGAGCGCCATCTCCACGCCGGCCAGCACGAAGTCGGCGTGCCACGGCGTGTGATTGAAGCTGCCGAGGTGGCGCGCTTCGTGGCAGAGCCGCGCCACGTCGTGAACGGACTGTCCGATGAAGAGCGGCTCGACGGCGCGGAGCGCCGCGACGGTACCCTCGGCGGCGAGCGACGCCGTCGACTCGCCGATCCCGGTGATGCCCGCATCGGTCTCGATCTCGACGAGGACCACGGCGCAGCCGTAGTCGACGCGGCCGGCCCAGTGATACGGCTCCTTGAACGTGAGGAAGAGCGGCATCGTGCGGACAGCGGTGATCCTGATGTCGCCCGCCGCCGCCGTCCTCGCCCCTGTCGTCTCGCCCGTCACAGCAGCGTGTCCAGAACCTGGGCTTCGAGGACCTGCCCGCGGCCGAAGCCCGTGGCGTACAGCGCCGACTGCGCCAGGCGGACGAGCGCATCCTCGGGCAGCAGGCCGACGACCTCGCTCTCCCGGATGGCAACGCCCACAGCCGCGGCGCGCTCGCCGACGGCCCCGACGACGTCGGCCATCGAGGTCACGCGGTAGTCGGTGAGGTTCATGGAGACCTGCACGGCGCCATCCTCGAGCATGAGTCCGATGGCCTTGACGCACTTCATGCCGCCGTCGCGCTCGCGGATCTCACGGGCGATGCGTTGCGCGAGGTCGAGGTCGCTCGAGTCCAGGTTCACGTTGAAGGCGATGAGCGGGAAGCGCGCGCCGACGGCGACGGCGCCGGCCGTCGCGTGCACGCGCGCCTCGCCCTCGTCGGGTCGCCTCGCGGGGTCGGCGGCGATCACGTCGCGGAGCTCCTCGAAGCCCTTGCCGCGGATCACGGCGAGGTTGCGGTGCTCGGGCACGCGGGCCGCGTCCTCGTAGAGGAACACGGGGATCTCGAGGTCGGCGGCGACGCGGCGCGCCAGCACCCGCGCCACGTCCACGCAGACCGGCATCTCCTCTGAGCGTAGCGGCACGAAGGGCACGACGTCGGCGGCGCCGAAGCGCGGGTGGGCGCCCTCGTGGTCGTTGAGATCGATGAGGGCTGCCGCCGTCTCGATGGCGCGGAACGCCGCCTCCGCGATCGGTCCCTCGTGGCCGACGAAGGTGACGACGCAGCGGTTGTGTGTCGCGTCGCTCTGCACGTCCAGCAGATGGACGCCGTCGACGCGGGTCACGGCGGCCGCGATCTCGTCGATCACGTCCTGGCGACGGCCTTCGCTGAAGTTCGGGATGCACTCGATGAGGCTCACGCCGGGCCTCCGTCTGCGCTTGACGGGCCGGACGGGGGCGCGGCGTACGCTAGCGCGCGGTCGCGGACGACGACCTCGCCGGCGGCAACCACGTCGGTCACGAGGTTGACGCCCCAATGATAGGGCAGCTCCTGGTGCGTGGCGGCGTCGAGGATGAGCAGGTCGCAGCGTTTGCCCGGCTCGACGCTGCCGACCTCGTGCTGAAGGCCGAGCGCCGCCGCACCGCCCAGGGTGGCGGCGCGGAGAGCCTCGGCCGGCGTCAGCCGCTGTTCCTGGCAGGCGAACGAGATCGCCATCTGCAGATTCTCGCAGTAGCAGCTGCCGGGGTTGAAGTCGGTGGCGAGGGCGACAGTGACGCCGGCGCCCAGCAGCTCCCGCGCCGGCGCGTACGTGGTGTGCAGCGTGTAGCTGGTGCCCGGCAGCAGGACCGCCACCGTGCTCGCGGCGTGGAGCGCCGCGATGTCATCGCCGGTGATGTGGATGAGGTGGTCGGCGGAGACGGCGCCGAGCTCGGCGGCGAGCGCCGTCCCGCCCGTGTGCGCCAGTTCCTCGGCGTGGATCTTGAGGCGGTAGCCGAGGGCGCGTCCCGCTTCGAGGACGCGCCGCGACTGCGCCACGGTGAAGGCGCCCTCGTCGCAGAAGACGTCGACGAACTCGGCCTGACCGGCGAGCGCCGGGAGGATCTCGTCGCAGACGAGGGCGATGTACTCGTCGTCGCGACCGGCGTACTCCTCGGGGGTCAGATGCGCCGCGAGGACGGTGTGCACGCGGCGGACCGGGTGTGCGACCTTGGCGGCGGCGAGCGACTTGCGCTCGTCCTCGAGCGTCAGGCCGTAGCCGGTCTTCGCCTCCAGTGTGGTCGTGCCGTGCCGCAGAAAGGAGTCGAGGCGGCGGGCGGCGAGGGCGGCGAGATGCTCCTCCGTCGCCGCCCTCGTCGCGCGCACGGTGCTGTTGATGCCGCCGCCGGCCTCCTGTACCTCCAGGTACGTGGCGCCGGCGAGACGCGCGCCGTACTCCGCGGCCCGCTCCCCGGCCCACACGAGGTGCGCGTGAGCGTCGACGAAACCGGGCAGCACGGCGGCGCCCTCGGCGTCGACGACGAGGGCGTCGCCGGGCACCTCGACGGCACCGGCAAGCTCCGCTTCCGGGCCGGCCCACACGATGCGCCCATCGCGGGCGGCCACGGCGCCATGCGGGATCACGCCGAGATCCACGGCGCCGGCGGGCGCAGCCGCGCCTGCGCCGGGGCTCATCGTGACGAGCTCGCCCGCGCCGCGGACGAGCAGATCGCAGCGGACGGTCATCACGCCGCTCCCTCGCCGGCGGCTGCGCCATCGCGCACGATCGCGGCGAAACGGCCGGCGGCGACGGCCTCGGCGGCGGCCTCGAGCTCGGGCGCCAGGTACCGGTCGCGTCCGAGCGTCGGGGCGAACCCGCGGACGACGGCTCGCCCGGCTCCGGTACCGGCGCCGGGTTCCAGCGGCGCCAGCAGGTCCATGGCCTGGGCGGCGCAGACGGCCTCGATGCCGAGCACCTTCTGCGCGTTTCCGAGCACGTCGAGCGCCTTGAGCGCCGCCGTCATCCCCATGCTGACGTGGTCCTCCTGGTCGCCGGAGCTCGGAATCGAGTCCACGCTCGCAGGGTGACAGAGCACCTTGTTCTCGCTCACCAGTGCCGCGGCCGTGTACTGCGCGATCATGTAGCCGTTGTTGAGGCCGCTGTCCGTGGTGAGGAACGGGGGCAACTCACTCAGAGAGCTGGTGAGCATGCGGAAGGTGCGACGCTCGCTGATGGAGGCGATCTCCGCGAGACTCATCGCCGCGAGGTCGAGCGCCAGGGCAAGCGGCTCGCCGTGAAAGTTGCCGGCCGAGATGATCTCGCCCGAGTCCGGGAAGATGAGCGGGTTGTCGGTGACCGAGTCGACCTCGACGCCCACGACCCGGCGCAGCCAGGCGAGCGCGTCACGGCAAGCGCCGTGCACCTGCGGGATACAGCGCAGCGAGTACGCGTCCTGGACCTTGTCGCAGTTGAGGTGACTGAGCATGATCGCGCTGCCGGCCGTGGCACGACGGACGTTCGCCGCGGTGGCCAGCTGGCCGGGGATCGGACGCAGCGCCTGGATGCGCTCCTCGAAGGGGCCGACTGAGGCGCGCAGGCCTTCCAGGCTCATCGCGCCGATGAGGTCGGCGGAGTCGAGGAGCGCCTCGCCGTCGGCGACCAGCATGCTGCCGATGGCGGCCATGAACTGGGTGCCGTTGAGGAGGCTGAGGCCCTCCTTGGCCTCGAGAGAAAGGGGCGCGAGCCCGGCGGCCCGCAGGGCGGGCCCGCTCGGCTCGCGCCGCCCTTCCTCCGTGAGCAGCTCGCCCTCGCCCATCATCGCGAGCACGAGGTGCGCGGACGGGGCCAGGTCGCCGGACGCTCCCAGCGAGCCCCGCGAGGGCACCCACGGCACGATGTCCGCGTTGATGCAGGCCGCCAGGCGCTCGGCGACCTCCAGGCGCACCCCGGAGTAGCCGCGCGCCATCGTGTTGAGGCGGATGAGCATGGCGGCGCGCACGACCTCTCGGGCGAGCGGCTCGCCGAGGCCCACGGCGTGACTGCGGACCAGGTTCTCCTGCAGCTCCCGGACCTTGTCGACCGGGATGTGTGTGGTGGCCAGCAGGCCGAAGCCGGTGGTGACCCCGTAGGCGACCTGCTCGCCGGCGATGACGGCGGCGATGACGTCGTGCGCCGCCTCGATGCGCTCGCGCGCGCCCGCGCCGAGAGTGACCTCGGCCCCACCACGCGCCACGGCGATGACCTCGTCGATGGTGAGCGGCGCGTCGCCGACGACGACCTGCGTCATGTCGCTCGTCTCCTCTTGATAGCCGCTCCCAGCAACCGCGCGAGCTCCGACGGCGACCCCGCCACGGGGATGCCCGCCGCCTCGAGGGCGGCCTGCTTGGTGGCGGCTGTGCCGGCCGACCCTTCCACGATCGCGCCGGCGTGACCCATGCGCCTTCCGGGTGGAGCGCTGTGACCGGCCACGTAGGCGACGACCGGCTTCGTCATTCTCTCGCGTATGAACGCCGCGGCACGCTCTTCGTCGTCGCCGCCGATCTCTCCGATGAGCGCAACGCCCTCGGTCTCGCGGTCGGCCTGGAAGAGCTCGAGGCACTCGATGAAGCCGATGCCGTGGACCGCGTCGCCGCCCATTCCGACCGCGGTGGACTGACCGATGCCCGCTTGCGTGAGTTCGTGCACGACCTCGTAGGTGAGCGTGCCCGAGCGGGAGACCACGCCGGCCGCTCCCGGCATGAAGATCTCCGACGGCATGATACCGGCGCTGCAGCGGGCGGGCGTGATGAGGCCCGGGCAGTTGGGGCCGATGAGCTTCGCGCCCCGGCGTGGTAGATGCGCCATGACCTCGGCCATGTCGCGCACCGGGATGCCTTCGGTGATGCAGACGATGAGCTTGATGCCGGCGTCGGCCGCCTCGAAGAGGGCATCACGCGCGCGCGGCGCCGGCACGAAGAGCACCGAGACGTCTGCGGCGATGTGCGCGACCGCCTCGTGCACGCTGTCGAAGACGGGTACGTTCTCGACCGTCTTGCCGCCGTGCCCCGGCGTGACGCCGGCGACGACGTTGGTACCGGAGGCGAGCATGCGCCTCGTGTGGAAGGCGCCCTCGCGGCCGGTGACGCCCTGGACGAGCACGCGGGTGGCGTTGTCGATGAGGATGGCCATCAGCTCTCGCCTCCGGGCGCCGCGTCGGCGGCGGCCGCGGCCGTCCCGGCTGCGGCCTCGCGCTCCCGCGAGATGGCGACGACGAGCCGGACCGCCTCGTCGGGGTCGAGGGCCAAGGTCACGTTGGGGAGGTCCGCGGCGCGCAGGACGGCGTGGCCCTCTTCGGCGGCGTTGCCGTCCAGCCGCACGACGACGGGAGCGTCCACGCCGGCGGCCCCGATCGCCTCGACCAGGCCCTTGGCGACGTCCTCGCAACGGGTGATGCCGCCGAAGATGTTGACGAGCACGGCGGCGACCGGCGGCCCGGCGAACATCGCCTCGAGGGCCGCCTGCGCGACCTCCGAGCGGGCGCCGCCGCCGATGTCGCAGAAGTCGGCGGCCCGGCCGCCCTCGGCGGCGATCTGGTCGATGGTGCTCATCACGAGGCCGGCGCCGTTGCCGATGACACCGATGTCTCCGTCCAGTGGGACGAACGCGAGGCCGGCCGCGCGGGCCTTCGCCTCGCGCGCGTCCTGCGGCGGTTCCGGCTTCACGTCCGGGTGCCGGAAGAAGGCGTTCTCGTCGACCGTCACCTTGCTGTCGAGGCACACGATCTCGCCACCTGCGGTCAGCACGAGCGGGTTCACTTCGACCAAGGTGGCGTCCTGGTCGCGGTATAACTTCCAGAGCATGCGGCAGACCGCGGCCAGCGCCCTGCCGGCCCCCGTGCCGCCCGGCTCGTCGGGACCGAAGGCGGCCGCGTCGACGACGTCGCGCACCTGGTACTCGAGCAGCCCGAGCAGCGGGTCGATGGGGCGGCGCAGGAGCGCCTCGGGGGCGCGATTCGCGAGCTCTTCGATGTCTACGCCGCCCTCCCGGGAGAAGACGAGCAGCGGGCTGCGCACCTCGCGGGAGACGGTGATCCCGAGGTACAGCTCGCGCGCGATGTCGACGGCCCTCTCCACGAGCACCGCGTCGACGTCGTGGCCGTGAATCGTCATGGCGAGGATGTCGGCGGTCGCGGTCTCCACCTCGGCTGCCGTCCCGCAGACGCGGATGCCGCCCGCCTTGCCGCGGCCGCCGGTCTTGGCCTGCGCCTTGACGCACACGCGCGGCCCGAGGTGCTCGGCCGCCTGCCGTGCCTTCTCGGGCGTCGTCGCGACGACCGCGGGCAGCACCGGCAGGCCGGCGGCGGCGAAGAGCGCTTTCCCCTGGTGTTCCAGCAGGTCCATAGGGATGTCCTTCCGGGCTATGTGGCCGTAGTCGTCGAGGGAGTGGCCAGCATGGCGAGGGCCTCCTCGCCCAGACGCAACCCGAGGTCATACGCCTGCTCGTTGAGCTCCTTGAAGCGCGCCGGCACCCGGCTCACGACCGCCCGGCGCACCGCGTCGACGGGGAGCACGCCGCTGATGACCGCGAGCGCGCCGACGGCGACGATGTTGGTGACGACCGTCTTGCCCAGGTCGTCCGTCGCCGCCTGCGTGAACGGCAGGCCGCAGCGGACCAGGGATTCGTCCGACGGGTCCGGCTCGACCAGGCCGGAGTCGTAGATGAGAAGACCTCCGGGCCTCGTGTCGGCCGCATACTTGAGATAGGCGGCCTGGGACAGAATGAGGCTGACATCCGGGTGCTGGACCTCCGGGTAGTCGATCTCCTCGTCGGAGACGATGACCTCGGCCTTTGAGGCTCCGCCCCGGGCCTCGGGACCGTAGCTCTGGGTCTGCACGACGTGCTTGCCCAGCGACGCTGCGCCCTCGGCGACGATGGCCGCGGCCAGCAGGATGCCTTGCCCGCCGGAGCCGGAGAAGCGGATCTCGACGCATGTGGGCTTGCCGGTGTCAGCCATTGCCGGCCTCTTGGGCGCGCTTCTTGACCTGCTGAAGCGCGGTGATGAACTCATCGCGCTCGGTGTGGTGCAGCAGCCCGACCGGATACCTGTCGCGAACTCGCGATTCGCCCTCCTCGAATCTGTCGGCCGGCACGGCGTGCTCCTTCTGCGACTTGAGGAACTCTGCCGGGTCCGCCGTCAGATTGAAGCGTCCGTAGTAGACGGGGCAGATCGCCATGGCCTCGACCATGGCGAAGCCCTTGTGGGAGATGCCTCCGGCGATGACGTTGGTCAGCTGCTGGTAGGCCCAGGAGGTGCCGCGGGCGACGTAGGTCGCCCCCGCGGCGTGGGCCAATTCGCAGAGGTCGAAGGCCGCTTCCACGTTGCCGTAGACGCTCGTCGTGGACTTGTCGCCCATGTGCGTCGTCGGGCTCATCTGCCCGCCGGTCATGCCGTAGATCGAGTTGTTGAACACGAGCGCCGTGAGGTCGATGTTGCGCCGCGCCGCGTGGATGAAGTGGTTGCCACCGATGGCGGACGAGTCGCCGTCGCCCATGGCGACGATCACGTGCAGCGACGGGTCGGCAGCCTTGACGCCCGTCGCCACGGCCAGCGCCCGCCCATGAGCGGTGTGCACCGTCGAGTAGTCAAGGTAGGAGCTGATGCGGCCGCTGCAGCCGATGCCGGCGACGAGGACGACCTTCTCGGAGTCCAGGTCGAGGCCGAGGATGGCGTCGACGAGCGCCCGGGTGATGGTGCCGTTGGAGCACCCCGGGCACCAGAGCGTCTTCGCGGCGCGCAGGTGCTGCTTGATCTCCGACGTCGTGTGCGGTTTGATCCTCGGCAGCCTGTCATCGCCGGTAGGCGACTCTTCGAGCCGTTGCTCGTCGACGAGCGCGCTCATGTGTCCTCCCAGTGGTGATGGGTGAACTCTCGCATCACCAGCTCCTTGATCTCTTCCGGCGTGATGAGCTTGCCGTCTATGCGGCCGTAGTCGACGACCTTCGCCCGGCCGGCGACGGCGGCCTGCACTTCCCAGCTCATCTGCTTGATGTTCATCTCGGGGACGATCACGGTGCGCACCTGGTCCGCCATGCGGTCCACGGCTGATGTCCGCGGGAACGGCCACAGAGTGATCGGCCGTACGAGCCCGACGGGGACTCCCTGAGCGCGTGCCCAGCGCACGACGGCCTTCGCCGAGCGCGCGACGGAGCCGTAGGCGAAGATCGCGACCTCGGCGTCGTCCATGTGCATCTCCTCCACGCGGACGATGGCGTCGCGGTGGTGGTAGATCTTCTCGCGCAGGTAGCGGCCGAGGTCCGCCGCAGCCGCCGGGTCGCTCGTATCCGGAGCGCCGCTGCGGCGGTTGTAGACGAGGCCGGTCACGTGGACCTTGAACGCCGAGCCGAGCGGCGGCCGCGGCAGGATGTTGTCGAGGCTACTGGAGATCGTGTCGTACTCGTCCGGTTCGCAATCGGGTTCGCCGCGCTCGGCGATGCGCATGCTGCCCGGCTCGGGCAGCACCACGGCCTCGCGCATGTGGCCGATGAGCGCGTCGGAGAGGATGATGACCGGCGTGCGGTACTGCTCGCTGAGGTTGAAGGCCTCCACGGTGAGCGTGTAGCACTCCTCGACGCTGCTGGGGACGAGGGCGATCACCGAGTGCTCGCCGTGCGTGCCCCAGCGGGCCTGCATCACGTCGCCCTGCGCGGGCTCCGTGGGCAGGCCCGTGCTCGGCCCGCCGCGCATGACGTCGACGATCACGCAGGGGATCTGCGCCATCGAAGCGAAGCCGATCATCTCCTGCATCAGGCTGAAGCCCGGACCGGAGGTGGCCGTCAGCGCCTTGGTGCCCGCCAGAGAAGCGCCGCACACCGCGGCGATGCTGGCGATCTCGTCCTCCATCTGTATGAAGGTGCCGTCGACCTCGGGAAGCCGGCGGGAGAGCACCTCGGCGATCTCAGTGGACGGGGTGATCGGGTAGCCGGCGAAGAAGCGGGCGCCGGCGGCGATGGCGCCCTCGGCGACGGCCTCGTTGCCCTGCAGCAGAACGGCGGTGGCGGCCACGTCAGACCTCGCCGTCGTGGTTGCAGGCCTCTTCCGGCCGCGGCGTGGTGCTCGTCGCCGCCACGAAGTCGTCGCGGGAGAGCTCGGGCGCGCCCGCGGCGGGCTTCGCCCGCTTGCCGGCGCGCCGTTTCACCTCGAGGGCGAAGTCCGGGCAGTGCAGCTCACACAGCAAGCACTGGCTGCACTGGTCCGGCCGCGCGATAACCGGGTAGCCGAGCTTGTCGCGGTCGAAGACCTCGTCCGGGCAGAGCTCGATGCAGATGCCGCACGCCTTGCACAGCTCGAGCACAAGGTCGACCGGTCCGGGATCCACCTCAGCGCCGACCGCGTTCTCTGCCGTGCCCGTCCGCACACTCATCACGCACGCTCCATTCTGGGGAGGTCGAGTTCGTTCATGAGCATAGTCGGTTTCGTATCGTTCACGTGTCGCCTCGCTTCGCGAGTCTGTGTCTGGGTGAATTCGCCCAGTTGGTGTCCCTCACGCAAGCCTGACTGGCCGCGGCAGGCGCTTCAAGCGTCAGGAGCGACCGTCCAGAATCCTGGACTCGTCTTCGCCTCTTCGCCAGTGGGGACGGGACGCGATACCGGATCGCACGGCGGCCCGCGCGCGACTCCTCCGCAGACGGGCATGCGCTAGCAGGGAACGACGGCCCTGGGATGTCGGAAGCACGGCCGCCGGCGCCGATCTCGTCGGCGCCGGCCCGGGTCAGCAAGGCGCCACCGACGCTCGCCTCGGCGTCGCCGTCGATCACTGCCTGCTGCAGGCTCTCGAACGCCATGGTTCCTCCACGGTGTCACGGACACGTGGCCGGGCGCGCCGCTGCGGACGTCACGGGAGCGGCCATCCGCCTCCGTGCCGGAGTGCCCTCCCGCTCAGGCGCCGAGTGCCTTGTCGGCCGCCTTGACGACGTTGTCCATGTCGCGCTTCACGTCGTCGGGGAGGTCGAGGGGGGCGAGGGACGAGCGCAGCTCGCGATACTTGTCCACGGCGCGCGCGTAGAGATCCTTGCTTCCGTTCGTCTGCCACGTATCGAGCGGGTCCGAGACGAAGAGGTCGGGGCGCACGGCTTCACGGCAGTGCTTGAGGGTGTGCTTCAGTTTCAGGTAGTGACCGCCGGGTCCGGCCTGGAGGATCGCGTCCAGACCGAGCGTGTCCTCGTCCACCTGCACGCCATCCACATAGCGCCGCAGGATGGCGGTCATGCGGTCGTCGATGATGAGCTGCGCGGGGCTGGCAAGAGTGGATCCGCCAAGCCGGCCGGCGCCGTACGAGACGTCTGCGCCGGCCATGGCGTTGAAAGCCGCGTTGAGGCTCTTGGCCATCACCGTCTGACCGTCCGAGACGTACGAGTCCGTCCACAACGACGCCATGAGGACCGGCACACCGAAGGCAGCCTTCATGAACTGCGCCGCGGCGGCCTGCGCCAGGCCGGTCTCGACGGAGGCGATGTTGGCGTTGCCCGTGGCCATGTCGAGCGTCGAGTTGTAGCCGCTCGCCAGCACAGGGTGTCCGGGGGCGAGCAGCTGCACCATGACGATCATGGCGAGGACCTCGACCCCGACGAGCAACGCCCCGCCGGCCGGCGTGATGGGGCCCGTGCCGCCGCCGAGGACCAGGCTGCACGGAGCGACCGGCACGCCGTAGTCGCAGCAGAGCATGATCGTCTCGAGGTCCATGTCCTTGTAGACCAGCGGGGAGAGCGAGGTCGGATCGAACCAGAGCAGCGGCCGCTCCCTCAGGGCCTCCTCGCTGCCGGCGCGCGCCAGCAGGAGCTCGAAGAGGTAGGGGACGCTCTCCATGCAGTACGCCAGCACGTTCAGGGGCTTCGAGGTGTTCTGCAGTTGGACGTTGAGCCCGTGGACATCGGCCGTCTCCGGGGGGACGTCCATGGGCGTCTGGATCGCGCAGGCGTCGATGTTGGGGAGCACTTCGATGAGCTGACACCACTCGGCGAACAGATCCTCCGTCACGTCGCGGAAGCCGCCGGTGTCCGGGTCGTGGTAGAGCATGGACTGGATGCAGCTCGAGGTGTAGAAGGATCGCTCGGGGTGAGGAAGGAGCAGGTCGTGCTTCTCGGCGCCACCCATGGCCACGAACTCCTTCGGAGCACTGCGCAACGCCGCTTCGATGGTCTCTCTGGTGAACTTGACCATCCGGGTATCGACGTCCACCATGGCGCCCGCCTCTCCCAGACGCTCGAGAGCGAGCTCGTGGTCGACCTTGACGCCCTGTCCGGAGAGCACCTCGACGCACTTCTCGTAGATGGTACTGATGTCGCTCTCCGAGAGAGGCTGGATCCGCAGAGTGCCCGACATCGTGAGACCTCCTCATACAAAGACGGACGATCCGGTGATCCCTCCGACGGAGGCGCATCGAGACCCGGACTGCTATCGGTGACTACACTAGGCAACGTGGAACAGCGGCACCAGTGAAAAGCGCCTCCCGTCCCACATGTCGCACGGGATGTTCACGGCGACGGCCGACGCCGCAAGGCGCCGGCGTCGCTCCAGCGGGCTCAGTCGGCGAGAGCGGCGAGCAGCGCCCCGCTGCGCACAAGCTCGGCGAGCCGCGCAAGGTCGCCGTGCAACTCGCGATCGTCGTGGAGCATGGCGACCCGCTCGCGCACCAGGGCGTAGGCCGTGCCGGTGCGAGGACCCGGAGCGACCCCGCGAAGATCGATGCCCTGGCAGGCGCACAGCAGCTCGACGGCCAGCACCATCTGGATGTTCTCGAGGATCTCACGCGCGTGGCGGGCGGCGATCGTGCCCATGCTGACGTGGTCTTCCTGGTTGGACGAGGTGGGGATCGAGTCGACGCTCGCCGGGTGCGCGAGCACCTTGTTCTCGCTGACGAGCGCCGCCGCCGTGTACTGGGCCACCATGAGGCCGTCGTTGAGACCGCCCTCTGCGGTGAGAAAGGCGGGCAGGCCCATGCTCAGGGCGGGGTTGACCAGCCGTTCGATGCGCCGCTCCGAGATACTGCCGATCTCCGCCAGAGCGATGCCCAAAAAGTCCATGGCGAGAGCGACCGGCTGTCCGTGGAAGTTGCCGCCTGACAGGACGACCCTCTCGTCCGAGTAGACGAGGGGGTTGTCGGTGACCGAGTCGATCTCGGTCTCCACGACTCCGCGAACGTAGGCGATGGCGTCTCTCGACGCGCCGTGCACCTGAGGCATGCAACGCAGAGCGTAGGCGTCCTGCACTCGATCGTGGGTCGCCCCGTCAACGGCCGGGCTGCCGGCGAGCAGGGTCCGCAGGTTGCGCGCGCACACGAGTTGGCCGGTGTGCGGGCGGCTGCGGTGGATACGCTCGTCGAAGGCGGCGTCGACCGCCTGCAGGGCCTCGGCCGACAGCGCTCCGGCGACGTCGGCGATGTCGGCGAGACGTCCGGCGTCGTGCACGGCCAGGGCCGCGACCGCCGTCATCGCCTGCGTGCCGTTACAGAGCGCCAGGCCTTCCTTGGCGCGCAGCTCTACGGGGTGGATGCCGGCCTCCCGCAGGGCGCGCGCGCCTCCCATGTGTTCCCCCTCGAAGACCGCCTCACCGCCTCCCATGAGGACGAGAACGAGGTGCGCGAGCGGCGCCAGGTCGCCGCTCGCGCCCACGGAGCCCTTCTGGGGCACCACGGGATGGACGCCACGATTGAGCATCTCCAGGAGGCCCTCGGCGAGAAGCGGTCGCACACCGGACTCGCCGGCGGCCAGCGCATTGGCCTTGAGCAGCAGCATGGCGCGTACCACCTCGGTGGGGAATGGCTCGCCCACGCCGACGCAGCAGCTCAGGACGAGATGCCGCTGCAGCAGGTCGAGGTCGGCGCCGCCGATGCTCACGTCGTGGAACTTGCCGAATCCGGTGTTCACGCCGTAGACGGCGTCGCCGCGCCGCAAGCAGTCGTCGATGACGGCGCGCGAGCGCTCCATGCTCGCATAGCCCTCGTCGGCGATCTCGACCGACTCGCCCTCCCTCGCCACGCGCACGACGTCGTCGAGGCGCAGGCTTCTACCGTCGATGCGAACGGTCATGGGGGATCCTTCCCTCGGGCCCGCGCCGGTCTCAGACGTTCATCTCGATGGTCTGGGCCATCGAGAAATCGTGAATCTGGAGGTAGTGGCGCACGACCTCTTCGAGGGCGCCGAGCGGCACCGGGCCGACGAGCTCGGCGCCGGCGACGAGCACCCCGTACCGCGCAGCCTCAGAGCGGATACTCTCGAGCACACGTGGGATCGGCGTACGCGTGTAGTTGGTGAGATTCATCGAGACCTGCACCATGCCCGTGCCGGACAGCTCCAGTCCGATGGCGCGCACGAAGCGGTACCCGCCGTTGATGTGCCGCACCGCGTGAGCGATACGCGTGGCGATGTCGAGGTCGTCGGTGCGCAGGTTGACGTTGAACGCGACGAGGGGAAAGCGCGCCGAGACCTGCACGGCGCCGGTCTTGGGGACGAACTCGGCAGGGCCCTCGTCCGGCGCCCACACCGGGTCCTTCAGCTTCTCCTCCAGGGCTTCGTACTCTCCCTTGCGCACATCCACGAGGCTGACACGCTCGGGGTGAGTGGCTGCGTCCTCGTAGTAGTACACGGGGATGCCCATCTCGCCGATGAAGCGACCGAAGTCGCGGGCGATCGCGACCGCCTCTTCCGTCGTGGTGTCGCCGACCGGGATGAAGGGCACCGTGTCGAGCGCGCCGTGGCGCGGGTGGCTGCCCCGCTGTGACGTCATGTCAACGAGCTCGATGACCATCTCAGCGAACAGCTTGGTCGCGGCCAGGACGGACGCGGGCTCGCCGAGGTACGAGAAGACCGACCGGTTGTGGTCAGCGTCTGAGGAGAGGTCGATGAGCTTCACGCCGGGCTGCGTCCGCAGCAGGTCGGCCAGTCGCTCCACCTTCTCCTGGTCGCGGCCCTCGCTCACGTTGGGCACGCACATGAGGATCTTCATGCTGTCTCCTTGGCCGGCGCGCAGGCGCGCTTGTGGCCGGCCGCCACCGCCAGAGCTTCCCGCCGCAAGCGTGCAGCCGCTGGCGAGTCCGGCAGTTGGGCCGTGTTGACGTCGACATTGAGCAGGCAGCCGCGCACGGCTGCGTCGGCGAGCAGCGCCGCCGCCGCAAGGTCAGAGCCGGCCACCGGGTTGGACGAACCACTCAGAAGGGCACAGAGTTCGCGCACGCGAAGGGAGCGATGCGCGTTGTCGAGAGGCACGGCGGCGGCGGCCTCGAGCGCTCTCTCGATGGCCGCCTGCCGCGCGGCGAACGCCGCCTCGCCCTCACGGGGAAGTCCGTAGGCCTGCTTGATCAAGCCGTAGGCATCGGCATCGTGCCGGGCGCCGGAGTGCAGGTCGCGGCAGAGCCCGTCGGTCTCGTCGGCGACGGCGATGTAGCGCTTGTCGCTCAACCCGAGTCCGCGACCAGTCGAGAGGCGCGCCACCATGCCGGCAAGACCGGCAGCCATGGCGCCGGCCAGCGCCGCGGCCGAGCCGCCGCCCACCGTCGCGTTCGTCGAGTCGAGCACGTGCGCAAGGACGTCATCACTCACCGGTCCACTCCTTGTCTGCCTCACCGTCGTTTCGCTCCACCACGACCCTGCCACGCTTGATCACGCGGCTCACGACGTTGCCGCCCAGCCGGTAGATCGCGTGCTCGTACCGGGGCACGTCCCAGACCTGGACGTCGGCAAGCTTGCCGACCTCGAGCGCCCCGCGGTCCGCGTGCAGGCGCAGCGCCAAGGCACCGCCTCGAGTCGCCGCCCACAACGCCTCGGCGGGGCTCATCCGGTAGAGACGACAGGCGAGTGCCATGACGAACTGCTGGGATTCGGCCCAGCAACCGGGGCAGAGGTCGGTGGCCAGCGCCAGGGTCATCCCTTCGTCGATCATGGCCCGAGCGTCAAATGGTCGCGCGTGGCCCACGGCGAAGTCGAGGGCGGGCATGACGACTCCGACGACTCCGCTCTCCGCGAGACGGGCCATGACGGCCCGCGGCGTGTAGTTGAGATGGTCGATCGACGCCATCCGCATCTCCGCCGCCAGGTCCGAGCCGCCGACGTACGAGTAGGCGTCGGCGTGGATCTTCGCGCCCATGCCGGCCGCTCCGGCAGCGTCGAGGATCTGCCGCGACTCGCCGGCCGTGTAGTAGCCGTCGTCGCACCACACGTCGGCGAACTCCGCCAACCCCTCCTCAGCCACGAGTGGGGTCATCTCCTCGATGACGCTGCGCAGGTAGATCTCGCGCGGCACGTCGGGCGGGAAGCCGTGCGCTCCCAGGAACGTCGACAACACGTCGATCGGCGTCTCCTCGGCGAGCGCCCGATTCACCCGCAGCAGCTTGAGCTCGGCCTCGGTCGAGAGACCGTAGCCACTCTTGCTCTCCACCGTGGTCGTGCCGGTACGCAGCATGCGCCGGATGCGGCCGGAAGCCTCCACGACGAGCTCCTCGAGCGAGGCCGCGCGAGTGCGCGCGACCGTGGCCGAGACAC
The DNA here is from genome assembly GCA_963699725.1 of uncultured Thermoleophilia bacterium. Lineage (GTDB taxonomy): Bacteria > Actinomycetota > Thermoleophilia > UBA2241 > UBA2241 > CAIXSE01. The sequence goes on from CAVOVA010000027.1 coordinate 141,515, forward strand.
CGGTCTTGATGCCCATTCGCCGCAGCGCCTCGGGGTCGCTCTCGGTCATCTTCGCCGCGTACTCATCGACCCGCGATCCGCCGAATACGAGGTGGGTGTGGCTGTCGACGAACCCAGGGGCGACGACACGGCCGGAGGCGTCGAACACCTCAGCGCCCCTGCAGTCGATCGCCGCCTCCACCTCTGCGCGGCTGCCCACGGCGGCGATCGTCTCACCGGCGATCGCCATGCAGCCGCGCTCGAGGATGCCGAGATCGTAAGGAGCGTCGCCCGAGCAGGTCAGGAGTTGCGCCGCGTCGGCGATGACCAGGTCGGCCCGCGGCCGAGATTCGACTGCAGCCATGCGCTCCCTCCTCGTCACGGGTGTCGCTGCTCTGAGCGACCTCGACGACCCATGCTGTCACATTCTCGAGCTCGAATCCGGCATGCCTCCCGAGAAGCGGTGGACGCCCTCAGGATGAGAGGATGTCGTCGATCGCCGAGAGCCGTCGTACCCACAGTGCGGTGTAGTCGTCGAGGTCCGGCTGGACTCCGTCCACGTCCGGGAACCCATAGAGATGCGAGAGCTGGACCACCGGATACGTCTTGCCGCTGCGGGAGAGGAGGTCCGGGTCGCAGGCGAGATGCGCGATGGCGCGCCCTGTGAACTCGGGCGTGTCCGATGCGGCCAGGTCTTCCTCGGTCACCGGGAAGCCGGGTTGTGGGTCTTTCGCGGCGATCATGACGCGCTCCGCGCGCGCCGTGCGCGCAGCGCCGACGACATGAGCGCCGAGCCGTCCGAGCTCCAGTGCCACGCCACGGCCGATCCCGCGGCTCGCTCCGGTCACCAGGGCGACCTCGCCGCTCAGCATGCTCATGTCACCTGCTCCGTCGTCGGGGACCGCCTCGACGCCCGCGCCGGTGACGGCCCCGATCAGCCGGAGTCCGCATGTCTACCCCTTCACGCTCTGCGGGCCGAAGGTCGCCGTCGGTGTCCACCACAGCGGGATCTGGATCGCCTCATCGGTGAGCGCTCCCTCGCCGTTGGCGACGTCCTTGGCCGCCTGATACCCCGCCTGCGCGTGCCGGACGACCCCGATACCCGAATCGACCGTGAGGGCGACGGAGAGCCTCAGGTCTGCTTCCTCCGTGCCGTCGGCGATCATCGTGACGCCGGTGTGCACCGCCTCGCCCATGGAGTAGTTGGCCTGGCCGGCGATCAGGTCGGCCATGCCGCAGGCGTTGAGCAGGCCGTTCAGCACCGGCCAGTCGGAGATCAGGTCGCCGCCGTCGGCCATGTTCTCGGACTCGAATGTGGGGTTGACGATGGAACCCGAGTCGAGGTTGTCGCGCGAGAACGCGACCGGACCCTTGACCTCGCCCTTCCTGATCAGCTCGTTGACGGCCAGGCCGAACTGCTTGCGCTGGCCGAAGCCGAGGTAGCAGATGCGCGCCGGCAAGGCCTCGATGGGGATGTGCTCGCGCGCCAGCTTGATCCAGCGCGTCACGAGCAGATCGTCGGGGAAGAGCTCGAGGCACAGGTCGTCGAGGCGCGCCAGGTCGCTGGCCTCGCCGCTGACGCAGGTCCAGCGGAAGGGGCCGCGCCCTTCGCAGAACAGCGGCCGGATGTACTCTGAGACGAAGCCCGGGATGGTCATCGCCTCGTCGACGGGCATGCCGGCGTCGCGGCACTCCTTGCGGATGCTGGTGCCGTACTCGAAGGTCGGCACGCCGGCGGCGAAGAAACGATTCATGGCGCGCAGCTGGCGCATCATCGAGGCGCGCGCTTGACGGAGGTACTCGTCGCGGTCGTCGCGACGCAGCGCCTCCGCCTCCTGCGGGGAGAGACCCGACGGGATGTAGGAGATGGGGTCGTGGCACGGGCACATCTCGGTGACGATGTCGGGGCGGAAGTCCCTGTCCCAGGCTTCCTCGAAGACGTCGGCGGCGTTGCCGACGACGGCGATGCCGAGCGGCTTGCCGTCGGCGGCGGTCTTCTTCGCCAGGTCGATGGCCTCCTCGAGTGAGCCCACCCGCACGTCGATGAACTTCTTCGCGATGCGCCGTTCGATCACGCGCACATCGGCGTCGACGACGATCCCGACGCCGCCGTGCATGGTCATGGCACGCGTCTGGTTGCCGCCCATGCCGCCGGCTCCGGCGGTCAGCAGGATGCGGCCGACCAGCGAGTCGTCATAGCGCTTGCGGGCGATCGCCGAGAAGGTCTCGAAGGTGCCCTGGATGACGCCCTGCGTGCCGATGTATTCCCACGGTCCCGCGGTGTACTGGGCGAACATCGTGAGGTTCTTGTCCTGCAGGTCGTAGAACGTCGGCCAGTCGGCCTTCATGATGTTGGTGTTGGCCATGACGACGCGGGGCGCCAGCCTGTGCGTCGCGAACACGGCGACGGGCATGCCCGACTGCACCACGAGCGTCTCCTCGTCGCCCAGGTCCTTGAGCGCCGCGACGATCGCGTGGTACGACTCCCAGTTGCGCGCGCACTTGCCGATACCGCCGTAGATCACGAGCTCTTCCGGCTTCTCGGCGTTCTCCATGTTGTTCTCGAGCATGCGCAGGATCGTCTCCTGCTTCCACCCCTTGCAGCGCAACAGCGAACCGCGCTGAGCTTTCACCGAGTACAAGATCTCTGGCGTTGAGGGCGTCGAATCGGCCATTGGTCACGTCCCTTCCCAGGCTTGGGCTGCTTCGCTGCCGCCCCGGATCGCCGCGGCAGCGCAAGAAGACTCGCGGACCGTGGGGCATCTTCTCAAAGACTGCACGAGCACTCACCGCGACGCAATGAGGACCGCCGTCACTCCCACATGTGAGACGACTTCTTCCCCGCTCTCTGGCGGCAACCTTGCTTGGGGCGCGGTATGATCGGCGGACCGTACCGGACGTCGTGGACGCCGGCGAGGCGAGATCGACATCGAAAGCTGGTCAATCGTGGACGATCGCGAGAACAAGAAGAGTTCGGGGAGCTGGGGCGTCCCGGCGAAGTCGGCCGATCGCGCGTTCGACATACTGGAGTACCTGAGCCGTCGCACAGAGCCGGCGCCCTCCGGCGCGATCGGCGCCGCCTGCGGCGTCCCGAAGTCGAGCCTTCACAGTCTGCTCAACCTCATGAAGGAACGACGACTCGTCACCCATCACGAGTCGGACCGCACCTGGAGCCTCGGGCCTCGGTTGTTCGAATTGACCCCGGATGCTCCACTGTTCGCGCATGGGCTCGCAGTGCTGCGAGCCTACGGAAGAGCATCGGGAAGCTTGACCGCGCGCGAGATAGGGCTGCACGCCGAGCTTCCACCGTCGGTCGTGAGGCGCATCGTCCCGCTCATGGAAGAGGCCGACCTCCTTTGGGTGCAGCCTGACGGCAGCTACCGCCTCGGCCTCGAGCTCTTCAGCCTGGCCGCTCGCGTCGGCTGGATCGATGGTCTCCGCGCGGCCGCGCGGCCGATCCTGACCCAGCTCCGCGACACGACACGCGAGACCGCGAATCTGGCCGTGCTCGACGGCGATCTGGCGATCTACATCGATCAGGTCGAGAGTCGGCAGTCGCTCCGCTATGGAGGTTGGATCGGCCGCCGCATCACTCTCGAAGGCACGGCAGTCGGTGCTGCCCTGAGGGAGCCACTCGAGGTCCAGGTCGTGGACGGCGCCGTCGAGGAGGGGGTCATGGCGATCGCCTGTGGCGTGGACGGGGCGTCCCCGCCGACGGCCGTCAGCGTGCTGGCACCGAACTGGCGGCTCGAGCGCTGGGGGATCGAGCCCGCCAAGCGTCTCGTGGTAGCCGCCGCGCGACAGGTCGGAGAGCTCGTCTCCGGCTTCCCCCGGTGACGAGCTCGCGCGACCCCAGGCATCGGGCATCAGACGACAACAGGGGCGGCGGCGAGGCTCGCCACCTCACCGCCGCCCCGCTACTCGTGGTTGCCGAGCGCGACCGCGCGGCAGCCGCGCCTCAGATCACTCCTCGACCGTCCGGCCGCGGCGCCGCATCGTCACCCAGGCGATGAGCCCGATGACGATCACTGCCGCCACGACGCCGACGATGATCAGCACCGTGGAGTTCGCGCCGCTGCTCTCCGCCGTCGACGCCGTGACCGGCTCGACGTTCCGGTAGGTGTCGATGTTCATGTAGCCGTAGAAGGCGGAGCCGTCATAGCCCTCGTACTTGGTCGGCGACGGGGTCACACCCTGCCACTTGTCGCTGCGGTACGCCTCGAGCTGGAAGGGATAGGCGAAGATCACGTACGGCGATGATTCCCACGCGATCTCCTGCATCCGCTGCACGAGCGGGATGCGCTGCGCGACGTCGATCGTCTGCTCCTGCTGCTCGAAGAGCTGTGTGTACTCGGGATCCGTCCACAGGGTATCGCTCCAGCCCTCGATCTGCTGCGGCGTCAGCACGCCCAGCTGCGCCTCGGGGTCGATATCCGTGGTCCAGAACCAGATGTACATGTCGTGGGATGGAGCGTACGTGTCGCCCTTGTAGTTGTACTGCTCGTCGAGGAGTACACCGGAGTCGACGACCTTGTAGTTGATCTTCAGGCCGATGTCCTTGAGCCAGCCCGCGATCAGCTTGCCGGCCGACTGGCTCTCGGGGGAGTCGGTGGTCGCCAGCATCTCCAGACTCAGCGGCTTGCCGTCTTTGGTCTCGCGGAAGCCGTCGCCGTTGGCGTCCTTGTAGCCGGCCGCGTCGAGTTCCGACTCTGCCGTTGCCGGGTCGTACGTGTACGCCTGTTCCGCGGACGGCTCCCAGTAGTACGGCGAGTACGGCGGCATGAGCGTCTGGCCGACGTCGGCCTGGCCGAAGAAGGCGACGTCGACGATCTTCTGGCGATCGATCGCCCAGTTCAGGGCGTGACGGAACTTCTGGTCGAGCAGCACCGGGTTGCCCAGCGAGTTCGGCGAGTCGTAGCAGTTGAAGCCGAGCTCCTGGAAGCGGAAGAAGGTGCCCTTGAGGTTGGTGATGCCCGGCGTCTGCTCGAGCACCGGCACCTGTGTCTGCGGCACCCCGGTGGCGGCGTCGATCGCACCCGCCTTGAGGTCGGCGACCATGGTGTCGGCGCTCTTGTAGTTCTCGAAGAAGAGCTCGTCGACCTTGGGGGCACCACCCCAGTAGTCCTTGTTCGCCTGGAGACGGATGAACTTGCCCTTCTGCCACTCCACGACCTGGAAGGGCCCGGAGCCGACGATCGGCGGCGCGTTCTGGTAGTCGGAGGCCGCCGCCTCGCCGCTGACGTTGCTCCAGATGTGCTCGGGAAGGATGGGGACGAACATGGCGAGCATGTTCGACTTGGGCTTCTCGGTCGTGATCTCCACGGTGGTGTCGTCGATCGCCGTGGCCCCCGTGATGCCGCCGGTGTAGATGGCGAGGTTGAGGAGGTTGTTGTCGACGATGTAGTTGAACGTGAAGGCCACGTCCCTGGCCGTCAGCGGCTCGCCGTCCTGCCACTTGACACCCTCGCGGATCGCGAAGGTCCAGGTGGTCCCGTCCTCCGAGACACTCCAGCTGGTGGCGATCTCCGGCCGCGGTGACAGCGTCTCCGTGTCGAAGCCGACGAGGAGGTCGTAGTTCAGGTGCCAGATCTCGTAGTCCTGGCCGAGGAGCCCGAGGAACGGGTTGAGGTTGTCGGGCTCGAGCAGCCAGCCGACGCGGAAGCTCGTGCCTTCCCCGTCCGGCGACGGACTCGAAGCGGAGGCCCCGGGCGCGACTGCCAGTCCGACGAGGAAGAGCAACACGATCAGGACGATCGCCTTGCCGTCCGGATGATGCCACCGGTGTCTGCTTCGCGACGCATTCATAGGTCCCCCTGGTTGGTCGGTTTGAGCTTGTCAGTCCTGCGACGGACGATGAATCGAACACCCTACGACCGATTCTGCGAGTCTTGCGCTCAAGGATAGCGGAGCGCCGAGACCACGCGGGCGTTGCGCCGACGCTCTGGCCATTGTGCCTCAGCCGGCCTTGGCCAGCTCCGCAGCCACGATCGCGTCGAGCGCGTCGATCTGCTCGGGCGTCAGCACGGGGCCGCGCTCCTCGCCGCGCAGACGCCCGACTTCAGCTCGCACGCGGTCTCCGAGCGTCAGCTCGCCGGCGGCGCTCCAGCGATCGTGGCCGGTGTTATCGAAGAGGTCGCTCGTCCAGAACTCGCGGTAGTGTGTCCGCGTGTAGCGCGTGCCCAGGTGATTGCCCCCGGGGCCCGCCGCGGCGATCTCCTCCAGGGCGAGCGAGTGTTCGTCGAGCGGCACCTCGCGCAAGAAGGCGCGGGCGTAGCCTACGAGCTCGTTCCCGAGCACGATGGACTCGTACGAACTCTGCATCCCGTCCTCCAGATACCCGACGTCGTGCAGGAGTGTCGCCCGCGACAGAGAGCCGAGCATCGTCGTCAGCGCCGATTCCGCAGACCACTGCTCGTCGAGGACCTTTGCCTCCGAGTTCCCGGCGTACGAGAAGCTCGGGAGCCCGTAGAAACGCGCCAGATCGCTGCATGCCTGCAGCGCGACGCAGGCTTCGGGGGCGGTGTACGGATCGCCGCTCATGGTGCGCATGTCCATGGCGCCACCGCCGGCGCCGTAGACGAACGGCGCCCCGGGACGCACGTGCTGGTGCAGGACCAGACCACTGAGCACCTCGGCGTTGGCGACCAGCACGGTGGCGGTGATCGAGCGCGGCGAGGTAGTACCGGCCTGCGGTGCCGGCGCGTAGATCAACGGGATCTCCAGGTCCGCGCAGGCGATGACCTTGGAGAGCGCTTCGGCGTCGTGCTGTAGTGGCGGGGAGGGCATGGCGTAGACCGCGAAGGAGTCCTTCTCTCCGCAGACCGCCGCCATCTCCTGGATGAGCGCCAGCCGCTTGCCGTTGATGGGGGTCAGGAGCAGGGGCTTGCGGGTTCCCTTGAGCATGGCGGCTACGTGGGCCAGGTCGTCGACCTCCCACGGTACGTCCTCGGGGGAGCCCATGGTCATGACGAAGTCCATGTGGGGAAGCAACTCGCAGAGTGCGGCCATTCCCTCGACGTCGGCGATTCGAGTCCGGCGCCGCTCGTGCGTGTCGGGATCGGAGATGTACAGGCAGTCGGAGCCGGTCCCGAAGTACACGTTGCCATCCTTCAGGACGAGCGGCTCCGTGTCACCGCCGCGCGGTTTGACCGTCCACTCCTTCGGCGCACTCGCGAGCGCCGCCGCGACGAGCTCGCTGTCGAGCCGAACCCGAGTGCCTTCGACGCGCGCGCCCAGTTCCTTGAAGAGCTCGAGGGAGCGTTCGTCCTGCAGAATCTCCACGCCGACGTCCTCGAGGAGGGTCACGGTCGTCTCGTGCAGACGCCGGCAGTCGTCTCGGCCCCAGAAGGTCAGGTTCGGAGATGGCACGCGTACCCCTTTCATGTGATCCTGGGCATCTCGTCGCGTGGACAGTCCAGCGACGGTGGGCGCAGGCCCAGCGGCCCCCGTGCGCATGGCGCCCACAGCGAACGCCGACCGGGAGAACCACGGCGCTCTCGCCGGCGCCCGTGGCCCGCGCTCGGGACCTGTACGTTCGCTTCTACTATGCAACGTGCGAACACCGCTGGAAGCAGCGGGCGGGGCAGGTCTCACATTTCGGACGCCATCTGCGCTCCGACACGGTCGCTGCCAGCCGACGGCGTTCCCCGCGCGGGCCTGACCGGGTGGTCACGCCGAGCAGTAGTCCTCGAGCTGCCGGCGCTTCAGGTCGTCCAGCGGCGGCGGCTCGTGCGTGTGCCGCGGATCCGTGACACGGTCGGCGGCGGCGGCGGTCAGGATAGTGCCGCCGCCGCTGAGCGGGCTGTCACAGCTCTGCCTCGTGAACCGAGACCGCCTGACGCTTGCCTGCACGTGCGTGCGCGTATGCCGCTGCGAGAGGTGCGTGCCGCCGGGTCCCACCTTGTCGATACCGTCGAGGGCGAGTGACTCCGGACCCAGGTCGATCTGCCACGGGCGGGACCCAGGGGCACTGATGGGCTCGTCGTCGACCACGAGCTTCTCCCAACTCAGAGCGTTGCAGGCACTCAGGACGCCCATGCCCTGGAAGAGGAAGTGACCCGCGCTTCGGCGGCGAACGAGAACTGCGGTTCGGCGCTTCGGCGAGCAGGCATGACGCACGGTGCTACTCCGCGACCCCCTGCATCAGGCGCGTGACGGTCGTCGCGAAGTCGCGCACGTCCGTGATCTGTTCGAACGACCACACAGCGTCGACCAGCTCGTCAAGGGCCTCCGCGCCAAACCGGTGACGTAGCAGCCGGCGAAACTTCCTCTCCATGCGGGGACGGTCCCAATCCGCCGCCTCCTTCCGATAGACCGGATGCTCGACCAACCCCGAGTCGAGCCTGCGGCCGTCGGCGAGCTCGATCGTGACGTGCGCCGCGTCTTGACTGTCCGGGCGGCCGAGATCGGAGCCCTCGTAGAGGCGCTCGTACACCTCCGAGGCTACGAACTCGATCTTGTCCGCCAGAGCATTGATGGCCGGGTCGGTCACGCGCGCGTCAGCCACCTGCTCGGTCGCCACCTCGCCGTCCACGAGCAGCGCCGCGACCGGCCAGGCGATGCTGAACTGCGCTTCCTCAGTGTTCCGCGGGTGGACCACCTGGAGCTGAAGCGCGGCGGGATACGTCTCGATGACGATCCGGCGGATATCGGCCACATCGAACTGGTGAGCCGCCCTGAGGCGGTCCACGGCGAGCAGCGGAGCGTGCGCCCAAAGACAGCAGGCGTACTCCTTCCAGCTCATGCCGTACGGCAGGATGAAGTGCTGCCCCAGATCGCCCACCCACTCGTGGTACTCATCCAAGGTGAGCATGCTTCGGGTCCCCGTGAACCCGCGGGCCGCCAGTTCGGCGGACATCAGCCCGTTGAGCGCGCCGATCCCAATGCCGTGCTTCACCATCGCCGGCTCGGATACCGCCAGCATCATCGGCAGCGAGGGGGTGTTGTACTCTGCGATCCCGAGAGCGTGGCGGATCCCCACTGCGGACAGCCGGAGGAGGTTGGCGCCGATGGCCGCGCAGCCTATGGAGCCCCAGGTGCCGCAGGCCCGATAGTCCGGCTGATGGACATCGTGCCAGCAACGGCCCGCTCGGAACATGACCTCGTAGCCCACCACCGACGCGGCAAGAAGCGCCGCGCCGGTGGCCACCACTTTCTCGCCCATGGCGAGCGCCGCGGCGAAGACCTGGGCGCCGGGGTGGCCCCACGTATACAGGCCGTTGTCGTCGATGTCGTAGGCGTTGCCGGCGACGGCGTTCGCAAACGCCGCACCCAGCACGGACGCCTTGCCCCCGCCGGCGAGCAGCGTCGCCTGGTCCCCCGGCAAGAGGTCCGCAGCCAGCGATTCGGCGATCCGCGTCGCGCGCGCCGTGGACCCCGCGATCGCCGACGCGACGTTGTCCATGAGGCACATGAGCGCCCACTCACGGACCTGCGGCGGTAGATCCGTCCACGTCGTGTCGCGGATGAACGCCGCGAGTGCTGCTTCCGTCTCGGTGATGGGACCTGCCATCGAGCGACTCCTTTGGTAGAGACGTGCTGGGCGTGAGGCCGCGGGCCGGCGGGCGCGACCTCGGAGGCAGCGGCGGAGAGACGTTGAGCCGCGCCCGCGCCGCAACCGCGACGGCCCCGCGGAGGAGGGCACGGGCTACCGGCGTATCTCCTCCGCCATCGCCTCCAGCAAGCGGTCGTTCTGCTCCGGTGTCCCCACGGTGATGCGCACGTGCGTGTCGTAGCCCCAGATGCTGCCCAGCCGGACGATGATACCGTGGCGCATGAGGCGCTCGTAGAGGCCTACGGCATCCGAGCCCGTGTCGACGAGGAGGAAGTTGGCCTGACTGGGCACGACCCCCAGGCCCAGCCCGGCGAGTCGCTGCTCGAGGCGGTGCCGCTCGTGCATGAGACTGGTGCACACCTCCCTCGACCAGGCAAGGTCGTGCTTCACTGCAGCCATCCCGGCGGCGCAGGACGGCCCGGCGATGTTGAAGGGTTCCCGGATGTTGTCGATGCTCTTGCAGATCGCCGGATCGGCGATCGCGTAGCCGATGCGGAGCGCGGCAAGACCGAAGGCCTTGGACAGCGTGCGCAGCACGATCACGTTGCGGTGCCCCTCGAGGAGCAGGTCGAGGCCGTCGCCGTAGTCCGGGGCGTCCACGAACTCTCTGTAGGCCTCGTCGAAGATCACGGCCGTCGTGGGCGGGACCGACCTCACCAGGTGTCGTGTCTCCTCGGCGGTGAGCATGGTGCCGCTGGGGTTGTCCGGATTGCAGACCCAGATGATCCGCGTCCGCTCCGTCACCGTGGCGACGATCGCCTCGATGTCGTGGCGATAGTCGCGCGGCGAGACGGACAGCACGGCAGCGCCCATGATGCGCGACGCGATGGCGTGCCCGTCGTAGCTCTGGGCAGAGACGATGACCTCGGTCCCGGACTCGAGGAAGAGGTGGGTGAGGTAACGAGCGACCGTCTCCGAGCCGGGTCCCGGCGCGACGAGGTCGGGGCTCACCCCGGCGTAGGCCGCCAGCGCGGCCGTGAGCTCGGCGTAGTCGTAGCGGGATGAGGGATAGATCGCCGAACGCTGAAGCGCCTCACCGGCCGCGGCCACCGCCGTCGGCGAAGGGCCATACGGGTTCTCGTTCGAGGCCATCTTCACGACCTGATCGGGGCTCAGGCCATGCCGCTCACAGGCCTCCCGGATGCTCGTGCCCGGCCAGTAGTAGTCGAGCCCTTGGGTCGCGGGTCGAAACGAGTGGGTGATGTCAGGCGTGTCCATGACTGCTCGGGATCCTTTCGTCGCCGCCCGCATGATGATGGCGGCTCTCGGGCCGGTCAAGGCACGCAGCCGCCAAGTCCGACACGTAGGAACGATCTTTGGCGGGTCCGTCGCTGACACCGTGCGGTCACACGGAGGCGGACCAGGGTCTGGCCGGCAGCCCACCGGCAATGTCGTCCAGAATGCAAGACTTGCCGGTGGTCCTCCTTGACCCGCGAGCGCGCCGGGTCATCATTGGATGGCCTCTTCGACTTGCGGTGGTCCAGGGGACCGGCGTCACTCACTTGCGGGGCACCCGGCCACGGGTCGTCGTTGCCTCTGCGCAGCAACGGACATGAAACGGAGCGGCAAGATGCGGATCGTCGTCTTGGACGAGTTCGGCATGAGTGCGGAGAACGTCCGGCGCCTCGAAGCGTACGGCGACGTTCGCGTGTTCTCCAGCGTGCCCACGAACGCCGATGAGATCGTCGAGCGCGTCGGCGGCGCAGAGGTCGTCGTGTCCGGCTGGGCGCGCTTCGACGACAAGGTCCTGGCGCGTCTCCCGGACCTGCGACTCCTGTCGATCGGCTCTACCGGGGTCGACATGATCGACGTACCGGCGGCGACCGGTCACGGCGTGGCCGTCTGCAACGTGCCGTCCTACGCGACGAACGCCGTCGCAGAGCTCACCCTCGGCCTGATGCTCGCCGTGCTGCGCAAGATCCCGGCGGCCGACCGCGACGTGCGGGCGACGGCCCGTCCGGACTGGCAGGCCTTCGGGGGACGCGAGCTTCGCGGCAAGACGCTCGGCGTCGTCGGCACCGGGGTGATCGGCCAACGCGTGGCCCGACTCGGCGACTGTCTTGGCATGACCCTGTTGGGCTGCGATCTCACGCCTTCGGAGGAGATGGCCGGCGAGCTGGGGATGAGATACGCGCCGCTCCATGACCTGTTCGCCGAGAGCGACGTGGTCACGCTTCACCTCCCGTCGGCTGCCGACGCCGAGCCACTCGTCGATGGCGACCTGCTTCGTGGCATGCGACCTCAGGCGGTCATCATCAACACGGCGCGCGCGCAACTGATCCGGCAGGAAGACCTGTACGAAGCGCTCACCGCGGGGGCCCTGGCAGGAGCCGGGCTCGACGTGGTGGACCTGGAGTGCGAAAGTGGCCGGATGCTGCTGACTCTCGACAACGTCGTGTTCACCCCCCATATCGGATTCAACACACCCGAGGCGGCCGGCATGCTGACCGCCATCGCCACCGAGAACGTGGTCCGGTTTCTGGACGGCGCGGCGGAGAACGTCGTGAACCCCCAGGTGCTCCCGGACGGCCTCGGTCGCGGCGACTGAACAGAAGCGTACGAGAAGGGAACCCCCAATGGAGCTGACGAGCCTCGAGCGCGACATGCTGGAGGGCAAGCACGGCGAAGGCGTCGCCCTGGCGATGAAGGTCCAGGTCGGCACCGGCAAGGCGTTCTACGCGAAGCGCATGGTACCCATCAGCCGGGCCCACGTGGCCGCGAGCGCCCAGGAGGGCGACCTCTACTTCGTGACCAAGCTGGTCGACCTCGGGGCGCGCTGTCTGGTCTCCCCGACGACCAACCCCAGCATGGATCTCAAGTACGTGGAGGAACACCTCTGCACGTTTCCCGAGGACGCGATCGCGAGGGTGAAGGCCAGCGACGACGCCTACCGCCGCATCGGCGCGACGATGACCCTGAGCTGCACGCCCGAGATCGAGAAGAACGTGCCCTCCTTCGGAGAGATCGTCGCCTTCTCTGAGTCTTCGGCCTCGCCCTACGTCAACTCCGTCCTCGGCGCGCGCACCAACCGTGAGTCGTCGATCAGCGCCCTTTGCGCCGCGGTCACCGGCCGCGTACCCGAGTACGGCTACCTTCTCGACGAGAACCGTCGCGGCGAGATCCTCGTCGAGGTGGAGGCCAAGGTCGACGACGACTTCGACTGGGCCCTGCTCGGCTACGCCTACCCGCAGAAGTACAAGGGGCCCGAGGTGCCGGTGTTCACCGGCATCGAGGCGCGCCCGACCCCTGAGGGCTTCGTCCAGTTCGGCGCCGAGCTCGCCACCTCCGGCGCCGTGGCCATGTACCACGTCGTCGGCGTCACGCCCGAGGCGCCGACCGTCGAGGCCGCCTTCGGCGAGAAGACGGTCAAGGAGCGCGTGACGATCACCGACGCCGACCTCGACCGCGTGCGCGAGCAGTTCAGCGGCGAGCCGGGTCCGATCGAGTACGCCATGCTCGGCTGCCCGCACCTCACCATCCGCCAGGTGGGCGAGATCGCCGCGCTCGTCGAGGGCAAGCGGTTCGCCGTCGACACCTGGATCCTCGTCAGCTCGCTGACCCTCGAGCTGGCTGAGCGCATGGGCTATCTCGGTGCCATCCACCGCGCCGGCGGGCACGTCATCCCCGACACCTGCATGGACGTGCCCGGGTGCTGGGACACCTACTATGGCAGGCCCGGCGTCACCGAGTCTCAGAAGTGCGCCTTCTACTGTCAGGTCTACGGACAGCGATACGCCGTGAGGCCTCTTGCACAGGCCGTGCAAGCAGCCCTCGCGGGAGAGGTGGTCAAATGAGCGAGCGGGAGTACACGTGCCGGCCCATCTCCGAGGGTGCGGGAGAGGGCGAAGCCCTGCTGTCCACCGATGCCCTGTGCTTTGCGATGTGCGAGGCGGACACCGGCTGCGTCCTCGAGCAGGGTCACTGCCTCGACGGCCGCAGCGTCGCCGGCAAGGTCCTGGTCATGCCGACCGGCAAGGGCAGCTCCGTCGTGCAGGCCGACGGTCTGTACCGGCTGATCATGAAGGGTACGGCTCCCGTGGCCGTCGTCATCGAGACCCCGGAACCCGTGCTGGTCTCGACCATCATCGCCATGGAAGTACCGCTCGTCGACGAGGTCGACCCCGCCTTCTACGACGAGGTCGAGGAGGGCGATCACATCACCGTCGACGCCGTCGCGGGCAAGATCGTCGTGCGCAAGAACAGCACGCCCAGGGAGGCCTAGCCGTGGCCGGAGATCGGGCGCGGATTGAGATCCCCTACGGGACGTCGTCACTCAACGCCGACATCCCCGCAGACCGGATCGTCTTCAACGGCGACCTCGAGGAGCTTCCCGAGGTCGAGGACCTCGAGGCGGCTGTGCTGGCGAGCCTGGACGCTCCGACCGGAACGCCACCGCTGCGTGAGCTGGCGGCTGGACGCGACCGCGTCGTCGTCCTCGTCGAGGACAACACGCGGCACACACCTGTCGACCGCATCCTGCCCGTCCTCTTCGACGAACTCAACCGGGCCGGCGTCGACGACGGCCGCATCGAGATCCTTGGCGCCCCGGGGACGCACCGGCTCATGACCGACGCCGAGGTTCGCGAGAAGGTGGGCGACGAAGCCTACCGCCGAGTCAGGATCTCGCAGCACGACTGCAACGACCTCGAGTCCATGGTCGACCTCGATCCCGTGCAGGCGGGCGACACCGAGATTCCCGTGCAGGTCAACAGGAAGATCCTCGAGGCCGACCTGCTCATCGGCCTCGGCAACATCCTGCCGCACTGCGGCGCGGGGTTCTCGGGCGGCGCCAAGATCCTTCAGCCCGGGGTCTGTGGAGTGGCGACGACGTCAGCTACGCATATCGCCGCGACCCTGTTGCCCGAGATTCCTCTGGGCGACATCGACAGCCCCGTGCGCGTCGGCATGGAGAAGGTGGCGCGTGCAGCCGGACTGAGCTTCATCGTCAACGTGGTGCGCGATCCCAAAGGACGTGTCCTCACCGTGGTGGCCGGCGATTTCGTCGCCGCCCACCGCCTCGGTGTGGAGGTCTCGCGCCGTGCGTACGCGGTCCACGTGCCTGAGCCCGCCGACATCGTGATCGTGAGCTCGTTCCCGGCCGACATCGACTGGTGGCAGGCCGAGAAGGGCCTCATCGCGGCGTACTTCGCCGTCAAGGAGGGTGGCGTCATCGTCTTCGCCGCCCCGTGCCCGGAGGGGTTGGAGCACAATCACCCTCTGCTGCGCAGCTGGCTGCCGCTCTCCTTCGCCGAGGGATGCGCCAAGGTCGCGGCCACCGACCCTGCCGATGTGTCGGCGGACCTCATCGCCTCGGATCTCGGTGTCGACAACGCCAAGATCCGCGAGAAGGCGAGGATCATCGTCGTCACGGACGGCCTGTCGGACGACGATATCGGACTGCTCGGCTACCGGCGCATGCCGGACCTTCAGACGGCCGTCGACGCGGCCCTGGAGCTGGTCCCCTCAGGCACCATCGGGATCCTCCCCTACGGCGGCGACTGCCTCCCCGTAGTGGGGTAGATTCAGTGGATGCAGCCGAGGGGAAGGGGGGCGTGCCTGCTCCCCTTCCCCTCGGCTGCGACGCGATCTACCCCGTGACCATCGGCAGATCGATGCCGCTCTCGTGAGCCTTGTCGATGGCCAGCGGGTAGCCGGCGTCGGCGTGACGCATGACGCCGGTGCCGGGGTCGCTGGTGAGCACGCGCTGGAGGCGCGCCGCCATCATGTCGGTGCCGTCGGCCACCACGACCATGCCGGCGTGCAGGCTCTTGCCGATGCCCACGCCGCCGCCGTGATGGAAGCTCACCCAACTGGCGCCGGCGGCGGTGTTGAGCAGCGCGTTGAGGATCGGCCAGTCGGCGATCGCGTCGCTGCCGTCCATCATGCTCTCGGTCTCGCGGTACGGGCTCGCGACTGAACCGGAGTCGAGGTGGTCGCGGCCGATCACGATCGGCGCCTTGACCTTGCCGGTGCGCACGAGATCGTTGAAGATCTGGCCGGCTTCGGCGCGCTCGCCGTACTCGAGCCAGCAGATGCGGCACGGAAGGCCCTGGAAGTGGACCTTCTCGCCGGCCATGCGGATCCAGCGGGTGACCATGTCGTTGTCCGGGAAGGCCTCGAGGAGGGCGGCGTCGGTGACGGCGATGTCGGCAGGGTCCCCGCTGAGCGCCGCCCAGCGGAAGGGCCCGTTGCCGCGGCAGAAGAGCGGCCGGATGTAGGCGGGCACGAAGCCGGGGAAGGCGAACGCCTCGCCGTAGCCGGCCTCCTTCGCCACCCCGCGGATGTTGTTGCCGTAGTCGAACGTGTGCGACCCGGCCTTCTGCAGGGCCACCATGGCCTCGACGTGGACGACGATGCTGGCGATGGCGCGGCGCACGTAGTCGTCCGGGTCCTCGCGCCGCAGCACCAGCGCCTCGTCGAGCGTCATGCCATTGGGCACGTAGCCGTTGAGGACGTCGTGCGCAGAGGTCTGGTCGGTGACGAGGTCCGGCGTGACGCCGCGACGCACGAGTTCCGGGTAGACGTCGGCGGCGTTGCCGAGCAGGGCGATCGAGAGCGGCTTGCGCGCCGCGACCGCCTCGTCGGCAAGCCGCAGGGCCTCGTCGAGCGAGTCGGCGGAGACATCGACGTAGGCGGTCTCGAGGCGCCGCTCGATGCGGTGCGGGTCGACTTCGACGCAAAGCGCGACGCCGCCGGCCATGGTGACGGCGAGCGGCTGCGCGCCACCCATGCCGCCGAGGCCGGCGGTAAGCACGAGGCGGCCGGCCAGATCGGCGCCGTAGTGCTTCTGCCCCGCCGCGGCGAACGTCTGGTAGGTGCCCTGCAGGATGCCCTGCGTGCCGATGTAGATCCAGGAGCCGGCGGTCATCTGTCCGTACATCGTGAGGCCGAGCGCATCCAGCCGACGGAACTCGTCCCAGTTCGCCCAGTCGGGCACCAGGTTGGCGTTGGCGATCAGGACGCGCGGCGCCATGTCGTGCGTCTGGAAGACGCCGACCGGCTTGCCGCTCGCGACGAGCAGGGTCTCGTCGTCGCCCAAACGGCGCAACGTCGCGGTGATGGCGTCGAACGCCTCCCAGCTACGCGCCGCCTTGCCGGCCCCGCCGTAGACGATGAGCTCGTCGGGCGCTTCGGCGACCTCGGGGTCGAGGTTGTTGTGGAGCATGCGCAGGGCGGCCTCCTGCTGCCAGCCCTTGCAGCTGATCTCCGTGCCGCGAGGGGCGTGCACTACCCTGGCGCCGCGTGGGGCGCCGCTGCGCTGTGTCTGATCCTCAGCGGACATCGTCTCTCCTTCGGTCTTCCTCTCGGGCGGCCCTCAAGCCACTATGCTCTTGCAGAGGACCACGGCCCCGGGGGCGTCGGAGGCGTAGCCGTCGGCGGCGATCTCGTCGGCGTAGGCCTGGGTCAGCGGGGCGCCCCCGACGATCGCCTTGGCGGCGAGGCCGGCGGCGCGCAGCTGGTCGACCGTGATCTTCATCTGCGGCATCGTCGTGACGAGCAGGGCCGACATGCCTACCACCACGGCCTCGTGCTCCTTGGCGGCCGCCACGAAGGCCTCCGGAGCGACGTCGTTCCCGAGGTCGACGACGGTGAAGCCGGCGCCCTCGAGCATGAGCACGACGAGGTTCTTGCCGATGTCGTGGAGGTCGCCCTTGACGGCGCCCATGACGACCGTGCCCTTGCCTCCCGAGACGCGGCCCAGGAGCAGTGGCTTGAGCAGGCCGAGGCCCTCCTGCATGGCCTCGGCGCTGACCAGCATCTCGGGGATGAAGAGGTCGCCGGCGCTGAACATGGCGCCGACCGTGTCCATCGCCGCGATGAGGCCGTTGTCCAGGATGTCGAGCGCGTCGGCGCCCTCGTCGAGATGCTGCTGCACGAGACGGGCCGTCTCCTCGGCCTCGCCCGCGATCACTGCCTGCTGCAAGCTGTCAAACGTCATGGTTCCTCCAGAGTGTCACGTGGTTCCGGTCGGGAGCCGCGGCGTGACCGACGCGTGGCGCTCCCGAACCCAGCCACCGGGGGTGCCGCGGTCTCTCAGTTGGCCAATGCCTTGTCTGCCGCCTTGACGACGTTGTCCATGTCGCGCTTCACGTCGTCGGGCAGCGGCAGCGGCTCGAGGCCCTTGCGCAGCTCTCTGTAGAGCTCGGTGGCGCGTGTGTGCAGATCCTTGCGGCCGGCGGCGATCCAGTTGTCCAGCACGTCCGGGACGAACAGGTCGGGACGGATCATCTCGCGGCAGTGCCGCAGCGTGTGCTTGCGGCGCAGGTAGTGCCCGCCGGCGCCGGCGTCGATGATGTCGTCAATCGCCAGCGTCTCGTCGTCGACCTGCACGCCGGCCACGGTGCGCTGGATCACGGCCAGCAGGCGGTCGTCGATGACCAGCTCGACCGGGCTCGCCAAGGTTGAGCCACCGAGACGTCCGGCGCCGTAGAGGATGTCCGCGCCGGCCATCGAGAGAATGGCGGGCTGGAGCGTCTTCTCGGCGGCCGTCTGGCCGTCGGGGAGGTAGGAGTCGGCCATCAGCGAGAACGTCTCCACCGGCACGTTGAAGGCCGCCTTGCAGAACTGGGCCGTCGCCGCGCGGGTGAGGATCGTCTCGCTGCTCGCAAGCAGCGCGTTGCCGGTACCAAGGTCCATCGTCGTGTTGAAGACGGTGGCCACGAAGGGCAGGCCGGGCTTGAACATCTGCGACATCACGAGAAAGGCGAGGAGCTCGACGGCCTCCAGGAGGACGGTGCCGGCGATCGTCCCTGGGGCCGTGGCCCCGAGCACGGGGAGCGAGTTGGCGGCCACGGGGATGTCGTACTCCGCGGCGCCGAGCAGCTGCGCCATGTCCATGTCCTTGAACACCAGCGGGCTCAACGACGTAGGGTTGATGAGCAGGAGGGGGCGCTTGCGGAGCTCATCGGCGCTGCCGGCGCGCGCCAGCATCAACTCGAACAGGTACGGCACGCTCTCGTAGCAGTACGCGAGGAGCATCAGCGGCTTGGACGTGTTCTGCAGCTGCACGTTGAGCCCGTGCACGTCCGCCGTCTCCGGGGGCGCGTCCATCGGCGTCTGGATGGCGCAGACGTTGATGTTGGGGAGCTGTTCGACGAGCTGGCACCACTCGGCGAACCGCTGATGGGTGTTGTCGACGTAGTCACCGACATCGGGGTCCAGATACCGCATGGTCTGCACGCACGTCGTGGAGTAGAACCTGCCCGACGGATCCGGCACGGTGAAGTCGTGCTTCTCGTCGCCACCTCTGACGGTGACGGAGCTGGGTACGCTCTTGAGCGCCGCCTCGATGTTCTCGCGAGAGAAGCGGACCATGCGTGTCTCCCGATCCACCTGGGCACCGGCGGCGGCAAGGCGGTCCAGAGCTTCCTCGTGGTCGACCTTCACCCCGTGGGTCACGAGAATGTGGACCGTCTTCTCGTAGATCGAGGCGATATCTGCCTCCTCAAGAATCTGTACGCGCAGGGTCTTGGCCATCGGTGTTCTCCTTCGCTGAGTACTTCTGGCGGATCCAAACGGCGCGCCGGAGTCAGCGGCTCTGAGCCGGCCCTCGATGCAGGGTCCCAATCGGCTTGTCAGGCACATGCGCCCCGCGGCTTGAAGCAAGCACTCCCCAGGCCGCTGGAGGTTCCACCGCTCCCTCCTCTGGCCCGATTCTCGACCGCGATACCGATGTCGCAACCCCCGCGACAGCACCGATTCAAACCTAACTCCGGCTCCTTTGGGCATTCAAGACCGCCGGACTCTCGTCTTGCATTCGGGACGGTAATGGGGGTGAGGACGCCGCCCCCGGAGCCGGAAGGTCGTAGCAGGTGAGTGCGGCAGCCGGACCGGCGCCTGACGAGTCCACGCCGCCGTGGACTGCGAATGAGAGCGTCAGAGAGACGGCTCGCGACTGTGCGCCTGGGCGTCGGCGAGCTCGCGCGCCGCCGACTGGACGAGGCCGGCGAGCAGGTCGAGACCCCGTTTCTCGAGTCGCCAGGAGGGACCGATGATGCTGACCCCGACGAGGGGCTCGATGCCGCTCACCGCGCAGGCGATCGCCGTGATGCCCGCTTCGACGGCGTCGGCGACGATGTGCGGCCGCGACGGATCAGCGAAGGCCGCGCCGACCGACGTACCCTCGAGCGGGACGCGGCGCCCGACCCACCCCCGACAGCGCAGCTCGTGTCGGCTTTCGACCTGGTCCAGATAGAGAGCCTGGCCCGAGTCTTCGAGCAGCAGGCTGGACGTCTCGCCGCTTTCGTCCCGCAAGCGCGTGAGGGACGGGCGGGCGGCGAGCTGCAGGCTTTCGACCCATCCGACCCGCGACGCCAGCCCAAGAAGCCGGCGCCCCAGAGCGTAGGTGCCATCGGAGCACGGAACGACCAGCCCGAACCCGGCCAGCGCGGTCAGAATGTGAGCGACCATCTCGCTCGAGAGCCCTGACCGGGCGACGATGTCTTCGACGCTCAGGCCCCCGCCGCCCGCTCCGAGCTGTTCGAGCACAGCGATGCCGTGCTCGAACTCAAGGCCTTCCGCACGCAGTCCCAGCAGGCGTTGACCCGGCGCCCAGCCCTTGTCGGCGGCGCGGTAGGCCAGATACCCGCGTGCTTGCAGCATGCGCAGCAGATCACGCAACGTCGACCTCGGGATGCTGCACGCGGCAGCGATCGTCGCCGCGGGCACAGGGAGCGACTGCCCGCCCACGAACTCGAGGATGTCGACCGTGCGCGAGGCCGCCTTGGCCGCCCGCCCGGGATCCGCCGGATTCCCCATTCCCGTCACCTAGGCCACCTTCTCGCCCTCAGCCGCGACCTTGTGCGACTCCGCTTTGCAGCCGTTGCGGCAGCCCGCTATGGTGAGACGCGAAGGGCCGCCTCGACAGCGGGGCCACCACGCCCGCCCAGGGCGCGCAACAGATACCGCGTAGTAGGGAGTCGCCGACATGACGCAGAGTCGCGCGCCGACTTCAGCATCCTCGGAGGGGTCGCCGAAGAGAGTGCTCGACGTGCTCGAGTTCCTTGCCCGCAGAGCGTCACCGTCACCTGCGGCAATCATCGCCATCTCCTGCAACATCCCCAGATCGAGCCTCTACACCCTGCTGCGAGCACTCAGGGAACGGCGCTACGTGACCTATCACGCCCAGGATCACACGTGGAGCCTGGGGCCGGCCACACACGAGCTGAGCGCCGCCGCACCACTCTTCGCTCACGGGCTCGCCGTGCTCCGAGCCTTCGCTTCCGTGCCCGGCGGCCTTACGCCACGCCAGATCGCGATCGACGGGGGTCTTCCAAAGTCGGTGGTGGACCTCGTGTTGCCATTGCTCGAGCAGGCCCATCTCCTTCACGCCGAACCCGACGGGACGTACTCGCTCGGGCTGGAGCTCGTGAGCCTGGCCTCCCGGGTCCCTCACGCGGACAGCCTGCGGATTGCCGCGCGGGCTCACCTCGTACAGCTCAGAGACGCCACCCACGAGACGGCCAGTCTGATCATCCTCGACGGCGACCACGGCCTCTACGTCGATCAGGTGGAGAGCCGGTACGTGCTGAGAGTGGGAAGTTGGGTCGGCAGACGAGTGCCCCTGGAGAACACGGCCACTGGGGCCGCCTTCGCCGACCGCTCGACGTCGCATCTGGTGCGCGATGCCGTCGAGCCCGGAGTCACCTCGATCGCCCGCGCCTTGGAGGTCGCGCGTCAAGACGCGGCGATCAGCATCCTGGCGCCGAGTTGGCGCCTGCGCGAGTACGGGGAGGAGCGGGCGCGCCAGATCGTCGAGGCGATCGCCCGGCAGCTGTCGTCGATCGCAAGCGACTAGCGACTTCCCGGGCTCCTTGGTCTCCGCCGGCGCAGCCACGTCAGACACGGCATTCGGCGGGAAGAGTCGGCGTGTCCGCGAGCAGGAGCTTCGTGTAGTCGGCCTGGGGATCCTCGAGGACGGCGTCCACCACGCCGAGTTCGACGATGCGCCCGTCGTTCATGACGGCCACCTCCTGAGCCACGCTTCTGATCAGCGCGAGGTTGTGCGTCACGAAGAGCATGCTCACGCCGGTCTCCTGCTGCAACTGCGCGAGCAGCTCGATGATCGCCGCCTGCACGGATACATCCAGCCAGGAGGTGACCTCGTCGCAGATGAGCACCGTCGGCTCGGCGGCAAGAGCGCGCGCGATGGCGATGCGCTGCCGCTCGCCGCCGGAAAGCTGCTCCGGGTAGCGGTTGAGGAGCGACGCGTCGAGTGCGACCTGGTCGAGCACCCGCACCATGCGCTCCTCTCTTCCGTCGCGGTCGAGCTTGAAGAAGATGTCGATTGGCTGCGCAAGCAGCTGACGGATGGTCTTCCGTGGGTTCAGGGAGCTGTAGGGGCTCTGGAAGATGTACTGGATCGCCTGGCGCTCGGCGCGCGTGCGTCCCCGCGACTCGCGCGCCAAGGGCTTTCCTTGATACTCGACCGAACCCTCGATCTTGAAGGGATGCAGCCCGGCGATGCAGCGCGCCAAGGTCGTCTTGCCGCTGCCCGACTCGCCCACGAGCGCCAGACAACGGTGCTCGCACAGGGTAGCGCTGACGCCGTGCAGAACCTCCTTGCTCTGGTAGAACGCGGTCACGTCGCGGGCGCTCACCACCGTCTTCTCGACCACGTCGCAGACCGCGTCGACCTTGGCCAGCAGGGGAGCGTCCCCGGCGAACGACTTGGCCCGGACTTCCTGCCAGCGCCAACAGCGCACCTGGTGATCCGGGCCCGACCCCTCGGCGGGTGGGAACTCGGACTCGCATCGCTCGATGCGCCAGTCGCAGCGCGGCGTGAATGCACAACCGGTGACCCGCTGGCCTGGGCGCGGCGCCCAGCCGGGGATGCCGTGGAGAGCCCGCTCGCCGGTGATGTCCGGGATGGCGGCCAACAGCCGGCGGGTGTACGGATGGTAGGCGCCCGTGAACAGCGCCTCCTTGGGTCCGATCTCGACGAGACGCCCCGCGTACATCACGGCGATCCGGTCGGCGAGACAGGCGACGACGGCCAGATCGTGAGTCACGTAGAGCGCCGACACGCCGTAGGAGCGCGTCAGATCGCGCACCGTGTCCAGGACGTGCGCCTGGGTGGTCACGTCGAGGGCGGTCGTGGGTTCGTCGAGCACGATGAGCTTGGGCCGGTTGGCCATGGCCATCGCGATCGCCACCCGCTGCTGCTGACCACCGGAGAGCTGGTGAGGGTACCGCCGCAAGAACGCCCGGTCACTGGGCAGCAACACCTCGTCCATCATCTGCTTGAGGCGCGCCTCACGGTCGGCGCTTGAGGAGCCGAACGAGTGCTCGTTCAGGATCTCCATGAGCTGGTCTCCGATGCGCAAGGCCGGATTCAGGGACGCGGATGCGTCCTGCGGCACGTACGAGATCAGACCGCCGCGGATGCGCCTGAGCGCGGACCGAGGCGCCGCGAGCACGTCGGTCCCGGCGATGTCGATGCGCCCGTCGGCGACCTTGGCGCCGCGCCGCTGGTAGGCAAGTAGCGATGTCGCCGCGGTGGTCTTCCCGGACGCCGACTCCCCGACGAGGCCCAGTACTTCGCCCTGGTGGATGACGAAGGAGACGTCGTCGTCGATGTCGATACCGGACGGATCGAGGACGATGCGCAGGTCCTGCACGCTGAGCACGATGTCGGAGGCCTGGTTGCTCATGTCACCGCCGTATCTCTGTCGATGCCCATCATGGCCCGGGCGAGACCGTCGGCCATGAGATTGGTGCTGACCGTGAGGGCCCCGATGAGGACGATCGGCGCGATGACGGTCCACGGCTGGATCGTGATGCCGATGCGGTTCTCGTTGATCATCAGACCCCAGTCGGCCGCTGGCGGCTGCATGCCGAAGCCGAGGAAGGACAGCGCCGCGATCATGATGATCGAGTAGGTGAGACGCAGGCCGAACTCCACGAGCAGCGGGCTGCTGATGTTGGGCAGGACCTCGTAGAGGAGGATCTTGCGCCGCGTCACGCCGACGGCCGCGGCCGCGGTGACGAAGTCGCGGGCCACCACCTCCACGGTCGCGGCGCGCGTGACGCGGGCGATACGAGGCATGTGCGAGATGCCGACCATGAGCACGATCAGCCACAGTCGCGGCCCGAGAATGGAGACGAAGAGCATCGCGAGCACGATCGACGGAAACGCAAGCACGACGTCAAGCATCCGCATGATGCTCTCGTCGACCCAACGTCTGGCGTAGCCCGAGACGAGGCCCAGGCTGACCCCGAGCAAGACACCGATGACAGTGGCCGCGATCCCGAGCACGAAGACGCTCAACCCGCCGTAGAGCACGCGCGTCAGCACGTCGCGGCCGAGGAAGTCGGTGCCCAGCCACGCCGTTGCCGAAGGAAGCGAGAAGGGGGCGCCGACGAACTCGGTCGGCTCGTACGGTGCGACGAAGCGGCCGAAGAGGGCGATGGTGAGCAGGACGAGGAACACCACGAACCCGATCTTCGTGCGCCGCATGCGCCACGCGTCGCTGATCGTCTGGACCCACTCACGGCGCGGCCGGCCGCCCAGCGGGATGGACTCGAGCGGCTCCAGGGGTTCGAGTGTCTCAAGCGGCTGGAGAGGGTCGAGGCTGGAGTCGGTGCCGCGACTCATCGCAGACCGGTCCTGAGACGCGGGCTGATGAGGATCGTGAGGATGTCGGCGATCAGGTTGAGCACCACGTAGACGGCGGCGATCAGCAGTACGAGAGCCTGCACCACCGGCATGTCGCGGTTGGCTACCGCGTCGACCAGCGCAGTGCCGATGCCGGGGAAGCCGAAAAGGTACTCGACGGTGACGATACCGCCGGCCAGCCAGGCGATGTTGATCGCGATCACCTGGATGGTCGGTACGATGGCGTTGGGAAGCGCGTGATGCCACAGGACGCGGGACTCCGAGAGGCCCTTCAGGCGAGCCATCATCACGTATTCACTCTCGAGCACCTCGACCGTCGAGGCCCGCAGCATGCGGCTCACATACGGAATGACGGCGAGGACCAGCGTCATCACGGGCAGGACGAACAACAGCATCTGATCGCGCAGCGGCGTGAGGGAGTCGACGTTCGAGACCGAAGGGAGCCACTGGAACACCGTCGTGGCGAACAGGAGCACCAACACGATGCCGATGACGAACTCCGGCAACGCCGCCAGGCTGAGATTGCCGATATTCACCACGTTGTCGAACTTGGAGTCGCGCCAGATGGCGCTCAGGGCGCCGATGACGATCGAGATCGGGATACTGAACAAGGCCGCGAGCGCCACCAGCGTCGCCGAGTTGACGATACGGGCGCCCAGGAGCGAGGTGACCTTCGCTCCGCCGCCGACGAGCGAATTGCCGAGATCGCCGCGCGCGACTCCGCCCAGCCAGCTCGTGTACTGCTCGAGGATGGGGCGGTCGAGTCGCAGTTCCTTGCGCAGCGCTTCGTAGCGCACCGTGTCGGCGGAGTCCTTGCCGAGGATCGCCTTGGCGGCATCCCCGGGCAGCGCCTGAGTGGCGACGAAGACGACGACGGAGACCAGGAACAGCGTGAGCAGGCCGAGCCCAAGACGGATGAGCAGCAGCTTCAGCAGGGGCGGCACGGTGAGTTCCTCGTGATTGCGGCCGAGGGCCGGGCGCCCCGACCCTGAGGTCGGGGCGCCCGGACGTGCTCGATACAGGGGTCAGGCGACTGGATCACCCGAAGTAGGCCAGCCGGTACCTCGCGTTGCTGGCGCACGAGCCGAGGCCCGAGTAGTCGGCCACCATGCCCATCACCTTGGGGCTGTGGGCGTCGACCTGGTTGTCGAAGGCGTAGATGATGTAGGCGCCCTCGTTGTATTCGATGGTCGCCGCCTCGGAGATCAGCTCGTTTCTCTTCGTGTCGTCGACGGTCGTGTACGCTTCCTTGACGAGCGACATGTACTTCTCGTTGGTCTTGGACCAGTGGGTCTCGTCGTACAGCACTCCCGGCATGGTGCCCATACCGGTCTGCGCCAGATAGCCGCGCGTCCCCCAGTTGTCCATGGCGAACGGCCAGCTGAGATACTGGTCGCCCCAGAAGACGTCGCCGGTGACGTTGTCGACCTTGACGGTGACCCCGGCGGCCTTCGCCTGCTGGGCGAACACCGTGGCCGCCGACGGGGCATTGTTGCTGACCGAGGTGGAGGTCACGAGCTTGACCGAGAGGTCCGCATAGCCCGCCTGCTTGAGCAGCGACTTGGCCTGCTCGAGGTCTTGGGCGCGCTGGGGTAGATCCGCCGGGTAGCCGGGATCGAAGGGTCCGTACATGTCGTTGCCAAGCCACTGAAGACCGTCGGCGCCCTGGGCGATCATCTGCGGGCGATCGACGATCAGCCGAAACGCCTGACGCACGCGCACGTCGCTGAACGGCTTCACGTCGCAGTTCATGGTGAAGGGGATCCACGAGCCGGTCTTGGCCTCGAGCAGCATGTTGCCGGCGCCCGTCGCGATCGTTCGCTGCGCGCCGGGGATCATGTTGACGTAGTCGACGGCTCCGCCGAGCAGGGCATTCATCTGGGCCGTGGTGTCGGCGAACTCGATGATCGAGAGCGTGTCGACGTAGGGACCGCCACCCTCGCGCCAGTAGTCCGGGTTCTTCTGCAGCACGCACTGCACGCCCGGCTGGAAGTCGCCGGGGCTGGCCAGCATGAAGGGGCCGGTGCCGACGATGCCGTTGCCGCCCTTGGGGTCGTAGCCGACGGGGACGATCGCCGCGCTGTACGTGGCGAGCGACTCCGGGAAGATGGCGTTCGCTGCCTCCAGCTCGAAGGTCACGGTGAGGTCGTCGACCTTCTTGGTGCCGCCGGGAGTGAGGCCGCGCAACTGCTGCGCCGCAAGACCCGGGTTCTTGGGGTCCATGATCCTCTCGAAGCTGTACACCACGGCGTCTGCATTGACCGGCGAGCCGTCGTGGAACACGAGGCCGGACTTGAGCTTGACCGTGTACTGCGTCCCGTCGGCGTTGGGCTCCAGTGATTCCGCGAGCGCCATGCCCTGGACGCCCTCGGGGCTGTACTCGAGCAGCGAGTCGTAGATGTTGAAGCGCATGTCCATGGACTGCATCGTGTAGGCGGTGGCGTGGGCGTCGAGGTCCTCTTTCGCCGAACCCTGTCCGGCCGCCACCCTGAGATGGCCGCCCATCGTGGGAGCGCCTGCGGCCGGACTGGCGCTGCTGCTACTACTGTCGCTGCTGCCTCCGCAGGCCGCGATGAGCGGACCGAACGCCGCCCCGGCGCCGACGACGGCGGCGCCCTTGAGCACCTCACGTCTCGTCACGGACTTGTTCAGGAACTCGAACTTAGACTCACTATCTCGTGTACTCACGTGTGCTCCCCCTTTGCCTTGGATTCGCTCATCCCCGCGATGCTGGCTGGACAAGAGCGCTGCGAAAGACCGGGGACCGCCGCACTTCAGCTGTGAACCAGAAGAGCGCAGTCGATGGCCGTCTCCCAGCGAATCATATGAGGCGGCGCGCGCACTCATGGCAAGTCCGAAGGCGCGCTTTCTCATATGTGAGACAGGTTTTTCCGCGAACCCCGGAGTCAGCCGAGCGACGGGGCGCCCGGGAAGGGCCTGTCCGGTCTCGAGACACCCGTGCGCTCTGACGCCCGCCGAATGACTGCCGGAGTGCAGGCGCGACCCCCCGGCTGCGTTCAAGCATGCGGCGTTCCCAGTCCCCTTCGACGCGTTGACAGGACCCGGCGGCGGACCCTAGCATGCCGGTGGGTCGAGCGGCCTGCTCCGCGGCGTCGGTGGTGCCCGTGCGGCCAGCCCGACATGAGCTGGGACGCGTCGCCCGCTGGGCTCGCGCGGGGGCCCACGTGCCAGACACATATCCGTCCCCCCGTGGGCGCGTGCCGAAGCGCGTCGCATGCGGGTCGGCGAGCCACGAGATGGAGGATCCCTATCCCTATGCCGATCACCGGCCCTGGCCCGATGCGGAACGAGGTCGTCGATCTGCTCTCGCGGTTGATCCGGGCAGACTCGAGCAACCCGCCCGGGGATGCGAGGCCCGCCGCTCGAGTCCTCGAGCGCTACTTCGAGGACAACGGCGTGGAGGCCACCCTCATGGGTGAGCTCCCAGAACTGCCGAACTGCATCGCCCGATTGACAGGTGTCGGCGACGGCCCCTCGCTGCTTCTGCTCGGTCACCTCGACGTGGTGCCGGCGGAGGCGGCTGAGTGGACCCAGCCGCCGTTCTCGGGCCTGGTGAAGGATGGGTACGTATGGGGCCGCGGGGCGCTTGACATGAAGAACCAGCTCGCAGCGCAGGCCGTGGCCTTCGTGCGCCTGGCGCGGCGAGCGAGAGCCGGCGAGAGACTGAGCGGCGACCTGGTCTTCGCGGCGACCGCCGACGAGGAGACCGGGGAGCGCTGCGGGGCCAGGTGGCTCCTCGAGCACTCGCCGGAGCTCGTGCGTACCGACTTCGTGATCAACGAAGGCGGCATGGACATGGTCGAGATCAGGGGTCAGCGGCTCTACACGATTCACGCCGGCGAGAAGGGGTACGCCGCCTGCCGCATCACGATCCGTGGACGCGCCGGGCACGGCTCGGTGCCGCTCCATCGGGACAGCGCCGTCCAGGGCCTGGCGCGCGTCATCGCGGCGCTCGACCGTTACGAGCCTGAACTCTCGGCCGACCGGCTGCCGGTCTCCTTCATCAACGCAGCCGTCGCCGACCGTCGCCTGCGGGAGCGGCTGATGGACCCCGCGTCAGTGCGCGCGGCGCTCCGCGACCTCGCCGCGGTCGACGGCGCAGCCGCCTCGACCATCGAGCCCGTCCTCGGTCTCACCTTCTCCCCGACCATCGTGCGCGCCGGAAGTGACGCCGTGAACGTCATCCCCTCGCGAGCGGAGGTCACCGTTGACTGCCGATTGATGCCCGGACAGTCAACGGACGACATTCGCCGCGAGGTGACACGGGCTCTGGCGGGCATCGAGGAACGCTGGGAGATGGAACTGCTCAACTTCATGCCGGGCAGCGAGTCGCCCACGCACACGCCCCTGCGCGACGCCATCTCCCGGACGATGGCACGACTCGTGCCGGGCGCCGAGGTGATCTGCGGGCACTATGCCGGCTTCACCGACTCGGGGTACTTCCGGTCCTTCTTCCCCGGCGCAGTCGCCTACGGCTTCTGCCCGTTCCGCGCCGAGAGTGGGGCGGCGATCATGCCGCGCTTCCATGGCGTCGACGAGCGTATAACCGTGGATGACCTCGTCCTCCAAACACGGTTCTCGGAGGCCCTCGCAGTCGATCTGCTCTCCTGACCGGGCGTCAGGCGGCATCGCAAGGGGCTGGGAACGGCGCCGCTCGCCCACGACGGCGTCGGCAGAGTCCTATCCCCGTTGCCGCACTCAGCGGCCGCCCCAGAGCTCGGCGGCGCTCAGTCCCAGCTCCCGCTCGACCTCCAGGCGGTAGGCGACGACCGCGCGCGCGGTCGCGGGTCCGGGAGCCTCGTCGAAGACGCGGTCCTCGACGACCGCGACCGCCTGGATCTCACGCGCCGAGCCGGCCAGGAACGCCTCCTTGGCGTCGAGCGCCTCCTCGACGCGACACGGACGCTCGATCACGTCCAGATGCCTCATCACGATGCGACGCGTGATGGAATCCAGGATCCCCTCGCTCAGCGGCGGCGTGCACAGATCGCCCTCCGGCGTCACCCAGAAGAACGCCGCCTGCTGCACCTCCATCACGCGGCCGTCCGGCGTCGTGAGCAGAGCCTCCTGGAAGCCGCGCTCCCCAGCCATCCGCTTGGCCACCATGTTGCCCGCGTACGAGAGGCTTTTTGCCCCGAGCAGCACCATCCGCACCGTGTCGGGCACGAGCGCCAGCCGCGCCGGCGGCCAGTCGAGGTACGGCTCGAGAATGACGATGCGTCTGCCGCCGCGCGTCAGTACGATGCGCAGGTCGGTGAAGACGGGGCCCGCCCAGGCGAGAAGCGCGGCGATCTCGCTCTCGAGCAGCTCGCGCTGATACGGCAGGCGAAGCGTCGCGCAGGAACGCGCCAGTCGGTCGAGGTGCTCGCCGAGCGCGAACGGCCGGCCCGCATAGCAGCGCAGGTACTCGAAGGCTCCGTCGCCGCGCAGCAGGCCGTCGTCGTACATGGGGACGGTCGCCTCGCGCGCGTCGCACAGCACCCCGTCGATGGAGGCTGCCTTCTCCGGCGCACGGCCTGCGCCGTGCGCGAGCCCCATCACACCCTCTCCAAACGTACCTCGACCGACTTCATCAGCGGAAAGCCGCTGATCGGGTCGAAGCGGTCGTCGTGGGTGATGAGGTTCACGTTGGCGTCGTTCCAGCCGTGCGTGATCTGGAGCGTCCTCGTCGGGATCTCGTTGGCGGCCATCACCTTCGCGGGGATCTCGAGAGCGCCGATCCGCGACGTGACACGGACGAGGTCCCCGTCCTCGACCCGGAGAGCGGCGGCATCGACGGGGTTGATCTCCACTTCCGGACCCGGGATCGCCGTGAGGAACCGGGGGATGTTGCGGAACCGGCTGTGCAAGTACAGCAGCTTGCGCGCCCCCGTGATGAGCACGAACGGGTACTCCTCGTCCGCCGCCGTCCTGTACGAGGGACTCCGGTACACGGGCAGTTCGTCGTAGCCCATGTCCTTCAGGTACTCCGACGCGAACTCGACCTTGCCCGATGGCGTGGCGAAGCCGTCCTCCTCCCAGCGTCGCGGTCGCGCCGGGCTGTACTCCACCCCTTCGGGGTGCGCAGCCAACTGCTCGAGCGTGACGCCGGTCGGCTCGAGGAGCCACCGGTTGAGGGCGGTCTCGTCCTCCCAGGGGAAGTAGTCGCCGATGCCGAGGCGCCAGGCCAGATCGTGCCAGAAGTCGTATTCGCCCTGGACGTCCGGCCACGACACGACCTCGCGCGTGACGCCGACGATCTGGTGCTTGGCATGCGCGTGCAACTCGGTCCGCTCGAGAAAGGAGGCCGCCGGCAGGACGTAGTCGGCCAGGGCGGCCGTCTCGCTCATGAAGAGATCGCGCACGACGAGCAGATCGAGAGCCTTCAGCGCCTCGACGACTCTGGCGCTGTTGGGATTCGTCGAGGCCGGATTCGCTCCGGTGGCGATCATCGCCCGGAGGGGATACGGATCGTCGCGGAGGATCGCCTCGATCGCGGTCATCGTGTGGCATTCCTGGCGCAGGTCGTAGAGCACCGGGAAGCGATCGGCTCCGAGAGGCCCGAGGTGCCGAAGCGGCGCTTCCTCGTACAAGGTCAGTTCGCGCAGCGGGACCCCGTCCTTGAAGAACGTGCCGCCCTCCCGGTCCAGCGTGCCGAGCAGCCCATCGAGCATCGCGACCGCGCGGATGTTGTTGACGCCGTTCTCGTGGTGCTCGAGGCCGTTGCCGACGTAGGCGGCGACGCGGGGAGCGGCGGCCCCCATGGCCCGCGCGATGGCGCGCACGGTCTTCGCGGGCACGCCGGTCTCCGTCTCCACCGCGTCGGGCGTGAAGGTCTTCGCGTACTCCGCGACCTTGCCGAACCCCAGCGTGTAGCGCTCGACGAAGTCCATGTCGCAGGCGCCGTCTTCGATCAGTTGGCGGACCAGCCCCCAGGCAAGGGCGCCGTCGGTGCCGGGACGCAGGGCGGCGTGGATGTCGGCGCGCCGCGTGATCGCCGAGAGCCGCGGGTCGACGACCACGAGGGTCGCACCCTTGCGGCGCGCGGCGGTGATGTACTGCGTCATGTTCGGGTGCGCATAGGGAGGGTTCGCTCCCCACAAGACGACGCAGCCGGCATTCTCCAGATCGGGGATCGGCCACGCCCCATCCACGAGCTTGAAGCCGAAGTAGCGCGCCGCGTAGCACATGGAATCGTTCGAGAGATAGTTGGGACTCCCGAAGGCGTGGATGAAGCGACGCGCCAGATTCTCCTGCTGGCCGAAGCCGATCGCCTCGCCCTTCCAGACGCTCACGCTGCGGCGTCCGTGTCGCTCGGCGATCTCCACCACCCGGGCGGCGATCTCGTCGAGCGCCTGCTCGAGCGGGATCTCCTGCCACCCGTCCGCGGTCCGCTTCAGTGGCGCGAGGATGCGGTCCGGGTGATAGACCATGTCGGCCGCGGCGCGAGCCTTCACGCAGAGCCGTCCGCGATTCCAGAGATGGTCGCGGTTCCCGACGATGTCGACGATGCGTCCGCCTTCCAGCGTCACGTCGATCCCGCAACGGTCGTCGCACATCCGGCAGAGCGTCTGCTGAATCTCGCGGCCGTCGGTCATCTACTCGTCTCCCTTGTCCAGGTGGAGCACCCGCCGGAGCCGGGCATCGAGCGCCTCCCGGCGGAAGTCGAAGGCCTCGTCCTCCTCGACGAACTGGAGCGCCCCCGAGATGCAGGTGCGGACACAGGCGGGGTCGCCCCCGCAGAGGTCGCACTTGCGGCTGACGCCCTCGTCCCCATCGTAGTGGATGTTCCCGCTGGGGCAGGCGAGCAGGCACATCTTGCAGCCCGCGCAGCGGGTCGCGTCGATCTCGATGGCCCCCGTCTCCGGGTCGCGGCTGATGGCCGCCGCCGGACAGACCTCGAGGCACCACGCCTCGCCACAGTGCATGCAGGTCAGCGGCACGCACGCGCGTTCCTGGGCGTAGAAGTTCACGCGGATGTGGGAGGCGCTCCGCGCGAAGTCGCCGCTCTGACGGAACGCGCATGCATACTCGCAGTTCCGGCAGGCGACGCAGGCGTCTGGGTCTGCGACTACGATGCGCACAGGGTCCTCTCCTTCGCTGGTCCGGGGTCGCAGGCAGTGCGGATCTCGCCGCGGCCCGCGAGCCGCTCGTCCGTATCTCTCCCCGCGAGAAAGGCAGCCAAGTCCTTCAGCGGCCGCCGGTGACGCACAAAGGGTCGCAGCCGGCCGAGAAGCGCGGCTCCCTCGGGGTCTCCCAGCGAGATGGCGCCGACCGGCACCCCGGCGTTGGTGACCAGCTTGAGGTAGCGGATCCCCGGCAGGTCGCGCCTCTCGCAGACGTCGTCGCCGTCCGCCTCCACGAAGCGGCCGAGCGACGCGACCGTGAGGCCGAACATCTCGGTCACGTTCATGCTCAGGCTCCCACCGTATGCCGCTCCGGCCCCCGCCAGATTGGCGCCGGCCACCCTGCCCTGTTCCACAGCCGTGGGCCACAGTGCATGGATCTCCCGCGGCCCGCCGGCCGCGGTGGGGCCCCTGGTGACGTCGCCGGCGGCGAACACGCCGCCGATGGTCGTCTCCATGGTCGCGACCACCGGGACACCCGGCAATCCGGGCTCGAGGCACTCGGGGAGCAGCTGGTCGTTCGGGCGCGCACCGGTGGCCGCGATGACGGCGTCGACGACGAACGGGTCGAGGCCGAGGGCGGAGATGTGGGCCTTGCCGTCCTGGTCTGTCTCTATGCCGTCGGTGCGGGTTCCGGTGTGAACCTCCACCCCGCACGCCGTGATGCCCTCGTGCAGGATCCGCGCGGCCGCACCATCGAGCACCCGTGGCAGGACCTGTCCGAGCAGCTCCACCACCGTCACCGCGACGCCGCGCTGCCGGGCGGCCCACGCGGCCTGCAGGGCGACGAAACCAGACCCCAGCACGAGGGCACGGGCGCCGGGACGAAGCAGCGGGTCCAGCCGGACCGCGTCGTCGAGGGTCCACAGATGATGGACGCTCGGGCCGTCGAGGCCGGGGATCGGAGGTCTCGCGGGGCTGGACCCCGTCGCGAGCAGCAGCCGGTCGAAGCCGAGCGTCCTTCGACCGGCCAGCCTGAGCCTGCGCCGCGCGACGTCGATCTCTTCCACGCGGGTCCCGAACAGGGTCTCCGCGCGGAGGCGCGCGTAGTCTTCCGCCCGGCGGATGAAGAGCCCATCGTAGGCGAGCTTCCTCCGCAGGTAGTACGGCAGGAGCACACGCGAGTACGCCGGGCCCGCCTCGTCGGAGATGAGCGTGACCGGCGAGTCCTGGTCGCGTTCACGGAAGCTCTCGAGCGCGCTCAAGGCGGCAGCGCTGTTGCCGATGATGGCGACCCGCACGAGAGGCCCTCTCCCGCCTAGTCCGCCGCGCGCTGGGCCCTTGCGGGCCGCGCGGCGCTCAATAGTCTGCGTGCATTGTCCGCCGCGCGCTGGGCCCTTGCGGGCCGCGCGGCGCTCAATAGTTCTGCGTGCATTAGTCCGCCGCGCGCTGGGCCCTTGCGGGCCGCGCGGCGCTCCAGGACACTGCGTTCATTCGCGCACCGCCGATGCGAAGCCGGCGATGAGCCTGTCCGCCGCCGCGGCGACCTCGGGCGGCAGCGGCGGCGCCTCATTCTCGGCAAGCAGCCGGATCGCCTTCTCCCGAGCCCTGGCCGCCAGGTCCGGGCTCCCCGCGGCCAGCCAGTTCTCACGGCCCTGCCGGTTGAGGATGCTCGGCTGCCAGCGAACGTCGCGCATGTGGCGGCGGGTGTGCTTGCTCCCCATGAAGTGACCGCCCGGACCAGCCTGAGCGATCGTCTCGACGGCCAGGCTGTCACGATCGACGGGGACGCCGCCGAGCAGGCGCCTGTTCATGGCGATGAACTCATCGACGACCACGATCTCCTCCAGGGAGCAGGTCAACCCGAAGTCGAGATACCCGACGTCGTGGGCCAGGTTGGAGCCGGCCTGCATGGCAAGGAACGTGATCTGTGTGGCCTCCATGCCGGCCTGGGCGTCGAGCACGTGGCTGTCGCTCGTGCCGGCGTTGCCCCAGTTGGGGATGTCGAGCCACTTGGCCATCTCCACGGCGCACATGTAGCCGGTCAGGTAGCCCAGATCGTTGTAGCTAGACTGGGCGGTCGCGATGTCGAGGACGGCGGAGCCGATGCCGAAGAGGAACGGGGCGCCGGGGCTGCGCAACTGATGCATCACCAGGCCGAACAGACATTCGGCCACTCCCTGGGCGGTGTGGCCCGCGACCGTGATCGGCGCCGTTGCGCCGGCGAGCGGCGCCGGCGAGTAGATGGACGGCACGCCCGTATCGGCGCACAGCAGGAGCTTCTCGATGCTGTCGACCGGATGGATGAGCGGGCTGATCGGTTCGTTGTAGACGACGAAGTACGGCTTCCGGCGCAGTTGCCCGGCCCCGCCGCGAAGCTCGCGGGCGATGTCGATCATCACTCCGAGATCGCTGCCGTTCTCGGCCGTCATGACCAGCGGCTTGGTGCTGCTCTCCATCATCGCCTGGAAGCTCAGCAGGTACGCCTGGTGGGGGTCCTTGTCGGTGGGATGAGCCGAGCTCATGATGAAGTCCAGGTTCGGGAGCGCGTCGCAGAGGCGGGCGGCGCGACGGACGTCCTCGAGCACGCTCGGCCGGTGTTCACCGGTTTCGAGATCGTACGTGGACATGAGGTCCGACCCGGTGCCGAAGTAGCTGTTGTAGCCTCCGAGCTCCATGGCCAGCCCCCCGGTGCGGTCGTACACGTCGACCACGGAGGGCACGGAGAGACGCGCCTGCTCGACGAGGTGGCGCGGCAGCTGCACCCGGTCATCCGCGGTCAGCGTGCAACCGGCCTCCAGAAGCATGGCCTTCGCCTCGTCGTGATGAACCTGCATCCCGACCTTGCCGAGGATGTCGAGCGCGGCCACGTAGATGTCGCGCTTGCCGGCCTCGGTCAGGAACTGAAGGCGGCCGACCTGCGATGCATTCCTGAGATCCTTCACGCCCTGTTCTCCCGTCTGGCTCATCGCCCCTCCGGTCGCGGCGCGCGATCTGGGCCGGTCACGCCGAGGGTCGCGGCTCGAGCGAGCGCAGGCGCTCGAGGAAGAAGTCCATCTCCTCGCGGGTGCCCATGCTGACACGGGCCCACCCAGGGCAGCCGAGCCCGTTGCCGTCGCGCACGATGACCCCCATGGCCATCAGCGCTTCGCACACCCTCTCCTGCGGCACGCGCAAGCCCTCGATGGAGACGAGCACGAAGTTCGTCTGGCTCGGCACCACCTTGCGGCCCATGCTCACGAGAGCGTTCTGCAGGTACTCACGCGTCTCGATGACCATTTGGCGTCGCTCGAGCACCTGATCCTGGTGCTTGAGCGCTTCCAGCGCCGCGACCTGCGCCAGCCGATTGACGTTGAACGGCTGGCGCACCTTGTCGAGCGCATCTCTGACCGCCGCCGGGCACACCCCATACGCGACGCGGAGGCCGGCGAGACCGTAGACCTTCGAGAACGTGCGGAACACGCAGACATTGGGCTTCTCGGCCTGGATCTTCAGGGTGTCCTGCCAGTCGCCGGCGGCAACGAACTCGTTGTAGGCCTCGTCGATCACCACGAGGACGTCTTCGGGCAGCCTGTCGATGAAGCTCGCGATCTCGGCCGCCGGCAGGTAATTTCCGGTCGGGTTGTTGGGATTGCAGACGATGACCAGCTTGGTGCGTGAAGTGACTGCGGCGGCCATCGCGTCGAGATCGTGGCCGAAATCGGGCAGCAGCGGGATCATGACGGCCCTGGCGTCACGTCGGGCGCAGATGCCCTCGTACAGCATGAACGACGGATCGGCGAAGACGACTTCGTCGCCGTGGTCGAGCAGCGTGTCGCCGAGGAGCTCGAGCAGGTCGTCCATGCCGTTGCCCACGGCGATCTCCTCGATGGGCCGCCCAAAGCGGTCGGCGAGCGCGTGGCGCAGGTCCAGACAGTCGCCGTCGGGATACCGGTTCACCTCATCGAACGCGGCTGCCACGGCCGCCCTCACCTCGGCGAACGGCGGTAGCGGGAACTCGTTGGAGGCGAGCTTGACCACCTCTTCCAGCCCGTACTCACGCATGACGTTCTCGATCGGGGTGCCGGGGGCGTAGGGCTCGATGCCCTCGATGGCCGGGAGGAATCTCATCGAGCCGCCCCGCTGCTCGCGCCGCTCATCCTGCACACCTTCGCCAGCAGGTCGCGGTCGAGGCTGCTCAGCTCCATCAAGGCTCCCTTCTCACGCACCAGCACGCAGGTGAACGGCCGGCGCGATTCTCGGCGTGCGCGCGATACCGAGCGACCCCGGACGCCACGGAAGTACGCACGCTCATCATGAACGGTAGCTTCGACGGGTCAAGTTGCCCCAGGAGGGGTCTCGTATGCTGGACGGGAATGGGCCGGGGTCGAGCGGCTCTGAGCATGCCGGCGGCGCGGGCAGCAACCGGATCCCGCCGACGCGAGCGCTGGTCAGTCGATGCCGAGAGCGCCCGCGATCACCGCCGCCGCCGCGGCGGCGGCGTCACGTGCGAGCTCGACCTCCGTCCGGCTCTCGCGGCGAACGTCGCGAACGGCATCGCCGTCCGGCAGCGTCGACAGGTTGATCTCCACGTTCAGCAGCGCCCCCTCGGCGCTCGCTCGCGCGAGATGGACGGCCACGCCCAGGTCGCTGACGGCTCCGGGGTTGGCGCGGCCCGCAAGCTGCAAGGCGAGCTCCAACGTCTCTCGCGCCGCCGCCAGAGTCTGCAGCGGCACGGCGGCGGCGCCGAGCGTGGCTCCGGTCAGCGCCTCGGCGCGCGCGGCGCGCTGCGTTTCCTCGGCCTTCGGCATGCGTACGGCCGCCATGACCGCGTCGAATGCAGCCGTGTCCTCATCCACGAGCTCAAGGAGGCGACCGCGCAGCCGCTCACTCTGGGCGAGGGCCTCGTCGATCTCGCCGGCAGTCGCAAGGATGTCGTCCCTGCCGAGGCTCAGATGACAGACCATGGCCACGAGCCCCGCAGCGACACTGCCGGCAAGAGCCGCGGCGCTGCCGCCGCCAGGCGCCGGCGAGGCCGAGGCCACTTCAGCACCGAACGCGCTGACGGTCAGATCGACCAGCGTTCCCATTCCTGCTCCTTCACCCGTCATGTCGCTCAACTGCTCCGCCGGTCGTCTACGCGATGGCAGGCGGTCTTTCCCTGGCCCACGGTGTCGCGCGGCAGCGCGTACGGC
Source organism: uncultured Thermoleophilia bacterium (assembly GCA_963699725.1). Taxonomy (GTDB): domain Bacteria; phylum Actinomycetota; class Thermoleophilia; order UBA2241; family UBA2241; genus CAIXSE01. The sequence continues at coordinate 178,904 of CAVOVA010000027.1, forward strand.
GCGTGAAGCTCGATCGCGGGCGTCACGCCGACCGTCGTCTTGACTTCCTGCACGAACGCCTGGGCAAGATCCGCTTGCGCTTCGTCGCTCATTTCGGCGAGGCCCCGGATCTCGACCTGCAGGGTGAGCCGGTCGAGGTTGGAGACGTTCTCCACGACCATGCAGAAGTTGCTGCCGAACTCGTCGTAGCGCACGAGTACCTCTTCGATCTGACTGGGGAAGACGATCAGACCGCCGACGGAGACGGCGTCGTCGCTGCGCCCGGTGATGCGGCCGATCCTGGGGTGGCTGCGGCCGCACGCGCACGGCTCCCAGGTTAGCGAGCTGATGTCGTGACTGCGGTAGCGGATCATCGCCGTGGAGTCGCTGGTCAGCGTGGTCCAGACGAGCTCGCCGGGGGCGCCGTCGGCGACCGGCTCGAGCGTCTGCGGGTCGACGCATTCCACGAGCAGGTGGTCCGACCACACGTGCATGCCCTGCTTCACGGGGCACTCGGCGGCCATGCCCGGCCCGAGGAACTCGCCCATGCCGTACTCGTTGAAGACGTCGACCCCCATCGCGGCGGCGAGCCGCTCACGGCCGGACTCCGGCCATGGCTCGGCGCCGAAGAGGCCCACGCGCAGGCTGGAGTCCGTGGCGAGATCGATGCCACGCTCGAGCGCCTTCTCGGAGAGGTAGAGGCCGTAGGACGGCGTCGTGCAGAGCGCGGTGACGCCGAGGTCGACGATAAGGTCGATGAGCAGCTCCTGGCGGCCGATGCCGGCGGGCACGACGCCGATGCCGGCGTGCTGGGCGCCGTACTGGAGGCCGACGCTGGTCGGCAGTCCGTAGCCGAAGCAGTTCTGCAGCAGGTCGCCCGGGCGCAGGCCGATCATCCACATGGTGCGCGCGTTGCGCTCGAACCAGCGGTCCATGTCCTGGCGGGACGCCCAGATGGGCGTGGGCTTGCCGGTGGTGCCGGAGGTGCTGTGGACCTCGATGATGTTGTCCAGTCCGCAGGTGCGCAGTCCGTCGGGGTAGTGGTCGCGCAGCGTCGTCTTGTCGATGAAGGGGAGGCGGCGGACGTCGTCCAGAGACCGGATGTCCGCAGGCGAGGCGCCTGCCGCCGAGCAGAGGTCCCGATAGGCGGCGCTGTTGGCGTACGAGTGATCGACGACGGCCTGGAGGCGCTCGAGCTGGAGCGCCCGCAGGGCGCCGGGGTCGAGCGTCTCGCAGTACGGCTCGAAGTACTCGCGCTCCTCATCCGCGGCGTAGTGCGATCCTGCGGCCGCGCCGCCGGGACAGGTCGTGCTCATGCCCCGGCCTCGCGGCCGGCGGCGAAGGCGGCGAAGTTGAGGTCCTTCCACTTGGGCGGCACGTTGCGCACGATCGCCTCCTGCCACGTCTCGAGGGCGAAGGGCAGGTGCGTGGAGAGCGCCCCGACGAGGACGATGCCGGCCACCTTGAGGTCACCGACCTCGAGGGCGATGCCGTTGCCGTCGACGACGATCACGCTGCGTTCCCCGCCGTCCCCGAGGCGATCGAGCGCGTCGAACGGGTAGCTCATGTCGCCCTGCGCGGCGAGCGGCGGCACGATCTGCTGCGTGTTGACGATGGCGACCCCGCCGGGGACGACCGACGGCGCCGCCCGAAGACCCTCCGCCGACTCGAACGCCAGCAGGTAGTCGACCTCGCCGGGGCTGATGCTCGGCGCGACCACGGTCTCGCCGATGCGGATGTGCGAGCTCACGCTGCCGCCGCGCTGGCTCATGCCGCGGGTCTCACTGAGCTTGACCTCGAGGCCGCCGTGCAGCAGCGCCGTGTCGGCGATGACGGCGGCGGCCACGATCACGCCTTGGCCGCCGACGCCGACGACCATGATGTCGTCCACGACGCCGCCGGCGTAATGCCGGGCGGCGGCGTCCTGGGTCCTCGTCGCAGCGCTCATGCCACACCTGCCTTCGCCTTCGAGATGGCCCCCGGTTTGCAGAGCTGCTCGCACAGCGAGCAGCCGGTGCAGGTCCCCTCGTCGATCCGCACCTTGTGGCGGCCCTTGTACTCGGCCTCCACGTGCGAGAGCGACGGGCAGCCGAGCTTCAGGCACTGCTGGCAGGCGTTGCAGACGTCCTCGTCGACCGTGAACGCCTCGCCGCCGATCTTGGCCGGGAAAAGCATGCACGGGCGGTCGGTGATGAGGACCGCCGGGCCCTCGAAGGCCAGCCCGGCCTTCAGCGCCTTGAGACACGCGTCGTAGTCGTAGGGGTCGACGGTCTCGATGTGCTCGACCCCCAGGGCCATGCAGATGCCGACGAGGTCGACCGGCGTGGTCTCGGCGCCGGCCAGCGTGCGCTCGTTGCCGGGGTTGGTCTGACCACCGGTCATCGCCGTGATCCGGTTGTCCTGGATGAGCAGCGTCATGTTGGTGCGCTGGTGGACGGCGTTGAGCAGGCCGGTGAGGCCAGAGTGGAGGAAGGTCGAGTCGCCGATCACGGCGATCGAGCCCTTCTCGCTGCCGCCGGCGCGCATGAAGCCCTGCTCCATCGGGATGCTGGCGCCCATCTCGACGGCCGAGTGCATGTGACTGAACGGCGGCAGCGTCGTCAGGTCGTAGCAGCCGATGTCGCCGTGCACGTCGAGGTTGAGCTTCTTCATCGCCGTGGCCATCCCGCGATGCGGGCAGCCGGTGCAGAGCACGGGCGGCCGCGGGATGACGGAGCCGTCTTCCGCGGGCTTGTCCTCCGCCCAGCGGGGGAGGTCGAGGCCGGCGGCGTGGAAGCCCCGGCCCACCCGCACGGCGGTCAGCTCGCCCCACTGCGGGAACCACTGCTTGCCCTCGCAGGCGATGCCGGCCGCCAGGATCTGCTCCTCGAGGAACGGCTCCAGCTCCTCGACGACGAACAGCCGGTCGACGGTCTGCGCGAACGCGCGGATCGCCTCGACGGGCAGCGGATGGATCATGCCGAGCTTGAGGAAGGCGGCGCCCGGCAGCGCCTCCCTGGCGCTGAGGTACGCCGCCCCGGCGGAGACCACGCCGATCCTCGCCGAGCCGCCGCCCTGCAGCGGCGCCGGGCCGGCAGCCGGCACGATGCGCGCCAGGTCGCCCGAGGCCGCGCTCGCCTCGGCGAACGCCTTCAGGCGCTCGACGCGCTCGAGGAGGCCACGGTGCAGCGGCCGCGAGAACTTGGGCAACAGGCAGTACTTCTCGGTCTTGCGGTCCGGAGGCCGCCGCTCGGGCGCCGGACGCGTGAGAGCGGCCGGGTCGTCTCCGCCGCCGTCCGCGATCTCGCCGTCGAAGCGCACGATGCTCTTCTGGTGCGCCGTCTGGATGCTCAGGCGCACCATCACCGGAACGTCGAACTCCTCGCTGATGGTGAAGGCGCGCTTGGCGTACTCGTAGCACTCCTGGCTGTCCGCCGGCTCGAGCATCGGCATGCTGCTGATGCGACCGAAGTAGCGGTCGTCCTGCTCGGTCATGCCGCTGGCCATGCCGGGGTCGCCGGCGAGGCAGACGACCAGCCCGCCGTTGACGCCCGTGTAGACCGAGCTGATCAGCGGGTCGGCGGCGACGCTGCCGCCCGCGCTCTTCATCGCCGTGAGGGCGCGCGCGCCGCCCATGGCAGCCCCGAACGCCACCTCGTAGGCGACCTTCTCGTTGGTCGACCACTCGGCGTACACGCCGTCGTAGCGGGCCAGGTTGGTGACGATCTCAGTGCTGGGGGTGCCCGGGTACGCGGCGGCGATCTGCACGCCGGCCTCCCAAGCCCCCCGGGCGACCGCCTCGTTGCCGAGCATCAAGTGGGTGTCCATCAGGTTCCTCCGCCGATGTGGAGTGGCCCGCCCACGATACGCAGACGCGACTCTGAGGTGCAAGCCGATGGACGGCCTGTCCCGGGACATGGACGGCAAGCCGGACGCCGGAGCGTGGGGCCCGCCGTCGGGTACACTGAGTGCGCCACGCTCACGCCTCGGAGGAACCACATGACCGACTATCCGCTGCGCGCCGCCGCGCTGGACGAAGACGGGTGCGCCGCGCTGCACGATGCCACGCTTCAACTCCTCGAGCACACCGGTGTCGAGGTCCAGCACGATGAAGCGCTGGCGCTGCTCGAGAAGGCCGGCGCGCGAGTGGACGGCGCCCGCGTCAGGATGCCGCGCGCGCTCGTGGACGACGCGCTCTTCGCCGCGCCCCGGAACGTCGCGCTCGCCTCCCGCGCAGATGATGACGGGATCGCCCTGGAGAGCGGCCGGACCTACTACGGTACGGGCTCCGACTGCCTGTACGCCCTGGGACCGGACCGCCGTGACCGGCGCCCGGTCTCGCTCGACGACGTCGAGGAGATGGCGGCGTTGCAGCAGAAGCTGGATTCCATCGACTTCGTCATGTCCATGGCGCACCCGCACGAGCTGGACGCCGAGTTCGCCCCGGTCGCACAGTTCGCGGCCATGCTGCGCGGCACCACGAAGCCGCTGATCATGGTCCCTGAGGCGGGCACCGACATCGCCCTGTTCAAAGAGATGGCCGCCGCCTGCGGCGGCGCGGACAGCTGGGCCGTGTACGCCATGCCGACGCCGCCGCTCGTCCACGGTCGCCACTCAGCTGAGCGTCTCCTGCGCTGCGCGGAGCAGGACGTCCCGATGGTCTACGCGGGAGCGTACCTGCAGGGCGCCACCGCCCCGGCGTCCCGCGCCGGCTGCCTCCTGCTCACCAACGTCGAGATGCTGAGCGGTCTCGTCATCGCCGAGCTCGCCAAGCCGGGCGCGCCGTTCGTGTACGGCGTGACGCAGGGAGCGATGAACGCACGTTCCGCCCACGTGCTGTACTGCGCGCCGGAGGCGATGGCGGACCAGCAGGCCTCCGCCGATCTCGCCGCCTGGTACGACCTGCCGACCTTCGGCTACGGCGGCTGCTCGGACTCCCTCATGCTGGACGAGCAGTGGGCGTTCGAGGCCGGGATGACACTGATCACCGCGGCGCTCTCGGGCGTGACCCTGCTGCACGACCTCGGCTACGTGGCCTCCGGCACCGCCTCCTCCTACGAATCGGTCGTGCTCATGGACGAGCTCGTCCGCTGGGTGAAGGCGTACCTCCGGGGCGTGACCGTCGACGAGACGGCCCTCGCCGCGGCGGAGATCGCCGAGGTCGGGCCGGGGGGGACCCACCTGGCGCGCAAGTACACGCGGCGGCACGTGCGCGACTATCTGCAGCCGGACCTGGTCTCCCAGGACCAGTACGACGGCTGGGCGGCCGCCGGCAGCACCTCGCTGCTCGAGCGCGCGGCCGCGCGGTCGCGCGAATTGCGCGAGGGCGAGCGCGCCTACGCGCCGGCGCCGGACGCGCTGCGCGAGCTCGACACGCTCGTCGAGCGGGCGCGCGCCGGCGGAGTCTGACGGCGCGCTGGTCGCACGGGAGAGCTGAGCGACGGAGGGTGGGAAAGGGATACGATGCGGCCTCGTCAGTTCGACGTCCGTTCGCTGCGGATGCCCGGAGCCGCCAAGGTCCTGAGGCAGGCGGCCCGGAAGACGTCAGGCGACCTCACCACACCGGTGAAGGGCCCGGTCGCCCGCGCTGACGCGCGCCGTACCGGCTACGCCCTGGCGCGCGCCGGCGCCTGGGGCCCCACCCTGCAGCGGGAGATCGAGACCTCGCAGCGCAAGGAGCCCCTCGCGGCCGCACTCGGCTCCGTCAACGACGTCTTCTCGACGGTCCGGGACGGCGCAGTGAACCCGCGGACCGCGCCTCTGCCCGACCCTGCCGCCCTCAGCGCGCACATCAGGCACGCGGCGCGCTTCCTCAAGGCCGACCTCGCCGGCATCTGCGAGCTGCCCCAGTGGGCCATCTACGCGCGCGACTGGAAGCGCGACCCGGTCGTCTGCGACCACCGCTACGCGATCGTCCTCGTCTCGGAGTGGGACTACGACTCTATGGACGCGTCGACCGGCGACGACTGGATCTCGCTGGCCGAGAGCAACGTCGCCTACAATCAGTCGGCGCTGGTCGCCTGCACCCTGGCGGAGTACATCCGCGACCTTGGCTATCCCGCCCGCGCGCACTTCCAGGGGACGTTCGACCCGCCCTGCTACGACGTGGTCGTCACGCCGCTGCTGCTGCTCGCCGGCCTCGGCGAGCTCAGCCGGCCCGGCTGGGCGCTCAACCCAGTGCTGGGCGGACGCTTCAAGGCCTCGGTCGTGACCACAGACCTGCCCCTCACACCCGATGAGCCCATCGACTTCGGCCTCCAGGCATTCTGCCGCGTCTGCAAGCGCTGCGCCCGGGAGTGCCCGTCAGGCGCCATCTCGGACGCGGACGCGCCGGTGCCGCACAACGGCTATCTGGCCTACGAGTTCGACCCCGAGCGCTGCGGCAAGTACCGGATCATGAACCGCGGCGGCGCCTGGTGCGGCCGCTGCGTCAAGGTCTGCCCGTGGAACAAACCGGAAGGCCTTGTCCACGACCTCGTGCGCCTGGCGGCCGCAAGGGCGCCTCGCATCGACCCGCTCTGGGTCACGCTCGACGAGTGGCTCGGCTACGGCCGGCCGCGGCCAGAGCGGCAATGGTGGCTCGGCCTGGAGCGCACCGACGAAGGATTCCGGATGGCCGGGAGCGACGGCTGAAAGCGGCTTACGAGGGGCCGGACGGAACTGCCGCGGCGGACGGATCAGGTCCGGCAGTACGTGTCGAGCTGGCGCCGGGTCACGGCGTCGAGGTCGTCCGGCGGCTCGTGCGCGGCCAGCAACTCGGGGACGCGGCGGGCGGCGACAGCGACGGCGTCCTCGCCGCCCGCCGCGCGCCAGCGCTCGAAGGGCCCGGGAGCGTAGAGCGGCGCGCGCTCGAAGTCCCGCGCGTGCCGCCGCGTGTGCGCCTGGCCGAGGTAGCCGCCGCCGGGGCCGACGGCCGCGATCACGCCTTCCGCCAGCTCGTCCTCGCCCACCGGTACGGCGGCGAGCGTTGCGCGCAACGCCTCGACGAGCTCGGCGTCGATCACGTACTTCTCGAGTGAGAGTGCGTTGAGCGAGCTCAGCATGCCGGCGGCCTGGAAGAGGAAGTGGCCTCCGGCGAGCGCCGCGGCCGAGAGCCCAGCCGCAGACTCGGCCATGGCCTGGGCGTCCACGGCGTGAGCATCGGTGGCGGCCGCACCGGCGCGCACTGGGAGCCCGCAGCGACGTGCGAGGCCGGCCGTCGCACCGGCCAGGCGGGCGAACTCCGGCGTGCCGAAGTGCGCCGCCCCCGTTCGCAACGAGGCCATGGCCGAGATGCCGCCGTACACGAAGGGGGAACCCTCTCGCGCCGCTTGGGCGAGCACGAGCGAGGCAAGCACCTCCGCGTGCTGGACCACGAGCACACCGCCGAGCGTGGCGGGCCCGCTGGTGCCGCCCATCACGCACGCGGTGACGCACGTGGGCTGGCCGAGCCGCGCCCAGCGCATGAGGATCCTCGCCGTCTCGCCCGAGATCTGCAGCGGAGAGGTCGTGTTGAGGATGATGAGGGCGCGCGGCCGTTCGTGCCAGGCCGCGCCGAAAAGGATCTCGTTGATGCGCTCCGCGTCGTCGATGTCTGCGTCGACGCTCGCGACCCACTCGATCGCCTTGTCGCTCGCGATGAGGCGAGCGTGTGTGCCACGCCGCGTCCTGACCTCCTCGGGGAGGTCAAGAGGCTCCATGCAGTCGCTGTTGAAGTCGATCGCCGGCAGCTGGTGGCCAAGACGGGCCGTCGCCTCCAGATCGGCAAGCGTGCCTGGGCGCATGATGCGACCCTCGATCACGTAGGCAGCGCCCGACCCCGAGGCGAAGACGCGGCCGCCGGCGCCGCCGAGCGGCAGTCCGAGCTCGGGACGGCGACCGGCAAGCACGAACGAAGAGGGCGCGGCGGCCAGCGCCGCCTGCACCGCGCCGGCTTCCAGGTAGACGCGCCGGCCGTCGCAGCGGGCGCCGCGAGAGCGGAGCAGGGCGACGGCCTCGTCGTCCTGGACGAGTACGCCGGTCGTCTCGAGCACGCGGAGCGCGCTCTCATGGACCGCGGCGACCGAGGCCGCATCCGGGAACTCCGTACCTCCCACGCTCATCGTCAGCCGCCCGGTACGAACCCGTCGACCAGCGCGTCGATGCGCGCCGCCACCTCTGCGGGGAGCGGCGCGGGCTCGTGGGTCTCGAGCAGCCTGAGAGCTTTGCGGCGGGCTTTCTCCTTCAGGTCGAGTCCGCCTTCCTCCTGCCAGCGCACGCGGCTTTGGCGGTTGATGATCGTCGGACGCCACTGGGCTTTGCGGAAGTGCTTCGCGGTGTGGCGGGCGGTGAGGAAGTCGCCGCCGGGACCGACGCCGCGGACCACGTCGACGGCCAGCGTCTCGGGCGTCACCTCGACGCCGGCGAAGAGCTTGCGGTTGAGGGAGAGGTACTCGTCGGTCAGCACGATCAGCTCCAGGGAGCCGGTCATCCCGTAGTCCAGATACCCGATGTCGTGGTTCAGATTGGACCCGATGGCGAGGCTCAGGAAGGTAAGCTCCGCCGCCTCCATACCCGCCTGCGCGTCGATCACCTGGGCGTCGGTGGTGCCCGCATAGCCCCAGTTGGGCAGGTCGAGCCAGCGCGCCATCTCGACGGCGCAGATGTAGCCCATGAGATACTCGGGAGCGTTGTAGGCAGACTGCATCGTCCCCATGTCGAGTACCCCCGGACCGATGCCGAACAGGAACGGCGCGCCGGGCTTGCGCAGTTGGTGAACGACGAGCCCCAGCAACGACTCGGCTGAGCTCTGCGCGATGTGGCCGGCGACGGTGATCGGCGCCGTGCCGCCCGCCAGCGGCGCCGGCGAGTAGATCGCCGGAATGCCGTGGTCGGCGCACAAGAGGAGCTTGTCGATGCTCTCGACCGGGTGGCTGAGTGGGCTGACCGGCTCGAGGTACATGGTGAAGTACGGCTTCGCGACCAATTCCTCGGGCCCGCCACGCACCAGCGCGGCGATCTCGGCCATCACGCCGAGGTCGCCAGCGTTCTCGGCGACGACGACCAGCGGCTTGGTGGTGTTCGCGACCATGGCGCGGAAGCTCTCGAGCAGGGCGGCGTGCGGGTCGCCCTCGCCTGGATGTGCGTACGCCATGACGAAGTCGATGTTCGGCAGCGCGTCGCAGAGGCGAGCGGCCATGACCCCGTCCGCCAGGACGGTCGGCCGGTGCTCGCCGGTGTCGACATCGTAGACGCTGGTGACCGCCGACCCGTTGCCGAAGTACGTCTCGTAGCGGCCCAGGCTCATGGCCGGCTGGCCAGATCGGTCGTAGACGGCGATCACCGGCGGCGCCGTGCTCCGCGCCGTCTCCACTAGCTCGGGCGGGATCTTGACGAGGTCCGGCTCGGTCACCTCGCAGCCGGCGGCGCGGAGCAGTTCGAGCGCCTCGGGATGGTGCACGCGCTGGCCGATGGTGGCCATGATCTCCAGGGCGGCCTCGTAGATGGCCGCCTTGTCGGCCTCACTCAGATACGTGAATCTCGGCTGCGACTGACGCATTGCAGGGGTAGACACGGTTGCATCCTCCCGGGGCGACGTTCCTCATCGTGCGCGGTCAACCCTGACGCGGAATCGACCCGACATCAAGCCGGGCCGGGCAACCCACTGCCATGCGAACTGCGCGTTGCCACGGCTCACCGGGGCCAGCTATGCTGGCCCTCGGCGGCGGCGTCAGCGATGCATCGAGGATCCGCGCGAGAAGCACCGGGCCTCCCGCTCTACGCGCCGACAGACGCCGCCTCGCCTTGAGACAGCGGCGGACGCCGCGCGACCTTCGAGTCCGCGACACGGCTGCCCGTGGTCCTTCGGAAGGAGACGCTCGTGACCATCATCCTGGACGGCTCGTCGCTCAGCGTCGAGAAGCTCGTGCGCATCGCCCGCGAAGGCGAGCAGGTGGAACTCGACCCGGCCGCGCTCGAACGCATCAGGGCCTGCCGCGCGATGCTCGAGGAGAAGATCGCGGCGCGCGAGATCATGTACGGCACCAACACCGGCATCGGCGAGTTCAGCGAGATCATCCTCGACGATGACCAGGTGCAGCAGTTCCAGCGTTTCCTCGTCTACAACCACGCCGCCGGCATCGGCGAGCCGGCCCCGATCGAGGTCGTGCGCGCCGCCATGGCGGCGCGCGTCAACGTCCACGCGCACGGCAACTCGGGCAACCGGCCCGAGATCACGCAGGCGCTGGTGGAGCTGCTCAACAAGGGCGTCACCCCCGTGATGAGCTCCAAGGGCTCGGTGGGCGCTTGTGGCGACCTTGCCCCCATGGCCCAGATGGCGCTCGTCATGATGGGCGAGGGCGAGTCCTTCTATGAGGGCGAGCGCATGCCGAGCAAGGACGCCCTGGAGCGCGCCGGCATCCCGATCCCGGGGCTGGAGGCGCGCGACGGCCTCGCCACCATCAACGGCTCCAACGTCCTCACGGGGATGAGCGCCCTCCTCTGCTACGACGCCGACCGCTGGCTGCGCCAGGCCGAGATCGCCGCGGCGATGAGCCTCGAGGCGCTCCTCGCCAACCTCAAGCCATACGGCAGCAAGCTGCACGAGTTGCGCGGCTTCCCCGGCGCCGTGCGCAGCGCCGCGGCCGTCCGCGCCTGCATCCAGGAGAGCGACCTGGCCACCGGCAAGATCAAGACCAAGGTCCAGGACGCCTACTCCATGCGCTCCACGCCGCAGGTGATCGGCGCCGCCCACGACGCGCTCAGATGGGCCAAGAGCCAGGTCGAGATCGAGCTGAACGGCGTCGGCGACAACCCCATCTGGGTGCCGGAGGAGAAGCTGACGCTGACCGGCGCCAACTTCCAGGGCACGCCGGTCAGCCTGCCGATGGAGATGGTCGGCCAGGCGATCACGATGGTCAGCGTACTCAGCGAGCGCCGGCTCAATCGCCTCGAGAACCCCGCCACGAGTCAGGGCTTGCCCGACTTCCTCACGCCGAAGCCCGGCTTCTACAGCGGTCTCATGCTCAGCCAGTACACCGCCGACATGCTCATCACGGAGCAGCGCATCCTGTCGGCGCCGGCGAGCACGATGAGCATCCCTGCGGCGGCCGACCAGGAAGACTTCGTCTCCATGGGCATGAACACCGCCCTCAAGAACCGGCAGATCCTCGAGAACGCCTACGGCGTGCTCGGCATCGAGTTCATGGCCGCGGCGCAGGCGCTCGATTTCCGCGAGTTCACGCCCGGCACGGGCGTGCGCGCCGCCAAGGCGGTCGTCCGCAAGCACGTCGACCACCTCGACATCGACCGGCCCCTCTACCCGGACCACGATGCGATGGCCGCACTGGTCAAGTCGGGCGAGATCCTCGACGCGGTCGAGGCGGAGGTCGGGCCGCTGGGCTGAGGTGGCGGGCGGCGAGAAGAGGGAGGATGGCGGGAGCGACGGGACTCGAACCCGCGGCCTCCGGCGTGACAGGCCGGCGCTCTAACCAGCTGAGCTACGCCCCCGCGGAACCGGGAGTCTAGCACACGGCGTACGGCCCGGCAAAGCGCCCCGCTCCGGGGCGTCAGGCTGCGCCGGATCCGTCTTCGCCGCGCTCCCGGGCGCGGCGCGCCGAGTAGCCGGTCCGTCCGGCCCAGACGGCGTAGTCGAGCAGGGCGCGGCCGAACCACGGCCTGCCCGGCAGGCCGTGCACGCCGCGCACCATCGGCGCCGCGAGCGCGTCGTCGTAGGCTTCGAGGATGCTGTCCGTGATGCGCGTCCAGGAGAGCTCGGCGGCGGCGGCGCTCCCGGCGGCGGTCAGCCGCCGCCGCTCCTCGCCGTCGTTCAACAGGTCGAACAGCGCGTCGGCCAGCGCGACGGGGTCGCCGGGCGGCGATAGCCGCCCGGCTTGGCCGTCGCGCAGCACCGCCCGGTAGCCCGGGAGGTCCGAAGCGACCACCGGCACGCCGGCCGCCATCGCCTCTGCCAGCACGATGCCGAAGCTCTCGGCGGCGAGCGACGGCGCGCAGACCACCTCCGCCTGCGCCAGCTGCGCCACCTTCTCGTCGTCGTCGACCCATCCCAGAGCCTCCACTCCCGCCATGTCGACGATGATCTGGCTGCCGTTGCGCTCCGTCTCGATCAGTTGCCTGCGCGTGGCGCCCGCGACCACGAGCGTCGCGTGCGGTGCGCGCTCGCGCAGGAGCGTGAACGCCTGGAGGAGAACGCCGAGCCCCTTCCGGCGCTCGGCGCGTCCGATGAAGAGGATGCGGCCCTCGACCTTGGGCGCCCCCACGGCAACCGCGTACTTCTCCACCGTCACGCCGTTGGGGATGATCCGGAAGTCCTCCGGGAAGAGGCTCGCCGGGAACTCGCGGGCCGCCTCGGAGACCGCGACGCACACATCGATGTGCTTCATCGCGCTGCGCCCCACCCACTGCGCGTGCTCGTAGCCGAAGGAGGACTCGAGTGCGGCGTGGAACGTCGCCACGACCGGCGATGCTGCCAGGAACAGGGCCGCCAGGCTCACCGACGGCACTCCCGGCTCGTGGATGTGCAGCACGTCGAAGCGCCCGATGCGCAGGGCCCGATCCATGCGCATCACCACTCGGGGATTGACGCTGATGTAGGCGAGCGAGCCGTTGGACGGCAAGGGCACCGCCGTGCCCATCGGGATGAAGCGCTCGGTCATCGGATGGCGACGGCTGTCGACCGCGCGCCGCGCCGGTGTGATGGCCCCCACCGGCGCGATGATCCAAGGCTCGTGGCCGCGCTCCTCGAGCTCCGCCGCGAGATGCTCGATGTGATGGTTCACACCGCCGGGGACGGTCCATGAGTACGGAGATACGAGCCCTACGCGCATCGCCGGATCAGCCCCGGCGCTCGTCGCGGTCGAGCCAGAAGCGATTCCACACGACCTCGGGGGACTCCGGCAGACCTGCACCGGGCGAGCCCTTGAGGCGAGCGGCGAAGATCACGGTGATCAGGGCGAGCGGTCCGAGCGCGCGCCGGGGACTGCGATGCAACGCGAGGCTGATGAGCGGCAGCGAGAGCGCTGTGATGCTCACTGCCTGTGCGTGACGATGCACCAGGCTGCCGCCGACCAGCGGTACACAGGCGACCGTCATCATCGCCGGATCCATGGCGAAGGCGGCGCCGAGGGCGCAGGCGGCGCCGCGCCCGCGGACGACGGCGATGTGCCCGCACATCGCGGAGATACCGACCGCGGCGGTGGCGCCGTCGCCGGAGCCGTCCAGCCTCGCGGCCATCGCCGGCACGTATGCCTTGAGAGCGTCCAGCGCAAGCACCCCGGCGCCTGCCTGCCAGCCGACGCTGCGGGCGACGTTGGACGAGCCCGGCTTGCCGTCGCCGAGATCGTCGAGCTGCTCGCCGGTGACCGCGCGCGTGACCAGCCGGCCGGTCGGGATGGTGCCGGCGGCGAAGGATGCGGCCATCCACGCGAGTGAGCGCGCCGCTCCCCAGCGGCGGCGGCGCGTACCTCGTCCGCTCACCGGGCGGCCGCCCTGTGCAGCAGTTCGCGGTAGCGCTCGCCCACGACCGCCGGCGTGTGGCGTGCCAGCGCGAGCTCGCGTCCCCTGACGCCCATCTCCCGACGCTGGTCGGGCGAGCGCCGCAGGATCGACGCCAGCGCGGCGGCGATCTGCTGGCAAGAATGACCGTCGACGACGAGGCCGGTCTCGCCCTGGATGACCGCCTCCGGCGCGCCGCCGGAATTCCCGGCGATCACCGGCAACCCGGTGAGCGCGGCCTCCGCGAAGACGATGCCGAAGCCCTCGACCTCGAGGCCGCCCCAGCGGCTGCGGCACGGAGACGCGAAGATGTCGGCGGCCCGCAGCCACTCCATCATCGCGGGGTCGGCGAGCGCGCCCGTGAGGTGCACGCGTTCGCCCACCCCGCGCTTCTGTGCGCGATCGTAGAGGCCCGTGGCCAGGCGCCCCTCGCCGATGAGCACGAGGTGCAGGCGAGGGAACTCGCTGCGGAGGAGGGCCAGGGCGTCGATGAGCTTGTCCTGGCCCTTGCGCGGTATGAGCCGGCCGACACAGACGACGAGCTGGCCGTCGATGCCGTGGCGCGTACGCAGCGCCCGCGCCTCGTCGCCGGCAGCGGGCACGAAGTCGTCGACCGACAGCGGCGGACGCAGCACCTCCGCGGGCACCCGGCCGTCGGTCTGCTTGCGCGCCGCCGCCGCGGTGTACTCGCTCACGGTGAGCAGCATCGAAGCGTTGCCGAGTACGTGGCGAAGCAGGTTGCCCACCCCCGGGACCACACCCGGCAGCGTGACCTCGGCCCCGCCGAGGAACACGACGTAGGGCAGCCCGTGCCGCTGACGGAGCCGCGGTCCGAGAAGGCCGGCCGGCAGCGGATGGCCGAGCTGGATGAGCTCCGCTCCTTCGCGCTCGGCCATCTGCTCCACCGTGTGCAGCATGGCGTTCGTCGGCCACAGCACGGAGGTAGAGGCGCGCACGACCGTGTACGGGTGCGTCGCGTCGAAGGCGGCGGCGTCGATGTGCGCCGGCGCGAGGATCGCGACCTCGGAGGGGTCGAGCGTGCGGATCACGCCCCAGTAGTACGACTGGGCGCCGCCGATCCGGGGTGGGAAGTCATTGGTGACGAAAAGCGTGCGCGGCGCTCGCTCGGCTGTCGTGCTGGCTGCCAGGTCTCCCTCCACTGTCGTCGCACGGCCCCCGCCGGGGACGAGTCCGATTCACTCTACCATGACCACCGGGGACTCGACCCGACACCGGCCGGCGGCCCCGGCTGGGCTCGGCGGGCCGCTCGTCCTTCTCCTGCGCGACGCACGTCGCGGCGGCAACGTCATGAGGGAGCGGCCGGGAGCGTGAGCGACGCCGTCAAGCCCTTGCCGCCCTCACTCGCGAGCGCTACGGTCCCACCGTTGCGCGCGGCGAGCTCCCGGCAGACCCAGAGACCGGCGCCGAGGCCGGGCACGCCCAGGCTCCTGGCCAGCTCCCCGCGGAACCCGAACTCGAAGGCCCGGGGCAGCTCCTCCGGAGTGATCCCCGGGCCGGAGTCGGCGACCTGGATGACGACGGTTCCGGGCTCGTCGCCGGGCCGGATGTGCACACCGATGCTGCCGGTGCCCGGCGCGTAGGCCGCGGCGTTGCGGACGAGGTCGGCGACGATCTGGCGCACGTCGTCACGGTCGGCCCACGCGCGCAAGGGCGGCTGCGGCCCGAAGTCGACGGTGACCGGCGGTCCGCCGTCATCGTCGACTCTGCGTACGAGGAGGATCTCCTCCACCACGTCCTCAAGTGCCACGACGGCCGGCAGCGCCGGCGCCACCGAGCAGTCGGTCCAGCCGCTGGCGGTCGCTGCGGTGATCAGGCCTTCGAGACGCGCGACGTTGCGGTCCAGCGTCTCGAGGTACCCCCGCTGCTTCGGGCTGAGCTCGCCGGCGCCGCCGTCGAGCAGCAGCGAGAGCAAGGGGTAGATCACCGCGAGCGGGGCGCGGAGCTCGTGTCGCACGTGCGACTGACGCTCGCGCGCGGCCCCGATCGCGGCCTCCAGCGCGTCGCGGTCGGCGGCCGGCGACCCGGTCATGCTCTCTCCCCTGGCGTCATGCCTGTACCTTATCCCAGCGGGAATCGTGCCGGCACCGGTACTTCCGCCCAGACATCTGGTCATGCCGAGTCGACTTCATGAGCTGGGGCGCGACCGGCGACCGACCCGAGAGACCCCGTCCCCAGCGACGCTGCGTTCGTCTGGATGACTCCCCCGGCCTCAGTCCACGGTGGAGGCGGCCGCCGCGTAGATCAGCGACGCCCTCCCGTCCGCGTCGGAGAAGGTGAGGCTGCCGTCGTTCACCTCGTACGCGGTCGCTCCCGCGAGCAACTCGAGGTACGTGGTCTCGGCGCGCATGTCCGGCTCGGGGCCCGCCATCATCGTGCTCGCCATCTCGCCGACGCTGAAGGTCCCGTCGGACCCGGCCTCATACGAACCGCCGTAGGTGTTGACTGCCGAAGTGCCACCGATCCGCCCGTCGGCGAACTCGGCTGTGATGGTGAAGTCGGCGGGATCTTGAGTGTCGTCCGACCAGCCCGTCAGCCGCCAGGAGGTGCCCTCCAGCGACGGGGTGTCGTCAGGTTCGCCGCCCGAGCCGCAGCCGGCGCCGAAGGCGACGAGCATCGCGGCCGCAAGCCAGACGGCGAGCAGAAGGGAGAGGGAATGATGGGCGGCTCGCCCTGCGGCGGCCGCCGACACTCGCTTCGGCCCTATCGCCTGGCTCCTCTCGTCGACGACATCTGCTGGGACGACGACCGGGCGACGAACGGGGTTCACGCCCGCGACGGTGACTGGTCCACGTGGTGGGCGATGCTGGATTTGAACCAGCGACCCCCTGCTTGTAAGGCAGGTGCTCTACCCCTGAGCTAATCGCCCGCACGCGGCCTAGTATACGACGGCCGCGTCCGCCGGCCCGCCTGCGCCGTCGCCCTGGCCGGCCCGCCCGGCCTGCGGACGTCGACCTCGCTGCGTACGGCGCCGTACGCCGAAGGGGCGGGAGGCCCTTCCGGCCTCCCGCCCCTCAGAATCAGGATGTGTTGACTGCGCTACTGCGGCCGCACCTCGCGCCACGTGTTGCGCACCCGGCGACACATCGACGGGAAGCGCTCGTCAAGGTTCGCGATGCATTTGTCGTTGTAGAGGATGTTCGGCGTACCCCTCATGTCTTCGTCGGTGTTGGCGATCACCATCCCGTGGATGTCGCCGGTGCCGTGCGACGTGTTCATCGGCCCTTCGCAGTACATCACGCCGTAGTACTGGGCGGTGCCGCCCCAGGAGAGGGTGCTGCCCCCAAGAACCATGAGGATGCCCGGATTGTCTTCGCTGTTGAGGACCGTGTTGCCCTGGACCTTGAGCTCGATCACGCTCGGCGGCTCGATCACCGTGAGGCCACTCAAGCCGCCCGTCGGGCTCCAGACGGCGTTCGCGGGGCTCGCCTCGGCAGCGGCCAGGGACGTGAAGTAGCGGCCGTTGGCCTGTGCCGTCGTGGTGAGAGCATCGACGAGTGTCTGGGGGAAGACCTGGTCCAGCGGCGTGATGGCCGCGCCGGTCAGCTGCGCGATGCCGCCGGCCGTGACATCAGTCTCTTCGATCGTGCCGCCCACGTGGACCGTCGTGGTGATGCCGGTGGGCGGCGGCACCTCGACCTTGATCTTCGGGTTGTTGCCGCCCCCGTTGCTGTACAGGTCTCCGCCGGCCCACAGCGGGATGCCCCGCGGCAGCGCCATCTTGAAGTAGCTGCGCTCGACTTGGCTGATGACGCGCGTCGCGCGCGATCCCACGTTCGATTGAGACACCATCCAGAGCTTGCCGTCGTCATCGGCGTCCCAGTGCACCGAGGTGTCGCTCGGGTCGTCGTACCAAGTGACGCTGATGAACTGCCCGCTCGACGGGTCGGGGAACTCGCTGGTGGGGAAGCGCCCGCGAAACGTCGTCGCGTCGAACGTGGGTATCCCCGTCGAGGACACCGGCCACTGGTTGCTGAGAAGGGCCATGCCGGCGTCGAGACCCGCCTCACACACCGTGAACGACTTGACGTGCTGCCGGGTGTCCGCGGTGTTGTGCTGCACGTTTGCGATGAACACGACGAGGGTCGCCGCTGAGATCGCGAGGGCGGCGACCACGCCGATGATGAGGACCAGGCCCGCACCCCGCTCGGGGATGCGATCGTGGCTCCTCTCTTCAGTCCCCGTGCTCACCGCTCACCTCCGTCGTGGGGCATGCCCATCCGCCCCATCGCTATCTCGTGTTGCGCAGTTGCGCCGTCGTACGCACGTGCCAGTACACCGGCGACTTGCCGGGGTTCAGGTCGACCAGGAGGTTGAACTCGACCGCCCTGATCTGGGCGCGGTTCTGCGTGCCGCGCACGTCGTGCGCGTGCACCAGGCTGCCGCTGGAGTCGTAGTAGATGTAGCTGAACAGTTCCGTCGGGTTCGCCGTGGTCGGCGTGCTCAGGTTGACCACGTCCTCGATCATGAGTTGCGCGCCCTCCCCGGCCTCGGGCGTGCCCAGAGGGCCCTCGAGCGACATGTTCACGCCCGCGATGGCGCCCGAGCCGTCGGCATCACTGAACCGCCAGAGTTGGCCGTTGCCATACAGGCGGTACATGACCAGCCGGGGTGGCGTGGTCACGTCGTCGTTGCCGGACTTGTTGAAGGTCGTGTAGACGACGATGTAGTACGGACGAGCCCGGACGATGGACACCTCGCTCACGGTCGCCGGCGGCTGCTCCGCGTCGCGGACCTCGCGCTCCATCCGGTCCAGCGCCTGCCGGGCGAAGTCGCTCGCCGTCCCCCGCCTCACCGTGTTGGCGTACGAGCCCGAGAGGGCGACCCAGCTGAGGATGATCATCGCCGAGATGACGAGGCTGATGCTCATGGCCACGAGCAACTCGACGAGCGTCATGCCGCGCTGATCCCTCGCGCGCCGAGTGCACCTGCTCCCGCCCATCTCACGCTGTATGACGCTCATGTCGGCTCCCGCCACATCATGGGTAACTCGCGGTGCCGTTGCCGGCGCTCGCGTTCACGGCCAGGGTCTTCAGGAAGATGCTGGGCCACGAGGACGTCGCGGAGAAATAGACGTTGTAGACGCCGCCCGGCAGGTTGGACCAGGTGACGCTCTTGTTCTTCTTCACCCTCTCGCCCGAGGCCGGCCGTGTGGGGGATGCCGCGCCGTCGGTCGCGTACCAGGTGAGCAGCCCGGCGTTCTGCACCCACACGAACACGTCTGATGAGCTGTTGTTGGTGACGTCGATGCTCCGGTAGATGATCGGTACGGTGGTCACGGGGCCGGCGCCGGCATTCGCCGACGCGTTGCCGGCGAGGTCGACCGCCCGGACCTGGTAGTACCAGGTAGTGGCCCAGCCGGCGGCGGTGTCGTCGTAGAAGACGTCGCCGTAGCCACCCTGCAGCGTGGTCCACGAGCCCGGCGCGCCGGTGGGACTGCGCTCGATGATGTAGCCCGCCAGCCCGGAGGCCGGGGTGCCGCCGTCGACAGACGCCGTCCAGCTGAGGTGGACCGTTGGCTGCGCCGGGTCGGCGGAGGCGAGCAGCGGCGCCGGCGCGCTCGGAGCGACGCTGTCGCCCGTGATGTTGGGCGTCGCCGGGACCGCGTCCGTCGGCGGCCCGACGAGGCCCTCGCTGTCGACGGTCCTCACCTTGTAGTAGTACGTAGTACCGTTGCTGACCGCATTGTCCGTGTAGAACACAGACGTCTCGTCGGCGAGCTTGGCGAAGTTGACGCCGTCAACGGACCGCCAGACCTCGTAGTGATGGACGTCGCCGGCGGACGGCGTGACCCAGCCGAGCGCGACGACGCCGTCGCCGACGGAGGTGACGTTCAGGCCCGTGGGGGGCGGGGGAGCGTGGCTTTCGTACTTCAGGGCGATGCTCACGGGCATGCCCTGCGTGCGCGATCCGAAGCCGGCCACCGCCACCGCCTGGAAGATGTAGACGCCATCGGGCGCTGAGGAATTATCCCACTCGAACGAGTAGTGACCGCTGTCGAGCGCGCTCACCGGGGCGGTGACTTTCTGGGAGACGACCGCGGTGCCGTTCAGCGGGGTGACCGTGAACTCCACGTAGCCGCGGTCCTCCTCGGCGGCGGCCTGGTTCATGCTCAGGATGTCCTCGTTTGCCAGGTAGGCGTCAAGGACCACCGGTCCTGAGATGATGCTCCAGCTGCCGCTCGTCTCCTTGATGATGGCGTCGGGGCCGACTTCGAAGCGGACGATCCGCGGGCCCGCATATTGCTTGGAGACCATCGTACTGAGCACCACGGGCTTGACCGGCTTGGGGTTGCCCGTCCACGCCACCGTGATCGTCACCTGCTTGTAGGATTCGGCGCCGTCGGTAGAACCGACGGGCAGAAGGTCGACCTGATAGGCGACCGTGTAGTCGCGCGTGCCCCCGCCGCCGGTGGCCCACGCTACCGTGGTGCCGAACTGAGCGTTGGGGATGGTGTCGTTGGTCAGGCCAGCCTGAGTGATCACGTCGTAGTCGAGCCCACGGACCTTCTCGAGCTTGTCCTGGGCAAGACCGAGCGCGGCGTTACGCTGCTGTTCTCCGGAGGCGACCTGCTGCGCTCCGACGAAGACGGGGACGAGCGCCGCGAACGCGATGCCCGCGATGATGATGGTGACCAGCAGCTCCACGAAACTGAAGCCGGCGGTGCGGTCACAGGCTTGTCTGCAGTGCCTGCTCATGTACCCTGCCTCCGGATTGCGGGTAGTCCTCTAGTCGCTGTATCGGCGAGGGGACGACGAAACGTGAGCGCTTTCTGTCCGTCGTCGTGGCCCCAGGGAACTCGCGCGCTTAACGGTTCGCCCACCCCGGCTGCGAACCTGCGAGTCAGTCCCCCGCGTACCCGTCGCGACGTATGGACCGCCATCTTGCCACCTCTCAGCGGTGACGAAAGCCTCGGGACGTGCGCCCCGCGTCGCCAGAGCGCGTGTTGTCAGAGCTGGCGACGCTTGTTCACGGCCCATTTCGAGCCCTTCCGCGCGTGCCGGTAGTCGGCGCGTGCGTACCACAGTCTGCCTCGTGAGCCGGAGCGCGGGAAGAGAACGTTTGTCTACTTGGGGCCGCCGGCGGCCGCAGGCGGCCCGGCCGCTACTATTGCTGGAGTCGCTGGAGGTCCGCCAGGGCCTGCTCGAGCGCATCAATACGGCGGCCGTACTCGGCGAAGTCGCCGGCCTTGAGAGCGTCCTGGGCGGCCTGGAACTCGGTGTTCGCGCGCGCGACGAGGTCGCGGGCTTCAACGCTCAGGCCGCCGCCCGTCTGCCCGCCGCCGGGAGCGGGGGTCTCGCCCGTGTCCGCCGGGGTGCCGCCGGAGGCGCTGCCGGTGTCGAACGACTCGCCGAAGGCGGCGATCAGCGCCTCGCCGAGCGTCGGCCGCATGGCCACGACCTGCACGGCGTTGTCCTCGCTGCCCGCCAGCTCGGGGGCGCGGTAGAAGACGATCACGCGCTTGAGCTGCGGCAGCTGAGTCTGGTCGCTCTGCAGATAGAGCGGCTGCACATAGAGCAGCGAGTCCTCGATCGGCACCACGAGCAGGTTGCCGAGGATCACCTGTGAGCCCTGCTGCCCCCAGAGCGTGCGCTGCGCGGAGATCTCCGGGTCCTGGTTGATCGCCGACTCGACCTGGTTGGGGCCGTAGACCGTGGTGCTCCGCGAGAACAGGATGTTGAGCCGGCTGCCGTACTGAGGCTCGTCGCTGCGCGCGGCCAACCAGCTGATCATGTTCTTCCTGCCGTTGGGCACGAAGGGGAGCATCTGCAGGAACTCCTCATCCTGCTCGCCCGGCAGCCGCATGATCACGTAGTAGGAATCCATGCGGCCCATCTCGGTGGTCGACACGTTCTCGGGGATCGCCCACTGGTCACCCTTGTTGTAGAGGATCTCCGGTCCGTCGACGTGATAGGTCGTCCAGGTCTCGGCCTGGATGTTGAAGAGAGCCTCGGGATAGCGCACGTGATCGAGCAGGCTCTTGGGCACCTCGCTGCGCGGAACGAACAGATCGGGGTAGATGGAGCGCCACGCCGCGAGCAGGGGGTCGTCCTCATCCCAGACGTAGAAGACCATGGAGCCGTTGTAGGCGTCGATGACGATCTTCACCGAGTTGCGCAGGTAGTTCAGGTCTCCCTGCGGCGTCGCATAGGGATAGCGGTCGGTGACGGTGTAGGCGTCCTGGATCCACCACAGGCGACCGTCGGCGATCACCATGTACGGATCGGGGTCCAGCTCGAGGAAGGGCGCCGTCGCCTGCACCCGCTCGCGGATGTTGTTGCGGAAGATCAGGCGGCTGTCGCCCTCGAGCGCCGACGTCGTGAAGAACTTGATGGTGCCGTACTTGACGGAGAACGCGAGGCGGTTGAGGACCGGGGAGATGGGCACCCCGCCGCTGCCCGAGTAGCCGTCGGTGTAGACGTCGCCGTCCGCCGCCGGATAGTCGAACTCGGCTTCCGTCGTGTTGACCAGAGTGTAGTCGGTGCCGCGCTCGCCGTAGTAGATGCGCGGCTGCTCGATCTCGAGTCCGGGCGCGCTCACCGGCGGCACGTCCTGGACCAGGAAGTCCGGTGAGCCGTCGGCCGTCACCTGGTTGACGGCGCTCATGGCGACGCCGAAGCCGTGGGTGTAGGTGATGTGCTGGTTCACCCAGGTCTGGGCCTGCGACGGCAGGCCCTCGATGTTGAGCTCGCGCGCCGAGAGCATGGTCTGGCGGTAGACATCGTTCACCGTGTACCTGTCCACGTCGGCGTCGAGGAAGATGTAGTACGGCCGCAGCTCCTGGAGCTGACGATAGCTGGTGACCAGCGTACTGGGGTCCCACAGGCGGATGTTGCGCAGCGTCGGCTGGTTGTCCTCGAGCTTCTGCGGCGTGAGCACCTCCTTGGGGGCCAGCGCCTTCTGCTCGATGCCCACGAGGTCGTAGGCCTGCTTGGTGGCCTCGAGGTTGCGCGCGATGTACTCCCGCTCCTTGCTGAGCTGATTCGGGTTCACGACAAGCGACTGGTAGGCGGCCGGGACGACGCCGCGCAGGAGCACGAGCACGACGACCCAGACGGCGATGGTGAGCGGCCACCACTGGTGGCGCCGCCACATGTTCCACACCAGCACGGCGGCGAGCAGCAACGCGACCGCCATGGTGACGTAGGTCAGAGGGAGCCGGACATGGACGTCGGTGTAGGCGGCGCCGTAGATGGCCCCCGCCGTGGAATACAGCAGGTCCCAGCCCTTGAAGAGCTGGCCGACGGCGACGACGACGAAGATGGCCGCGAGCAGGCCGGAGAGGTGAGCGACGGCGCGGCCGCCGAGCTTGATGTCGAACTCCGGGAGCTGTGGCGCGGCGGCGCGCTGGGCGCGGGTGAACGGCGAGGCTTGTCCGGCCTCTCCGGCGTCGCCTGCACCACCGCCTCCGGCGCCGCCGGAGGCACCGCGCCCGGGCTTCTGTTTGAGCTCGATGCCGCCCATGATGAGGTGGACGACGGCGGTGAGGACGAGCGCGGCGATGAGGGCGGCCAGCGCGAAGTCGAGGACGCTCCGCCACATCGGCATCGAGAACACGTAGAACGAGACGTCGCGGCCGAAGACCGGGTCCTTCTCACCGAACGGGGCCTGATTGAAATAGAGCAGGAAGCGTTGCCAGGTGCCCGAGGCGGCGACGCCGGCCATGAAGGCGACGATGACGCAGACGACCGCCGCGCCGATGCCGACCCACCGGCGCACGGCCGGGCTGCGCGGCTCGAGCAGCGTCCCGTCAACGTCGGCGCGAAAGTCCGGCGCCAGCCGCCGCGCCAGTTCGACGTTGACCCAGATGATGACGAAGAAGGCGACAAAGGCGACGACGCCCACCAGGAGCCGCGCCCAGATTCCCGTCCAGAAGACGCTGCGGAAGCCGACCTCACCGAACCAGAGCCAGTCCACGTAGAGGCCGAGCAGGCGGCTGCCGAAGGCCAGGACGAGGACGACGATGGCGACGACGACCGCGAGGATGACCCGTCGTCGCGTCTGCCGGTCGCGGCGTTTTGGCGCTGGCTTCTTCTTCGGGCGGAGCGGGCGGACGTTGTCCATGCCTGCAGTATGGCAGATTCCCGGCGTCGGGAGCCAGCCAGGACGGACGCGGCCTAGTTGTGCTCGGCCTTGTCGGCGCGGAGCATCGCCGCAAACCGCTGGACCATCTTCGGGTCCAGCTCGTGCGCCGCGCGGTCGCGCAGATCGGCGACGCTGTCGCCGTTGTGCGCGGTCGGGTCGAACCGGCGGCAGACGGCGAAGGCGCGGGCGACGCGAGGAATCTCGCTCCCGCGCCGTCCCTCCGGATAGCCGGCGCCGTCCCATCGCTCATTGCCGTACACGAGCGCCTCGACGGCGTTCTGCCGTACTTCGTTGGGCTCGGCGTCGGCGTCGGTGCCGGAGCCCAGGATCACCTGCACCTCGTCGTGCACCGTCGCACCCGTCTCGTGGACCGCCAGGGCGGTGATCAGACCAGCCGTCTCGGCTTCGCTCAGCCCGATGAAATCGGCGAAGCGGCGGCCAACGGCCGCGAGGCGACCCTCGAACTCGGCCATCGCGCCGGCGACCGCGTCCGTGTACAGGCAGACGCGGTTGCGGCCGGTCCCCTTGGCATGCAGCAGCGCCGCGTCCGCGGCGCCCAGCACACCGTCGCTGTCTTTGGCCGACTCGGGGTAGGCCGAGATGCCGATCGACATCGTCACGTGCAGGTCGGGATGGCCGGGATCGAGCGCGGCGACCGAGACGCGGACGCGCTCGGCCAGTGTCTTGGCCTCTTCCAGGGTGGTCCGGGGCAGGATCATGGCGAACTCCTCGCCGCCGTAGCGGGCGAGATAGTCCGACTCGCGGGAGCAGCTGCGCAGCACACCTGAGACCGCGCGCAGTACGTCGTCGCCCTTCTGGTGGCCGATGGTGTCGTTGACCGCCTTGAAGTGGTCGAGGTCCATCATCAGCAGGCAGAAGTGGTCGCCATACCGGCCGGCGCGCCTGACCTCAGCCTTGAGCGACTCGTGGAAGTGGCGGTGGTTGTGGATGCCGGTGAGGCCGTCGCTGATCGCCTGCCGCTCCATCTCCTCGTAGGTGCGCGCGTTCTGGATGGCGATCGCCGCCAGGTTGGCGAACAGGATCGCCGGCTCCAGCTCGTGCTGCTCGAAGGTGCGGCCGCCGAGGCGGTCGAGACAGAGCACGCCCGTGACCTTGCCGAGGACGTTGAGCGGCACGATGATGCTGGCCTGCGGCTCGTCCTCCTCTGTGCCGGGGATCTGCACGATGCGCGGATCGTGCAGCATGTCGTTCACCAGCTGGGCCTCGTTGTGGCGCACGACCCAGCCGCTGACGCCCTCGTCGATGGACATGCGGAACTGCTCCATCTGCTCGGCGTTGAGGTCGCGCGAGTAGATGCACACCAGCTCGCGCGACACCTCGTCGAGCAGGCGGATGTCCATGGCGTCGTAGTCGACGATGTCCTTGAGCATGGTGGTGATGCGCGAGAAGACCTCGTGCTGGTCGAGCGAGGTCAGCAGCATCGTGCTGATGTCCATGAGCTGATGCTGCATCTCCAGCTGGTTCTCGAGCTGCGCCGACGTGTGCTCGAGCTCGTCGTACCGGCGGGCATTGGATATGGCCAGGGCGGCCAGGTTGGCGAACAGCCGTGCCGGCTCGAGCTCGCGCTGCTCGAACGTCCTGCCGCCCAGCCGGTCCATGGTCATGACGCCGATCACCTCGTCGCCCACCGAGAGCGGCAAGAGGATACACGCCTGCTGCTCCTCCCATTCGGTACCGGGGATGTGCACGGCGCGGGGATCCCTGTCCATGGCGTTGATCAGCTGGGGCTCGTCGTGGCGCACGACCCAGCCGCTGATGCCCTCGTCCATCGAGATCGCGAAGTCGAAGATCTCCTGCCCGTCCTGCTCGTTGCGAGCATAGATGGCCACGAGCTGCCGGCGCTCCGCATCCACCAGGCGGACGTCCATCGTGTCGTAGTCGACGATCTGCTTCAACGTGTCGGCGATGTGCTCGAGGACTTCGTTCTGCTCGAGCGACGAGAGCACGGCGCCGCTGGCGCTCAGCAATTCGTGGCTGAGCGCGAGCTGCTCCTCGAGACGCTTCGACGCCCGCTCCGCCTCCTCGTACTGCCGGGCGTTGTGGATGGCGATGGCGGCGAGGTTGGTGAACAGGGTGACGGGCTCGAGCTCGTGCTCGGAGAAGGTGCGCTCGCCCAGCCGGTCGAGCGCGAGCACGCCGATCACCGTCTCGCCCAGCGTCAAGGGCGCGATGATGCTCGCCCGCGCCTCCTCCTCCGCGCCGGGCACGGGCGTGCCGCGCGGGTCGTTCGTCATGTCGTTGACCAGCTGGGCCTCGTTGTGACGCACGACCCAGCCGCTGACGCCCTCGTCGACGGAGCTGCGCCGGCATTGCGCCTGCTCCTGGTCCTGGCCGTAGGCGTAGCACCTGTCGAGCTCACCGGTCTCCGCGTCGACCAGCCGGATCTCGAGTTCGTCGTAGTCGACGATCTCCTTGAGCAGTGTCGCGACGCGGGCGAAGACCTCGTGCGGCTCGAGCGTCGCAAGGAGCGCGCCGCTGAGCTCGAGGATCGCGTGGCGCAAGGCCAGCTGCGCCTGCAGCTGCGCCGATGCCTCCTCCAGCGCCTCGTACTGGCGCGCGTTCTCGATCGCGACCGCCGCGTGCGTGGCGAACACCTCGAGCGACTTGACGATATCGAGCGTAGGCAGCGCCCGGTCTGTGGGATCGTAGAGGTCCAGCACGCCCATCAGCTGGTGGTCCTTGTCGTACAGCGGGACGAAGAGGTCGTCGTTCTTCTGCCACTCGTCCTCGCGGCGCGGCCCGAGGTCCAGTTCCGGCAGGTAGTAGAGCTGCTCCTCGGTCCACGCGTGGCGGCGGTGGTCGATGAAGAAGGACGAGCCGATCTGGTGCTTCTCGAGGAAGAGCTGGTCCCAGATGCGCTGCGGGACCGGGCGCTCGAAGAGCACGCGGTCAAAGTCGGGGAACTCGCCGACGGTGGCATGCACGGCGAAGTCGCCGCCGGCCTCGCGCAAGTAGACGCTCGCCTCGCGGAAACCGAAGGTCTCGCTCAGCGCCGTGGCGATGACGTGGACGATCGCGTCGAGTGTGAGGCTCGACTGCAGCTGGTTCGCCAGCCGGATGAGGCCCCGCAGGAGCTCGAGTTCTCCCCGCTCGGCCTTGCGATTCTTGGTGTGGAACGCCATGGGCTCCCCCGCTGGCCACGGCCGGTTCGAAGGGTACCCTTTAGTGTACGCCCGCAGGGGTGCCCGCGACATGGCCGGCGCTCGCCTCGCCTACGACCATCGTGTCGGCAGAGTCCGCGGATTGCTTGAGGGGGAACAAACACCCGGGCCGGAGCCCGGCAAGGCGACGTGGGGGCGGACCGCCGATGGCCCGCCCGGATCGTCCGGTCTCAGCCCGCGTACTCGCCGAGCTTGAGGATCTGCCGCGCCTCGTCGGGGGTCGCGCAGGGGCGGTCCCACTCGTGCGCGAGGCGCGCGACGCGGCCGACGAGCTCGGCGTTCTCCTTCGCGAGCACGCCCTTGTGCAGGAAGATGTTGTCCTCGAACCCGAGACGCACGTTGCCGCCCAGGGCGAGCGCGGTCATCGTGACCGGCATGTGCCAGCGGCCGATGCCGGTGCAGGTCCAGGTCGACCCCTCGGGGATGCGGTCGACCAGGAACACGAGGTTCCTCGGCTCGCCGCTCATGCTGCCGGGCACGCCGAGAACGAAGTCCCAGTGCAGCAACGGGCCGGCCGGGCCGTGCTTCTTCACCAGCTTGAGCGCGTTGTCGATCTGCCCGGCCTCGAAGATCTCGAACTCGGGCCGGACGCCTTTCGTCTGCATGCGCTGGTAGAACTCGCTCATCAGCGCCGTGTCGTTGAAGAAGACCTCGTCGCCGAAGTTGGAGGTACCCGTCGTGAGCGAAGCCATCTCCGGGCCCAGCTCCAGCGGCTGCAACCGCTCGTCGGCGGTCATGCCCATGGCACCGCCGGTGCTCGTCTGGATGATGATGTCGGTGCGCTCGCGGATCGCCTCGATCGCCGCCGCGAAGACCTCCTCGGCCTGCGTCGGGTTGGCCTCGGCGTCGCGCACGTGCAGGTGGTACATCGCGGCGCCGGCCTCGCGGCAGCGCGCCGCGTCGGCGCCGATCTCCGCCGCGGTCACCGGCAGTCCCGGCTGAGCATCCCTCGTGGTCTCGGCGCCGACGCCGGCCACGGTGATGATGAGCTTCTCCATCGTCTCCCCCTACTCCGTCGCCGGCCCGTTACTTCGAGTACGGGAACTGCTGGTTCACGAACGCCAGGCTCTCCTCCACCACTTCCAGCGCCCGGCTCAGGTCGCGCTCGGTGTGGCGGTAGCAGATGTACCAGTGGTGATACGGCTGCACGAAGAGGCCGCGGCGGATGCACTGCGTGTAGAACTCCGTGCGCCGCTCCCGGTAGTGGTCGTCCACCGGGTCGAAGGTGAGGAACGGCATCGGCGGGATGCCGCTCTTGGTCACCGGCACGCCGGAGGCGTCGACGATCTCGCCGAGGGCGTCGAGGAAGCGCGTGCCGCGCTCCCAGATCGCGTCCTGCACCTTCTCGCGCTCGAGGATCTCGAGGCACTTCATGCTGGCGGCCATCTCCAGGCTGTTGGGGAAATAGGTTGAGCTGAGGAAGGCGTCCTTGACGTAGACCTCCATGAACTCGCGCTTGCCGACCAGCGCGGCGATCGAGTAGCCGTTGGCCATCGCCTTGCCGACCGTCGTGAGGTCGGGAGTCACCCCGTAGCGCTCGCTGGCGCCGCCCATGGCGACGCGGAAGCCGGTGCGGATCTCGTCGAAGGTGACGATGGCGCCGTTCCTGTGCGCCAGGTCGATGACCGCCTGCAGGTAGCCGTCCGGCGGCACGATGAGCGGCTTGGCCATCGGGTGGCCGACCGGGGTGATGATGACGCCGGCGACCTCGCCCGGGTTCTCGGCGAAGACGCGCTCGAGGTCGCGGAGGTCGCCGTACTCGAACTCCTTGGTGAGGTCGGTCACGGCCTGCGGGACGCCGCCGTGATGCTCGACGCACCAGTCGCCCCAGCCGTGGTAGCCGCAGCGGGCGATCTTGTCGCGGCCGGTATAGGCGCGCATGGCGCGCACGGCCGCGTTGGTGGCGTCCGAGCCGGTCTTGACGAGGATGGTCTGCTCACCGCAGGGCATGATGTCGGCGAGCCGCTCCTCCAGGTCGTTCTGGAGCGGCTGCACGAGGCTGAAGCAGAAGCCCTTGTCCATCTGCGCCCTGGCGGCGTCGTTGATCTCGTCCTCGACGTAGCCGAGGATGATCGGCCCGTAGGCGCAGAGCATGTCGATGTACTCGTTGCCGTCGACGTCGACGATGTGGCCGCCATGGCCGTGGGTGATGAAGACGGGATACTCGCCGACGACGAAGTTGTAGGCGCGGCGGATGCCGCCGACGCCGCCGGGCGTGAGACGCTGGGCGTCCTCGAGCATGGACATGGACTTGATGAGATTGAGCTTGGGGGCGTTCTCGACGGGTTTCGTCATCTGGGCTCCTTTCGGCCGGATGAGAAGAGGCGGACGGCGACGGGCCCGCGAGCGGTCGGCGGTTCCGAATCGTCAGCCTGAAGATTCACGGTAGGCGGGTGCGACGGCCCGGTCTCACCCCGGGTCTGGCCAGAGTCGGCTGTACATGAGGAGGATGGTCACGCTGGGCTCCCTCCCGAGCCGGTGGGCTCTCGGGCGACGTCCGCCTCGAGCCCGCGAGCCGGCAGCGGCGTCCGTCCCCGAGCCCGCCGCCAGAGCGTACCGGATACGCCGCGCCTTGGCATCCCCCACGCGTTCGCGCGCGGAACAAGCCGGGCCCGACCTCTCGCCAGGATGTCCCGCCGCGGTCCAGCAGCGAGCGCGTGCCCAGCCCCAGCCCAGCCGGACTCGATCGCTGATGCCTCCTGTGTTCGGGCACCGGTGCGCGAACGTGTCCGGGCCCGCGTGTGGACTCCGTGCGGCGGATCGAGCACCCCGGATAGCCGACTGCGGGTCCGCCGTGGCGCACCCGGCCCGCGGTCACTCAAGGCGCAAGCTCCAGCGACGTCGCGCCCTCTTCCTCGTGCTCGCCGAGCAGCACTACCAGCAGACCGGCGATGACGATGAGGGCGCCGCCGATCACCGTCCAGATCGAGATCCCCTGGCCGAGAAGAAGCAGCGCGTACAGCGGCGCCGAGACCGGCTCGAGGTAGCCAAGGATGGAGCTGTGCTGGACCTTGATCAGGCCCATGCCGTGCGTCCACATCAGGTAGGCGACCGCCGTGCACAGGACGCCGAGCGTGACACCGGCGACCAGATCGCGGGCGGTGAGGTGGTAGCCGGCGGCGACCGTCTGCCACAGCGCCAGCGGCAGGAGGATGAGCGTGTCGAGCCAGACCTCGGTGAAGACGATAGTCACTGCGGAGACGCGCCTGGTGAGGTCCTTGACCACGAGCTGGAAGGCGGCGTAGCCAAAGCCTGCGAGGATGCCCGCCGTGACTCCCCAGGCGGAGAGCCGGACGCCCTCGCCGAGCAGAGGCGGCGTCAGGATCACGGCCAGTCCGACGAGGGCGATCGCCAGCGCGGGGTAGACGATGCCCTCGGTCCGGGTGCGAAACACGCGCGGCGCGATCAGCGCCACCCAGACCGGCGCGAGGAACTGCAGGAACATGCCGATGGCGACGCTGGTCCCGCGGATGGCGGCGAAGAAGAGCAGGAGCATGAAGGCGTCGATCGCGGCCATCAGCAGGAGGCGCGGCCAGACAGAACGGGCGGCGACACCGGCGAGCGGCCGGCGGCGGGCGAAGACCACGCCGAGCACGAGTCCTGCCGTCGCAAACCGCAAGACCAGCAGGGCGCTCTCCGGCGCCGGCGCCCATTCCACGAGAGCGCCGATGAGCCCCATGATGAGGAAGGAGCCCGCGACGAGCAGGTAGCCGCGCACGGCGCGACTCTTCATCGGACGCGCGGCGTCACAGCGGCTCCGGCTCGGCAGCCGCGGCGACCGAGGCCTCGCCCTCGCCGCGCCCGAAGATCACCACCAGCAGACCGGCGCCGAGAATGAGCGCGCCGCCGATGACGGTCCAGGCGGTCGGCAGCTGCCCTACCAGGAAGACGGCGTACAGCGGCCCTGCCACGGGCTCGATGTAGCCGAGGATGGTGACGTGCTCAACGCGCACGCGCTTCGTGCCCTCGATCCAGAGCGTGTACGCGATGGCCGTACAGAACACGCCCATGACGACGGCCGCGATCCAGATGCGGTCGTCCGGCTGATACCCCGTACTGCCGAGCTGCCAGAGCGCCAGCGGCAGGACCAGCAGGGCGTCCCCGCCGGCCTCCGCCGTCGAGATGGTCGACGGAGAGACGATCTTCGTCAGCCCCTTCACCGAGACCGCGTACGTCGCGTAGCCGAAACCGGTGAAGAGGGCGGCCAGCAGCCCGGCGAAGGAGAGCGTGACCTCCTCGCCGACGAGATCGGGGACGAGGATCACGGTCAGGCCGGCGAGAGCGAGGGCGAGTGCGGGCCACACGATCGGCTCGCGCGGCGACTTGAAGAGGCGGGGCGCCGCCAGCGCCACCCAGACCGGCATCAGGAAGAGCAGGAACATGGCGATGGCGACGGTCGTGTGGCGCACAGCGTAGAAGAAGAGAAGCAGGGTCAGCGACGACATCGCCGCCATGAGGATGAGCCGCCAGGCGGCGCCCGGACGGCGCCAGTCGGCGATCATCGGGCGCCGCAGAAAGACGGCGCCGAGCGCCAGCGCCGCGAACGCCATGCGCAGGAAGAGGATGATCGCCTCGGGCGCGTCGGCCCACGCGACCAGCGGCGCGCTGCCGGCCATGCCAAGGTACGAGATCAGGACGATCGCATAGCCGAGCAGGTCGCGACGCGGAGCGACGCTCACAGCGGCGGCTCCAGACTCGGCTCGCCGCTGCCGAAAGCCACGACCAGCGCGCCCGCGATCAGGATGAGCGCGCCGCCGGCGATCGTCCAGGCGGCGATGCCCTGCCCGAGAAAGACGAACGCATAGATCGGCGCCGCGACGGGCGTGATCAGCCCCAGGATGGAACTGTGCTGCACGCGGATGCGCGCCACGCCGTCCACCCACATCGTGTACGCGAGCGCTGTGGAGACAAGACCCATGGCCAAAGCCGTCACCCAGTCGCGAGAGGTGAGCCCTTGACCCGAGTCCGCCAACTGCCAGAAGGCGAGCGGCAAGAGGAAGGCCGCGTCGAGGACGCTCTGGACGATGACCAGTGTCACGCTCGAGACCTGGCGGGTCAGCTGTTTCACGAACAGCTGGAAGAAGGCGTAGGACCACCCGGCCGCAAGACACGCGGCCAGACCGAGGACCGACAGGCTCACGGCGTCGTCGGCGAACGAGGGCAACAGAATGAGTGCCATGCCGGCGCCGGCGATCACCAGGGCAAAGTACACGAGACGCTCCGTGGCCGCGTGCAGGAAGCGCGGCGCGATGAGCGCCACCCAGACCGGCTGCAGGAAGAGAAAGAACGTGGCGATGGCCACGCCGACTGTGCGGACGGCAAAGAAGTAGGCGATCACGGAGAACGCGTCGAGCGCCCCCATCACGAGCAGGCGCTGCCAGTTCCCGGGCTTGAAGACACCGGCGAGAGGCTGTCGGCGGGCGAAGACCACAAGGAGGACCAGCGCCGCGAGGGCGAAGCGGATCACCATCAGCACGCTCGCCGGTGCGTCGGCCCAGGTCACCAGCGTCGCGCTGAGACCGAAGAGGAGGTAGGAGCCGATGACGAGCGCATAGCCGGCGGGATCACGGCCGCTCGGCGACGGCGTGGAGGCCGTGGTCCGGCAAGCTCCATCGCTCATACGGGAGGCTCCAGCTCGAGATCCCCCTGCCCGCGCAACACCACGAGGATGCCGGCGGCCAGGATGAGAGCGCCACCGGCCACCGTCCACGCGGTGATGCTCTGGCCCAGGAAGACGAGGGCGTAGATGGGTGCCGCCACCGGCGTCAGGAAACCGAGCACCGCGCTGTGCTGGACGCGCACCCAGCGCATACCCTCCATCCACAGCGTGTACCCCACCGCCGTGACCACAAGCCCCAGCAGGAGAGCGACGATCAGGTCACGACTCGTGAGCCTGTAGCCGGTGCCCAGAGTCTGCCAGAGCGCCAGCGGCAGCAGGAAGAGTCCGTCCAGCGCGCACTCGGCAAGAACCATGGAGATGCTCTCCATGCGCCGGGTCAGTCCTTTCGTCACGAGCGCGAACCCGGCGTACGCGAGGCCGCAGGCGAATCCGGCCACGAGGCCGAGGACCGAGACGTGGACGTTGTCTCCGAGCACCGCGGGGACCAGCAGGATCGCCAGCCCACAGAGGGCGAGGCCGATGGCGACGAAGACGAAGCGTTGCGTGGAGCTACCCAGGAGACGCGGTGCGAGCAGCGCGATCCACACTGGCTGGATGAAGAGGAAGAAGGTGCCGATGGCCACGCCGGTCTCCCGGACGGCGACGAAGAAGAGCAGCAGCGCCGCGGCGTCGAGAGCGCCCATGAGCAAGAGCCGCGGCCAGAGGCCGCGGTCCAGCAGGCTGGCGAGGCGCCGCCGCCGCCCGAAGACGGCGCCGATGGCGAGGGTGGCGATGACGAACCGCAGGACGAGGAGCACGCTTCCTGGCGCCGTCGCCCAAGTCACGAGCGTGCCCGACAGACCGATGAGCAGGTAGGAGGCCGCCACCATGGCGTACGCCCGTGCCGTGCGGCCGCTCATCCCAGCGGCTCCAGCTCGGGCTCTCCGCGGGCGTAGAGCACCACCAGGATGCCCGCGGCGACGATCAGCGCCCCGCCGGCGAACGTCCACCCGCTCGGCCGCTGGCCGAGCAGAACGAGCGCGTAGAGCGGGGCGCTCACCGGCTCGACGTAGGCGATGATGCCCGCGTGCTGGACGCGGATGTAGCGCAGACCGTGCATGAAGAGACTGAAGCTGAAGGCGGTGGTAAGGAGGCCGAGCAGGGCCGCCATCAACAGGTCGACGCCCGCGTACCGGTACCGGGCGGCGCTCACCGCGAGCAGTCCGGGGGCGAGCATCACCGCGGCGGTGAACGCGCTCTGCGTGAACACCACCGCCGTGCTGCGCACGTGCAGGCCGCGCAGACTCTTGGCGAAGAGCAGGTACACGGCGTACATCGCGCCGGCCCCCAAGGCGCAGACCAGCCCGGCGGGCGAGAGCCTCACGCCCTCCAGCAGCAGACCAGGTGCGAGGATCAGCGCCATGCCCGAGAGGCCCACCGCGAGGGCCACGTAGACGATGCGCTCGGTCTTCTCCTTCAGGATCAGCGGCGCGATGAAGGCAAGGTACACAGGCGCAAGGTAACTCAGGAAGATCGCCACGGCCACACCCGTGTAGCGGATGGCGAGGAAGTACAGGATCAGGTTCAGCGCCAGCGCGACGCTGATCCCCAGCATGCGGACGGGCGCGCCCGGCGTACGCAGGTCGCGCCAGCTGCCGGTGGCGAGCACGACGATGCCGAGCGCGGCGGCCGCGAACGCCATGCGCAGGCAGAGGAGCATCGTCGCCGGCATGTCGGCGTAGGTGACCATGACGCCGATGGAGCCGTTGGCGAGGCTGGCGAGGCCGACCTCGAGGTAGCCGCGGAGGCGCTCCGGAGGCTCGGTGGCGGCGGTCGTGGCACCCTCGATGCCGTCGGGAGCGGGCCGGGCAATGGTCATGTGTACGCATCCGGCACCACGGGTGGTGCCGGATGCGGTGCCGGCAGAGGCGCCAACCCTGTCACCGACACCATGGCCCCGCGGCGCAAAGGCCTGGAGGTCCAGCTGCAGCCCTGACGGTGCGCGTGGGTGCGGCGGTGGCCGGAGCTGCCCGTCCCGCGCAGACCACGGGCAACGCGCCCCGGTGAGGTGCGCGCGCCGCCGTCACGTCAGCGGCTCCACAAGCGGCTCCGCCTCGCCCTTGCCGAAGACGATCACGAGGATGCCGGCGGCCACGATGAGGGCGCCGCCGGCGTATGTCGTCCACGGCGGCTTCTCGCCGATGAGCAGAAACGCCCACAGCGGCGACGTGACCGGCTCCAGGTACCCGATGATGCCGGCGTGCTCCACGCGCACGAAGCGGATGCCGTCCGTGAAGAGACTGAAGCAGAGCGCCGTGTAGATCAGGCCGCTGATCACGACGATCCACACGTCAGTCGCCGTCAGCCGGTAGTCGGTGGTCAGCGTCTCCCAGACGGCGAGCGGCGTGAGCAGCACCACGCTGCCAAGACAGAAGAACAGCGCGAACGTCGAGCCGCGCACGCCCGTTCCCATGCTCTTGATGAGCATCATCGCCGTCGCGAACATCAGCCCCGCGAGCAGCCCGAAGATGACGCCGGGGATGCTCGTGGCGCCCTCGCCGAGGGCCAGTCCGGGCAGGACGAGGAGCGCCATGCCGCCGACGGCGATGGCCACCGCGACGAGGTCCATGCCCTGGCGCCGTGTACGCAGCAGCCACGGCGCCAGGAGCGCCACCCAGACCGGCGCCATGTACTCGAGCGAGACTCCGACGGTGACGTTGGCCAAGCGGACGGAGGCGAAGTAGAAGACCAGCTCGAGCGCGACGACGAGGCCCACTACGACCATCCGGCGGAAGTGCCCCGAGCTGCGGACCTCCTGCACTCCGCCCGTCGCCAGGAAGAGGATCCCGAGGGCGATCCCGGCCAGCGCCATTCGCAGGACGATCAGCAGCCCGGCCGGCATCGTGGCAATCTGGATGGTCGTCGCCGAGGTGCCGAGGATCAGCGACGCGACGCCGATCTCGGCGTAGCCGCGAAGCCGCCGATCAGGGCGGGGTGCGCTCAAATCCCCCCTCGCCGATTCAGGGATGCCTCTCACTGAGGGGTGCGGCGCCGCCGCACCCCTCAGTGAGCCCGCTGCGTGGCTCAGTCGCCGGCGAAGCCGAGGCGACCGGCGAAGACATCCAGGAAGCGCTTGTCGGTGGCGAGGTCGAGGAACTCGATGCGATCGCGCAGCCGCGCCATGCGGCGTCTCGCGCGCACGTCGATGAGGGCCATCTGGGCGCCTACGCCGGCGGCGTTGCCGACGAACGCGACGCGTCGCGTCGCGACCGGCGGGAACAGGCCGAGGTACTGCGCCGCAGCCAGATCCAGGTAGTTGCCGAAGGCTCCGGCGATGTACACGGTGTCGAGCTCCTCGAGCGAGACGCCGAGGCCGTCCATGAGCAGCTCCCAGCCGGAGTGGATGGCGCCCTTGGCGAGCTGCAGGCTGCGCACGTCGTGCTGGGTGAACACGATGTTGCCGTGCGGGCCGGTGGTGAGCAGGAACTCGCTGCCTTCCTCGCCTTTGCTCACCCGCGGGTGGTCCTTCTGCATACGGCCGCTCTTGTCGATGACGCCGGCGTGGATGAGTCCGGCGAGCAGGTCCACGACGCCCGAGCCGCAGATGCCGATGGGTTCGGCGCCGGCGATGGTCACGATCTCGACCGGGTCGCCCTCGGGCGTGATCTTCACGCGCTCGATGGCGCCGGCCACGGCCTTCATGCCGTTGCGGATCTGGTACCCCTCGAAGGCGGGGCCGGAGGCGCAGCTGGTCACGGTGACGCGGCCGTCGTGGGCGAGCGCGATCTCGGTATTGGTGCCGATGTCGATCGCCATCGACGGCCGCTTCTTGTTCGCGAGATGCGTCGCGGACACCACGGCGAGCGCGTCGGAGCCGACGAACCCCGCGATTGGCGGCGGGAAGTGCACGCCCCCGTCGGGGTTCATGTTGATGCCGAGCTCACTCGCGCGCAGCGTGAGCGGCTCGGCCGCAGCCGGAGCGAATGGCGCCTGGCCCAGTCCCACCGGCGACAGGCCCAGGGCGAGGTGATGCATCGCCGTGTTGCCGACCACGGTCATGTCGCAGACGTGGTTGGGGTGGACCTCCTGGCGCTCGTACAGCGCGGCCAGGTTCGCGTTGATGCCCTCGCGCACGGCGGCCGCGAGCGTCGCCGTGTCGTTGTGCTGTGATGCGTGCGCGATACGGCTGATGACGTCCTCGCCGTAGCGCATCTGTGGGTTCTCTACGGCCTCCTGGTCGATGAGCGTGCCGAGATTCAGGTCGAAGAGGTAGGCGATGACCTTGGACGTGCCGATGTCGACGGCGACGCCGTAGAGCTCGCGCTCGCGCTCGCCCGGGTGCACATCGATGACGCGCTTGCCGTAGCACGTCGCGGTGACCTTCCACTTGCCGTCGCGCAGCTTGGCCGGCAGGCACTCGAGGACGTGCAGCGGCACGTCGACGCCGCCGAGGCCGTCGTCGAAGCGCTCCAGGTCGGAGCGCTTGTCGACCAGCGTCGGCGGCTCCAGCTGTACGGAGACCGTGCGCACCGCCGGGCGGGAGGCGCCGTGCGTCAGCTTCGAGGTCGTCAGGATGCGGCGCTGGCCAGCGGTGCCGCGCACCTCGATGCTGACGCGCGCCGAGCGCGGATATGCCTGGCAGGCCAGGCGCCAGCCCTCGGCGCGCAGCTTCTCGGGGATGCGCTTGATCTCGCGCTCGGTCGGCGCCGTGAGCTCACCCGAGCCGAGGCGCATGAGGCACTTGCCGCAGGTGCCGCGGCCCGCGCAGTCCGTGGGGATGTCGATCTGGGCGCGCACGAGGCCGTCGAGCAGGTTCTCCTGCTCGTCCACGGTGAGCGTGAGTCCGATGGGCTCGACGAAGACTTTCGGCACGATCTCTCCTTGCGTTCCGTAAGTACAGGCGAGCGGGTCCTACCCCCTCGACTCCCTCCTCAGACCTTGACCGGCCCGAAGATGTCGGCCATGCGGTTCTTGCGGTCGACCACCTTCTGCATGCGTGCGTCCCACACCTCGCTGAGCGTCGGGCCGTGGCTCTCGTCGAACATCCCGGCCACGCCGAGGCGCTCGCGATCGGGCTCGCAGTCCTCGCAATGACACTGGCCCTCGACGTAGTCGTCGGGCTCCGTGTACTTGCTGATCACGCCCTCGTAGTTGCGCAGGATGATCTTGCCCGGCGCCTGGCTGATGACGTAGTTGGGGAACACCGGCGTCTTCCCGCCGCCGCCGATGGCGTCGATGATGTAGGTGGGCACGCCGAAGCCGGTGGTGTGACCACGCAGGCTCTCGTAGATCTCGATGCCCTTGGCGACGCTGGTGCGGAAGTGCGCCGTGCCCTGGGCGAGGTCGCACTGGTAGTAGTAGTAGGGCTTGACGCGATACTCGAGCAGCCGGTGGGAGAGCTTCTTCATCACCGCGGCGCAGTCGTTGATGCCGCGCAGCAGCACCGTCTGGTTGCCCATGGGGATGCCGGCGTCGTTCAGGCGATCGCAGGCGAGCTTGCTCTCGGGGGTGAACTCCTGCGGGTGGTTGAAGTGGGTGTTGAAGTACAGCGGCTGGTACTTGCTCAGCATCGCCACGAGCTCGGGGGTGATGCGCTGCGGGCAGACGACCGGCATGCGCGAGCCGATGCGGATGATCTCCACGTGGTCGATCGCGTGCACGCGCTCGAGGATGCTCTCGAGCTGCCCGTCGGAGAGCACCAGCGGGTCGCCGCCGCTGATCAGTACGTCGCGGACCTCGGTGGCGCGCTCGAGGTACTCGATGGCGTGGTCGATCTCGGCCCGGGCGACGATGTCCTCGGTGCCGCCGACCAGGCGGCGGCGCGTGCAGTGGCGGCAGTACATGCTGCACATCTCGGTGACCACGAAGAGCACCCGGTCCGGGTAGCGGTGGGTGATGCGCGGCGTCGGCGAGTCGAAGTCCTCGGAGACGGCGTCCTCGAGGTCTTCGGCGTGGAACACGAGCTCGGGCGGCGTCGGCACGCCCTGCATGCGCACCGGGTCAGTGGGGTCGTCCGGGTCCATGAGCGACGCGTAGTAGGGCGTGACGGACACGCGGAACTTGCCCATGCAGGCGTCGAGGTCACGGCGCTGCGGCTCGGTGAGGTTGAGCACGCCGGCGAAGTCGTCGGTGGTGGTGAGGCGGTTGCGGAGCTGCCAGCGGTAGTCGTCCCAGTCGGCGTCGCTGACGTCTCTGAAGCGCGGTATGTCCTTGCGGTCTCTGATCATCGAGCTGCTCCTTCTCCGCGAGGCCCCTGACCCTCACGGCTCATTCCTTCACTGGCGACGGCGGACTGAAGCGCCGGCGTTGATGCCCTGGTGCCCGCGCCGATGCACGGGTGCGTACGCATGTTACAGCCCCGACTCGGCGACGATACGCTGGAGCGTGCCGCGGACCTCGTCGCCGAGCGGCACGGCGGTGTGTTCGGCGACGAGCCGGCCCGCGAGGATGGTCGCCTTCGCGTAGGCGCCCTCCCGGCCGGAGGCGATCCACGCGTCCCACATGCTGCGGTCGAGCAGACGCGGACGCCACACGTCTTTCATGTGCCGGCGCGTGTGGCGCTGGCCAAGGTAGTTGCCGCCGATGCCTACCTGATTGATCGCGTCGAGGGCGATGGTCTCGTCCTCGACCTCGATGCCGGAGGCGATCCTCGCGTTCCAGCTGAAGATCTCGGAGTCCATGACCAGCTGCTGTGGGCTGAACGCGTCGCCGGCGCCGAGGGTACCGGCTCCGCTGGTCACGTCGGCGCCCGCGGCGGTCGTGCTGAGCGTGGCGAAGGCGCCTTGGGTGCAGGCCTGCCAATCGGGCTCGTGGCTCACGGTACGCTGACCGCCGGCGACGACCGGCAGGCCCACCAGGGCCGCGAGCTGAGCGGCGGCGAGCAGGAATAGCGCGGCCGACGGGCCCGCGGCCGGCAAGCCGGCGGCGGCGGGGTCGGCGGCGTAGAAGAACGGCGCGCCGGGGGCCGCGGCCTGTACGGCCGCGCACCCGGCGAGCACGCCGGCGTGGTGACGGATCAGGGCGGCGCCGAGGCCGGCGGCAATCGGTGCGCCCGCATCGTCCCCTGGCGATTTGACCAGTCCGACTGGCAGGCCGGCGCAGGCGAAGGCGAGCGCCGCATCCAGCGCGTCGGCGCCGCCGCAGAGCGAGAGCGGCGGGCGGCTGCGGGCGGCTGCGGCCGAGCCGGCGACGGCCGCGGTCATCGCGACGGCCGCGTCGGCTTCGGCGGCCGACGTCAGGCCCGAGGCCATCACATGCTTGCTGGTGCCGGTCAGGCAGCGCGCGAGCTCGCCGAGCGGAGTCTCGCCGGCAGCGTGCACCGGCGGACCCGCGACGACGGCCACCTCGGGCAGCGCGTCGGCGAGGCGTACGGCAGCGTCGAGGTCTGCTGCGGTCGCCGGGACGGGGTCGTCGCCGGCGAGCGGGCGTACCCGCGAGGGCACGCCGGCGGGGCCGGCGGTCGCGATCCCGGCGGCCAGCCAGATCCGACCGGCACCGACGCGCACATCGTGCTCCGGCGCGCGCCCGGCGAGCACGAAGCTTGGGGGCGCCGACTGAGCCGCGGCCTCGGCCGCGGCGGCCTCGGCGCCGAGCAGCTCGAGCGCGGCCGCGTGCACGCGCGCCACGTCGTCATCGCTCAGCACGCGCAGGGCGAGGCGCGCTCGGGTCGTCAGGATGGAGCGCGCCCGCGGCAGCGCCTGCGGCGCGCCGCCGGCGGCGCCCGCCGCACTCGCGACGTTCGACGGCTCGGTCACCTTCTGCTCCCCTCTGCCTCGGCAAGCACAGCCTGCAGCCGGTCGCGGATCGAGTCTTCAAGTGCGAACGCGCGCGGCTCGTCGCGCAGCTCCTGCGTGCGCGCGGCCACGCGCTCCCTGAGCGTGGTCGCCCCGGCGGCGGCCCAGCGGTCGTGCGTCGCGCGGTCGAAGAGGCGCGGCGCCCACGTCTCGCGGTGGTGCTGACGCGTGTAGCCCCGGCCAAGGTGACTGCCGCCTGGACCGACGGCGTCGATCTCATTGAGCGCCAGCGCCTCGTCGTCGACGCCCACCTCGACCAGCAGCGCGCGGGCATAGCTCACCAGCTCGTCACCGAGGACCACCGTCTGGTAGCTGCTCTGCATGCCGCTCTCGAGGTAGCCGACGTCGTGGAGCAGCGTGGCGCGGCTGAGCGCGCCGAGCACCGCCGTGATGCCGGCCTCGGCGGCCCACTGCTCGTCGAACGTCTTGGCGTCGGCGACGGCGGCGTAGGCGAAGCTCGGCAGCCCGTAGAAGCGGGCCAGGTCCGTTGCCGCGGCGTTGCCGAGGAAGTGCTCGGGCGCGCCGTACACGTCGACGGCGGTGCGCATGTCGAACGCACCGCAGCCGACACCGTACACAAAGGGCGCCCCTGGCCGTGTCAGCTGGTGGACGACCAGGCCGCTCAGCGTCTCGGCGTTGCCGATCACGATGGTCGCGGTCATCGAGGCCGGCGCCGTGGTGCCGGCGGCCGGCGCCGGCGCGTAGATCAGCGGGACATCGAGCTCGGCGCAGGCGCAGACCTTGTCGAGCGCCTCGTCGCTGTGGATCAACGGCGGGTTGGGCATCGCGTAGCAGCCGAAGCTGCGCGCCTCGCCGCACATGGCGGCCATGTCCTTCATGCGGCGCAGGGACACGGCGTCGTGCGCCGTCGTCAGCAGCGGCTTGCGCGTGCCGGCCAGCATGGCGGCGAACTGGGCCAGGTCGCCGATCTCCGCCGCCACGTCGCTCGGCAGTCCCATGCTCATGACGAAGTCGAGGTTGGGGAGCTTCTCCGCGAGTGCGGCCATTCCCTCGACGTCGGCGGTCGTGCTCCGCCGGCGCTCGCCGCTGTCGGGGTCGGTGACGTAGACGCAATCCGACCCCGTGCCGAAGTAGCTGTTACCGTCCTCGAGTTCGAGACCGCCGAGCTCACCGCGGCGCGCGTGGCCCTCGCCGCCGGACGCGCCGCGCTCCCTGAGCTTGAAGTGGCGCGGCGCGCTCTGCAGGGCGGCGTCGACCAGTGTGGCCGGGATGCGGGCGCGCGTCCCTTCGACGCACGCGCCAGCCTGCGCCAGTTGCTCGCGGGCGCGGGCGTGACGGACCTCCACGCCGGTCTCCTCGAGCAGCGCGAGTGTCGCCTCGTGGACGCGCCAGCAGGCGGCGTCGTCCCACACGGTGAGGCGGGCGGCGGGCATCAGCGAATCCTGGCGGTCACGGGCGTCCTCGAGGCGGTCATCTGCGCTTCTGGCCGGGGCCGTCAGGCCCCCGCCAGCTCCTTGTCGGCGCGCGCGACGATCGCGCGCAGCTCGTTTGCGACGTCCTCCGAGAGCGGCTCGGGCTGATAGCTCGCCAGGATGTCGTCGGCGATCTCCGTGGCCTTCTCCAAGGCGCCCTTCTTGCCCTCCCGCAGCCAGTTGTCGTACGGCGTGCGGTCCCACACGGTCGGGCGCCAGATCTCCTTCATGTGCTGCCGGGTGTGCTTCTGGGCGAGGTAGGTGCCGTTCGGCCCGACCTTCTTGATCAGGTCGAGCGCCAGCGTCTCGTCATCGACCACGATGCCGCCGGCAACCTTCTGGATGATGCCGTAGATCTCGATCTCCATCACCATGTGCGGGTAGCTGAGGATCTTGGAGCCGTTGAGCAGGCCGGCGCCGTTCATCATATCGGCGCTGGTCATCACACTGGCGAAGGTGCTGAGCGAGTCGTCGATCGCGGCCTGCCAGTCGGGCTCCTTGGCCCCGGTGGCCATGGTGCCCATCGCCATCGGCACGCCGTAGAAGTGAGCGAGCTGGGTGGACGCGCCTGCAAGGAGGTAGTCCTCGGGCGAGCCGCCGGTGTACCCGCCGGTCTTGAGGTCGATCACGCTCGGAGCGCCGGCGAAGAAGGCCGGCACGCCCGGGTAGGCCAGCTCGAGGAGGACGACGCCGCTGAGCGCCTCGGCGTTCTGGACGACGAGATTGCCGGCCAGCGTCGCCGGGCCGGTCCCGGCCGCGAGCGGCATAGGCATGAAGCCGCTGGCCAGCCCATGCTCGGCGGCTACGAGGTTGGCCTCGAGGTTGGGACCGTCGTGCGCCAGCGGGTCCACTGCACACTGCATGAAGCTGAGTATCGGACGCTCGCGCAACGCATCCGTTCCGCCGGCGATCGTGGCCGCCATCTCGACCAGGTAGCGGGCGGGCTTCTCGCCGACCGTGGTCACCGTCTGGAAGTGCTTGCTGGTGTTGGTGAACACGGCCTCGGCGTCGTGCAGCGCCTTGGTCGCGGGAGGAACGTCCTGACTGGTGACCACAGGGCCCCAGTAATAGCTGATGCTGGGCAGCGCGTCGACGAAGCGAGCGCTGGTCGCCGCGTCGGCCTTGGTACTCGGCCGCTTCTCGCCCTTCTTGTGGTCCCAGACGAAGACGCCGGAGCCGTCGTTGCTGAGGTAGCTGTGCTTGCCGTCGACGAGCATGTCGCAGGCGGGGTCGCGGCCGGCGAGCACGTAGCTGTCCGGCACCTGCGAGACGGCCTCCATGACGACCGCGCGAGGGAGCTTGGCGACCTGCGTCGCGCGGTCGATCTCACACCCGTTCTGCTCGAGGACGTCGAGGGCGCGTTCGCTCGGGAACCGGATGCCGACCGTCTCGAGGACGTCGAGCGTGGCCTCGTGAATGCGCTCGAGCTCGCTTGGGTTGAGCACGTCCCACCTGAGACGGGGGGCGATGGGATTGATTCGGGTGGTCATTGCGGCAGCCTCGAAGGGGTCCGACGACGGCGGGTCAGGTTGGAGCCGGCAGCGGGCGGGCAGTCGCGGTGTTGCTCAGGAGGAGCCCGTCCGCGGAAGCGGAGGGCCTAGAGACCGCAGGCGCGGTTGATCGTGCTGATGCTGATGCTGGGAACGGCGGGCACGGGTCGGAGTCTACCACCGGCCTCGCGCGCGACAAAACGCAGCGGGTTGCCGCGCGGTGCA
Organism: uncultured Thermoleophilia bacterium; assembly: GCA_963699725.1. Classification (GTDB taxonomy): domain Bacteria; phylum Actinomycetota; class Thermoleophilia; order UBA2241; family UBA2241; genus CAIXSE01. The sequence continues at coordinate 222,158 of CAVOVA010000027.1, forward strand.
GCGGTTTTTCAGTCGACGGAGCGGGCGGCGCAGCGCCCACCCGCCCCGTCGGCGAAGGTCAGCTCGGGTCGAGGCCGAGCCGCTCGGCCATCGAGCGCCCGAGCGCCCGGGCCTGGGCCATGAGCTCCGCGTCATCCGCCGCCGACCCGGGCTTGTCGGCACACCCGCCGAGGGCCACCACGGGCAGCTCTTCGGGGTTCGACAGCGCCACGAAGCGGCGCATGGCCGCCAAGGTGTCGTCCGCGCTGGACTCCGCGGCGACGGCGATCAGGCCCACGACTTTCGGGGCCAGCCACTCCTCGTGGTAGTAGCGGGTGGCGTTGCGGTCCATGAACGTCTTCATCTGCCCCGAGACGTTCTCGTAGTAGATCGGCGTCGCAAGGATGAGGCCGTCGGCCGCGTACACTTGCTCGAGGACGCCGGGCATGTCGTCGTCGTGGGGGCAGGACTGCCGCTCGCCGCAGTTCTCGTGGCCGTCGCAGGCGTTGATGCGCACCTCGGAGAGCACGATCCGCGTGCAGTCGCAGCCGCTGAGCTGGAGCTCCTCGAGGGCGGCGTCGACCAAGGTCGCGGTATTGCCGCCTCGCCTGGGGCTGCCGATCACGGCGACGACCTTCAGACGGGCTTCAGGAGCGCTCATGTCAATGCCTCCGGATGTAGGTGACGTGGCTTGGACGACGTGGCTCCGGCCTAGTCTGTCAGACCGGCGTGATCGCGAAAGCGCTGGACGCAGTTTATCGGCAGGTCGAGCAGCTCCGCGATCCTGAACTTGGCCTCCATGGCGCTGGACTGGGTGGGGTAGCTGATCTCGAAGGTCGTGATGCGCCCCAGCTGCCGCTCCCTGCGCACGTCTTCCATTGCGATGGGGTCGGAGAGATCGAAGGGACTGACTCCGAGACGCTCTGCAACGTACGCCTTGGCATCGCCGATCCGCATCCCCCGAGTGATCTGCATGCGCGCCACCAGATCTCCAGCAGCGCGCATCCCGCACATCCCCGAGGCGGTCGCGTGGGCACACGGCATCCCGAGAGGGTCGCCGCCGCCGACCTACAAGCCGTCCAGCCGCAGGATGTCGACGGTGGCTCGCGAGGCGCGCGCGACCGCATCCAGCGGCAGGTAGCTGGTGATGGGGACGGCGCCGACGCCCATGCCGATGTTCATGTGCACGGGGATCTCGGCCACTTCCATGCACGGCTTGACCACCGTCAGCGCGCGCGCGATGTTCCACGCCCCCGAGCGGCGCGTGTTCACGGTGACGGCCGGCCCGTAGATGGTCGCTCCTGCCCGGCGAACGAGCTCCATCTGCCCACGGGGCCAGAGGCCGGCCAGGCGTACGCCGTCGTACTCGAGCCGGCCGTGCATCCCGAGGACGAACTCGCCGGCCATGCCGACCTGGATGCCCATGTCGGGGTGGGCCGCCCGGATCCGCTCGATGGCGAGAAGGGTGGCCAGGAAATCGCCGTCTCCGGCGGCGCCGGCGGTGTCGAAATCGATGCCGTCGGCGCCGGCCTCCCACAAGGCGTCGGCGGTCTTCACCATGTCCTCGACAGCGTGCCCTACCGCCTCTTCCTGGGCCGCCCGCGCCTCGTCCACGCGCGCCAGCGGGAGCAGCTCCGACCAGTTGGGCGCCGGACCGTCGGGCCTCGAGTACAGCCCCAGGTTGGGCATCGCCCCGTACATCACCGGCACCGTCAGGACCGCCTGCGCGTCTTTCATGCTCTGGGCTTCGAACGGCAGGATCGTCCGGATGGCCTTGAACGAGTAGTCGACGTGCCCGAGCTCCACAGAGTCGGCGCCGAACATCTGCTCGTAGATGAGCAGGTCCTGGGTGCGCGTCCCGACCGTCTTGGAGCCGGAGCCGTCGTACGTGAGCACGACCTCGTCGCCGATGTCGACGGCGGAGAACTTGGCCGGCGACGCCCAGATCTCCAGGAGGTGATCGAGCTCGTCCTCGGCCAGCGGCGGCACCTTGGCTCGGCCCGCGGCCGCCAGGGTGCCCTCCTCGAGCTCGGCGCGGAGCTCGCTCCGGGTCATCCGCGTGAGCGAACCATCGCCCATGCGGGTGGGGTAGTGCGTCTCCATCTTGCGGCTCTCCCTCGTCACTGGGTAGTAGCGCCCGCGGCGCGCGCGTAGCGCTCGAACGTGCCGCGCGCCTCGCGGCGGGCATCGTCGGGAATCGGTGTGGGCACGTGCGCGGCGAGCACGGCTTCGGCGCGCTCCAGCGCGTCGCTCACGAGAGACCGCCCAGCGAACTCGGACAGGCTCCCGCGCTGGAAGACCGACGGACGCCAGATCTCGCCGCGGCGTGAGCCCTCGCGGGAGCTCCGCCGACCGAGGAAGTGGCCTCCGGGGCCTACCGCGGCGATGTCGTCGAGCAGCGTCGACGCGTCGTCCACCGCCGGCAACCGGAGGAGCCGGCGCAGGGACCCGATGGTGTCACAGTCGAGCATGACCTTGGCGGTCGAGATGGCCTGGACCGAGTCCACGAGCCCGACGGCCACGAGCATGTCGGCCCCGGCGAGGACGGTCGCCATTCCGGTGATGGCGCCCTCGGCGCCGGCCTGGAAGTTGGCCGCCTTGGCATCCGAACTGATCCCCGAGCCCATGCTGGGGAGCCCGAGGTGCTTGCTCATGGAGAGGCACACCATGTCGAGCAGCGCGACCTCCGGGGCCCCGCACAGGTAGCCGCCGGTGCGCAGGTCGGTCGCGCCACCGGTGGCTGCGACCGTCAACGCGCAGCCGGGCACCGCGGTCTGGAAGATGACGATCCCGGCGAGGAACTCCGCGATCCCGGTCACGGCCGAGCCCAGGATGCTCATCGGACTGGTCGATCCCATCAGCGGCAGCGGATGGACGTTGATCGACACCCCATGACGCGCCAGCTCGATCGCGGCGTCGAGCTTGTCGCTCTCGAACTGCAGCGGCGACACGGGGCAGTGCAGGGAGGAGTAGATGGGTCGCTCGGAGAGCGGCGCGCCCGCGATGGCCTCGAGCATCTCCAGCAGTGGCGGCACCTGCTCCGGCGAGTGCGCGACGATGCTCTGGACGTGCTTCGAGGTCGACTCCAGGGCGATCAGGTCGGTCTCGAGGCCGCCCGTGAGATCGTCGAAGCGGGGGTTCGTGAGCGTTGTCCAGACGAAGTCGATCTCGGACAGGGCGTCGAAGAGGCCGAAGTAGTACTCGAGATCGGCTTGGGTGGCCCCGCGCACCTCGCCGGTCGCGTCGTCCATGACCATCGTCGCCATGCCGTCGGTGGTGCAGGCGAGCGGCGAGCCGTCGCCGACGACGAGGTCGCGCGCCGGGTCGCGCCCGGCCATGCGGATCTGGCGCGGCGTCTGTGCGAGGCAGCTCTCCACAAGCGCCGGCGGAAGCTTGGCGACCCGGCGCTCCCGGTGGACCTCCGCCCCCGCCGCGGCGAGCAGGCGAAGGACGCTCTCCGAGCCGACACCCACGCCAATGTGCTCGAGGACGTGCAGCACGCGCTGGTACAGCGCGTCCTTCTCGGCCGCCGAGAGGCAGTCGACCCGCGGCGCGGTCACTCCCGCGCCGCCGCGTCGCGGTCCGCCGCGTCGACGATGGCGCGGATCTCGCGCACCACGTCGTCCGGCAGCGGCTCCGGCATGTGCGTGGCGAGAATGCGGCGCGCCTCCTCCAGCGAGCGCTGATGCAGATCCTTGCCGCCCGCGGCGGCCCAGTCCTCTCGCACCCTGCGGTCGATCAGCTTGGGCTGGGACTGACAGCGCATGAACTTGAGCGTGGAGTCCAGGCTGAGGAAGTCCCCGAAGGGGCCCACCTGAGCGATGTCGTCCACGCCGAGCAACTCGTCGTCCATCGGGACGCCCCCGACCGCGTGCTTGATCATCCGAGCGAACTCGTTGTCCATGACGAGCTGGCCGAAATCGAACGCGACACCCGACTCGATCATCCCCGCGCCGTAGATCAGGTTGGCACCTGCCAACGCCGGCAGCAGCGCGGTCAGCGTCTTCTCGTGACCGGTCTGAGCGTCGAAGAGCTTGGAGTCGCCCTACAACCCGGCGACGTAGCTCGGCAGGCGATACCGCCGCGCGATGGCGGCGACGGCGGCGCTGATCACGCCGCACTCCGGCGAGCCGACAGAGGCGGCGGCGAGGCGCAGGTCCATGGCCGTCGTCGAGCTGCCGTAGAGCACCGGAGCGCCGGGACTGGCGAGCTGCGCGAGCGTGATCCCGGCCAGCACCTCGGCGTTGTGGACGACGAGGGTGCCGGCGAGGTTGACGGGGGCCGACCCGCCCGACATCGCCATCGAGAGGACCAGACAGGGTACGCCGGCCCGGGCGGCCGAGACGATGGCCTCGGAACACTCCTTCGGCAGCCGCAGCGGGCTGACGGGGCAGACGCCGATCATCACGATCGGGCGCCGCCGCAAGGCCTCCCGGCCGCCCACCGCGGCGGCGGCGATGTCGAGGATCACCTCCGTCTCCCACCTGGAGAGTGGACCGGCGCAGATGTGCTTGGAGGTGTTGAGCACCGCCGCCTCGTAGCTGTGGATCGTCGCCGTCGCGGTGGGCATGTCGTGGGCTCCGACGGCGATCTCGTAGGCGTCCAGCTCATCCAGGTAGTCGGCCAGTCGCGCGGTGTCGGCGACGTCCTGCTTGGTCGGCTCGCGCATCTCGCCGGTCTCGAGGTCGGCGATCTTCAGGCCCTCGCCGAACGTGGTGAAGCCGACGCGACCGGCGTCGAGCATGATGTCGTCCCTGGGGCTGCGGCCGGCGGCGAAGACGCGCTCCGGTGACGAATCGATGGCCGCCTCGACCAGCCGGGGCGGGATCCTCACTACGCCGGTCGCACGATCGACGATCGCGCCCCCGGCCTCGAAGATGTCCGTCGCCTCACGGTCGTCGGAGAACACGCCGGTCTGCTCGAGGACCTCCAACGTGGCGAGGTGCAGGTCCCTGAACTCGTCCTCGGTGAAGGCATTCAGGCTGAAGCCTCCACTGCGCGTTCGCCCTGAATGGGCACGTCGTTTCAACGACCCTCCTCCCCGGTGATTTCGCTATCTGTACGTATAGCAAGCGAATCTGGTCCGCGTCAAGCACCCCGTGGTACTCTCGGCAGGATGGCCCGATCGAGACCGACAACCAGGCCGGCGACGAGCGCCGGACCGCGTCCCAACAAGCGTCAGCTGAGCGCTGCCGCGTCGAAGGAGAAGCTGATCGAGGCCACGATCCTCTGCATGGCCAACTACGGCCCCGCCGGCGTATCGATAGAGAAGATCACCGACGCCGCCGGGGTCTCCCGGGGTCTCGTCCGGCACCACTTCGGCAGCAAGCGGCGGCTCCTCCTCGAGGCGTTCCAGCGGCTGGCCGACGAGCAGCGGACGGCGTTCGGCGGCGACCTGGCCACGGACGGCGATCCGACGGCGGCGCTGCGCGCCGCCGTCGCCACGTCGTTCCGCGATGAGCTGGCGGCGCCCGAGCGCTCCCATGCGTGGTTCGGGTTCTGGCAGGCGGCTCTCGGGGACCCGGACCTGAGAGAGATCAACGAGCGCGTCTACGCGGAGGAGCGCGAGCGGTACAGCGAGCTGTTCAGCGAGGCGGCGCGGCAACAAGGCCTGGACATCGATTCCCGCGAGGCCGGGACCGGGCTCGTCGCCCTGGCCGACGGGGCCTGGAGCGAGCTGCTGATGGCGGCGGCGGACTTCAGCGTCGACGACGCGCTCGCGCTCTGCGACCACTACATCGACATGATCCTGGAGCGGGGCCGCGCGGACCGGGGGCGACCCGCGGGCACCTAGGTCGTCCCGGCGCGGGCGCCTGCCGGTCAGACTCCCGGCCGCCCGACCTCCACCTCCGCGAGGATCCGATCGAGGCCGGCCTTCACGTCGTCGGGCAGCTCGAAGGCGCGCGGCGGGGAGCGCAGCTCGGAGACCCGCGCCCGCAGGCGGTCGAGCAGCGTCTGCGATCCATCGGTCTCCCATGCGTCGTGACGGGTCGTGTCGAAGAGGTCGCTCTGCCAGATCTGGCGGAAGTGCCCGCGCGTGTAGGTCCGGGCCAGGTGACTTCCGCCCGGCCCCACCGCCTTGATCTCGGCCAGCGCCAGCGCCTCATCGTCCACGGCCAGCGGCGCCATGAACGCCTTCGCCCAGCCGAGCAGGTGGTCGCCGAGGACGATCGACTCGTAGCTGCTCTGGAGGCCGCACTCGAGGTAGCCGACGTCGTGCAGCAGCGTCCCTCGCGAGAGCTTGCCGAGTATCGCCGTGAGCGCGGTCTCGGCGCTCCACTGTTCGTCCAGCACCTTGCTGTCCGTATGCGCCGCGTAGGCGAAGCTGGGAAGGTCATACCAGCGCGCGAGGTCGGTCTGGGCCTGATGGCCGCGGAAGACGTCGGCGGACGAGTACACCTCGTTCATCGTACGCATGTTCATGGCGCCGACGCCGACGCCCCAGACGAAGGGCGCGCCGGGCCTCGCGGCCTGGCTGAGCACGAGCCCGGCGAGCACCTCGGCGTTGGCAATCACGATCACCGAAGCGATGCTCGCCGGCGCCGTGGTGCCGGCGTTCGGCGCCGGCGCCCAGATGAGCGGGACGCCGAGCCCGGCGCAGGCGACGACCTTGCTGGCGCCGTCCTCGTCGAAGAGCAACGGCGGCACCGGCATCGCGTAGATGGCGAAGCTGTCGGCCTCGCCGGCCAGCGCCGCCATCTCCTGCATCCTGCCGAGGACGTGGCCGTCACGCGGGGCGACGAGGAGGGGCTTGCGCGTGCCGCGCAGCATGGCGTCGACCTGGACGAGGTCGTCGATCGCCTGTGGGGCGTCCTCGGGCAGGCCCATGCTCATCACGAAGTCGATGTTGGGCAGTACCTCGCAGAGCGCGGCCATGCCCTCGACGTCGGCGCGGCGCACGCGGCGGCGCTCGCCGCTCTCGGGATCGCGCACGTAGAGGCAGTCCGAGCCGGTGCCGCAGTAGCTGTGGGCGGCGTCGAGCACGAGCGGCTCGGAGTCGCCGCCGCGCGGCTTGATGGTCCAGTCGCGCGGCGCGGTCTCGAGGGCGGCCTCGACCAGCCCGGCGGGGATGCGCACGCGCGTCCCGTCCACCTGAGCGCCGGCCTTGGCGAAGAGCTCGGCGGCGGGCGCGTACCTGACCTCGATGCCGGTCTCGGCGAGCACCTCCAAGGTCGCCTCGTGGACGCGCCGGCAGGCGTCCTCGTCCCAGATCGTCAGGCGAGCTGCGTTCATGTCGCCCCCCTCCTTCGCTGTCGTGATGGCGGGCCTGCCGTGGCAGACCGAGTGGCGCTCGGCGATGGCGCCGCGCTCTCGTCGCACGGCCGGACGGGCCGCAGCCGTCGGCTCGAGCGGGCCGTGACTCTACCACCGGATGCACGGTCACGCCGCCGGCGGCGGCGGCGGGCATCGCCGGCGCACGGCGATGTCCCGCAACGGTCGGCCACGCTGGAACGAGACGAGGGTGCGACAGCCGCCAGCCTGGCCTGGCACGAACGGCTCCTGCGGACGTCGTGGTCCTCGCGCAACGAGGAGCATCAGGCCTGTGGCTTCTCCCTGAGGTAGGTGAGCACCATGTCCTCCCAGAGGCGGTAGGCGCCCTTGTGGTCGAACTGCTCCCGGTCGGCGGCGTACTGCACGGCCAGGCCCTCGACGATGGCGACGCTGAGCGCCGCGAGCTTGTCGAGGTCTGTAGCCCCGCCGGCGCGGCCGCGGATGCCGCCGACAGCGCGACCGGCCGCGAGCGTCTGGCGGTCGAGCTCCCGCGACTTCGCGTAGTTCGCGGCGAGGTCCTCGCGCAAGCGATCGTCGCGCATGATGTGCGGCAGGAGCTCGTAGAAGGCGCAGAACCCGCGCCAATCCGCCGAGATCTGCCGCTGTTCGTCGATCAGCGTCCGCACGCGCTCCTCGGGCTTCTCGATGCCCTCGAGATGCTCGCGGAGCGCCCTGTCCTCGTTGTCCATCAGCGAATCGATGATCGCGTCGACGAGGCCCTGCTTGCTTCCGAAGTAGTACGCGACGAGAGCCCGGTATTCTCCCGACTCCTCTTCGATCGCCTGGAGAGTGAGTTTCGAGTAGCCCCTCTCCGAAAGGATCTTCTTCGCGGCGTCGAGGATGCGGAGTGCCGTCGGCGACGTGGCGATGTCCCTGCCCTGCTGTCGCACCCGCACTGCCACGTGCATCCTCCGATCGGACCCGATAGTGCTTGCGTGCGTGACTTGATTGACCGTACAATAAACTCGTCTAGGACCGAATGCAAGGGCCCGCGGCCAGGTTCTCGGCCGCGCGGCCCCACGCGAAGGAGCCGTCATGCCGTCAGCCGCCGATTCCAGTACCGAAGGCCGTCCGGGGCCGACCCCCTCAGCCCTGGGCTTCCACATGCCCGCTGAATGGGAGCCGCACGAGCGCTGCATCATGGGCTGGCCCACGGAGCTTCGCCGCGATTCGGTCTGGCACGAGCACTACCTGCTGGCCATGGCGAGCTACGCCGCGGTGGCTCACGCCGTCGCGCGGTTCGAGCCGGTACTCATGCTCGCGCGCCCAGGCGAGGGCGCGGTCGCGCGCAGCTACTGCGGGGGGGACATCGAGGTCGTCGAGCTGCCGATCGACGACTCGTGGCTGCGTGACAGCGGCCCGCTCTTCGTCACGAAAGCGGATGGCAAGCTCGCCGCGAGCGACTTCGTCTTCAACTCCTGGGGCGAGAAGTACCTGCCCTACGACAACGACGCCGCCATCGGCCGACGACTGGCCGACCACTTCGGCGTGGAGCGCTTCGCCGCCCCGATGGTCCTCGAGGGGGGCGGCATCACCGTCGACGGCGAGGGCACGCTGATCACCACGGAGAGCTGCCTGCTGCACCCGTCCCGCAATCCCGGCCTCACCAGGGACGAGATGACGCAGGTCCTCAAGGACTACCTCGGCGTCGAGAAGGTCATCTGGCTCGTCTCGGGACTCGGGCTCGACGAGGACCCGGACACCGACGGGCACGTGGACGGCGTCGGCGCCTTCGTCGGGCCGGGCCGCGTCTTGCTCCACATGGTGCGCGATCCGCAGCACCCCGACTACGAGAACCTCCTCGAGAACCGTCGCCGCCTGGAGACGATCGACGCGCGCGGTCGCGAGCTCGAGGTGATCGAGTTCGACGCGCGCAGCCGCCCGGTGCTCATCGGCGACACGCCGATCGTCGAGACGTACATCAACTCGTACTTCGCCAACGGCGCGCTGATCGTGCCGACCGGCGGGACCGGGGCGGACGACCTGGCCGCGCTCGACGCGCTGCGCGAGATCGTGCCCGATCGCGAGGTCGTCGGCGTGCCGTGCGCGGTCATCGGCTATGGCGGTGGCGGCATCCACTGCATCACCCAGCAGGTCCCGCGCACGTAGACCCCTTCCGGCCGACCGCGAGGCGGCAGCCGCGCTGGACAAGCGACCCGCGGCGCGGTGATGCTTGCCGCACGATGAACGTCCAGCACGTCTACGACGATGGTCTCTGCATGCAGTGCGGCACCTGTGAGGGCGTCTGCCCCACGGGGTCGGTCTCGCTGACCTGGGACCTGCGGGTGGGCTACCGTCTCCGCGTCGACGAGCAGTCCTGCACGGACTGCGGCCGTTGCCACGACGCGTGCCCGGGGCCCGGCCTCGACTTCTCGCCGGGCGCCTGGTGGCGCGAGCGCAACGAGGGCGCGCCGTTCGAGGACTTCCTCGGCCCCTGGCGCCGGCTTTGGTTCGGTTGGTCGGCGGACCCGCGGGTGCGGCACGTGGGCGCCTCGGGAGGCGTGGCCACGACGCTCATGCAGGCGGCGCTCGAGACCGGGGCCGTGGACGCCGTGGTGGCGGTACGGATGCGCGCGGCCAATCCCCTCGAGGCGGAGGGCGCGATCTGCCGGTCGCCCGAGGAGATCGCCGCCTGCCGAGGCTCCAAGTACACCGTGGTGGCGATCAACACCGTACTGCGGCGGATTCTGGAAGAGCCCGGCCGCTACGCCCTGGTCGGGCTGCCCTGCCATGTCCAGGGGCTGCGCCTGGCGCAGCGCCACTCCCGGCAGCTGCGCGAGCGCGTGGTGCTCACCCTCGGCATCTACTGCGGCCTCACCCAGGAGCCACGCGCGACCGCCGTACTCGCACGACAGGCGGGACTGGACCCAGCGGAGCTGAGCGACGTCTCCTACAGAGGTCCGGGCTGGCCGGGCGGCATGCATCTGTCCGACCGGCACGGCACGGTCCGCTGGCGGGAGTACCCCGACTACATCGACCGCGGGTTCCTGGCTCTCGTACCACCGCGCTGCCGCGTCTGCCCCGATGCACTGGCGGAGCTCGCGGACGTCTCCGTCGGCGACGCCTGGCTCGACCGGTTCACCGGTTCTGACGGCGTGAGCGACATCATCGCGCGCACGCCCGCCGGCGAGCGTCTGCTCGGGGATGCCGCCGGATCCCTCGTGCTTCAGACCGCGAGTCCCCGAGAGATGGTCGCGTCCCAGACGGAGACGTACCTCGTGAAGCGGGATGTGTGCCGCGGCAGGCTCTGGCTCCGCTCACTCGCCGGGCAGCCGGTGCCGGACTACCCGGGTCTCGAACTGTCGGCGTCGGCGAGCGATCGGCTGCGCGGCGTCGCCGACGCGGCGCAGGAGCGCCTGTTCCGCCTTCTCGTCGACAGGCGCCATCCCGACTGATTCGACCGCGCCGACCTTTGACCGCGCGCGGCCGACCGGACCGCCGCGCCGCCGCTCAGTCCATCTCGTCCCGGCGCCACAGGGTGACGCCCCTCGGCACCGAGATGTTGAGGCAGCGTCGCAGCGAGCGCGAGACCAGGTCGGGCCTCCGGCCCTCGTCCTCCATCACCTCGCAGCGCTCGATGGCGCTGCGCACGGCGCGGGCGCCTGCCGAGCGGATGGGCTCCGGCGGCAGGTAGGTCGGCGGCTCGGAGACGAGCGGCGACTGCGCGTAGTCGTCCTCGAGACCCAGGGCGAGCGAGGCCAAGGTGCGGCCGATGAGGTTGGAGGCCGAGACGCCGTTGCCGGAGTAGCCCAGGCCGTAGTGGACGTTGCGGTACTTGCCGAGGACGCCGACCCAGGGAATGCCGTGCTGGGTGCGGTCCAGGGGCCCGCCCCAGCGCCACTCGACCGCGAGCTCACGCGTCGCCGGCAGCAACGCGTGCATGTCGGCGACGATCTCCTCGATCTCGCGGGCATCGTGGTAGTGAGCCGGGATGATGTGGCCGCCGTACCCGAGGCGGCCGCCGCCGCGACCGAAGACGACGCGGTCGTCGGAGGTGCGCTGCGCGTAGTGCACGGCGGTGCGCCCGTCCCCGAAAGGACGGCCGGCAGCCCAGCCGAGGCGGTCCAGCGCTTCGGCTGAGCTTGCCGTGGCGACGACATGCGAGGGGATGATGAAGACGGTGCGGCGCAGCTCGGGCACGAGCGCGAGCCGGGCGCCGGAGGCGAGGACGACCTGGTCCGCGGTCACGCTTCCGGACGGGGTCTTGACGACGGCGGGCAGGGTGCGCTGCAGACCGACCATCGGCGTGGCCTCGTAGATGCGCACGCCGGCCGCAACTGCCAGCCGGCGCAGGCCCTGGACGAGCAGCGCTGGCTGGACGCTGCCGGCCTGCAGAATGAGCACTCCGGCCTGCGCCGCGGGCGAGCCCGACATCGCGACGGCCTCGTCCTTGTCCAAGATGCGGAAGAAGTCGTCGTGACCCAGCTCGCGTGCCAGGAGCGCGGGCTCGAGGACGCCGTCGACCTGGGCCGGGGAGAGCGCCACGGTCAGGCCGCCCGCGAACGAGAGGTCGCAGTCGATGTCGCCGGCACGCACCGTGTCACGGATGTCGTCGAGGCTGCGCCGGGAGGCGTCGACGAGTCCCAGCGCGGCGTCCCGACCGAACCGGGAGACGAGCTTGGGTAGCACGTCGTCCCAGCCGTTCACCCAGCCGCCGTTGCGCCCGCTGGCGCCGGCGCCGCAGTACTCACGCTCGATGAGCACGATATCCGTCCCCGGCGCGAGCCGCTTGATCGACAGGGCCGTCCAGAGCCCGGTGAACCCGCCGCCGACGATGCACACGTCCGCACGCTCGGCGGTCGTCAGGGGCACGATGTCGCCCGTCTGCCAGCGCGGGTCGCCGCCCTGCCAGTAGACGGCCGCGCGCGTCGCGTCGCTGGTCCCCACATCCATCATGCTCAGCTGATCAGCCATCTTCGCTCACTCCTCCAGCCTTCTCGCCGGCGGGAGCGCCGGCGTCTCGTCGAGTCAGGCCGCGGCCGTTCTACGACTACAGCGGCGGCGCAGTCAGATCCAGAAGCCAGGTGGTTCGGTCAACTCCGGGTGCTCGCGCTCGAAGGCGAGCGCCGCGTCGAGCGTGCGCACCCAGTCGTAGTAGATGCCCTTGCAGTGGACGAGCCCGACGCCGAGGTCGCGCAGGCGGGCGAGACCGAAAGCCTGCGCGCCCGCCGGCGAGTACACGGCGTCGACCGCCACGATCACGCGGTAGCCGGCCTCCAGAAGACCGACGGCCGAGTGCGTCACGCAGACGTCGGTCTCGAAGCCGCAGAGGACGGCCGTCTTTCGACTCGTGGCCGTGATCGCCGCCATGATGTCCGGGCAGGCGGCGAGGTCGAAGACCGGCTTCGTGAAGACCGGCGCCTGCTGGCCGACGGCCATCAGCACGCCCACCGCCGTCGGCCCGTTCCGGGCCGGGTCCTCCTCCGTGAGCACAGCTGGGACGCCGAGGGCCATCGCCGCCCCCGCCAGCCAGGAGGCGCGAGTCACCGCCCGGTTCACCTCCGCCGCATCGGCCTTCGCCAGTCTGTCGCTCCAGAACTTTGGCTGCAGATCGATGACGATGAGAATGGAGTCGTCGCGTTCGAGCAGCGGCATGGGCGCCTCCTGCGGCGTCGACTGTCGGTCCCGCGACCCGCGCCGCGACGCGGCCGCTGTTTGGACGATACCACCGGTCGCCGAAACTCCGGGAGACAGGAACTTCGGCGAACTTCGCGGGCCCGTCGCGCCGAACGCTGCGGATTGCTCGGCGAAGTTGGGCGCGCGCACCGCCGACGCTTTACTCGCACCCGTCCCGCCCGTACCCTCAGCTTTGCGGGCGGTGGGGAGATCCCGCGACCACGCCCGTGGGGCCGAGCGACCACCAGCGCATCCGCCCCACCCGCCGTCTCGTCATCTGCACGGAGACTTCGCAACGGAGGTGCTCGAGTGAAGCGCAACCCCCAAGCCGGGCGGCCCAGCTCGGGCGGGCTCAGCCTGAAGGTATTCACGGAATCCGAGCTCGACGACGTCCATCTCGGCTCGCTCGAGGTGCTCGAGCGAACCGGCGTCTGGGTCGAGGCCGACGACGCGCTCGACATCTTCAGCGACGGCGGCTGCGTCGTCGACCGCGATACGCGCATGGTGCGCATCTCGCCACACCTCGTCGAGGATGCCTTGCGCTCGTGCCCGCCCAAGAACTTCCTTTGCGGGCGCGACCCCGAGATGGACATCGTCCTCGAGTCGGGCCGCGTCTACGTCTCCAACTTCGACGAAGGCATCATGATCGTCGACCCGCGCAGCGGTGAGTACCGCCACCCGGTGCTCCAGGACGTTCGCGAGGCTGCGCGTCTGGTCGACGCCCTGAGCGACATCGACACGTACGAGTCGGCGGTCCACCCAGGCGACGTGCCGGAAGCGACCGCCAGCCTCTACAAGTGGGAGGCCGCGATCCACAACACCGGCAAACCGGTCGGCACCGAGGCCACCACCGCCTACGACTGCAAGAAGCTGATCGAGATGGCCACCGTGGTCGCCGGCGGCGAGGATGAGTTCCGTCGTCGACCGCTCATCGGCTTCGGCGTCTGCCCCGTCAGCCCGCTCAAGCTCCCGCGGGACGCAACTGAGGTCATCATAGAGTCGGCGCGCGCGTGGTGCCCGGACACGATCCTCAGCATGGCGATGTCCGGAGGATCGTCCCCGGTCACCCTGGCCGGCACGCTCGTGCTGCACAACGCCGAGGTGCTCTCCGGCATCGTGCTCGCGCAGCTCGTCGAGCGCGGCTGCCCCGTCACCTACGGCTCGTCGACCACGGCGATGGACCTCAAGCTGGCGGCGGCGTGCGTGGGCTCACCGGAGCTCGCCCTGTTCAGCGCCGCCTGCGCCCAGATCGCGCGCAGATATCTGCTCCCCAGCTTCGTGGCGGGGTTGTAGGCGGACTCCAAGCTCGGTGACGCGCAGACCGGTCACGAGAAGACCCTCACCGGACTCCTTCCTGCGTTGGCAGGTGCCAACCAGATCTACGGGGCGGGGATGATCGAATCGGGCGTCACCTTCGACCTTGGCCAGCTGGTCATGGACAACGAGATCGCGAAGATGATCAAGTTCGCCGTCGCCGGCATCGCGGTCACCGACGAGACGATGGCCATCGACGACATCGCCAAGGTCGGAGCGTTCGGCGACTTCCTCTCGCTGGACGCCACGCTGAAGCACATGCGCGAACTGAGCCAGCCGGAGGTCCTCGACCGCCGCGTGCGCGAGGACTGGGAGGCGCACGGGTCGACCGACCTCGCGGCCCGGGCGCACGCCCGGGCGCTGGAGCTCATAGAGTCTCACCAGCCCCTGCCCATCGACCCGGACGTGGCCGCGCAGGTGCGCCGCATCATCGAGGCGGCTGATCGTGAGAACCGCGTCGCATGAAGGGCCAGCTGAGGCACGCCCTCATCGACGGCAACGCCGACTTCGTCGTGGCGGTCAGACAGCACGACGCCATGATCGTCGGCTTGAGCGCCCTGCTCACGACCACCCTGCCGCACATGGCTGAGACGCTCGCGGCGCTCAAGGCCGAGGGCCTCAGGGACCGCGTCAAGGCGATGGTCGGCGGGGCCCCGATGACGGCCGCGTACGCCGGGGAGATCGGCGCCACCGCCGGTGCGGCCGTCGAGCGGGCGAAGGAGCTGGTGAGGTAGTCTGGGGCTGCAAAGGCCCCGGAGGTGATCCAGTGACGGCAACGATCGACCGCGACCGGCTCGCGGAGCTCAAGGCGCGCGAGGACGAACTCTTCGTCGCGCGCCACCCCCGCTCCCGCGAGCTCTTCGAGCGGGCGCAGGCGCACATGCTCGACGGCGTCCCCATGAACTGGATGACGCGCTGGTCCAGCCCGTTCCCGCCCTACGTTTCTGAAGCCCACGGCGCCCGCTTCACCTGCGTCGACGGGCATGACTACATCGATTTCTGCCTGGGGGACACCGGCGCCATGACCGGCCACTCGCCCGACGCCTCGGTCGCGGCGATCTGCGCCCAGGCCGGGCGCGGCATCACGACCATGCTGCCGACCGAGGACTCGCTCTGGGTGGCCGCCGAGCTCGGCCGCCGCTTCGGCCTGCAGTACTGGCAGCTCGCGCTCACGGCCACCGACGCCAACCGCTTCGCCGTACGTCTCGCGCGTCACGTCACGAAGCGCCCGAAGATCCTCGTCTACAACCACTGCTACCACGGCTCCGTCGACGAGACGATCATCACCATCAACGACGGCGTGCCAGGGCCCAAACCGGGCAACGCCGGCCCGCCGGTCAACCCGACCGTGACCAGCAAGGTCATCGAGTGGAACGACGTGGCCGCACTCGAGGAAGCTCTCGCGCCCGGCGACGTGGCCTGCGTCCTCGCCGAGCCGGCGCTGACCAACATCGGCATCATCCTGCCGGACGAGGGTTATCACGCCGAGTTGCGCCGGCTCACGCGCGAGACGGGCACGCTGCTCATCATCGATGAGACGCACACCGTCTGCGCCGGACCCGGCGGCTGTACACAGGCGTGGAGTCTCGACCCGGACATGATCACCCTCGGCAAGCCGATCGGCAGCGGCATCCCGAGCGCCGTATACGGCTTCGGTCAGGCTGTGGCGGATCTCATTCGCATCGGCTGGGACTACCACGCCGCCGACGAGTGCGGCATCGGCGGCACGCTGGCGGGCAACCCGCTCAGCGTGGCGGCCGTTCGCGCAACGCTGAGCGAGGTGCTCACCGACGCGGCCTTCGCGCACACGATCCCGCTCGCCGGTCGCTGGGCCGACGGCGTCCAGGGTGTGATCGACGAGTTCGCCCTGCCGTGGGTGGTCAAGCGCCTCGGCTGCCGCGCCGAGTACTGGCCACGGCCCGTGCCGCCGCGCAACGGCGGCGAGGCGGCCGCGGCCGAGGACGAGGAGCTCGACCGCTACCTGCACCTCTTCATGCTGAACCGCGGCGTGCTCATGACCCCGTTCCACAACATGGCGCTGATGGCGCCGCAAACGACGGCGACCGACGTCGACCGCCACACGGAACTCCTCCGTGAGGCGGCGCAAACGCTGGTGGGCTGAGCGTCAGGCCCCGGCCTGCTCGGCGTCGGCGTCACCCCGAGGCCGACGAGACCGGGATCTCGACCGCGGGGCCCGCGCCTCCGTACGCGGACGGGGCGGCGAGGCGCTTCGCGCGCCTCGCCGCCCCGTCACTCGCTCACAGCCGAGCGGCCGGTCCCCTCAGAGCTCTTCGTCCCCCGGCGGCAGCGGAAGCTCGCCGGAAGGACCGTCCGCCGTTGGAATCCTGGGGATCGCCGTGTCGGCCATGTTGTCCTGGCTGAGCGCCGCCCCGGGGGGACCCTGCATATCGGATCCTTCCGGCGGCGGCTCCTTATCGACCTCGGTGATGCCCAGCTCCTTGGCGTGCCGCGGCTCCTTCTCCGGCAGGATGTGGCGCAGGAAGCGCTTGGTACGCTCGTCCTTGGGGTGGTAGAAGACCTCGCTCGGCGGGCCCTGCTCGATGAAGTAGCCGTCGTCCATGTACACGACGCGGTCGGCGACGTCGCGGCTGAAGCCCATCTCGTGGCTCACCACGATCATCGTCATGCCGCCCTCGGCGAGCTCCTTCATGACCTTGAGCACCTCGCCGATGAGCTCGGGGTCGAGGGCGCTGGTCGGCTCGTCGAAGAGCATGAGCACGGGGTCCATGGCCATGGCGCGGGCGATGGCCACGCGCTGCTTCTGGCCGCCGGAGAGCTGGCTGGGGAAGAAGTCCATGCGCTCACCGAGGCCCACCTTGGTGAGCAGCTCGTGCGCCTTGCGGATGGCTTCTTCCTTCTTCTCGCCCTTCACCAGGATCGGACCCTCGGTCACGTTCTCGGTCGCGTCCTTGTGCGGGAAGAGGTTGAACTCCTGGAAGACCATGCCGCACTTCATGCGGATCTCGTGCACGTCCTTCTTGAAGCGGCTGCCGTGGCTGCCGCAGGTGACGTGCACGTCGCCCGACCCTGATCTCTCCGGCGGTGGGATCTTCGAGGAAGTTCAGGCAGCGCAGGAAGGTGCTCTTGCCGGAGCCGGACGGCCCGATGAGTACCAGCACCTCGCCCTTGTAGACGTCGAGGTCGATGCCCTTGAGCACGTGGTTGCGGCCGAAGTACTTCTGCAGGCCCTGCACCTTGACGACGAGCTCGCGCCCCTTGTCGTCGGTGATCGTCTCGTGTGGGAAAGTGTGAGTCGATGCCATGTTAGTTCGCCTTCCCCTTCTCCTTCTCGCGGGCCTTGTCGCGCGCCATGCGCGTCTCGAGCTTGGCCTGCCAGAAGCTGAAGAAGATCGTCAGCGCCCAGTACCAGGCCGCCGCCACCAGCAGGGTGCTGAAGAAGCTGAAGGTCGCGGCGCCGGCCAGCTGCGAACGGCGCAGCAGCTCTTCGACGGTGATGACCGACACCAGCGAGGTGTCCTTGATGAGGGCGATGAAGTCGTTGCCCACCGCCGGGATGACGATCTTGAACGCCTGCGGCAGGACGATGCGGCGCTGGGTCTGCCAGCCGCTCAGGCCGATGGCCCACGCGGCCTCGTTCTGGCCCTTGGGCACCGCCTGGATGCCGGCGCGGAAGACCTCGGTGAGGTAGGCGCCGTAGTTGAGCGAGAGCGCCGCGACGCCGGACCAGAAGGCCGGGCGGGTTGAGCGTGTCGGGCAGGCCGAACCTCTGGATGATCTCGGGGATCACCTGGTAGATGGCGATGATCTGCAGCAGCAGCGGCGTCCCTCGGAACAGCGAGGTGTAGAAGGTGGCGATCCAGTACGGGATCCGCGCAATGACCATCCTCCACATGTAGCCCCAGCTCTGGTACCGGTTCCACGCCTGCCGGAAGGTCATCTTCTTGGAGAGGCGCCCGAGGGAGCCGAAGAGCGCGAGGATGGAGGCAAAGACGATGGAGATGACGGTGAGCTCGACGGTGACCAGGCCGCCGCGGGCGATGTACCAGAACCAGTCCTTCATCACCTGGGGGTTGATGAGCTGGCCCGCGCCGGCTTCGCCCTGGGAGCCGAACGACCAACGGTACTCGACTTCAGTCCCCGTGGTAGTCACGAGCACGGTCCTGAACTCGTAGTCGCCGGAGCCGTACTTCTGCGCGAGGTCGAACTGGAGCGTCGACGTGGCGCGCGAGACGGCCGGCACGATGAAGGGCGGCTGCGCGAGTCGCTGCTCCACCCCGTTGATGAAGAGCTTGCAGCTCTCCGGCGCGATCTCGGCGCCGTTGGCCTGGAAGTTCACCTGGACGGTGTCGCCCGTCCAGTTCAGGATGCCCTTCGGGTCGTCGGGGTTCGGAATGGTCCCCTTGACGACAGGCGTCCCGGTGGGGACGACGACGGCGAGGGCGATGCCGCGAGCGCGAGGGGTGTGAGCGCCGCCACCGTCAACGCGAGCACGGCCGCGAAGAGGGCGACACTCACGAACGGGCGTCGTGTGTGCATCGGCGAAGACCTCTCTGTCGGGACTGCGGCGGGGGCCCGGCGGGGCCCCCGCCGCAGTCGACCTGACACTATCCGGTCACGCCCACAGGGCGCGGCCGCCGCGCTGCTACTCCTTGACCGTCAGGTCGAGGCCGTTGTACCACGTCTCGCTCATCGCGGTGAGCGAGCCGTCCTGATGCATCATGTTGACGGCGTAGTTGAGCATCGCGAGCCAGTCGCCCTCGCCCTGCTTGATGGCGAACGCCAGGTCCTCGTAGTACAGGGGCGCGCCCGAGAAGTCGAACGGCTGGCCCTGCGAGATGGCCTGCTGCCCGGTCGGGCCGGCGGTCATCACGAAGTCCAGATTGCCGTTGCGCAGGTCCGGGAACGTGTCGGCGTCGGTGGTGTAGGTCTTGACGTCGGCCTTGCTGTTCGCCTTGAGGAAGTCGTAGTACGTTGTGGCGGCGCCCACGCCGACCTTCTTGCCGTTGAGGTCGTCGACGCTGGCGATCTGCTGGCCGCCCTTCTTCACGAACACCTGGCCCGACGTGTAGTAGTACGGTTCGG
Source organism: uncultured Thermoleophilia bacterium (assembly GCA_963699725.1). Classification (GTDB taxonomy): domain Bacteria; phylum Actinomycetota; class Thermoleophilia; order UBA2241; family UBA2241; genus CAIXSE01. The sequence continues at coordinate 241,403 of CAVOVA010000027.1, forward strand.
TGAAGTCGAGCTCCTTGTCACGCTCGGGCGTGATGGTCATCGAGCCGATGGAGACGTCGTACTTGCCCTGGTTGAGCCCGGTCGGGATGGTCTCCCAGGCCGGGTTCTCGAACTGGACCTCGAGACCGAGGATCTCGCCCATCTTGAGGGCGACGTCGACGTCGAAGCCCACGAGCTCGCCGGTGGCCTGGTCGACCGAGCTCTGCGGCGGGTAGTTGGCGTCGTTCGCGACGATGACGCTGCCGCGCTCGACGATCGTCGCGGCGAGTCCGCTCGGCGCCTTGCCGAGGATCATGTTCGCGATATCGGCGGCCGACGTCGCCTCTGGGCTGGGACTCGACTCCGTATCGTCGCCACCGCACGCGGCAGCGACGCCCGCGAGTGCGATGACCGCGACGAGGAGTACGGCCACCAGAATGTAGGTCTTGCTCCTTCTCATGCCTCCGTCCTTTCTGGCTGACTTCTTTCCCCGACAACCGCGTATCCATCTGGAGTGGATCGTGCGGGCGGCGGCCCCCACCGCCTGTCAGGAGATCCGTTGCCGCGTTCCCCCAAGAGCGGCAGTTGCCTTCGATTTATACAGCACAGCCTCGAAAAGACAACCCTTCGCGAGGCTGACGGCGGGGGGTCTTCACCTGAATCGTGAGTAATCGGCGCGCGAGCGCGGCACCCCACGGGGCCGTCAGTCGATCCGCGCCAGCCGCCGGAGTTCGGCGTCGACCGCCGGATCGAGGGCCGGCGGGCGATGCGCGGCGACCGCGCCCGCGACGCGGTCGTGAGCGCGGTCGATCGCCGTCTCGCGCGCGCCGGCCGTCCAGTAGCGGTGCGGCTCGTCGACGATCAAGCAGGGGCCGACGGGGGGCGTAGCCTGCCCGCCGGCCGAGCCCCCGGCGGCGGTCAGGTCGATCCCGGCGGCGATCGCACGCGCCTCCGTGAGCGTCTCGACGCCGAGCGCCATCTCTTCGTAGCTGAAGATCCGGCCGCCGGAGACCATGCCCACCCCCGTGAGCATGTCGACGCCGGCGGCCAGCGAGAGGTACGTCGTCGTCGTGTCGTCGAGCGCCGACTGCCATCCCGGCTCCTTGGCGCCGCTCGCGTTGACGCCGCACTCCGTGGGCAGGCCGTAGTAGTGGCCGATGTCGCCGACTGCCGCGGCCATGATCGTGTCTTCGGGGGCGCCGCCGGTGAAGTCGCCGCTCTTGAGGTCCATCACGCTGGGGATGAAGCAGATGAACACCGGCGCCCCGGGAAAGGCCGCCTGGATGGCGCAGACGGAGCTGAGCGCTTCGGCAATGCCGACCACGAGCGACCCGGCCATGGTGATGGGCGTCGTCGAGCCGCCCATCGGCATGGTCACGAAGCCGATCGGGAGGCCGGCCTCGGCGAACACCAGGCCAGCCTCCAGAGTCCCGGCGTCGTTGCCGAGCGGCGTGACCGTGCCGAGCAGGGCGCTGATCGGCGGCTCGGCGCGGAGCTTCGCCTCCGAGCCGCTCACCGCCAGCGCCATCCTCACCGCGATCTCGGCGAGCTCTGGCTCGACGACGGTCACCGTCTGCACGTGCTTGCCCGTGTTGGCGATCGCCAGGTACAGCTCGTGCAGGCCGCGGACCTCGGCCGGCCGGTCCTGGGCGCTCACCGCGGGCCAGCAGAAGTCGACCTCCGGGAGTGCGTCGACCACGCGGCTGATCGTGGCCACGTCCTCGGCAGTGGTGCCGCGCTTCTCGCCGCTCTCGAGGTCGTAGATCTCGACGCAGCAGCCGTCGGTCGTGATGAGCGAGCGCTCGCCGGTGATGATCGGAATGCCGGCGCGGGCGCCCAAGGTCATGCGCGGCGGCGCCAGGGCCACGAGCCGGCGCACCAGGTCGGCAGGCATGGTGACGCGCGCGCCGTCGGCCGTGGCGCCCTGCGCCACGAGGGCGGCGCGCGCCCGCCCGGACGGCATCGACACGCCGGTCTCGGCGAGCACCTCGAGCGCCGCCGCGTCCAGCCGCATGAGGTCATCCTGCGAGAGGATGGTCAGACGCCCGGCCGATCCGATGGTGTGGCTGAGGGTCTCGGTCATCGTCACGCTCTCCACTTCGTCCGCGGGTCTCCACGTTTGACGGCCGGCGCGGCGCCGTCCGTCGGCGCCGGGTCGCAGCCAGCCGGCTGCGCCTCAGCGACGCTGCGCGATGGGCAGCATACGGGGCCTGAGCAAGGCTTCCAGATCGGCGCCGCGGATCTTGAGCATCGTCGTCGTCGTGCCGCCCCCGCAGTACACGACGTCCGGCAAGAAGACGCTCGGGTCGGCGATCAACGGCACGTCGGTCTCGAGGGCGCAAGGGGGCACGGCCCCGGGCCGATACCCCGTGAGCTCCAGGACTCGCTCTCCCTTCGCAAGCGCCGCCCGCGAGACGCGAGCCTCGCGCGCGAGCGCGTCCGTGTCCACGGTGGCGTCGCCGGTGACCAGCGCCATGAGCGGTCGCTCGTCGTCGAGAAGGAAGACCAGCGACTTCACGACCTCTCCGACGGGCACGCCGAGCGCATCGGCCGCCATCTGGGCGGTGCTGGCGGAGGAGGAAAGCTGCACGATCTCGTGTGAGATCCCCTCCTGAAGCAGGTAGTCACGGACGTCGCTGCAGTCCCGCACTCGCGAGGCCTCCTCGTCGGGGGGCGCCAGTCTAGCACGTTGTGGCGCCCCCTCCGGGGCGAGTACCATCCGTGGATGAGCCACAACGACGCGCACGCCGAGACGCCGCCTCCCGCAGGCCCCGGCCGCAGCCGGAGGTCGCATTGGCTGCGTCTCACCGGCGACCTGCTCCTGATCGTCGGTGGGCTCGTGCTCGCCTACCCGTTCTGGTCGGCCGCGTACGCGCAGGTGCAGCAGTCGCGGCTCGATTCCACCTATCGGGAGCAGAGCGCGGCGTTCGTCGAGACCATCCCCTCCAACATGGCCACCCGTCCGCGCAACTTGTCCGACGAGCAGCTTCTCCGGCGGCTGGCCAAGAGCTTCGAGCGCGGCCTCGATGCTGGCGACCCCGTCGGACGGCTGCGCATCCCGCGCATCGGCGTCAACAGGCTTGTCCAGCAGGGCGTCGGCGGTCGACTGGGGCTGGACCCGGCCGGCGACCGATCACTGTTGCACAGCGGCCCCGTGCACTACTCCGTCACGCCGCTGCCGGGCGCCGGCGAGCCCTTCGCCGTCGCCGGCCACCGCACTACGTACGGGGCGCCCTTCTACAAGCTCGACAAGCTGAGGGCGGGCGACCCCATCTTCGTGGACACGCCCTACGGGAAGTTCCGCTACTCGGTCGCGAAGACGACGCAGGTACGTCCCTCCGACGTCGGCGTGCTGCGCGACCGCGGCTACGGCCTGGTGCTCACCACCTGCACGCCTCCGTACAGCGCGGAGTACCGGCTCATAGTGTGGGCGACTCTGGAGAGAGCCAAGCCGATCCGCGCAGCCACCGGGCCCTGACGCTCGCGTCGGCCGCCGCCGTCAGCTCGCCCGCAGCCCCGGGAACGGCGGCCGCTCCGTAGAACTGCCCTCGAGCAGCATGGCAAGCAGCTCCTCGCCCACGTCGCCACCCGGGTACCCTGGCGGCACGAAGAACATCCCTTCGGCGCCCGTCATCGAGCTCAGGATCCCCGATCCCTGCGGGCCCGTCGTCGTGAACCTGACCGCGCCCCCTTCGTGCGTGAACCGGCAGCGACGCGCCTCGGTCCGGTCTTTGGTGCCGCGCACAGGCTCGGCAGCCTCGGCGAAGAACCACGGGCGGTAGACGTCCGCCCGGCCTTGGAGGGCCAGCAGCGCCGGTCGCACGTACATCTCGAAGCTGACCATGGCGGCCACCGGGTTGCCGGGGACACCGAAGACCAGCGTGCCGCCGCGGACCCCGAACGCGAGGGGTTTGCCCGGCTTGGTCGCGACGCCCCAGAAGCGGCGCTCGACGCCGAGCTCTTCCTGGACTTGCTTGACGAAATCGTAGTCGCCTACTGAGACGCCGCCCGAGGTGATGACGACGTCGTTCTCCAGCGCGGCCGCCATCAGTCGCCGCGTCTCCTCGACGTCGTCCCGTGCGATGCCGAGCAGGATCGGATCGGCGCCGGCGGCAAGGACCTGGCCGTACGCGGTGTATGAATTCGAGTTGCGGATCTGTCCAGGTCGAAGCGGCCGGCCTGCCGGCACGAGCTCGCTGCCCGTGGCGAGGATCGCCACACGCGGACGGCGCACGACGCGCACGCGCTCCACTCCGACCGCGGCGAGCAAGCCGATCTCGGCCGCGCCGAGACGCGCGCCGCGCTCGAAGAGCACGTCACCTGCAGCGACGTCCTCTCCCGCCCGGCGTACGTTCGCGCCCGACAGGGGGACCTGCTCGACCGTCACCAGGTCGTCCTCCACCGACGTGTGCTCGACCTGCACGACGGTGTCCACGCCCGGAGGCATGGGCGCACCCGTCATGATCCGCGCCGCATCACCGCGGGCCACCGGGTCGGAGACGAAGCGCCCGGCGGGAATGTCGACGGTCACGCGATACTCGCGACGACCGGCCACCAGCTCCTCCCCGTGAACGGCGAAACCGTCCATGGCGGAATTGGCGAAAGACGGTACCTGCTCGGGCGAGACGATGCGGTCCGCGGCGGCGCGCCCGAGCGCCTGCAGCAGCGGGACTTCCTCCGCGTCCAGTGGACGGACGGCTTCGAGGACGCTATCGAGCGCTTCATGGATGCTGATCACCTGAGTCTCCCGCGTGGAGTCATATCTGCTTACGCATCTTAGTAAACCCGCGAGCCCCGCGGCCCGATTCACTGGCACGAGAGGGAGCGAAGGAGGAAGTGGTGGCCAGAGATCAGCAGCAGAGCCGCGCCGATCGTGACATCACCGGGTCGCGCGAGCAGCGGGTCAACGTCCTCAAGGACCTGGTCGCCGAGCGTGGCTACGACGTACCTGCGGACGAAGTCGCGGCGAGCATCATCCTCGACGCCCTCGTGATCGCCCCCCCCACGCCAGACCACTGAACAGCGCCAGCCCGACGGCGGCGCCGATGACGTCGACGATGAAGTCGGAAACCTGAGCGTCGCGATAAGGCAACGGCGCCTGCACCAGCTCGATCAGCCCCCCGAGCGCCACGGCGAGCGCGAATCCCGCGATCAACGCCCCGGCGCGCCTCAGCCGGCCGTCGAGGGCCAGGCCCAACAGGAATCCCAGCAGCACGTACGCGGCGAAGTGTCCTGCCGTGGTCACGGCGTCGTCACGCCCGCCTGAGATGGCTTCGACGGCGCTCTGCGTCGGCAGCAGACCGCTCACCAGGATCACGGCGGCCCAAGCGATGGCTGCGAATCTCCAGACCCGCGGAGATGCGGTCATTGGGCCCCTCGGGGCGCCTCGAGCGGTCGAAAGACCACGCCGCCGCACTCCACGAGCACGGCGGCCACACCCTCGTGCAGCACGATGCACGCATCGCCGGGGCCGGTCACGTGGTTGCCGAGACCCAGGCAGACGTCGGCGGGGAGCGCGCCGCGGTCGAGGGGGTACTCGAACCCGGACAGCGACACCGTGGCGTCGCCGGCCATCGGGACCAGCGAGACTCGCGTTCCTGCTACCGCGTCCAGGGCGACGGCGGTCGGGGAGACCAGCACTGTCGCCGTCAGCCGCGGCGCCACCAGGCGCGCGGCGACGCCGCGCGCCGCCAGGCGCCGCAGGATCGCCAGATGCCCGAGAGTGTGGTCGAGGGCGCCGGTCGCGCCGGCGAGGTGAATCTCGCCGGCGCCGCGCCGAATCGCCTCATCGACCGCGAGCTCCCCGTCGGTCACGTCTTTGCGCACCGGATGGCGCACGAGCTCGACGCCCGCTGCCCTCAGACGCGCCTGGTCGGCTGCGCCGAGCGAATCGAAGTCGCCGACCACCGCGTCGGGCAACACGCGGAGGTCCATGAGGAACCGGGCGCCCCCGTCGGCCGCAAGCACCACGTCCGCCCGCTTCGCGAGGGCGCGGTACCACGCAGGCTCGCCGTAGTCGCCGTCGAGAAAGACGGCGGCGAGCGGGCCGCCCGGGTCCCGCGCGGCCGGCGCCGAACCGGTCACCTTGCCGTCCGCCGGTCGTCTGGGTAGGCCGCGTCGTAGGCGAAGAGGAGTGGCCAGAGCACGAGCGCCGTCACCACCGCCGACGGCAGCAGGTAGAGCAGGTTGTACGTGAGCGAGTACAGCCAGGGGGCTTCCCAGGCGGGGGCGTACTCGGCGAAGAAGATGAGCCCCGAGAGGAAGTGGCAGACGAACCGGGCGCCCGCGCCGATGGTCACCGCCGCGGCAAGGCGCACCACATTCCCGGGCTGGTCGAGGGACCCCACCGACACCAGGCCCGCCAGCCCAAGCCCCGCGAAGGCAAGGGGATAATCCAGCAGCGCCTGAAGCGGATGGTAGATGTAGGGCGTCCCGGCGACGCCGGTCAGCTGGAGCAGCCCGAACAGCCCTCCGGCGACGACGCCGGGGACGACGCCGCGTCGAACGGCGATGAAGAGGATCGGCAGCATCTCGAGACCGAACGACCCACCTTGCGGCATGCGGAGCGGAAATGCCTGGGCAAGCCAGCTGAGCACCGCGGAGAGGGCGATCGCAACGCCGATCTCGGCGATCGCCCGCACGCCCCAGTGCGCCGGGTTCAGATTGAGGCGGGTGCGCGCGTCCGGCGCGCCCTGGGGGGAATGGGCGAGATGTGTGCTCATGTGGACCTGTCTCCCTTCGCTGGCATTACCCAGCAGCGCCCACAGGCGCCGCCGCCCTTAGAGGCGGTCAGGTTCGAGGCGTCGGCGCCAGGAAGCGCCATCTCAGCTCCTCACGCGGGAGCTCCGCAGGGACCCCATCAGTGTAGCGCAGCCCGCTCAGGCGGGCCACGGCCGTTTCATCGGGCCATCCCTCCGTTCACAGCCCACTGTGCAGAGTGTGGATAACTAGCTTTTGTCATGCTCTCAGGCTCACGATTGCCGTGGAAAAGGCGTTGACGAGAAAACGTTGCCTTGACACCCTGTTCTCACGACCGGAATCGCAAGAAACCTTGCTTTTGCAGGTAGTTATCTATCAATCACGCTCAGAATCTGGGGGTTGACAGACTGCCGTTGGCGAGGTGTGACCCGCTTCGCTCCAAGGCGACGCGCTTGCCCCACCTGAAACCGCCGTTTCCACAACTCCCGCAAATTGGGCACATCCCGGGGGTTCCGGTGGGGCGCTGTCCACATATCTTGAACACCCTGTGGATAACTCGCCTCTTTGCCCTGCAAAACGACGTTTCGCGAGGCCCCACGGAGGGTTTCGGTGCGGCAGCCACCCTCTGCTATACTCGGCGCCCCTATGGAGTCGTTCCTCGACAGGCTGCTCGCCGACGAGGGGGCCGCCGTCCAGCAGCCCGCGTCACGGGCTGCAGCCACGGCGGCCCCGCCTCCGCGAGCAGTTGCAGCGTCGCTCCACGAGCGTGGATCAGACGCCTCCGGCATGGCGCCCTCGACGGCGGCGAACGGCCCTTCTCCCGACGGACCGCTCCCAGACGTCCCCCTGGGGCTCGAGGCGCCGCGCATCGCCATCTACGACACGCTCACCAGCCCGCCGCGAGTCGTCGCCGTCGAGGAGGAGGATCTCCCGGCGCTGATCGCCTCGCTCGCGGAAAAGACCTACCATTACTGCCGCGAACAGGGCGGGCAGGTGCCGTACTCCGTCATCCAGGAGATCATCGAGAACCTGCTGCACGCCTACTTCCGCGACGTCGTCATCACCATTCTCGACAACGGGCAGACCATCCGCATCTCCGACCATGGCCCCGGAGTCGACGACAAGGACCGCGCCTTCCAGCCTGGCTTCACCACCGCGACCGCCTACCAGCGGCAGATCATCCGCGGCGTCGGGTCCGGACTGCCTCTGGCGCGCGAGTCACTCCAGTTTCTGCGCGGCATCCTGACCGTGGAGGACAATCTCGGCGGTGGAGCCGTGTTCACCATCAAGATGCCCTCCGCCCCAGAGGCGCATCCGGATCCGGCCGGCGCCCCGGAGGTCAAGCTCACGACCCGGCAGATCAAGGTCCTCGTACTGCTCATGGAGCTCGGCTCCGCCGGCCCGACCGCCATCGCCAAGGAGCTCGGATTCTCGCCGGCGACGGTCTTTCGCGAGCTCGTTGTACTGCAGGACATGGGGTTGATACACTCGATCGGCGACGGCAAGCGAGCCTTGCGCGAGGAGGGTCTCCGCCTCCTCGAGAGCATCCTCTGACCGATGTTCATGATCATCCCGGGTGTGCCGCCGCGACCCCCGGGGTCGACTTGACAGGACACTGACGGACGACGAGCTCACACGCATCTGGGAAGCGGCGAAGAAGCACCTTCGCGGGCGCATCAACGACTCCGCGTTCCAGTTCTGGTTCGACAGGACAGTGCCGCTGGGCCTGGATGACGGCGCCTTCGTCATCGGCGTGCCCAACGACTTCGCCCGGGAGTGGATCGAGCGGCGGCTCGCGAAGCAGGTCGCCGAGGCGCTCGCAGAGGTTCTCGGCGACGCCGTCGAGGTGCGGGTCGTCGTCGACGCGCGTGCGGCGGAAGCTCCAGAGACGCTCGCCGCGGCGGATGACGGCAGCGAGCCTGCGCCGCAGGCTCCTCCGCGGCCGAAGCGCCGCGGCGGCGGTTCGGCACGAGTCGCGCGCGCCGTGGGCGACCTCAATCCGCGCTACGTCTTCGACCGCTTCGTCACCGGACCGAACAACCAGTACGCGACGGCCGTCGCGCACAGCGTCGCCGAGTCGCCGGCGACCGCCTACAACCCCGTGTTCATCTACGCCGACACCGGTCTGGGCAAGACGCACCTCACTCAGGCGATCGCTCACGAGACGCTCGTGCAACACCCCGAATTGCAGGTGCGCTACGTCACCTGCGAGCGCTTCACCGACGACTTCATCAACGCGGTCACCGACAAGGGCCGCATCGAGGGCTTCAAGCAGACCTACCGGGACAACGACGTGCTCATCATCGACGACGTGCAGTTCCTCGCCGAGAAGCAGCAGACTCAGGTCGAGTTCTTCCACACGTTCAACGCTCTCTATGAGGCCGGCAAGCAACTCGTGATCACCAGCGACCGGCCGCCGCGGGAGTTGGAGGCGCTCGAGGAGCGCCTGCGCTCACGCTTCGGCCAGGGCGTGGTCGTCGACATCGGCCGGCCGGATCTCGAGACCCGTATCGCCATCCTGCGCAAGCAGGTCAAGTGGGAGGGCTTCGAGATCGCGGAGCCCGAGGTCCTCGAGTGGATCGCACAGAAGGTGACGACCAACATCCGTGAGCTCTACGGCGCGCTCACGCGCGCCGTCGGCTTCGCCTCGATCCAGGGCACCGAGCTCACCCTTGAGACCGCCAAAGAGGCGCTCAAGGACATCTTGCCCAAGGCCTACCAACATCCGGTGACGATCGAGATGGTCCAGGCGGAGGTGGCCCGTCAGTTCGGCCTCCACGTCAACGACTTGCGCGGCAACCGCCGCACCCAGGACGTGACCTACGCGCGACACATCGCCATGTACCTCTCGCGCGAACTCACCGAGGCGTCCCTGCCGCAGATCGGGTCCCGCTTCGGAGGCCGCCACCACACGACGGTCATCCACGCCGTCGACAAGGTGGACCGGCAGCTCAAGGACGGCCACGACCCGCAACTGCAGGACCTCCTGGCCCTCATCAGCGCGCGCCTCAAGACCGCGCACTGACCCCCGCCGAAAGCTCTCCACAGCCCCTGTTGACGATCCGGGGGCCACCCTGTGGACGTTCACCATAAGAGTGCCGAAATCCGCTATGCTTCCGGGAACACCGAAGCCGCCGCGGGAGGAGCGTCACGTTCTGCACACACCGTCCACACTACTGTGCAGAGGCCCTCGCCCTCGCTGTGCAGCGACATGAGTCATTCTCCACATCGTCAACAGGGGCTGTGATGACGGCGAGGAGTATCTACTTCTCTTTTTCTTCATAAGGAGTCGGGATGAAGTTCACGTGTGATCGCTCTGCGCTCGTCGACAAGCTGGGCGTCCTCGCGCGCGGCGTGTCCACGCGCAGCGCCCTGCCCGTGCTGTCTGGCATCCTCCTGCAGGCCGCTGAAGGCCGTCTCGATCTCTTCTCGACCGACATGGAGTTGTCGATCAAGGCCAATCTCACGACGCCTGTCGAGCGGGAGGGCGAGATCGTGGTGCCGGCACGGCTCTTCAGTGACGTCATCCGTAACCTCCCGGACGAGGAAGTCGTCATCGAGGCGAGTGAGGCGGCGATCAAGGTCAGCGCCGGCCGCGCCGCGTTCTCGCTCAACGCCTGGGCCGCCGCCGACTTCCCTCAGACGTCGACCTTTGACATGAGCGGGGCGTTCACCGTTGGCCGTGACCCCTTCGTCGAGACGCTCAACAAGGTCGGCCGCGCTGCCTCGCGGGACGAGACGCGGCCCATCCTCACCGGCGTCCTCATGACCATCATGGGTGACACACTCAAGATGGTCGCGACAGACAGCTATCGTCTCGCCGTCAAGGAGACGAAGCTCGACCACTCGCTCGAGACAGAGATCCAGGCCATCGTGCCGGTCAAGGCGCTGTCAGAGGTCACGCGCCTCGCCGCCGCGCTCGGACGGGGCGACATCGAGGTCGCCATCGGAGAAAACCAGGCGGTCTTCAAGCTCAGCGACCCGGCCGGAGACGTGTGGATCGCCTCTCGGCTCATCGAGGGCCAGTTCCCCAACTACAAGCAGCTGGTCCCCGATACCTTCGAGCACGAGGTCGCCATCGACCGCGGCCAGCTCATGGCGACGGCGCGGCGCGTCAGTCTGCTGGCGCAGAAGAACGCTCCGCTCCGCATGTCCTTCGCGGAGAACCGCCTCACCATGAAGGCGCTCACACAGGACGTCGGTCAGGCTGAGGAGACGCTCGACGTGGAGTTCGCGGGGGAGGCGTTCGAGATCGGCTTCAACGCGGCGTATCTCATCGAGGGCGTGGACGCCGTGGACGCCGAGGCGATCCGGCTGCGCTTCACGAGTCCGCTGCGGCCGGGTCTGGTCAGCGGCGCCGACGACGACTTCACGTATCTCATCATGCCGATTCGCCTGAGCGGCTGACGGCTGCCGGCGCGTGACCCGGACCTCCGTGACATGGACGACGTCGCCGTCAGCGGCCCGCTGCCCCTCGGGGCGTTCCTGAAGCTCGCTGGACTGGCTGGTACCGGCGGCCATGCCAAGGTCATCATCCAGTCGGGCGACGTCACCGTGAACGGCGAGGTCGAGACGCGCCGGGGGCGCACGCTCCGGGTGGGCGACGTCATCGGGGTCGGCGGTCGGGAGTACCGCGTGTGGTCGTCTCCGGCCTGAGACTCGTCAATTTCCGCTCGTACTGCGACGCGACAGTCCTCTTCGGACCGGGCCTGAACGTCGTGGTTGGAGCGAACGCGGCCGGCAAGACGAACCTCCTGGAGGCCGCGTGGTTCGCTCTGCGGGGAAGCTCGCCGCGCACGCGGCGCGAGGAGAAGCTCATCACCTGGGGAGAGCGTTTCGCGCGCGTGGAGCTGGAGTTGGACACGGAGGCCGGTGCGCAGAGCGTCGACGTCGGGTTCGCGCCGGGCCAAGGCAAGCGCGTCCGCTGGGGGGGAATCGAGGTCGCCTCTCTGGATGACCTTCGCGGCCGTAGCCAAGTGTTCATCTTCGTGCCCGAGAGCCTGTTGCTGGTCAAGGGGAGCCCGGCGCGGCGGCGGGCCCACCTCGACGCCTTCGCCGCCGCGCTCGACCCGCAGTACGCCGCCGCCGCCCGCGACCTTCAGGGCGTGTTGCGCCAGCGCAACGCGCAGCTCGCGGCGGTCAAGAGCGGGGCGGATCCCGCCGCGCTCGACCCGTGGGACGCTCAGTTCGCCCGCGTCGCGGCCGAGCTGGGGCGCCGCCGCCGCGACCTCGTCGCAGAACTCGCCGTCGGCTTCGCCGACACGGCAGCGCGCCTGGCGCCGGCCGGAGAGAGCTTCACACTGCGCCTGGTCGCGCAGTTGGAGGGGGTCGGCTACGACGAGGCGAACCTGCTCGAGGAGCTGCGCACGCGGCGGCCCGGCGAGGTCAGCCGCGGGCTCTCGCTCTTCGGTCCCCATCGCGACGACCTGAGGTTCCTGGAGATCGGGCCGGCCGGAGATCCCCCTCGCCCGTCGCCGCCGACCGTCCCGACCGCGACCGGTGGTCCGGTGTGCGGCCCCGCGGAGTTCCCGCGCGGCGGCCGCGACCTGCGGCTCTTCGGCTCGCAGGGGGAGCAGCGCGCCGCCGTCCTTGCGCTGCTCCTCGCGGAGCAGCGGCTCGCGGCGGCGCGCACCGGCCAACAGGGCCCGCTCTTCCTCGACGACGTCATGAGCGAGTTGGACGATGCCCGCCGCCGATTGCTGGTGCGCATGCTCGCTACCGCAGGCCAGGCCGTCATCACGACGACGAACCGTCACTACTTCACCGACGAGGAGCTCGCCGGAGCCACGGTGGTCCAGCTTCCACTGAGCGGCTCGCTTGCGGCCGGCGCGGCGTCCCCCCCGCCCGACGAGCCGTCACCCGCGCCGCCCGACCTGGACGCGCTTTGAGCGGCTCGGCAGACAAGAATGGCAGGGGCTCCGGCGCTCGCCGGCCGGAGCCGCAGAGATCGTCGACGAGCCGCGGCGACCTGCCGCGCCGGGTGGGAGAGGTCCTCGTGCCGGCGCTCGATCGCCTGGCGACCGGTGACGAGGCGCGCGCGTACTCCGCGTGGGCGCGCGCCGTCGGTGATCCGGTCACGGGGGGGACGCGCCCCAAGGCCTTCCGGCGGGGACAGCTCACCATCGAGTGCGCGTCGTCGGTCTGGGCCAATGAGCTCACGTATCTCGGCCCACAGATCCTGCGGCGCATGGAGGAGGTGGCGCCCGGCCACCCGGTCAAGCGCTTCCGGTTCGTCGTCGGACGCCTCCCTGCGCGCCATCCCGCCGGGGAGGGGCCGACGAGTCGGGCTCCGGCGCCCGACGGACCCGGTCCGACGACCGGCGCGGGCGCTTCAGCCGCCGCCGCGGAGGATCTCGCGGCCTCCTCCGGGCAGGAATCCGGGGGACCGGCGTCGAAGCAAGAACGTCAGCGGCAGCGGCCCGAACCCGCCGCTCAGGACGCGGCGCGGGCCGAGGCGGAGGGAGTCGGCGACGAGCGGCTCCGCACGGCCATCGAGGCCGCCCTGCGCCGGTCTTCGGCGGAGCCTCCCGAGGCTCCCGGTGGCGGCACCCCTTCGGGTTGACCAAAACCGCCGGTTTGCGGCGGTTTTGTGAGTGCCTCGGGGTCGCCGTGAGCCTTCGGTTTTGGTATACTTACGCAGGCGGGTTCCGCCTGCCCCCCGGTCCTATGCTCAGCCCCTCGGCCACTGTGAGGTCGTGTGAAGAAGTCGAACTACGACGCCCAGGATATCCAGGTCCTCGAAGGACTCGCGCCGGTCCGCGAGCGGCCCGGTATGTACATCGGTTCCACCGGCCCTCGGGGCCTCCACCATCTTGTCTACGAAGTCGTCGACAACTCCGTCGACGAGGCGCTCGCCGGGCACTGCTCGGGCATCGTCGTCACCATCAATCCCGACCAGTCGATCACCGTCGCCGACGACGGCCGTGGCATCCCCGTCGGGATCATGGACAAGTACAACAAGCCCGCCGCCACCATCGTCCTCACGATGCTGCATGCCGGCGGCAAGTTCGGCGGCGCCGGCTACAAGGTATCCGGCGGCCTCCACGGCGTCGGCGTCTCGGTGGTCAACGCGCTCAGCGAGTGGCTCGAGCTGGACATCTACGTCGATGGCTTCCATTGGCACCAGCGCTTCGAGCGCGGCGAGCCGGTCACGGAGCTCGTCAAGAAGGAGAAGATCGCCAAGGGCGGCCCTACCGGCACCACCGTGTCGTTCATGGCCGACCCGGACGTCTTCGAAGATGTCGACTACGACTTCCGCGTGCTCGCCCAGCGCCTGCGCGAGACGGCGTTCCTCACCAAGGGTCTGCGCATAGAGCTCAACGACGAACGCGCTGACGGCGAGAGAGTCACGTTCCAGTACGAGGGTGGCATCGTCGACTTCGTCGCGTACATCAACCGCGAGAAGGACGCCATCCACCGCAGCATCATCTTCCTCGAGAACGAGACCGGCGACGGCGCCGTCGAGATCGCGATGCAGTGGAACTCCTCGTACAACGAGTCGATCTTCACCTTCGCCAACAACATCAACACCACGGAGGGCGGGGCGCATCTCACCGGTTTCCGGTCTGCGCTCACCGGCACGATCAACGGCTACGCCCGCCAGAAGAACCTCCTCAAGGAGAAGGAAGACAATCTCAGTGGTGAGGATGTGCGCGAAGGTCTCACGGCGCTCATCTCGGTCAAGCTCAAGAACCCGCAGTTCGAGGGCCAGACCAAGACGAAGCTCGGCAACACCGAGATCCGCACCCTCGTCGAGACATCTGTCAACGCCAAGCTCGCCGAGTTCCTCGAAGAGAACCCCTCCGAGGCGCGGCAGATCGTCGAGAAGGCGATCAACGCGGCTCGGGCGCGGAGCGCGGCGCGCAAGGCCCGCGACCTCACGCGCCGTAAGGGCCTGCTCGAGGGCAGCACGCTGCCCGGCAAGCTGGCCGACTGCTCCATCAAGGACGCGGCGCTCAGCGAGATCTACCTCGTCGAGGGCGACTCGGCCGGCGGCTCCGCCAAGCAGGCGCGTGACCGCTCCTTCCAGGCGATCCTTCCGCTGCGCGGCAAGATCATCAACGTCGAGAAGGCGCGCATCGACAAGATGCTCGCCAACAACGAGATCCTCACGATGATCAGCGCCATCGGCGCCGGCATCGGCGACGAGTTCGACGTCGAGCAGGCGCGCTACCACAAGATCATCATCATGACCGACGCCGACGTCGACGGTTCGCACATCCGCACGCTGATCCTGACCTTCCTCTTCCGGCACATGAAGCCGCTGGTCGAGGCGGGCTACGTCTACATCGCCCAGCCGCCGCTGTACCGGCTCAAGCAGGGCAACCAGGAGACGTACATCCACAAGGAGTCGCAGCTCGAGGAGATGCTGCTGCGCGGACGGCTCGAGCAGATCCGCGTCGACAACACCGATGCCGAATTCACCTTCAGCGAAACGAAGTACCAGCGGTTCCTGAAGCTCTTCGGCGAGTATGAGGGCTGGGTCAAGAAGCTGAAGAGCCAGTGGGGCGGCGAGCTCATCGACTGGCTCAAGAACGGGCCGGTCGTTGAGGCCGACATCACCACGTTCGAGGCGCTGCTCGCGGCGCTTCGTGAGGACATCGACAAGCGCTACGTCATCGATGTGCTCGGCGTCGACGACGAGGAGCAGGTGGCCGACACGCGCCTGGTGGAGCGGCGCACCGGCTTGGCCGCGAACATGAGGATCCCGTTTGCGGCGCTCTCCGGACGCGAGTTCCAGGCGCTCAAACGCGTCCACTTGCGCATCAGCGAGCTGGTGGGGCGTCCGCCGTTCACGCTGCACCTGGGCAACCGCAAGTCGGAGGCGCCGAGCTACGAGGAGCTGCGCGTGCAGATCGTCGAGCTCACCAAGGAGGGCATGCAGTTGCAGCGCTTCAAGGGTCTCGGTGAGATGAACCCCGACCAGCTCTGGGACACCACCATGAACCCCATGACGCGCACCCTCATGCTGGTGTCCATGGAAGACGCCCAGGCCGCCGACGAGGTCTTCTCGATGCTGATGGGCGACAAGGTGGAGCCGCGTCGCGAGTTCATCGAGAAGAACGCGAAGGAGGTGCGGTTCCTCGATGTCTGATGCCTTGCAGACGCTCGAAGGCAAGATCGAGCCCATCGAGCTCGAAGACGAGATGCGCTCGTCGTTCATCGACTATGCGATGAGCGTCCTCACCGATCGCGCTCTCCCCGACGTGCGCGACGGCCTCAAGCCCAGCCAGCGCCGCATCCTGGTGGCAATGAACGATCTCGGTCTGGCGCCGAACAAAGCGCACCGCAAGTGCGCCAAGATCGCCGGCGACACGAGCGGCAACTACCACCCCCACGGCGAAGCCGTCATCTACCCGACCCTCGTGCGCATGGCGCAGGACTTCAACATGCGCTACACGCTGGTCGACGGCCAGGGCAACTTCGGCTCCGTCGAGGGCGACTCGCCGGCAGCCATGCGCTACACCGAGGCGCGCTTCAGCAAGATCGCCGTCGAGATGCTGCGCGACATCGACGCCAACACCGTCGACTGGATGCCCAACTACGACGAGACCCGGCGCGAGCCGCGCGTGCTGCCCAGCCGCATGCCGAACCTCATGGTCAACGGCGCGGCGGGAATCGCGGTCGGCATGGCGACGAACATCCCGCCGCACAACCTCGGCGAGGTCGTCGACGCCATCGTGCACCTGGTCGACAACCCCGAGGCGACCGCCGACGACCTCATGGACTTCATCAAGGGGCCGGACTTCCCGACCGGCGGCGTCATCCTCGGCACCGGCGGCTTCAAGGAAGCCTATCGCACGGGACGCGGACGCATCCGCGTCCGCGCCAAGGCGCACACCGAGCAGCTCAAGGGCAATCGCAGCGCGATCGTCGTCACCGAGCTGCCCTATCAGGTCAATCGGGCGTCGCTGATCGACAACATCGTCGAGCTCGTGAAGACCAAGAAGATCACCGAGATCAGCGACCTGCGCAACGAGTCGGATCGCGCCGGCATGCGCCTCGTCATCGAGCTCAAGCGCGAGGCCATCCCGATGGTCGTGCTCAACAAGCTCTACAAGCACACCCAAATGCAGACGACCTTCGGGGTCATCAACATCGCCCTCGTCGGCGGTGTGCCGCGCACGCTCACCTTGCCGGAGATGCTCCAGGCGTACATCGCCTTCCAGAAAGAGATCGTCATCCGGCGGACGAAGTTCGAGCTCGACAAGGCAGAGACGAGGGCCCACATCCTCGAAGGCCTGCTCGTCGCCCTCGACAATCTCGACCAGATCATCAGCATCATCCGCCACGCCGCCGACGGCGACACGGCTCGCGAGGCCCTCATGGACACCTTCGAGCTCACGCGGCCGCAGTCGCAGGCCATCCTCGACCTGCGGCTCCAGAAGCTCACCGGCCTCGAGCGCGACAAGGTCAAGGAGGAGCACTCCGGCCTGCTCGCCCGCATCAAGGAGCTGCGCGAGCTGCTCGGCGACGAGAACGCGGTGCTCGGCGTCATCAAGAGCGAGCTGGCTGAGATCAGGCGTCTCTACAACGACGACCGGCGCACCGACATCGTGCCCGACGAGGGCGAGATCGACCTCGAAGATCTCATAGCCGAGGAGCAGATGGCGATCACGATCACCAAGACCGGCTACGTCAAGCGTCTCCCGGTCGCCACCTACCGGCAGCAGAAGCGCGGCGGCATCGGCGTGGCTGGCATGGACCTCAAGGAAGAGGACGAGGTCGAGCATCTCTTCATCACCAGTACGCACAACTTCTTGCTGTTCTTCACCAGTGTGGGCAAGGTCTACCGGCTCAAGGTCCACGAGCTCCCGCTGGCCGGCCGCAGCGCCAAGGGCAAGCACATCGTCAACCTTCTGCCGCTGCGCCAGGACGAGAAGATCTGCGCCGTCATCAACACGCGCAACTTCGACGAGAGCGAGGGCAGGTACCTCGTCCTGGGCACTCGCAAAGGCATCGTGAAGAAGACGCTCTTCTCCTCATACAACACCAAGCTCAAGGCCGACGGCATCATCGCCATCAAGATCCGCGAGGACGACGAGCTGCTGGCCGTGCGTCACACATCGGGCGACGACGACGTCATGATGATCAGTCGTCTCGGCCAGGCCATCCGCTTCCACGAGAGCGACGTGCGCCCTACGGGCCGCAGTGCCTCGGGCGTGCACGGCATGCGCCTGCGCAAGGGCGACGAGGTGATCGCCATGGACGTCGCCCGCGACGACAGCGACCTCTTCGTGATCACCGAGAACGGATTCGGCAAGCGCACGCTCGTGAGCGAATACCATGTGCAAAGCCGCGGCGGCCAGGGAGTGCGTACCATCGCGCTCACCGACCGCAAGGGCTACCTTGCCGGCGTCAAAGTGGTGCGCGAGAACCACGAGATCGTCCTGCAGAGCCGCGATGGCGTGGTGATCCGCATGCGCGCCGACGGCATCAGCCGCTACGCCCGCGCGACGCAGGGCGTCAGGGTGATGAACATGCGCGAGGGCGACGTCGTCAGCGCCATCGCCCGCATGGTCGTCAGCGAGAGCGGCGCGACAGACGAGGAGATCGACGCGGATTGACGCGCCCGCACGTCGTTGTCCACAACGAGATGAGCCTCGATGCCCGGATGGACGGGCTCGAGGTCGACATGGACCGCTTCTACAGCCTCGCCGGCACCTGGCGCGAAGACTGCACACTCGTCGGCAGCGAAACGCTGCTGGCCGGCATGCCGGAGCTCGGTAGTGCCTGCGAGCCGGTCTCTCTGGAGCCGGGCGAGTCCGGACATCAGGCGACGGCGACCGGCGACGAGGAGGCGGTGCGTCCACTGCTCGCGGCCGTGGACTCACGAGGCCGCCTGCCGGGGCTCGGGCAGCTGCGCGGCCAGCCCTACTGGCGAGACGTCGTCGCACTCTGCTCCACGGCGACGCCCGAGGCGCATCTCGAGACGCTCGCCGCCGACGGCGTGGGGACGATAGTCGCGGGCGACGATCGCGTGGACCTCGCGGCGGTGCTCGAGCAGTTGGCCGCCGACTATGGCGTACGGACGGTGCGCGTGGACGCCGGCGGCCATCTGGTCGGTGCGCTGCTGCGCGCCGGCCTGGTGAACGAGGTCAGCGTCGTCATCGAGCCACGGCTGGTGGGCGGTGAGAGTCCGCGCTGGCTGGTGCAGACCGGCGATGCCGGGCCCGGCGACGTAGTGGGCCTGATGCTGCGCGGCGTCGAGAGGTTCGACGACGGGGCGCTCTGGCTGCGCTACGACGTGGCGTCGGGCTGAGCGCCGCCCGCGAGAGCGGAGCCGCGCCGGCGCACTCAAGCGGGCATGTTGCGGCGTCCGATCGGGGTCCTGCGTCGGGTCAGGCCGACCATGCGCGCACCGTATTGCGGCCGGCCGCTTTGGCTTCGTACATGGCGTCGTCGGCACGCTTGACCAGCTCGCGGATGGCGTCGGCGTCCACGGGATAGGCGGCCACGCCGCAGCTCAGCGTGACTGCGGGCAAGCCCTCATGCGCGGTCAGCGCGACGCGGGTCCGGATCCTCTCGGCGACATCGAGACCTTCGTCCTTGGTCGTCTGCGGCAGAATGACGGCGAACTCCTCGCCGCCGATGCGGCAGGCGATGTCAAAAGGACGCACGCTGGCGACGACATCTCGCGCGACGGCCGCGAGTGCTTCGTCGCCGATGGCATGACCGTGCAGGTCATTGACCTGCTTGAAGTGGTCGAGATCCGCGATGATGAGGCTGGTCTGCAGGCCGTTGCGCTGTGCGCGCTGAAGCTCCGCGCCGAGCGCACGGGCGAACTGGCGCTGATTGAACAGCCCGGTCAGCCCATCGTAGGCGGCGAGACACGCGAGCCGGCGGTTGGCCCGGAACAAGGTGAAGCGGGCGACCCCGTAGGCGAAGCTGCCCACGCAGAACCCGGCGACGACGCAGGCGATGCGAAAAGCGTCCTGCTCCCCGGGCCTGAGGGAGACAAGGGGAGAGACCAGGAAGGGAAAGACGATGCCGACCGCGATACCGAACGCGATCATCACCGCGAGAATCCAGCCCATGGCCACGTCTTGCCCCGTCAGGCGCAGGAGGCGGTCTCCGTCCGCGGAGGCGGCCCACGGCGGCGCCGGTCGAACATCTGTCCGGCTCGCTGCCAGCACGCTCCCCTCTGCGGACGCACGCGCCTGATGTCCCGAGTGGACGATCATCGAGTACCCCTATCGGCAGTGCGGAGACGTGAGTTGAGTCGATCCCGTACACAGGGACAACGGCCCGGCGAGGGGAAATCGCTTGCGTTGGAGCTCGTGCTCAGGAGCCGGCGGCACGAGCCCGCACGAGCACGCCACCGAGGACGCCGGTCCGGACCATCGCGAGGATGCCGGCGTACGCCGAGGCCGCGAAGACGTACCACTCGCGGCCGAACTCGCGCGTGATGGCGCTCCGCCTGCCGGCGATGCGCCGGCAGAGCTGCCGGTACCACAGCACGAACTCGGGCTGCAGGTCGCGGACCTCGACATCGGTCCAGCCGGCGGCTGCCAGCAGATCCGGCAATGCCCGGGGGTGGAGCGGGCGCCACCAGACCAGGCTGGGGTTGCCGCTGGTCTCGGCGGCGAAGCGTCCCTGTGGGTCGGCATACTCGAGCATGCGGAGCTCGGCGCCGGGTGCAGCCAGCGCGCCGAGCTCGCGGAACGCGGCTTCCTGGTCGGGCGCCGCGTAGATCGCGGTCATCGAGTAGACGAGGTCGAAGGGGCCGGCCAGCGCCGCACCGGCTCGCTGGAGGTCGCCATCCACGACGGTGACCTCAGGGTGCCGCTCGCGGGCGAGACGGGCGGTCGCGGCATCGACCTCGATGCCGGTCACCGTCCCGTACCCGCGCGCCTGCACCCAGGCTGCGGTGCCCGCGCCGCCGCAGCCCGCGTCGAGGATGCGGCGGCGCGGGTCGCGCGGCACCCCGGCGAAGAGCAGGCGGCTGGCCTCCTCCTCGCCGGGGTGCGCGTAGTCGGCGTCGCGGACGAGCGCCAGCAGGCGCTTGCCGGTGGCGTTGTTCATCGCCGCCGGACGGTCGTGCGACGACGCGCTCATCTCAGATCAGGTCGTGCAGCCGCTGCAGCAGCGGATCGAACTCCGGGCCCTTGAAGCAGTAGCCCATCTCCGTGAAGGGCTCTCGCAGCCTGCGGACCTCTGTGGCCACGCCTCTGCCGTCGATGATCACCGCGGCCATCAGCGAGGCGACGTCCACGAACTGCTCCGGGCCCATACCGAACCGGGTCATCTCGGCCACACCCAGGCGCAGGGCGCCTGCGGCGGTGAAGCCCTCTTCGTCGGGCGCCGCCTGGTAGTTGACGATGATTCCGCTGTCCTCCAGCCGGCCGGCGACCTCCGGGCCCTGTCCATAGCCGACGCGCACCACGACCTGGTGCGTCTCCGTGAACTGCACCGCCGGGTCACCGGCGACGTCGAGCCCGGCGTCGTGCAGCGCTACCGCGAAGGTCTTGGCGTTGGCGATCACGGCCTGCTGCCAGGCGTCTCTGAAGTGGTTCATCTCATAGGCCGCCATCAGCAGGCCGAGCAGCGTGCCCAGGTGGTGGTTGCTCACCGAGCCCGGGAAGGTGCGCCGCTCGATCGCCTCCCACAGGTCGTACTTCTCGTCGGTCTTGGCCCAGCGTGCGCCAACGATGCCTCGCTGCGTGCCGAAGAACGTCTTGTGCGTGGAGCCGGTCACGATGTCGGCGCCCTCGACGAAGGGCTCCTGGAAGTGCGGGCCGGCCAGTCCGAGCACGTGGGCCATGTCGTACATGAGCACGGCTGGGATGCCCACGGAATCGATGAACTGCCGGACCTCGTACACGGGCTCCGGGTGTAGGACCATGCTCTTCCCGAGGATGATGAGCTCGGGGCGCTCCCGCTCGATCACGTTGAGGAGGGCCCCTACATCCGCTTTGTACGGGTTCTCCGGGAGCACCGGAATGTCGACGACGGCCGGCAGTTCGGTGCGCGGGTCGCGGGCGACGTAGTCGCGGAGGGCGCCCATCGGCTGCGCGCTCAAGTGGCCGCCCTTGCCGATGTGGTTGTTCACGACCTTGCCGATGCGCCGCGGCTCCGCCTTGCGGTCGGCGCGGTTGAGGTAGTCGACGAGGGCGCTGAAGACGGCCGTGTTGGCCATCTGGCCGCTCACCGTGCGCGTCTCGACCTCGGGGCAGCCGAGGTAGGCGCGGAACTCGGCGACCAGCAGGCGCTCGACCTCGTGGATGAAGCCGGTCCCCTGGTAGTAGAAGACGTCGGCGTCGTAGAAGGCCTCGGCCTTCTTGTGCTCGGCGTAGCGGCCGGAGGGGTCGGTGATGCTGAGCAGCCGCGTCATCGGCGAGGGCGTCATCTCGCTGGGGATGAGGTCGACGCACTCCTTCTGGCGCCACGCGTGATTGGCAGTCGCCTTGCCCAGCAGCCGCAGCGCCTTCTCCCCCGCCTCGCCGCCCTCGAGCTCGCTGAGCTGCGGCGTGTAGTCCCAGATGATGGCGCGCGCACAGGGAGGGGCGTCGCTCCGCAGGTGATGCGGCACGACCAGTCCCGGGACGCGACGGCCGCGAACGTCGATCTCTACTTCGTCGTCCTCGATCACCCGGCTGTCCAGGTAGGCGAGGGCGACGGAGCGCAGCTCGTGCTGCTTGGTCTGGAGCGAGCACAGACCCTCCCCCTCCAGGCCCCAGTAGGGGACGGCGGTGCCGCTGGTCACCCAGCCGAGGAACGTGTCGACGCCGAGTCGCTCGGCGCCGGGACCTGCGTGGACCGGCGCCCCCTCGCGGGCGATGCCGCGACCGGTCACGGCCACCGGCCGCGTGAGCCCAGGCAGATCCACAAGCAGCGAGTAGTCGCGCTGCAGGATCAGGGCGTAGGCCTTCTGCTGTCGCTCCAGGGCGTGTCGGCCGACGAAGTCGCCCTTGCGTGGCGAGAAGCTGACGGCGAAGGTCGCCAGCGGGCAGCTGAAGATCGGGATCTCGCGCCCCTCGGGATCAGACCCCAGCTCGTGGCCGTAGAGCGGGAGACCGGCCTCCAGGCGCAGCGTGTCGCGGGCGCCGAGCCCGACTGGCACGGCGCCCGCCTCAGTCAGCGCGTCCCAGAGGGCCGGCCCGTCGTGCGCTGCCGTGAAGAGCTCGAACGCTACGGGCTCACCCGTGTAGCCGGTACGAGCGATCCGCGCCTCCACGAGGCGCCCGTCGCCCGGCAGCCGCAGCGTCGCGACGCTCAGTTCGTTGCGCAGCGGCTCGGGCAAGCCTCCGCTCTCGACGAGGTTTCCCAGGACATCCCTGGACGCCTTGCCTTGCAGGGCCACCATGGCGATCTCGCCCGTCTCGTCGCTCATCTCCACATCCGGGAAGTGCGCGAGGCGCTCGCGGAAGTGGTTCCAGTCCCTGTGGCGGTTGGACGCGTTGACGACGAGCAGGTACTCGCCGTCGACGAAGCGGTAGAGGTAGGCGTCGTCGACCGCGCCGCCGGTCTCGGTGGGGATCATCGTGTACTGCGCCTGCAGGAGGTCGAGGGCCTCGGCGTTGTTGCTGAGCACGTGCTGCAGGAAGGCCGTCGAGCCGGGCCCGCGGAAGACGAAGCGGCCCATGTGCGCGACGTCGAAGAGGCCGGCGCCGCTGCGGGTGGCGAGGTGCTCGGCGATGATGCCGGTCGGGTACTGGACCGGCATGTCCCACCCGCCGAAATCGACCATCCGCGCGCCGGCGGCGACGTGCTGCGCGTGGAACGGTGTGTGCAGCAGGCGCGGGGCGCCCGCTCCGGCGTCGCCGCTCACTGCGCCCACTCCTTGAGCGCGCCGAGACCCTCGCGGATGAGCTCGGCGCTGATGCCGGAGTAGGCGAAGCGCACGTAGCGCTTCTCCTCGCCGGGGAGCGCGCGGCCGAAGTGCAGACGGGTGCAGAAGCTGACGCCCGTCCGCTCCAGCGCCGCGCGGCGCAACTCGTCGTAGGTCGTAAAGCCCTTGCGCTCCATGAGCCCGGTGACGTCCGGGTACAGGTAGAAGGTCGTTTCGGGGCGGAAGCAGGTGACGCCGGGGATCTCGTTGAGCAAGTCGACGGCGGCGTCCCGGCGCTCCTTCAGGATGCGCAGGATTCGCTCTGCGCCCGACTGGTCACCCGTGAGCGCTTCGACGCCCGCCCACTGGATGAAGTGGGTCGTGCAGGACTCCTGGTTGACGTTGAGCGTGGTGATGTGCGCGATGATGTCCTTCGGCCCGATCGCGCCTCCCAGACGCCAGCCCGTCATGGCGAACTTCTTGCTGAAGGTGTAAAGGATGACGGTGCGCTCCCGCATGCCCGGCAGCGACGCGATCGACGTGCCCCGCCCGGAATAGCGCACGTCCCAGTAGGCCTCGTCCGATAGCACGGAGAGATCGTGCTTCACGGCGAGCTCGGCCAGCGCCTCGATCTCCGCGTCCGAAGTCTCCGCCCCCGTCGGGTTGTGGAGGTCGTTGAAGATGAGCAGCTTGGTGCGCGGCGTGATGGCGGCCTCGATGGCCTCGAAGTCGAGCAGGAAGTTCTTCTCCCCGGGCACGAAACCGTACGGCCTGCCGACGCCGCCGAGGAACTCGATCTGGCTCTCGTAGATGGGGAAGCCGGGGTTGGGGTAGAGGACTTCATCGCCCGGGTCCATCAGCGTGAGGAGGAACTTCTCGATCACCGGCTTGCCCCCCGGCTGCACGGAGACGTTCTCCGGGCCGTAGGCGACGCCGTGCGAGGCGCCGACGTCGGCGGCGAGCGCCTCGCGCAGCTGCGGGATGCCGGCGTTGGGGCAGTAGCCGGTCTTGCCGTCGCGGATGGCGCGGAAGGAGGCCTCGACGATGTTCTCCGGCGTCGGCAGGTCCATGTCACCGAGGTGGAACGGATAGACGGTGTGCCCGAGACCCCTCCACTCGTTGGCCTCGGCGGAGACGGCGAACGCCGTCTCGGTCCCGAGGCCACCCATCCGCTCGGCCACCACGGTCGTGCGTGGTGTGCTCATACCACTCACCCCTTAAACGTCGAGGGACAGGGTGATGTCCCCATCACCCTGTCCGTCGCAGGACCAGCGCCCGCGCACTCCAGGGGCCCGTCCGGCCTGCGTTCCGTTGGCCTGAGAGTTTCGGCGGCGCATCGGGCGCCATCCTTGCCCCTTCGGCGCCCGCTCGCTCTCGCGAACAGCGGGCTCTCACGCGACCATCCGCCGGGCTTCCTCGGTTCTCCGGCACTGTAGCACCGGCGAGCGGCGAGCCGCAACGTCGGCGACGGGGCGGCGCCCGAACAAGGGAGCCGGCGCATCGTGGGCCGTCCATCCCTGCGGCGTTGCACTGCGCGTCGGGGGTATATGCTGCGGATCCTGGGACCGGCCGGCAGGCGCTCGGGAGCGGAGGTGCGTCGTCGTGGACGAAACCCTGATGCAGGACAATCTTGAGTTCATCAATGGCGTGATGAGCTCGTGGGCCGTGCAGGGCATCGTCGTCGTCGTCCTTCTCGCCCTGCTCACGGTGGCGTTCTCGCGTGCCTCGCGTATCTTCGAGGACGAGCACACGCGCCGGGTCTTCCGCCTGGCCGTCGTTGCATTGGGCGTGCTGGTCGTCGTGCAGGCGGCGCTCACCGTCGCGGCCGGCCGCGTCGCCATCCCGATCCTCTTCGTCGTCGAGTTCCTCTGGTTCTTTGCGCTGTGGTTCTACTATTTCATTCGTCTGCTGACAGGGCAGCGACGCGGTCCGGGCGATCCCGAGTCAGCGCGCCGGGGCGCCGCGCTGGATGAGATGATCTCCCGGACGGAGCGGGAGCGCGACGACGACTGACCCGGTGGCGAGGGGATCCAGCCGACGGTGAGTCCGGCGCGCCCAGGTAGCCGGGCCGCGCGTGCTTCTGTAGACTCCGGGACCGTGAGCGATCAGGCACAAGCATCGGCGCGCCGCCCGCGCGTCTTCAGCGGTATCCAGCCGTCCGGGACGCTGCACCTCGGCAACTACCTCGGCGCCGTGAAGAACTGGGTGGCGATGCAGGAGACGCACGACTGCGTCTACTGCGCCGTCGACCTGCACGCCATCACCGTGCGGCAGGTCCGTGCCGAGCTGCGGCACAACACGATCGATCTCGTCAACCTGTTCCTGGCGAGCGGAATCGACCCGGAGCAGTCCATCGTCTTCGTGCAGAGTCACGTGCCGGCGCACACAGAGCTCATGTGGATCCTCAACACGATCACCTACATGGGCGAGTTGCGGCGCATGACACAGTTCAAGGACAAGACGGCGGGGCAGGAGGGCGAGAGCATCGGCGTCGCGCTGTTCGACTACCCGGTGCTCCAGGCGGCCGACATCCTGCTCTACCAAGCGGACGCCGTTCCGATCGGCGAAGACCAGAAGCAACACGTGGAGCTCACGCGCGACGTGGCCGAGCGTTTCAACAACGCGTTCGGCAAGGCGTTCGTGGTGCCGGAGCCGATCATCAAGGAGGGCGGGGCTCGCGTGATGGGGCTGGACGACCCGAGCCGGAAGATGAGCAAGAGCGCCGGGTCGGACAACAGCTACATCGCCGTCATGGATCCGCAGGACGTCATCCGGCGCAAGATCAAGCGAGCGGTGACGGACTCCGGGTCGGCGGTCCGCGGCGGCCCCGACAAGCCGGCGCTGACCAATCTCCTGGACATCTACAGCGCCCTCTCGGGCGAGCCCGTGGAGGATATCGAGCTGCGCTACGAGGGCAAGGGGTACGCGGACTTCAAAGCCGACTTGGCAGAGGTCGTCGTCGAGGCCCTCGCGCCCATCCAGGCGCGCATCCGCGAGCTCGAGGCGGACAAGAGCTACACGCTCGAGGTCCTCAAGGCGGGGGCCGAACGCGCCGAGGTCATCGCCGGGCGCACGCTCGCGAAGGTACGTGAGCGCGTCGGGCTGGTACCGCGGCCGTAGCCGCCAGCGGCGCCGGACGGAACCTTCCCCTCATCGCCAGGCATGAGTTGACCACCGTTGACCGTCACCGCCAGGTCCGCACCGTCCTCTGGCTGGTGCTGGTGCTCAACCTGGCAGTGGCGGTCGCCAAGCTCGCCTACGGCATCGTCAGCCACTCCGCGGCCATGGAGGCAGACGGCTTCCACTCGTTGTTCGACGGCGCGTCGAACGTCATCGGCCTGGTCGGCCTGTGGTTCGCCGCGCGCCCCGCCGACGTGGAGCACCCCTACGGCCACGCCAAGTTCGAGACGTTCGCGGCGGCGGTGATCGGAGTCATGCTCGCCTTCGCCGGCTACACCGTGGGCAAGGGAGCGATCGACAGCCTGGTCGGGCGCGGTGTGCCGACCGCGGTCACCACGGCGTCGTTCGCCATCATGCTGGGGACGCTGGCCATCAACGTGTTCGTGACCACCTGGGAGCGCCGCGCGGGCAGGCGCCTCGGCAGCGAGATCCTCGTCGCCGATGCAAGCCACACGCTCAGCGACGTCCTGGTGAGCTCGGGCGTCATCGTCAGCCTGGTCCTGGTCAAGTCAGGTTTACAGCAGGCCGACGGCGTGGTCGCGATCCTCGTCGCCCTGGCGATCTTCCGCACGGCCTGGGGCATCTTCCGCGGCGCCCTGCACACGCTGGGTGACGCCGCACGGCTGCCGGCCGACGAGGTCGCCGCCGTGGCCGCGACCGTTCCGGGCGTCGTCAGTTGCCACGGCGTGCGCACCCGTGGTCCGGCCAGCCAGGTCTACGTCGACTTGCACGTGCAGGTCGACCCTGAAACGACCGTCGAGCACGGGCACGCGATCGCCCACGCCGTCGAGACTGCTTTGCGGCACGAATATGGCCAGATCACAGACGTGGTCGTCCACCTCGAGCCGGCGGGCGCTCGTCATACGCGTCCTCGCCCGGTAGACTAGGCGCCTGCATCGCTCGCCGGAGGCATCATGATCTCGATCGATACGATGAAGTTCCGCACCGCCGACATGATCGGTGACGAGTTCCCGTTGGTGTTCTGGCGCGGCAAGGGCCGCATCGTGGCCTCGGACGACGTCAGCCTCTCGCTGCTCGTGCGCGGGATGCGCGTCGACCTCACCTGGGACAGGCTCGCCACGACGTGGGCGCGGTTCGAGTCCAACCACACCCTCACCGTCGATGAGCTCGGCGGGGGAGCCGACGCGGTGGGTGTCGTCAGCCTGTTCGCCGCGCTTCAGGCAGACGGCGTAGCCGTGCTCGACACCGACGGCCTGCTCGTCATGGACGAGACGTCGGGTACGCCCGTGCACCAGTACGCCGACATGTCGCGGCCCACGTCCTGGGCTCCGTGGCGGCGCAAGATCCACGGCGACTGAGCCGGACGCCCATCGCGGCGTCGCGCCTGGTGCCGTGAGCACGCTCTCCAACGACCGCCGCGCGTTCCTGGTCAGTGGCGCGATCACGCTGAGGCCGGCCGCAAGACGCGTCACCAAGGCCCTAATGGGACCGTGGATCGGCCGCGGACGGCCCGGTTCGTGCTCTCGAAGAGCGCGGTCGCAGGGGCGAGCGGCGACATCCTCTGCCGGAGGGCGCGGCCTCGCCCGGGTGAGGCAGGCCGGGATCGGGACATGACGGGGGAGCCATGAACCGGGGATACGGAGCACAGGGTATGGTCGGGCGCCTGCGCCGCGTGGTGATGCGGCGGCCCGGCGAAGCGATGGCCGCCGCGGACCCTGCGGCGTGGCACTACACCGGCGCGGTCGACGTCGAGAAGGCCTGCGTCGCGCATGACGTCCTCGTCGAGGCGTTGCGCGCCTGGGATGTCGAGGTTCTCTACCACGACGAGCCGCTGCCCGACCACAGCGACAGCGTCTTCGTCTTCGACCCGGTCCTCGTCACCGACCGCGGAACGCTCGTCCTCAGCATGGGCAAGGAGCGGCGCCGCGGCGAGGAGGAACCGCTCGCCCGCGCGCTGCAGGACTGCGGCGTGCCGGTGTACGGCCGCCTGCACGGCGACGCTCGCGCCGAGGGCGGCGACACGATGTGGCTCGATCACGACACGCTGGCGGTAGGCCGCGGCTTTCGCACGAACACCGAAGGCGTGCGTCAGCTTCGCGGCCTCCTCGAGCCGCTCGGCGTGACGGTGCTCGACTACGATCTGCCGTATTTCACCGGCCCCGAGGCTTGCCTCCATCTCCTCAGTCTGATCAGCCCCGTGGACGTCGATCTGGCCGTCGCCTACCCGCCTCTCATGCCGACCGCGTTCTGGGCCGAACTGAAGCGCCGCGAGGTCCGGCTCCTCGAGGTCCCCGAGAGGGAGTTCTCGCTCACTCAGGCGACCAATGTCCTGACCGTCGCCCCGCGCAAGTGCATCATGCTGGAGGACAATCCCGTGACGAAGCAGCTGCTCGAGATGGCGGACTGCGAGGTGGTCACGTTCCCCGGCGCTCCGCTCTCGTTCAAGGCCGAAGGCGGGCCGACCTGCCTCACGCGGCCGCTGCTGCGCGACCCCGAGTGAGGACCGGGGTCCGTGGACGCCGGTCTCAGCCGAACTGAACGCAGCGCGCTGGAGGCGCTCGACCTCGACGGTCTCATCGTTCTTCTTGGCGAACTGATCGCGATCCCCAGTCTCGACGGCGAGGAGTCTCCGGCGCAGCGCCGGGTCGCGGCCTGGCTGCAGGATGCCGGCCTTGAGGCCGATGTGTGGCCGATCGATCTCGAGGGACTCGCGCGTCACCCCGACTCGTGTCACGAGGTCCTTCGCGACGAAGCGCTGGGCGTCGTGGCCGGGTACGGCGAGCCGGCGGCCAGCTCGGCGGCCGCAGGCGCCGGCCGCGACCTGCTGTTCAACGGCCACATCGACGTGGTCCCCGTCGGCGCGGAGTCCGCCTGGACGACGCCGCCGTGGGACCCGGCCATCCGGGGCGGGCGGGTCTACGGGCGCGGCGCCGCCGACATGAAGGGCGGCCTGGTCTGCGCGCTGCTCGCGCTGAAGGCCGTGCGCGACGCCGGCGTGAGGCTGCGCGGGCGTCTGAGCGTCGCCAGCGTCGTCGGCGAGGAGGATGGCGGCACGGGCACGCTGGCGACGATCCTCCGCGGGCACTCGGCCGACGGCGCCGTCGTGGTCGAGCCGACAAGGCTCCACGTGGTTCCGGCACAGGCCGGCTCGCTGATGTTCCGGCTCACGGTGCACGGCTTGTCGGCGCACGGCTGTGTGCGCGAGGAGGGCACGAGCGCCATCGAGAAGTTC
The DNA here is from genome assembly GCA_963699725.1 of uncultured Thermoleophilia bacterium. Lineage (GTDB taxonomy): Bacteria > Actinomycetota > Thermoleophilia > UBA2241 > UBA2241 > CAIXSE01. The sequence goes on from CAVOVA010000027.1 coordinate 271,225, forward strand.
GTGCCGCTGTTCGCCGCGCTTCGCCGGCTGGAAGCCGAGCGCTGCGGGGTCGCGGGAGCCGGGTCCGCCGCCCCGGCAGTTGAGGCTGATGGGGGCCCGGGCACGCGTGCGGCCGTCGCCGGCGACCCGCGCGCGCCGCTCTTCGCCGGGTACGGTCTGCCGTGGCCGATCGAGGTCGGCACGGTGCGCGCGGGCGACTGGGCGAGCAGCGTACCCGACACGCTCGTGGCTGAGGGACGCTACGGCGTCGCCGTCGGCGAAGATGTGGTCGCCGCCCGGCTGGCGTTCGAAGAAGCGATCGCGCGCGCCGCCGCGGATGACCCTTGGTTGGCCGAGAACCCGCCGGAAGTGGGCTGGTGGGGCGGGCGCTTCGATCCGGCAGTGACAGACCTCTCCGATCCGATCGTCACCGCGGTCGCGAGCGCCGCAGGTGACGTCGCCGGCGTGGCGCCTCCGGTCGAGGGCGTGACCTACGGCTCCGACATGCGCTTGCTCGTCAATGTGGGGCGCATCCCGACGGTGCTCTTCGGACCCGGCGACGTGCGGGTCGCGCACATGCCGGACGAGTATGTGCCGATCGCAGAGCTGCACGTCGCCGCGCAGGCCCTGGTCCTCACGGCGCTTCGCTTCTGCGGCGTCGAGGAATAGGCTGGGCGGACCCCGCCAGACACAGGAGGCCTGTTGCCGCTTCCCGACGGCTACATCCTGAGGCATCCCACTGAGGCCGACCTGCCTGCGGCCCAGGCTGTGCTCGATGCGGCCGAGAGCCACGACACCGGTGAGCGACGTACTCACGAGAACGACCTGGCCACCGACTGGAAGGACCCGGAGTCGGATCCGGCGACTGACTGGTGGGTGGTGGTGGCCCCCGGGGGGGCCATGGCGGGCGTCGCGTGGGTGTGGCCGGACACCGCTGGAGAAGTCACTGCCGACCACTATGTCCACCCGGAGCATCGTGGCCGGGGGGTCGGGGACGCTCTGCTCGACACCATCGAGTCTCGGGTGTCGGAGCTGCCGTCGCGGCGTGAGGACGGCGCGCCGCGCCGGCTGATGGTCTGGTGCGAGGACAGCGACGCGGTGCGCCGGGCGGCTCTGGACGGCCGCGGCTTCGTTCCCGCGCGCCAGTACTTCGAGATGGCCGTCGACGTAGCCCGCGACTGGCCACATGCCCCGGCCCCCGGGGGCATCGAGCTGCGACCTTTCAGGCCCGATGTCGATGGACGCCGCGTCTGGGAGGTCGACATCGACGCCTTCGCCGAGCACCATCTTTTCGAGCCGCGTGGCTACGACGAGTGGCGGCTGCATCATCTCGAGGCGGGAGACTCCGACCCCGCGCTCTGGTGGCTCGCATGGGACGGCGACGATCTCGTCGGATATGTCATCCCGAGCATCGGCGACTTGGACGCGGTGATCCACGACCTGGCGGTGCGCAAGCCGTGGCGTGGCCGCGGCATCGGGCGATCCCTTCTCGCGGCCTCCTTCGCGACCTTGCGCGATCGCGGTCAGACCCTGGTCCGCCTCTACGTCGACGCGCAGAACGTGACTGATGCCGTGCGCGTCTACGAGGCGGCCGGCATGCACGTAGCACGCCGCTTCGACGTCCTGGAGAAGCCGCTCGCCTGACGCGCCACCCGGCCGCGTTGTGCGCAGAACGAAGAGGGGCCGGGCGGCTCAGGGGCCTGCTTCGGCGTCAGTTGGCGCCGACGACGTCCTTGCGAAAGACGGGCAGGCCGCGCACGCCGAGCTCGGCGATGAACGCGTCGCGCACGCTGCGGTCCAGCTCCTCTGGGCAGACCATGCCCTTCTGGGCGATCTTCCCTTCGATGATGAACTCCGCGTAGACGCTCGCCGGCGTGCTGGTGCCGTAGCTGACGCAGGTGGCGCCGGGGATGCGGCCGTTCACCCACTGGATATCCGGCGGGAAGACGTAGTAGCCGACGCTCGCCGGCTTGCCTCCCTTCTCGCCCATGCAGTCGACGGTGACGACGCCGTTGTCGGTGATCTCACCGGCGAGAGCGAGCTTGGCGAGCTCGTCGGCCGGCGGGTTGGGCGCCAGGCTGGCGACGAAGACGTCGATCGGCCGTACCTCACTGCCGTCCTTGAGCTTGACGGGGTACTTGCTGGTCATGCCCGACCCGACGAGGGCGAGGTCGGCATCAATGGCGCTGCCGTCCGCGTCGCCGCCCATCTTGAAGTCGACATAGCGCAGGCCCTTGTCGCCGAACATCCGCGGGAGCAGGCGCGGCAGCGTGCTGACCTCCTCGTGGTCGTGGCAGATGACGGTGCCGAGTCCGAACGGCTCGGGGAACTCGTACTGCTCACGGCGGCCGAAGATCTCGACGCGCTTGAACTCGCCGTCTTCGTAGAGCAGCGGCGGCTGCGAGCAGTCCGTGTAGTAGGTCTCCTGCGACCAGACCTGCAGCGGCACCGGCGAGTCGAAGAGCGCGAAGTCTTTGATGCGGATCTCGAAGCACTTGTCGAGGTCCTCGTAGGCGTTGGCGGCGAACGTGTTGGTGACGCCGGGGTCCATGCCCGTGCTGAGGAGTGCGAGCTGGCCCTGCTTGGCGAACTCAGGGGCGAGCGCCATCTGGTCGAGGTAGGCCTCGTCGATGGTCTGCGTGCGCGTCTGACCCTGGGCCATGTCGATGTAGTCGGCGCCGCACGTGAGACATGCTTGCATGATGGACTTGTTGAATTCGGGGATCACTGCGTTGACGACGAGCTTGCACCCCTCGCCGGCTGTAGCGACGGCGTCGACGTCCGCGGCGTCGACGTACATGGACACGGCCTTGCCCGCGCCGACCTGGCCGGCGACGAAGGCGGCGCGCTTCTCGTCGTAGTCGGCGACGATGATCTCCGAGACAGCGGGGTTGCGGGCGAGGTTCCAGGTGAGAACCTGACCCTGCATGCCGGCGCCGACGATGAGGACCTTCATCTTCTCGTCTCCCTCCTCGTGACCGGCACCGCGGGCGTCAGCGTCGCGGCGGCGGTCTGCGGAATCGCGTGGTCCGCGCCAAGGCGGCGCGGCATCTTCCACTCACGTCCATCGTTGTATCAGAACCGACGGAGGGAGACAAGCAGCGGAGCAACGATAATCGCAGCATTCGAGGAGCATGACATCGGACATCGCGGTGGATGACCCCGATACGCCTCGTTTTCGCGCTTCGACGGCGACCCGGCATCGCCTCTCTACGTCACCGGGCTCCCGCATCCGGAGCAGAACTTGGCACCCGGCTCGAGCTTGGCGCCGCACTGGGCACAGTGTTTGGCGGCCTTGAGGTCGGCGCCGCACTGGGCGCAGAACTTCGCGTTCGTCGCCTGTGGCGCGCCGCACTTGGGGCAGGAGGCGGTGATGCCCTCGCGCCAGTCGGCCTCGGTGAGGTGCTTGTCTTCTTCGGCCATCTTGGCGTGTGCCCACACCTCTTCGACGGACTTGTCTGCCTGTGCGGCGGCCATCTCGACGCCGAGGTCCGGGGCGCACTGCTTGCACAGACCCTTCTTCTCGTTCCAGCATTGCTCACGGCACATCCAGGCGCTGCAGCGCGGGCACTGGACGAACTTGGGCAGGATGTCCTCCTGCGCCTTCTTGAACGCCTTGTCGCTGCCCTTCTCCCAGGCTGCCGACTTGGCGCGCTGCGCGACATCGGCCGCGCGCCCGAAGACACCGCCCAACAGGCCGCCGGCGCCATCGAGCACGTTCGTCGCGGTGCTCAGCTCGAAGGTGTCGAACTCGGTACGGTAGCCGTTGCCGCAGCGGTTGCAGCGGAATTCGAACTGAAAGCCGTTGTCGGTACTGAGGTCGCTGTAATTGGTGGTGAACTCGATTTCGCCTGCCATCTGCCGGAGCCTCCGTTCCGTGGCCTCACGGCCCCCGTCCTGCCTGACCTGCGCACGAGTATACGCCGCGCGTGGTAGAACTCAGACAGGATCAACGACCAGGCGGAGGTGACGCCGTGCACGAACTGGGCATCACACAAGGGATCATCGACAGGGCCCGCGAGGCGGCGTGCGCCCACGGCGCCCGCAAGGTCGCGGGCCTCTACCTGGTGATGACCCCGGCGGCCGACTTCACGCAGGATTCCATCGAGATGTATTTCGAGATGCTCACGAATGACGACGAGCTCTTCAAAGGCGCCGCCTTGCACTTCGAGCACAAGCCCGTCGCGGCCACCTGTCTGAGCTGCAGCGACGAGTTCAGCACCGAGGCGCCGCAGCCGGTGTGTCCGCAGTGCGGCTCGATGCTGGTGAAGCTGGACCCTGGCGCGTCGATGGTGCAGCTGACCGACGTCGATATCGACGATGGTTCTGATGAGGATCGGTGACCAGAAGACGATGGTGGAGCATAGCGGAATCGAACCGCTGACCTCCTGGGTGCGATCCAGGCGCTCTCCCAGCTGAGCTAATGCCCCACGTGGTCCCGAACCTGCCGGGACAACGTAGTATGGGCCATTCCCCCTTTTCGGGCAAGTCGATCCGGCCGCGTCTCAGGGCCCTCCCATCAGGCGCTGAAGCGCTCCCGTAGTCGCGCCGCCATCTCCTCGGGCGCGGCGAACATCAGCTCTCCACCCAGTTGCTTCTGCAGGAAGTAGTCGTCGGTGCGGTAGTCTTGTTTGAACGCGGTCCGGGCAATGATGCGCAGGACCACGGGGAAGCCTGTCTCGCGACCGTCCAAGGCTCCGCTGAAGATGGTGAAGTTGAACGCCGACAGGCCCTCCTCCTCGTACCAGGCAAGGATGGCGGAGAGACCGGAAGACAGCGCACGCGTCTGCGCGTCCCTGAGGTCGGGCAGGCGCTCGGCGTCGGGAACGACGGCGATCGCCTCGCGCGCGCCGGCGGGCGCGAACGGCACCAGCCAGTGGACGGCGTCCTCCCCGTGTACGTACCGATCGCCGCTGGCGCGCTCCTGCTCGACGAGCGTGCTCCAGTAGCTCATCCCATGCGCGGCCTTCCACTCGGCGGAGCGGCGCCAGTACAGCTCGACCTGCCAGGGCACGGTCTCGCCGCCGAAGACCTGGAGATGCGGGTGCGCGAGGCTGGCCCCGGCCGGCAGCATGTGATTGCAGCTCACCTGCACGTGCGTCATGCGCGGGTAGAAGCGCGCCGCGCGGCCGACGAAGTCGGTGGCCGCGCCCAGCGCCTCCTCCAGCAGTTCTGGCGTGAACTCGCTCGGGCGCAGGAAGTGCTTCTCGGGGAAGGTGACCACCGCGTGCACGCCGGCGAGCGGGAAGAGATTGGGAAAGACGAGGGCCCGGCCACGCTCCAGCCGGCCGCCGGGCACGAGTTCGTCGGGGTATCGCGGCGTCGCCGCGAGCACCTTCTCGGGGCAGAAGAAGCAGCCGTCGCGGGTGCTTGCGGCGAGCGCCTCCGCGTACGCCCAGTCGGTCTTGCCGAGGAACATCTCCTCTTTGGCTTCCAGGCCAGCGGAGGCCACGGCGGTCATGCCGGTGAGCGGGTCTGTGCGCACCTCGATGCGATCTTCGGCGAACTCCATCCCCGCCAGCGGGCTGAAGAACGCTGCGGTCTCCGTATGGCGCTCGAACCGGATGGGAGCCGTCATGGCCGCTCTCCTCTCGTCCTTCCGCGCCGTCTCCCTCGCGGGCTTCCCGGGCCGCCTGATGATACGGCCGGCGCGGAGGTCGGACAAGGACTCGGCGGCGGCGGCCATGGCGTAGACTTGAGGGGATTCCCACACTCGACTTGCGGAGCCGCGCAGATGAAGATCACCGCCGTCCACGTCGACACGCTCGAGCTGCTCATGGAGGAGCCGTTCGTGATCGCCTCCTCGGCGCTGGCGACCGGTCCGTGCGACCTGGTCCGCGTGGAGACCGACGAGGGTATCACGGGAGTCGGCGAGGCCTGCCCGGCCTACGAGTTCACCGGCGAGACCCTGTGGAGCGTCGATGACGTGATCGGTGAATACCTTGGGCCGGCTGTCATCGGCAGGGATCCCTTCGACATCGAGTCCATCCATCACGTCTGGGAGCGCCAGCTCTGCACCGTGGGGAACGAGGCGGCTCGCGCGGCACTGGAGATGGCCCTGTGGGACCTCAAGGGCAAGGCGCTGGGACGGCCGCTCCACGATCTCGTCGGCGGTCGCGCTCGCTCCGCGCTCCAGGAGGTGGTCACCTTCGGCTGGGACGAGCCCGAGACGCTGGCCGCGAAGACTCGGGCCATGGCCGGCGAGGGCATCGCTATCTTCAAGATCAAGGTCGGCGACGCGCCCGAGCGCGACGAGCAGCGCGTCGCGGCCGTGCGCGAGGCCGCAGGCGCGGACGCGCGCATCACCGTCGACGCCAACCAGGGCTGGCGCGATGCCCGGACCGCCGTGCGCGCGATCAGGCTGCTCGAGCAGCACGGCATCGAGGTCGCCGAGCAGCCGGTTCGCATGGGCGATCTCGAGGGGGCTCGGTTGGTGCGCGGGCGCGTGGACGTGCCCATCGCTCTCGACGAGAGCGTTCGCGGGCCGCGCGAGGCACTCGCCTGCGCCAAGGCGGGGGCTTGCGACATGTTCGTCGTCAAGCTCATGAAGACCGGCGGGATCCTCAATGCGCTCAAAGTGAACGCCATCGCCGAGGCCGCGGGCATCACCGTCATGATGGGCAACATGGGCGAGAGCTCGATCGCCCTCTCCGCACACTTCCACCTGGGCGTCGCGTTGGCGAACGCGGTGCGCTGCGACGCCGACCTGCCGTGGCGCCCCGGCGGCATGACGCACGACATCGGCAGCGGCCTCAAGCAGGAGGTCGTGGACGGTGTCTCGTGGGTCGACGTCCCGGATGCTCCCGGTCTGGGCATCGAGCTGGTCGAGGAACACGCGGTCCTCCAGCGCGTCGAGCGCCGCTGGTGACGAGCTGATGGAACGGGAGGAGCTGGGCAAGCTCTGGGACACCGCCGGCGGGAGAGGGGACCGGCCCCCCGCCGGTTCCGGCCTCCTCGGCCTGCATCGGGTCGATGATCCGGCGGCACTGACCGGCATGGCGCTGGCCGTGCTGGGCCTGCCTCTCAACGCAGCAGCCGATTGGCCCGCCGCGGTCCGCGTCGCCTCGCAGACCTACGCCGACTGGCTTCCCGCGCTCGGCGGCGGGTTCCGGGCCACGGACTACGGGGACGTGGAGGTGACCCCCGGAGACGTCGGGGCGGCCTTCGTGCAGGCGCACGAGCGCATTGCCGATGTCGTCGCCACTGGGGCAGCGCCGCTGGTCCTCGGGGGCGATGCCCTGGTCAGCCTCCCGGTGATGCAGGTCCTTTCCGGCAAGCTCCGAGGGCGGCTGGGCGTCGTCGCGTTCACTCCCTTGTATGAGGTCGCCCCCGAGCCCCTGTACTCCGCGAGCTCGCGCTGGGCGCGAGCGCTGGAGCTCGGCGTCGTCTCGCCGGCCAACGTGGTGCTGGTCGGCGGGCGGGCGGCTCCACCGGACGAGCCCGCCCGCCGCGTGCTGGACGGCCTCGGCGCCACCATGTATTCGTTGGACGACGTGCTGCGCGACGGCATGGAGACGGTCGCGCAGGAGGCTCTCGAGGTGGCAGCGGCCGGGACCGAGGCGGTCTATCTCTCGGTCGATCTGGCCGTCGTCGCGGGGACCGGCGACCCCGTCGGGCTGCAGGCCCGAGAGCTGATGGCCGGCGTCCGCGTCGTCTCCGGTTCCCTGCTCGCGGCCGCCGACATCTGCGGCGTCGGGCCTCGTGTCGGCGGTGGTGATCCGGCCAGTATCGCGGCCCGGGTCGCCGCCGAGATCGTAGTCGGGGTCGCCGGACGACTCGCCTGACCTGTCACCGCGTCGTGGGGCGCTCAGCCGTTCGCCGAGCGCGTCGCCGAGGTGCATCCGCAAGGAGGAAGCGTGGACCAACACAGCGCATCGACTCCCGTCGTGAACGCGTTCAACGAGTGGGACCCGCTCGAGGAGATGGTGGTGGGACGCGTCGACGAGACGACGCTTGTGCCGCCTTGGGACGTGATCATGCCTGCCGTCGTCCACGACAGGACCCAGTGGGACTTCTTCAAGCGGAACGGCGGCACGCCTTGGCCGGTCGAGATGCTCAGGAAGGCAGAGCGGGACCTCCACGCCTTCATCGGTATCCTGGAGCAGGCAGGCGTCACCGTGCGGCAGCCTGAGCCGTATGCCTACGAGCGCCCGCTGAGCACCCCGGACTGGGAGGTCTCGAGCAGCTGCTACGCGCTCATGCCGCGCGACGTGCTCTTCGTCATCGGCGATCAGATCATCGAGGCCCCGATGGGCTGGCGCAGCCGGTCGACGGAGCGGCTCGCGTACCGCGAGCTCTGCAAGGAGTACTTCCGCGGCGGCGCCCGCTGGGTCGCCGCGCCGCCGCCTCGCCTCTCGGAGGAGAGCTTCACGCCGGGGTTCGTGGCGCCGGAGGAGGACGAGCCCCAGCGGTTCCTGCCCACCGAGTACGAGCCGATGTTCGACGCGGCCGACGCCATCAAGTGCGGCCGCGACGTCTTCATCGCGCGCTCGAGCTGCTGCAACCGCTTCGGCATCGAGTGGTTGCAGCGGCACCTCGGCGACGAGTACGCCGTGCACGAGGTCGAGGTCCACGACACGCACCCGATGCACATCGACGCGACCTTCCAACCGCTCGCTCCGGGCAAGCTGCTCATCAACCCCGAGCGCGTTGTCAAGGTGCCGGAGATGTTCGAGAAGGCGGGCTGGGACATCCTGGTGTGCCCCGAGCCGGAGATGCCGGAGTCGCACCCCATGTACAACTGCAGCCGCTGGATCATGATGAACGTGGTCATGCTCGACGAGACAAGGGTGATCGTCTCCGCCGGGGAGAAGCGCTTCGTGCGTCAGCTCGAAGACTGGGGCTTCGAGCCGATCGAGTGCCCGTTCTGGGACTTCGAGACCATCGGCGGCGGGTTTCATTGCGCCAGTGTCGACATCCGCCGCCGGGGCGCTCTCAGGTCGTACTTCTGAGACGTAGCCCTCGCCTCCTCAACGACCTCGGGCCACCGGACCCTAGACGGGAATCCTATGGCGACCGCGGCGTCGTGGGCGATACCTACAGTGGACCCGGGGACCATTTCTGGAGGATGACGGTGACAGGCGAGGAGACGGAACGCGCACTGGATGCACTGCTCGCTCGCTACGAGCACCTGGGCGCTTCCGTCGTGAGCGACGATCACACGCTCTATCGTCTCCTCCAGTCGCTGGGGCTCACGGGCACCGACAGCGACGTCGGCGAGTACCTCTGCTCGTTCCTCATCGCCTGACGGCGTCGCCCGGGCGCGACGCCGCGGCCGGGACTGAGGACTGAGCCACACCGCGTGCGGGATCAGCGCGCGAGCACCAGCTCGAAGGCTCGCGCGAGCCGAGTCTCTCCGGTGAGCGCCGGGCACTTCAGGAGCTCGTCGAGCGCCTCAGCCTCCGAGATGCGCGCTCGGTAGGGTCGCTCAGTCACGAATGTCTGGTAGGTCTGGGCCAAGGCGACGATCTTTCCCGCCGGGCTCCCCGTCTCGTTGTCGCCGGCGTCCGCGGCCCTGACGGCCGTGAGGATATCGCCGGGGGGAACCCCATTCGCCCGTGCCACGGCCAGGGCGATCTGCGCCACGGCCGAGCGTCGCCGCTGTCGAAAGGCCTCGCGGGCGGCGACCAGTTCGCCCATGGCGGCGACGTGCTCCGGGTGGACCACAGCGGCCTGCTCCGGCGTCTCGACGCCGTGCTCTCCGCTGAAGGTCATCACCTTGTTGCGCCCGCGCCGCTTGGCCAGGTACATCGCCCAGTCCGCCTTGTCGACGAGCTCATCCTTGAACGTCGCGTCTTTGGGGCACGTGGCCACGCCGATGCTCACGGAGAGGGTGTCGGCGCCGGCTGCGACCTGGGCGCGCATGATGCCGGCGCGGACTCGCTCCGCGACTTCGAGCGCACCCGCCTCGGCCGTGTCGATGAGGATGGCGGCGAACTCCTGACCACCGTACCGCGCGGCCAGGTCCACGTGGCGGACGGAGCTCTCCAGTACCCGGGCGACGGCACGCAGCGCCCGGTCGCCTGATCCGTGGCCGTGGAGCTCGTTGAAGGCGCGGAAGTTGTCCAGGTCACAGAACAGGAGAGCCAGGCTCGTATCCTGCTCCAGGCAGCGCTCCATCTCCTCGCTCAGGCGCTCGTGGAAGTAGCGGTGGTTGTACAGCCCGGTCAGGCCGTCGGTGATCGCCTCCAGCTCGGTGCGCCCGGGGTGGACCGCCGTGCTCTGGAGCATCGACGCGAACGTCACGGTTACATTGCTGCGCAGGCCTTCGAGCTCGGTGATCCCCTCGGTGGCGGGCACATCGGCGGAGAGCGCCGCGACGACGGAGCCCTCGGCGTCGAGGACGGGGGCGACGCCGCGGATCCAGACGCCCCACTGATCGACGACGAGCACGTTCGCCTGCGGCTCCCGGCCGGCGAACACCTCGGCCAACTCGTCGTCCGCGATGACCGCGTCGCCAGGTCGCGCCGCCTCGCTCGAGCCGGCTTGGGAATCGGCCAGGACCATTGTCCTGCGGCCGTCGCGGTAGTACGCCTTGACGCGGCACGACCGCGGGCCGGCGGCGCTTGCCGCGCGAAGCTTCTGCGCCAGAGCGGCGAACTCAGGCCGGCTATCGTCGGGATCCTCGCGGAGCGCGAGGCACTCCTGCGCGGTGATGACGGCCGCCGCCTGGCCGGCTACGCCGGCGGCAGAACGGCGGCCCAGCGCCACGCGTTCGAGCACGCGTCGGAACGCGTCGACGACGCCGGGATCGAACTGGATGCCGCGGCAGCGCTCGAGTTCATCGAGGCATTCCTCGTCCGTGAAACCCTGCCGATAGGGCCGCCGGAACGACATCGCATCGTAGGAGTCCGCCACGCACATGGCGCGAGCGATCGGGGGGATCGCCTCGCCCGCCAGGCCCGCCGGGTACCCATCCCCCGCCCAGCGCTCGTGGTGGTGCCGCACGCCCTCAACGAGCGCGTCGTCGAACAGCGGGTGGATGATGTCGGCGCTGAACAGCGGGTGCTGGCGCATGAGCTCCCACTCGTGCCCGTTCAGGCCGCTTGGTTTGAGCAGGACCCGGTCGGGCACGCCGATCTTGCCGATGTCGTGCAGGTAGGCCGCCTCCTCCACGTCGCGGATCAAGGCGTCGGACCAGCCGAGTTCCTTTCCGAGCAGCGCCATGTAGGCGGCGACCCGTGCCGCGTGTCCGAGCGTGTAGTAGTCCTTCGCGTTCAGCGCGGAGCTGAGCGCCTTGAGGTTGCCGAGGTGCATGCGCTTGATGCCTTCGTACAGTTCGGCGTTGTCGATCGCGATGGCGGCGAAGCGGCAGATGGAGACCACGGTCGCGATCGCCTCGGGCGAGAAGCGTCGCTGGGCCTCCCGGTGGGTGAGCTCCAGCACTCCGATGACGCGCTCCTTCGAGATCAGGGGCACGATGAGCGCGCCCGACTCGCCGAAGTCCGCCATCAGAGCGACCTCGCCCGGCAGCAGGAGGGGATCGTCACGATTCTCGACGACGACCGGTTCGCGGGTCTCCACCGCTTTGCGCACCGCGGCCCACTCGTCCAGTGGAAACGAGCGGTCCTGCCAGGCGGCGTCGACAGCGCCTTCATCGACGCTGGCCACGCTCGTGAGCCAGGCGTCGTCGCGCAGCGTGTAGATGTCGCACGTCGGCGCCTCGGCGACCGCGCACAAGCGGCGTGCCGTCGAGAGCAGTACCTCGTGGAGGTCGAGCGACGAGGACAGCTCGAAGCTGACGTCGCCGACCAGCGCCATGCGTTCGGCGCTGCGGTCGAGCTGGTCGTACAGGGTCGCGTTGGCCAGCGCGCTGGCCGCCACCTGCGCAAGGCTGTGGAGGAAGTCGAGGCGCTCGAACCGCCGGCCGTGGTCGTCGTAGATCCCGGCGATCCCGATGACCTCGCCGCGGCTGATGAGCGGGAGGTACAGCATCGCACGGTGCCCCCAGGCCGGAGCCTCGATCCGCTCGAAGTCGCTGACGCGAGGGTCGCTGGCGATGTCCTCAGCGTAGAGCGGCTGCCGGGTCTCGAGTGCAGCGCGAGCCAATCCAAGCTCGGCGAGGGGGTACTCCGTTCCGACGTACTCAGGATCCGGTGCGCCGCGGTCGATGCAGGCCACGCAGCGTATGACGTCGCCGTGAACGGTGAAGATGTCGCAGTTGGGAGCGGCCGCCGCGGCGCAGAGGCGGCGGGCGACGCTCTCGAGGACGTCGTCCCGGTCCAGCGTCGCACCGAACTCGATGCCGCTCTCCAGGAGGAGTCCGAGCGTCTGGTTGCTCTCCTCGAGGCGCTCCATGAGGAGGACGTTCTCGAGGGCGCCGGCCATCATCTGGCCGACGCGAAGCAGGAAATCGCGGTATTCCGCATAGTCCCGTCGGCGATGGTCGTAGACATCGAGCAGGCCCACGACACGGTCGTCGAGCACGAGCGGGACGCAGATCTCGCTCTGGGAACCGGACTTGAGATACAGGTCCCGCTCATAGTCGCTGAGGCGCGGATCCTCCGGGCTCTCGATCACGAGGACCGTCTTCGCGGCGATGGCCGTCTTCGTGCTCGGGAACAGGTTGAGATCGAGAGGCGGGTCGGGGTAGTCCTCCAGAAACTCGCCGTTGTCGCAAGTGAGGACGCAGAAGAGCGTTTCGTCACGCAGGACGAAGACCTGGCAGCCGTCGGCCTCCATGACGTCGACCAACCGGGGCGCGACCGCTTGCACGAGTTCGGAGAGGCCGCCGGCGCCGGAGGCCGCCCTGCCGAGCTCGACGAGCTCTGCCAGCGTGGTGTTGCGGCGCTCCAGCTTGTCGAGGAGCGCGGCGTTCTCGATGGCGCCGGCGGCCGTCTGCCCGACACTGCGCAGGAAGTCGAGGTACTCGCCGTAGTCCCGCGGACGCGTGTCGAACACGTCGATGAGGCCGATCACCCTGTCGCCGACGACCAGCGGGATGCAGAGCTCGCTCTCGAAGCCGTGCACCGCCATGTCCGTGCGCTCATTGTCGGTCAGGCGGGGGTCGTCACGACTGGCGATGGTCATGACCTGCCCGCTGCGCACGGCCATCGCGGTCGCCGGGAACAGGTCGATATCGAGGACGTGACCGACCACGCTCGCATCAAGGCCCTCCCGGTCCGCGCTCACGAGGCAGCGGAGCTGATCGCCCTCCAGGGTGAAGATGTCGCAGTGGGCGGCGCCGATGGTGTCGCGCAGGCGCTCGGCGAGTGCGGTGATGACCGTCTCCAGATCGTGTGCGCGCGAAGCTACTGCACCGAGCTCGACGATCTCGCGGAGCACGACGCCGCGCCTCTCCAGCTGGTCGACCAGCAGCGCACTCTCGAACGCGCCGGCGATGGTCTGGGCGACGCCGCGCAGGAAGCTCAAGTACTCGGAGAGATCCCGCTCCCGGGTATCGTAGATGTCCAGCAGCCCGAGGACCTCGTCGTTGACGACCAGGGGCAGGCATATCTCGCTCGCGAACCCGTATTCCTTGTACGTACGCCGCTCCTCCTCATTGAGCTGGAGGTCGTCCGGACTGGAGATGATGAGCGCGCGGTGGGCATACATCGCTTCGACGGTCGTGGGGTAGCGCTCCAGGTCGAATTCGCTGCCCAGGACCGACTCGTCGTGTCCGCTCCGGTCGAAGCTTGCGACACAGCGCAGAGCGGCGTCTTCCATGCGATAGATGTCACAGCTGGCCGCGTCGACCGTGGCCAGAACACGTTCGGCGACGGTGCGCGCAAGTGTGCCCACATCGCGCGCGTGCCGGGCCAGCATGCCGATCTCTACGAGCTCGCTGAGGACGTGAGTGCGTCGGTCCACCTGCTCGAAGAGTGCGGCTTTCTCAAGTGCGTGAGCAGCCACCTGGCCGAGGCTGCGGATCAGGTCGAGGTCTTCGGCGAAGTCGCGCGGCTGATAATCGCACAGTTCGAGGACCCCGAGGACGTGACCACCGGATAGCAGCGGCAGCGACAGCTGTGACTGGTAGCCCCACTTCTCGAGAGAGCGGCGTCCCTCTCCCGCGAGGATTGCATCGTCCAGCGAGCGGGCCATGGCGATCTCACAGGTCTCCACCGCGCGCAAGCTGCACGGATAGCGGCGCAGCGGCAGCACGATGCCCTCCCACTCCACGTCGAAGTGGCCGCCGTCGTAGCTCACGAGGGCGCGCAAGGTGTCGCCCTCGACAGAGTAGATGTCGGTTACCGGTGTCCGCGTCAGCTTCGCGAGTCGCTCGACGACGGCGTGGAGGACCTCGTCGGTGCTCAGGCGCGCCGAATCCTCGAGGCCCGCCTCGATCACGAGCCTGAGATCCCGGTTGCGGCGCTGGAGACGCGCGACCACGTCGCTGCTGCCGACCACGACTGCCAGGAGATCGGCGGTGACCTGCGCTACGTCTTCCGCGGTCGTCAGGTCCTCGGCGTCCGCGGCTCCGAGCTCAAGAATGCCGACGCACCGACCCGAGATGACCACCGGAGCGACGATCACACTGGTGAGGCCGCGGTCATCGAGGAACCGTTGCGTCGCGACCCGGTCGGGCTCGAGGCCGCGGCCGGCGGTCACCGGCGAGCCGCTGCTCTCCGCCGCAGTGGCGGCGGCGTACTCTTCCAGGCGCCAGGGGGCTCCGCCGTCTACTGGGTTTCCCGCGGTGTCGCCGGCGGGGAAGGGCTCGGCGACGCCGGCGTCGACTCGATACAGTGTGCAGGCGGCGATCTGCTCACGCTCGCGCAGCGCCTGCAGGGCGGCGAGGACGAACGACTCGGGGTCCGCCGTCGGCGAGAAGGCGCTGAATCCGGCGATGAGACCGTCGAGCTCGGCGATCCGGCGGGACAGCACTCCGGGACCACTCTCGCCTCCCAGCACCAGGGCCGCCGCCGCGGCGGCGGCCTCCACGACCGCAAGCTCGTCCCGGCAGAGGGTCAGGTCCGGGACGGTGCCGTACACCTCGAGGAGTCCGACGACCCGGTCGCCGAGATGGATCGCCGTCGCGTAGACGCTCTGTGCTCCGTTGTGGTCGCGCCGGACCAGGTGCGGTCCGGCGAGCCGTTGACCCGAGAGGTCGCGTATCATCACCGGCTTGCCCGAGGTGAGCGCCCCGGCGGCCTCGCCGAAGTCGACCGACGGATAGAGGAGCCCCTGCAACAAGGCCGTTTCTCCGGCTGCGGCCGCGGCCACCGGCTCGAGAGAGCCGGCGTTCGCGTCGTACCGCAGGATGTCGCAGGCCGCGGCGTGCGTCTCGCGACGGAGGCGCTCGACCACCGTGCGCAGCAACTCCTCCGCCCCGGGAGAGGGCGTCCCCAGCGTTGAGGCCGCCTCGTCTGGAAGTATCGCCGTCGGTCCGGGACCCTCCTGGGCTCCCTGGGTCGAGATGAGTCTCGAGGCCTGGCGCGCCATGAATTCAGCGAACGTCAAGTTCGCGTCGTCGAACGTGCGCGGCGCGCGCGACTCGACGAGCTCCATCACGGCGCGGATGCGCCCGTCGGCGTTCAGCGGCAGCGCGAGAAGGGCCGCGTCGCCGCGCTGCCGATGGACCGCGGCGTCGCCGTGATCCAGACGGCTGGTCGAGGCGAGGTCGGCGATGACCAGCCGGCGGCCGGTGCGGAGAACCTCTCTCACCGCCGGGAGTGCGTCTCCGGGGCCGCCCGCGGCATCTTCTATCGCCCCGCCGATCCGGCTGCGGGCGCTCATGACGCGTAGGCCGCCGTCCTTCGCGCGGAGAGAGATCCTGCAACTGGTCACGCCCACACCCTCTGCGGCGGCGCGCGCGAGAGCCAGCAGAGGCGCTCGCGGGTCATCCGCTCCGAATGCGCCGGGCCCGACATCGGCCGGCCCGGCAGGGGTGCTGGGGATCGCGCCGCCGCTGTTCTCCGCGTGGAGCAGGGCCTCCACGTGGGCGCGCCGATAGCGGCGATGCCCGCCGGGGCTACGGTAGCACGTGAGCTTGCCGGCATCGCTCCATCGCCGGAGCGTGTTGAGGCTCACGCCGAGTTCCGCCGCCGCTTCACCGAGGCGGAGCCAGTCATCTCCGTTCGCTCGTCCTATTCGCATGGCGGGTGGGGGCCGGGGGTCGGTGGACGTTCGGAAGTTCCCTAATCCTAGCCAGAATCCTGCCCGATATCATGGCGAAACGACGAGAGCGCGGACAACTGCGGGGGAGGCAGGCGGTAGAGCCTGCCTATGCGAGACCGTTTACCCGGTGACGCCTTGGCTGCGTGCACTGTCGCGGTGAAGACTGTCGTCTCCGACGCGCCCGAAAGGCATCACCCGGTCACGTCCCTGCCGCTTGGCGAGGTACATCGCCCAGTCGGACTTGTCGACGAGTTCCTCCGCGAGGGTCGCATCGCTGGGGAAGGCGGCGGTGCCGATGCTGACGGTGATGGCGCGCTCCGGCGCGCCGAGGTCGAGCGCAGCGACGCCCTGCCGGATGCGCTCGGCGACCTCGACGGCGGCGTCGCCGGGGGTGCCGATAAGGATGACCGTGAGCTCCTCTCCACCGTATCTTGCGGCCAGGTCGACCTGGCGGATCGAGTGCAGAAGAACGCCGGCCACCGCGCGCAACGCCTTGTCACCGGCGACGTGCCCGAGACGGTCGTTGTATCCCTTGAAGTGATCCAGGTCGCAGAAGAGCAGCGAGAGCGGTCTACCCTGCTCGGTGGCTCGCGCGACCTCCTCGCTGAGCCGCTGCTTGAAATAGCGCTGGTTGTAGAGGCCCGTGAGGCCGTCCGTGACCGCGTCCACGCGGGCCCGCCCGAGACGGGCGGTCGCCGATTCGACGATGGCGGAGAACGTGCGCTCGTGGCTAGCCGCGCTCGCGCCCAGCTCGGCAGGCCAGTCGTCGGCGGGCGCGAGACTAGCGCACGCCAGCCCCACCACGCCCTTCTCCTCGTCGAGCACCTCGGCGACGCCGCTGACCCAGACTCCGAGGTCGTCGAGCTTCAGGACGTTGCGGTCGGACGCCTGCAGGATGGCGTCGTCCCCGATAGAGGAGGTGTCG
Organism: uncultured Thermoleophilia bacterium; assembly: GCA_963699725.1. Lineage (GTDB taxonomy): Bacteria > Actinomycetota > Thermoleophilia > UBA2241 > UBA2241 > CAIXSE01. The sequence continues at coordinate 288,182 of CAVOVA010000027.1, forward strand.
ATTCGCTGGCCGAGGTGCGATCGGGACTCGGGTTCTTCCTCCGGGTCGCACACCATCAGCCAGCCCTCGTGGCCGGGCACGATGGTGGTGAGAAAGCGCACGCCGACGTGCGCGTCGCGCACCTCGCGAAGGATGTCGGCCATGCGCGCGAACTCCACTCTGCTTTCGTCGCCGAGCGCGCCGAGCGCGGCGAGCGCCACCGGATCGACCCTGGCGGCCGCATCTTCGGCCGCCGCGCGGGCGGCGGAGCGGCGCTCGTCGAGCCTGTCCAGCACCCGCATGAAGGTCGTCACCATGGCCGGGTCGAACTGGGTTCCCCTGCAGCGGTCCAGTTCCGCGAGGCAGTCGGCGTATGACAGCGCCTCGTGGTGCGGCTGCTGAAAGGACATCGCGTCGTACGAATCGACGATACAGATGGCGCGGGCCAGCTCAGGGATACGGTCGCCTGCCAGGCCGTCCGGGTAGCCCGTGCCGTCCCAGCGCTCGTGGTGGTGGCGCACGGCGCTCACGATGTCCGCGGTGAAGAGCGGCTGGATGATCTCGGCGCTGGCGACCGGATGGTGACGGATCTCGGCGGCCTCTTCGTCACTCAAACGGCCTGGCTTGTAGAGCACATCGTCGGGGATGCCGATACGGCCGACGTCATGAAGGAAGGCCGCCTCGGTGATCTCCTGAAGGCGACCGGCCGGCCAGCCCAGCTCGCGGCCAAGCAGCAGCATGTAGGCGGCGACACGAGCCGCGTGGCCTACGGCGTAGTGGTCGCGCGCGTTGAGCGCCGAGATCAGCGCCTTCAGGTTGGCCACGTGCATCGTCTTGATCGTCTGATAGAGCCGGGCGTTCCTGAACGACAGGGCGAGCAGCGCGCCCACTCGCTCGAGGAGCTCCCGGTCGGCGTCGGCAAAGGCATCCTCCCGGGCAGAGCCGAGTGACAGGACGCCGACCAGCGCGTCGTCGACGAAGATGCCGATCGCGAGGAGCGAGCGGAGCGACCTCGCCGAGGGGTCCCGCTCGGGCACGAGCGGGGTCGACTGCAGGTCGAAGAGGCTGACGCGCTCGCGGCGAAGGGTCTCGAGCGCTTCTGCCGCGGCCTCGTCGGCGCGGTCCCCGAAGGCTTTCAGGCTGGGCGACGAGCCATACACGAGATCCCAACTCCCGTCGTCGCCTGCCATCGTCAGGCACGCCTCCGTGAACGGCACGAGTGCCGCGAGCTCCTCCACGGTGGACGCCGCGATCGTCCTCGTGTCCAGGCTCGAGCCGGCCCGCGCGGCGATCTCGTTGAGGAGCTCCGACCCGCGACCGCGCAGCTCAGCGTCACGGAAGAGCCCGGCATTGACGATCGCCAGCGCCGCCACTCGGCAGACGGCCTCGACGCCGGCGACGTCGTCGTCGCTGAACGTCCGCTGCCGGCCTGTGTCGAACAGCGAGACGACCCCGACAACCTGCCGCTCCACCACCAGGGGGACGACGAGGCCGTTGTGGCGAGCCAACTGCTGACCATCGCGATCCGCGCGATCGCCTGACCGCTGGTCCTCCCTGCTTGGTGCGCGCACGACGGATCTGGACTCGACGGCGAGCCGCGCTGCGCGCCAGTCGCGCAGGCTGAGCCCACTCGAGAGCCTTTCGTCGTTGCGCGATCCTCGCAGCAGGCTCGCCTGACAGCGGAGCTCGGTGGCGCGCAGCGTGTAGACATCGCAGGAGTCGACGCCGGCCACGTCGCAGACCCTGCGGGCGGCTGCCTCGAGCACGTGAGCCATGTCGAGGCTCGACGCCAGCTCGAGGCCCGCGTCGTGGATCTGCCGCAGCCTGGAGGCGCCGTCGTCGAGCGCCGCGTGGACGCGAGCGTTGGCGATCGCCTGGGCGGCCATCTGGCCGAGGCCGCGCAGGAGATCCGTGCGCGAGAAGTCGTGACGCGCGACATCGTAGAGGGTCGCGACACCGATGGTCTCATCGCGGTCGACGAGCGGGAGGTCGACGAGCGTCTGGAATCCGCAGCGCGGATTCTCCGTGCGTTCCCCGCCGGTCACCCTGGGGTCTCCCGCGATGTCCGTGACTACGACGGGCTGCCCCAGCTCGATGGCGCGCCGCGAGGCGGCGTTGTAGGGGAGCGCGTATCGGGTCCCGGGAAACCCGTCGGCCGGCAAGGAGGAGCCGTGCGTGCTCGCGAGGCCGCGCAGTTCGCCCCCCTCGATCGCGTAGATATCGCAGCATGCGGCCTCAGCGGTGCGGCACATGCGCGAGGCCACCGATCGCAGGACCTCGGAGAGATCGAGGGACGAGCCGAACTCGAGGCTCGATTCGGCGAGCACGCCCAGCTCCTGGTTGGTCTCGGTGAGCTGCTCGAGAAGAAGGAGGCTGTCGAAGGCCCCGGCCACGAGCTGGCCCACGCCGCGTGCGAAGTCGAGATGGTCGGCGTAGTGCCGGCGCGTGACGTCGAAGACGTCGATCAGTCCCACGATCCGCTCGTCGATGACGAGGGGGACGGAGAGCTCGCTCGCAAAGCCCCAACGCTGCCACGCGAGGCGCCCCTCGTCGGTGAGTCTCGGGTCGTCGGCGCCGGCGATGACGAGGACGTCGTGATCTTGCGCGACTCGCGCCAGACCGGGAAGGTCCCCGAGGGGAGCCGGCCGGCCGGCGGTCGGAGCCTCATGGCCTGTGCGCCGGTCGATGCTGGCAAGGCAGCGGAGATCGCCGCGTTCCATCCTGTAGATCTCGCAGCGCGCGGCATCGAGCACCTCCAGGAGCCGCTGGGCACAGAACGTCGCCATCTCCGTTGGCCGGGTGGTGGCGTTGATCCGCGCGCCAAGCCTGACGATCTCGCGCAAGGAGACGTCGCGCTGCTCCAGGCTCTCGAGCAGGAGTGCCTTGTCGAGCAAGTGCGCGGCGATCTCGCCGAGCTTGCTTGCGGGCCGCAGGACCTCTTCGAAGTCGCGTGGCACGTTGTCGACCACCTCCGCGATGCCGATCACCCGTCCGTTGCCGACGAGAGGGAGGCCGAGGAGCGCCTTCGCGTTCCAGCGCCGAAGGTCCTCGCGCTCGGAACCGGAGAGTCTGGGATCATCCGGAGAGGCCACCACTTCGGGGCGCCCCGTTGCGACGATGGCGCGCGTCAGCGGCCATTCCGCCAGCGCCGGCGACGAGCCCTCGACGTCCGCGGCAAAGCGCCCGTGCTGCCAGCGCACAATGGTGCGCAGGCGGTCGCCCTCCACGGCGTGGATGTCCACCTTCGGCGCGTGACAGAGCTCGGCGAGCCGCCGTGCGACGACGCGAAGCACCTTGTCCGGCCCAGCGGCGCGGCCGTGCGCCTCGATGTCGGCATCGAGAACGAGTGCGAGATCATCCGCCGACCTCGCCAGGCCGTCGATGCGCTCGTCCTGCTCGAGCACCTGCGCTATCAGCCTGGCTACCGGTGTGACTCGCGCGACCTCCGGCGCGAGGTCACGAGGCCGGCGGTCGCCCAGGACGAGCAGGCCGCTCGCGCCGGCGCGCGCCACCAGTGGCACGAATGCGAGGCTCACGACGGCGGCGTCGCCCGTGAGCGCGACACGCTGGGCAGGGGTAAGGCGCGGGTCGTTGCGGCTGGCCAGCATGACGGCGCGCCCTGTGACGATGGCCTGGCGGGCAGGCGGCACTTCGAGGATGCGCCAGCTCGTGCCCTGCGCGATCCGTGAGGGTCCGCCATGGGCAGCGGCGAGGACGGCATCATCGCCGGAGACGCGGCTGACGGCGCAGAACGAGACGCCGGCCGCGGCGCAGACGTCGGTCACCGTCGCGGCCAGCAGAGTCAGGACGTCCTCTCCGAGCACCGGCGGTCCGACCCTGTGGGCATGGCCGTAGTGCTGTACTCCAGCCTCCATGGCACGCTCATCGGCTCGTGCGGGCCATCCGGGCATGGAACATTCCTCCAAGGGCCGCTACGATGAAAGTAGCACAGCCATTTGGAGGAAGGCCGGGGGCGTCACGCCTCCGCAAGCTCCTCGCCGGTCGCTGTATCGCCTCGCGCGATGATCGTGGCGATGTCGGCGAACGCGGCGCCAACCGGCGTCGATGGGTCGAGGGCGGCTGGGGAACCGCGGTCGCCGCCTTCGCGTGTCGCCTCATCGAGAGGGATGCGGCCCAGAAGGCGGGTGTCCATGAGCCTGGCGATCTCGAAGGCGCCGCCGCGGCCGAAGATATGGTGGCGATCGCCGCAGCCAGGGCAGACGAAGTACGCCATGTTCTCGATGACGCCGAGGACGCGCTGCTTGGTCATCTGCGCCATCTTGGCCGCCTTCACCGCCGTGCGAGCGGCTGCCTCCTGCGGGGTGGTGACGATGATCAGCTCGGCTCCGGGGATCATCTGCGCGACCGTGAGGGCGATGTCGCCGGTGCCGGGTGGAAGGTCGATGAGCAGGTAGTCCGGGCTGCCCCAGAGGACGTCGCCGAGAAACTGCTCGATAGCGCGGCTCAGCATCGGGCCGCGCCAGATCACGGGCTCGTTGTCGGGCAGGAAGAAGCCCATCGAAACCACCTTCACGCCATGGGCTTCAGGTGGGATCATCTTGCCGTCATGGGTCTCCGGCGGTACCGCGGCGAGCCCCATCATCAGAGGGACCGTGGGGCCGTAGACGTCCGCGTCGATCAGTGCGACGGCGTTGCCTTGAGCGGCGAGCGCGGTCGCAAGGTTCACCGTGACTGTGCTCTTGCCGACGCCGCCCTTGCCGCTGGCGACGGCGATGGTGCGCGTGCGTGAGCCAGGGCCGAAGAGAGATGGCACGAGTTGGTCCCGCTGCCGCAGGCGGCCGGTCAGGGCATCGCGTTCTTCACACGACATGGCATCCAGCTTGACCTCGACCGAGCGTCCGCCGGCGATAGCCGTCAGCGCCTGCTCGGCGTCGGCGCGGATCTGGTTGCGCAGCGGGCAGCCCGCCGTCGTGAGGACGATGGTCGCACCGATTCTCCGGTCATCGCTCACCACGTCGCGGACCATGCCGAGGTCGACGATGTCACGCTGAAGTTCCGGGTCCTTCACGCTCGAGAGCGCGCGTAGCACGTCTTCGTGGGTCACGCTGACCTCCATGGTCGATGCTTGCCTACGGTGTGTACCCGTGCGCCGGGGGGCGTAGTCGGCCGAGACGATGGTAGCCGGCTGCCGCGCCCGAGATGCGGACGTGAGCCCGGGGCCGCGGTCTTCACAGGCTCAGCACAGCTCGTTCAGAGGTTCTTCACAAGAAGCGCATACCATGGGCTGCGAGACGTGCGACGGCGGCCTCGAGGTCGCCGTCGCGGAAGCTGAAACCGTCGCGCGCCTCCGTCGCGCGGGAAGGAGCGGTCAGGTGATACGACATTGGAAGACCGTCGTCATCGTCATGGCGGTCACGGTTCTTGTGCTGTCCGTGGTGGCAGTGGCCTATGGGGCTACCGCGAGGACCCGGGGAGCCGCCGGGAACGGCGCGTGCGGCGCGCTGACGAGCGATCCGAAGGCTGTCCAGGCGATGCAGGAGCTGCGCACCGAGCACCAGACGGAGATGCGGGCCTGGAGTGACCAGTACGGCTCCGACCCCGCGAGCGCTGAGGCTCAGGCGGCGCTTCAGAATCTCCGTGAGGAGCACCGGAACGACATGCGCGACCTGTTCGGGAATCTCGGCATCGAGGTGCCGGACGGCGCCGGCGCCGGCGTCGGTGGCGGCATGATGCGCGGTGCCGGTGGCTCTGGCGGCGCCTGCGGAGGAGATGAGAACGGCGCCGTGCCCCGGACCCAAGGCGCCGGCTACGGCATGATGGGGGACAGGAGCGACTGAGCCTGAGATCCATGCGTCGACCAGTCGCTGCGGCACGCTGGCGAATGCGGTAGGACACGACGAGGCGGTCATTGTTTCACGCGAAACGGTGACCGCCTCGTTTGCCTGCGCGCCGCGCCTGGGCCGGCGCTTTGCGTGGCAGGGGCATCGGCGCCACCCTCGAGCACTCCTTCGCCTCGGTGAGCGGCTGACCATCACCTCGGGTAGCGTGTATGATGGCGCTCAGAACGGGTGACCCGGCCATCCACACCGGATGCGGGGACAACGAAACCGGCGCGGCCATGCCGCAGACAAGGAGCACCCACGTGGCACGACACGGAAGGACGATCGCTATCGTCGCTGCAGTCGCACTCATCGCGCTCTCCGTGGTGGGAGTCGCGTACGGCGCGAGCAAGGTGGCGCCGGCCGCCCCGTCCGGCGGTCCCAGCGCCGCCGCGAACGCCGACGGCGCTTGCCCGCAAGCTGCGACCGGCTGCGAGACACAGGGCGCAAGTGGCGAGTGCCCGAACGGTGTTGCCGGTGCGGCCTCCGGCAGTGAGACGCAGTGCCCGAACGCCGCGGACGGCTCGGATGCCGCCGGCGCGGCCGGCTGCTCAGGTGGTTGCGGGTCTGCCGGCGCCACGACGAGCGGCGCTAGCTACTGAGTCCAGCGCCCTCGAGGCGGGAGCCGGGCTTGGCGCGGAGGAGCGCGAGCGGATAGGGAGACGGCACCACCGTTTCACGTGAAACGAGAACGACGAAGGGGCCCCGGTCGGGGCCCCTTCGTCGTCACGCTCAGAAGCGCGACGCGGCCTCTGTGAACCTGCCGCGCCTCGCCCGGGTCAGGCCTTGAGGCCCACCGGCTCGGGGTTGCCGGCGCCGGTGGCGTAGGTGTCCTTGAAGATCTCCATCAGCAGCGGACTCTCACGCACGACCTCCAGCGAGATCACGGCGTGGTCCTTGGTGTAGCCGTTGCCGATGATCATCAGCGTGTCGGCGCCGATCCCCTCGGCGCCCAGGGCGGCCGACGTGAAGCTGGTCGCCATGCTGAAGAAGTACACCATCCCGTCATCCTTGGTCGCAAGGACCGAGGCCATCTCGGTGTTCGGGATGTCGACGCAGTTGATCGTGAGGTCGGCCATCTCGCCGCCGGTGGCCTTCTTGACCTCTTCGTACACGAACAGCTGGTCGGTCGCCGAGCCCTGGATAATGACGTCGGCGAAGCCGGCCTTCTCGAGGCGCTTCTTCCCGGCGTCGCCGTGCACGAGGCAAATGACCCGTCCCGTCGGCTTGACGCGCTTCCTGGCCTCATAGGCGCAGAGCAGGCCGCTCTTGCCGCCGGCGCCGATGATGAACACGGTCTGGCCCGGCTTGCTGAGCTTCGCTGCCTGAGCGGGCGCGCCGGCCACATCGAGGATCGCCAGGGCGAGGGCCTCGTCCATGTCCTCGGGCATCTTGGCGTAGATGCCGGTCTCGAACAGGATCGCCTGGCCCTTGACCTTGACCTGGCAGGTGTCCTTGTTGATGGAGACGACTTCATCGACCTTCAGCGGCGTGAGGGAGAGCGAGACGAGCGTCGCGATGCGGTCGCCGATCCTGAGGTCGCGATCCCTGAGCTTGGGCCCGATGGCCGCGACGGTGCCGAGCAGCATGCCACCGGACCCTGTCTCCGGGTTATGGTGCTTGCCGCGCTCGGCGATGATGCCGAGGCTGTGCTTCGCCATCTTCTGGACATCGCCGCCCTCGGCCTTCTCGATCTGCGTGAAGCTTGCGGCGTCGATGTTGAGGGTGTCGACGTCGATGAGTATCTCGTTGTCGAAGATCTCCATCGTGTTGTCGACCTTCCACGCCGGTTGCGGCAGGACGCCCTGCGGCTCGATGACCCTGTGGGCACCGAACTTGTTGCCTTCCTTCATCCTTTCTCCCTCCCCCCGAAGGGCGGCCGGGGCGGGCGGCGTCAGCCGCTCCCGCGCCCGGCTCGTCCGGGGTCGTGTCGTGGGGCGCTATCAGCCCTCTGCCTTGATGACCGAACCGGCGCCCTGGCCGCCGCCGACGCAGGCGCCGGTCAGGCCGATCTCCAGGCCGCGCTTCTTGAGCTCGTGGATCAGCGTCACGATCATGCGCGTGCCGGTGTTGCCCAGCGGGTGGCCGAGCGCGACCGCGCCGCCATTGACATTGACGATGTCCGAACTGAGTCCAAGCTCGCGGATGGCCAGCGCGGCGACGCAGGCGAAGGCCTCATTGAGCTCCGCCAGCTGTACGTCCTTGCTCGTCAGTCCGGCCTTCTCGAGCGCCAGCTGGGCGGCCTTGGTCTCGCCAAGGCCCATGATCGAGGGATCGACGCCGGCCGTCGCATAGCTCACAAGCTGGGCGATCGGCTTGAGGCCGAGTTCAGCGGCCTTCATGCGGGAGGTCACGACGAGGGCGCTGGCGCCGTCGGCGATGGCCGAAGCATTGCCTGCGGTGACGACGCCGCCCTCCTTGAAGACCGGCCTGAGGCCGGCGAGGATCTCCGGCGACGTCTCACGCGGACATTCGTCGGTGTCGACGACCTTGGGATCGCCCTTGCGCTGCGGGATCACGACCGGGACGATCTCATCCTTGAAACGGCCGTCCTTGATCGCCTGCGTCGCCCGCAGCTGACTCTGGTAGGCGACCTCGTTCTGCAGATCCTTGCTGATGTCGAAGCGCTCACTCAGGTTCTCCGCGGTCACGCCCATATGGTAGTCGTTGGCGGCGTCCCAGAGGCCGTCCCAAACCATCGAGTCGTACATCTTGTCGGTGGGCATGCCCATCCGGTAGCCGCTGCGACCGTTCTGCAGGACCCAGGGCGCGCGCGTCATGTTCTCGGTGCCGCCGACGAGGTAGAGCTCGCCGTCGCCGGCCTTGATGTTGGCCGCGGCCCAGGCGAGCGCGGACGCGCTCGACACGCAGACCCGGTTCACGGTGATCGCCGGTACGCGGTCCGGGATGCCGGCCATGAGCGCGGCCTGGCGGGCGACGTTCTGCCCCAGGCCGGCCTGGATCACATTGCCGTAGATGACCTCATCAAGCTGGTCGCCCGCGACGCCGGCGCGCTTGAGCGCCTCCGCCATGGCGAGCGCCCCGAGTTCCTGCGCCGGCGTGCCTGCGAAACCGCCCTGAAAGCGGCCCTGAGCGGTGCGTACCGCGGAAAGGATGACGATGTCGTTGTCAGACACTGTAGCCTCCTCGTGCCGTTGCGTGTGTGTCTGCAGCCCCCGGCGCGAGTGCACGCTTCTGCATCACGACACATTGGTCGAACGTCTGGCCTTGCATACTATCGGGTCACGCCTGCTGGTGCCTGCGCACGAGCTCCTGGGCGAGGAACGACGCCACTTCGAGCGGCGTGGTCCGCGACCCGAAGCCGGCGTCGTAGCCCAGTTCCTTGGCGAATGCGTTGTTGATGCGAGGGCCGCCCACGACGAGCACAAACCGCTCGCGCACACCTTCCGCCTCGAGCAACTCGATGAGCTGGGTGAGGTGCTGCACGTGGATGTTCTTCTGGGTGACGACCTGACTCACCAGGATGGCGTCCGCGTCGCGCTCGAGCGCCGTCTTGAGGAGTTGCGCGCACGGGATCTGTGAGCCCATGTTGAGCGCATCCATCTCAGGATACCGCTCGAGCCCGTAGTTCCCGGCGAAGCCCTTCATGTTCATGATCGCGTCGATGCCCACGGTGTGGGCATCGCTCTCGATGGCTGCGCCGACGACGCGGAGTCTGCGGCCGAGCTCCTCCCTGATCAGAGAGTTGATCGCGTAGTAGTCCATCGCCTCGACCTCGAGGTAGTCGCCCTTCACGTTGTCCGGGTCGATGCCCTCGTCCGTGCGCCCGTAGGCGACGAAAAGAGTGTACTCGGGGTCGATGGCCTTGCACTCGGCGATGCCCACGGTGTGGAAGCCGAGCTTCTCGAGGAACTGCTTGCCGACGTCGGCGGCCTTCACGGAGTAGGGCATGGGCAGTGTGAAGGAGAACTGAATGATGCCGTCATCACGTGTATCACCGTACGGTCGAATAAGCATCAGTGTCCTCCTTCCGTCGTCGAGGCTGTGCCGCCTGGAGCTGGGCCCGTGGGAGCTCCGCACATCCGCCCATCGCGCAGCGCGGAGAAGAACGGGTTGAAGTAGTCGGCGGCGACCTTGAAGACGCCCTCGAAGCCGCGGCCGCCCTGCGGGTCGCGTTTGACGTCGGCGAACTCGCCGTCCTCGAGCGCTTTGAACAGGCCGATCGACTGTACGTGCTCGAGCTGCTCAGCGGCCTTCTGCAACTGGTCGTTGGCGCGCTGTTCGATCATCCCGCCGGGCTTGTAGGTGACCTCGCCGGCGAGATGACGGCAGCTCTCGAAGACGTACTTCGCGTTCTTGACGCTCAAGTAGCGGTCCTGAAGCAGCGGCGTGTGCAAGGCCTCGGTGAGCATCCCGAGCAGCATGATCTCCTGGCCGGTGAAGATGCCCGTGAAGTTGAACATGCCGTCGATGATGTGGCCTTGGAAGATGTCGCCCGGCATGTACTTGGTGGGCGGCATGTACTTGAGCGGGTAGCCGGGAAAGAGCTGGCGGACGAGCTGGGCGTCTGCGATCTGGTAGACGACCTGGTCGGGCATCGCCGGGTTGATCTCGAAGGCGTGACCGAGGCCGATCTGCCACGGCTCGAGGTTGGCGCGCAGCGCGAAGGCCTCGTTGATGAAGTCGGAGCTGACCACCGTGAAGCCCTTGTCGAAGGCGTCAGCGGTCGTGAGGTAGTTGTCCTCACCGGTGTTGATGATGATGCCGGCGCGGGCGTTGATCAGGCGGCTAAGGTACTGGTCGACGAAGGTCCGCTGCATGTTGATGTTGCGGAAGATGATGCCGTACATGCTGTCGTTCAGCATCATGTCGAGGCGCTCGAGCGCGCCCATGGTGGCGATCTCGGGCATGCACAGGCCGCTCGCGTAGTTGCACAGGCGGATGTAGCGGCCGAGCTCTTCCCCGACCTCGTCGAGGGCATCGCGCATGAGGCGGAAGTTCTCCTGGGTGGCGTAGGTGCCGCCGAAGCCCTCCGTGGTCTCGCCGTAGGGCACGTAGTCGAGCAGGCTCTGCGCCGTCGTTCGGATGACGGCGATCACGTCGGCGCCGGCGCGGGCGGCCGCTTTGGCCTGTGCGGCGTCCTCGTAGATGTTGCCGGTGGCCACGATCACGTACACGTACGGCTTGAACGCCTCGCCGGTCTCTGCGACGAGCTCGTTGCGGCGCGCGCGAACGGCGTCGATGCGCGCCACGCCCGCTTCGGCGAGCGTCCGGGCGCGGGCCTCTGCGGCGGCGCGCCGCTCTGTGGGCACCTCGGCCAGCGAGAGATCGCCGCCGGCGACACCCTCGGCGGCTTCCTGTGCGCTCTTGCCCGACTCGTTCATGAGGTCGACGAACGGCCGCATGATCCCGCCCGGCAGCAGGTCGCGCGCCTGCTCGACGACGACGTTGACGAGCGGCACGTCGATCTCGTTCACGCCGACGATGCCGAGCAGGCGCAGCGTGGCGCGCTCGGTCGTGTCGGTCGTGTGCTCCTCGATGTGCTCCTGGATATCGTCCGCGATGGCGTCGGCCGCGGCTCTTGCGCGGGCGACCAGGTCACCGTTCAGTCGAAGCGCATCGTTCACTTGACCACCCACTTTCGTCACGGAGAGACGGCTTGGCGCGGGCTCTCGGCGCTGCCCCCGGGCAGTCGGGCGAACCCGTTCACGACGTCGAACACGGAGACGCGGTCGCCGACGGCGTCGGCGACCGCGGAGAAGAAGACCTTGGGTTGGTACGGTTGTGGCACGCGGAAGGGGTTCACGGTGAGAGCGAGCACGCGCAGCGGCGCGAGGACCTGCAGTCGGATGCCGCGCCGCAGAAAGCGGCCGACCGCCGCGGGCGGCAGCACGAGCACCGTGGCGTCGCGCACGATCACGCGGAGTTCCGTGCGCGGCGGCAGCACCCGGGTGAAGTCGTCGACGAAGTCCTGAGTCAGCGCCCCGCCGACCAGCAGCGTGTCGGCGCCGAGCAGGTCGACCTGGCGTGCGACCGCGACGCCTTCGCCCACCACCGTGGCGAGCTCGAGCGGGTGCGCGTCGCCGCCGGCGGTGAAGGCGACGGCGCGCGCGCCGGTGGCGGCGTGCCCCTCGACGAGCCTGCGCGTCTCGGGGCCGACCTCGGGGAGCAGCAGCAGGTCGAGCGCGTCGCTGGTCGTCTCGAGCACCTCGTCGAGGGTGTCGCCCACCATGCCGCCCGTGGCGACCACGACGCCGTCGCTGACACGCGGGGACGCGCTGCCCATGCGGTTGATGGCGCCGTCCACGATGACCTGGTCGGCGCCCAGAGCCAGCAGGCGTTCCACGGTCGCGCGCAGCTCGGCAAGCGTCGTCGGGCCGCTGACCTCGACCTCGCCGTGGCCGGGCGCACGTCCGATGACGACGCTTCCGAGCGGCGTGTGGAACGGCAGCACCTCGAGCGCCTCCATCGAATAGCGGGAGCGCTCGAGCGAACCTTGCGTCGTGGCCACGAGCGTGCCTGCCGGCGGCGCGATGCTCGGCTTGGCGAGACCCGTGAGATGGTCGGTGCGCTCGCCGTCGAGGCCGAGTGACGTGAGCCCGAAGCGGTGGTCGCAGTTCGCCATGAGGGCGTTGACGACCGTCGTCTTGCCGGCGTTCTTGACCAGACCGACGACCGCGAGGGACCGGCTGCCGGAGCCGGCAATGATGTCGTAGAGTGAGTCGACGGTGGCCGCATCGGGACTGACCGTTGCTGGGCTCGTACGGCCACCAGGGGTCATCGCTGGTCTTCCGCGCGTCGTCCGGACGCAGCGAGCGGGCCGCGAGCGTCGTTGGCGGTATCACCGCGGCGGATCTCCTTGAGGTAGGCGAAGATCGTGTACCGCGAGAGGTCCAGCGCCTCGGCGACCTGCTCCGCCGATCGTTTCACGAGAAAGGCGCCTCGCTCCTCCAGGTGCCTGACGACCTCCATCTTCTCCTCGCGCGTCATCGCCGCCGGGGTCTTGCCCATCTCGCCGACGATCTTGGTGACCATGCCGGCGACCACGTCGCGGATGTCGCCGGCGAAGATCTCGCCCGCTTCGGGTACGGCACCGCTGCCGAGGCGACCGACGGCGGTGAAGTTCGCGAGGGTGCGCTGAGCCTGCACGACCTCGGAGATGTCGTAGTTGAGGCCGAGCAGGCCGTACGGCTCGCCGTCCTCGTCCCGGAGCGTGACGGCGAGCGACTTGAGGATCTTGCCGTCGTGCGAGGAGATGTAGAGACGCACGTCCTGGGTCTCGTCGGTGTTGCGCAGGGTGCGCAGCATGCGATCGGTGGGCACGTCGCCGACGGTGCGGCCGGTCACGACGCCGTTCTCAATGGCGACGATGGAGTGCGGGAGTCTGCGGACGTCGTGCAGCACGACCTCGCAGTCCGGGCCGAACATCTCGGCCAGACCGCGGACGACGGGCAGGAGCGCCTGCATGCGCTCGTCGAGCTGCTGCTTGGGCAATCGACCCTCCCGGCGTTCGGTACTGGCGACTCCCCAGGAGTGACGGCAGGCGGGACGTCGTCGCGTGGCGGCGAACTCGCTCTCCGTGCCGGTCACGACCTGGACATACGGTATACACCCGCGCACGGCGGCCTGTCAAAAAAGGTGGGCCATCTACCCGAAAAAGTAGAAACGGGACGGCGCCGGAGTGGCGCCGTCCCGAGAGTCCGAACTGACCGAGCCGGGCAGCGAGGCTTCGCGGCTCGAGCGCGTCAGAGGTTGCTGGGCCGCTTCGCGAGCGTGACCGGGATCTGCTGCGTCTTGCCGTCGCGGTTCACGGTGACCTTGACCGTGTCGCCCGGTTTCTTGGTGCCGAGGTAGGCGATGAGGTCGTCCGCCGTCTTGATCTCGGTGTCGTCAACCTTGACGATGACGTCGCCGCCGATGGTGAACTGCTCGCCCTGCACGGTGACCGTCTGGTCGCCGCCCTGGATGCCGGCCTTGTCCGCGGGGCTGCCCGGCGAGACCTGCTCGACGAGGGCGCCGCCCTGGTTCTTCATGTTGAACATGCCGGCGATGTCGCTGGTCAACGTCTGGAGTCCGACGCCCAGCCAGGCGTACTCGACCTCGCCGCTGGTCTTGATCTGTTCGAGCGAGCGGATGGCCGTGTTGATGGGGACGGCGAAGCCGAGTCCGTCGTTGCCGCCGCCCTGCGAGGCGATCTGCTCGTTGATGCCGATGACCCTGCCCAGGTCGTTGATGAGGGGGCCGCCGGAGTTGCCCTGGTTGATGGCGGCGTCGGTCTGGATGCCGTTCGGGATGGTCTGACCGTTCGGCGCCTGCAGGCTGCGGCCGGTCGCGGACACGATTCCCGCAGTGATGGAGAAGTCGTAGCCCAGCGGGTTGCCGATCGCGACCACGGGCTCGCCGACGACGACCTTGTCCGAGTCGCCGAGCGGCAGCGCTTTGAGATCGACCTTGCCGGGGTCGACCTTGATGACGGCAACGTCGCTGCCGACGTCGACGCCGACAAGCTCGCCGGGGACCCTTTGCGTCTCGGAGCCACCCTTGTTGAACACCACCGTCACGCTGCTGGCGCGCTGGCCGCGTTCGTCCACCACGTGGGCGTTGGTGAGGATGTAGCCCTCCTCGTCGACCACGAACCCGGTCCCCAGCGCCCGCGCGCTTTGGGTCTGGCCGAACTGGTCGGTGCCAGAGCCGCCGAAGTCGGAGAGGACCATGACCACGCCGCCGGAGACGTTCTCGTAGATCTGATCCGGGGAGAGGTCGCCCGTGGTGGTCGCCGGGGTGCTGTAGACAGTGGGTGTCTCCGGCGTCGCCTGGATGACCGTCTTGTTGACGTCGCCGAGGTCGAAGACGAACACCAGCAGGAGTACGACGGCGGCTGCGGCGAGCGCGCCGCCGGCCAATCCTGACAGGAACCCTTTGAGCTTCATTCTTGCTTCCCTTCGTCCTTGAGGTCCATCACAGGGCGGGAGAGCGGGAGTCAGCTCGCCCTGGCGTACAGTCTCGGTCTGGAACATGCCAGATAGGTGTTACCTGTCCCCTACGGCGTATTAAGCAACCACGCCGAGTGCGTTAAGCCTCGTGAACGAGCGCCCGCTCCGGCTACGGGTTGGCCCTGCGCCGGCGACCGCCGGGCATGCGCGGCAGACGCACGCTGAAACGGGTGCCGCCTCCCGGTGGCGACTCTGCCGAGATGCCTCCCCCCATCATCTCCGTGAGCTCGCGGGCGATGGAGAGACCGAGTCCTGCGCCGGTCGTCGTGCCGCGCTCCTCGCGGCCACGGTGAAAGCGCTCGAACACGTGCGGCAGCTCCTTGCCGGAGATGCCGGGGCCGTCATCGGCGACGACCACCACGGCGTCGGTGTCCTCCAGCGCGATCGAGAGCCGCACGGAGCTGCCCGGCGGCGAGTACTTCACGGCGTTGTCGATCAGCGCCCGCAAGACCTGGACGAGGCGTTGTTCGTCGCACCACGCCGTCTGACCCTCGTCGCCGTCGATCGACAGCGTTACCCCTTTTGTCTGCGCCTGCGCCTGGAACTCGTCGAGCACGGATCTTCCCGCCATGACGAGGTCCACATCCTCGGGGTTCAGCTCGAAGGAACCGGCTTCCACGCGGGAGAGGTCGAGCATGCTCACCGCCATGGTACGCAGGCGGTCGACCTGCTGACGCATGATCTGCAGGAACTCCCTGTGTTCCTCCGGGCTGAGTTCGCCCTCGTCGATGAGCTCGAGTGATCCCGCAAGCGAGAACAGCGGCGTCTTGAACTCGTGGGACGCGTTGGCGATGAGGTCTCTTCGCGCGCGCTCGAGGCGCGCCTGCGCGGTGACGTCGCGGAGCACGACGATGGAGGTGAAGTCGGCGCCGCCGCCGACCGGGTAGGTGGTCGCTTCGAGCGTGACATCGTCGTGGCCGAACACGATCATGTCGAATTCGGCGTCCTCCTGGGAGTCATGCCACAGCTTCACCACATCGGCGGGCAGCGCCTCGTCGACGGTCGTGCCCACCGTCATCTGCTCGTTGAGCAGGATCGACGCCGCCGGATTGGCGATCGTGATGGTGCCCTCGGCCGAGACGCCGATCACGCCTTCGCTCAGGTCATTCAGCAGCACTTCGACGCGGTCGCGCTCGTACTCGACCTGGGCGAAGGCGCTGCGCAGCCTGTCGGCCATCACATTGAACGTGTCGGCCAGCTGCCCGATCTCGTCCTCCACCGTCTCGGGCACCTTGGCCGAGAGGTCGCCGCCGGCGATGAGTTCCGCGCTGCGCTCGATGCGCTTGAGCCGGCGGGCGATGAAGTAGGAGGCCATGTAGCCGAGCAACAGGCTCACGCCGAGCGCCAGGACCGTGGCGAACAGCAGCTGCCGTTGGACGGCGTTGACGGCGTTGTCCACGTCTTTCAGAGGCGAGATGACGAGGACGGCGGCGACGACGCTGCCGGTGTTCTGTGAGAACAAGGGGATGGCTGTGGCTGCCACGCTGCCGTTGGCCGTGGTCACCGTGCCCTGCGCCACCTTGCCCGTGCGCACTGCCTCGTCGAGCATCGGATAGTCCGCGACGTCTGGCGAGGTCTGGCCGCTGGAATCCCTGAACAAGACGAGATTCCGCGTGTAGATGATGGCACGGCCCGCAAAGCGCGTGGAGATGCTGTTCAGCCACGTTCTCAGCCCCGTGAGGTCGAACACGATCGGCTGACTGGTCTTCAGGTCGTAGCGCAGGTACGCGCCGGCCGTGTTCCCGATCAGCTCTGCGTTGCCGCGTGCATCAGTAAGCTTCTGCTCCACCAGCCGTCCGCGAAGCGGCGGGACGACGTACACCCACGCGACCATCATCGCAAAGGCGACGACGGCCACGATGAGGAGCGTGAGCCAGTTCTTTACTGATCGGAACATCGCAAGGGGGCGCCGTTGCGCCGCGTCCTATCAGAACTCGCGGAACTTGTAGCCGATGTTACGGACCGTGAAGATGAACTCGGGGTCCTTGGGGTCGGCCTCGAGCTTCTCGCGCAGGTGGCGGATGTGAACGTCCACGGTGCGCGAGTCGCGGTAGTCGCTGTCGCCCCAGACCAGCTGGAGCAGGAGCTGCCGGCTGTAGACCCTTCCCGGGTGAGATATCAAGGTCTTGAGGATCTCGAACTCGATATAGGTGAGGTCGACCTTGGCGCCGCGCACGATCACGTTGCGCTTGAGGACGTCCACCTCGAGGTCGTCGACCTTGATGACCTCCTTCTTGGTGGCCTCGGCACTGCGGCTCATCTCGGCGCGGCGCAGCTGTGCGCGGACGCGGCTGCGGAACTCGCGCAGGCTGAACTTGTCTTTGGTGATGTAGTCGTCGGCGCCGATCTCGAGGCCGAGGACCTTGTCGAACTCGTCGCCCTTGGCGGTGAGCATGATGATCGGGACGATGCTCTGCGCGCGGACGCGGCGGCAGACCTCCATGCCGTCCACGTGCGGGAGCATGAGGTCGAGGATGATGAGGTCGAAATCCTCGCGCGTGAAGGTCTCGAGCGCCTCCTCGCCGTCGCGCGCGGTCACTACCTGGTAGCCCTCCTTCTCCAGGGGGAACCGCAGCAGCTTGAGAATCGCCTCCTCGTCGTCGACGAGGAGGATCCGTGCTCCGGACTCGGCCATCACCGGTCTCCCTTCTCGGCAGCTTCGCGCTCGCGCGGGGCCGCGTAGCCGCGGGCCCTGAACCCGGCGCCCATGGCGGCCGCGAGGTCGGCTACCGCGGGCAGATCCGCGCCCGGGTAGTCGACGGCGGTCAGCGTGGTCTCTATTCCATGCGCAAGACACTGTTCGGCGAAACGCAGGACGGCCCTGTGGGACTTCGCGAAGACGGGCCTGCACACGCGATCGTACTCCTCCGGCGTTGCCGCGTTGAGGCTGACGGTGACGGCGCCCAGGCCGGCCGCCGACAGGGCCGCCGGCACGTCCACGTCCGGATTGAGCAGCTGGCCGTGGCCGTTCGTGTCCAGACGGCTACGGATGCGTCGCAGCCGCAGCCACTCAGTCACTGCCAGCACGACGTCGAGTCGCATCGTGGGCTCGCCGAAGCCGCAGAACACGACCTCCTCGGCGGCCTCATCCATGAAGGCGAGCTCGATGGCCCGGACGGTCTCGTCGACGTCCGGCTCGTGGTCGAGCACCAGGTTCTCGCCGTACACGCCGTCGGTCCAGTCGCGGATGCAGAACTCACACGAGCTCGAGCAGCGGTTGGTGACGTTGAGATAGATGGACCCGCCGGCGCGATAGGCGACGGTCCCGGCGGGTGCGGGCGTCTCGCTCATGGAGTGGCGGGCGCAGAGGTCATGGTGACGGACGACCGGCCCGAGTGGAACGGCGGTGATCGGTCGGCATTCGGAGTATAGCAGGGTAGAATGTGGCCCCCGTGACCGACGCCACCGACAAGCTGATCGCCCTGTGCGGCCGCCTGCGCGAAGTCGTGCTGCCTTCCCTGGGGACGCACTCCGCCCGCGGCCACGCAGGGGTAGCGGTCGGCGGCGACATCACCTTCAGCATCGACGAGCAGGCCGAGGCCGTGCTCGCGACCTACATGAGCGAGTACCTGCCGACCTGGGCGTTCTACTCCGAGGACGGTGGCTTGCAGGGAGCGACAGACCCGGAGCTGATCCTCATCGTCGATCCCATCGACGGCACTCGTCCGGCGGCGGCCGGCTTCGAAATGGCTTGCGTGAGCATCGCCGCGGTGCCGGCGGGTCCGGCGCCGACGATGGGCGACGTGGTCGCCGGCGTCATCCAGGAGATCAAGAACGGCGACCTCTTCGTGGCCGAGAGGGGTGCCGGCTTTCGCATGTGGCGGCAGGACGGCTCGGAGATCCCGTTTCTTCCCACCCCGAGCGCCGACCTCGAGAGCATCTTCTGGACACTCGGCTTCCGCGGCCGGCCGGCCGTGATCCTCGCGAGCGTCCTCGAGGAGCTCATCGACGGCTCGTCGGTCGGCGGCTGCGTCTTCGACATCGGCTCCGCCACCTACGGCGTCACGCGCATCCTCACCGGGCAACTCGACGCCTACGTCGACATCGGCCCGGCGATCATCGCCGCGCACCCTTGGACCGAGGCGGAGTTCCGCCGCGTCGGTCGCGGCGCCGTGCTGTGCAACTCGCCCTACGACATCGCCGCGGCGTACCTGCTCTGTAAGGAGGCCGGCCTGCCGTTCGGCGACGCCGACGGCGGCACGCTCGACGACCGGCCGGTGTTGGGCTCGGACGCGACGTACCAGATGGCCAGCGTCGCATCCGGCAATGACGAGTTGCAGGCCGCGCTGATCGACTGCGTCGGGCGCGGCATCGCCGGCCTGCCCAGGCCGGGGAGCTGACGATGGCCGCGGCCGTCAACGACTGGCATGAGGCCATGCTCTACGAGCGCCTCGAGGACGGCGCGGTGCAGTGCCGCGTGTGCCCGCGCCTCTGTCGCATCGCGTCCGGCAAGAGCGGCACGTGCCGGGCGCGCGTCAACCGCGACGGCACGCTCTACGCCATCACGTACGGGCGGGTCTGCAGCGTCGCCGCCGACCCCATCGAGAAGAAGCCGCTGTATCACTTCTTCCCGGGCACCACGGTGCTCTCGCTCGGGAGCGTCGGCTGCAACTTCGCCTGCCGCCACTGCCAGAACTGGCAGATCGCGCACGCCGATCCCCGTGAGGCGACCCGCGACCTGCGCGACCTGCCGATCCGCAATCTTGCGGTACTGGCAGCCAACAATGAGTGCCGAGGCATCGCGTGGACCTACAACGAGCCGACGATCTGGCTGGAGTACATCCTCGACGGCGCCCAGGCCGCGCACGAGCACGGGCTGTACACGGTGATGGTCACCAACGGCTACGTCACCGCCGACGCCCTTGAGGTGCTCGGGCCGCACATCGACGCTTACCGCGTCGACGTCAAGGGATTCACGAACCAGCAGTACAAGGAGCTCTGCCGCATTCCGGATCTGACCCCGGTGCTGGAGGCCGCGGAGGCGGCCAAGGCGGAGTACGGCTGCCACGTGGAGATCGTGACCAACGTGATCCCGACCTTCAACGACGACGACGCGACGCTCAGAGGTATCGCCGAGTGGATCGTCGATCGACTGGGGTCCGATACGCCGTGGCACATCACCCGCTTCATGCCCCACCTCGAGTTCGCCCACCTGCCGCCGACGCCGATCCCTACGCTGGAGCACGCCGTCCGTCTCGGGCGTGACGCAGGGCTCAGATTCGTGTACCTCGGCAACGTGCCTGGTCACGAGGGAGAGAACACCGTTTGCCCGAACTGCAAACGGCTCCTCGTCCGCCGAACCGGGTATGCGGTTGAGGATGTCGCCCTGCGGGGAACGTTGTGTGCGATGTGTGGAGAGAACGTGAACGTACGCACATCGGTCAAGAAGTGAAGACGGGTATGAGCGGAGCGTGTTGACTCTGGCATGGCAGACCCCGACTCGATAGGATTCGCAGCCGTGGATGACTACGTGAAGCTCGATATCCCAGCGAAGGCGGAGTACGTGTTGCTCGGTCGTCTGGCTCTCTCCGGCCTTCTCCGCGCTCGCGGTGGTTTCTCTGACGAAGCCGTGGCCGATCTGAAGCTGGCTCTCACCGAGGCCTGCTCCAACTCCGTGCGCCATGCCTACGACCACGACGACGGCCAGGTTCATCTGGAGTTCACGGTGCACGCGGACCGCGTCACCGTGCTCATCCGCGACCAGGGCGGCGGATTCCACGAGGACGACGAGGACTGCCCGGAGTGCCGCGCCATCCCCGAGATCCATCTGGCCGAGGGCGGCATGGGTATCTCGATCATCCGGGCGGTCGTCGACGGCTTCGATCTGCGCAAGCCGGCCGAGGGCGGCACGGTGCTCGTTCTCACCAAGAATCGCGACTGCTGACGGCACCGGGGCCGGTCGGCAGGGTTTGGCGTCGCCGTCGAGTCAGGAACAACCTTCTCGTCGGTATCCATCACTCCGCGCCCGAGGCGCGTCACGTCAGAGCCTCTCCTCTGGAGGTCCGCATGCTCGATACCCTGCGTCAGCGGAAGGTAGCGAAGGTGCTGTTCGACGAGCACCATGGTGAGGCCTGGTCGATCCGGCCGGAGGCGGCGGCGCGGATGCGACCGTCGCACCCCGCCGCCGCCTCGTATGCGGCGGCCGCCGCCGCTCTCAGCGAGAGGGACTTCGAGGTAGCGACGAGCACCGGCCGGCCGCTGGACGGAGTCGCGCTGGCCGGCGTCGACGTGCTCGTCATCGCGCATCCGAGTGACGCCCGGTGGGAGCGGACGGTGGGCGACGATCCGCCCAGCTTCTCGCCTACCGAGATCGCCGCCGTCGAGGCCTTCGTGGCCGCCGGCGGCGGCCTCGTCGTCCTCGGCGACGAAGAAGAGGACAAGCACGGCGGCAACCTCAATGAGCTGCTCGCGTCGTTCGGCGTGCGGCTCGAGAACGCCACCGTCCTCGACTACGAGTCAGGCGACGATGTGCCGTCGTGGATCCACGCTGATGCGGCCGGCGAAGCCGCCGACCCCAGCATCCTGCATCTGGTGCGCGACGTCGGCTTCTATCGGGCCGGCGTGGTGGCGACGGACGTCGAAGGCGCGGTGCTGCTGCGCACGCGCGCCACCGCCGATCCGCCCGGCGCCGGCCTGCTCGTCGCGGTCCCGTACAAGGAGGGCCGGGTGGTGGTCGCCGCCGACTCGGACCTCTTCGGCGACGACTTCCTGGCCCGGCGCGATCACCTGCAGCTCTGGCTCAACCTGGCGTACTGGACCTCGCTGCCCGCGTTTCGTGCCGACTCGACGCCCATCCTCTCCGAGGCGGCGCAGGATCCCGCGTGGCAGCGCCTCAAGGACACCACGGACACGCTCCGGCTGCTGCAGGAGCCAAAGGGCGAGATCGACCTCGACGCGCACGACGCGGGTGAGGTGAGGGAGCTCGTGGTGACGATGGCCGAGGCCATCGCCGACCTCGCACCCCGCTTCCCGCACGAGGAGGCCTACCTCGCCCAGGTGGTCGTCGACTTGCAGGCGTGGGTCGAGGGTGGGTGCGCCAAGCCGGACTTCGGGGCTTCCCTGGATCTCTTCCGCCCTGAGCTGCACCGCCGGGACGGAATCGAGAACCTCGTCGTCTTCCCCATGTACACGCCGAACGGCTCACCGGACACGCGCTTCGAGGCGCTGATCACGCGTTCCCCCTGGCCTGAGTTCGTCGCGCGGATCGAGCAGGAACTCTACGACAACGCCAAGTTCGTGCCGGTGCAGCTCGTCGACAACACCGCTGGCTACGACAGCGAGTGCGCGGTGTTGTTCCCCGAGACGGTGAGCGTCGCCGAGCGTCCGACCAATCACTTCGGCGCCATCTTCTGCGACCGCGAGTCCTCCAGGTACCGGCGCTCGACTCTCCGCGGAGCCGAAGTCCTCTCCATCGACCTGCCGCCCGACGCGCAGGCTCTTGCCGAATCACCGGACCTGGCGCTCGAGACCTACGTCCTCTGGGACATGATCCACGACCGCTGGCACAGCCACGGCGACCTGCCCTTCGACCCGTTCATGATCCGCCAGCGTCTGCCGTACTGGATGTACTCGCTCGAGGAGCTGCGCGTCGATCTCGCCACGTACGGCACCGCCGGCGAGCTCACGCGCGACGGCTTCCCCTTCGCGCGCTACATCCAGTACGCCATCCTCTTCGACCGCGTGCTGCGCTTCCCCGTCACCGGGAACC
This sequence comes from uncultured Thermoleophilia bacterium, assembly GCA_963699725.1. Classification (GTDB taxonomy): domain Bacteria; phylum Actinomycetota; class Thermoleophilia; order UBA2241; family UBA2241; genus CAIXSE01. The sequence goes on from CAVOVA010000027.1 coordinate 310,663, forward strand.
GCGTGCGCAACTACGACGGGCTCGGCGGCCAGCTGCTCTTCGGGTTCCTCCACGACCGTGGCGTCGTGCGCTGGACCGACAACCGCTTGCTGATCGACTGGGAGCGGATCGAGGCGACGGTCGGCGAGCTTCGCGAGCTCGTCGAGGAGCTGTACCGGCACGGGATCGAGACGAGCAGGGTCACCTACTGGATCGCTGCGCACGACCTCATCTCGCGGTACGTGACGCCGAACCTCGGCTCGCAGTGGCGTGCGGAGGCCCGCGTCTTCTCGGACGAGGCCGAGCCGCGGGCCTGGATCGACCGCGTGCTCGACGACGAGTTCCCGCTCAGCCTGTTCTACGAGTCGCTCAAGAAGAAGGTGGCGGCGTGAGCGGCGCCGCAGGCGTCCCGCTCACGCTGTTCGCGAGCGACAACTATGCGGGCGCGCACCCCGCCGTCCTCGACGCCGTCGCCGCCGCCAACAGCGGCTGGGCGCAGGCCTACGGCGACGATGCCTGGACGGCGAGGCTGCGCGAGCGGCTGCGCGAGCTGTTCGGCGAGGTGGAATCCTTCCCCGTCTTCAACGGCACCGGCGGCAACGTCACCGCCCTCGCCGCCGTCCTCCGGCCCTACGAAGCCGTGATCTGCCCGGAGACGGCGCACATCAACGTCGACGAGTGCGGTGCGCCGGAGCGCATCGCCGGCGCCAAGCTGATCGACGTTCCGACGCCGGACGGCAAGCTGACGCCGGAGCTGCTGCAGGGCCGGCTCGTCGGCTTCGGCGATCAGCACCATGTCCAGGCCAGAGTGATCTCGATCTCGCAATCCACCGAGCTTGGCACGGTGTATTCGCCGGCCGAGATCACGGCGCTGGCGGCGACTGCCCACGAGGCCGGCCTGCTGCTGCACGTCGACGGCGCCAGGCTGGTGAACGCGGCCGAGGCGCTCGGCCTGGAGCTGCGCGATCTGACGACCGGCTGCGGTGTCGACCTCCTGACCCTCGGCGGCACCAAGTGCGGCCTGCTTGGGGCGGAGGCGGTCGTGTTCTTGCGGCCGGGACTCGCTGACGACTACCTGTACGCGCGCAAACAGGGCACACAGCTGGCCTCCAAGATGCGCTTCATCTCCGCGCAACTGCTGCGCCTGTTGGAGGGCGATCTCTGGCGCGAGACCGCCGGGCACGCCAACGCGATGGCCCGGCGGCTCGGCGATGCAGCCGCCGAAGTGCCGGGCGTTCGCATCGCCTATCCGCTGCAGGCGAACGCGGTCTTCGCCGCCTTGCCGCGGCCGGTCATCGAGCGGCTTCACGAGCAGTATCACTTCTACGTCTGGGACGAGGACGCCGGCGTGGTCCGCTGGATGTGCTCCTGGCAGACGACGCCCGACGATGTGGACGCGCTCGCCGGCGCGCTGCGCGAGGCGGTCGCCGTGGGCTGACCGCCCTTGCCGAGCGGCGGTCGAGCGCGCGCCTGCCGCCGCAGTCTGGGGCCGGACGGCCGCCGCGGATTGTGCGCCCGCGGCCCGTGGTAGGCTCCGGCGATGCACGCATCGGGCATGTATGGGGCCGCGCTTCAGCGGCTCGCAACGAGGCACGGGTTGGACGAAGTCCAGACCGCGGTGCTCAGCCGCTTTGTCGACCTGCTGCTGGGCTGGCGGCGCGGCAACGTCACGGGCCTCAATGATCCGGTCGGTGTCGTCGACACCCTGATCGGCGACTCTCTGGCGCTGCTCGCGGTGCCCCAATTGCGCGAGCGAGAAGGAGCCGGCTGGCTGGATTTGGGCTCAGGCGCAGGTATCCCCGGCATCCCGCTCGCGGTGGCGCTCCCCACGGTCGAGCTCACCGTCCTCGACTCGGTGGCCAAGAAGTGCGCGTTCCTGGAGGAGGCGGTTGCCGCGTGCGGGCTGGCCACTCGCGCCCGCGTCGTGTGCGCCCGCAGCGAGCGCTTTGCCTCTGTGGGCGCGCCGGGCCGCGACGCCTTCGGAGTGGTCCTCGCACGCGCGGTCGCCGGGCTCCCGGTGCTCGTCGAGCTGGCGGCCCCGCTTCTCGCGGAGGACGGCGTTCTCTTGGCGAGCAAGACGCGTCGCGCGCTCCTCGATGAGGGCCCGGACGCGGACGTCGCGGCGGCGCGTTGCGGTCTCGCCGCCGAGCCGCCGGCCCCTCTGCCGGGGTCGCCGCTGGACGACGCCGTCTGCGTCGTCTATCGCAAGACGGCGCAGACGCCGGAGTGGCTCCCGCGGCGCGAAGGCATGGCCGCGAAGCGCCCGCTGGGCGCCTGACGGCGGGCTCGTCGCACCTGACCAGGGCGACTGCCACAGGAGACAGGAGGGGCTACGTCATCTGCTAGTATCGGTGCCCCCGAAAGGAGCCTGGTGACCCGCGTCATCGCCGTGACCAACCAGAAGGGCGGAGTCGGCAAGACCACGACCGCCGTCAACCTCGCGGCCTGTCTGGCCGAGGCCGAGTTCGACGTGCTCCTCCTCGATATGGACCCGCAATCCAACGCCTCCGCCGGCCTCGGCGTTCGCGCCGAGGACGCGCGGCTCACGAGCTACGGCATTCTCGGCGGAGCCGCCGGCGTGGCCGAGGCCTCCGTGGCCACCCCCGTCGACCACCTTTCGCTGGTGCCATCGTGCCCGGACCTCGCTGGTGCCGTCGTCGAGCTCGCCGGCGCGGATGGCAACGAGTATGTGCTCGACTACGCGCTGGCCGGGCACGTCGAGACGCACGACTTCGTGTTCATCGACTGTCCCCCGTCTCTCGGGGTCCTCACCGTCAACTCGCTGGTCGCCGCGCGCGAGGTGCTCATCCCGGTGCAGGCCGAGTACTACGCCCTCGAGGGTCTGGCGTCGCTGCTCGAGACGATCGGGCTCGTGCAGGAGCATCTCAACCCCGAGCTCTCGATCCTTGGGGTGGTGGTGACGATGTACGACGGCCGCACGCGCCTGGGGCGCGAAGTCGCCGGCGAGGTGAGGGAGCATCTGGGAGAGCACGTCCTCCAGACCATCATCCCGCGCAACGTCCGACTCAGTGAGGCGCCCAGCCACGGGCTCCCCATCTCGCGTTATGATGCGACCTGCGCCGGCAGCGACGCATACTTCGATCTCGCCAAGGAGGTCGTCTCCCGTGACTGAAGCACGCGATCCCGACGCGCCGTCCGCGCGTCCGCAAGGCCCGACGCCCGGTGGGAGCAGCAAGAAGGCGCTCGGCAAGGGCCTCGGCGCGCTCATCGGTGAGAGTCGGGCCGCGATGGGGCGTTCCGGCTCGGCCGGCGCGCCGCCCGAGGGCCGCCTCCGCGAGCTCGCCCTCGCCGACATCGCCGTCAACCGCCGCCAGCCGCGGCGGACGTTCTCCAACGACGAGCTACACGAGCTGGCGGCGTCCATCAAGGCGCTCGGCGTGGTGCAGCCGGTCGTCGTGCGGCCGTTGCACGCGGAGACGGCGCTGGGGGCCGCCGGCCTGCCGGCGCCGGCAGGCGTGCGCTTCGAGCTCATCGCCGGCGAGCGGCGCCTGCGCGCCGCGAAGCTCGCCGGCCTCGACTTCATCCCGGCGCTGGTGCGGCCCGCCGACGAGATCGCATCGCTCGAGATCGCCCTGGCCGAGAACGTCGCTCGCGAGGACCTGAATGCGATAGAAGAGGCGCAGGCCTACGCGGCGCTGGCGGACGAGTTCGGCCTCACGCACGAACGCATTGCCGAGCTCGTCGGCCGCAGCCGTGTGGCGGTCACCAACCTTCTGCGGCTGCTCGACCTGCCGGACGACGTGCAAGCCATGGTCGAGCGCGGTGAGCTCACCGAGGGCCACGGGCGCGCGCTGCTGGCGCTGCCCGACCATGGCGAGCGCCGCCGCGTGGCGCGGCTCGTGGTCACTGAAGGGCTCACGGTGCGCCAGGTCGAGGCGCTCGTGCGCAAGCTCGCGGAGGGGCCGGACGAGGCCGCGCCTCCGGCGCGGTCGTCTTCCGGCCCGGACTTCACAGAGCTGGCCGACGAGCTCTACGGCGTGTTCGAGGCGCCGGTGCGCATACGCAGCGGCAAGCGCGGCGGCTCGATCCAGATCGGCTTCAAGAACGCCGCCGAGCTCCAGCGCCTCATCGAGCTCCTGCGCTCGCTAGGCTGAGCGGCGGGGCGCGTCAGAGGGTGCCGCTGGTCACGGTGCCGGTGTCCGGCGTGAGCGTCACGCCCGGAGTCGGCGTCGGCGGCGACGTGGGGAACGCCGTAGGCGGTGGGAGCGTCGGGGTCGGGTACGGAGTGACGCCCGGTGTGCTCGTGACGCCGGGCGTGGGCGTCGCGCCGGGGACCGGCGTGGTTCCCGGGGCCGGCGTGGCGCCGTCGGGCGCGGTCTGGCCGGCCGGCACGTAGATGACCGTGCCGTCGGCAAGCTCGTAGAACGAGCCGAGCAGCGTACCCGTGCCGGCGACCTCCGCTCCGGACTCCATGTCGAGCTTGGTGATGGTGTCGCCCTCTTTGACGATGACCTGCATCTCCGGCGTACCCGGGTTGGTGACGATGGTCATGTTCTCGTTGGTGAGCAACCCGCCCAGATCGACCGCCGCGAGCACGGCGACCAGGAGGGCGACGGCGAAGACGACAGCCACGGTGAACAGATTGACGAGTCCATCGAGCGGATCGCCGTTGCGGTCGGCCGTGCCGACCCGGCGCCGGCGCATGTAGCGGAGGCCGCTCTCGGGAACGCCCATGACGGTCCCGAGGTTGTGCAGCCTGGAGTGCTCGTCGCTGGCCGGCATGACCGCTCAGCCGCTCAGCGACGGCGGGTGGGACCGCCCGAGCCGCGCGGCCGCGGATCGTCGGTCCCCTCGGGATCGATGGGGCCGAGATCGGCGAACGGGTCGTCGTACCGGTTCCAGTCCATGCTCGGGTCGTCGAAGGTGAGGCCGTCTCCCCGGTCCGTCCTTCCGGCGGCCGGACGGCCTGTGTCGCCGGCCGCCGCCGACGTCGTCGGTGTGGTGCGAGAGCCGTCGTTGCCGCTGGTGGAGCCCACGGCGACCGGAAGCAGCGGCTCGTTCGGGGTCTCCGGCAGCGTGATGATCGACGTGCGCTCGGCATCCTCGTCCGCTATCTCGTACTCGACCTCCGCCTCGGTGTCCCAGACGCCCGTTTTGGACAGACGCCTGCCGGACTTCAGGCGCACGTCTTCGCCCTCCAGCAGCTCGAGCAGGTACTCCATGTCGGAGATGTCCTGCGAGTACATGCGGTCACGGACGATGCTGACGACAAAGGCGAGGCCGCCGATGAGCAGGCCGATGACGGTCACGGAGAAGGCCGTGACGAGGTTCGTCGACAGCTGCTCCATGTTGCCGGCGGCGAGGCCGATCAGCGCGGGCGACAGCGGGATGAGTGTGCCCATGAGGCCAAGAATGGGGCCGATACGCACGAGGATCCGAGTCCGCTCGAGCCGCTTGATCGTGTAGAACTCGTACTCCTGCAAGAGCTTGAGTGGTTTCGCCGCCAACCGTTCCGTCTGGTAGTTGCGGATCAGGTCGTAGAGGAAGCGAACGACCACCAGAGAGTAGCTGTTCTCCTGCAGATAGCGGTACGCCGTGCGTGGCTTGCCGTCTCGGAAGGCCATGCGCGCGCGCAGCGCGCGCACTTCGAGCGCGTCGATATCGCGATAGCGGAAGCGCAGCCACAGTTCGTAGAGGAGCACCCCGCACTCGATGAGCACCCAGACGAGACAGACGATGGCGGCGATGAGGACGGGCCAGAGAAGGATCCTGGAGATGTCGTAGATGAGTTGCTGAAGATCGTTCACGTGGGCTTCACTCCCGCGACGACGGTCGAGTCAGGTCTTTGGACTTGGCGAGCGTCTGCTTGAAGCGCTCCCAGGAGCTTCCTCCGCCGGCGAGCACCGCACCTCGGCTTGCTCCGGCGAGGAGGTCTTCGCGGCGGTGCAGGACGAGGTAGGAGATGACGGCGCCGATGGGCAGCATCGCGAGCAGCGTACCACCCACGAACCCGGCGGCACTACCCCCGTCCCCTTCGCCGGCGACGCCGGAAGGGCTCGCCGAGGCGCTGGGCGACGGGATCGGCGAGCCGGTGACGATGGGGCTCGCCGCCGCGCTCGGGCTGCCGTAGGGATACGGAGTGTACGTCTCATACGGCGTCGGGGTCGGCGTCGGCGTCAGGGTCGGGACGGGCGTCGGAGTGCGCGTGGGGTACACAGGCGGATAGACCGGGCCGGGGTTGTAGGTCGGCCGCGGCGTGGGTGCGTACGTGGGGGTCGGCTTCGGGGTCGGCTTCGGCGTCGGGATGGGCACGGCGACGGTGAACTTGCGCTCGATGATCTTCTGGTTGCCGGCGCGGTCGACCAGCTTGATCGTGTACGTGTGGTTGCCGTTGGGCACGTTCTTGAGCTTCAGCCGCAGGCTGGAGCTGCCGATCGTCGCAGGCCGAGTCTTGTTGGTGTTGTCCACGTAGACGCGGCAGGCCGACGTCTTGATGCCGGTCCCCTTGGGAGAGAAGTCCGTGTACGTGGCGCGGATGAGCACGCTGCGCGTCGTCTTGAACTTGGCGCCGTTCTTGGGAGACACCGAGTTGAACTGCGGCCGGAAGCGGAACGCGGTGTGAGCCGTGCCCGGGTTGCCGGGATAGGTCGTGAAGCTCTTGGCACGCAGCGCGACGAGCGCCCAGCTCGTCACCGTGAGCGGGCGCGGCGACGTGCTGGATGTCAGTCTGTACGAGCCGTTCTCCTGGAGCAGCCCGCTGAGGGCGCGTATCGGCGTGTTGGCGCCGACCGTCCATGCCGGATCGTCCGGGCGCTCGCCCATGGCGAGTATGGCCTGGATGCCGGCCGAGGTGGCCTCGGCGTCGGTCTTGCCGCCGGGACTGACGGGGAAACCACCGTCGGCATTCTGACAGTTCTCGAGGAACGCGCGCGCGGCGACGGGGTCCCAGTCCGCGTCGGTGGAACTCACGGCGAGCGCCTGGTAGGCGAGCGCCGTGTCGAGCGCGGTGGAATCGCCGCCCTGCTCACCGCGGGCGAAGCCGCCGTCGCCGCTCGGCAGGGTGTTCTGCTGCGCGGCAAGCCACGCCCCGGCCATCCTGAAGCGATTGTCGTTTCGGCTCACGCCGAGGTTGTGCATGGCGAGGATCGCCCAGCTGGTCGTGCGCACAGCGGACACCGTGGAGGGCGGTACCGGGGAGAAGGCCCCTCGGCTCCAGGAGCCGTCGCTGGTGTCCTGGTAGGTGAGGAGCACGCCGAGGAGGTTGACGCCCTTGCTGCCGGCGGTCCCCACGGTGCCCGCCCGGTCCATGGCCACGTAGGACATGATGAGGCGGGCGTAGTAGATGGGGGCGTTGATGACGTTCGCGCCCGTGCTCGCGGCGACGAGGTCGGTGGCCTGGAGGTAGTCGAACGGGTTCTTGCCCTTGACGTGCCAGGCGCTGTTGCCCATGCGCTCGCCACTGGCGACTGCGCCCATCACGCTCCAGGCGGTGTTCTCGGGAGTGGCGAAGCCGCCGTCGTCGCGCTGGCGGGCGTGGAGGTAGTCGAGACCGCGGGTGATCTCTTTAGGGCGGTCTTCGGTGGCGCGCCCGGCGGAGACCACGCTCGCCGCGAACGACGTCGCGACGAGCGCGCCGATCGCCAAAACGAGCCAGATTCTCCTGCCCATCCGCGTCCTCCAGCCCCCGAGAGAGACGGGGGAGCCATCCCATGCTACCAAGTGGTCTGTTTCCCCGCCAGCGCGTACGCGGCGCCGCGCGGGCGCGTACGAGGCGCGCCCGCATGCGGAGCGCGCCGAACGGTGGGTGCAGAAGCGCGCTCCGCGCCGACGGGTTCCCCGAGCCGCGTCTCGACGATCTCGAAGGAGACATGGCGCCTGCCGCGAGGATGTATCCTAGTGAGCCGATATGGGCTCTCTCCTCTCACTTGTCATTCCCGTGTACAACGAGGCCGACAGCCTCGTGCCGCTCGTCGCCGAGGTCGACGAGGCGCTTGCCACGTACGCGACCCCCTACGAGATCGTGTTCGTGGACGACGGCTCCACGGACGGCTCGTTCGCGGTGATGAAGGAGCTCGCGGAAGCTCGTGACGACATGCTCGTCGTCAAGCTGAGGCGCAACTTCGGCAAGGCGGCGGCGCTCGCGCACGGATTCGCCGCCGCCCACGGCGACCTCCTCGTGACCATGGACGGCGACCGCCAGGACGACCCGGCGGAGATTCCCAGGCTCGTGGCCCCGCTCACGGAGGACTACGATCTCGTCTCGGGCTGGAAGCAGCGCCGTCAGGACCCGCTCAACAAGACGCTCCCCTCGCGCTTCTTCAACTGGACGGTGCGCCGCGCCTCCGGCATCCCGCTGCACGATTTCAACTGCGGGCTCAAGTCGTACCGGCGCGACGTGGTCGACACCATCTCGGTCTACGGCGAGCTCCACCGCTACATCCCCGTCGTCGCCGCGCAGGCGGGCTTCCGCGTGACCGAGGTCAAGGTCAGCCACCGGCGGCGCACGGCCGGCCGCTCCAAGTATGGCTGGCAGCGGTACATGCGCGGCTACCTCGACCTGCTCACGGTCATGTTCCTCGGTCGGTACCAGCATCGCCCGCAGCACCTCTTCGGCGGCATCGGTACGCTGCTGATCGTCATCGGCGTGCTCGTCGAGCTCTACCTGACCATCGATAAGCTGGTGTTCGGCAACCCCATCGGGCAGCGCCCGCTGCTCCTGCTCGGGGTGCTCCTGATCATCGTGGGGGTCCAGCTGCTGAGCCTGGGGCTCATCGGCGAGCTCATAGCCAGCACGCGCGCTCGCCGCGGTCCGGACCCGGCACAGGTGGCCGTGCTCGTGGAGGCGGGACCGTCGGCCGCGCGGCCGCGGGGCGAGCCGGACCGACGAGACGGCGAGGATGCCGCTTCGCAGGGCGCCTCCGGCGTCGCCGCACGCTCGTGACCAGGACCGTCGCGTACTTCGGGAGCTACGAGCGGGATTACCCGCGCAACGCCGTGCTCATTGCGGGACTCCGCGAGCACGGCATCGACGTCCTCGAATTCCAGGCCGATCTGCCGCGCATGACGGCGATCGAGATGGCCGGCGCGCGCGGCGCCGCACGTCTCGCCGCCGGAGTGGCGGTGGCGCATGCGCGGCTGCTCCTGCAGCATCGCCGCGACCTGGACGTGGACGCGGTCATCGTCGGCTATCCCGGGCACTTCCTCGTGCCGTTCGGACGGCTGCTCGCGGCCTTCCGCCGCGCGCGCCTCGTCTTCGACCCGCTCGTCTCTCTCTGGGACACCTTTGCCGGCGATCGCGCGCTGGTGCGCATCGGCGGCGTCAAGGCGGCTGCGGTGCGCGCCGTCGACGAGGTGGCCTTTCGGCTGCCGGACCTCGTCCTCGCGGACACCTGGGCGCATGCGGCCTACTACCAGGAGGCGTTCGGCCTCGCGCGAGGTCGGCTCGTCGTCGCGCCGGTCGGCGCGTTGCCGGAGCCGCACGCGGACGGCGCCGCCCGTGCGCGCGAGTATGGCGAACCGCTGACCGTACTTCAGTACGGCAAGTGGAGCCCGCTGCACGGCGTCGACGTCGTGCTGGCCGCCGCCGAGTTGCTGCGCACCGAACCGTTTCGCTTCGTCCTCATCGGCGAGGGGCAGCTCTCGACCGAGCTCCGGAGCGCGATCGCGACGCGCGGGCTGACCAACGTGGAGTGGCTCGGCGCGCTGCCCGCGGCGGCGCTGCGCGCCCACACGCGGGCGGCCGACGTCTGCCTCGGCGTGTTCGGCCGCTCCGACAAGGCCGGACGCGTCGTCCCCAACAAGGTCTTCGACGCTCTGGCCTGCGGCCGGCCCGTCGTCACCGCCGACACGGACGGCGCTCGCGAGTGGCTCGCGGGCGGAGAGGCCGCCCTGCTCACGCCTCCAGGCGACGGGGCCGCTTTGGCGGACGCGCTTCGCCGGCTGCTGGACGAGAGGGAGCGTGCCCGTCTCGGCCGCGGCGCGCTCGACCTGTACCGGCGGGCGTTCACGCCCGCAGCCGTAGCCGGCGAGCTGCTCGCCGCCCTGGGGTCGGCATGACCGTCGAGGACGAGACGACCGGTGCGCGTCCGGGTGACAAAGGTCCGATCAGCCCGGGCGGACCCTCGCCGGCGAGCGTGCACGGAACGCCGGCGCCGGACGGCGCCAAGACGCGGGCCACTTCCTCGCACCGCCGCGTCATCGTGCGCCTCATCCAGGCGGCGATCGTCGCCGCGACCGTCTACTTCCTCGCCGCCTACCTCGTGCGCTCGTGGGACAGCGTCGAGAGCTTCGACTGGACGTTCGACGCCGGCTGGCTTGCTGCCTCCGGCGTCGCCTTCCTCATCTTCTACTTCGCGCAGGCGGCCTTCTGGTGGCTGCTCCTGCGCGGCTGCGGCGCGCGCAGCGCGTTCTGGCCCGCAGCCTCGGTGTGGGGCAAATCGATCCTCGCGCGCTACATGCCGGGCAACGTCTTCATGTTCGTCGGCCGCGCCTGGATGAGCCATGCGCAGGGGCTGGCCGTGGATCGGGTGACCGCTGCAATGGTCTATGAGCAGGCGCTCGGCCTCTGCTCAGCGCTCCTTACCGTCGCCGTGCTCTTCCCCTTCTGGGAGTACCGCCCGGGACTTACGGCGCTCAGCCTGATCGCTATCCCCATCCTGGTGGCCCTCATGCACCCGAGGATCTTCGGGCCTCTGGCGAAACGCGCTCTGCGCCTCCTCCGGCGGCCGCCGCTGGAGGTCACCCTCGGCTTCGGCACGGTGCTCTGGCTCCTCCTTCTCTTCACGGTGGACTGGCTCGTCGCCGGGACGGGCGCCTGGCTGCTCGCTCGCGCCATCACAGGTCTCGACGTCGGCGCACTTCCGCTGGTGATCGTCGCCTACGCGCTTGCCTACGCAGGAGGCATGGTCGCGTTCTTCATCCCCAGCGGGATCGGCGTGCGTGAGGCGGTGCTCACCGCCTCGCTCTCCGGCAGGCTGCCTGGCGGCGTGGCGCTCACGTGGGCGCTTCTGCTGCGCTTGTGGGTGACCGTCGTCGAGCTCATCTTCGTGGGGCTCGTCGTGGTCGTCGAGCTCCTCGTGCGGCGCAGGAGCGAATCGTGAGCCGTCGGCGACGGCAGCGACGCGGTGCCGGCGGGGCGGCAGCGCCGAACGGGGGGCTGCTCGCACTCTCCGCCGTCGAGGAACTCGACGAGGAGCGGAAGAGGATCCTCTTCCGCCGCCGGGCCCTGTACGTCATCGGCGGCGCCGTTCTCTTCGCCGTCGTGTACTCACTGCTCTCGTGGCTCAAGTACCGGGCGTACATGGACGCCCGGTTCGACCTCGGCAACATGGTCCAGGCCGTGTACAACACGGCGCACGGCCACTTCCTGGAGATCACGACCGGCGACCTCGAGCCGCGGCAGACGTCGCGGCTCGGCTCGCACGTCGACCCTATCCTCGCGCTGTTCGCGCTCCCCTGGCTTGTGTGGCCGAGCCCCGTGATGCTGTTGGTCGCGCAGGCCGTGATCGTGGCCACCGGTGCCTGGCCGGCGTACCGCCTCGGGACGCGCGTCACGCGCGACCCGAGCGCCGGCGCCTTCCTCGCCGGCGCCTACCTGCTGTATCCGGCCCTCGGGTTCCTCGTCCTCAACGAGTTCCACCCGGTGGCCCTCGCAACGCCGCTCCTTCTCTGGGCCTTCCTGTACATGGACGAGGATCGCTGGGTGCACGCCGCCGTCTTCCTCGTGCTCGCGGCGGCGTGCAAGGAGACCGTGCCGCTGGTGATCGCCTTCATGGGGGTGTACTTCGCGATCCGCAAGCGCTCACCGTGGCCGTTGCTGGTGACCGGCGTGGGTGTGGCCTGGTTCGCCGCTGCCGTCTGGGTCGTGATTCCGCACTATAGTGGCGAGCAGAGCGCCTTCATCGCCCGCTACGGCGACTACGGTGACGGAGCCCTCGCGGTGGTGAAGCACGCCGTCACCCACCCCGGCCAGACCGTCGCCGACCTTCTTGCCGAATCCAACTTGCGCTACTGGTTGGGGCTGCTCTGGCCGTTCGGGTTCACTTCGCTTCTGAGCCCCCTGACGGTGCTGATCGCCCTTCCCGAGTACGGACTCAACGCCCTTTCCGCGACACCGTTCCAGCGGCGCATCGAGTTTCACTACACGGCGCTCGAGATCCCCTTCCTGTATGCAGCAGCAGTGCTCGGCGTGATGCGTCTGTGGCGCTGGCTCGGGGGCGGGTTCCGCAAGACGGAGAAGCTGATGCAGGGCCAGCGCGCGCAGCGTGCCACGCTGGCCCTGCTCGTGCTGTTGTGCGCGCTGGCCGGCAACTACTTCCTCGGGCCGCTGCCCTTTTCACTGCCGGGTGCGGCCTACGACGGCCGGGCATACGCCAGGACCGGGCATGACGCGGTGCTCGACGAGGCCGTCGCGATGATCCCTCCGGACGCCAAGGTGTCGGCCAACAACAACGTCGGCGCCCAGCTGGCGGCGCGCCGCGTAGCCTACGTCTTTCCCTACTTCGCCGCGGCCGACTGGGTGATCGTCGACCAGAGGCATCCGTTCTTCTTCGACAAGGAGGACGAGGACTTGCACTCGCTCGCCCTGGGCCGGCTGGTGCTCGACCTCAACTTCCGGTCTGTGTACGCCAAGGATGGGGTCTACGTGTTCAAGCGTATCGGCGCCGGGGGCGGTGGGCAGGAGCCCGGCGCTCAGATCCCTTCGCTCGGAGCGACTGCGTCGCCGAGCTCGCAGTCGCCGCCGTCCGGGAGCTCGTCCCCCAGCCCCTGACGACTGGTTCGGAGACCGTCGCCGCCGTTGCTCCGAGCCTCACGCCACCCAGCTGAACACGGCGAACTTGGCCGTCAACGCGATGAGCAGCAGCACCCCCACCGCCACCACCACCTTGTGCAGGCGCGGCCTGTCGCGCGTGTACAGCGCCAGGGCGACGTACAGCGGGAAGACCGTAAGCGTGAAGCGCGGGTACGACATCAGCGGCACGTACTTGCTGGGGAAGAACAGCGGATACGCCAGCGCCGCAAGCGCATACCAGCTGTACGCTCCGGGGAGCCGCCGGGCCCCGTACCACAGAAGTAGCGCGGCCGCGATGAGAAACAGCAGGTTGAGGGTGTTCGTGCCCAGGTTGCTGTAGTCGGAACCAGGACGCGGCACCTCCCAGAACATGCGATAGTACTCGGCCGAGACCATCTTGCGCAGACCCCACACGGCGGCGCCGATTCCTTTGGCGACCGTGTAGTTGGGGGCCCCGAGGTCGCGCTCCCACTGAGCCTGCGCGGCCGAGAAGGCGAACGGCTTGCCGAAGGCGAGCGCGAGGTAGGTCATCCACACGAGCAGGCCCTCGAAGACCATCAGCAGGTTGGCGACGTGCGAGTCGGTCTTCTTGAGGTCCCAGCCGCGCCGCTCGTAATAGTAGTAGGCCATGGGGATGAGCAGGAGCACGCCGGTGCTGCGCGTGAGCGTGGCGAGCAGGCCCATGACGCCTGCGAGCCGCCAGCGGCCCTCGCGGGCGAACACGAAACAGGCCAGCGACAGCGCCAGGAAGAGCGACTCCGTGTAGGCGGCCTGCAGGAAGAACGAGAGCGGCCCGATCGCCAGGTAGACCACGGCCTTGCTGGCGACGGACTCGTCGAAGTCCCTGCGCACCAGCCGGTACAACAGCCACACGCACCCCGCGTAGCACAGCAGCGAGATGAGGATGCCGGTGATCAGCAGGTTGCCGTCCAGCAGCAGGCCGACGTAGCGGAGCAGCATCGGGAACAGCGGGAAGAAGGCCGTGCTGCCGTCGGCGTCGGCGTAGCCGCCGGTCGCGATCTTGATGTACCACACGCCGTCCCAGTGCGCCCACGGGTTGAAGAGCGATCCGAGCCACCCCGTGAAGACCTCGGCGCGTGCCGGGAAGCGCCAGCCGACGGGCAGGCCGCGGACGCCGATGAACTCCGCCGCGAGGAACCCGACGAGGAAGATCAGGATGCGGCTGCCGACGGCGGCCACGAGCGCCCACGCCAGCGGGCGGGTCGCCGCAGGCCCAGCGTGCGCGCCGGCCGCGCCGCCCACGGCCGCCCCTGCCGACGTCGTATCGTCGTCGATCGACCCGGAGTCGCCTCGGGTCCCCGCGGTCCCGGCGTCCGCCGGTTGGTCAGCCTGCTCCATCGGCCGCTCCTCCGCCGGTGAGACCTTCGGTGCTGGACCGGTGGGTCTCGCTGAACGCGGTGGCGACGAGGGTCATCGGGCGTACTTGGCGGTCGCGCCCCGCATCACGGCGCGGGGCTGGGAGTCAAGGTGGCGGCCGGCGCCGGCGAGAGCTCTCCAGGGGTCAGGTCGTCGCGGATGTCGTACAGCACGCGTCCGGTGTCGTAGTCCAGCAGAGCGACGATGGTGTCGTCGCGGTCGGAGACGGTGTCGATCGCACCCTGCACCTGCCAGATGAACCGGTAGCTCGGAATGACGGTGCTGGTGAGTTCGCGCCCATCGATTGCGTGTGCGAACGTGTACGGCTGCTCGCGCTTCACGAACAGCAGCTGCACCTGGCGCGGATCGACGGCCGTGCCCTTGTACAGCCAGTCTGCCTTGCGCAGCGCCATGCCCGAGGTCTTGAGCTTGGCGTCGCCGGGCACGGCCAACGCGGCGTAGGCGAAGTCCCAGCCGCGCCAGGGGTGGGTCAGGAACTGTCCGCGCTGTTCGGGGGCCGTGTAGCGGAAAGCGGCGAACGCCGGGAGCACGAAGACGAGCAGGGCCGCGACGACGATCGCCACGGCGAGAAAGCGCTTGTCGCGTAAGCGGATCATGATCGGACCACGGGGGAATCCTCGCGGGGTTCGACCGGACGTGTCAAACGGAGGCCGACACTGAGACGGCCGTCCCGTCGTCCACGATATCGGTATGCGGGAACACGCCGCGGGCGGCGTCCCGCATGGGCAGGAACGAGTGCTCGCCGGCGAGCGGGTTGAGGTGGACGAAGATCAGGCGGCCGACCCCCGCCTCCGCGGCGAGCCCGGCGACGGCCGCCGCTTCGCTGTGCGCCGCGTAGCCGGGGCGCAGTTCCTCGGGAACGGCGGCGAGCCCGGGATCGGCCGCCCAGTACCACGCCTCGTGAAGCCACAGCGCGGCGCCGGCGGCGAAGTCGGCTGCGGCGGGGTCGACCTGCGTGTCGGTGGCGACGACCAACTCGTCGTCGAGGCGGAACGAGACGCTGGTGTCCGTGTGCTGCTGCGGACGCACGCGCACGACATGGCCGGCTACGTCGTTTTCGCCCTCCCTCGTCGGTTCCACGCGAACGCGCCTCATCTCGATCAGATCCACGGGGTTGTACGGTCGCCTGACCAGCCCTGCCATGGCTGCCAAAGGATCCACGCCGGTGAGCGCCTCGCCGGGCGGGTGGATGACGACGTCCCGCCCGGGCAGCACGCCGGGGAGATACGCGAGGCCGCATACGTGGTCGAGATGGTAGTGGCTGAGGAAGAGGTGCACCTCCGCCACTCCTTCGATAAGATGCGCGTGCTCCGGGTCGAGGAGACGCCGCAGGCCCGTGCCCGCGTCGAAGATCAGGAGATCAGAGTCCGTACGAACGGCGAAGCAGGTGGTCTCTCTCGCGCCGCGGGGCATCCAGCCCATCGTGCCGAGCAGGGTCACATCCATCATCGTCCTCACCTTCTTGAGTGCCGGCCGCATAACGAGTGTGTACTTTTCCGGCCGACGGTACAATGCTGGTAGACGGCGTCCCTGCCCGGGCGCCGCGCGGCGAAGGAGTCGACGTGGACGCCGCCACGGACATCACGACGACTGATCTGGCGTCCGGCGAGGTGAGCCGGGACCTTTGGGAGCTTGCCCTGCCCCATCTGACGGACGCGCTCGCCGGTGACGAGAGGGCCTATCTCGACGCCCTCGAAGCCGCGGCACGCGCCGCCGGACTTGCCCGCAGGGTGCCTGTGGCGGAGTTGCTCGATACCTATCGCGAGGGCGTCGCGCGCATAAGCGCCAAGTTCAACGTGGGCGAACATGCGGAGGCTGAGGCCAAGACCCGCCGCCTGCTTGCGTTGGAGCACGTCGCCCTGACGCGCATCGCAGCAGGCTACTCCGGAGGGCTCGGCGAGACCATCGACCAACTCAGCCGGGTGGCCGACGAAGGGTCAACCCTCGATGGCGACACCGGCGCGATCAAACCCGGCGAGTTCGACGAGCGCCTCTCGCTCGAGGTGGAGCGCTGTCGGCGCATGGACCTCTCGCTCGGGCTTCTGGAACTCGCGCTGGGCGACGGTGAAGACGAGCGGCCCTCGACAGGGACGGTCGCACGGGATCGAGTCATCCGGCATGAGATCGGTGACTGCCTGCGCGAGAACCTGCGCCGCTACGACAGCGTCGGGCTCACGCAGGATGGCGCCTTCTTGCTCGTCCTCCCGGACGTCAGCCGTCGGGGCCTGGCGGGAGCCGCCGAGCGGCTCCGTCGGGAGCTGGGCCACTGCTCCCGGCGCCGCCGAGCGCCGGCATTCACCTTCGCGCTGGCGCACTACGACCCCGTCGACGTGAACGCCGACGAGATGCTCGCCGGTCTGAGCCGCGGCATGCAGGAAGCGCTCGGCTCACATCAAGCGCTTGCCTGGGTGTAGCGGGCCGGCCGGCGAAGCCTCGCCGGCCGTTCGCGGACGGTCAGTCTCCTACGGGGCGACCCAGCGCATCGGCGGCGCGACGGACCATCTCCCGTTCGTTGGGATAGGTCATGAGGCGCAGCGCCTGGCGCAGCCGTATCCAGCGAGCGTCACTCACCTCGTGGTCGTGCTGCGACGTGTCGCCGCCAGTGGCGCGGACGAGGAAGTAATGGACGGTCTTGTGGATGCGGCCGCCCTGCTGGCGGGAGTAGAAGGAGTAGTCGATGGCGCCGAGCTCCTGCTCCACGACGCCGAGCAGGCCGGTCTCCTCGGCGATCTCGCGGAGGGCCGTCTCTGCGAGGGTCTCGCCCTCCTCGACGCCGCCTTTGGGGAGGCCCCACACGGAGCGTCCCGTGGGCCGGATGAGGCAGACCTCGACACCGTCGTCCGTGCGGACGACGACACCGCCAGCGGATGTCCGTTCAGTCTGTTCAGCCATGATCGTCGATAGCCCGCCGGGAGGCGGGTGCCTCGTCGCGCGTAGTATATCCTCTTGAACGGTCGCGGCCGTCTGAGGAAGGAGGGCCCCCGGGGTGTTCGCAGCGCTCGGGCGGCTCGCGTATCGCCGCCGCAAACTCATCGTCGTGCTCTGGTCGCTGGCGTTCGCCGCCGGCCTTCTGGCGAGCCTGAGCATCGCAGCGCAGCTCAAGGGCGGCGGGTTCACGAATCCGGGGTCGCCTTCCCAGCGAGGCCAGCGCGAGATGCAGGGGCGGCTCGGCTTCGGGCCCGCGAGCCTCACCATCGTCTTCAGCAGCGACACGCTCTCGGCGCGTAGCCCGGCGTTCCAGGCGCGGGTCCGGGAGATGCTGGCCGGCGTCGAGGACGCCGGCCTCGAGGGCCTCACCGCCGTGCGTACGGCGCAGAGCACGGGCGACGCCGGCTTCATCTCACGCGATGGCCGCGCGACCTTCGCCGTGCTCGAGTTCGACGGCACGAGCGAGGAGGTGCAGGCGCAGATCCCGGCGCTCCGCCGCACGCTGAAGCCGACCGGGCTGACCGTCCACCTCACCGGCGACCCCGCCGTCTACGCCGAGATCGAGCAGCGCTCCGCCGAGGACCTCCGCACCGCCGAGAGCTACACGATCCCCGTGGCGATCTTCGTGCTCGTGCTGATCTTCGGCACCCTGGTGGCCGCCGCCCTGCCGGTGATCGGCGGCGGCATGGCCGTGACCGTGACGCTGGGCCTCTTCTGGCTGCTCGCCCAGGTGGTCGACATCTCGGTGTTCGCGTTGAACGTCGCCACCCTGCTCGGTCTCGCGGTGGGCATCGACTACGCGCTCTTCATGGTCGGACGCTTCCGTGAGGAGCTCGCCGCCGGCCAGGACGTCGCCGGTGCTGTGGAGACGACGGTCGCCCATGCCGGCCGCTCGATCTTCTTCAGCGGCATCACCGTGGTCGTCGGTCTGCTCGGGCTCATGATCATCCCGTACATGTCGATGCGCTCGATGGGTCTGGGCGGCGCGCTCGTGGTGCTCGTCAGTGTCCTGGCCGCGCTCACGCTGCTGCCGGCGCTGCTCGGCCTGCTCGGGCCCAGAGTGAACTCACTGCGCGTCATCGGGCGCAAGAACGGCGACGAGCTGTTCTGGGGCCGCTGGAGCCACTGGGTCATGCGGCATCCGGTCCCCGTGCTCGTCGGGACGATCGCGCTCGTGGCCGTGTTCGCGTGGCCCGTGCTGGGCATCGAGTCCGAGATCCCCGGGGCGACGGCCCTGCCGCGCGATTCCGAGTCGCGGCAGGGCTACGATCTTCTCCAGGAGCGCTTCGACGTGGCCGCTCTCTCGCCGATCGAGGTGCTCGTGACGTGGAGCGGCGAGCAGGACCCCTTCGCGCCGGCGAACCTCGAGCGACTGTACGCCTACGGTCAGGAGCTCGCGGCGCTCTCCGGCGTGGACCGGGTGACCAGCATCGTCACGCTGCCGGGGATGGAGTCGGCCGACGGCGCGGCCGCGTTCTGGCGGGGGGTCGAAGCAGCCTCGTCGGCGAGCCCGCCCGAGGACGCGGCGCCTCAGACGGCGCAGCCCGGTCTTCCCGGCATCATCCAGGGGATGCTCGGCGCCGAGCAGGTCAAGGCGGCGCAGAAGCTCGCCGCCGCGACCACGGCGCCGGGCACCACCCTGCTCCGCGTCGTGCCCGAGCAGCCGCCGACCTCCGGGGAGGCGCAGGCGCTCGCCGTCGACATCCTGGAGGCCGGGGGCCCGCCGGGAGCGACGACCTACGTCGCCGGCGCTTCGCTGACCATCTACGACTTCGTCGACGCCATCTACAGCCGTTTCCCCTGGATCATCGCCTTCGTCGTCGGCGTCACGGGTCTCGTCCTCTTCCTCATGTTGCGCAGCGTCGTGCTCCCGGTGAAGGCCGTGATCATGAACGTCTGCTCTCTGCTCGCCGGGTACGGGGCCATGGTCTGGATCTTTCAGGAGGGCCACCTCGAGGGGCTGTTCCAGTTCACGGCGACCGGGGCGATCGACGCCGAGCTCCCGGTGATCCTCTTCTGCACCGTCTTCGGCGTGTCCATGGACTACGAGGTCTTCCTCCTCTCGCGCATGCGCGAGGAGTGGGATGCGACCCACGACAACGTCCGCGCGGTCGGCTTCGGGCTGGCGCGCACCGGCCGCATCGTCACTAGCGCGGCGCTGATCATCGTCGTCGTCGGGCTGTCGTTCGCCTTCACCTCCATCGTCGTCACCAAGGCCATAGGCGTCGGGCTCGCGGTCGCCGTCGCCTTCGACGCCACCGTGATCCGCGTCCTCATGGTGCCCGCCGCGATGCGCCTTCTCGGCCGCTGGAACTGGTGGCTGCCGGGGTGGCTCAGCTGGCTGCCTCGTATCGAGTAGGCGATCGTCGCGGCCGACCGCGAGCGGCCGACGACCGCGGTGGCGAGTAGGATGCTCCGGTGACCAGGCTCGCCGACAACCTCTCCGCCCTCCGGGAGCCCGAGTTCCGCAAGCTGTTCTTCGGGCAGGCCACGTCCGTGGTCGGCATCATGTTCACGCTGGTCGCCCTCCCCTTCGCCGTGCTCGAGATCGGGGGCACGGCGACGGACATCGGGATCGTAGAGGCCGCCAACCTGGTGCCGCTGGCCATCTTCCTCCTCGTTGGCGGCGTCTGGGCCGACCGGCTGCCGCGCCAGAAGGTGATGGTGGTCGCGGACCTTCTGCGTTTCGCGCTCCAGTGCACGACGGCGGCGCTGCTCATTGCCGGGGTGGCGGAGGTGTGGCACCTCGCGCTGCTGCAGGTCGGCATGGGCGTATGCGAGGCCTTCTTCAGGCCGGCCGCCGTCGGCCTCATCCCGCAGGTGGTGAGCGCCCCGCGGCTCCAGCAGGCGAACGCGCTCAGCAGTCTCGTGATGAGCGTGTCCATCACTCTTGGCGCCGTGTTCGCCGGTCTCCTCGTGGCGGCGGTCGGCCCCGGCTGGGGCATCGGCATCGACGGGCTCACGTACCTCGTGAGCGCCGGGTTCCTGCTGCGGTTGCGGCCGGCGGCGTTTCGCGGCCGGCGGGAGCCGGCCGCCGGAGCCGCCGGGCCCGGTCGCGCCCTGGCCGGAGAAGAGGCGGCGGCCGGCGGCGAGACAGCGGCCGGCCCGCCGCGCGCAACCAGCTTCGCCCGTGACCTGAGCGCCGGTTGGCGCGAGTTCACGAGTCACACCTGGTTGTGGGTGATGGTCGCCGGCGTCTCGATGTTCCTCTTCGCCATCGAGGGACCCATCCAGGTGCTCGGCCCGGTCGTCGCGCGCGACGCCTACGACGGCGCGCGCACGTGGGGCTTCACCTCGGCGGCAATGGGCATCGGGCAGATCGCGGGCGGCCTGCTCAGCCTGCGCTGGCGGCCGCGCCGCCCCATGCTCGTCATCGCCGCCGGCATGAGCCTCGCCGCCGTTCCCGTGGCACTCCTCGCCATGGAGGCGCCGGTCTGGACGCTCTACGTCTCGCTGGCCTTCATGGGTATCGAGTGGGGACTCTATGACCCCTTCTGGACCACGTGCATGCAGCGCGTCGTAGCTCCCGGCATGATCTCGCGCGTGTCCAGCTACGAGTATCTGGGGTCCCTGGCTTTCTACCCGGCGGGACTCGCTCTGGCCGGGCCGCTCGCCGACTCCTTCGGCATCAGCACCGTGCTGTGGGCCAGCGCCGCCGTGGCGATCCTCGTGAGCGTCTTCCAGCTCTCGTGGCGCGACGTGCGCGCGCCGAAAGACATGGGGCCGCGGGGGCCGGCAGAGCGGGTGCCCGCGGCCCCCGCGAGCTGATGACAGGGGTGCCCGCAGTGGCCGCAATAGACGGTTGACACCGCTCTCGGCGTCAGGCCACCCTAAATCGAGACTTAGCGTCGTTCCGGCGACGACACCCCGCGTGAAGGACTCGCCTTGGAAGAGATCAGCCACATTGGCGCCATCGACACCGTCCGCGTGCTCGCCAACGACGAGCGGTTGCGCCTGCTGCGCCTGCTCATGCGGGGGCCGGCGACGCTCACGCAGCTTGGCGCCGTCGTCGGCCATCATCCGGCCTGGGTCCGGCACCACATCCTGAGCCTCGAGCAGGCCGGCCTCGTCGAGCTCGTCGAGACCCGATCGACCAAGGGCTACGTGGAGAAGTTCTACTGCGCCACGGCGCGCGCCTACGCCGTGAACTTCATGGTGCTCCCGGAGGAGGCCGAGCGCGGGCTCCTCGTCATCCTCGGGAGCGATGACCTCGCCCTCGACCTGCTCGCGCGACGGCTGCGTGAGGATGAGGAAGGCCCGGAGGTCGTGACCATGGCGATGGGCAGTCTCGAGGGCCTCATCGCCCTTCGTCACGGACTCGGCCATGTCGCCGGCTGCCACCTCTTCGACGCCGAGAGCGGCGACTTCAATCGCTCGTACGCGCGCGCCCTGTTTCCCGGCCGCGCCGTGGTCCTCATCACGCTCGCTCACCGGCAGCAGGGTCTCATTGTCCCCACCGGCAACCCCCGTGGTCTCGAGGATCTCGCCGGCGCCGTCGGCGCCGGCGCGCGCCTCGTGAACCGCAATCGCGGCTCCGGCACGCGCGTCTGGCTTGACCGACTGCTTGCGATCGGCGGTGTCGATCCGGTGGGGGTCGCAGGCTACGAGGACGAGGTGATGACCCACGACGCGGCCGCGCGAGCGGTCGCCGAGGGCGTCGCCGACGTGGCTCTCGGGATCTTGCCGGCCGCGGCCGCGCGTGGCCTCGACTTCGTCCCGTTGGTGGAGGAGCGCTACGACCTCGTGACCCCACGCGAGCACTACGAGAGCGACCTGCTCGCGCCGCTACTGGGTCTGCTGAAGGACGATACGTTCAAGCAGGCGGTCAGCGACCTCGGGGGCTACGTGACGCGCGAGACCGGCGCCGTCACGACCCTGGAATAGCCGGTCTCCGACGACGAGCGGCCCCCACTTCGTGCCTCGTCGCCTGTCGACCTTGCGGAGACGATGCAGGCGTGCGTCCAGTGGTCAAGGCGTCTGCTCCGGCCGTTCGTGCCGAGGGATGGGATGGAGGGCCGCCGCCTTGAAGGCGGCGGCCACCGGCGAGCCGATGCTCAGGCCGAGCTCCTCGAACGCCGCCTTCGTCACCAGCGCGGCGATCTCGAGGCCGTCTGCCGCTACGCTCACGCGGAGCAGACGGCCGTCCGGCCGCACCGCGGTCACCGCGCCTTGCAGGACGTTGCGCAGACTCATGTTGTGCGCAGGCGCCGTCGTGAGCAGCACCACGTCCTCGGGCGGGATGCAGGCGACCGCGTGTCCCAGCGGCGCCTCTCCACACGCCAGCTCCTGGCCATCGCGAAGGATGAAGCGC
Source organism: uncultured Thermoleophilia bacterium (assembly GCA_963699725.1). GTDB lineage: Bacteria > Actinomycetota > Thermoleophilia > UBA2241 > UBA2241 > CAIXSE01. The sequence goes on from CAVOVA010000027.1 coordinate 333,030, forward strand.
AGGTCGCCGCCCTGCCCGGCGACGACGGTCCCCTCGAGGTAGCTGTCGAGGCCGAGAAAGGCCGCGAGCGACTCGGTCGCCGGCCGCGAGAACACCTCCATCGCGGGCCCGGTCTGCACGACCTCCCCCTGCTCGATGAAGGTGACGCTGTCGCCGACGGCAAGCGCCTCGTCGCGGTCGTGGGTCACCCAAACGGCGGCGATACCGCGACTGTCGAGGATCTGCAGAAGGTCATCCACGAGACTGCGCCGCGTCGGCGGGTCGAGCGCGGCGATCGGTTCGTCCAGGAACAGGATCGCGGGGTCGCAGGCCAGCGCACGCGCGATGCTCACTCTCTGGGCCTCGCCTCCCGAGAGCCTTCCCGGCTTGCGGGGGGCCAGATGGGAGACGTCCAGCATCTCCAGCGCCTCCGTGGCCGCGGCACGCGCTTCGCGCTTTCGCACGCCGCGGTACCGTAGCCCGCTGGCCACGTTGTCGAGCACTGACGTACTCAGGAGGTACGGCTTCTGCGAGACCGCGGCCGTGTGGCGACGCAGGGCGAGGCGGGCGGCGGAGCCACGGACCGGGCGCCCCTCGAACTCGAGCGTCCCGTCGGCCTGTTCCAGCCCGTTCAGCGCCTTCAACAGGGTGCTCTTGCCGGCGCCGTTGGGACCGAGAAGCACGTGTACGCGTCCGCCTCGCACCTCGAAGCGCTCGACGTGGACGAGGGTGCGCCCGCCGCGGACCACGCTCAGGTCGCGCGCCACCATGACCGGCGTGGCGGGCCCGCTCATACGGACTGTCGACCTTTCTGCTGGATCATCGTCAACGCCAGGTTGGTGCCGAAGGCAAGCGCCATGAGGATGATGGCCAGCGCGATGGCGATGGCGAAGCGGCCGATCCGCGTCTCCTGCACGATGGCTCCGGTGAGCACCTGCGTCTGCCCCTTGATGTTGCCGCCCACCATGATCACGGCGCCGACTTCGCTGATCACCGCGCCGAATGCGGCCATCACTGCGGCCAGCAGGGCGATGCGGATCTCGCGGAGCTGGGCCAGGAACGTCTGGACACGGCCGGCTCCCAAGGCGGCGATCTGCTGGCGCAGCCCCAGGTCGAGCTGCTGCAGCGCCGCCAGAGAGAGGCCGGCGACGATGGGGAACGCGATGATCACCTGGGCGATGACCATCGCCCAGGTACTGTAGAGCAGCCGGAACTGACCGAGCGGCCCGTTCCGGGTGAGGAACATCGCCACGAGCAGGCCGACGACGACGGGCGGAGCGGCCATGCCCGTGTTGATGGTGGTGACCACCAGACGCCGCCCTCTGAAGTGGCGCAGCGCGATCAGGCTGCCGACGGGGACGCCGATGAGCACCGCGATGAGCAGCGCAAGCCCCGAGACCCACAGCGAGCGCAGCGTGATCTGCAGCACGTCGGCGTCTCCGCCGAAGATGAGGCGCATGGCCTCGCTTATGCCATCCCAGATGACCTGCATGATGCCGGCGAGACTACGTCACGCCGGCCTCGCCCTCAATACTCGCCGAGACTGTTCGCGTTCGGGTAGAACAGAGGCTGCCCGTACTCAGCCTCGCCGTACCTGGCGAGCTCCTCCTGGCCCGTCTTGCTCACGAGCAGCTGCGCCATCTGCTCGCTGGAGGCCGCGTTCACCGTGGGGAACTTGTTCTGGTTCACGATGATGACGTCGTAGACGTTCTTCAGGTCTTCCGACTCTTGGGAGAGCACGGCCAGGTCGAGCGTCTCCTGCTGGCTGAGGAAGGTGCCGAGATCGGTGAGCGTGTACCCTTGCTTCTCGCTGGCGATGCGCAGCGTCTCGCCCATGCCTTGACCGGTGCTGATGTACCAGTCGCCCTCCGGCGTGATGCCGGCCGACGCCCAGATCTTGAGCTCCTTCTTGTTGGTCCCGGACTCGTCGCCACGAGACACGAAGGTGCTCCCGGAGTCCGCGATCGCCGTGAATGCCGCTGCGGCGTCCCTGGCCTTGGCCACGCCCGCGGGATCGTCCTTGGGGCCGACGATGACGAAGTAGTTGTAGGCGAACGGCAGGCGCAAGGTTCCGTTGCCGTCGGCCATGAACTGCGCCTCGTCGTCGGGCGAGTGCACCATCAGCACGTCGGCCTCGCCCTTGGCGCCCATGGCTATGGCCTCTCCGGAGCCCACGGCCACGACCTTCACGGTCACGTCGGGGAAGCTCTCCTTGTAGGCGGGCAGGATCACATCCTCAAGAAGTCCCGAGTCATTGAGACTCGTGGTCGTCGCGACGATGAGCTGGTCGGCCTGCACCCGGGGCTGGGCCGAGGCGGTCTCGTCTGAGGAAGAGCCGCAGGCAGCGACGAAGAGGGCAGCGATCGTGACGAGGCCTGTGACCAGCGTCGCTTTGGCCCAGCGCCGGGAACGGACAGTCGTGGACATGATGAGACCTCCTGCAAGAGTGCTGCCCGATCCGGGTCGGGCTTGCGCGGCTGCGCGACGAGAACCCTAAGGGAATCCTTAGGCTATGTCCAGACGGATACTGTCGCCGCCCAGCTGCAATGGGATCGAGACCAGGCGAGGGTGCTTGGGCAGGGCTGACGGAGGGAGAGCCGGCGCGCCGCTCGACCGCCGCTCAGAGCGCCAGCCCTGTCGCCTCCCAGTCGCGGTAGAGACCGGCGTAGCGGCCTTCGGCGGCGACCAGCTCATCGTGTGTGCCGCGCTCGACGATGCGGCCGTCGTCTACCACCACGATCTCGTCGGCGTAGCGCACGGTGCTCAGCCGGTGGGCGACGATGATGCTGGTGCGCCCGCTGAAGAGCACCTCCATGGCGCGCTCGATGTGGCGCTCGCTCTCGGCGTCGACGCTGCTCGTGGCCTCGTCGAGGATCAGGATCCGGGGATCGGCCAGCAGCGCCCGGGCGAAGCTGATGAGCTGTCGCTGCCCGGTGCTGAGCGCCGACCCGCCCTCCTGGACCTCGGTGTCGTAGCCGTCGGGCAGGCCCTCGACGAAGTCGTGCACGCCGACGATGCGGGCGATGCGCTTGACCTCGTCGTCGCCCGCCGACGGGCGCGCGAAGCGGATGTTGTCGAGCACGCTGCCGCTGAACAGGAAGGCCTCCTGCGGCACGACGGCCAGCTGCTCGCGCAGCGAGCGTTGGGTGATCTCGCGGAGGTCGTGGCCGTCGATCAGCACGGCGCCCGCGTCCGGGTCGTAGAAGCGGGCGAGCAGCTTGATGACCGTCGACTTGCCGGCGCCGGTGGCGCCGACGAGCGCGACGGTCGTGCCCGCCGGGATCATCAGGTCCACATCGTGCAGCACCGGCTTGTCCGCGTCGTAGCCGAAGGTGACGTCGCGGAGCTCAACTGCGCCGCGGACGTCCGGCAGGTCGACGGCGCCGGGAGCGTCGAGCATGTCCGGGTCGGTGTCCAGGACCGTGTAGATCTTCTGGACGGCGGCCATCGACGACTGGAAGGTGTTGTAGAGCTGGCTGAGCTGCTGCAGCGGGTCGAAGAAGCTGTTCAGGTACCCGATGAAGGCGACCAGCACGCCGATCTCGAGCGTGTTGCCGCCGATGAGCGTGCCGCCGTACCACAGCACGATGACGACCGCGGTCGTGGAGACGAACTCGACGAACGGGAAGTACAGGCCGCTCTGCGTCACGGTGCGCATATTGGCGTCGCGGTAGGCGGCGTTGGCGACCGCGAGCCGGTCGTAGTCGCTCTGCTCGCGGCGGAACGCCTTGAGTACGCGCACGCCCGAGATCGACTCCTGCAGGTGGGCGCTCACGTCCCCGATCTTGTTGCGGACCGCGGCGTAGGCGCGCGCCGACCGCGAGCGGAACCAGAGGGTCGCCGCGATGAGGAAGGGCATCACACTGAGCGTCGCGAGGGCCAGACGCCAGTCGAGGATGAAGAGGAAGGCGATGGCGCCGACGAACGTGAGCGAGTTGGTGACCAGCGAGGTGACGCCGTCGGTGACCAGCTGGTCGAGCGCGTCGATGTCGTTGGTCAGCCGGCTGACGATCCAGCCCGTCTTCTGCCGGCTGAAGAAGTCGAGGCTCAGCTTCTGCAGGTGGGAGAAGAGCTGGCGGCGCAGGTCGTAGATGACGTGCTCGCCGACCCAGCTCGTGAGGTAGGTCTGCAGGTAGCTGGCGCCCAGGTTGACCACGCTGACGGCGATGAAGGCCAGGATCACCCAGGTGAGGACCTCGAGGTTCTTCGCCGAGATGCCTCCGTCGATCGCGACCTTGAGGAGGTAGGGGACGGCCAGACTGGAGAGAGTGACGAGCACCATGGCGACGATGCTGAACGCGGCGCGCCGCCGGTACGGGTAGGCGAGGCGAGCGAGCCGCGAGAGCTTGAGCTCGCTGGCCAGGTGCAGGAAGGCGCGCCAGCCCTTCAGCTCCTCGAGGCTGGCGCCGGTGCCGTGCGGACCGGTGTGACGGGAGGCGGTCGCCATCAGGCCGCGCCTCCCGAGCTCGCCGGAGCGGCCGCGCCGCCGGACCGCCGCCGGCCGTTGCCGCCTGCGGCCGCTGCCTCTTCCTCGCCGGCCGCGTCGAGGCAGCAGCCCTCGCGCTCGGCGTCGCCGAACATGTGCGCGTAGAGGCCGCCGGCCGCCATCAGCTCCTGGTGAGTGCCGCGCTCTTCGATCTGGCCGTGGTCGAGCACCACGACCTCCTCGGCCAGCGAGATGGTGCTCGGCCGGTGGGCGATGATGAAGGTGGTGCGGCCGCGCATCACTTCCTGCAGCGCGGCCCTGATCTTGAACTCGGTCTCGACGTCGACGCTGCTGGTGGCGTCGTCCAGGATGAGGATGCGCGGGTCCATCACGAGCGCCCGCGCGATCGCGATGCGCTGGCGCTGGCCGCCGCTGAGCGTGAAGCCGCGCTCGCCGACGACCGTCTCGTAGCCCTCGGGGAGCGCCTCGATGAAGTCGTCGGCCTGCGCCGCTCGCGCCGCCGCCCGCACGTCGCCGTCGGTCGCCTCCGGCCGGCCGAAGCGGATGTTCTCGGCGATCGAGGCGCTGAAGAGGAAGGGGTCCTGCGTGACGATGCCGATATGACCGCGCAGGTCGGCGAGCTGCAGGTCGCGGACGTCCTGGCCGTCGATGAGGACGCGCCCGCCGCCGGCGTCGTAGAAGCGGGGCACGAGGTTGGTGAGCGTGGTCTTGCCGCACCCGGTGTGGCCGACGAGGGCGATGGTGTGGCCGGCCGGGACCTCGAGGCTCACGCCGCGCAGCACCGGCCGGTCGACGTAGCTGAACCAGACGTCGTCGAAGGTGACGGCGCCCGAGGGGCCTGCGGTCCCGAAGTCGGCCGTCATTCCGAACGCGTCGCGGAGAGGCTTGGCGTCCGGCTTCTCCGTCATCTCGAGCGGCGAGTCCAGTACTTCATAGACCCGCTCGCCGCTCGCGATCGCCCGCTGCGCGAGGCCTGTCAGCCAGCCGATCACCTGGGCCGGATACACGAGCATCATCAGGTAGCTGTAGAAGGCGACCAGCGAGCCGAGGCTCAGGCTGCCGTCGATCACCTGGCGCCCGCCGTAGTAGAGCAGGAAGGCTACGGCGAGGTTGGGGATGAAGGCGATCAGCGGGATGAAGACGGCGCGCGTGCGCGCCGCCGCGACGCTCGCCTCGAAGACCTTGTAGCTGCGGTCGCTGAACTTCTCGAGCTCGTCGTCCTCGCGTGCGAAGATGCGCACGATGCGGCTGCCGACGACGTTCTCCTCGGCGGTCGCAGTCACATCGGCGATGCGCTGCTGCACGTCCTTGAGTATCGGCTGAAGGCGGCGGCTGAAGCGCACGGTGACGAGCAGCAGGAACGGCATGAAGGCGAGCGAGAGCAGCGCCAACTGCCAGTCCATGATCAGCAGGATGACGGCGATGGCGATCATCATCACGATGTTGGTGAGGAAGAAGACGAGGCCGTAGCCGAGGAACATGCGCACGTTCTGGATGTCGCTCATGGCGCGGCTCATGAGCTGGCCGGTCGGCCAGCGGTCGAAGTAGCTGAACGACTGGCGCAGGATGTGGGTCCACATGCGATTGCGCAGGTCGTACTCGATGCCGAGGCTGGCCTTGCCGGTGGCGAGCCTTCGGCCGACGCCGACGACGAGGCGGACGACGGCGATGCCGAGGAGGGCGAGACCGTAGGTGACCAGCAGACCGGTCTCGCCGCCGACGAGGGCGTTGTTGATCGTGAGCTGGATGATGCGCGGCACGACCAGGCCGAGACCCATCTGGGCGAAGGCGAGCGCGAAGCCCAGGATGGTGAGCCACTTGTAGTCGCCGAGCAGCTTCAGGATGCGCCAGAAGATCTTCATCTGCGGATGAGCTTACCCGGAGGCTAACCGCGATGCGCGGTGCGCAGACGGTCGTCAGGTGTTCCTCTCTCGTCGGACGGGATGCGTCGCGTACCAGGTCGCGCGCGCCAGCGCGCCGACGGCCGCGGTCGGCGTCGGCAGCAGGATGGCGGCGTACCTTCCGAGCCCTGGAAATACCGAGCGCTCCACCGGGGAGAGCGGCACGCTCACGATGGGCTTGCCGGTCTGCTCGACCACGACGGCGAGGTGCTCGAGCAAGGCCTTCTCGCGTTCGTTGAGCCCTGAGAAAGGATCGTACGCGACCGTCGCAGGTACGTCCTCATCAGCCGGCGCCGGCCCATCTCGCCCCGCCCTCCCGCTGCTTGGGCTCCCGATGAGCGCCAGCGTGACGACGCTGTCGACGCCGTCGCAGTTGGCGACCTCCTCGATGATCAGCTCGGGGACGCCCGCGGACACCGTCGCGACGAGGTCGATAGGGTTCCCCCGGCTCCAGAAGGGTGGCAGCAGTTCGCCGATGGCAGCGATCAGGTTCGGCGGAAGGTCGGCGAGCCGCAGACCGTGCTCTGCGAGCAGGTCCGCGGTGAGGACGCCCCAGCCACCGCCGAGGGTGACGATGGCGACACGGTCGCCGGAGGGCAGCGGCTGGTAGGCGAGCAGGGCGGCGACGTCGAGCGCTTCGTCCGGGTCCGCCGCCACGATCACCCCGGCTTGCCGAGCGGCCGCACGGAACACCGCGGCCGAGCCCGCGAGCGCGCCCGTGTGCGAGCTGGCCGCCTGGCGCCCGAGTGCGCTGAGGCCGCCGCGGAGGACGACGACGGGCTTACGCGGGGTCGTCGCACGCGCGAGCTCGTAGAAGCGGCGCCCGTCGGCGAGCCCCTCGATGTACATGGCGATGACCTCGGTGCGGGCATCGCCCGCCAGGTACTCGAGCAGGTCGTTCGCATCGGTGGTCGCCTGGTTACCGCTGCTCACGAACTTCTCCACACCGATGCCGCGACGCTCGGCCGTCATGAGCAGCTGGGTGCCGATGTTGCCGGACTGGGAGATGACGCTGAGCGGGCCCTGCTCCGGCCGCAGGGTGACGAAGCCGACGGCGTTCAGGCGCGCGCTGGTGCACAACACGCCCATGCAGTTCGGGCCGATGAGAGTGACGCCACCGTCAGCGGCCGCGCGCGCGAGTCGCGCTTGTTGAGCCGCTCCGTCCTCGCCGGCTTCGGCGAAGCCCGCCGCGATGACGATGGCCGCCGCCACTCCGCTTCGTCCGCACTCCTCGACCTCCGGGATCGCCGCCGCACTGCCGAGCGCGACGACGGCGAGATCCGGCGTCTCCGGCAGTTCATGGAGCGACGCATAGGCCCGCAGCCCCGCGATCGTCCCGCCGCGCGGGTTGATTGGATAGATGGCGCCCTCGAATCCGCCGCCCAGAAGGTTCGCGAGCACAGAGCCGCCCCACTTGGTAGCGTCGTCGGAGCCGCCGACGACGGCGATGGAGGCCGGTGCGAACACGGCGTCCAGGTCGTGTCGACGTCCCAACGCGCGATCGCCGGGCGCACCATGCTCGAGTGCGGCGCCATCGCCGGGCGCGGCGAGGATCACAAGCGCGTCGGCTGCGACCAAGTCGGAGCCGGCGACCAGCAGCGGGTTCACGTCGATCTCGGCGATCTCGGGGTGATCCTCCGCCATCTGCACCACCGCCTTGAGGACGCCGAGCAGTTGACGGATGTCGACTCTGGGCAGGCCGCGCAGGCGACCGAGGAGAGGCTGCGCGCGCAGCTCGGCCACGAGCGCCCGTCCATCCGCGTCGTCGAGTGGCGCCAGCGCGAAAGCCACGTCGGCGACCGCCTCCGTGAAGATGCCGCCGAGGCCGAACGCGACGACGAGACCGAACTGCTCGTCGCGGCGCATCCCGACCAGCAGTTCGCGTTCGTGCGGCACGAGCTCCTCGACGAGCACACCATCATCGGCGCGTCCGGCCGCTCGGTCGACGATGCGGTGGTAGGCGGCGCGGGCCGCAGCCGCATCTCGAACGTCGAGCTCGACGAGGCCGAGGTCGCTCTTGTGCTGGATGTCGGGCCCCAGCGCCTTGAGTACGGCGGGTCCTCCCAGCGCCGCGACGGCTGCCGCAGCCCGCTGGGCGTCGTGCACGACCGTCCCCGCCGGTGTCGGAACCCCGTACATCGAGAGGAGGATCTTGGCCTCGCGTTCGTCGAGCGATGTTCGCCCGGCGTCGAGCGCTCTGCGGATCAGGTCACGGCCGTTAGGGCCCATCCCGCTCCCTCGTCTGGTCGAATCCGCGTCTCGACATCCCGCTCCGCCGACGCCGCGACTCAGCCTGGCGTGCCGGCGACGGCTCGCTCTGCGGCGCGGCGCATGAGCAGCAGGATCTGGTCCACGTGCGCCGCCGCTGCGGCGGCGGCGCCATCCACGTCGCGCTCACGAATGGTCTTCACGATGAGGGCGTGGGAGTCGTAGACCATCGACTCGTCGTCGAGCAGGGACAGATCGACCGGGAGAAACAGATCGGCGCGCACGTCGTTCATTGCCTGCGCCAGGCGCGGGCTGTGTGCGGCGCGCGCGATGCTCCTGTGGATGTCCGCGTCGGCCTGGAAGAGCGACGCTCGCTGGCGGTTCTCGTGCTCCCGCGCCAGGGCACGTTCGATGGCGGCGAGGTCGTCGTCGTCGCGTCGCTCTGCCGCGAGCGCGGCGAGACGGCTCTCGATTGTGCGACGGAACTCGAACATGGCATCGAGCTCGTCGCCGTGCTCCCGCATCCACTGGACCCATGCGCGCGAGAGCGACGCGGTATCGCTCACGCGGGAGCCGCCGTGCGCGCCGCGGGTGGTGACGAGAAAGCCGGCGCGCTCGAGCGTCTTGAGCGCCACGCGCAGTGTGGCCCTCGAGATGCCCAGCCGCGCGGCGAGCTCCGTGGCCGGCGGCAGCTTGTCGCCCGGGCCCAGCTCGCCCCAGTAGATGAGCGAGCGCACGTAGCGCTCGGCGCTCTCGCTGGCGCTGTCGGGGGCGAGGGAGATGTCGTCGTCGCGAGTCATCATCAGGTGCAGTCTAGTCGTATCGGGCTCGTGCGAGGCAGCGAGACGCGGCCACTTGACGAGAATAGCTAAATGTTTACCATATAGTCAATTGATGATGAGGACGGCGGGCGACGACGCTCCCGCCGGGGAGGAAGGCCCGATGTCGACGGAGACGCTGCAGAAGCTCGAGGAGTGGTCGGCGCTCGTCCGCGACGCGGTCGCCGCCGGCAGAGGGTCGCTGAACGAGTGGGAAGCCAAGCAGCTGCTCGCCGCGTACGACGTGCCCGTCCCGCGCGGCGGCCTGGCGCGCAGCAAAGAGGACGCCGTCGGTCTTGCCGCCGGCTTCGGCGGCCCCGTCGCGCTCAAGGCGATCGGCGGCACCATCCATCACAAGACCGAGGCCGGGCTTGTTGCGCTCGGCCTGCGCACGTCCGGGGAAGTCGCGGACGCCTACAAGGGCATCAGGCAGCGCGCCGGCGACGATCTCGAGGCCGTCCTCGTCGAGGAGATGGTCGCGGGGAGCAGGGAGTTCCTCGTCGGCATGGAGCGCGACCCAGCCTTCGGTCCGGTCGTCCTGTTCGGCCTCGGCGGCGTCATGACCGAGGTGCTCCGCGACGTCGCGCTCGCGCCTTCCCCCGGCACCGAGCGCGACGTCACGGAGCTCTTCGACCTGATCCGCTCGCGGGAACTTCTCGGCGCCTTCCGCGGCCAGCCGGCCGTGGACCGTCAGCAGCTGGCCCAGATCGTGCTTGCCGTCGCGCGCATCGCCGAAGATCATCCGGAGATCCGCGAGATCGACGTGAACCCACTCATCATCGCCGGCGACCGTCCGGTCGCAGCCGACGCGCTGGTGATCCTCGGGGAACCTCCCCAGGAGGCTGCGCCGCCGAGCGACTTCCGCCCTGACCTGCGCGCCGTGTGCGCGCCGCGGTCGGTCGCCGTCGTCGGCGCGTCCGACAACGTCGACAAGTGGGGCGGGTCCGCCCTGCGCAACATCCTGGACGGCGGCTTCGAGGGTCCCATCTACCCCGTCAGCCCCAAGGGCGGGGAGTTCTTCGGCCTGCCCGTGTTCGCCAGCGTCGAGGCAGCTTCCCGAGGCGCCCGACATGGCGCTCCTCGCCGTCGGGGGTGCGCAGATCCCGGCGGTGCTCGAGCAGTGCGGCCGCCGCGGCGTGCGCGTCGGCGTCGTGATCGCCGCGGGATTCTCCGAGACCGGCGACGAGGGCCGTCAGGTCGAGCAGACCTCGCGGCACGAGGCCGCCGCGGCCGGCGTCACCGTGATCGGCCCCAACTGCATGGGGCTCGTCTCCAACGAGACGCGTCTGCACGCGACCGGCTTCATCACGCTGCACCCCCCGCAGGGCCCGATCAGCTTCGTCTCGCAGTCGGGCAACCTGGGCGTGCAGCTGGCCAAGGCCTCCGAACACCGCGAGATCGGTCTCGACAAGTTCATCGGCGTCGGCAACGAGGCGCAGGTGAGCTTCATCGACGTGCTCGAGTACCTGCGCACCGACGACCGCACCGAGTGCGTGCTGCTGTACGTGGAGGGCATCGACGACGGGCGCCGCTTTCTCGACGTCGCCACAGCGACAACTGCGGTCAAGCCGGTGGTCGTGATCCGCGGCGGGCTCACCGAGGCTGGCGGCCGCGCCGCGGCGTCGCACACCGGCGCGATGGCCGGTTCGGCGGCAGTGTACGAGGCGGCCGCGCGTACGGCCGGCGTCATCACGTGCACCGCCATGGACGAGGCGCTCGACCTCGGCGTCGCGCTCTCGCACCTCCCGTTGCCACGGGGCCGCCGCGTCGCCGTGGTCACCAACGGCGGCGGCGCCGGCGTGCTGACGGCGGACGAGATGGCGCGTCGCGGTCTCGTTCTGCCGGAGCTTCCGGCGGACCTGATGGAGGAGCTCGATGAGGTGCTGCCGCCCTTCTGGAGCCGCCGCAACCCTCTCGACATGGTCGCGTCGGCCGGCGGCGAGGTGGCCCGCAACGTCCTCGGCCCCGTCGCCCGCAGCGACGCCTTCGACGCCGTGGTCATGCTCTCGGCGCTCGGCGTGCCCAACACCGGCTCGCGGGATCGGGCGATCACCGCAAGCGGGGAGTACGAAGACTTCAGCCCTTGGGAGCAGGACCTGCTCACGCTCTCCGCGGAGCTCACCGAGACCACAGGCAAGCCCATCATCCACGTCCCCGACCTCCCGATGCGCCAGGCGGTCTTCGTCTGCGGCGGGCGCTACTCCCCGGTAGTGCTTCCGTCTCCTCGCGCGGTCGCGTTCGCACTCGACCGCATGGCCTGGTACGGCGACTACCGCAGGCGGCACGCCGCCGATTCCTCCGACGACCGCGACTGAAGGACGATCCATGTCTACGACACGAACCCCAGACCGGCCCGCCGCCGAGCGCGAGCTCGTGATCATGTCCGGCAACGAGGCGATCGCCCGCGGCGCGTGGGAGGCCGGCGTGCGTTTCGCTTCCGCGTATCCCGGCACGCCGAGCACGGAGATCCTCGAGGCGCTGGTGCGCTACGAAGACGTGACCTGCGAGTGGGCGCCCAACGAGAAGGTGGCCGTCGAGGCGGCGACCGGCGCGTCGATCGCGGGCGCCCGGTCGCTGGCCTGCATGAAGCACGTCGGACTGAACGTCGGCGCCGACCCCTTCTTCTCCGCCTCGCACATCGGCGTCAACGGCGGGCTCGTGATCGTCTCCGCCGACGACCCGGCGATGCACAGCTCCCAGGACGAGCAGGACAACCGCCAGTACGCGAAGTTCGCGAAGGTGCCGATGATCGAGCCCTCCGAGGCCGAGGAAGCGCGTGAGTTCGTGGACGCCGCGTACGAGCTCAGCGAGCGGTTCGACACGCCCGTCCTCTACCGCATGACGACGCGCACCTCGCACTCGCAGGGCGTCGTGGGACTCGGGGACCGGGGCATGGAGCCCGCGCCGCTCACCGTCCTCGAGCGCAACCCATCGAAGAACCTCATGATGCCGCACAACGCCCGGCCCCGGCACGCGTTCATCGAGCAGCGCCTGCTCGACATCGCCGAGTGGGCCGAGACGACGCCGCTCAACCGGGTCGAGATGGGCGACACCCGTGTCGGCGTCGTCGCCTCCGGGGCGGCCTACGGCTATGCGCGCGAGGCCTTCCCCGGCGCGAGCTTCCTCAAGCTCGGACTCACGTATCCGCTGCCGCGCAGGCTCATCGCCGACTTCCGCGCCAGGGTCGACAAGCTCTACGTCGTCGAGGAGCTGGACCCGTTCCTGGAGGAGCAGATCCGACTCCAGGGCGTCACGGTCGACGGCGGCAAGGACATCCTGCCGCTCCTCGGCGAGTTCGACCCGGGCCTCGTCGCGCGCACCCTCACGGCTGCCGGCGTGCCGGGCGCGGATCCCGATCTGCTGCAGACCCCTGCGCCGCTCGAGACCGGCCTGCCGGACCGGCCGCCGACACTCTGCCCCGGGTGCGCGCACCGCGGCGTCTTCGTGGCGCTGCGCAAGATGCGCGCCTATGTGGCCGGCGACATCGGCTGCTACAGCCTCGGCGCCCTCGCGCCCTTCGAGGCGATGCACTGCAGCACGTGCATGGGCGCCGGCATCAGTATGGCGCACGGCATGGCACAGGTGATGGATGAGGCGGCCGACCGCAAGAACCGGCCGGTCGCGGTCATCGGCGACAGCACCTTCTTCCACTCCGGGATGACATCGTTGCTCGACGTCGCCTACAACCGCAGCCCCGTCCTCACCATCATCCTCGACAACCGCACCACGGCGATGACCGGCGGCCAGGAGAACCCCGGTATGGGAGCGGCCCTTGGCGGCGCGGAGGCGTCGACGGTCGACATCCCGGCGCTGTGCCGGGCCCTCGGCATCGCCCGAGTCCGTGAGATCGACCCGTTGAACGTGGCGGAGACCGAGCAGGTCCTGCGCGAGGAGCTGGAGTCACGCGAGCCGTCGGTGGTGATCGCGACGTCACCCTGCGTGCTGGAGTACAAGGTGCGGCGGCCACCGTGGAGCGTCGATCCCGACATCTGCACGGGCTGCAAGGCCTGTCTGCGCGCCGGCTGTACGGCCCACAACCTGATCGACAACGGCCCGAAGGACCGGCGCGTCGAGATCGACCCGACCGTGTGCAACGGCTGCGGTGTGTGCGCCCAACTCTGCAAGTACGGCGCCATCACCGGCCCTCAGGCCGGCGACGGAAAGGATGCCCGATGACCCCGCGCCCGGCGTTCAACATCCTGATCAGCGGCGTCGGCGGCCAGGGCGTCGTCCTCGCGAGCTACGTGCTCAGCCAGACCGCCCTGGCCGAGGGCTTCGACGTCAAGCAGAGCGAGGTCCACGGTATGGCGCAGCGCGGCGGGTGCGTCACCGGCCACCTGCGCTTGGGCGAGCGCGTCTACTCCGCGCTCATCACACCCGGCACCGCCGACGTGCTGCTCGCCTTCGAGTCGGTCGAGGCAGCGCGCTACCTCCACTGGCTGCGCCCCGGCGGGCTGGTCGTCTACAACACCGTGCATCTCAACTCGAGCACGGTGTCGGCGGGACTCGACACGTACCCGGACGACATCGACGCGCGCATCGCCGCCGACTGGCCGAACGTGCGCGCGCTCGACGCCAACGCGCTGGCCGCCCAGGCGGGGACCGTCAAGGCGGCCAACGTGGTCATGCTCGGGGCGGTGGCGTCGGCGCTGCCCTTCGGGGCCGACGCCCTGGAAGCGGTCATCCGCCGCTCGGTGCCTCCGAAGACGATCGACGTCAATCTCGAGGCCTTCCGCCTCGGGCGCGTGGTCGAAGTGCTCGCGTGAGGCCTATGCTGTCAGCTGCCGACGACGAAAGGACCTGAGAGCGATGAAGAGCACCACGTGGCAGGACGACCACCCCTGGACCCACATCGACTGGGAGCTGAACGACGTCACGCCGTACCAGCTGAACTGGTTCTGGTGCAACATGGAGAAGGGCGACTACCTCTGGCACCCCAACCAGCACAAAGGCTTCGAGTGGTGGATCAGCCTCGAGGAGGCGGGCGGTCCGCTGGGCAGCGTCCACATCGCGCCCCAGACCTGGAACGACGGCGTCAAGATCCGGCCCTACATCAGTTCGTGAGGCTCGAGGATGTAGCCGACGAGATAAGAGACCTGATCAAGTACGACCACGTGGTCATCGCCGGCGCCATCAGCATCCTGGGCGACAACGTAAAGGCGGACGACCCCGTGCTCGGCTACCGCGTGCATCAGTGGCAGAAGAGCGACAACGGCTGCGTCGGCATGTCGTCGGCCGTCGAGGCGCGGGAGAACGCCGCCGACGACGGTCTCGTCTGGGCGGCGCACGCCAACGAAGAGGTCGGGAACTGGGAGGTCTTCCTGCCCACTCTGGCACGCCTCTACCGCGTCATCACCGACCCGGAGATCTGCCCGTACTACTCCTTCAGGGTCGAGGGCAGCGGCCGGGAGGCTCGCTACGCCGAACTGTAGGAGACGTGCCGATCCGATCATGCGGCCCGGTCGCCATCGGGGCGAAGAGGACACACCCGCGCCCTCACGGCTGCCATCGCCGGTCCCGGATGGAGGTCTCGATCTGGCGTCATGCTACGAAGTGCTTGCCCGTTCACTGCACTGCGTCGCGAGCCGACATCCTGAGCACGGACGGAGGGCGGCAACATGAGTGAGTGGACGTTGACTGGCAGGTCGGCGCTCATCGCCGTCCACATGCAGAACGCCATCTGCAAGTCCCCCAGTCCCCTGGACTTCATGGGCCACCAGAGGGCGACCGCGGAGGACGGCATCATCGCGCACATCGCGGACCTGCCGGCGGCCTTCCGGAGCTGCAGGTCAACCAGCTGGGCAGCTGCGACGTCGAGGTCGTCGACGAGCTCACGCCGCAGGAGCGGGAGCCGGTGGTCCGCAACTGGCCCTTCGACATCTTCCGCTGCACCGACGTGGAGCGGTGGCTGCACGACCGCGACGTCGAGATCGTCGTCCTCGTCGGCGTCTCGACCGGCATTGCCATCAACGTCGCCGCCTACCAGCTCGGCGACCGGCTCTTCAACCTCATCCTGCCCGCGGACTGCGTCAGCGTCGGCAACTGCGAGCTGCACGAGGCGATCATGAGCGGGATCATGCCGGTGATCAGCCTCGTGACGACCGCCTCCGACGTCATCGCCCACCTCTGACGGCGGTCATCTTGGGGAGCCGAGCTGTTGACTCTTCCCCGGGTGAGAGTTCCAAAGTGGCGATTCAAAGGACAGTTCACGGCGCCTAAGATATGGCTGCCCGAGGCCAATCTTGCAGATCGTCAAAGAGGGGGATGAGCACGTGGACACACGTTACCCCAGGCTGTTCTCGCCCATCAGCATCGGCAAGCTCGAGCTGAAGAACAGGATCGTCAAGACCGCCGCGCAGACCTACTTCTTCGAGTCGGGCGAGCGACGCTTCGGCGGCATCGCCAAGGGCTTCTACGGGGCGGTGGCGCGCGGCGGGCCCGGCCTGATCATCTGCGAGACGCCTGCAATGGAAGCTCCCTACAAGGAGACTGGCGACCGCCGCTACCGCGTCGACGACGACCGCTTTCTCCCGGACATCGAGGCGCTGGCGGCGGAGGTCCACCAGCACGACTGCCGCCTCTTCCTGCAGTTCTACCACCGCGGCCCGTGGGGCGGCGTCTATGCTGTCGACAGGGTGCGGATGTCCGCGTCGGGCGTGACCGTCCAGTCCCCCTTCGATGTCTACGGCGAGGAGCCGCCGCAAGCGATGACTCTCACTCAGATCGAGGAGGTCGTCGAGGCGTTCGTGGACGGGGCGGCGCGCGCAGCCCGGGGTGGTGTGGACGGCATCGAGATCAACGCCGCGGACGACCACCTGCTGCCCACCTTCCTCTCCCGCTTCTGGAACAAGCGTGACGACCGCTACGGTCCCCAGAGCATGGAGAGCAGGGCGCGGATCGTGGTCGATATCGTGCAGGGCATCAAGCAGCGCGTCGGCCCGGACTTCCCCGTTCAGGTACGCATGAACGCCATCGAGATGGGCGCTGGGGAGGAGGGCCTCACCGTCGGGGAGGGCCAGGAGCTGGCAATGCTGCTTGAGGCCGTCGGCGTCGATTCCCTCCACGTGAAGTCCCACTGGATGGGAATGCACCAGGGCTCGTACAACCAGGAGGTGCTGTTCTACCCGGAGCCGCACATCCCGCTGAGCGAGTTCCCCCGCGAGCTGGACTGGAGCGGCAAGGGCGCGGGCGCCCAGTTGCCCCTGGCGGCGCTCATCAGGCAGGTGGTCTCGATCCCGATCATGACGGTCGGCGTCCTGGACGCCGACCTCGGCGAGAAGGCCTTGCAGGAGGGCAAGGCGGACCTGATCGGCATCAACCGGCGGTTCTTCGCCGATCCCGACTGGGCGCGCAAGGTCCGCGAGGACAGGCTGGACGACATCCAGCCGTGCACGCACTGCGGCAACTGCAACGCGAACTACAACAAGCCGCGGCAGTGCCGGATCAACGCGTGCTTCGGCACCGACCAGTACGACCTGGCGCCGCTTGAGACCAGGAAGAGGGTCCTCGTGGTCGGCGGCGGCCCGGCCGGCATGCAGGCGGCGAGGATAGCCGCACTCAGGGGCCACGAGGTGAGACTCTGGGACAAAGGCCGGTATCTTGGCGGGGCGACCCCGCTGGCGAACATGGTCAAGGGATTCGAGGTCGACGAGTTGCACGAGTTCATCGCGTTCTTCAGGCACCAGGTCGAGAAGGTGGGCGTCAACGTGGAGCTGGGCCGGGAGTTCGACCCCTCCGTGCTCGACCACATCAAGCCTGACGCCGTCGTGCTGGCACTGGGCGGGACGCCTGTGTTGCCCGACGTCCCCGGCCTCGACGGGAAGAACGTCATCAGGACCAGCGACCTGTACGGGACCCTGCGCTTCTATCTGTGGCTCTTTGGCCCCCGGCTGCTGCGCGAACTGACCAGGTTCTGGATGCCGATGGGGAAGAAGGTGGTCATCATCGGCGGCGCCATCCAGGGATGCCAGCTCGGTGAGTTCCTCACCAAGCGCGGAAGGCAGGTGACCATCGTCGAGACCGGTGCCGAGCTGGGGGTCGGACTGGTGCCGGAGCGGAAGACGCGGCTCTTCTACTGGTTCGACAAGAAGGGCGTCCCCCTGCTCTCGGGCGTCCAGCTCGTGGAGATCACCGGCGAGGGCCTCGCCATCATCACCCAGGACGGAGAGCCGCGGTTCCTCGAAGCGGACAACGTGATCCCCACCCTGCCCTTCGATCCCAACCGGGAGATGGAAGAGGGCGTGAGAACCAGGGTCCCGGAGGTCTACTCGATCGGGGACTGCGACAGCCCGGCCACCATCCCGGAAGCCACGGCGGCAGGCTGGCGGGTCGGGAACCTCCTCTGAGCCGGAGGAGTGCCCCACGACACTCCCGGGGAGCCTGGCGCACCTTGGCGACGGCCTGACGATATGGGCGGCCCTCGACAGGACGCCTCCGGCGCCCTGCGGCGATTCCATCCACCACGATCCGGCCCCGGAAAGAGCGGCGCCCCGCTGGAGCCGCCTCACCAGCGGGGCGCCTGCCCCGGACGGGGGGAGGCAGGGCGGGGGGGACGAGTAGGTCGGGGCGCTACTCTGCCAAGGGGCTGATCGCCTGGAACGTGGGACTGTCGAAGACCTTGCCCAGGCAGGCGCCGCTCTCCTGGAGCTTGGCTTTGCCCACCGAGTAGCAGACGCAGAAGGCCACTTCCATGAGTTCCTCGTCGGTGGCGCCGGCCGCCTTGGCGTTGCAGGCCTGCGGCAGCACGCCCTCCCAGTGGTTGTTCATCATGTAGAGGCCCACGAGCAGCAGATAGCGGGTCTTGGGGTCGAGGATGCCCCGGTCCAGCAACCCGGTCAGCTGGTTCTGCGCGTAGGTGTGCAGCATGTCCGGCCTGTTCTTGACCCAGAAGTCCAGGCTGGGATCGTCCGGCGGCTTGCCGTAGCCCGGCCTCTGCCTGGCCCACGAGGCGAGGACCTCCTCGCCGGTGACCGCTGCCTTCATCGCTTCGACGACTTCTACTTCTTCCGGTCGTGGCATGTGCTTGCTCCTTTTCGCTGTGTCATACAGGGCGATGAATCGGTGCATCCGGCAGGGTCAATCGAGTGCGGGCTCGACGGTGGCGGGCTGAGTGACCAGACGCTCGGCCAGGATCTCGGCGAGGTCGAGGACGCGGACGGCCTTGTCTGGCGCGACATTCCCGACGCCGTCCTCCATCATCGTCAAGCAGTACGGACAGTTGACGCCGATGACGTCCGGTGAAGTCTCCAGGAGCTGCCCGACGCGGAGCTCGTTCACCCGCTGCCCGGCGTCCTCCTCCATCCACATGCGGCCGCCGCCGGCGCCGCAGCACAGGCTCTTGCTCTTGTTGCGTGAGGCCTCGAGCACCGTCACCCCCGGCACCGCGTGCAGCACGTCGCGAGGCTTCTGGTACTCGCCCTGATAGCGCCCGAGATAGCAGGAGTCGTGGTAAACCACGCGGGGGGTGGACCCGTTCGAGAGCTGCAGTCTGCCATGCGCGAGCAACTCGGCCAGCAACTCGGTGTGATGGACCACCTCGAAGGAGCCACCGAACGCCGGGTACTCGTTCTTCAGCGTATTGAGGCAGTGCGGGCACTGGGCCACGATCTTCTTGACGCCCAGGCTGCTCAGCGTCTCGACGTTCTCTGTGGCGAGCATCTGGAAGAGGTACTCGTTGCCGATGCGGCGCATCGGGTCGCCGCAGCAGTTCTCTGAGGTGCCGAGGATCGAGAAACCCACGCCGGCGGCCTGCAGCAGTTGCACGACCGCCCTGCTGATCTTGACGGCGCGGTCGTCGAACGCGCCGGCGCAACCCACCCAGAACAGGTACTCGCCGACGTCCTCCGCGTCCTCTGCGAGCGGCACTCCCAAGTCCTTCGCCCAGTCGGCACGAGTGTGTGCGCCGACGCCCCAGGGGTTCGAGTTCTTCTCCACGTTGCGGCAAGCGAGCTGCGCCTCCTGCGGGAATTCGACGAGGTCGAGCACGAGACTGCGGCGCATGTCGACGATCTTGTTGACGTGCTCGTTCTGCACCGGGCACTGCTCCTGACAGGAGTAGCAGGTGGTGCAGGCCCAGATCTCGTCCTCAGAGATCACGTCGCCGATCATGCTGACGGCAGAGGCGGCCGCGCTCTGACCGCTCGCGTCTCCCCGTGCCTTCGCGAGGACCGGACCGCGTTCGTTCAGGTGGTCCTTGAGCTTGGTCATGAGCGTCTTGGGCGAGAGACTCTTGCCGCTGAGGTGGGCCGGGCAGTAGTCCTGGCAGCGGCCGCACTCGGCGCACGCGTAGAGGTCGAGCAGTTGCCAGTGCGTGAAGTTCTCGATACGGCTCACCCCGTACTCCTCGACCTCCTCGTCCTCCAGGTCCAGCGGCCTGATCTGTCCGCCGGCAGGCTTGAGGTTCCGGAAGAACTCGTTGACCGGACAGGCGAGCAGATGGAGGTGTTTCGACAGCGGAATGTACACGAGGAACGCGAGGATGAAGAGGACGTGCAACCACCAGAAGACCCAGGCGCTCGTCTGCAGGGCGCTGTCACTCCACCCGGCGCCCTGAGCGACGCTCGCGACGGCCTGAGTGACCGGAGCCAGCGAGTGGCTGCTCGGCTGGTCGACCGCGTACACGAGGCCGCCGTACAGCAGGCCGGCGACCATGATGCCGAAGATGAGCGCCAGGATCACGCCCGCGTCCAGGCTCGCCTCGAACCGCTGCGGCCGCACGACGTAGCGGACGACGGCGGCCGCGAGGACCGCGACGATCACCAGCACGATGAAGACGTCCTGTACCAGGTAGAACGCCGGCCAGGCGCCGAGCAGCGGCAGGGAGAACGCCTCGTACAGGCCTTCACCGATGATCTGCAGCGCGCCGAACGCGATGACGATGAAGCCCCAGAAGATGAAGAAGTGCAGGATGCCGACTGGCTCCTTGAAGAGCTTCTTCTGGCCGAGCACGTAGACCGCGAACCCCGACGTCCGGCGCCCGAGTTGATCGCTCCTGTCCTCGGGCTGCCCGAGCAGCAGGTAGCGGACGCGCTTCGTCACGAAGAACGTGAAGGCGGCCAGCGCGACGATCAGGGCCGCAAGGAAGACGAGGGGCGTGACGCTCATGCCGCGGCTCCGCTGGCCATGACTACAGGGCGACGAGTCCCCTGACCCGTCGTCAGGAGGCTGCCCTGCGCCGGCGGATCTCCTCGGTCAGTGCCGGGACGACGTCGAAGAGATCGCCGACGACGCCGAAATCGGCGACGGAGAAGATGGGCGCCTCGGCGTCCTTGTTGACGGCGACGATGTACTCCGAGGTCTGCATGCCGGCGCGGTGCTGGATGGACCCGGAGATGCCGCAGGCGATGTAGAGCCTCGGCGAGACCGTCTTGCCGGTCTGGCCGACCTGGTACTGATGGTGCTTCCAGCCGGCATCGACGACGGCGCGGCTGGCCGCCACGGCCGCGCCGAGCTCGTCGGCGAGCGCCTGGATGGCCGCGAAGCCCTCCGCGCTGCCCACGCCGCGGCCGCCGGCGACGATGACCGCCGCCTCCTCGAGATTGACGATGCCGGCGTTCTCGCAGACGACGTCGGCCACCGTCGCGAGCAGACCGGCCGCGCCGAACGACACGTTGAGCGGGACGATCTCCGGTTCGCCCGGCGCGTCCTCGCGCGCGAACGCGCCGGGTCGGACCGTGGCGATCGCGGGAGAGGCGGTCGCCTCCTCCTGGACGAGCACGCTGCCGCCGAAGCAGGGATGAGTCGCGACGAACCGCTCGTCGCTCGCCTCGAGGGCGGTGATATCGGTCATCACCCCGACTCCCAGGCGGGCCGCGCAGCTCGCGGCCACGTCCCTGCCGTCGGCCGAGTTGGCAAGGAGGACGAGCGCGGGAGAAGCGGCCGCGATCGCGGCGAGCACCGCATCCGTGAGCGGTCCGGGGCGATACGTCGCGACCTCAGGGCTCTCCACCGTGAACACGCGCTCCGCACCGACCAGGGCGGCCTCGACCACCAGGGGCTGCGCATCGGCGGCCACCACCAAGACGCTGACCTGTCCGCCCGAAGGTCCGGCGAGGAGGCGGCTCCTGGAGATGCTCTCGAGCGTCACCTTGGCGAGCGCGCCGTCCCGGTGGTCCGCAACGACGAGGATGCCTGTGTTGTCAGCCATTGGTCATCCTCCCGCTAGACGAGCTTCTCGGTTGCCAGGAACTCGGCGATCTTCAGGGCGCCGCTCCCGTCGTCCTCGACCACGACGCCGGCCGAGCGCGGCTGGGGGAGCGTGGCGGAGAGGATGCGCGTGCCTGCGCCCGCGAGGCCAAGACGGCTCGCGTCGAGGCCCAGCGCAGCGGCGTCACGGGTGTCCACCGGCTTCTTGCGGGCGCCCATGATGCCTTTCATCGAGGGGTAGCGCGGCTCGTTGATGCCCTTCACCACGGAGAGCACGGCCGGCGTGGGGCAGTCGTAGGCGACGTAGCCCTGCTCGGTCTCGCGGTGCACGCTGAGGCCGTCGCCACTCACCTCGACCTTGGACAGGTTGGAGAGCAGGGGCACCCCGAGCAATTGAGCGACCGCCGCCGGCACGGTGCCGGTCTCGCCGTCGGTCGACCGGCAGCCGAACAGCGCCAGGTCCCAAGTCAGGTCTCTGAGCGCCGCCGCCAGCACGGTGGCTGTGCCCAATGCGTCCGATCCGGCCAAAGCAGGGTCGGTGACCAGCGTCGCCGCGTCGGCGCCCATGGCCAGCGCCTTGCGCACGGCGTCCGTGGCATCTTCCGGTCCCATGCACAGCACGATGACCTCGCCGCCCTCGGCCTCCTTGATGCGCAGGGCTTCTTCGACCGCGTATTCGTCGTAGGGGTTGATGATGCTGCTGACGCTGCGGTCCAGACACCACGTGGTCGGATCGAGCTTCTTCTCCGCCTCGGTGTCGACCACCTGCTTCACGCACACCGCGATGTCCATGGCTGTCCATTCGTCGCTGAGAGATCCGTCGCCGGGCCGCGGGCGGCCCGGCTTGTCCCGTTCATGATAGGGGGGAGCCTCGCGCGCGGGCGCGCTTCCGCGCAACTTTTCATGCAGGCCGGTCAGTATTACCATCGCGTATAGATGGAACTCGACCTCTTCCGATCTTTTGTGGCCGTGGCCGAGGCCCGAAGCTTCAGCCGGGCGGCCCGTGCCATGCATTCCACGCAGCCTACGCTGAGCCGGCAGGTCGCTCGCCTGGAGTCGCTTCTGGGCACGCGGCTGTTCGAGCGTTACGGGCGGCACGTGGAGTGCACCGCCAGCGGGCAGCTCCTCCTGCCGCTGGCCAAGGCCATCGTGACGCGCACCGACGAGGCGGTCAGCCTCATGCGCGAGCAGGCGGGTGGCGGCCCCAGCACGGTGCGTTTCGGCGCCGCCGGCAACGTGATCGTCATGCTCACGCCGGTGCTCGCCTCCTTCCTGAAGACGTATCCGAGCGTCAGTGTCGACCTCGTAGAGAAGGACGACGCGCAGCTCGAGGAGGCGGTCGTCACCGGCGAGTTGGACTGCGCCGTCATCACCCCGTGGGGATCGACCCGGGCGGTCACTCAGCACCTGCTGACCGAGGAGATCCTGCTCGTCGTCCCCCAGGGTCACCCTTTCGCCGAGCTGCCGGGGGTGCCCATGGCGATGCTCGCCAACGAGTCCATGCTCCTGCCGCGGGCGACCATGAACGCGAGCAACGTGATCGCAGACGCTCTGCGCCGGGCGGGCGTCGAGCCGCGGCTCTCGTATCGGGCCAACTACCCGGATCTGACCAAATCGCTGGTGCGCATGGGCCTGGGCGTAGCCCCCATGCCGAGGATGCTGGTCTCACCGGAGACCATGGACGGCCTCGTCGCCGTCCCTTTCGAGGCGAGGGTGTTCCGCGACCTGAACCTCGTTTCACCGCGCGACCGGCCGCTGCCCGCGGCGGCGCGCGCGCTGATGGCGCACGTCAGGGCCGGGCTCGCCGGCCGCGACAGCACCGTTTGACCCCGGACTGAGGGGCGTCGGGCCCGGCTCCGTTCTTTTCATACGCTATCGGCATACGTCCGGAGGTTAGTGCTACGCCGTGTGCACTGCGGTGTCCTATGCGCGGCGGTAATACTTCGCGGGACTCATGAAGAGTTCCGCCGAAGTGCCTCCCCCGCTGTCTGCGCGGACTACTATGTGCTATTCACTGGCCCGACTCATTGCACGGCAGGAGATGTCGTATGGATTTCCGTTTGACCGAAGAGCAGGAGATGACTCGGGAGATGGTCCGGGACTTCGCGCAGAGCGAAGTGGCGCCCGTCATCATGGAATACGACGCGAAGACGGATCCGCAGGCGTGCGTTCCCTGGGACCTGCTCAAGAAGGCGTCCGCCCTCGGCCTGCGCACGACGGCCATCCCCGAGGAATTCGGTGGCGAGGGCGCGGACTACCTGACGCTCGCGATCATCCTCGAGGAGCTCGGGGTCGCCGATCAGGGCTTCGCGACCATCATCCGGGGCTGCTACACGGAGTCGCCGCGACTCGTCGGCGAACTGAACCCGGAGCAGCGCGACGAGTGGCTACCCAAGTTCCTCGAGGACGACACGTTCCTTTTGGGCCTGGCTCGCTCCGAGCCCGACGCGGGCACGGACTCCCACTTCCTCTACGACGAGCCCGGTGCGTCGATTCAGACGTACGCTGTCCGGGACGGCGACGAGTACGTGATCAACGGGACCAAGCACTACATCTCCTGCGGCGGCATCGCCAAGCTGTATTTCCTGTACGCGCGCACGGACAGGAAGGGTCCCATCTCTACAAGCCTGAGCTGCTTCCTGCTGCCCGACACCACGCCCGGGTTCCGGATCGGCCGGTTCCACAACAAGCTGGGCCGGCGCACGCTCGCCAACGCGGAACTCGTCTTCGAGGACGCGCGTATCCCGGCCGGCAATCTCCTGGGCAACGAAGGAGAGGCCTGGGGCACCGAGGGCGAGTGGGGCGGCCCGCAGAAGGACTGGTCCAAGACGCCGCTGGGCGTGCCGCCGCCGTTCGGGCTCCTGGGGTCCGCCGCGAACCTCGGCACGGTCCGGGCGATCTATGAGGAGGCGCTGGACTACGCGCGGAAGCGCGTCCAAGGTGGCAAGCCGATCATCGAGCACCAGCACGTCGCCATGAAGCTGGCCGAGCTCAAGGTCCAGGTCGAGGCGGCACGCGCTCTCCTCTGGAAGGCGTGCTGGTCGTTCGAGGCCAAGTACGAGTACGACCCCAAGATCGGCATGCTGGTGAAGGCCTACGTGGACCAGGTGGGCGTGAACGCGGTGAACATCGGCGCCGGCATCTTCGGCGGCTACGGCACGGCGGACGACGACGTACCGTTCGGCAAGCACCTGAGAGACGTCTATTCCTTCCTCCACGGCTTTGCGACCACTGAGATGGCGCTGCTCAACGGGGCGCCTACCGCGTAACTCGAGGCGACGCAGACAAGCGACACGGTCCACTCGATCAGGGGAGCGAGATGGCGGAACAGAGCTTCGTGAACTGCACCAACGGCGGTCCCATCCGCGTGCACGTCGAGGACGGGAAGATCGTCCGTGTGCGGCCGCTCGTGTTCGACGACGACGACGCGGCCTCCTGGTCGCTGGAGGTAGACGGGCGGGAATACACCCCGCCGCGCAAGGCCTGCGTCGCCTCCTTCTCGCTGACCGAACGGGCGCGCGTCTACTCGGAGGAGCGCATCCTGTACCCGATGAAGCGGGTGGACTTCGATCCGGGCGGGGAGCGGAACCCGCAGAACCGGGGCAAGTCCGGCTATGAGCGGATCAGCTGGGACGAGGCGCTCGACCTGGTCTCCGGGGAGATGAAGCGCATCCGTACCGAGTACGGGCCCGAGGCGATCACGTCGCGGGCCTCCTCGCACCATAACTGGGGCAACCTGGGCTACCGGTCCGCGGCGTGGGCGCGGTTCTTCAACCTCATCGGGTTCACCGACATCCTCGACAACCCCGACAGCTGGGAAGGCTGGCACTGGGGTGCGACCCACGCCTACGGCTTCTGGTGGAGGCTCGGCAACCCGGAGCACTACGACTTGCTCGAGGACGCGCTGCGGCACACCGAGCTCGTCATCCACTGGGGCAACGACCCCGACTCCACTCACGGCATCTACGGCGGCAACGATTCCGCGGAGTGGCGGCTGTGGCTCAAGGAGCAGGGCAAGAAGCAGATCTTCATCGACCCGTTCTTCAACTACACCGCCGCGCACGTCGGCGAGAAGTGGATCTCCTATCGTCCCGGCACCGGGGCCGCCATGGCGCTCGCCATCGCCCATGTGTGGGTCAGCGAGGGCACGTACGACCAGGAGTACGTCGCCACGCGCACGCTCGGGTTCGAGGACTTCCGCGCGTACGTCCTGGGCGAGGAAGACGGCGTGGCCAAGACGCCGGCCTGGGCGGCGGAGCTCTGCGACGTCCCCGCCCGGACGATCACGGCGCTGGCCCGCGAGTGGGCCTCCCACCGGACCAGCCTGGCCGGCGGGACCAAGGGCGGAGAGGGCGGGGCCTGCAGGCAGGCCTACGCCACGGAGAGCGCCCGGCTGATGGTCCTGCTGCAGGCGATGCAGGGTCTGGGCAAGCCGGGCGTCAGCATCTGGGGCACGGCCAACGGTCCGCCGTACAACGCCACGCTGGAGTTTCCGGGCTACGCGGCCGGCGGGTTCAACCTCATCGCCGACAAGCCGGCCGTGAACCCGGTCAAGCAGCGGCTGTATCGCCTGACCGTCCCGGAGGCGATCCTCGACCCACCCATCAGCTGGATGGGCGAGGGGTTCTGCGGCGCTACTATCGAGCAGCAGTTCACCCAGTTCACGTATCCGCTCCCCGGCGCGTCCGAGGTCAAGATGTTCTACCGCTACGGTGGAGCCTTCCTCGCCACAATGACCGACACCAACCGCTGGGTGCGGATGTACCAGAGCCCCAAGCTGGAGTTCGTGGTCAATCAGGACTGCTGGTGGTGCACCGAAACGGGCCTTGCCGACGTCATCCTGCCGGCTTGCACCAACCTCGAGCGCGACGATATCAGCGAGTGGGCCAGCTCCGGTGGGTACTCCGCACACGCTTCGGGGAGTGCCAGCCACCGGGTGATCGTCTACCAGCAGAAGTGCGTCGAGCCGGAGGGCGAGTCCAGGGCCGACTACGACATCTTCGTGGAACTGGCCGAGCGGCTGGGGGTCAAGGAGGAGTTCACCGAGGGCAACAGCTTCGAGGAGTGGATCAGGAAGATGTTCGACTACTCGGACCTCCCGGACTACGTCTCCTACGAGGACTTCAAGCAAAGGGGGTATTTCGTCGTCCCGCAGATCGAGGACTACAAGGCGACTCCCTCGCTGCGCTGGTTCTATGAGGGCCGGCCCTGCGACACGCCGGACGAGGGCAACCCCAGAAAGGGCACCGACAGGGCCGACGAGCTGGCCACGCCGAGCGGCAAGGTGGAATTCGTCGCCCAGACCCTGCTTGAGCGCACGCCCGACGACGACGAGCGGCCGCCACTTCCGCACTACATACCCAGCTGGGAGGGGCACACGTCGGAGCTGGCGGAGAAGTATCCCCTCCAGCTCATCTCGCCCCACCCGCGCTTCTCCTTCCATACGCAGCACGACACCCATGTACCGTGGCTTTCGGAGATCCCCGGGCACCGGACGGTCAAAGACGGCTACGCCTACCAGGTCGTGCGCATCCACCCCGACGACGCCAAGGCCAGGGGCATCCGACACGGCGACGTCGTGAGGTTGCACAACGATCGGGCCTCGGTCCTCCTGGTCGCCCAGGTGACCGAACGGGTCAGACCGGGCGTCGTCCACTCCTACGAGGGGGCGTCCAAGTACGACCCGCTTGAGCCGGGCAAGGCCGGCAGCACCGACAGGGGCGGCTGCGTCAACCTGCTCACCCCGTCGCGGCTGATGTCGAAGAACGTGCCCGGGATGGCGCCCAACTCCTGTCTCGTGGAGATGGAGAGGTGGGACCGATGACCCGCTACGGCATGGTGATGGACGTCACCAGGTGCAACGGCTGCTACAACTGCTTCCTTGCCTGCAAGGACGAGTTCTGCGAGAACGCCTACCCGCCGTACTCCGCCGCCCAGCCTATGACCGGCCAGGCGTGGATGCGGATCGTTGAGCAGGAGCGCGGCCGGTTCCCGAAGGTCAAGGTGGACTACACCGCCATCCCCTGCATGCACTGCGACGACGCGGCCTGCGTCTCGGCCGCCGCGGACGGGGCCGTCTACCGGCGTGAGGACGGGATCGTCCTGATCGACCCGGCGAAGGCAGCGGGGCAGAAAGAGCTGGTCTCCAGCTGCCCGTACCGGGTCATCTTCTGGAACGAGACGGAAGAGGTCGCCCAGAAATGCACCATGTGCGCGCACCTGCTCGACGCCGGCTACAAGGAGCCGCGGTGCGTCGAGGCCTGCCCCACCAGAGCTCTGGTCTTCGGTGACCTCGACGACCCCGACAGCGAGGTCTCGAAGGCGCTGGCGGCCACCACCACCGAGGTGCTGCACCCGGACTACGACCTGGCTGAGAAGGTGCGCTACGCCGGCCTGCCCAGGAGCTTCGTAGCCGGCGCCCTCGTGCTCGGTGACACCGACGCCTGCGCCGTCGGCGTGAGCGTCACGCTCACGGGCGACGGCTTCACGGCGAGGACGCTGACCGACGGCTTCGGCGACTTCGAGTTCGAGGGCCTGCCGGCCAACACAACGTACACGGTCTCGACCTCTCTGCCGGGCTACGCGAGCCGGGAGCTCGAGGTCAGGACCACCGCCTCCATCTATCTTGGCGACATCGTGCTCGACACGCTCAGGGAAGGAGCGGAGTGAACGGCATGAGGAACGATGAGGACAGGGTGAACGCCGCAGAGGCGACACCCGCCGCTGGGGGAGACCGAGCGAATGGCTCAGAGAAGACCGTCCTCAAGGCGCTCGGCCTGAGCGGCGGCATCTTCGGCGCCTGCCCGTGCGCCGTGGACGTCAAGGACGGCAAGGTCGTCAGGATCAGGCCGCTGCACTGGGACTCGAAGTACGACCCCGAGGCCTTCAACGCCTGGCGCATCGAGAAGAACGGCAAGACCCTCGAGCCGCTGATGAAGGCCGTCCCCGCCCCGTGGAGCCTCGCCTACAAGAAGAGGACCTACTCGCCGAACCGCGTGAAGTACCCGCTCAAGCGGGTCGACTGGGACCCCAATGGCGAGCGGAACCCGCAGAACCGCGGCAAGAGCAAGTTCGTGCGTATCAGCTGGGACGAGGCCACCGACCTGATCGCCGCCGAGATCCGCAGGATCCACAAGGAGTACGGCCCCCTGGCGATCCTGGTCCAGGCCGACGGGCACGGCGAGTGCAAGATGGTCCACGCGCCGCACGGATGCGCCACGCTGCTGCTCGACAAGATGGGCGGGTTCACCCAGCAGGTCCGCAACCCGGACAGCTGGGAGGGCTGGTACTGGGGCGCCAAGCACGTCTGGGGCAAGGGCCTGATCGGCATGATGAGCCCCGCCGACAACATCGTGAAGGACATCTCCGAGCACAGCGACATGGTCGTGGTCTGGGGCGGCGACCCTGAGACCACCACGTGGGGCTTCCGCGGCCAGTTCGCCAGCCGGCTGCTGTTCTTCTGGAACGAGATCGGGATCAAGCAGGTCTACATCAATCCCGATCTCAACTACGCGGCCGCGATCCACGCCGACAAGTGGATCCCGGTGCTGCCCAACACCGACGCGGCCCTGCAGCTCGCGCTCATGCACGTGTGGATCACCGAGGGCACCTACGACAAGGAGTACGTGGACACCCACACGATCGGCTTCGACAAGATGAAGGCCTACGTCCTGGGTGAAGAGGACGGGATTCCCAAGACGCCCAAGTGGGCGTCCGAGAAGTGCGGCGTCCCGCCATGGACGATCAAAGCGTTGGCCCGTGACTGGGCCAGGAAGGCCGTGACCATCGGCCACTACTTCGCCGGCGGCATGGCGCGAGGGCCGTACTCCACAGAACCCGCGCGCCTCGAGGTCGTCCTGCTCGGCATGCAGGGCCTGGGCAAGCCTGGCGTCCACCAGGCCCAGATCGCCTACACCGGGATGCCCAAGAACGTCATCACGGGCGGCGCCGACCACATGGGCCCGTTCGCCAACCTCACCAAGGACCCGGCCGGCGAGCGGCTGCTCAAGCCGCACAAAGGCACGCCGACCGCGTGGGGCAAGCAGATGGTCCCCAAGACCCTCATCGAGGACGCCATCAAGAACGGCAAAGTCGACTTCTGGGGCACGGGCGGCCACGAAGAGCCCACTTCGAACCAGTATCAGAAGTACACGTATCCCATCCCCAAGGAGGAGGGCGGCACGGAGTTCCACATGATGTGGACGGACTCGCCCTGTCGCACCACCTGCTGGAACTGCGGCAACGACGTGGTCGCGGCGACGCGCGATCCCAAGATCGAATTCGTCCTCGCCCAGCACCCCTGGCTCGAGAACGACTGCATCTACGCGGACATCGTCCTCCCGGTCAGCACCACGCTCGAGGTCGACGACATCTCCCCGTGCATCCGCGAAGGCGACAGTTTCCAGAGCGTCATCCTCATGCGCCAGGCGGTGGCTCCCATCGGCGAGTCCAAGAGCGACTACGAGGCGGTCGTCGAGATCGCCAAGAAGCTCGGGATGGAGGAGGCGGTCACCGAGGGCTTCTCGGTCGACGACCTCATCGAATCCACGTACAAGGGCATGCGCTTCGACACCGTGACGCCCTGGGAGGAGTTCGAGGAGAAGGACTACTGCGTGCTGCCGGTGGCCCCGGACTGGGAGAAGTGGCCGGCCGGCCTGTACGAGTTCTGGGAGGACCCGGAGGCCCATCCGCTGCCGACGCCTTCCGGCAAGCTCGAGTTCTACTCCGAGAGCCTGGCGAAGGCGTTCCCCAACGACGCCGAGCGGCCGCCGTACCCGCAGTGGATCGAGAAGGGCATCACCCACGACGAGCGCATCTCGAGCAAGAGGGCGCTGGCGTATCCGCTGCTCGTCATGTCCAACCATGGCCGCTGGCGGGTGCACGCCCAGTGCGACGACATCCCGTGGACGAGAGAGGCGCTCACCGGCAAGGTGAAGGGCTTCGACGGCTACATGTACGAGCCGTGCTGGATGCACCCGTCCGACGCCAAAGCGCGGGGGATCAAGGACGGCGACATCGTCCGCGTGTACAACGAGCGCGGAGGGGTCCTCTGCGGTGCGCTCGTGTGGGAGCGGATCCGGCCGGGCGTGATCTCCATCGACCACGGCGCCCGGGCGGACTTCATCAGCTCCTCGCGCCTGGACCGCGGCGGCGCGATCAACACCATCGCCCCGGAAGGCCTCGTTTCCAAGCATGCCGCGGGTCAGGCTACGAGCGGGTTCCTTGCCGACGTCGAGCGGGTCACTATGGCCATGATGGAGGAGTGGAAGACCAAGTATCCGGAGGCCTTCGCGCGCGAGTACGACCCCGCCTGCGGCCTGCGCTTCAACGCCT
Source organism: uncultured Thermoleophilia bacterium (assembly GCA_963699725.1). Lineage (GTDB taxonomy): Bacteria > Actinomycetota > Thermoleophilia > UBA2241 > UBA2241 > CAIXSE01. Next base: position 363,860 of record CAVOVA010000027.1, read on the forward strand.
GGGTCGAGGGGGGGAAGTGATCATGGCCAAGAAGGTCATCGTCATCGACATCGCCAAGTGCAACGGCTGCCACTCCTGCCAGATCGTCTGCAAGGACGAGCACGTCGCCAACGACTGGACGCCGATCGCCAAACCGCAGCCCGACACGGGGCAGTTCTGGATCGAGCTCACCGAGCGCGTTCGGGGCACGGTCCCCAAGGTCAAGGTGGCCTACCGGCCGCATCTCTGTATGCACTGCGACAAGGCTCCGTGCATGACCTCCTGCGACGTCCCCGGCGCGCTGTACAAGAGGGACGACGGGCTCGTGATCATCGACCCGGTGAAGTGCACCGGGTGCAAGAGCTGCGTCGACTCCTGTCCCTACGACGTCATCTTCTTCAACGACGGCCTCAACATCGCCCAGAAGTGCACCGGCTGTGCGCATCTGCTCGACGACGGCTGGACGGAGCCCCGCTGCGCCGACGCTTGCCCGACACTGGCCATCAAGATGATGGACGAGGACGAGGCTCAGGAGTCGATCGCCGTCGCCGAGGTCTGGAAGCCGGAGCGCAAGGACGAACTCCAACCCCGGGTCTACTACCTCAACCTGCCCAAGAAGTTCATCGCCGGCACCCTCTACGACCCGGTCGAGGAGGAAGTGATCATTGGCGCCGCGTGCACGCTGACGGCGCCCGCCGGTGGCGAGACTCGCGCGATCGAGACCGACGCGTATGGAGATTTCTGGTTCGAGGGCCTGCCGGACGGCGTGTACGACCTGGAGATCGCCCATGGCGGTCTCGTGGCGAGTTTTCCCGGCCTCGACACCACCGAGCTGGATATCAATCTGGGTGACATCCCGCTCACCTGAGGCCGGCAGGCAGGCCCTCGCGCCGGGCCGGCAGACCCGCGAAAGAGAAACGACGCCGGCGGCCCTCGGGGCCGCCGGCGCAGCTTGGGTGCACGGGGACGAGAAGGAGTGCGGCGAGACTGACTGCGACGACACTCCGCGCACCCTGGGCGTTCCGCGGCGGGACTCCTCGAATCAGCGGCAACACTCTTGCTGTTCGCGTCGAGGATGCTATAGTGGCTGACACGGCAACTAGAGCTGTAGAGTAGTTGAGTTGAGTAGGGTCGGCTGATCTGCCGGGGGAGGCGGATGCGAGCACTGACCATCGGGGAGCTCGAGACCGAATCCGGAGTGTCCCGCAGCACGATCTACTACTACGTGCGCGCGGGCCTGCTGCCGCCGGCCCAGAAGTCCAGCCCGACGCGCGCCATCTACACGGACGACCACGTCGAGTTGCTCGACGAGATCCGGCGGCTCAAGCAGGACGGCCTGGACATCAGGGCGATCCGCGAGTATCTCGGGCCCCGCGTGCACTCCGCGAGCCAGAACGGCGAGGACCTCGTCGCGCGGCGGGGCGAAGCGACGCGAAGCGCCATCCTGAGGACGGCGGCGAGGGAATTCGCGGCGAAGGGCTATCGCCAGACGCGCATCGCCGACATCCTCTCCGAGGTCGGGATCACGCCGCAGGTGCTCTACAGCTACTTCCCCACAAAGCGCGACCTGTTCGCCGCCTCCTACCGTGCCTGCCTCGACGCCTCCATGAGCGTCATCGAGCCGCGCGTGGAGACCGAGACGGATCCGGCCGTCCGCCTCATCTGGCGCATGCTCGGCGACTACAGCCTTCGCGCGTTGAACCCGGACCTGCTCTATCTCGCGCGCCGGACCGCCTACGACGATCCCGAGACGACGCGCGAGCTGCGCAAGGCGCACGACCACATCCTCGGCAACCAGGAGCGCGACCTCGCCCGTCTTCGCTCGGGGGACGACGACCCGCCGCTCTCTGACGAGCTCATGTCCTACGGGCTGTTCGGCGCCTTCCAGACCATGCGCATGCGCGCCTCATGGGACGGGCGCTTCTCCCGCAGCGACGTCATGTGGAACAACATCGCCCTCTTCCTCGCCGTGCTGTCCCTCTATGACGGCATGATCGACGTCGAGGAATTGCGTCGCCGGTACGCGGACCTGATCGACGAGGTGGCTTCCATGCCGCCGACTCCGATCCCCGGATTCGATGAACGACCAGAAGGTCGGAAAGGGAGCCGATGAACACGATCCAGATCGACCGAGATGCCTGCAGCGGGTGCCAGACCTGCTTCGAGGCCTGCTTCGTCGACGTCTTCCGCTGGGACGGCGGCGCGGACAAGCCGATCGTCGCGTACCCCGAGGACTGCGTCGAATGCAACAAGTGCGAGCTCGAGTGCCCTGAGGAGTGCATCAAGGTGATCCCCGACTACCTCGGCAAGTACTGGCCGGAGGTGGTGTGAGATGGCGAGCCTGGAGAGCCTCGGCGTCGTCCTGCAAGCGGACGTCCTGATCGTCGGCGGCGGCATGGCCGGTCTCGCCTGCGCCGTCAGCGCGAAGGAGACCGATCCCGACGTGGACGTACTCATCGTCGACAAGGTGGTCACCGGTTGGGGCGGCAAGGCCAACAAGGGTGGCGGCAACATCGTGTTCATGGACGAGGCCGACGGCTTCGACAACGTCCTCGACTTCCACGTGCACAATGTCGGCGACTTCCTCGAGGACCAGGAGCTCCTGCTCGACTTCGCCAAGGAATCGCGGCCCAATCTCGAGAAGCTCGAGAGCTGGGGCGTCCACATCTATCGCGACGACGCCGGAGAGCCCAAATACGTGCGCTGGCTGCCGGAGCACCCGTGGCGCATGGCGGTGCTCGACCAGGACCTGACGCTGAACATGGCCAGGCACGCCCGCAAGCTCGGCGTGCGCATCGAAGACCGGGTCGAGATCGTCGATCTGCTCAAGGATGGCGATCAGGTCTGCGGCGCTATCGGCTTCGGGATGATCGACGGCGAGTGCGTCATCGCCCAGGCGGGCGCCGTCGTGCTCGCCAACGGCAACCAGTGCTACAAGCTCATGCCGCGCTGGGCCAGCGCCGGCGGCGAGGGCATCGCCGCCGCCTACCGCGGCGGAGCGGCGATGCGCGGCGCCGAATTCGGCAACTTCATCAACTGGGTGTTCGCCGACACCAAAGAGGTGTGCCAGGGCGCCGAGGACGTGCTCTACAACAGCAAGGGCGAGAACATCTCCAAACGCGTGCGCCCGACGCTCGAGTCAGACGTCCATTCCAAGGAGGTCGTGGAATGGTGGCGGGAGATGAAGGCCGGCAATGGTCCCATCTGCGCCAACATGGCCGAGAACTACGTGAACAACGAGATCGTGCCGGCGTTCCATGCGGACGCGCTGGCGGTCCGGCCGGTCTCGATGAAGTTCTGGGGGCTGACCATCGGCAAGGCCATGGCTGCCTCCACCGTTCACAGTCCGATGCAGCCGGTCATGCCGGGCCTCAACGCCGAGCTCGCGCCGGTCGAGGTCGATCACCAGATGGCGACGACCGTTCCCGGCCTGTTCGCCATCGGCGATACCTGTTACGCCGGAACCTGCCTTGCCGGCGCCGTGCCGGCTCCCCCCGGTCGCATGCGCGGCTCGGGCCTCGGCTTCGCCACGTTCTCCGGCGCACGCTGCGCGCCGGCGGCGGTGGCCGCGGCCCGGGCCGCCTCCTGTCGCCCGGACGCGGCGCAGGCGGAGGCGCTCAAGGCGCGCATCTTCGCGCCGCTCGGGCGCAGCGGCATGGCGGCGCCCGAGATGGTGCGCGCCGTCCAGGACGTCATGGTCCCGGTCGGCTACAGCATCTTCAAGCATGCCGACCGGATGAACGAGGCTTTGGACAAGGTCCTGGCGCTCAAGGCGCAGGTGCCTTCGCTGGCCGCCGCCGACCCGCACTACCTGGCGGCGTGCCACGTCGCCGAGTCCATGGTGCTCGGCGCCGAGATGTTCTACCGCGCGTCCCTGGCGCGCGAGGAATCCCGCGGCTGGCACCTGCGCGAGGACTTCCCGGAGCGGGACGATGCGAACTTCCTGAAGTGGATCGAACTGCGCGACGACCGCGGCGAGATGGCGTTGTCGCTCCAGGACGTGCCGCTCGACCGGTATCCCATTCAGTCGTGATCGACCGAGTCGGACAAGCGAGGGGCGTGCGGCGGTGATCAAGTTCATGCTGGTGGCACGGCGCAAGCCGGGCGATACGCAGGAGAAGTACTTCTACGAGTGGGGCGTCATCCATGTGGCCCTCATGATCACGACGCCCTCGGTGATGCGCACGTTCCACCGCTACGCGCAGCACTTCGCGGTCGACGGCGTGGACGGGGCCGACCTGCTCTTTCCGCTGTCCGCCATGGAGTGGGACAACTTCGCCGACCACTGGCTGGAGAAGGCCGAGGACAACCTCGTGCCGTTCCGCTCGGCGGACTACATGCAGCGCATGCATCCGCACCGCTTCGGCGACTCCAGCTTCATCATCGAGTACGCACGCGAGACGCTCAGGGACGAGCAGCCGGGATTCGCCGCTGCTGGAGTGAAGCTGGTGCACGTCGTCAGGCGCCGGCCCGAGTTGTCGGCGGACGAGTTCGAGCGGGCTTGGGGCGAGCGGCATGCCCGCGCCCTGCTCACCGCCGGCGCGACGCGCCCGGGCCGGCTGGTGCAGAGCCTCCACGCGGAGGTCGACAGATCCGACTTCGCGGGCACGCTGTTCGAGTTGGCAGGCGTCGGCGGCTACGCGGGCGTCGAGGAGCTCTGGTTCGACGACCTGCCGGGACTGCTGCGGTTCACGCAGGACGCCGGAGTGCGGGCCGCCGTTCTCGGGCCGGATTCGCCGGTCGACGCTGACGCGACGTTCTCGATGGTCGTCACGGAGCGTGTCATCTACGACTACACGCGCGGGGCGGAGAGCAGCCCGGCGCCGGCCGTGCTCGATCCCGGCAGCGTCGAGGCCGCTATCGACCGCCAAGGCTACAGCGGCTGGAACGTACCGGGCTGGGAGCGCCGCGCGGAGGGGTCCGCGTGACGCGGCGGCGTCTAGGTGGACGGCTGCTGCGGCCCCGCCACCGGCGGGCCCGCATCGACCAGCCGGTCGATGAGCGGCAGGTAGGCCTCGAGCCGCGCGCTCGCGTCGTTGTGGCCCGTGTAGGCGGCTTCCACGGAGAGGTACGTGAAGAGATGCGCGATCATGATGTCGCGCCAGGAGTAGGCGTCGTCCCAGGCGGCGCGCATGACGATCTCCTCGGTCGCGCCGAACATGCTGTAGGCAATCAGTTCGTCGGAGACGGGCGGAGTGTCGGGGCTGCGACGCAGCGCCGCGAAGTCCCGGGTCGGTCCACTCGCGATAAGGCGGAGAGCATCCTGCACGGCGGCGCGCGTCTCCGCGTCCTCCTGCAGGGCCTCCGCCCGCGCCAAGCCGAGCAGATCGGGGCTCAGGCGCTGCAGGCCCCAGTACGCATACATGCGCATGAGCAGGCGGACCGCCGGGTCGGGCTCGTCGGCCAGCGGCGGCTCGATGAGGTCGCTCATCCAGCGCACGAAGACCTTGAAGGACTCGATGAAGAGCTGGCGCTTCGTCGTGAACTGCGCGTAGAACATCGGCGGCGTCACGCCGGCCGCCCGGATGATGTCTCCGATGCGTGCGCGTTTGTAGCCGTGGCGCGCGAACTGCAGCGCTGCGGCCTGCAGGATGGCGTCGCGTGTCTGCCGGTTGCGCTGCGCGACGAGATCGGGCTCCGCGGCCTGCCCCTGCTCGACCAGCGGGCGGATGCGTTCCCTGATCTGGTCGAGCGGGACGTGGTCGTGTTTGAGACGGCGGATCTCAAGCAGCGCCTCGACGTGCACGTCGCTGTAGACCGCCCTGCTCGCCGCGGCCTTCTGGGCCGCCGGCAGCAAGCCCTCGCGAACATAGTAGTAGATGGTGCTTCGGGGGGTCGAGGTCGCCCGCTCCAGTTCGGAGATGGTCAGCGGCCGGATGTCGGTCGCAGCTGGGCCGGTATGTTCTGGGCTCGTCACGCTAGACATGGATTCACACGCACGCACCTCTCGTCAAGCTTGTCGTTGACACGCTGCCGTGCTAACTCTACTATGCGACACCACGACTCCAAGTTCTATAGTGAGACAGTGGGACGGCGTCGAGACGGCACCAGTCGGCGTTTCCCTGAGAGGGTGTGATGAATCTCAGTCAGTGGCTGCAACTGGTGATCTCGGGTATCGTGGCCGGCTCCATCTACGCACTCGTGGGCCTCGGGTACGTGACCATCTACCGCACGTCTCGCGTCGTGAACTTCGCCCAGGGCTCGTTCGTCATGCTCGGCGCGCTGATCACCTACTCCTTGCTGACGGAGCGCGGATTGCCGTTCTGGCTGGCAGGCATCCTCTCCGTCATCGCGGTCGTGGCGATCGCGGTGGCGATGTACTTCCTGGTCATCGCCCCCATCATGAAGGTCTCGCTCGTCTCGATGATCCTCGTGACCATCGGCGTCAGCCTTCTGCTCGAGAACCTCGCGCTGGTGAAGTGGGGCGGCTACGGCCTCGGCATCCCGTCGTTCCCCGGCGACCGCACGCTCCACTTCTGGAAGCTCACCTTCGAGGTGCAAAGCATCTGGGTCATCGGCGTAGCGCTGCTGCTCTTTCTGGGCCTGTACCTGCTGTCCAATCGCACCCGGGTGGGCAAGCAGATGACGGCCACGGCCAGCGACCCGCTCTCGGCCAGCCTCTCGGGCATCTCCACGACGAAGATGGTCGTGCTGGCGTTCGCGATCAGCGCGGCCATCGGCGCCATCGGCGGCATCTGTGTGGGCTCCATCAGCGCCATGAGCTACGCCTCGGGCGGTGTCCTCGGTCTGGCCGGGTTCATCGCCGCCATCGTCGGCGGCTGGGGCAAGAGCAGCGGGGCCGTCGTCGGCGGGCTGACGGTGGGGATCGCCGAGTCCCTGGCGTCGGGCATTCTGCCGGGCGGCTACCGCAGCGCCGTCGCCTACGTGCTCCTCATCATCATCCTGTACTTCCGGCCCTCGGGCATCCTGGGCACCGGCGCCGCGGAGGCCGACGGATGAGCGCCCGCGTCGAGCAGCCCGCCGCTCAGGCTCCGCCGCGCCGCGGCAATCGCTTCCTGTCTGCCGCTCTGTTCGCGAAGCTCGCCATCGTCGCGATCCTGGCCGTCTGGCCGTTCTTCTACCAGGATCTGTACACGCTCAGCTGGATGACGTTCGCCGGTCTTTCCCTCATGGTCGTGGTGAGCGTCTATCTCATCATCGCGCAGGCCGGCCAGCTCTCGTTCGGCCACGCCGCCTTCTACGGGGTCGGCGCCTACACGGCGGCCATCCTGTCGCTCAAGTACAATGTTCCGACGCTCCTGGCCCTGCTGGCCGGCGCGGCGCTGGCGGGGGTGATCGCGGTCGTCATCGGGCGCCCGGTGCTGCGTCTCCGCTACTTCTACCTGGCGCTGGCGACGATCGGCCTCGGCATCATCTTCAGCGCGCTCATCGTCGAAGCGCGCGGCGTGACCGGGGGCACACTCGGGCTCGCGCCGGTGCCGCCGCTCGACCTCTTCGGGTTCAAGGTGGACACCTACATGCGCCAGTACTACGTCGTGTGGATCGTCGCCCTGCTCATCCTGCTGTTCACGGAGCGCGCTCTCGGCATGCGCGTGGGGCGCGCCCTGCGTGCGCTGGCGACGAGCGAGATCGCAGCACAGACCCTCGGCGTGCGCATCGCGAACTGGAAGCTCGTCGCGTTCGTCGCCAGCGCCATCTTCTGCGCCATCGCCGGCGCGCTGTACGCCTTCACGCTGGCGGCGATCACGCCTGGGGCGTTTGCGTTCGGCGCCGCCATCCTGCCGATCATCATGATGCTCATCGGCGGCGGCGGGTCGATCTGGGGCGGGCTGATCGGCGCGGTGCTGATGACCTGGCTGTCCAACTCGCTCTCCGGCACGCAGCAGTGGAGCGGCGTCATCTACGCCGCGATCATGATTCTCCTGCTCCTGTTCCTGCCGATGGGCATCACGGGGCTGTTCACGAAGCGTCGTCTTGTCAGCGTGAAGAACGCGTTCAGGCGGCAGAGCCGGGCCGAGACGCTGGAGTGCGCCACGGTGGCAGAGGCCGACGGTTCCACAGAAGCGTGCGAGACGCAGGTGTCGCTGCCCGTCTACGTGCCCGAACACGCGAGTCCCTCGCTCGACGGCGGTGCGCCCGGCGCCTTGTTCGACGACCTGCGGGATGTGTCGGGGACCGAGGGAGAGGAGCTCCTCAAGGTCCAGGACGTCTCCGTCGACTTCGGCGGTCTGCGCGCCGTGAACGAGGTCTCCCTCGAGGTTCGGACCGGCCAGATCGTCGCCCTCATCGGGCCGAACGGCGCCGGCAAGACAACGCTGTTCAACGTGATCAGCAGGCTGCAGCGCGCCTCGGGCGGGCGGGTCTGGCTCGGCGGTGAAGAGATCACCGAGCTGTCGCCGGCAGCCGGCGCCCGCCTCGGCATGGCGCGTACCTTCCAGAACCTGCGCATCTTCGAGAACATGGACGTGCTCGAGAACGTCCTCGTCGGGTGTCACCGGCACGAGAAGGCGGGGCTGATCGCGGGGGGCTTTGGCCTCCCGAAGCAGCGTCGGGAGGAGAGGGCGTCCCGGGCCCGTGCCCTGGACGCGCTGCGGCTTGTCGGCCTGGACGCCGTGGCGCATCAGCCGGCTGCAAGTCTGCCCTACGGACAGCAGCGCCTGGTCGAGATCGCCCGTGCGCTGGCGTCGGAGCCGCGTCTGCTCCTGCTCGACGAGCCTGCCGCGGGCATGAACGCGGCCGAACGCGAGTACCTCGTCGACCGCATCCGCCGCATCCGTGATGCCGGAGTCACCGTCTTGCTGGTCGAGCACGACATCGAGCTGGTGATGGGTCTGAGCGACTGGGTCACGGTGCTCGACTACGGCAAGCTGATCGCCAACGGCGCGCCGGCCGCCGTGAAGAACGATCCGGCCGTCATCGAGGCCTACCTCGGCGTGGGCCGCGAAGGCGCCGGCGACGAGTGCGGCGACCTCAGCGCGACGCAGGCCGCCGTCGTGGCGACGTCCGAGACGCCTGTCGCCGAGAGCCTTCTGCAGATCAGGAACGTCTCGACCCGCTACGGAGCCATCCATGCGCTCCGCGAGGTGTCGCTGGACGTCCCGAAGGGGGAGATCGTCGCAGTGCTCGGCGCCAACGGCGCCGGCAAGACCACGCTGCTCCACACCATCTCCGGCGTGCTGCGCCCGAGCGCCGGGTCCATCACCTACTCAGGTGCGGCAATCACCAAGCTTGCGCCCTCGAAGATCGTCAGTCGCGGCGTCTGCCAAGTGCCCGAGGGACGCCGACTCTTCCCGTCACTCTCCGTCGAGGACAATCTGCTGCTGGGCGCCTCTGGGCGCCGCTCGCGAGAAGGCATTCCCGACGACCTCGCCTACGTGTACGAGTTGTTCGCCACGCTCGCGGAGCGTCGCGCGCAGCCTGCCGGGACGCTCTCCGGCGGTGAACAGCAGATGGTCGCCATCGGGAGGGCTCTCATGGGCAAGCCAGATCTGCTGTTGCTTGACGAGCCGTCGATGGGGCTCGCGCCGCTGGCCGTCGAACGGATCTTCGAGTCACTCAAGTCCCTGAACGACAACGGCCTCACCATGCTGATGGTGGAGCAGAACGCGGAGATGGCGTTTTCAGTGGCCGATCGTGCCGTCGTGCTGCAGACCGGGTCGGTGGCCCTCACGGGTCTCGCCTCCGAACTGCGCCAGGACGAGCGCGTGAGGGAGTGCTACCTGGGTCAGGCCTGACCCTTAGTTTCTGTCAGTGAGAAGGAACCAACAAAAGGGGGAGCGATGAGCAAGCGCAAATGGATGGCGGTGGCGCTGTTGGCGCTGACCGTCATGATCGGGGCGGCGATCGTCCTCGGCGGCTGCGGCAGCTCGGACGACGGGTCCGACAGCTCGGCCTCGCCGGCGGCCGACGGCGCCACCAGCATGAAGGTGGGCTTCGTCAACTCGGCGACCGGCGTGAGCGCGGCGCCCAACGAGTCGATCGTGGGCTCGACGATGGGTGCGGTCGACCAGATCAACGGGGCCGGCGGCATCGACGGCAAGATCACGATCGAGATCATCAGCAAGGACGACGGCTCTGACGTGGCCAAGGCGTCCGCGGCGGTCACCCAGCTGATCCAGCAGGACAAGGTGGACTTCATCCTCCAGCCGTGGGTCGACTTCATCGCCCCGGTAGCGCGCGGTATCGAGGAGAAGGCCGGTATGCCGGGCGTTCTCTCCTATTCTCCCCAGAAGGGGAAGGAGACCGAGGCGTTCAAGTGGACCTTCAGCAACTCGCAGGGCGCCAAAGACAACGCGGATGCTCTGGTCAAGGTCTTCTCCGCCCAGGGCTGGAAGACCGTGGTCGGCGCCGCCGACGTCCTCACCATCCAGCAGGAGACGCTCGACTACGTCACCGAGATGGCTCCCGCCGCAGGTCTCACGTTCACCAAGCTCAGCGATCAGTGGCCGCTTGACCAGACGGACTTCAGCGGTGTCGCCGCCAAGGTCGTCTCGGCCTGTGACAAAGCCAACGCCGACGCGCTCTGCCTCATGGTGACTGCGCCGCAGGCGGACGCGTTCATGAAGGCCCTCAAGGGCGCCGGGCTGAAGATCCCCGTCATCAGTGGTCCTACGCTCGCGTCGGCAATCCCGCTCTTCGCTCAGGGCACGAAGAACGTCGACGGCATGTACTTCATCGCCACCGCCGTCACGGCCGGGCCTCAGCTTCCGGACAGCTACCCCGCCAAGCCGATGGTCGCCGGCATGTACGAGGCCGTCGTGGCCGAGACCGGGGCCCCGCCGGACACCTTCGCCGGCTGGGCTGCCGACGCGGTCAACCTGATGGCTGAGGCCGTCAAGCAGGCCGGCGGCACCGACAAGGCCGCGGTCCGTGACGCGTTCGAGTCCATCACGGACTTCCCGGGCTTCTCCGGCATGTACAGCTACTCCGCCACCGATCATGTGGGCATCCACGGCCAGATGTGGTTGTTCCAGATCAAGAACGGCGAGTACGTCCTCCAGGGCGACGCAGCCGTCAACTGAGACTGCGCTTCGGGCTTCGGGAGGGTGCGCCGCACCCTCCCGAAGCCCTTGTCTTCGCATCGCGTGCTGCCGCGTTGGACGCCGTTTGATTGACATCGCGGCGGTTCGACTCTAGGATTATTAGTAATAAATCTGAGTCCTATAGCTTAATGAATGTCGACCGCTTGACGGAGCCTGTGGCGAAGCGGTCGAGCGAGGGGGAGGTCGGGTCCGGGATGAACGCCGTCGTGATCGACTTCGACGCCTGTAGCGGCTGCAAGACGTGCTACCTGGCGTGCTTCGCGGACGTGATCCGCTGGGATGCCGAGGCCAAGCGGCCGATCGTCGCGTATCCGGAGGATTGCGTGCACTGCAACGTCTGCGAGATCAACTGCAAGGACGAGGCCATCAAGGTCGTGGCCGACTGGGACGTGGACTTCCCGCCCGTGATCGAGCGCGGCTTCCCCTATACCGTGGGTGGCAAGCGATGACGGCCCTCGAGGGTCTCGATCGTGTGGAAACCGCCGACGTGCTCGTGATCGGCGGCGGCGTCGGCGGCCTCGCCGCCGCCGCGGCGGCCAAGGAGATGAACCCCGACGCCGACGTGTTGGTCGTCGAGAAGGCGTCGACGGGCTGGGCCGGTCAGGCCAACAAAGGGGCCGGCATCTGGTGGTACCTCGCCCCCGAGGACGATGTGGACCGCTTCGTGCGGTTCCACTGCGACCACATCGGCCACTACATCGAGGACCAGGATCTGCTCGCCGACTTCGGCCGCGAGAGCCTGGCAACGCTGGAGCGGATGGATGGCTGGACTGGCAAGCTCCAGCGCCGTGACGGAGAGATCATCCACAAGCGCTTCAAGCCGTTTCTGCCCTGGAGCCTCACCGGCATGGACCTCGACTTCATGCGCCCGCTCAAGCGCGCGGCCCGCAAGCTGGGCGTGCGCTTCATCGACAAGACGCTACTCACGGACCTGCTCACCGACGGCGGGCGCGTGGCCGGGGCCGTCGGCTTCAGCCTCCTCGACGGTTCTCCGATCGTCGTCAAGGCGCCGACGGCGATCATCGCCACCGGCGGCCAGAGCTATCGCATCATGGGCATGTGGAGCTGCCAGCGCGGCGACGGCCTGGGCATGGCCTGGCGCGCCGGCGCGCAGATGCGCAACGCCGAGTGGGGTCCCTTTGCGCAGCTGGCCGGCATCCGCGGCAAGGAACCGCTCATCGGCTCCGAGGACGCCCTGTACAACGCCTGGCACGAGAAGCTCTCGCCCACGTTCCGCGGCGAATACGAGGCCGACGTCTGCGGAATGACCAGCGCCGTCTGGTACCAGCAGATGAAAGCCGGCAATGGGCCTCTGGTCACGTTCCACCCGGAGAACTGGATGCTCGCCAACACCACCGAGGACGTGGAAGGTGGCACGGTGTGGGACCGGCCCGCGGCCGTGAAGTTCTGGACCACGCTCATCAGTCGCGTGCGCGCCGCCGACGCGCCGGGCGCTTTTCTGGAAGTGTTCCCGGCGGTGCTCGGCGAGCTCTCGCCGGTCCGCGTCGACCACCACATGGCGACCACCGTCCCCGGCCTGTACGCCTGCGGCAACGCCTGCTACAACGGCTCGGGTCTGCCGGGCGCCGTCCCGGCCTCTCCCGGGCGAATGCGCGGCGCGGGCCTCTACGGCGCCACCTGGATGGGCATCCGCGCCGGCGAGGCGGCGGCGTCTGCGGCGCCGGCCGCCGCCGAAGTGGACGCGGGCCAGACCGAGGCTCTCGTGCGCGAGGCGCTCGCGCCGCTCGGCCGCAATGGCGTGCCAGCCATGGAACTCGTCCGCGGCATCCAAGACGCCGTGAACCCGGTCGGCTACTCGATCTACAAGAGCGAAGAGCGCATGAGCGAGGCGCTGGGCATGGTCCTGGACGTCAAGGAGCGCCTGCCGCAGGTGGCTGCCAAGGACCCGCACTACCTGGTGGCGGCCCACGACGCGCGCAACATGGCGCTGAGCGCCGAGCTGTTCTACCGCACGGCGCTGACGCGCAAGGAGTCGCGGGGCTGGTTCATCCGCGAGGACTACCCAGAGCGCGACGACGCCGATTGGCTCAAGTGGGTCTGCGCGGAGCCGGACGGCGAAGGCATGCGCGTCTGGACCGAGGACGTCCCCGTCGCCGACTACCAGTTCCAGCCGACCGCCGAGAGGAGCTGACCATGGCCACTACCATGGACCGCCAGCCGAGCCGGCTCACTCCCGAGGAGCAGGCCAAGCCGTACGCCAAGTTCTATGCCATGGAGTTCCCCGGGCCCGACCCGGCGACGGTGGCGCTCATGGCGCGCGATCGCCAGGTCCCGCAGAACCAGATGCTCATGCCGGAGGACCTCAACAAGCTGCTCGACCCCGGCAACTTCGAGACGGAGATCGGCTGGGGCATGATGGACAACGGCGCCGGCTACATCGCCATGCGCCACGAGATGCCGGGCGTCACCGTCGAGATGGTCGACTGGTGGTTCGCCTGGCACCCGATCGAGGGCCTGCGCTACCGCATCTGGTACCCGCCGTACCACCTCGACGTTCACGTGGACGAGTGGGCGCAGTCGCGATTGCTCGACCCCGCCGTCCCGGTGCGTGACAAGACCGCGAAGGTCGTCCACCACGTCACCGAAGACACGGGCATGGGCACCGAGTTCATCGACATCCACTTCCTCACGCCCGAGCAGATGGGCTTCGACATGAGCCGCTGGCACAAGCCGAACGTGGGCACCTTCGTCGGCGGCTTCGGTTTTGCACTGAACGAGCACCAGCCGCCGGAGATCCCGGCCGCGCCGGCCATCATGGTCCACTTCATCCGCGAGATGGACGGCGGGATCGAGTGGCGCACGCGCTTCTGGATGGGCTACACGATCATGAACGGCCACCCGGTCTGCATGCTGCCGCCGGGCGTCCGCGTGCCCGAGGACGCGGTGTACGGCCTCGCCAACCACAACATCTACGAGTACACACGGCTCAAGTCGCTGCTGCCGCTCGTCTGGGACGAGCTCGGCGGCACGTTCGCGTGACGCACGCGAGCATAGGGAGGCTTGAAGCATGAAGGTCGTCGTCATCGGTCACACCGGCATGGGCGGCAGCGCCATCACCGATGTGCTGCTGGGCCGCGGGCACGAGGTCACCGGCCTCTCTCTCGACGTCGACAAGGCGGAGTCGCGGCCTGGTCTGGCGAACGTCGTCGTCGACGTGTGGGACGGCCCCGCTCTGGCGAGGGCGCTCGCGGGACACGACGTTGTCGTCTCCGCTTTCTCCGGCGGCCATGAGATGGACCCCATGGTGTACTACAGGCAGGTCGAGGGCACGCGCCGGATCATCAAGGCCTTCAAGGAGGCGCAGGGCGCGTACCTCATCTACATCGGCGGCGCTGCGAGCCTCTTCGTGAAGCCCGGCGTGCAGATGTTCGACGACGAGCGGTTTCCCCGGTGGTACTTCGGCACCCACCCGGCGGCGCACCTCCGCTGGCTCGGCGACATCACCGGGGTGCCGGTCTTCTACGAGGCCGCGGAGCGGCGGGCGACCGGAGCGGTCGGACCCTACGACTCGGATCCCGAGATCGAGGAAGCGGTCAAGGACTGGAAGCGCGTGTGGCTGCTCGAGGGCTGCCGGGTGGCGCTCGACCTCTTCGAGGGCCGCAGCGACTTCAGCTGGAGCTTCCTGTCGCCACCATGGCGGTACCGGCCCGGCAACGGTTCGGGGCGGTACGAACTCGGCGTCGACTTCATGATCTTCACGAACGGCATCCCGTCGGGGATCTCCGTGCCCGACCTCGCTCTGGCGGTGTCGGATGAGGTCGAGAACCAAGCATTGAAGTACAAGCACTGGACGGTGGCCGGCGAGCAGGACAACGACTGAGACGACGGCCACGAGACCGGCCGGGGAGGTCAACAGACCGTGAACGAGATCATGGACGGGCTCGCCGCACTCGTCGGCCGCGACAACGTCGCGACCGATCCGGCGAGCCTCGACGAGTACGCGCAGGACGAGAGCTTCGTCCCACGTCTGACGCCGTGGGCCGTCGTCCGCCCCGGCTCCGCCGAGGAGGTGCAGCGGGTCGTCGCGTGGGCGAACGATACGGCGACGCCGCTGGTGCCGGTCAGCTCCGGCGGGCCCCACTTTCACGGCGACACCGTGCCGAGCGCGCCCGGCGCGGCTGTGCTCGACCTGCGCCGGATGGACAAGGTCCTGCGCGTCGACCGGCGCAACCGCATGGCCGTGATCGAGCCGGGCGTCACGTATCCACAGCTCCAGGCGGCCCTGGCCGAACACGGCATGCGCATCACGCCACCGCTGCTACCCGCGGGCGAACAAGTCCGTGGTCGCCAGCCTCCTCGAGCGCCAGCCCACGCTCATCCCGCGCTACAACTTCCAGCTGCCGGAGCCGCTGCGCAGCTGCGGTGTCGTCTGGGGGAACGGCGACGTGATGTTCACCGGTGAGGCCGGCGCAGGTCCGTTGTCGTTGCAGGCCCAGTGGGACGCTGGCCTCGTGCAGGCCGACCCCAAGGGCCCCGGGCAGACGGACTTCTTCCGGCTGCTCACGGGCGCCCAGGGTACGTTCGGCGTGGTGACATGGGCGGCGTGCGGTGTGAGCTCGTCCCCGCGGCGCACGAGTACCTCTTCGCCGCCGCCGATGAGCTCGACGAGCTGGTCGACTTCATCTATCGGCTCGACCGGATCCGGCTCGGCGACGAGGTGCTCATCGTCAACGACGCGTACCTGGCGCGGCTCCTCAAGGCCGCTGGCGCCACCGTCGAACCTGAGGAGCTCCCGGTGTGGACGCTCGTCCTCGGCCTCGGCGGTCGCGAGCACTACGCCGCCGAGCGCGTCGCGGTGCAGAAGAGGGACGCCGAGGCGCTGGCCGGCGAGTTCGGGCTCAACTTGTGGCCGTCTGTCCCCGGCGCCGCGACGAAGGACATCGCCGCGGCGGTCGGCGGCTGGTGCAAGACGCCGTGGCAACTGACGGCGGAGGGCGCGTGCGCCGACGTGCTCTTCGTGACCACGCTCGAGGAATCGCCGGTCCACGTTGAGATCGCTCACATCGTCGCCGACGGCCACGGCTACGCTGCCGAGGACGTCGGCGTGTACATCCAGCCGCAGCACCAGGGTGTCACGCATCATGTCGAGTTCAGCCTGCCGTACGATGCTTCCGCTGCCGGGACTCGCGGGGACATGAAGGACCTGTGCGACGACCTCGCCGCCAACCTCATGGCCGCCGGCGCCTACTTCAGCCGTCCTTACGGCTCCTGGGCCCAGCCCGTGTACAACCGCGACGCCGCGGCGAGGGACGCCCTGCGCAAGGTCAAGGCGATCTTCGACCCGGCCGGCGTCCTCAATCCCGGCAAGCTGTGCTTCGGAGCGCCCGGCGCAGCAGCCGCGCACGAGCGAGAGGAAGCCTAGGATGGCTCTCACCGACTATCGCGCTGACGCCATGCGCTGCACGCGCTGCAGCTACTGCAAGTGGATCCCCTTCGATCTGGTGAAGAGCCACCGCTTCTCCAAGGGCTGTCCCTCGATCGAAGCGGGCAAGTTCCACGCCTACTCCGCCGGCGGCAAGCTCGTCACCGCGCTCAGCCTGATGGACGGGCGTAGTGAGATCACCGACCAGGTCGTCGACATCGCTTTCAAGTGCCAGCTTTGCGGCAACTGCGACGTCGCCTGCAAGCTGTGCCGCTACGACATGGAGCCGATCCTCGCGCTGCGCGAGCTGCGCGCGCATCTCGTGGAGATGGACCGCGTGCCGGAGTCGTACCCCCTGCTGATCGAGCGTACGCGGGCGGCCCTCGCGGGCAAGGGTCCGAAGACCCCGGCCGATCGGAATGCGTGGGCCGAAGGGCTCGGCCTCGCGGACCCGGCCACCGAGCCCGTCGACGTCGTCTTCTACGCGGGCTGCAAGTACTCGCTCGAGGAGAGCCTGCGGGACACGGTGCGCACGCAGGTTCGCCTGCTCCAGCGCGCCGGCCTCAACGTGGGCCTGTTCGAGAACGGCTGCTGCGGCGGCCTCGCCGACAAGATGGGCTACCGCGTGGAGGCGGCAGAGGCCGGCGTCAGGATGCTCAGGCAGTGGGCCGACGCCGGCGTCAAGACCGTCGTCACGCCTTGCGCCGACTGCCGCCACGTTTTCACGCGCGTCTACCCCCGGCTGGAGGGAGCGTGGGAGGACATGCCGCGAGATCCTGCACACGGTCGAGTGCGTCGGCCGGCTCATAGAGGACGGGCGCCTCGAGCTGACCTCGCCCGTCCCGATGACCGTGACCTACCACGACCCCTGCAACCTCGGCCGCCAAGGCGAGCCCTACACGCAGTGGGAAGGCGTCGAGAAGAAGATCTACGGCCAGGCCGTGGTCTACGACCCGCCGCGTCCGCGCCACAACGGCGCCAACGGCGTCTACGATGCGCCGCGTGACGTGCTCGCCGCCATCCCCGGCGTGGAGCTCGTCGAGATGGAGCGCAGCCGCGAGGCGGCCTGGTGCTGCGGCGCCGGCGGCGCCTGTCGCGAGGCGTTCCCCGAGTACTCGGCCGCGACTGCGGCCGAGCGCGTCGAAGAGGCGGCGTCGACCGGCGCCGAAGCGCTCGTCACCGCCTGCTCGCGCTGCGAGCTCAACTTCTCGGAGGCCGTGGCCGCCGACGCTTCGTCGGGCGGCCCCGGGGCCGACCTGCAGGTCCACGACGTCCTGGAGCTCGTCGCACGGGCGGCCGGTCTGGGAGAGGAGGCCTCATGAGCCCGAGCTACGCCAAGCCCACCACGCCGGCCGAGACGGCCGCGCAGTCGGCGCAGATTCCCGACGAAGCCTACCGCGCGCTCGAGGACATCGTCGGCGTCGACAACGTCTCGCGTGACGCCGCGGTGCTCGACACCTATGCCTTCCAGTGGCTTGCCGAGGTCGTGCGACCGGACCAGAGTCACTACATGCCGCGTCCGGCTGCGGTCGCGCTGCCCGGCTCGACCGAAGAGGTCCAGGCGATCATCCGGCTGGCCAACAAGCACGGCCTCAAGGTCAAGCCACACGGGACCGGCTGGTACCACTGGTCCGGTCCCATCAAGGATTCGGACGCGACGCTGCAGCTCGACATGCGCCGCATGAACGCCATCGTCGAGATCGACGAACAGAACCTGTACGCGGTCGTCGAGCCGTACGTGATCGCGGCCCAGTTGCAGGCGGAGATCCTTCCGCTGGGCCTCAACCTCAACATCCCTGGTGTCGGTTGCTCGAGCTCCATCGTCGCCAGCGCCTGCGCCTACCACGGCGCCGGCCCCGACACCTACTACATGGGCGGCAACTCGGAGAACGTGCTCGGCATGGAGTGGGTCACGCCCGAGGGCGAGATCGTCCGCACCGGGTCGCTGGGCTCGGGCGACGGCTGGTTCTGCAGCGAGGGCCCCGGCCCCAGCGTGCGCGCCATCTGCCGGGGCACGCTCGGCAGCCGCGGCGGCCTCGGCGTGTACACGAAGTGCGCGGTGAAGCTTGCGCCGCACCTCGGTCAGACCGAGTGGAAGGTCGAGGGCACCCTGCCGGCCTACCGCCTGCCGGTGCACGAGAACATGCGCGTCTACACGCTCGCCGTACCCGACTGGGATGCCTGGGCGGAGATCTACTACCGCATCTACGACAACGAGATCGGCTACATCTTCCACCGCCAGTTCAACCTGGCCGGCGCCGACCTCGCCCCGGCCTTCTGGCTCATGTACAACGACGCGTCCAAGACGCTCTCCGACGTGCCCGAGCTGGTCGCGGACCCTGAAGTCGCCGAGCTCACCGAGGAGCTGCGCATCAGCTTCCAGCTCATCCTCCAGGGGCGGTCCACGGACGACATCGAGTTGCAGGACAAGATCCTCGACGCGATCCTCGAGGAGGTCGGCGGCTGGAAGGTCGGGCGGTTCTGCGAGCAGGACATGGCCGAGTTCACGAACCTCTACCTGCAGCGGCTCGGCCACAAGCACATCAACTTCGTGTGGGCCGGCGGCTACATCGGCAGCTGGATGCAGTTCGGCACGCCGGACTGGGTCAAGGGGTACGTGCCGACGGCCAAGGCCGGTCTGGAGCGCGACGCCGCCGGCGGCAAGCTCGTACAGTGCGGCGGCGACGCGATGATGGGCTCAGGCTCGGGCATCCCGCTCGGCGGCGCCACCGGCCTCGAGCAGTTCGTGAGCTACGACCCGGACGACCTCGGGTCGACGAAGGCCGGTATCAAGCACATGGAGGACGCGGTCACCGACGCGGCGTCGATCAAGTACCCGCCCGGCAAGGAGTTCCTCTACCTGCAGATCGGCTGGACCGACGAGCAGATCTGGGACGCGCTCGCGCACGCCAAGCAGCCCCAGGTGTTTCACTACCAGCGCAAGATCAAGGCCGCGTTCGACCCAAACGACGTCGGCGACCGCATGTACCCGACGCTGCCGGAGGACTACTCGCCGACCGGCTGACCAGCTCCCCCACAGAGCGGGGCGGCCCTTCACCGCCTCCTGGGCCGCCCCGCTCGACCTGTACCGCCCGACCCGCTGGGAATGGCAGCCGACCACAGCGCTGTGACATCATCAGATGTCTTCCGTAGCGGTCTCTGACCAATGAGGTAGTGACGTGCGCGCACTCACGATCGGCCAGCTCGAGAAGGCCTCCGGCGTCTCTCGCCAGACCATCTACTACTACGTGCGCACCGGCTTGCTGCCGCCTGCCCAGAAGGCCAGCCCCAGTCGGGCGCTCTACGCAGACGAGCACCTCGCGATCCTCGGCGAGATCGAAGCGCTGCGGGCTCAGGGCCTGCGGCCGGCAGCCATCAGGTCACGCCTCGCCGGTCGAGTGAGGGCGGCGGGTGAGAACGGGGTGGACCTTGTCGCCCGCCGCGAGGAGGAGACGCGTCGCGCCATCCTCGAGGCCGCCACCCGCAGCTTCGCCACCAAGGGGTACAAGGGCACGCGCATGGCCGACCTGATCGCCGAGCTTGCCATCACTCCGCAACTGCTCTACTCGCACTTCGCCACCAAGCGCGACCTCTTCGTCGCCTGCTACAAGATCGCCGTCCAGTACATGAACGAGTTCCTGCGAGAGCGGTTCGACGAGGCCCGCGACGCGCCCGAACGGCTGGTCTGGTACATGTACGCGGACTCCGGCATCAAGGCGTTCGCCCCCGACATGTTCGCGCTCGCCCTGGGGGCCGCCCAGCACGACGAGGAGGCACGGCGCGACCTCCGCGAAGCCTACGAGACCATCTTCCGCGAGCACATCGACGAGCTTGGCAGGATGCGCCGCTCGCCGATGGAGCCGCCGTTCGCCGACGAGCTCGTCAGCCACGGGCTGATGGGGGCGTTCGAGCAGATGCTGGCGTGCGCCTCCCTCGACGACGAGTACTCGTGGCGCGAGGTCGTCCGGACGACCCTCGGCCTGTATCTGGCCGTCATGGCGCTCTACCGTGGTGACATCGACATCCGCGCGCTCCTCGCTCCGTACGAGTCTCTCCTGGATGAGGTCGCGACGCTGCCGCCACCCGTCCCACCGCAACTCCGCCGCTAGCCCTCCCTGTGCCTCATCCCGGAGGGCCACTCTCCTGTTGACAATCAAATGAAATGACGATACATCACGTATACATCCGCCGGAGCTACCCCAGGGAGGCCGCATGTCCACGGAACTCGCCGACGCCATCCTCGCCATGGACGAGGACGGCGCGCTCAAGATCGTGAAGGACCGCCTGGACGCGGGCGTAGCTCCGGAGGCGGTCCTCGACGACGCCCGCTCGGCGATGACCACCCTCGGCGACAAGTTCGCCTGCGAGGAGGTCTTCATCCCCGAGCTCATCATGGGCGGCGAGATCATGAAGGGCATCGCCGCCGAGCTCAAGCCGCGCCTGACCGGGGATGACGGGAGGGAGAAGCGCGGCACCGTCGTCATCGGCACGGTTCACGGCGACATCCATGACATCGGCAAAGACGTCGTCGTGATGATGCTCGAGGTCTCCGGCTACGACGTCCACGACCTGGGCATCGACGTGCCCGTCGAGACCTTCGTTGCCGCCATCAAGGAGAAGTCGCCGGCGGTCGTCGGCCTCTCCGGCCTGCTCACCCTCGCCTTCGACTCGATGAAGGATACCGTCGAGGGCATCGCCGCCGCGGGCCTGCGCGACCAGGTCAAGATCATGATCGGTGGCTCGCCGGTGGATCAGCAGGTCTGCGCCTACTCCGGCGCCGACGGTTGGGGCCGCGACGCCACCGCAGCCCTTGCCTTTGCGGCGGAGTGGACGACGGGAGGTGCGGCATGACCCCGACGCCCGAGGAGCTCTACGCGCAACGCGAGCAGCGCTTCAACGACATCGTCGCGCTCAGGAAGCCGGACAAGATCCCCCTCATGCCGCTGATGATGCACTACTTCCCCAACAAGATCGCCGGCGTGAGCAACGCCGCCGTGGAGGCCGACCACTTCCTCAGGACGAAGCTCATGAAGGAAGCGACTCTGAAGTTCGGCTTCGAGTGGGCGGCGGCCGTAGGTGTGCCGCCCGCCAAGTCGTGCGAGGCGCTGCAGCTGAAGCAGATGCGCTGGCCCGGCGGCGACCTGCCCGACGACGCGCCGTTCCAGTGGGTCGAGGACGAGTACATCAAGGCCGACGAGGTGGACCAGTTCCTCGCCGACCCCAACGGCTTCGCGATGCGCACCATCCTCCCGCGCATCGCCGGCATCTTCCAGCCGCTGAGCTTCATCCAGCTTCCGCCCATGTACTGGCTGGCGAACGCCTACTCCACCATCCTGCTCGCCCCCTTCCTCTCCGCGCCGGGGATGAAGGAGATGTTCGAGGGCATGGCGGCCTTCTGCGGGGACGCGCAAGACTTCATGGCCGCGGAGGGCGGGTACTTCGGCGAGATGGCTGCCATGGGCTACCCGCGGCCGTTCGTTGGCGTCGGGTTCCCGGCGTTCGACCTCGTGAGCGACTACTTCCGCAGCCTGCGCGGCAGCACGCTGGACATGTTTCGCCAGCCCGACAAGCTGCTGGCCATGATCGACGCCATGGTACCGCCGTCGATCAACCTCATCATTGGTGCCTGCAAGGCGACCAACACGACGCGCGCCTTCATCCCCATGCACCGCGGCGCAGGCGGGTTCATGAGCGACGCGCAGTTCGAGAAGTTCTACTGGCCGTCGTTCAGCGCGCTGATCTACGCGTGCATCGAGAACGGCATCACTCCCATGCCGCTGTTCGAGGGCGACTACACGCCGCGTCTCAAGTACCTGGCGACGCTGCCTCCCGGCAAGGTCGCGGCGCACATGGACAAGGTCGACCGTACGAAGTTCAAGGAGATGTGCGGCGACGTCATGTGCTTCTGGGGCAACGTCCCTCCGTCGCTCCTGGCCACGGGCACGCCCCAGCAGGTCAAGGACGACGTCAAGGAGCTGATCGACCTCTTCGGCGACACGGGCACGCTCATCATCGACAGCACCGTGGGCATCCCGGACGAGTCCAGACCGGAGAACATCCTGGCGCTCAAGGAGGCCGTGGACGACTATGGCGTCCTCTGACCTTGCGGAGGGGGCCGGCGCGGCTACGCCGACCCCCCGTTCTCCTGCGGGCGCGGCGCCGGGTCGACCGCCGGCGCCGCCCCCCAGCCCGGAGTTCCTGGCGCGCGAGAAGCGCTTCAACGACGTCGTCGCCTTGAAGCGTCCCGACCGCGTACCCGTCGTCCCGCTGGTCACGCAGTACTTCCCGACGCGCATCCAGGGCGTCTCCAACCGCGATGCCGGCTACGATCACGCTGCCCGCTTCCGATGCCTGAAGGAGGCGACCCTGCGCTTTGATTGGGACGTCGCCCCGATGACCGGCGTGTTGCCCTCACCCTCGCTTGAGGCGCTCGGTGCGACCCAGGTGCGCTGGCCCGGCGGTGACCTGCCCGACGACGCGCCCTTCCAGTGGGTGGAAGGCGAGTACATGAAGGCCGACGAGGTCGATGCCTTCCTGGACGACCCCGACGACTTCACGATGCGCACGCTCTTCCCGCGTATCGCCTCGCGCTTCGGCATCCTCGGACAGCTGCCTCTGCCGCCGGTCTGGTGGCTCGCCAACATGTACTTTCCGCTGGCCTGGGCGCCGGTCCTGGCGGCGCCTCCCTTGCGCGACCTCTTCCGCGCACTCGCGCAGGTCGGCGACGACGCAGAGGCCCTCATGGCCGCGATGGGCGGCTACATGGGCGAGATGGCCGCTACGGGCTACCCGACGATCTATGTCGGCGTCGTCATCCCGCCGTTCGACTGCGTTTCGGACTACTACCGCAGCCTGCGCGGCAGCACCATGGACATGTTCCGCCAGCCCGAGAAGCTCGTGGCCATGGCAGACATGATCCTGCCGACGCTGATCGCCCAGGCGCTGGGCGCCGCACGGGCGTCCGGGAATCCCAGAGTCTTCATCCCGATGCATCGCGGCGCCGGCGGCTTCATGAGCAACGAGCAGTACGCCAGGTTCTACTGGCCATCGTTCAAGGCCCTCATCCTGGGGTTGATCGATGAGGGCATCACTCCTCTCCCGCTCTTCGAGGGGGACTACACGCCGCGTCTTGAGTTCCTGGCGGAGTTGCCGCCGGGCAAGGTCGCGGCGCACTTCGACCGCATCGACCGCGCGAGGTTCAAGGAGACCTGCGGCGATGTTCTGTGCTTCTGGGGCGATATCCCGGGGTCGATGCTGGTGACGGGTACGCCGCAGCAGGTCAAGGACGAGGTGAGGAGGCTCATCGACCTCTTCGGCGACACCGGCGCCCTCATGATCGACGGCAGCAACACGGTGCCCGACGAGGCGAAGCCCGAGAACGTCATGGCCATGACTGAGGCGGTGCGCGAGTACGGTGTCTTCTAGGCCGGACGCCTTCGTGACCACCGGCTGTTGAGGTGCATCGAGCCTGACGAGCTTGTCGGGCCAGCCGGTTCCTTGACTGATTGTCCGGGTCGGACATAGTGTCCGTTCATGCCTGTGAAGTCCCCGGTCCCGAATTGGCTCGAGCCGCACCTCCCCGTGTGCGAGGCGATCGCCGCCTTGCTCCAGCCGTTCGCCGAGGTCGCGGTGCACGACCTCCGGCGCGACCGCATCGTCGGCATCTGGAACCCGATCTCCGAGCGCCGGATCGGCGACCGCTCGCCCATCGACGAGCTGCCTCCGCACTCGGAGGACGCGCGCGTGATCGGGCCGTACCCGAAGGTGCTTGCAGACGGGCGCGCGGTCACGTCCGTCAGCGTCGTCCTCCTCAATGCCAAGGGCTTGCGGCGCGGGCTGCTCTGCATCAATGTCGACCGCTCGCCGTTCGACGGCATGATCGACGTGCTCGCGCGCTTTGCGGCGCCGGTCGAGGACCGGCCGCCCGAACTCGTCGACCGCGACTGGCGCGAGCAGATTCTCCTCGTTGTGGACGAGGAGTGCCGCTCGCGCCGCCTGCGCCGCGATCGCCTGACGCGGGAGCAGCGGCTTGACCTCATCCGCGTCCTCGACGAACGTGGACTCTTCTCCACCCGAAACGCCGCGCCTCACGCCGCGCTCGCCCTGGGCGTGTCGCGTACCACCGTCTACGCCTTGCTCAAGGAGGCCCGCTCATGAAGCAGCTGCGCACGTTCCGTCTCGAGGAGTTTCTCGGGAAATGGGAGCTCAAGGTCCGCCATCACCTCACGGCCTCCGACGCGCAGAGCATGGCGCTCGAGGAGTTGCTGGCGATGGGTACGGACGCCGAACGCGACGGCTTCATGAGGCTGCCCCTCACCTACATCGACTCGTGGGGCAGCGAGAACCTCCGAGAGGCGGTGGCGGGGACCTACGAGCGCGTTGGCGCCGAGCACGTGCTCGCCTTCACGGGCGCCGAGGAAGCTCTCTTCCTGGTGATGCAGGAGCTGGTCGGGCCCGGCGACCACGCCGTCGTGACCGTGCCCTGCTACCAGTCGATGGAGACGGTGCCCCTCGCGACCGGCGCCGACGTGAGCCCGCTGGTCATGCGGCGCGAGAACGGCTGGGCGCTCGACCTGGACGAACTCCGCGGTCTGCTGCGTCCGAACACGAAGCTGGTCGCGGTGAACTACCCCAACAACCCCACGGGTCACGTGCCGGACGAGGCCACCTTCTGCGAGCTCGCGGCGATGTGCGACGTGCGGGGCATCCGTCTCTTCTGCGACGAGGTGTACCGCGGCATTGAGCTCGACACGTCGCGGACGCTCTCCCAGGCCGCCGACCTCTCCGAGACGGCCGTCTCACTCAACGTCGCCTCCAAGTCCTACGGTCTGCCCGGACTGCGCATCGGCTGGCTCGCCTGCCGCGACCGCGCCCTGTTGGAGCGAGTCGAGAAGCGCAAGCACTACACCACGATCTGCAACGCCGGCCCGACGGAGTACCTGACGGCGATTGCACTGCGCAACCGCGAGCGGATCTGGGACCGCAACCGCGGCATTCTAGCCGCCAACCTGCCGTTGTTCGATGACTTCTTCGCCCGCTGGGAAGATCTCTTCGACTGGGAGCCGCCGATGGGCGGCTGCGTCTGCTTCCCGCGGTACAAGGGTGACGACGTGGAGGACTTCTGCCACCAGCTCCTCATGCAGGAAGGCGTGCTGGTGCTCCCGGCGAGCATCTACTACTCGGAGATCACCGAGACGCCGGTCGACCACTTCAGGATCGGTCTCGGCCGGCTCGGTCTGGAGTCCGGCTTGGAGGCATTCGACCGCTTCCTGCGCCGCGAGCGCTGACTTTCCCTGCTCTCACGGCATTCCGGACCACCGCCGTCCGTTACTTGCTGCACCTGCCGTGGCGCTGATACTTGGCGCAAGTGGTTCCAAAACTTACTTGCTTGACGCGTCCTGCCTACGGTCATATCGTTGTCGCTCTGTGGGGAACCCACACGCGTTCTTGCGGACGCACGGCGGACATGCGTTGTAAGGAGGACCTCAAGTGTCAGACGAGCTGTACGAACAGATGAAGCAGTGTGTCATCGACGGCGAAGTCGAGGATGCCGAGCGCCTGGCCCAGGAGGGTCTCGACGCCGGTCTCAGCCCCGGCGACATCCTCGACCTTGGCTTCGTCAAGGGCATCGAGGAGGTCGGTGACCTCTTCGGCAAGGGCGAGTTCTTCCTCCCCGAGCTGGTCCAGGGCGCCGAGGCGATGAAGGCCGCCGTAGTCGTGCTCCAGCCGGCGCTCGACGCGAGCAAGGAAGGCCGCCAGACCCTCGGCAAGGCCGTCGCGGGCACCGTCGCCGGCGACATCCACGAGATTGGCAAGACCATCGTCTGCAGCATGCTCAGCGCTGCCGGCTTCGAGGTCACCGACGTCGGCTGCGACGTGCCGGTCGAGACCTTCATCGCCAAGGTAGAGGAGGTCGACGCCGACCTGCTCCTGCTCAGCGCCCTGCTGACCACGACGATGCCCAACCAGCAGAAGACGATCGAGGCGCTCAAGGCCGCCGGCCTGCGCGACGGCGTCAAGGTCATGATCGGCGGCGCCCCGACGACGCGCGCCTGGGCCGACGAGATCGGCGCCGACGGCTACGCCGAGGACGCCATCGAGGCCGTGGTCACCGCCAAGACCATCCTCGGAGTCGGCTGACCTACAGCCTTCACCCAGGAGGAAGTCCGCGAGGGGCGGCGGCGCGGAGGCGCCGCCGCCCCTCGCGCGTACGGGGCCGGTCCACTGAGCCGGAGCGGAGCGCCTGCGGGGTGGTCGGCCGCGGTCGGGGTCAATCCTCGGCCAGAGCTTCGGCGGACACACCCAGTTGCTCCGCGGCAAAGCTCACCAGCAACTCGCGAACGCGCTGTACCTGCATGCCGGTGTAGCCGATCGCGGAGCGGAAGCTCAATCCGTCGGAGAGCGCGACCATGCGCTGCGCGATCTCGGCGGCCGGCGCGACCGGAGAGAAGACGCCGGCCGCCACGCCGTCCTCGACCAGCTCCTCGAAGAACCGGGTCCAGCGATCTGACATAGCGGCGCACTCGGCGAGAAGACGCGGATGCAGCCGCACGCGGGCCCAGGTCTCGATCCAGAGCACGTATTCGTCGCGCAGCACCCCTTCCGACGGCACCGCGAGATCGATCGTCCTGCGCAGGAGCTCTACGGGCTCCGTGGTCTGCTGGCGGAGCTCGTGGAGTTGCCGGCTCGTATGCTCGTTGGCCCACTGCAGCGCGGCGAGGAGCACCTCGTCCTTGGACTTGTAGTAGTAGTGGATGATCGCGCTTGAGACGCCGGCCTCGCGGGCGACGTCGGCGATGCGCGTGGCTGACGGGCCGCGCGCCGCAAAGGCGCGGCAGGCCGCGGCGCGGATGTTCTCGCGTGCTCGCGACGACCGGTCCCGGGCGGGGACGCCGACGGCGGCCGCTCCGGGGCCGCCGGCGTCCTTGCGCAGCCGCTCGAGCAGATCGGCGTCGGCGCTGCCCGGCGCGGTCGCCTCGTCGAGCTTGCGCTTGATGCGCAGCGCCGTCTTGTAGCTGACGCCGAGCTCGTCGGCGAGTTCGCGAGGCGCCACGGTGCCATCGCCATCCATCATCTGCCACGCGGCCGCGAACCAGGTGGCGACGCCCAGTCCTGACCCCTGCATGAAGGTGCCCGCGGTGGGATAGACCTGCGTGCCGCAGTGGTCGCAGGCGTAGGCGCGCCGGCGCGAGACACGGTGGAAACGGCGCATCACGCGACAGTGCCGGCAGACGGTGCTCACGCCGTCCGGCGCGTAGAGGACCGTCCACAGCCAGTGCAGACAGGCAGCCTCGTCGCCGATCGGCGCGAACACCGGGGTCGATCGGTGAGCCTCGCTGGCGTTCTCATCCATCCCGTGCGCCTCCCACGCGCCGTCACTTACTTGGCCCATCGTACACGTGCGCTCGCGACTTGTGAATAGTTACTCCTCCTGCTACCTGCTTGACATTCCATTTCGAGCGTGAAATAGGTTGACGTCACAGTCAGGAGTCATGGAGGGAGCCACCGCATGCCCAGAGCAACTCTCACCGTGTGGAGCGAGGCTGAGTGCCGTCGCCTGCACGAGGCCACGCTCGACCTGCTCGGCGATACCGGCGTCGAGGTGCGGTACGAGCCGGCGCTGGCGCTCTTCCAGGCCGCCGGCTGCCAGGTCGAAGGCCAGCGCGTCTGCGTGCCCGCGCGGCTCGTCGACGAGGCGCTCGCGAGTGCGCCGCGCGAGTGGCTGGTCAAGCCGCGAGGCGGTGATACCGCGCCGCTCGTCCTGCGCGACGGCGAGGTGTACTACGGCACCGGCTCGGACGTGCTCTACGTGCGCGATCCCGAGAGCGGCGAGCGCCGCCGCGTGCGCCGCGCCGACGTCGAGGGCATGGCCGCGCTCTGCGAGGTACTGCCCAACATCGACTTCGTGATGAGCATGGGCCTGCCCGAGGACGCCCCACAGGCGATCGACGACCTCGTCCAGGTCGACGCCATGCTGCGCGGCACGCGCAAGCCCCTCCTCGTCGCCCCGCGCGACGGATCCGTGCTCGCGCGCATGCAGGAGATGGCTGCGCTCTGCGGCGAGAGGGACAGCTTCGCGATCTATGCCATGCCGTCGCCGCCGCTGATGCACGACCCGGACGCCTTGACCAAGGTGATCGGGTGCGCCGAGCTGCTGATCCCACTGGTGTATGCGCCCGCCCCGAACATGGGCGCCACCGCCCCGCGCAGCGTCACCGCAGCCGTGCTGGTCGGCAACGCCGAGACGCTGAGCGGGCTGGTCCTTCACCAGCGCGTGAGCAAGGGGGCGCCGTTCGTGTACGGCGTCGGCTGCGGAGCGATGGACATGCGCACCATGACCGACCCCTACGTCGCCCCCGACGCCCTGCTCGCGCAGCAGGTCGGCACGGACCTGGCGCGCCACTACGGGCTGCCGAGCTTCTCGTACGCCGGCATGTCGGACTCCAAGACCCTCGATGAGCAATGGAGCGCGGAGGCAGCTCTCAGCATGGCCTACGGCTCGCTCTCTCGCGCGACGCTCCTCCACGACGTCGGCTACCTCGAGTCGGGGCTGCAGAGCTCCTACGACTCGATCGTCCTCGGCGACGAGCTCGTCGGCTACGCGCGCCAGTTCATGCGCGAGGTGCCGGTCGACGACTACGCGCTCGCCCTCGATGAGATCAGGGCCGCGGGCCCCGGCGGCAATCACCTCGCGACGAAGTACACGCGCCGGCATCACCGGGAGTTCTGGACACCGGCGCTCCTCGACCACGGCGTCCACGACCGCTGGGCTGCAGAGGGCGCGACGACGCTTGGCGACCGCGTCCGCGAGCGCCGCTCGGCGCTGCTCGCGGCCGAGCGCCCCTTCGCGCTCTCGCCAGAGCAGGAGTCGCAGCTCGAGGCGATTCTCACCGCGGCCTTGGCCGACGAGGGGGCTCGTGTGTAAAGTCGGTGACCGGCTCGCAGCATCGGCAAGCTGCTGACCGAAGAACGACTCGACACAGGACCAACTGACGATCCGGCCAGAGGGAAGCAGGAGCGTCGTGAGCCGCTGATCGCCGCGGACGTCGCCGTCGCCATCATCCACCCCAGCCGGTCCGTCTTCGATTCTGCAGGCACTCGCGCCGCCCGGCGCTGTGTCTTCGGTTCCCCTGCGCGTAGGATGACCGGGTGAACCTTCCTCCCGTGATGCACACGTTCCTGGGCGCGCCTCCAGCGGGTGCGACGGGCGCGCCCGAGACGAGCGCGCCTGCGCGGTTCGCCTTCCTCGGCCTGCCGCTGTACGTGCCGTACGGGGACGAGCCGGCCGAGCTTCCTCCCGCGGAGAGCGTAGCCGTCGTGAGCGCTGCGGACGCCGTCCGGCAGGCTTCGGTCGGCTACGCGGCCATCTTGGGGCACTACGACTTCGACCTCGGCGGCCCGCTGGTGCCTGAGGGCGTGGACGCGCGTTTCGTCGACAGTGGCGACGTCAAGCCGAGCGGCGACCTCGCGGCGGACCTGGCCGCCGGCACGGCGGCCGTGCGCGAGATCGCGGCCGCCGGCGCGACACCACTCGTGGTGGCCGGAGACCACTCGGCACCGCCCGTGGTCGTCCGCGGCTTGATGGACGACCGGCCGCTCGACGTCCTGCACGTCGATGCGCACCTCGATTTCCGCGATGAGGTGGCCGGCCTCCGTGAGGGGTACTCGAGCCCGATTCGCCGCTTGCGCGAGCTGCCGTGGGTGCGCACCATCGTGCAGGTGGGCCTGCGGGACGTGGGGAGCGCGCGCGAGGCTGAGGTCGCGGCCGCGCGCGCGGCCGGGAACGTCCTCGTCCGTGCCGAGGACGTTCACGAGCACGGCGTCGACCGGCTGATCGAGCTCTTCGAGCCCGGCGGCCGCGTCTACATCACCATCGACGTGGACGGCCTCGACCCGAGTTGCGCACCCGGGACGTTGTGGCCGGCGCCGGGCGGCCTGTGGTTCTGGCAGCTCGCCCGTCTGGTGCGCGGCGTCGCGACCCGCTCCGAGCTCGCCGGCATGGACATCTGCGAGTTGGTGCCCGCTCGCGACCTGCAGGGAACCACGGCGCTTGCGGCGGCGCGGCTGTTCATGATCGCCGCCGGCGCCGCGCTCCGGCGGCCCGCCTGACGACCCGGCCGGCGGGCCTCGGTGCGGCCCGACTGCGCGGCGAACGGTCCTCCATGCGCACGGGTGTACACTGGGTTGCCCGCGAAGCCGCCTCCCACCCAGGGGTAACTTTCTGCGCCATGTCGACGTCTAACCTTGATAAGTGGGCTACGCTGCCCGACCCGACCCCCGCGGATCTGGCGAAGGCTGCTGCCGGCGACGTGGACGCGTTCAAGACGATCGTGGAGCGCTATCAAGGCATGGTCTACTCGGTTGCCTACAACGTGCTCGGTGACCTCACCGACGCCGAAGACGCGGCGCAGGAAACGTTCCTGCGCTGCTACCGCAAGCTGCCGCAGTACCGCGGCGAAGCTGCTTTCGGCACGTGGCTCTTCCGTCTCGCACTCACGGCCTCCGTCGACTACCAGCGCCGTGAGCGGCGGCGCCCGGAGCCGGTCGAGGTCCCTGATATCGCCGATCGGACGCAGACCGAGCTCGGCGCCGGCGTCACCGCCGCCACGCTCGTGTCGGCCTTGCACGACCTCCCCGACGACTACCGCGTGCCGACGGTGTTGCGCGACATCTATGGGCTGCCGTACCAGGAGATCGCCGATCTCACGGCACGGCCGCTCGGCACGGTCAAGGTGATGGTCCACCGCGGTCGCGCCTCGCTGCGTCTGCGTCTGCGTGCGGAACGGGAGGCGTGATGGACTGCAGCTATTTCCGCGAGCGCATCCATCACTACGTCGACGGCGAACTGGGGTACCTCGAGGTCGCCGAGCTGCAAGGACACCTCAGCTTCTGCCCGGACTGCGCCGCGGAGCTTGCCCAGATGGCCGAGGTGCGCGGCGCCCTGGCTTCCTGGGGCAAGGTCGAGCTGGCGCCGCCGCCGGGCTTCGCGGAGCGCGTCGCTGCGGCGGCTGCCCTCGAGCCGGCCCCGGCCGAGCGCACCGTCGGGCGCGTCGTCACCGACGTCCTCGAAGCGCTCGACGAGGCCCTCGGACGCCTACCGCTGCCGGGCGGCCGCACGATTCCCGTCAAGAACGTCATCGGCGCCGGCATCGCCGCGACCGCCGTGCTCATCCAGGTAGAGCGGTATCTGCGCCGCGCCAGGGAGTTGAAGCCGCTGTGAGGCTGTCTCACGAGCAGGTCCTTCAGTTGCTCCCGCACCGTCCGCCGTTCCTCCTGGTGGACGAGGTGCTCGACGGCGAACCCGGCGTGCGCTGCGTGGCGGTCCGCACGCTTCGCGACGACGACTGGTGGTTCGCCGGGCACTTCCCCGGCAACCCCGTCATGCCCGGCGTCCTCATCGTCGAGGCGCTCGCGCAGGCGGCGACTCTCGCCGCGGCCGGCGCCGGCACGGCGGACGCCGCGACGAGTGACGGCGCGCTCCCGGCCGCCGAGGCTGCGCCGGGCGGCGACAAGGTCGGTCTCTTCGCCGGCATCGACAAGGTCCGCTTCAAGCGGGTCTGCAAGCCCGGCGACACGCTGACCCTTGAGGCGGAGATCGTCGCCGTGCACGGACCGGTCGGCCGGGCGAAGGTCAAGGCGACCGTCGACGGTCAGCTCGCGTGCCGCGGTGAGCTCATGTTCGCCATCGTGGACGCGGCGGCTGTTGCCGCCGGCGAGGCGAAGCTGTGATCGGCCTGCGCCGTGGGCTCGTGCGCGGGGCGCGCATCAGCGCGCTCGGCGTGCACGTGCCCGAACGCGTTCTCACCAACAACGAGATCAGCCAGTTCCTGGACACCTCGGACGAGTGGATCACCACGCGCACGGGCATCCGCGAGCGCCGCATCGCGCGGGTGGACGAGGCGGCGAGCGACCTGGGCGAGGTCGCCGCGCGCCGTTGCCTCGAGCAGGGCGGTCTCGACGCCGCGGGGCTCGATCTCGTCATCGTCGCCACCATCTCGCCGGACCACATCATGCCTGCCACCGCGTCGATCGTCGCCGACAAGATCGGCGCCACCAAGGCGGGCGCCTTCGATGTCCAGGCCGGCTGCACCGGTTTCGTCTACGGCCTCGCCATCGCCACCGCGTTCGTCTCCGCGAACATCTACACGAACGTGCTCGTGGTCGGCGCCGAAGTGCTCAGCAAGATGGTCGACTGGCAGGATCGCGGCACCTGCGTCCTCTTCGGTGACGGCGCCGGCGCGGTGCTCGTGCAGCCCACGGATAACGGCAGCATCTTCAGCTTCGACCTCGGCAACGACGGCAGCGGCGCACCCAGCCTGCTGGTGCCGGCCGGAGGCAGCCGCATGCCGGCGACCTTCGACACGGTGCGCGATCACGAGCACGCGATGCACATGACCGGCAGCGAGGTCTTCAAGTTCGCCACGCGCACCGTGGTCGATTCGTGCCGGAAGGTCCTCTCCGACGCCGAGATCGGCGTCGAGGACATCGACTTGTTCGTCCCGCACCAGGCCAATATCCGCATCATCGAATCGGCGTCGCGCCGGCTGGGCATGACGGAGGGCCAGGTGTTCGCCAATCTCGACCGCTACGGCAACACGTCGTGCGCGTCGATTCCGATCTGTCTGCACGAGGCCAGCGAGAGTGGCCGCCTGAAGAAGGGCGACACGCTGCTCATGGCCGGCTTCGGCGCGGGCCTCACCTGGGGCTCGTGCCTCACCAAGTGGGAGCTGTAGTCTAGCCTCGTGAGGAAGCTCGTCGTCATGTTCCCCGGCCAGGGATCCCAGGCCGTCGGTATGGGCTGCGACCTCATCGCCGTTCACGCCGCGATGCGCGAGACGTACGCGGAGGCATCAGAGGTCCTCGGCTACGACCTCGAGTATCTCTGCGCCGAGGGGCCGGTCGACCAGCTCTCGCGCACCGACTTCACGCAGCCGGCGCTGCTGGCGGCATCCGTCGGCATGTTCCGCGTCCTGCGCGGTGAGGGCCTGCGTTTCGACGTGGCTATCGGACACAGTCTCGGCGAGTTCTCGGCGCTGGTCGCGACCGGCGCCGTCGGTTTCATCGACGCGCTTCGCATCGTGCGGCGGCGCGGCGAGGAGATGCTCCACGCCGCCGAGGCCAATCCGGGCGGCATGGCTGCGGTGATCGGGTTGGAGGACGCCGCAGTCGAGGCGCTCTGCGCCGAGCAGGACGGCGTCTGGCCGGCCAACTTCAACGCTCCCGGCCAGGTCGTGGTGAGCGGCCGTGTGGCCGCCCTCGAGAGGCTGGCCGAGAAGGCGAAGGCGGCCGGGGCCAAGCGGGTGATCCCGCTGGCCGTGAGCGGCGCCTTCCACTCCCCGCTGGTGGAGCCGGCGCTCGAGCCGCTCAGGGAGGAGTTCGAGCGCACTGAGTGGGCGACGCCGGATCCGGCGTTCTTCTCCGGCTGCAGCGTCGACTTCGAGGTCGGCGGCTTCTCCGAGCTTCTGCAGCGGCAGCTCGTCTCCCCGGTCCGCTTCACGCAGTCCGTGAATACATTGTCTGCAGCAGGTTATGATTCGTTCTTGGAGGTCGGCCCGGGCGCGGTACTCGCCGGCCTGGTCAGGCGTATCGCGCCTGAGGCGCGGACGGCTCGCGTCTCGGACATGGAGACGCTGCAGGCATTGCGCGACGACGGACGCTATCTGGAGGACGAGTGACTGTAGAACTGGACCTGACCGGTGCGACGGCCCTCGTGACCGGCGCCGGCCGCGGGATCGGCCGCGCCATTGCCCTGGCTCTGGCCGCCGCCGGCGCCGACGTCGCCGTCAACGATTTCGCCGGCGAGGACGCTTGCGCCGAGGTTGTCGCGGAGATCGCGAAGCTCGGGCGCGAGGGGCTCGTCGTGATGGGCGACGTCTCCGACGAGGAGCAGGTGAACACCATGGTCGAGCGCGCCGAGAGCGAGCTCGGACCGCTCTCTGTCGTGGTCAACAACGCCGGCATCACTCGCGACAATGTCGCCATGATGATGGACTCCGCCGACTTCGACGCGGTCATCGCGACGCATCTGCGCGGGACCTTCCTCGTGAGCAAGGCGGCGGCGCGCCGGATGTTCCGCCGCCGCGCCGGTTGTATCATCAATCTTTCCAGCGTCGTGGGCCGCCGCGGAAACGCGGGTCAGGCCAACTACGCAGCGGCGAAGGCGGGGATCATCGGCCTCACCAAGTCGCTCGCCAAGGAACTCGGCGCCCGCGGTGTCCGCGTCAACGCAATCGCGCCGGGCTACATCGATACGCCGATGACGCAGGCGCTTCCCGAAGAGACGAGGCAGATGATCGTCGACGCGACACCGCTCAAGAGCATCGGCACCACCGACGACGTGGCGTCCGCGGTGCTCTACCTGGCCTCGCCGGCGGCGCGGTTCGTCACCGGCGTGGTGCTGCCCGTCGACGGCGGCCTGGGGATCTGACGGGGAGCATGCGGGCCACTATGGCACAGCAGCGCAGAGTCGTCGTCACCGGTCTCGGCGTCATCTCGCCACTCGGCAACACGGTGGACACGTTCTGGCGTCGTCTGGTGGCCGGTGAGTCGGGCGTCGGGGAGATCTCCCGCTTCGACACCACCGAGTACAAGGTGCACATCGCCGCCGAGGTCCAGGACTTCGTCGCCGAGGACTACATCGACAAGCGCAAGGTGAGGCGCCTCGACCTCTTCAGCCGCTACGCTGTGGCGGCCGCCAAGAACGCGGCCGCCGACGCCGGCCTGGACCCCCGCGCCGAGCCGGAGCGAGTGGGGGCGGTGGTCGGCAGCGGCGTCGGCGGACTGCAGACGCTGCACGTGGAGACCGACAAGCTCCTGAACCAGGGGCCAGACCGGACCAACCCGCTGCTTGTGCCCATGATGATCCCCAACATGGGTGCGGCGCACGTTTCGCTCGAGCTCGGGACAAAGGGACCCCTGAGCGCCACGTGTACCGCGTGCGCCGCCGGCTCCGATGCGATCGGCTACGCCTCGCGTCTCATCCGCCACGGCGACGCCGAGGTCATGTTCGCCGGGGGAAGCGAGGCGCCGATCAGCCCGGTCGGTGTCTCCGGATTCGCAGCTGCACGCGCGTTGAGCACTCGCAACGACGACCCCAAGGGCGCCTCGCGACCGTTCGACGCGGCTCGCGACGGCTTCGTGATCGGCGAGGGCGCCGGCTGTCTGATCCTCGAGGAGCTTGAGCACGCCCAGGCCCGCGGCGCCCGCATCTATGCTGAGCTGGCCGGCGCCGGCATGAGCAGCGACGCCTTCCACATGACGCTGCCCGACGAGAGCGGCGAGTCGCAGGCGCGCGCGGTCCTCATGGCACTCGATGAGGCTGGCCTGCGGCCGGAGGAAGTCGACTATGTGAACGCGCATGGTACAGCGACCGGCGCCGGCGACATCGCCGAGACCCGCGCCATCAAGCAGGCGCTCGGCGATCACGCCTACGAGATCCCCATCTCGTCGAACAAGTCGATGATCGGTCACTGCCTCGGCGCCGCCGGCGCCATCGAGGCGGTCGCCACGGTCTTGACCGTCGTGAACAGCCTTATCCCGCCGACCATCAACCTGACCGAGCCGGACCCCGAGTGCGACCTCGACTACGTACCGCGTGAATCGCGTTTCCACAGGGTCGACGTCGCGGCGAGCAACAGTTTCGGCTTCGGCGGCCACAACGTGGCGCTGGTGTTCAGCCGCTTCGACGGCTGACCGGCGCCGCGAATCGGCCTCGCCGACCAGAGGGCGCAGCCTCTCATGAACGTCACCGTCCACATCGAGCGCCGCAACAACGAACCGGCTTGGTCGGAGTGGGTCTGCCCGTCGTGTCACGAGGGAGCCCGGCACAGCGACGTGCGGGCGAACCTCATGGTCTGCCCGCACTGCGACCACCACCTGCGCATCGGCGCCAGGGAGCGCATCCGCCAGCTCGCCGACGGCGGCACCTTCCGCGAGCTCTGGATGATGATCCAGACGCTCGACCCGCTCGGGTTCGTCGACCTGGAGACGTATCCCGAGCGCCTGCGCGAGGCCCAGGCCAAGACCGGCCTGAGCGAGGCTATCGTGACCGGCACGGCGACCATCGACGGCACGCCGTGCGTGCTCGCCGTGATGGACTTCGGCTTCATGGGCGGAAGCATGGGCAGCGTAGTGGGCGAGAAGCTCTGGCGCAGCGTCGAGCTCGCTGCCGGAGAGGACCTCCCGCTGGTCGCCGTCTGCACCTCCGGCGGCGCACGCATGCAGGAGGGCATCCTCAGCCTCATGCAGATGGCGAAGACCAGCTGCGCCGTCGACCTGATCAACGAGGCGACATCGCCGTTTGTCGCCGTGCTCGTCGACCCCTGCACCGGCGGCGTCGTCGCCAGTTTCGCGACGCTCGCCGACGTGTGCATCGCCGAGCCCGGCGCCCGGCTGTACTTCTCCGGGCCACGCGTGATCGCCCAGACCACTCGCGAGGAGCTGCCCGAGGGTTTCAGCACCGCGGAGCGCAACCTCGAACTCGGCCACCTCGACGCGGTCGTCGCACGCAAGGACCTCCGCGAGAAGGTCGGCAATTACCTCCGACTCTTGGGAGGGGGTGAGGAACCTGACCGAGGAGAAGGATCTGCACAGGGAACGAGAGGCCCAGGCCGGCTGGCTCAGGCAACGGTTGAGCGAGCTCGGACGCTTGCCGCTCATGCCCGGCGTTCACTTGTCGGAGGAGATCGACAAGCTCCAGACGAGGCTGAAGAGCCTCAAGCCGGAGAACCGTCGCCATGACACCTGGGTCACGGTCGAGATCGCACGCCACAAGGAGCGGCCGCGCACGCGTGACTACATCGGGTATCTGATCGACGGTTTCGAGGAGCTCAAGGGTGACCGCCTGCGCGCGGACGACCCGGCGATCGTCGGCGGGCTCGGCTGGTTCCGCGGCCGCGCCGTCCTCGTCGTCGGCCACCAGAAGGGCCGCACGCTCGACGAGCAGACAGTGCACAACTTCGGTATGGCCCGGCCCGAGGGCTACCGCAAGGCGCAGCGACTCTTCTGGCTCGCCGAGCGTCACGGGCTGCCGGTGCTGACGTTCGTCGACACCCCCGGCGCCTACCCCGGCGTCGCCGCCGAGGAGGGCGGGCAGGCGCGCGCCATCGCGGAGACGATGCTCAAGATGGCGCGCCTCAGCGTGCCGGTGGTGGCGACCGTGATTGGCGAGGGAGGCTCCGGAGGAGCGCTCGCCCTCGCCGTGGCCGACCGCGTCCTCATGCAGGAGAACGCGACGTACTCCGTGATCTCGCCTGAGGGATGCGCCGCGATCCTGTGGCGCGATTCGGAGTTCGCGTCGCAGGCGGCCGAGGCGCTCCAGCCGACGGCGTCGCATCTGCTGGAGCTCGGCGCCGTCGAGAGGGTGGTCGCGGAGCCGCGCGGCGGGGCGCATCACAACCCCGAGCTCGCGGCAGAGCGGGTCGGCGAGGCCATCGCGGAGACGCTCGCCGAGCTGGACGAGATCCCGGCGGTGGAGCGCCGGAGGGAGCGCCGCGAGCGGTTCCGCCGCCTCGGACGCTGGAGCGATCCCGAGCAGCCGCCCGGCAGCCTCTCGTTGTTCGGCGGGTACTCGACCCCGGCCGAGTAGAGCGGCGCCGCGACGCCGGCGGCACGCGCCCCGCCGCCGGCACGGAGAAGCCGCACGAGGGACCGACACATGCCACCCGTCATCACCGTCGAGCATCTCCGCAAGGTCTACGGCCACCACGTGGTCGCGGTCGACGACATCTCGTTCGAGGTGGAGAGCGGCGAGATCTTCGGCCTCCTCGGCTCCAACGGCGCCGGCAAGACGACGACCGTCGAGTGCATCCAGGGCCTGCGTACGCCGACCGCCGGGAAGGTACGCGTGCTCGGCAAGGACCCGCGGACACACGCCGGCGACCTGCGGGGGCGCATGGGCTGCCAACTGCAGGAGTCGCGCCTCCCCGATCACCTCAAGGTGTGGGAGGCGCTCGACCTCTTCTCCAGCCTCTCGCCCGGCTCCGTGGACTGGCAGACGCTGATAGAGCAGTGGGGGCTCGCGGAGAAGCGGAACGCCTCCTTCTCGAGCCTCTCCGGCGGTCAGCGCCAGCGGCTGTTCATCGCCTTGGCGCTGGTCAGCTCACCCGAGGTCGTCTTTCTCGACGAGATGACGACCGGCCTGGACCCCGCCGCTCGGCGGATCGCCTGGGACCTCATCGAGAAGATCCGCGACCGCGGCACGACCGTCGTCCTCGTCACCCACTTCATGGATGAGGCCGAACGGCTTTGCGACCGAGTCGCGGTTGTGGACGAAGGCAGGCTGATCGCCGTCGACACGCCGCGGGGACTGGTCGTGCGCTACGATCCCCTCGAGCAGGTGGTGTTCAGCTGCGAGCTCCCCGAGCTGGAGTGGCTGGAGGCTGTGCCGGGCGCGCGGAGCGTCACCCGGCGCGGGCGGCGCGTGGTCGTGGAAGGGACAGGGCCGCTGCTCGCTCACGTTGGGGCGGCCCTTGTCGACCGTGGTCTCGCGCCCGACGATCTGCGCGTCATCGAGCCCAGCCTCGAGGATGTGTTCCTCAAACTCACCGGCCACCTGGTGGAAGACTGATGGCGCCGCAGAGTGGAATGGCGCACGCCGGCGGCGCCCGGCACGGCGTTCGACACCCGGGCGGTCTGCAGGTCCTCCTCAAGCTGACGTGGATCGAGCTCAAGCTGTTCCTGCGCGAGCCGACCACTCTGGTGTTCACCTTCGCCTTCCCCATCGTTCTGCTGTTCGTCCTCGGCGAGGTGTTCGGCAGCCAATCGGGAGGCACCGACGAGCGCGTGTTCAACGGCGTTGGGGCGATGAACTACTACACGCCGGCCTACATCGCCGTCGTGACGATGTCCGTCGGTGTGATCATGCTGCCGGCGCGCCTGACCGGCTACCGAAGCGGCGGGGTGCTGCGCCGCTTTCGTGCCTCGCTCGTTCCGGTGTGGGCCGTGCTCGGGTCGCAGGTGCTGGCGGCGCTGGTACTCAGCGTGATCGGCTCCGTCCTCCTCGCCGCCTTCGCCGCCGTGTTCTACCCCGTGCACTTCCCGGATTCGCTCGCGCTGCTGGCGGCCGGGTTCGTGCTGTGTTCAGCCGCCTTTGCGGCCATCGGGACTCTGCTCGGAGCGGTGATGCCCAGCACGCGCGCGGCACAGGGCGCCGGCCTCATGCTCTTCTTCGTCATGCTCTTCCTGAGCGGCGCTGGCCCGCCGACGGAAGTCATGAGCGACAAGATGACGAGGATCGGCGATCTGCTGCCGCTCACGTATGGCGTCGACCTGCTCCAAGCTGCCTGGAGCGGCGGCACCTGGGACTTGACCGCCGCGATCGTGCTGGCCGGAATCGCCGTCACGGCGGGGGTGCTCAGCCTGCGCCTCTACCGCTGGGGGTAGGACCGACCGGCGGTGACGACGCCCTCCCACCGGCAGCTTCGGCGGAGCCGGCGCGGGAGCCGCTAGAGCTCCGCGAGGACCTCGGCGAGGCGCTTCTTGACCACCCTCTGCACCTTGTTGAGCTCCGGCTCGCTGTAGAGCCAGACCTGCCCCACGGGATCGGCAGCGGCGATGACGCTCTTGCCGTCCTCGGTCGGGACCACAGCGATCGGCAGCATGATCGCGACGGGGGCGAGCGGGTCGACGTCCAGCGTCTTCACGGCGGCGACCTGCACGGTCACTTGGAGGATCGCGTACTCCTTGGGCAGGCGGTCGCTGATCGTGGACCCCTCGATCTGGGCGAGGATCGTGAAGCCCTTCTCCTCGAGAAGCTCGCGGAGGCGCGCCAGGGCGGCACGTGGCGCGAGCGAGACCATGACCGCCGAGCGCCATGCGCCGCGCGCGGCGTGCGCGCCGGCGTCGGCCGGGGCCGGATAGGTGGCGCGAAGGTACTCGACGATCTCTGCGGTGTCACCGTAGATCCTGTCGCCGTCGAGAAGTACGGGGACATCGCTCTGGTCGGCGACGGCCACGAGCTCGGCGCGCTCGTCGCCGGAGGCGGGGACGTTAACGGCCGTGAAGGTCAGGCCGAGCTCGGTGAGGACTTGGCGCACGGTGTGGCTGCCGGGGCACCACTCGGTCTGATACAGCGTGATCATCGTCCCTCCATGAATGTCAGGCAAAGGAATGCGACGGAAGCGGTTGGCCGCCGCGGTCGTTCAGCTTACTCCACCGGATCGCGAAAGGGCACTCACGCTTCGAACAGCGAGCAGGACTGGCCGCGACACACGTAGGCGGCTGCGGCTGGTGCCCCGCGCCCCTGGGGCTTGTCGGGGCCGGTCAGTCCGGCGTCGCGGATGCGCTCGGCGTCCGCGGTATCTGATGGATCGAGCCACTGCACCGTGCGCAGCGGGCGCGGCGCGACGAGCGCAGCGGCGTGCAACCCCGGCGCCTCAGGATCGTCGCGTCGCCCGACCACCACGATCTGGTCGGGGCGCTCGAGGTACCGCAGCAGCGCCTGGGCGAAGGGCGCGGCGGCGACGCCGTACTGCTCGTAGTGCGTAGCCCAGGCACCCAGGACCTCGAGCGCCCGATCGCGCAGCCGTCCCTCGCCCGTGTAGGCCTCCAGACGCAGGAGCACCTCGATGACGAGGGCGTTCTCGTCGAGCGCCGGAACGGGCTGCGCCAGCAGGCCGGCGCTCTGCCCTGGGACGGCGAGCCGGTCGAACAGCCGTCCGTCCGGGGCGCGCAGGTTCTCGTAGGTCCATGCGGCCAGGCTGCGCGCGCGTCGCAGCCAGCGCCGTTCGCCGGTGACCTCGTAGGCGTCGAGAAATGCCGCGGCGATCCCCGCCTGATCACCGAGGAGCGGCGCGCCGTCGCCGACCCCGCCGTCGGGCAGCAGAAAGTGCGCCATCGCTTCGCCGCGGCGGGCCGAGGTATGCAGGTGATCGAGCAGCCGGACCGCGTGGTCGGTGAGCTCTGCACGCTCGAGGATGGGCGCCCCTCGCAGCAGCGCCCGTGCGGCCAGGGCGTTCCAGTCCACGTACACCGTTGGGTCGACAAAGGGGTCCGGCAACCCGGCGCGACCGTCGGCGTCCAGCAGGTAGTATTCCTCGTCGGCGTCCTGGCTGCCGGCGAAGGCCGGGACGTCGTCGCGCCACAGCGTCGCCAGGAGGTAGTCGATCGTGCCCTCGCCGGCACGCCGGAAGAGGTCGGGAGCGCCGAGGTCGTGGGCGCCGGCGTGAAGTGAAGCCTCCAGGTAGAGCCACGCGAGACGGGCGTTGTCCTCGAGCATCTTCTCGTAGTGCGGCACGCTCCAGTCGCGCTGCGTGGCGTAGCGGAAGAAGCCCCCGGCGACGTGGTCGTACACGTCGCTCGTCGCCATCGCCTGGAGCGTCGCGCGCACCACTTCGTGCACGCGCGACGGGCGGAGGAGCGCGCCGGGGCCCTCCGGCGTGTGCTCGGGTTGGTCGGCGCCTCGCAGCAGGCCGTAGGCCAGCATGAAGCCGAAGACGTCGGGCTGGGGGAACTTGGGCTCCGTGCCGAGGCCGCCATGGAGCGGGTCGAACCCGCGGACGATCTGAAGGGCGACCTCGGCTGAGATGTCGCCGGGGACGTCCGGATCGCCCTCGAACGACGCGAGCGTCTGCTCGCGGCTCACCGGCACGCCGGCAAGGTTGGCGAGAGCGCCGCTGTCACCAGCCCGGGCACGCTCTGCCTCCAGCGCGACGATGGCCGACTGATTGGCGTCGAAGAAAGCTTTGACGCGGGCGAGGCTCTCCAGCATCTGGTCGGGCGGGAGGTACGTGCCGCCGGTGAGGACGTCGCCGCTGGCCGCGAGGAACGCGGTCGTCGGCCAGCCACCCATGTTGTAGCGCCGGTTCACGTCCGGATGGCGATCGTTGTCCACACGGACAGGCACGAAGTGCTCGTTGATGGCGGCGATCACGCGCGCGTCCGAGTAGCTCGTCTCGTCCATGACGTGGCACCAGTGGCACCATACGGCCGAGAGTGAGAGCAGGACCGGGCGCCCGAGCTTGCGAGCCTCCGCAAAGGCGGGCTCGCCCCACGGGCGCCACCTGATCTCCGCGGCGCGGTTGGGTCGCGGCGAGAACCGGAAGTCGCTGTCACGCTCCATGGCCCCGGCATTCCCCCCCGGGATGCGTCCGAATCGCGGCGGCGTCGAAACGGCGACTGAGGCACGAAGGGATGGACTGTCCGTTCGCTGCATTCTGCAGCGAACGGACAGGGCCGGACAGGAGAGCGTCCGAGAGTGTGGGACCATGCTTGGCGGCGGAGCGGTGTGCCTGCCGGCCGGTGGGCATAGGATGGGCGTGCCATGGCAGAGCCGCTGATCATCGAAGCGTCCGGCAGTCACCGCGAGGTGGGTCGGCAGACCGGCGAGGCCGCGCGCGACGTCGTCGCGTGGGGTCTGGATGCCTACGCGGAGCGCTTCGAGGCGCTCGCCG
This sequence comes from uncultured Thermoleophilia bacterium, assembly GCA_963699725.1. Taxonomy (GTDB): domain Bacteria; phylum Actinomycetota; class Thermoleophilia; order UBA2241; family UBA2241; genus CAIXSE01. Next base: position 406,615 of record CAVOVA010000027.1, read on the forward strand.
GCTTCGGCTTCGCCGAGGCCGTCGAGCGCTCCCACCCGTATCTGCGGCCCGCCGAAGACTACGTCCCGCAGGCCGTCGAGCAGCTGCGCGGCATCGCCGAGGGGGCCAACGTGTCCTTCCAGCGCCTCTTCGCCCTCAACTGCAGCGAGGAGCTCACCTGTGCCGCCGACGTCGTCTGGCCCGAGCACTGCACATCGTTCGCGGTCGTGGCCGGCGGACGCGCCGTCTCCGGCCACAACGAAGACTGGTACCCGGAGGAGATCGAGGGCCAGACCATCCGCATCGTGCGGCTGACCGGGCGCGGGGACAGCGCCGCCTACATCAGCGCCGGACCCGCCTACAACCTGCCGATCACCGGCGTGACGGCGGCCGGCTTCAGCTCCGCCGCGAACACCGTCTACTACCGTGACGAGCGCGTGGGCGTGCCCAACAACTTCCTGCTTGCGGCGGTTCTCGGCCAGCCCGACCTCGAGCACGCGCGCGACCTGATCGCTCACGCACCTCGTGCGCGCGGTTCCAATCACCTCCTCTGCGACGCGCGTGGGCGGGTCTGGGACGTCGAGACGAGCGGCGCACGCTGGGCGCTGCTGGACGGCTCGCCGGCGCCGGCCGACGCGGCCCGCGCCGGCGCCACCGCGCTCTTCGCGCACGCCAACCACTACGTGTCGCCGGAGCTCGCGCCTGGCGACGCCTCGCGGTCCGAGGGCTCGCGCCTGAGGCGGGACCGCGCGGAAGAGTTCCTCATCGCGGGCTTGCAGGACGGCGCGGATCTCGTCGAGCTGGGAAGGAGCGTACTCTGCGACCATGAGAACGCCCCGCTCAGCATCTGCGACCACTGGGAAGTCGACGACCCCGACCCCGACCAGAGCGTGACCACGGCGAGCATGGTGTGGGAGCCCGCCGAGGGTGTCGCGCACATCGCCTGCGGGCAGCCGTGCGCTGCCGGCTATTCCGTATACGAACTATAGGAATTCTCGACTTTGTGCTTGGCTTCACAAGCACCTGCTACCTGTGGTAGCTTCGCATACGCATGACCGCATATGCGTATGGAGCCTCCTCGCAGGGGGCGAGGGCGCCGGTCGGCAGACGCGGAGTCTGACGTCCTCTCGTGGGTAGAGATCACGGGGACCGCTGCTCCCGTCCGTCTCCCGTCCGCCCCTCGCTGAGTCTCTCCTGCTGATCCGGCTCCGGTCGTCGGCGGTCGTCGGTCGACTGAAGCGCCCCGTTGCCGCCGGGCGCAGGCGAAAGGAGTCAGGCATATGTCCGATAATCTGATGTCTCGGCGCAAGTTCCTCGCCGGGGCGGGCCTCGTTCTTGGAGCGGCCTCCGTCTCCAGCGTGGCGCTGCTGAACGACGCGGATCCCGCGAATGCTGCGGGGCAGGCTGTGCCGTGGCCGTATCCTCGCGCGGCCGTCGATCAGCCCAACCCGGAGGCGCTCGCTCGCCGCGCCTTCGAGGTCTACATGGCCGGTGGCAGGGGGTGCGCAGAGGCCACGTGGTGGCCGTTCGTCGAGTACCTGTCGGCGGACAACCCCGACACGTGGGGCACGATCCCAGCGAACATGTTTCGTTACGGCGCCGGCGGCGTGGCCGGCTGGGGCACTGTGTGTGGAACGCTTAACGCCGCCGCCGCCGTCCTCAACATGGCCGTCGCCGACGGCGGCCACCGCGGTACGCTCACCAACGGCATCTTCCAGTACTACGCAGAGACGCCGCTGCCCACCAACGGCGCCTGGAAGTCCTATCAGGGAGCCCTTGAGCTCGACCCGTGGACTCCGGATACCCCGAACGACGTCGTGCCGCTCGAAAACGTCCCGTCTTCCACCGCCAATTCTCCGTTGTGCCACTCGTCGCTCGTCCAGTGGACGATGACGACAGGCGCGGCCAACGGCGGACCACTGCAGAAGGACCGTTGCGGCAAGGCCTGCTTCGACGTCACGTACAAGCTGACCGAGCTCCTCAACGCCTACTTCGTGGCTATCACGCCGAGCGCCACCCCGGCTCCGCCTGGAGTGCCGCTCGATCCTGCCGTCGCCGCCTGCGGCGCGTGCCACGCGACCTACACGGGCGCCAAGATGGCCTGTGGCTCGTGCCACGACAACACGCTCACCGACGGCCACATGGACTGATGGCGGGCAGCTGCACTGACTATTCGGACCGGGTCGAGAGGGGCCCGGCTCGCACATGGAGGTATGCACAGTGAGGAAGACCCACCTGATGGTGCTGGCGATCGTCACCGCCGCCGTCGTTCTTGCGATCGGCGCCGTGGGCGCCTTCGCGGACCTGGCGAGTGACACGACGGCGCCGACCACGACGACTGATGCCGTCGCCGAGTACTGGGACGCGGCCACGATCACCGCGACCGCGACCGACGACGAGGGTATCGCCTACATCTACCACGAGCTCGACGACGGCGTCGTTCGCCTGGCCACTGTCGAGGACAAGCCGCTGAGTGCGGCCGTCGTCATCCCGACGGCCAAGGACGACCCGCTGTCGGTCGGCGCCCACACGCTCAAGTACTGGGCGCAGGACGTCAACGGGAACGTCGAGGCGCAGCAGACGCTGACCTTCACGATCAAGGCCGACACGGTGAAGCCGAAGACTTCGGCCTCCAAGGCCTCGGTCTTCAGGGGCCGCAGGGCGAGGCTCCGGTACATGGTCAGCGACGCCGACCCCAACAAGGGCACGGCGACCGTCATGATCAAGATCAAGAATCGCAAGGGCAAGGTCGTGAAGACGCTCAGGCCCGGCTCGGTGCCCGTCAACGTGCAGCGCTCGACAACGTTCCGCTGCAGGCTCGCCAAGGGCACGTACAGGTTCTACGTGTACGCCACCGACGCCTCCGGCAACCCGCAGGCCAAGGTCGGTTACAACAGGCTCACCGTCAGGTAGGAGGGCGAGCGAGACTCCTGCGTTGATGGCCGGGGGCCGCGGACGGCACAGCGCCTTCCGCGGCCCCCGGCCATCGGGCGGCATGAGGCGACACCATCGTGCGCGACCGTACACGCTGGCACACGCAGGTCGAGCGAAGCTATCATGTTGCAGGGGACGGCTCATGGACCGGAGGGGGTCGCAGGTGGATGAATCCTTCGAGCGCGAGGTCAACCTCCTGCACGCCAACGTCTGCCAGGCGCTCTCCGACCCGAAGCGCATCCTGATCATCTACGTGCTGCACGAACGACCGATGCACGTGAACGAGCTGGCCGAGGTGCTGCAGGTGCCTCAGCCCACGGTATCCCGCCATCTGAAGGTCCTTCGCGAGCGCCAGCTCGTGGCCGCTCGGAGGGAGGGCTCAAGTGTCCTGTATTCGCTCGCCGACGTGCGGGTCATTGGGGCGCTCGACACGCTGCGATCCGTCTTGATGGGCACGCTGTCCCGGCAAGGCATGCTCGCCGGCAGCATGGACTGAGCCAGTCCCGCCCGCTTCGAGGTCCGTCAGCCGAGATCGTCGGCGAGGGTGTAGCGCAGCGGCCGTCGTTCGACGAAGCCCGAATCGAGGTCGTAGACCGTGAGCTCCGACAGCGGCGGGGCGTACACGTGCACGGTGACGAGGTCGTCAGCCGACGTGTTGGCGAGTTGATGGATGCCATCGCGGTCCACGCCGACGAGATCGTCGGTGGGATGCGCGCGTTCCTCGCTGGTCATCTCGACCGGGCCGGTGCCGAGAGGCTGGCCGCGCACGGGGCGAAAACGGCGAGAAGTGAGCTCGCCGACGACGACACGGATCGCGTTCAGGGCCCCGGCGTGGTCGTGGATCGTCGAGGCGTGTCCCGGGCGCCAGCAGAGCACCAGGAGCTCGAAGTACGGCGTGCGGCACAAGAGGTTGCGGGCGTAGTGATCCTCGACGAAGACGCTGCGGAGCCCGATGAGCTCGTCTGACAGCCGCAGGCGGCGTGCGAGGTCCATGAGCCGCTCGTGCGTGAGCGAGCTCACAGGCTGGCGACTCATCTCGACAACGAAGTCATCCAGGCTGAGACCATGCAGGGAGTCGTCCATACGTGCGGAGTAGCTTACCCCACGAGCCGCCGAACAGGGGAGGGCTCGCGCTCGGCCTCAGGCCTCTTCGACGGCCGTCGCCGGCAACGTCCCGGCGGTCTCACCGAGAGATCCGCGGGCCGGCACAGCGGCGACGGCTACGACGCTGAGTGCGCCGAGTGCGATGCCGAACGCGAGATACAGGTCGCGGTCGCTCGCTCCGAGGACGATGCGGCCGCCGAGCATCGTGCCCAACGAGCCCCCGACCATGAAGGCGAACGCGATGAGCGACATGGCAGCTCCGCGCGCCTTCTCGGCGAACTGCGTCGCGGTCCTGAGGAGCGACGAGTGCGCGAACATGAAGCCCAGTCCGAGGAGGAGGATGCCGGCGGCGAATGCCGCCAGATGTGTCCCGGCCGCGGCCAGGATGAGATCGGCCACCGCGGCCGAACCCAGGCCGAGGGCGACCAGCCGCGGACGGCCGATGCGCTGCGCAAGCCGACCGGACATCCGGCTGCCGGCGATCACGCCGACGCCGAACACCGCCATGAGCAGCCCGATGCCGAGGGTGTCGAGGCCGAGCGCCGTTCCCGCATGGGCCCCGGCGTAGCTGAACGAACCGAGGATCAAGAGCCCCTCGGCGAACACGACGAGGTAGGTGCGCAGGCTTGGGCCGTTCGCGAGCAGCCGACCGTAGGGGCGCAGGAGCTCGCTGTGCGGGTCTCCCATGAGCTGACCTGCCACGCCGCGCGTCGCGAAGTGCAGTGAGACGACGATCGCGACGGCGACGGCGGCATAGACGAGAAAGACGCCGCGCCAGCTCGACGCGGCGGCGATTGTCCCCCCGATGGTCATCGACGTGGCCTGGCCGAGAAAGGCGATCCCATGAAGGCGGCGATCGCCTTCTGCCGGCCCTGCATCGGCACGAGGTCGCCGATGAGGGCCAGAGATATGGGCAGGGTCGCCGCTGCGAAGATGCCGGTGAGGGCGCGGAATGCCGTCAGGTCGGCAAGGCCCGTGGCGGAGGCGCAGAGAGCGGTAGCGACGGCGAACAGTGCGAGTGAAACGGTCACCACGCGCAGCTTTCCGAAGCGGGCTGCGAGTGGACCGTAGAGGAGTTGGAAGAGCCCGAACGGCAACATAGAGGACGCGATGAGTACGCCCGCCCGCGCGGGGTCCACCGAGAAGTCGCGCGCCATGGTCGGGAGCAGCGGCGACACCACCCAGTTGTCGGCCATGACGATGAAGCCGGCAAGGCCGAGCACGAAGATGAGACGCTTGACGTTCACGGACGAGCCGCTATGAGCTGCAAAGGCGTGGCGGTGTGGTGACGGCGCGACGCGCCGCCGGTCAGCAGCCTCAGCCGTAGCCGCTGCTCGGCCGCTGCTCACCGCAGGTCGGGCTCGAGAGTGACCCGTTCTGAAGGAAGCTGCCGAACGTCTGGCGGATGTTCTTGGAGCGGCACTCCGGGCAACGTTTCTGCTTCGCGCGGATGGCCCCGCCCGTGACCAACTGGAAGTGGTGCCCACAGTCGCGGCATATGAGGTCGAAGTGGGCCATCAGCGCACACCCACCTCGTCCGGAACCTGCGAGAAGACGCGGCATACGTTCGTGCAAACGCCGCATGCCGTGCACAGCTCGTCATCGATGCGCGGGGCCGAATAGATGTCGTCCTGGATGATGGCGCCCTCGGGGCAGTACCGTACCGCGGGGCAGGGGTGGTTCTGGGGGCAGGCGTGGACGTTGACCTGGATCATTCAGTACTCCCGTTGCGTTCCGTTGACGTGTCGACGCCGAGCGGCCGGTGCAGAAGATATGACCCGGTCGCGGCGGTGAAGAGCAGGATGGCTCCGGTTGCAGCCACGGTGATGCCGAGCGGCTTGCCGGTGGCGACCCCGAAGCTCACTGCGGAGGCGGCGAGAAGACCGCCACCCAGCATCGCCCTGACGAGGCGGTCGGGCACGCTTTCGGTCTTGACGAGCACGGCGAGCCTACCCATGGAGTTCCAGCGCGTGCGCGCGCTGGGCGAGTTCGTGGCCGAGGATCTCGTCGATCAGGGCACAGGCGTCGGAGAGTCGCCGGTCGACGACCTCCCAGAGCACGCGCCCGTCCTGGCGCGAGCGTTTGACCAGTCCGTCGCGTTGCAGCACCGCGAGGTGCTGCGACACGTTGGGACGGCTGACCTCCAGAAGGTCGGCCAGTTCGCTCGGCGTGCGCGGTGAGTCGCAGAGGTGGTGCATGAGCTCGTGGCGGGTCGGGTTCGCGAGCGCGGCGAACACCGCGGCGTGGATGGCGTAGCGCTGTCGGTCTTCATTCATGAGTCCATTATTGCCAAGTTTCGAAATTTCGCAACATGGCAACCCTTCACGACAGAGAATGTATCTGGCTCGGTCGTCCGGGCCTTCGAGAGGAGCGATCATGGACATGAAGGTCTACTTTCCCGGCGGTAAGCGCGTGTACGCGGACTACGGCGAGTTCACCATCGAGACGGACCAGCCGGCGCGTGGCGGCGGCGACGACTCCGCGCCGGCGCCCTTCGACCTCTTCCTCGCCTCCATCGGCACATGCGCGGGCATCTACGCGCTCGGGTTCATGCAGCAGCGTGGGATCGACCCGGCAGGCTCCAGCCTCAAGATGACGCCACAGTTCGATCCGACCGTCGGGCTCATCTCGACGATCGACCTCGAGCTCACGCTCCCGGCCGACTTCCCCGAGAAGTACCGGGCGGCCATCATCAACTCGATGAACCTCTGCGCGGTCAAGAAGCACCTGCACCAGCCACCGGCGTTCGCGATCACGACCGTGGCCCCTGTGACCGCCTGATGGCCGACGCGTTCAACCCCGAGCACGCCGAGCGCCTGGAAGATCCGGCGCGACTGGAGGCCCTGCCGCGTGAAGCGGTCGTTTCGCTCCTCCGTCTGCGTGGCGCCGAGACCGTTGTCGACTACGGCGCGGGCACCGGCGTCTACACCGTCCCCGTAGCCGCGTCGCTGCCTCACGGCCGCGTCATCGCCCTCGAGGCGCTGCCGCGTCTTGCCGGACTACTCCGGGAAAGGCTGACGCCAGACCTGGCCGGCCGGCTGGAGCTCGTCGAGTCGGACCAGAACGCGATCCCTCTCCCTGATGAGTCGGCCGACCGCGTCCTCATGGTCGACGTGCTCCACCATCTTCACGATCAGCCGGAGGCGCTGAGGGAGGTCGCGCGGGTCCTGCGACCCGGCGGCCTGTTCGTCATCGTCGATTGGGGCGACGTCGAGCGTCCGGTCGGGCCGCCCCTCGACCACGTCCTGGGCCTGACCGCGGTGCGCGAGATCATCGATGGGATGGGCCTCGAGGAGATCGAGGTCCACGAGCCCGGCGACGGCCTTGCGTATCATCTCGCCGTCGTCGCGGCGAAGCACTGACCGGCGTTTTCAGCGGTACGCTCGCAGCGCCACATCGCGCCACCGGCGACGTGTGGCGCCAGACGGGTGACTGCAACGGAGGTCCTGGGCCCGGGCGCCGGACTTCTCGTGAGCAGTCTCAGTGCTGGCAGGCGCCCTCAAGCCCGACGATCGGCAGGCCGTCCTGCAGGTAGGCGCTCACGGTCGTCTGTACGTCGGGGCCCACGCCCGCATGGACGGCGATGCCGACCTGGTTGAAGCCCATCAGGGGTCTGCCGCCGATACCGTCGACGACGATCGCGTCGACCATGTGCTCGGCCAGCGTCATGACCGGGGTCATGCATCCGCCCTCTGTGTGCGGAGCGTTGGTGAGCACCTGCACCTGGCCGATGCTGCCGTCGTCGACGTCGACCAGCGTGAAGCACTCGCAACGGCCGAAGTGGCCGGAGCGGCGCGCTTCGAGGCCGCCTGGGAGCTCGGAGGGTATGGCGATGCGGGTGGTCTTGTTCTCTTCTGTCATGGTGGGATCGCTCCGTTCGTGGTCGTGGTCAGTTCAACTCTGGCTGGCACGACCTCGGCCACGGCCCTTGCCGTGACCTCCGCCGCCTGGGCCACCGGGTCCTCGTCCATCGCCCTGGTGGCCGGAGCCGCGGGGTCCTCGCCCAGCGCCGCGGCCCTCTCCGCACCGGTCTCCGGCGCCCCAGCAGACGCCGATATCGTCGGCTCCGCACTCCGGACACCGGGTCGCAGGATCCTTGCCGGCCGCATCGGCCCAGCGGGCCTGACAGACGAAACAGCGCATGCGCTGCGGCTCTACGCGGTACTGGCCGCCGCCGATGAGGATGGCCTTGCCGCCGACGAGGGCCTCGGCCACGCGGGCGCGCCCGCGCTCGAGCACGCGGCCGACCGTCTGGCGTGAAACGCCCATGGCCTCGGCCGCCTGCTCGTGGCTCAGTCCTTCGAGGTCGACCAGACGAATGGCCTCGAGCTCGTCGACGCCAAGCTGCAGCTGCTCAAGGTCCCGTGCCGGGACTCCCGCAGGCTTGAACAACGTGACGCGGGGCACTCCCGCGACGGAACGCTCAATCGGAGGGCGCGCCACGGCTGTCATCCTCGATTCTTAGCATATGCTCAGCATAGCTGGACCACTGCCGGCCATCAAACCGCGCGGGGTGTCGCTGGATCGACGTCGATGACTTCAGTGCGCGGGTCTGGACCGGCCGGCAGCGCCTGGGCGTTCGAGCCTGCCGGCAGTTCCTCCGGAGCCGGCGGATCGCTACGCAGATAGGCGCTGCCGAGCCGACGCAGCGCCGGCTGACGGCTCACGGCCATGCGTACGGCGGCCCGGCGCAGCATCGGCCGCGTCAGACCGTCCCGGTCGCGTACGTCCTGCGCGACGTACGTCCCGGCCGCCACGAGAGCCCGCATGGTGGTGCGTATCGCGAGGCTCGTATCATCGGCCGGGGCCTTGCCGGCGCCGCGTCCACTGCTTTGGCGCCGGCCCCGGCGGAGACCTGGTCCATCACAGGCGCCGGAGCGGCGCCGGCGGTTCTGGCGCAGTCCTGTTCCGTATCTCTCCATCAGACCTCACTCCTCGAGCTTCTTGTGGCAGAACCACCAGTCGTAACAGTCGTAGTCCCGCGACCGCCTGCAAGCATCCTCCACGGTCTGCGCCGGCGGAACGATGACGCGGTCGCCGAGCAGGTCGTTGTTCGGCCAGTCGGCCGGAAGGGCGACCTTGTTGGCGGTCGCGACCTGCAGCGCCCTGGTCGAGCGTAGGATCTCGTCGACGTTGCGGCCCACCTCCTGGGGGTAGTAGACCATCCAGCGCAGGGTGCCGGTGTCGTCGACGATGAAGACGGCGCGCACCGTGTTGGATCCGAGCCCGGGGTGGATCATGCCGAGCTTCTCCGCCACAGCGCCGGTGTCGGCGATGACCGGGAAGGGGATCTCGAGGCCCAGGTTGTCTTTGATCCAGTCGACCCAGTTGATGTGCGAAAACACCTGGTCGACCGACATACCCACCAGCTCTGCGTTGAGCGCTGTGAACTGGTCGGCGCGCTTGGCGAACGAGTAGAACTCCGTCGTGCATACCGGCGTGAAGTCGCCGGGGTGGCTGAAGAGCACGAACCACTTGCCGGCGTAGTCGCCGGGAAGATCCTTCATGCCGTGGGTGGTCTTCACCGTCATCTCGGGGAACCGGTCTCCCAGCAGCGGCATGCTGTTCACACGACTCTCGGTCATGGGGACTCCCTTCATTCCTGGAACGTCATGGCCTTGACGACCCGCTTCACCCGGCGCCCTGTCAGGACCAGTGGCCCGCGACGGTCGGAGCATCCGCGGCGGGCAACTCGTCCCGCCTCAGCCGGGCGAGCGCCTCGCGTGCGGTGACGCCGTTGCCCGCCTGATACATGCGCACGCCCGCCGCGGCGAGGACCCTGTGCGCGTTGGGTCCCACGTTGCCCGTGATGATCGCCTCTACGCCCTGTTCCGCGATCAAGGACCCGGCCTGCACTCCCGCTCCGCCGCTCGCGTTGACGTTGGCCCTGTTGTCGACCGCCGTCCATTCGTCTCCTTCGGAGTCGGCGATGATGAACCAGACTGCGCGGCCGAACCGGGGATCGACCAGGGAATCGATGTCGTTGCGCTGTGCGCTGATGGCGACTTTCATGAGTCCTCCACGTCAGGTCTGACGTTACCGGCGGCCACGTAGAAGCAGCCGCCGTCGTGGTCGCGTCGCCGGGCCTCGCCGCGCTCCACGAGCACGGTGAGCGCTTTGAGCGCCGCGTTCTGGTGGACGCCGAGTCCCGCGGCCGTATCGGCCACGGTGCACGGTCGCCGCGAGATGAGTGTGAGTACGTCCGCGGCCGTCGCCTCCTGGTCCTCATGCAGGGCCGGGGTGCCGGCAATCACCTCTGCCCGGGGCTTGAAGAGGGCGGCGTACGATTCGAGGCGGCTCGCCGGGACGGGCCTCGCGACCGACTCCGCCGGCGGGCGGACGACGGTGTTCAGCTGGATGCGGTCCGGGGAGGTGCTCGCCGCGAGGGCGGCCAGTCGCTCCACATGCTCGTCCGTGCCGTTCAGACCGTCGAGCAACAGCACCTCGAGCCAGATCTGGCCGGCAAAGCCCTGCCTGAATGCGGCCATGCCGTCTACGAGGCCGTCGAAGCCGAGGCTGGGGTGTGGCCGGTTGACGGCCTCCCAGGACGCCGCGTCCGCGGCATCGAGCGAAGGCAGCACTATATCGGCCTGCGCCAGCCCGTGCCGCACGGTGCGTCTGCCCAGCAGCGAGCCGTTGGTGATCACGGCGACCGGGACATCGGTGAGCGCCCTGATGCCGGCGATCACCTCACCGAGGCCGGCGTGCAGCGTCGGCTCGCCGGAGCCGGCCAGCGCGATCACGTCAGGATCCGAGGCGAGGCGGTCGCGCACCTGCGCGACCGCCAACTCCGGGTCGATCCAGCGGCTCCGGCGCATCGTCTTGTGCGTGGTGCGTCCGAGCTGACAGTAGATGCAGTCGTAGGTGCACGTCTTCAGCGGTACCAGATCGACGCCCAGCGAGCGTCCGAGGCGCCGCGATGGCACGGGGCCGTAGACGACGGATCGCGCGTCGACGGTCATCGTCGGCCTCCTGCGTCCACGGCGCCGAGTGCCTGCTGTGTCGCTTCCCAAGCCTCGGTGATCGCAGCCGCGGCCCGGCCGCCGTACGTGATGATGTCGGTGCCTTCGACCTGTGCCTTTGTTACCGAGGAGTCGTACGCAACCTCGGTGACGAGAAGTGCGCCGGCGGCGGTCGACTCGTCCGTGATGCGCTCGGTCATCTCCCTATTGAGGTCGGCCTTGTTGATGAGCACCGCGAACGGGAGCCGGAACCGGCGCACGACCTGCAGCACTCTGTCCAGGTCGTGCCGGCCCGAGACCGTCGGCTCCGTCACGGCGAGCACCAGATCGGCCCCCGCCAGCGAGGCGATCACCGGACAGCCGATGCCGGGCGATCCGTCCACGATGATCAGGGGCAGTCCTCGCACGCGCGCGGCCTCCTGTGCCTCCCTCCGCACGAGCGTCACGAGCTTGCCGGAATTGTCCTCCGCGACGCCGAGTCGCGCGTGGACGAGCGGGCCGAAGCGCGTCTCAGAAAGCATCCAGGCACCGTTGACCACGGGCTCCATGCGAACGGCGTCGCTCGGGCAGACGTGCATGCAGAGCTCGCAGCCCTCGCAGGCGATGGGGTCGACCGTGAAGCCGGCGGCCTCGGTGCAGAGGACGGCCGCGAAGCGGCACACCTCGGCGCACCGGCCGCAAGCCGTGCAGGCGGCCGGATCGATGATTGCCTGCTGCCGGCCGCTGAACGCGTGCGGGGGCCCGATGTCCGGGTCCAGCACCAGATGCAGATCGGCGGCGTCGACGTCGCAGTCGGCGAGCACGGCGCCGCCTGCCAGGGCCGCGAATGCGGCGACCACGCTGGTCTTGCCGGTGCCGCCCTTGCCGCTGATCACGACCAGTTCGCGTGGCTCCGTCACGACGTCACCTCCGCCGGTCGTGCGGCGTCGACGATGCGCTCCCACGCGGCGTGCAGGTCTGCTCGCAGGTCGGGGAGTACGTCCACGAGCAGCTCTCCACGCGCGTACGCCTCGGCGATGCGCCGGTCGTCGGGCAGCTCGAGCACGATGTCCAGCTCCTCGTCGGCGCAGTACCGGTGCACGCGGTCGTCGCCGAGCCCGGTTCGGTTGACGGCCACGACGGCGCGCAGTCCGAGCGCGCGCACCATCTCGACCGCGAGTCGCAGGTCGTTGAGCCCGAAGGGAGTCGGTTCCGTGACGAGGACGACCAGGTCACTGCCGCGGACCGCCTCGATCACCGGGCACGACGTGCCCGGCGGGGCGTCGATGAGCACGATGTCGACGCCGTCGGCTCTCGCGAGAGTCGCCCTGGTGACGGGCACCGGCTTGGCCTCGCCGACGGCGAGCACTCCGGTGACCAGGGAGAACCGTCCGCCTCCGGAAGCGGTCACCGTGCCCGAATCAACGCGACCCGTGTCTCGCCCTTCTTCGTGGATCGCGGACTCGGGGCACAGGAGGCTGCAGGCGCCACACGAGTGACACAACTCGGGAAACACGAGCACCGTCTCGCCGACCACCGTGATCGCCTTGAAGGCACACACCTCGGAGCAGACGCGGCAGGCCGTGCAGTTCTCCTCGTCGACTACGGGCACCGGAACGCTCACCGGCTCGGAGATCACGCCGGTCTGCCGCAGGAAGAGGTGACAGTCCGGCTCTTCGACGTCGGCGTCGATCAGCCGCACTGCTGTCCCCTGGTCCGCCAACAGCGCCGCGAAGTTGACGGCGAGTGTGGTCTTGCCGGTGCCGCCCTTGCCGCTGGCGATGGCGATACGCATCGTCACGCCTCGACCAGCGAAAGGACACCACGGGGACAGGAGTCGACGCACTCGCCGCAACCCGTGCAGACGTTCGCCTCGATCACCGCGATCTCGTCGATTCGGATAGCCGTAGGGGGGCATGCGTCCACGCAGATGCCGCAGCCGATGCAGAGATCAGGCTCGTCGAGCCGTGCCAGCCGGTGCGTTGCGACGGCCAGCCCCCCCGAAAGAGAGTCGGTCGTGGCGCGAGGCGCCGCTTCCTGGTCCGCGACCGCGACCGCGTCGTTCGCCGTCGCCGGTCTGGAGATCGCCGGCGGGACGGCGGCGCGCCGGCCGCTTCCGCTGCCGTCACGCCGTCGGCGGCGCACTCCTCTTCCGTCTCCGCCGCCGATGCCTTGTCCTCTTTCGACGCGAGGGCCGGTGCCGGCATCGCGTCGGCAGCCGCTGCGGCCATCACCTGCGGGAGCCATCGTCACTCGACCCCTTCGAGCCGCGAGAGCCGGTCGAGAGCCTCGGTGAGCCTAGCCTCGATGCTCTCGAGGCGGTCGGGATCTGGCGCCGCGACGGCGGGCACGGCGGTCATCTCGGCGCGTTGCCAACCGGTGAGCCCCGTCGCGTAGTACTGGTTGCGGTGGCCGCGACCGCCGTGGCCGAGACCTGTGCCGCGTCCGCGGCCCATCCCTCGACCCGTCCCGGGTCCCGCGGCGCGGGCGATCTGTACATCGTCTGTGGCGCAGCGGCCGCGTCGTCCGCCTGTCATCGGGCCATGGCCCGCGGGTCCTGTTCCGTCCATGCCTGGCATGACGCCTCCTCTGCAGCGTGGCGACCGAGCCGCCACCGGCTGGTAGTAATGAGCATATGCCCATATTATACCCGGGTCGGAGGAATGCAAGCAGCCCGGTTCGCAGCCGGGGACAGGTAGGATGACCGCGCGTGGGTCGAAGCCTGCGGCTGGGGTGACTGGCGCCGGCCGGCGCCGCTGCGCGAGAGAAAGGAGCCAGAGATGTATGCATGTGCAGACTGCCGCGGCGCGGCGTGTTGTGAGGGTGAGATGGGCCCGTTCCCCAAGAACTGCCCCACGCGCGATCTGGACAAGGGCGCACTGCTGGAGGCATACGGCGACGAAGTCGACGGCGAGCTCGCCCGACAGGCCGCCCGTGTCGAGGCCGGCGGCTACTGCCGTCTGACGCGCGTCGAGGAGATCATGGACTTCGCGCGTCGCTGCGGCTTCTCGCGGCTCGGCATCGCGCACTGCATCGGGTTGCGGGACGAAGCCGCTGTGGTCAAGCGGGTGTTCGAAGCCAACGGCTTCGACGCCGAGGCCGTGGCCTGCAAGGCCTCGGCGCTGCCCAAGGAGACACTGGGCCTGACGGAGGGGGACAAGGTCTCACCCGGGGAGTTCGAGAGCATGTGCAATCCGATCGGGCAGGCGCAGGCGCTGGATCGAGCGGGTACCGAGCTGAACGTTCTGCTCGGCCTGTGCGTAGGTCACGACAGCCTGTTCATGAAGCATTCGGTCGCGCCGGTGACGGTGCTCGCGGCCAAGGACCGGGTGCTCGGACACAACCCGCTGGCGGCCATCTATCTGGCCGACGGGTACTACTGCGACAGGCTGTTCCCGGCGGCGCAAGGTGACGCGGACGCTGGCTGAGCCCTACGCGCGGCCCCCGTCCGGCCGGCGTTCGCCGCGCTGGACGAACTCGTCGCCGCTCACCCGCTCCGTCCAGCCCCCACGCGTGCCGACGCGGAGATCGAAGCCTTCGACGTAGGGCTTGATGTCGAGGAGCGGCGTGCCGTCCAGCACGTCGACGTCTTCCACGAGGAGCTCGCGGCCGCGCCGCTCCACGAGGCGGACGATGCTCAGGCCGATTGGGTTGGGGCGGATCGGTGAGCGCGTTGCGAAGATGCCGTGGGGCAGGTCGTCGAGGAAGGGCACGACCCTGAGGGGCCGCGCACCGGAGACGGCGTTGGCCGTCTCCGGTGCGCGGTGTAGCCAGTAGATGAGGTGCAGGTGCGAGAAGCCCTCGATGTCGTCGAGACCCTCTTCGTACTCCGGGAAGACCTCCACGCGGCCGGCGCTACCCAGCGCGCAGACGGGCTGTATCGGAGTCCGTCCGGGCTCGGTGTGCTCGCTGTGGATGATGCCTACCGGCGACAGCGTCAGGGGTTCCATGGTCTCTCTCGTCTCGGAACGCCGTACAGCATACTATCCACGCCCCGACGTCGACGCGATGAGGGAGAAGGGCGCGTTCGACAGCAACGAGCGGATCGAGTGGCTCACAGCCCGGCGTGACGCAGCCGGGATCGGCACGATCCACGCCTGTCAGGGCACCGTCCTGGGAACGTCGAGGGCCGGTGGGCCCGTGCGCGGCATGCTCCTCGGCGTCGCCCTGAGGAGTTCCGTCGAGGTGCTCGCCGAGGCCCGGACCCGGTCGGGCGTCATCGCGGTGAACGGATGGGCGGACGAAGGTGATCTGAGGGTCGGTGACGGCATCATGAAGGTCGTGGTGGCCGGCGACAGCCGCGAGAACGTCTTCGGGGCTCCGCGGCGGCTCGTCGGGATCATCAAGAAGGACGTGGCGACGGAGTTGGAGCTTCACTCACCCGGACGGAGCGACGAGCGGCCCGCGACCGTCCGAGACGGTCGCGGGCCGCTGTGCCGGGCGTCCGGTCGTCGCGGGTCCCGTCCCGGGTGGGATCCGCGAGGGGGCGGCCGCATCCTTGCCGGCGCGGCCGCCCACCGGGGTCAGGCCGCCTCGGCGGCCTTCTGCGCCGTGGCCGCCTCGGTCTCCTCGGCATGGACCTTCACGCGCGCGAAGTAGATGGCCAGCGGCCGGTACGCGAGGTGCGCCCACTTGCCGAACGGCACCTCGAGGACCAGCATCGGGACGATGCCCATCAGGTGGATGATGTACATCGCGTTCGCCGCCGCATCGAACCCCAGACGATGCAGGGCCGTCTGCAGCACGCCGGTGACGGCCACGTAGAGCAGCAGGTACAGGAACATCCAGTCGCTCTCGTGTGAGTGCGCGTGCTGTGGCGCGTCCTTCTTGAGGCGGCCGCGGATGTTCAGGATCACTGCGACGATGAGGCCGACGGAGGCGAGGTAGCCGAACGCGTGCACCCGCCAGTCGATCTCCGGCCCGGCCTGCATGTAGCGCAGGAAGAACATGATGAGCACGAGCATGGTGACGTAGCTCAGCATGAGCGCCATGTGGACTGCCCACGGGCGTTTGCGATCGCACTGGCGCATCTTCGTCTGGGTGAAGAACTGGTAGGGCAGCTGAGGCAGAGCGGCGAGATAGGAGCCGATCCCGGCCCCGGAGCCGCCCATGACGTTGCGCCACATGCGGAGCACGTTGATGCCCAGCAGGCCGACGAGGATGATCGCCATCCCCCAGTCGAAGCGATGGACGTAGTGGCTGGGCAGGAAGGCGTTCTCGCCGTCGTAGACGCTGAAGCTCCCGCCGTTCAAGATGCCGAACGCCACGAACCCGATGCCGGTGAGGATCGCCGCGATGACGATAGCGATGACCTCCCAGGCGGGCGAGCGGTAGAACAGGCCGCTGAGGCCGCTGAAGTCGTACTTGGCCGTGAGCCAGCGGCGCATGCTCATCATGGTCTCGGCGGGGTCGGCCTCCTTGGGGCACTGCTCCGAGCACTCGCCGCAGTAGTAACAGAGCCAGGGCTCGATATCGCCCTTGAGCTTGTCCTCGAGTCCGACCTGCACGGCGTGCAGGGGGCGGCGCGGGAGGATGTGGTCACCTTCGGAGTGCACGCACACGGCCGAGCAGTTCCCGCAGTTGAAGCACTTGTCGATGTCGGTCGCGCCGTACTCGTGGAGCTCGTCGGCGAGCCCCGGTTTGATCTGTATCGCCATCGTCACTCCACCTAGATGAACAAGTTGACGTTGGCTTCATCGGCCTTGCCCAGATAGGCGGCGACGCCCTCGAACTCTACGTCTTCGATGAGCTCCTCCTCGGTGAAGCCGAGGATCTCCATCGACAGCGTGCAGGCGACGAACTGCACGCCCATCTCCCGGGCGCTGTCGAAGAGCTCCTCGAGCGACATGCCGCCGGCATCCTTCGTGGCTTTCCGCATCATGGGGCTGCCGGCGCCGGCGAAGTTCATCTTGGAAAGGCCGAGCTTCTTCGTGCCCTTGGGCATCATGCCGCCGAACATCTTCTGGAGGGTGCTCTTCTTGCCGTTCCCGTTCGACTTCACCTTCTCGGTCTTGCGCAGGATGTTGAGCCCCCAGAAGGTACAGAAGATGGTGACGTCGTCGCCCATGGCGGCGGCGCCGTTGGCGATGATCAGGGCCGCCATGACCTTGTCGAAGTCGCCGCTGAACAGAATGATGGTCTTCTTGCTGGTATCCATCACGATTCCTCTCGTGGGACCGCTTGATAAGGGAAGTAGCCGTCGTCGTCGGCCTCTTTGATCTCGGCGATCCAGCCGTACTTGCGCAGGCCCATCACCCAGAACACGACTTCGCGACTGGGCTTGCCCAGCGCCTCGGCTATCTGGGGAATGGTCAGCGGGCCGGACTCGAGCGCCTTGAGGATCCGGCCTCTCATGAACTGCTCGTCGCGGACGATCTCGCGGACGTCGCGGGGACGCGCCTCGAGCTGTGCCGTATCGGTCGTGCTCATACGCACACCACCTCCAGCATGCCGTCGATCATCGCCTTGATCTGGGCGTCGGTGTAGCCCTGCAGGTCGATCGCGTCCGACGGGCAGACGGGCACGCAGCCGCCGCAGCCCTTGCAGGCGGTGCGGGAGATCGTCGCGATCTCCTTGCCGCCCTCCTCAACCCTGGCGATGGCGTCGTAGGGACAGGTGAACTCGCAGGCGCCGCACCAGGTGCAGGCGTCGCTGTCCACGGTAGCGACCAGCGGGTCGAGCTCGGCGTAGCCGCGCTTGAGGATGGCGGCGCTCTGGGTCACCGCGGCGAGCCCGGAGGCGACCGCCTCGGAAGAGGTCTTGGGACTTTGGCAGGCGCCGCAGATGTAGGCGCCGTCCACGACCGTCTCGACCGGGCGCAGCTTGGGGTGGATCTCGTTGTAGAACCCGCTCTGACCCACCGGCAGCTTGAGCGTCTTGGTCAGTCCTTCGTTCTCCCGTGGCACCATGCCGGTGACCAGGACGACCAGGTCGGCGGTGAGCGCGACCTCCTCGCCCTCTGACAGGAGGTCGCGGGCCGTCACCGTGACGCCGCCGGACTTCGCGTCCTTCTCGACCGCCGGCGGCTCGAGGTCGGGGAACTTGACGAACGCCGAGCCCTTCTCGAGCGCATCGGCGTACAGCAACTCGTACTTCCCGTAGGTCCGCATGTCGCGGTAGAAGTGGTACTGGTGGACGCGCCCGGGCCGGGCGTCGACCTGGGTCGCCGCGTGCACCGCGGCCGTGCAGCAGTAGCGCGAGCAGTAGGTGTTGGCTCCTTCCACGCTCTCGTCCTGGCGGCTGCCGACGCAGTAGATGTAGGCGACCGTCCCGACGGGCCGGCCGTTGTACTTGAGCGGCCCGTCCGTCTCGTCGAGGAGCTTCTTGAAGTCGGCGATGGTGACGACGCCGTCGATGCCGTAGCCGAGCTCGCCCTCCTCCGGCTTGTAGGTATCGAAGCCGGTGGCGATGACGATGGAGCCCACGTCGACGGTGATCGTCTCCAGACGCTCGCCGTTCGTGACGGCGATCGTCGCCTCGTAGTTGCCGAAGCTGCCGCTCTTGGCGACCAGCTCCGCGCTGGTGAACACGGTGATCGCCGGGTGCGAGCGCACCTTCTTCTCGAGTTTGGCTATCAGCTCGCGGCCGTTGCGACCGTGCGGGTACATCTCGCGGAAGCCTGCGACCCAGCCGCCGAGCTTGGCCTCCTTCTCCACGAGGAACACGTGGAGGCCGACCTCGGCGAGGCCGAGGGCGGCGCGCAGGCCTGCGACCCCGCCGCCCACCACGAGGCTCTTCGGCGTCGTCTCGACGACGATCGGCTCGAGCGGGTCGGTGAGGCGCGTCCGGTTGATGCCGGCACGGACGAGCCGCACCGCCTTGTCGGTCGCGCCTTCATGGTCGTCGGTGTGCGTCCACGAGCACTGCTCGCGGACGTTCACCTGCGTGTACTGGAACGGGTTCATGCCCGCGCGCTTGGCCACGTCGCGGAACGTGAAGGTGTGAAGCTTGGGCGAGCAGGAGGCGATGACGAGTCCGTCGAGACCTTGTTCCTGCGCATCCTCGATGATCTCGCTCTGGGTCGAGTCCGAGCAGGTGAACATCGCCGTCTTGGCGACGCTGACGCCCTGCTCCTTCTCGACCTCGGCGACGACCTCGTTCACGTCGACGTAGTCGCCGATGTTGCCGCCGCACTGGCAGACGTAGACGCCGATCTTCTTGGCGCTCATGCCGTCACCTCCACGGTCGCGGCCACACTGACGGCGACCTCCGCCGTTCCATGCGCCTTCTCGATGTGCGCGGCGGCCTGGGCGACCGCGGCGCCGGCGTGAAGGATCGAGTCGGGGATGTCCTTGACGCCCGAGGCCGAGCCGGCGACGAAGACGCCCGGCAAGTTGGTGCGCCCGGGGTCCATGTCGTCGTCGGTCTCGCCGACGTAGAAGTACTCGTCGAGGCCGAGGGCGCCGTCCTCGAAGAGCCCGGCGACCTGGGTGTTGGGCTGCACGCCGACGGCGAGGACGACCATGTCGTACTCGGCCTCGACGATGCCGCCGCCGCCCTCGATGTCCTCGTAGCGGACGACGAGGTCGCCGTTGTCCTTCTCGGTGATCTTGGCGACGCGGCCCTTGACGAATTCCGTCCCCATGTCCGCGGCCTGCTTGTAGAACTCGTCGTAGCCCTTGCCCACCGCGCGCACGTCCATGTAGTGGACGGTCACGTCGGCGAGCGGCAGAGCGCCCATGATCAGCTGGTTGTGCTTGATGGAGTACATGCAGCAGATGCGCGAGCAGAGGGGGTTGCCCACCTGCGCGTCGCGGGAGCCGGTGCACATGATGAAGCCGATGCGATCGGGGACCTTGCCGTCGCCGGGGCGCACCACCGAGTTGAACGGGCGCGTCGGAGCGAGCAGACGGTCCATCTGCATGCCGGTGATGACGTTGGCGAACTTGCCGTAGCCGTACTCGGGCTTGGCGTCGGCGGGGAAGAGTTTGAAGCCGGTGGCGAGCACGACGGCGTCGACGTCGACCTCTATCTCCTCCTCGCGCATGCTGAAGTCGATGCAGTCGGCAGGGCAGGCGTCGACACAGGCGTGGCACTCGGAGCACACGCCGCAGTCGAGGCAACGGGCGGCGCCGAGGAAGGCTTCGTCCTCCGTCATCGGCGCCTCGGTCTCGCTGAAGTCGGTCGGCGCGGCGTTCATGGCGGCGTGGGACTCGAACGGCTCACGCCGGTCGTAGACGTCCTGCCGCGCGAGCACGCTCTTCTTGTCCGCGACCGGGAGCGCCTCGTCGAAGGCGTCCGCATCCAGGGCCTCGCCCTGGATGAAGCGGTCGATCATGAATGCCGCGCGGCGGCCTTGGCCGACGGCGGTGGTGATCATGCTGGGACCGGTGACCACGTCGCCCGCGGCGAAGACGTGCGCGACCGACGTCTGCAGCGTGCCGGCGTCGGCCTTCAGGGTCCGGCCCGGATTGGCGTCCAGGCCGAAGGACTCGGTGTCGGCGCCCATGCCTGCGGCGACGATGACGAGGTCGCACTCCACCGTCTGCTGCTGGCTCTCGTCGTACTCGGGCGCGAACTTGCCCGAGGGGTCGAAGACGCAGGTGCAGACCTTGAGCACGGCACCCTCGACCTTACCCTCACCGGTGAAGTGATTGACGCCCCACCCGTCGTGAAGCGTGATGCCCTCGGCCTTGGCCTCCTCGACCTCGAAGTCGTGGGCGGGCATGTCTTCGCAGCACTCGAGGCTTGCCTGGTGGACCTCCGCGGCGCCGAGACGGCGAGCGGTGCGCGCCGCGTCGATGGCGACGTTGCCGCCGCCGACCACGAGGACCTTGCGGTCGGCGAGGTCGACGTCCTTGCCGAGCTTGACGTCGGCGAGGAAGGTGAGGGCGCTCATGACGCCGTCCTTGTCCTCGCCGGGGACGCGCAACTGGACGGCCTTGTGCGTGCCCGTCGCCACGAGGACGGCGTCGAACCCGTTGTCCCTCAGCTTCGCCGGATCGTCGACCATGACCCCTGTCTCGATCTCGACGCCGATGGCGGTCACGTTGGAGATGTCGTCGTCGACGACGTCGTTGGGCAGGCGGTAGGCGGGGATGCCGAGCGCCAGAAAGCCGCCGGCGCGCTCGGCCTTCTCATAGATCTTGACGCCGTAGCCCTTGCGGGCCAGCTGCCAGGCGGCGGTGAGGCCGGCCGGGCCCGAGCCCACGACGGCGACCTTCTTGCCGTTCTGCTCGGGCTTCTCCACGGCCCTGGTCTCCGGCTGGCCGTACCGCTCGTCGGCGATGAAGCGCTTGAGACGGCGGATCGGCAGCGGGCCCTCGAGCTCGCCGCGCGTGCACTCTCCTTCACAGGGCGCGTAGCACGCGCGTCCGAGAGAGCCGACGAGCGGCGTCGTCTCCAGGACCAGGTCGAACGCCTGGTCGTACTCGCCGCTGCGCACGCGCGCGACGTAGCCGTGCGCCTTGATGCCCGCCGGGCACTCGTAGGTGCACGGCGAGACGCCTTCACGGCTGATGACGGCTTTCTTCGGCACCGCCTGCGGGAAGGCGATGAAGGCCGCCCGCCGCGACACCATGTCGGCGTTGTACTCGTCCGGCACGGCGACGTTGCAGGCCATCTCGCATTGGCGGCAACCTGTGCAAGCGGCCTCGTCGATGAACTTGGGCTTCTGCTTGATCTTCGCGTGGTAGCCGACGGGGCCGCTGCCGTTCCCGTCGCCGCCGTTGCCGCGTATCGCTTCGACCTCGGCGTACGTGAGCACGTCGATGTTGGGGTGATGGATGGTGGCGCCCATCTTGGGGGTCGAGATGCAGCTGGCGCAGTCGAGCGTGGGGAAGACCTTGCTGAGCAGGATCATCTTGCCGCCGACGCTCGGCTCCTTCTCGACGACGAGCACCTTGTAGCCCATGTCGCCGAGCTTGAGTGCCGACTCCATTCCGCCGATGCCGCTGCCGACGACCAGGGCGTCGTACTTGCGCTTCTCGCTCATGAGGCCGCCTTCCCGGCCGGTCCC
The DNA here is from genome assembly GCA_963699725.1 of uncultured Thermoleophilia bacterium. Lineage (GTDB taxonomy): Bacteria > Actinomycetota > Thermoleophilia > UBA2241 > UBA2241 > CAIXSE01. The sequence continues at coordinate 428,530 of CAVOVA010000027.1, forward strand.
AGACCCGACAGGGAGGCCGCGTATTCGTGCATGTAGTTGGTGAAGGGCTCCGCGCAGACGGAGCAGACCGCGGCCATGCGCACGCGCTGCGGTTCATAGCCCTTCTCAACGAGCATGTCCTGCGCGGTCTGCATGATGCTGGAGGTGCGCTCGGCGCAATCGGGCAGGTAGGCGCACTCCTCGCCGTCGGCGGCGATGAAGACGCCGTCGAAGCCCTGCTCCATGGCGTACACGATCCAGCTCGGCTTGACCGCGCTCGTGCAGGGCAGGTTGATCACCATGACTCTGGGCGAGTAGTGCATGTGCGAGCTGCCGGCCAAGTCGATGCCCGGATCGGAGATGTTGTTGGTGCTGAAGACCAGGATGCGCGGGTCGTATGCCTGACCTTCGGATGCTTCGGCTGTGGTCATCGTCACTTCATCTTCTTGACGAAGAGGCGCATGTAGCCGGGCTCCTCGACGACGCCGAGGTACTCGTGACCCATCTTCTTGCTCCACGCCGGGAGGTCCTTGGTGGTACCGCTGTCGGTGGCCTGGACTTCCATGATCCCGCCGACGGTCACGCTGGGGATGCCCTTCTTGGCGGCAAGGATCGGGCCGGGGCAGCTGGTGCCGCGGGCGTCGACGATCTTCTCTGCCTGGATGGTGCTGAGGTCCTCTGACATGGTGATCTCCTTCGTGACGGAACGGTGTCGTGACGCTTGTGCTTGTGCTTTCTTTCGCAATCGACGGCCTGATGACGCGCCGTTGCCTGCTGGTCCACTAGGTCTTGTCTTCTCTCCCCCGGCTCGTTGGCGTCGGACTCACGTCTGCGCTGCGGCCTGCTGCGCGGCGTCGAGGAACTCGGCCGCTTGCAGCGACTCGCCCTGGGCCTGGTGCTGCTCCACCAGCGCCTGGCGGATCAGGGCGCATGCCTCCATGAACTTCTGGTTGGTGACGCGGTAGTAGACGGTCTGCCCCTCCTTGCGCGACGCGACCAGCCGGCGCTCCTTGAGGACGCGGAGGTGCTGCGACACGTTGTGCACCGAGATGCCGATGTCGGCGGCGATGTCGCCGACGCTCCGCTCGTCGCTGCAGATGGTGTGCAGGATCGCCTGGCGGTGCTCGTTGGCCAGCGCCCGGCAGAGCTCCGCGTGCATGCGGAAGAGGGGCTTAAGGTCCGGGGTCGCGGCCCGTTCGGTGTCATTGCGTATTTGCATACTTGCTTATATACGACATCTGGGGAGCAAGTGCAAGTCTTCACAAGAAGAGGACAAAAGCGGTCCGCATCACGCCGCATCTGGTGCGATAGGCTTGCCCGGCGATGACCGTGAGCAGCTTCGAGGGCAAGACGCCGCGAGTCGGAGAAGGGTGCTGGGTGCACCCGTCGGCCGACGTCTTCGGCGATGTGCGGCTTGGCGCCCGCTGCTGGATCGGGCCGGGCGCCCGCCTGCGCGGCGACTACGGCAGCATCGTGCTCGGCGACTGCTGCGCGGTGGAAGACAACGCCGTCGTGCACGCGCGTCCGGGTGAGACCTGTACGATCGGCTCATGGGTGACCCTCGGTCACGGCTGCGTGGTCCACAACGTGACCCTGCTCGGCGACTTCGCCGTGGTCGGCATGAACGCTGTGGTCAGCGACTGGGTAGAGATCGGCGAGTGGGCGGTCATCGCGGAGGGCGCCGTGGTGACGCAGCGCGCCGTGGTGCCGCCGGCGAGGATCGCCGCAGGAGTCCCGGCGCGACTCCTCGACCGCGAGGTCGACGACGAGTACCGCGCGGTATGGCGCGGCTTCAAGCAGATCTACGTCGACCTCTGCGCCCGGTACCGCGAGGGCTTCGGGGGCTGACCGACTCCTCTGCGGGGTTCTGATCCGGATCCGGGCGGGGACGAGAATGCCATGACCTGCGTCGCCCTCTTCAGAGCGATCAACGTCTCGGGCCGGAACAGGATCCCGATGGCCGGACTGCGCGGAATGCTCGAGGAACTCGGGCTGCGGAACGTCCGCACCTACCTGCAGAGCGGCAACGCCGTCTTCGAAGCGCGCGAGGACTCCGCGCAGGAGCTTGCAACCGCGATCGAGGTGCGCCTCGAGCGCGATCTGGGGCCGAGGGTCGGCGTGCTCGTCCTGCCGGCGGACGCGTTTGCGGCGGTCGTGACGGCAAACCCCTTCCTCGGCGCCCCGAGCGCCGCCGGTCAGGACGCCGGCGCGGAGGTCGCCGTGGAGTCGACGCTGCACGCGACCTTCCTCTTCGGATCCCATGGTGAGTCTGACTTCGGCGAGGCGTCGGAGGCGGCCTACAGCGCCGTGTACGAGGCCGCCTTCAGAAGGCTCGAGCTGCCTGCGGCGGAAGACGAGCAGGCGACGTTCGTGGGCGTGCCACCGCTGGCGGAGCCGGTGGTGTACTTGAAGCTGCCGCACGGCTACGGGGGCACGAAGCTCAACAACGCCTTCTTCGAGCGCAAGCTGGGCGTGGCCGCGACCACGCGCAACTGGCGCACGGTGCGTGCGCTGGCGAAGATGAGCGCCGCCGGCGGGGCGCCGTCCGGCGGTGCGGCTCTCGCCGGGGAGTGAACGGGGAGTGCAGCCTCCCTGTCCGGCGGACTGCGGCTGTTCTGGCCGCGGCCTTCGATTCGACCGGCTGGGCGGCAGACCTCGAGCGTCTGCGCGCCCGGCGAGATGCGCTCTGGGGCACCCTCGGGCCCTGTGCGGATGAGATACTCGGCACATGCTGGTGAACGTGCTGTTCGTCATCGTCGGGTTGGTGCTGCTCGCCTTGGGCGCCGAAGGGCTGGTCCGCGGCGCTGGCGCGGTCGCCCTGCGCCTCGGGGTGGCGCCGCTCGTCGTCGGTCTGACGATCGTCGCCTTCGGGACTGGCAGCCCGGAGCTCGTCCTCAGCGTCCAGGCCGCGGCGATCGGCAACGGCGGCATCGCGCTTGGCAACGTGCTCGGCTCCAACATCAGCAACATCGCGCTCGTCCTCGGCGTGGCGGCGCTCGTACGACCCTTGGCCGTGCAGGCGCGGCTGGTCCGGCGCGAAGTACCGGTGATGATCGGGGCCTCCTGCGGCCTCATCGTGCTTCTGGTGGACGGGGAGCTCAGCAGGCTGGACGGCGCTCTGCTTCTCGCGGCCGCGGTGGTCTACTTCGCCTTTGCGTATCTGGGCGCCAGGGAGGGAGACGTGCCGGCCGTGACGGAGGAGTTCCATGAGGTCCTGGCAGAGGGCAGGCGCGCGCTGTGGAGCGACGTGCTTCTCGTGGGCGGCGGGCTGGGCGCTCTTGTCCTCGGCGCCACGGTGCTCCTCCGCGGCGCCGTTGCGGTGGCGACGGAGCTGGGCGTGAGCGAGGTCGTCGTGGGGCTCACGGTGATCGCCATCGGCACGAGCCTGCCGGAGTTGGCGACGTCGATATCGGCGGCCCGGCGCCGCCAAGCCGACGTCGCCTTCGGCAACGCGATCGGCTCCAACGTCTTCAACATCTTCGCCGTGCTGGGCGTCGCCGCGCTCGTACAGCCGATCGCGACGACGGGTCTTCGGCCTCTGGACGTGGCCGTCTTCCTGCTCAGCGCCGTGCTCGTACTGCCGCTCATGGCCCGCGGCTCGGTGCTGAGCCGCTGGGAGGGCGGCGTGCTCGTCGCGGGCTACGTGGCCTACATCCTCTCGCTCGCCCGGTGACGGGGGCGCAGGCCGGGTGGCGTCGAAGCGCGCCGGCCCGCTCGTGCACGAGACGTGGGAGATGAGCCCACGCTCGGTCAGCGTCGTGGATGCCCTTCAAGAGCTGCTGCGCCAGGCGCTTGACGTCCGCCGCAGATACGGTCGTGCTCCTTCCGGTCTCGTCGCGCCGGTTCCCATGGGGGAAGAGGAACTCGTCGTCACCACCCGTCCCGGAAGTGACGCAACCGGTGCTCCGTTGTGTAATGTGTGGACTGATGGAGACCTTCACCGAGCCAAGGGCACTGGTAGCGAACGCCCGCTATGCCGACGAGCGGCGGACGGCTCTCGACGCCCTCGACCTGGCCGACGTCGACGACCCGATCATCGACATCGTGGAGGCGTTCGAGCTGCTGCCGCACTGCTTCACGCTCCAGTGCTGTTACGGGCACTTCGTGACCGCCGCGCGACAGGACGAGCGCAGTCTGGCGGCGATCCCCGATGGTCACAGTGGGTCGGTCCGGTACCGGATCGCCTACGTCGCCTTCTGCGTGGAGAACGGCGAGCGGGGCCGGGCGCTTCTCGACAAGCTGTCGCGGATCCCGGCCACCGACCCGGCCTACATCCAGTTCGGCTCCGCCGACTGGTTCTGGGATCAATGGGTCAACTCCTACGTGCTCCAGGTGGAGCCGGCCGCGCACCGCTTCAAGGACCAGGCAGCGCTCGCGGCCGGCGAGGCCGTGCATACGCAGCGGGTCAGGGACGCCTTTTTCGCGGAACTCCGGCGGGTGCTGACGGAGGAGCTGGACCGGCTCGCGACCTGACGGCCCGCCGCTCTCGGGGGCGCTCCCGCGCACGCGGGATCAGCATCGTGCGGTCGTTCGCTGGCCACTCTGGGCCGGGGCGTCGTTCACGGTTTCGACCTCTCGCCGCGCAGGGCAGGACTCCGGCAGTAGCACGATCGTCGCGGCTTCCGCGTCAGGAGAGGACCTCCACATGATGACCGCTCAGGCAGATGGCCGAGGGACCCGGCGCCACGGGCTCCGTCGCTCGCCTTGGCTGCGGTGGATCGAGGAGGAGCGCCCTCTGATCGAGCGGCAGCCCTTCTGCAACGCTGAGGTGGCGTTGCCGGCGGCCACCGGATCCGTAGCCAACCGGGTGCCGTGCGACCACACGGAGAACGACGCGAGTGCCGACGGCGAGGTCCTCGTTTGCGGCGCGCCGAAGGCCGCGGGGGTCTGAATGGCCGTCGACGTCTTCACAGAGATCGTCATCCGGCGCCCGCGCGACGAGGTAGCGGGCTACGTCGCGGACCCCGGCAACGCGCCCGAGTGGTACGTCAACATCGAGTCGGTCCGGTGGCGGACCGAGCCGCCCGCCCGCGTGGGATCGCAGATCGCGTTTGTGGCCCAGTTCCTCGGGCGGCGCCTCGCCTACACGTACGAGATCGTCGAGTTCGCGCGTGGCGAGAGACTCGTGATGCGCACCTCCCAGGGGCCGTTCCCGATGGAGACGACCTACACGTGGGCATCGACTCCGGAGGGCGACACGCGCATGGCGCTGCGCAATCGCGGGACTCCGGCCGGCTTCTCGACACTGGCGGCGCCGCTGATGGCCGCCTCGATGCGCCGCGCCAACAAGAAGGACCTGGCGCGGCTGAAGACACTCCTCGAGGGGCGGCCCCCGGCTTCGGCGGCCGGGTAGGGGCAGGCGAGGGGCGTGATGGACGACGCAGCGGTGATCAAGGCGACCGGGAAGGCGTGGGACGCCTGGTTCGGCGTGCTCGACGAGCGCGAGGCGCGGTCGCTGCCTCACAAGGAGATCGCTCGCCTGTTGCGGGAGGACTACGGCGTCTCGGGCTGGTGGAGCCAGAGCGTGACCGTGGAGTACGAGAAGTTCATCGGGCGCCGCGAGCCCGGCCAGCGGCAGAGCGGTGAGTTCGCGACCACGGTGAGCAGGACGCTCCCAGGGACGATGGACGAGGCGCTCGACCGCTGGCTCGCGCTGCTGTCCGCGAGCGACGACACACGCGCATTCGACGGCGTGCCCTTCTCCGAGGAGCCGAGCATCAAGCGGACGGACAAATGGCGCTACTGGCGTGCCCGGCTGACCGACGGCTCCAAGGTCACCGTCTCCATCTCGGCCAAACCGGGCGGTGAGGCCTCGGTGCTGGCCGTCGAGACCGGCAAGCTCAACGGCAAAGCAGACATCGGACGCTGGAAGGCCTACTGGAAGGCGTATCTGGCGAAGCTCTGACGACCGCCGCGTGGAGTGGGTCGTCCATCGACGCCAGCCGCGAGCGGCGACCGCCGGCGCCGGTATAGGCTGGTCCCGGACGAACCGGAGGATATCCGTGGCAGAGCCGAAGACGACGCATGATGAGTCGCCAGGCGCAGAGCCACCGGCGGCTGCTGTGCAGCCGGGGGACGGGGGGCCACCGGCGCCGCCAAGCGAGCAGAAGCTCAACGGCCCCCTTCACTTCGGCATGGGCGCGGCTATCGGTGTCGGCGCCGCTCTCGGCATCGCCCTGGGCTCGCTGCTCGGCAACCTCGCGGCGGGGCTGGCGGTCGGCGCCGGTTTAGGGTTCGCAGCCGGCGCCGTCCTCGAGTCTCGCGGTCGCCGCTGAAGGTCGAACGGCGCCCGGCGCACGATCTCATCGCCGAAGCCTGAACGATGCATCCACGGGCGCCGCTGCGCCATATACTCTCGTTGAGGAGAGCACGCGACGGAGGCGACCAGGCGGTCCGTCCCCGGCGTCCGTCGGGGGGTGGACCGCCCACCTGAGGAGGTACTGATGCCGCTCAAGAAGAAGCCGGGACCCAGCGAAGGAGGACCGGGGCCTATTGAAGTGTGGCTGTGGGACCCGGATCAGAAGCGTCCTCCGTTTGGCCACACGACGACACCGCTCGAGTATCTCCCCGCCGACGCTCCGCTGCCGCGGGCCGGAGACATCATCCACCTGCCGAGGAACGTTACCGGTGACACCAACAAGCAGGCATTCGGCTTCGGCGGCACGCGCACACCGTTCAGGGTCGTCGAGTGCGGGCACGTATACGCTCGGGAGAGAGGCGAGAAGGTCGACCCGCTCCACCCGACGGCGGCCGTGTACGTGAAGACCACGATGCACGTCAAACGCCTCAGCCAGAAGGAAGTCTACGACGATCGCGGCTGGGAGCGGGAGCCCGACGCCTGACAGATGTCGCCACCGGACCCCGGCCGGAGCGGACCGGCGGGGGGCGAAGAAGACGCGGGATGTGCAGCTGCACGCGGCGCCGCTTCGTGCGCGGCGCTCGTTCGTCCTTCTGCCAGGGGCCGGCCTCATGGCGTGCTCGGCTGACAGGGCCGCTCGCTCCGAGAGAGCGACTCCTCCTCAGACCGCGTCCTCGGTGACGTCCGTCGCGCCCGTCATGCCGAGACTCGAGGGTGAAGACAGACCGGTGGCGGAGTACCGGAACAGGCGCGCTGGCCTTCGCTTCTGCTGCAACGCCGCTGAGTCGCCCTGACCACGACGCCGCACTGTGACGATTGCGCCAGGGTGGTTCGCTGGCCGCTCCCAGAGCTGACGAGAACTTGACAGTTTAGTAAGCACTCACTTATGGTATGCTGGTCACCATGAAAGCAACGACACGCATCAGCAAGGAAGAACGGCGGCGCGAGATCGTCGAGGCCGCCACGCGGGAGTTCGCGCTCGGCGGCCTTCACGGCACGCCGGTGGAAGCGATCGCCAGGCAGGTCGGCGTGTCGCAGCCCTACCTCTTCCAGCTCTTCGGTACGAAGAAGGAACTCTTCATCGCCGCCGTGCGGCGGACGTTCGAGCGCACCGTCGCGACGTTCCGCACGGCTGCCGCCGAAGCCGGAGACGACGCCGACGCGCAAGGCGTGCTCATGGCGATGGGCATCGCGTACCAGGGCCTGCTTGCCGATCGCAGTCTCCTCCTCATGCAGATGCAGTCCTACGTGGCGAGCGAGGACGAGGAGATCCGCGACGTCGTGCGCGACGAGATGCTGCGCCTCGTGAGCTTCGTGCAGTCGGCCTCCGGCGCGCCGGACGCCGCGGTGCGCGAATGGCTGGCCTACGGCATGCTCATGAACGTCGTTGCCACGATGGACCTCACCGAGGTGGACGCCGACTGGGCGCGGATGATGTGCCCGGTCAAGGGCACGGCGCTGGCGGCGATGGCCGCCGACGCCGTCGGCAAGGCGAAGCGCACAGGCGAGGGGGCGCTGACGAAGTAGAAGTGGCGGGCCGGGCGTTCGGCTCCAGGCCGGATCCGGCCTTTTCTTCGGCTCATGAAAGTAAGTGATTACTAAGTCACAAGACACGAGATCGCATGGGAATCGAGACAGGGTCCACAGGGTGGAGGCCCCCGGTGGACCGCAAGGGAGATGAGAAGCATGAGCGCAAGAGCAGTGACCATCTGGACCTTTGTGGTGACCAGCGTCGCCGTCTTCATGGTGTCGCTCGACAACCTGGTCGTGACCACCGCGCTGCCGGTGATCAAGGCCGACCTGGGCGCCTCGCTCTCGGGGCTGGAGTGGACGGTGAACGCCTACACGTTGACGTTCGCGGTGCTGTTGCTCACCGGCGCGGCGCTGGGTGACCGTTTCGGGCGCAAGCGCATGTTCCTGGCGGGCCTTGCGATCTTCACGGCCGGCTCGGCGGCGGCGGCCCTGGCGCCGAGCATCGAGGCGCTTATCGCCGCCAGGGCCCTGCAGGGCGTCGGCGGCGCGATCGTCACACCGCTCACGCTGACGATCCTCTCGGGCGCGGTGCCGCCGGCTCGCCGCGGCCTCGCCCTCGGCATCTGGGGCGGCGTGAGTGGCCTCGCCGTCGCGCTGGGACCGGTCGTGGGCGGCGCCGTCGTCGAGGGCCTCAGCTGGCAGTGGATCTTCTGGCTCAACGTCCCGATCGGCGTCGTGCTGCTGCCGATCGCCCTGGTCCGCCTGACCGAGTCGAAGGGCCCCAATCGCTCGCTGGACCTCCCCGGGCTCGGCCTCGCCAGTTTCGGGCTGCTCGGTATCGTCTGGGGTCTCATCCGTGGCAATGAGAACGGCTGGACCAGCCTCGGCGTCGCCGGCCCCATAGCCGCCGGCATCGTCCTGCTGGGGGCGTTCGTCCTCTGGGAGCGGCGCGCGCCCGAGCCGATGGTCCCGCTGCGCTTCTTCCGCAACCGCGCCTTCTCGGCGGCCAACGTGACCTCGCTGCTGATGAGCTTCGGGATGTTCGGCTCGATCTTCCTGCTGGCGCAGTTCTTCCAGATCGTGCAGGGATACTCGCCGCTGGAGGCCGGCCTGCGCACGCTGCCCTGGACGGCGATGCCGATCCTGGTGGCGCCCATCGCCGGCATCTTCAGCGACCGCATCGGCGCCAGGCCGCTCCTGGTCGCCGGCATGGCGCTGATGGCGGCGGGGCTTGCGTGGATCGCCTTCGTCACCAGTCCCACGGTCGCCTACGCCCAGCTGATACCCGCCTTCGTGATGGCCGGCGTCGGCATGAGCCTCTACTTCGCCCCGGTCGCCAACCTGGTGCTGAGCACCGTGCGGCGCAGGGAAGAGGGCAAGGCGAGTGGCGTCAACAACACGGTCCGCGAGGTGGGCGGCGTGTTCGGCGTCGCCGTGCTGGCGAGCGTGTTCAGCGCCGCGGGCAGCTACCTGAGCCCGCAATCGTTCGTGGACGGCATGGTTCCGGCGATCTGGGTCGGGGCAGGCGCAGTCGCAGTGGCCGGCGTCGCCGCGGTGCTGATCCCGCGGAAGGAAGACGTCGTGCTCGACTCGGTGTCGCTGCTGGAGCACGGTGACCGTGAGGGCGCCGCGGTCGACGGCGAGCTGGCTTGCGAGCCGGAGGCGGCTGCCTGAGGGATGCGTCGATACGATCCCCAGGGTGGCGGGGCTGGAGGCCGGAAGGGCCTCCAGCCCCGCCGGCTACATGATCGAATCGCCTGCCAGCACGTAGCGGTCCAAGCGGGCGAAGGGCCGTGAGGCGCACAGCAGGCCCGTCGCTCCCTCGAACGCGAACCCGGCCTCCCAGAGAACGCGCTGGGCGGCGAGGTTCGGTCCCGGGACGACGACGGTCGCCCGCTCCTCCCCACGCGCGGCGAGCTCGTCCACGACGAAGCGCAAAGCCGCGGCTTGATCGCTGGGGCGCAGGGTGGCTACGGGGCCGACGGAGCCGGGGCCTTCGGTCTCGTCGCCGCCCAGATAGCCGTAGCCGATCGGCCGGCCCCGACGGCGGAACAGCCAGCCGGGGTGCCCCGGCCGGCTCAGGAACCAGAGATGGTCGGGGGTGCGGTCGAAGCCGAGGGCTACCTCGTCGATGGCGCGGAGAGCGCCGACGTGCTCCGCTTCGAGAGGCTCCACATCGAGGCCGCGTGCGTGGCTCGCTGGTGGTCCGCCGGCCGCCGCCGTCGGCCCGCTGAGGACCAGCAGCGCAAGCTGGGGATAGATGCCGTGGCGTGCGTACAACCGGTTGGAGATGGGGTTGGCCGCGCCGGAAGTGAGCGCCGTGATTCCGCCGGGGATCGGCAGACCCTCGAGCGCGGTCTCGAACAGCCGCCGCCCGAGTCCCCGCCCCTGCCACTCCGGCAGCACGAAGAGGCCGGCGCAATAGGAGAATGCGCCCCGAACGAGGCCGGCGCCGAACCCGACCGGTCGTCCGCGGTCGTACGCCAGTACGAAACGGGCGGCGTCTGTCTCGATGACGTGACGCAGGGTGGGCGCGGCGTGGTCTTCCGGCTCCGAAAACGGGGGCAGCCCGTGCTTCTTCGCCAGATCCTTGAGAGCGACGGTGATGATCCGGGAGGCGGTTTCTGGGGCGTCGCGCTTCCCGCCGTCCTCCATGTCCACGGCTCGTCGGATCACCAGGCTCTGGGCGGTCTCGCGACTCCACCGGCCTTCTGCGGCGCTCATGCGATCTCCAGTCGACGATTCAAGACAACGATGGCAGACGAGGCGATTCTATCCGCCGCTGCCCAGCGGCGGTCTGGGCTGCGGACCCTGTCGCGGGCCTGCGGCCCAGCGCTGCGGTCCCGGCCGGCTCGTTTGGCCGGGGCGTGACGGGGAATCCGGAAGGGGACGCCCGCCGAGGCGTCCGGAAGGAGACCCCATGAGCGAGAGCCCCATTCTTCAGCTCGCCGACGAGCACGAGTACGTCAAGCTGGTGGTGGGCGCGATGGAGGCGGAGGCCGCCTTCATCGAACGCACCGGCCGCATCCACCAGGAGCGCGTGACCCAGATGGTCGACTTCACGCGCAACTTCACCGACGGCGACCATCACACCAAGGAGGAGGACCTTCTCTTCCCGCTGCTTGAGGAGCGGAGCACCTCGGCCGGCGGCACGATAAGCGTTCTGTTGAGCGAACACCAGGCGGCACGCGATTGCATCCACGCGATCGACGCAGCGCTGCCCGAGTCGGCCAGCCCCGACCCGGACCGTAGCGGGCCGGCTCGTGCCGTGATCGCCGAGAACCTGAAACTCTATGCCTACCTGCTGCCGCTGCACATCGGCAAGGAGGACACCGTGCTCTTCCCGCTGACCGAAGAGGTGCTCAGTGTCCGGGAGCAGGAGATGCTCGGCGAGGAGTTCACGCGTCTTTCGGCAGTTCCGGGGAGGGCCGCAAAGGCCGAGCGCTACCGCCACCTCGCGCACGAGCTGTCGACGCCGCCGGCCGACGGCTGAGGGCCGGCGTGAGCGAGGAACTGCTGCGCACCACCGCCGAGCGCGCGATCCGCTACCTGCGTGAGCTGCCTGAGAGGCGCGTCGCGCCGGACGCCGACGCTCTTGCGGCACTGGAGCGCTTTGATGAGCCGCTTCCCGACGAGCCGGACGACCCCGAGCGCGTCATCGCGCTGCTCGACGAGGCCGGATCACCGGCCACGGTGGCGTCGGCCGGCCCCAGGTTCTTCGGCTTCGTGATCGGCGGTTCGCTCCCCGTCGCCCTGGCGGCGAACTGGTTGGCCGCGACCTGGGACCAGAATGTCCACTCCCTCACCACGTCACCGGTGGCGGTCACTCTCGAGCACGTCGCGCGGCGGTGGCTGGTCGAGCTTCTTGGCCTGCCGTCCACGACCGTGGCGGGTTTCGTGACCGGAGCGACCATGGCCAACCTCACGGCTCTTGCCGCCGCTCGTCACGCCGTGCTCGCGCAGGTGGGGTGGGACGTCGAGGCGCGGGGCCTTGCCGGGGCCCCGAGCATCTCCGTCATCACGGGGGATGAGGTCCACCCGTCCGTGGTCAAGGGCCTGGGGCTGCTCGGGCTTGGACGCGAGCGCGTGTACCGGGTGCCGGTGGATGAGCAGGGCCGTATGCGCGTCGACGCGCTGCCGGCCATGTCCGGGCCTACGATCGTGTGCACGCAGGCAGGCAATGTCAACAGCGGAGCGTTCGACCCCATCGAGGAGCTAGCCGCCCGGGCGCACGAGGCCGGCGCCTGGGTCCACGTGGATGGGGCCTTCGGCCTCTGGGCGGCGGTGGCGCCGGCCCGCGCGCACCTGGTGCGTGGCATCGCCGCCGCCGACTCCTGGGCGACCGACGCGCACAAGTGGCTCAACGTCCCGTATGACAGCGGCCTCGCCTTCGTGCGCGACGCCGAGCCGCTGCGCGCGGCGATGAGCGTCACCGCCGCCTACCTCCCCGACAGCATGATGCGTGAGCCGGCGGCCCGCACGCCCGAGCTCTCGCGGCGCGCGCGAGGAGTCGAGGTGTGGGCCGTCCTGCGCGCGCTCGGCAGGTCAGGGCTCGCCGACCTGGTCGAGCGCGATTGCCGCCACGCGGCGCGCTTCGCCGAGGGACTGCGCGAGGCCGGCTTCCAGATACTGAACGACGTGGTGCTGAACCAGGTGCTGGTCTCGTTCGGGGACGAGGCGACGACGCGCCGTGCCATCGCGGCGATCCAGGCCGACGGGACCTGTTGGAGCGGGGTCACCAACTGGCACGGGCGCACGGCGATGCGCATCAGTGTGTCGGGGTGGTCGACCACCGACGACGACGTCGAGCGCAGCCTCGCCGCCATGCTCCGTGCGGCGACTGGGTGAGACCCAGACCCCGAGCAGGCACAACGTGGAACGTGTCGGCGCGGCTCCGGCAAGTCCCTGCCGGCGCGTCACCTGACGCCCGTCACCCGAGAGAGGCCGAGTCACGCGGTCGTTCCGGCGACGTCCGTGTTTCGCAGAAGGCTCATCGGGAAGGAGGACAAGAACGGTCCACTTCCTTTCCTCGTCACGAAAGTGCCCTCCATGAACCACCAGTCCCTCGTCGGCGCCACTGACCCACCGCGGGACGGCGCGCACGTCCCTCGCCACCTCGGTCTCGCCCTGGTCGTGATCGCGGCGGCTCAGCTCATGATCGTCCTCGACGCGACCATCGTGAACGTGGCATTGCCGCAGATGCAGCGCTCACTCGGCATCAGCGGAGCCGGGCTCGCATGGATCGTCACCGCGTACTCGCTTGCCTTCGGCAGTCTGCTGCTGCTCGGCGGCCGGCTCGGCGACCTGTACGGCCGCCGCCGCGTCTTCATCACCGGCGTGCTCGTCTTCGCCGTCGCCTCTCTGGTCGGCGGCTTCGCGACCACGGAGTGGTGGCTGCTGACAGCGCGCGCCGTGCAGGGCGCCGGAGCAGCTCTCGCCGCCCCCACGGCGCTGGCGCTCATCGCGACGACGTTCCCGGCTGGGCAGCCGCGCAACCGAGCGCTCGGCGTCTGGGCCGGCATGGCCGGCGCCGGCGGCGCCATAGGCTTGCTGCTCGGCGGCATCCTGACCTCGTATGTGTCGTGGCGATGGGTGTTCTTCGTCAACGCTCCCATCGGCTTGGCCGTCGCCGGCCTTGCGCCCTTTGCTCTGGCGAAGACGGCGCAGATCCGCGGCCGGCTCGACATCCCCGGCGTCATCACCAGCACGGCCGGCCTGGCCCTGCTCGTCTACGGCTTGACGCACGCCGCCGCCGGCCAGGACGGCGTGTCGCACTGGGGGGACGGCGTCACGATCGGCGCGCTCGGCGCCTCGGTCGTGCTCCTCATCGTCTTCGTGCTGATCGAGCGACGCTCCCCGCACGCCGAGCTGCCGCTTCACCTCTTCCGCTCCCGCCGCCGCTCGGGCGCCTACATCATGATGCTGCTGCTCGGCACGGCGATGTTCGCGGTGTTCTTCTTCCTCACCATCTACATCCAGACGGTGTGGGGCTACAGCCCGATCAAGGCCGGCGTTGCGTGGCTCCCCTTCCCCATCTCCCTGATCGCCATCAACATCTTCGTGGCGCGCGTGCTGGTCACCAAGGTCGGAGTGAGACCGCTGCTCTTGACCGGCCCGCTGTTCGCGGGGGCCGGCTTCCTGTGGTTGTCGCGACTGAGCGAGACGGGCGGCTATTGGAGCCACCTGCTGGCGCCCGTCATGCTCGTCAGCATCGGCATGGGTCTGATGTTCGTGCCGCTGACACTGATGGTGGTCTCTCACGTGAGGAACGACGAGGCCGGCGCCGCCTCCGGCCTGCTCAACATCGGCCAGCAGGTCGGCGGCTCGATCGGTCTGGCCGCGATCGGGACGATCGCCTGGACGTCCGTCGCCAACAGCGTGAGCAGCCAGATGGCGACCGCAGCCGCCGCCGGCGCCGGATCCGCGCAGGGAGCCGCCGGCGCTACCGCCTCCGGAGTCGCCAGCATCCCGCCGGCGATTCTCTACGAAGGCCTCACGGTCGGCTTCTCGACCGGCCTCATGATCGCCGGGTTCGTCGCGCTCAGTGGGTTCTTCGTCGCGCTTGTGGCGACACGGACGCCGGGTCGCCTGCGGTTGCGCTCGTCGCGACACGACCGCGAGCCCTCCTGCGACGAGGTGCTGGGCACCTGCCAGCCTCTTCCGGCGGCGACTGACTGAGGCGTCACGATGGCGACCAGACCAGATCTGCACCGGCCCGACCAGCGGCGGCTTGAAACCCCGAAGCTCGACCCCGGTACCGACATCGGGCACGTTCACCTCAAGGTCTCAGACCTCGAGGACGCCCTGGCTTTCTACCAGGGCGTGCTCGGCTTCGAGCTGACCGGCAGACTGGGCGACCAGGCCGCCTTCGTTTCCGCGGGCGGCTATCACCACCACATCGGTCTCAACACCTGGGAGTCGCGCGGCGGCTCGCCGCCGCCGCGCGGGTCGACAGGTCTCTACCACGTCGCCATCCGCTACCCGACGCGCGCGGCGCTGGGGCGGGCTCTGCGCGCGCTGATGGAGCGCCGGTATCCGATCGACGGTGCGTCCGACCACGCGGTGAGCGAGGCGATCTATCTTCACGACCCGGACGGCAACGGGATCGAGCTGTACTGGGACCGGCCCCGCGACGAATGGCCGGTCAACAAGGACGGCAGCTATGCGATGGTCGTCGAGGCGCTCGACCTCGAGGGCCTGCTGGCCGAGGCCGGCGAGGGCTGAGAGTCGGCGTAGCGTCGCGTGCCGATCTGTTGTGCCGCGCTCGCGTCGATCGATCTCCTCGTTGGGTACGCCGCAGGTCACGCCGTCGCGGCAGACTCCAGCGGTGTCGCAACGGGAGGGCGACGTCGCGAGATGCGAAGAGGGGCGGGAGGCCCTTCAGGCCTCCCGCCCCGTTCATGATTCTCAGCGCTCCTGCACTCCTGGCTTCGGCTCTCGCGGTCGCAGCCTCAGCTCTGGGGCTCTCAGGAAGGAGTGCCCGCAGCGGTCTTATCGCCACCAGTTCCAGCGCCAGTGCGCCTTTCCCTTGAGGATCACGTCGGCGGTGCCGAGCGCGACCGGCGCCTTGAGGTCAGTCATGTAGGTCGCATTGATGGCGCCCACGGCGGTCTCGTTCAAGTTCACGCCGACGTTCTTGATGCTCACGTAGGTCCTGCCGTGCCGCTTGGACTTCATGATCGTGGCGCTGCTGAGATCGAGGTCGGCGATGGCGAGCCTGTCGCCGCCGTTCACGATCGCCGTGAGATTGCCGTTGGTGACGCTGATGGTGAACTTGGTCAGGCTCAGGGCCTTCCAGGCCATGCCGTCACGCTGGGCGAGCAGCAGACCACCGGAGTGCTTGATGTAGCCCGACGGCTCGCTAAGATCGAGCTTGCCATAGGTCACGGGGAAGGTGTACTGGGCCGCGTCGGAGGTCGGGGTGATGGTGGTCGGAGCCACGGGAAGCGGGATGATGCCTGCTCCGAACAACAAGGAGGTCGTGGCGGGATCGGTCGTGAGGGTGGTCATGCCACTGCCGGCGCGGAACTTGTCGTAGCTCTTCTTCGCTTGCGCCTGAGGCGTGAGGACGAGCGCGAGGAGGCTGAGACTGAGGACCAACGCTAGTGCCACAAGGGCGAATCGTGCCGGTCGGTGTAGCTGGGCTGCTGACGCTCGCATCGCGGTACTCCCTTTCGTCGTTGCCGGAGACCCACTGTCGCCGGCGTGTCTTGACGATTTGGTATACTTACCCATGAAAAAGCATCTCAATCGTGAAGGGACTCCGCTATGAAGGTAATCTCCGAGGACGGCGGCGCGGACCCCGGCGCGGGATGCAAGGTGGAGCCTGAGGACCCAGGCGGCGGCGGAGGCGGCTACTCGGCCATGGAGTTGGCGATCGCCGTACGGCGCCTGGACCTCAGGATGGCGCAGATGCACCTCGAGCTGAGCGAACGCATGGGGCTCTCGGCGGCTGAGGTGCTGGCGCTGGCGCACCTCTCGCTCGAAGGCTCGCTCGGCCCCACGGAGCTCGTGCGCCGCCTGCACATGACCACCGGCGCCATGACGGCGCTCCTCGATAGGCTCGCACGACGTGACTTCGTCGCGCGCGAGGCGCACCCCAGTGACCGGCGGCGAGTGGTCGTGAGATTGACCGCGAGCGGTCGTGACCGGTTGTTCACGAACGTGCACGGCATGGCCAACGAGGTCGTCGGGGTCACTGAGTCGCTGACCGAAGAGGAGCGACGCATCATCGGGCGTTTCCTCGACGAGGTGATGCGCGTCATCGCCAAGCCGGCCGACGGCGAGATCCGCACGCTGGTGACGAGTCCGTGACGCGGGCGGCGCCCTGATGGAATCGGTCTGGGACTATCCCAGGCCGCCGCGGGTGGAAGCCGGCACGCGGCGGGTGAGGGTCGTGCTCGACGGCGTGACCATCGCCGAAACGACCCGCGCGCTCCGCGTGCTCGAGACGAGCCATCCGCCGGTGTACTACATCCCGCCGGAGGACGTGCGCAGTGAGTACCTGCGCCCGAGCCGGCGGAAGACCTTCTGTGAGTTCAAAGGCCAGGCAAGCTACTACGACCTCGTGGTCGGCGAGCGAGAGGTTCGCGAGGCGGCTTGGTACTACCCAGAGCCCACGTCACGCTTCGAGGACATCCGCGACTATGTCGCGTTCTACCCCGGTCGCGTGGACGAGGCCTGGCTCGGCGATGAGCGGGTCCAGCCGCAGGAGGGCGACTTCTACGGCGGCTGGATCACGTCCGAGATCGAGGGGCCGTTCAAGGGCGCGCCCGGCACCTCCGGCTGGTAGCCCCGCGGCGGCTCAGGAGTCCGTCAGCCGCTGCGGCCCGTCGGGGCCGCCGATCTGGGGCGCCTGTGAGCGGAGCTCGACGAGCTTCTGACGGAGCTCGACCTGCAGGCGCCCGATCTCGCCCTCCGCTTCGACACGCTTGGCGCGGCCCTCCTCCTGGATCTGGATCGTCTCTTCCAGCGTCGCCACCAGGTCGTCGTTGACCTTGCGCAGCGTCTCGACGTCGACGACGCCGCGCTCCACCTCGCGTCCGACCTTCGCCGAGCCGTCGCGGAGAAGCTCCGCGTTCTTGGCCAGTAGCTCGTTGGTCGTGTCCGTCACCTGCTTTTGCAGCTCGACCGCCTTCTGCTGGCGGTACAGGCTGATGGCGATGACGATCTGGTTCTTCCAGAGCGGCACCGTGGTCAGGATCGAGCTCTGGATCTTCTCGACGAGGTTCTGGTCGTTGCCCTGGATGAGGCGGATCTGCGGCGCCGTCTGGATGGCGATCATGCGCGTGAGCTTGAGGTCGTGGAGGCGGCGCTCGAACCTGGTCGCGGCCTGCTGCAGGTCGGCCAGCCGCTGCGCGGCCATGACGTCGCTGGTGGCCGCCACCTCTGCCTCGAGCGCGGGGATCTTCGTCTCGTGCAGCTCGCGCAGGGCCTGTTCTCCGGCGGCGATGTAGACGTCGAGTTGCTTGAGGTAGTCCAGGTTGAGCTCGTACATCTTGTCGAGCACGGTCATGTCCTTGAGCAGCGCCATGCGCGAGCGCTCGAGCGCATCGACGATCTTCTCGATGCTCGTCGCCACCTTCTGGTAGCGGGCGGCGAAGCGCTCGAAGGTGTTGGCAAAGCGGCCGATGATGGGGATCTTCGCCTTGCCGGTGCCGGCGCTCAGCGCGTCGACGTCGAGCTCGCGGACCTTCTTGAGCAGCTCGTTGAGCGCCTCGCCCCCGCTTCCGGCGTCTTTGTTGCGGACGTCGCCGAGCAGGGAGTCGGCGAAATTGGCGATGCGGTTCTGGGCCGGGAGGCCGTAGGCGAGCACGGACTGGGAATCGCTCACGTCGACGGCGGCCTTGATCTCCTCGACCCGCTGGAGGTCGGTGGAGCTCAACGGGCCGGCCGCGGGCTGCGCGCCAGCTGGAGCGCTGGTCACCACGTCGGGCACTGCGGGCACGTCCGGCACCGCCGGGACGGACGGCTGCGCCGCCGCGTCCTGCTTCTGGGTCTCGTCGCTCATTGCAGCTCCCCGGTCTGGGTGTACATGGTCTCGCTGCGCACGGTGCGCTCGAGCAGCTCGATCTCACTTTCGAGGTCGAGGGCGCGGTCCTCGAGCACGTTCGCCAGCTGCCGGTCGAAGGCCTGCTGGACGACCTTGAGGGATGCCTCCGCCCGATCCAGCGTCTGGTTGATCTCGGCCGTTGAGCTGCCGCGCTGCCCGAGGTTCACGTAGCCCTCGACGATGCGCTGCGCGGCGTCGAGGTAGTAGGTGAGAAAGCCGCGCGCGGCGTCGAGCTTGCGCGGCTGCGTCGCGAGTTCGGCGATGATCTGGTCGGCGGTGGCGCAGAGTCCCACCACTTCGTCGCGCACGGCCGGCTTGCCGATGGAGCCCGCCGTGCGCAGGATCGCGTCCACCTGGCGGCGCGCCGGCTGCAGTACCTCGGCGGCGCGCTCGTCGATGTTCTTCGGCAGCCGCGGCCGCGCCCCCGCCGCCAGCTCCGGCGGTTGCGGTGGGGCCGGCAGCGACCGCGGTGAGGCGTCGCCGAACATGATCGCTCTGTAGTAGGGACGGATGTACAGGGCGTTCACCACCGACGCCGCCGAGGCCAGCAGCTGGATGACGATCGCAGCCTGCAGCAGCGGGGTCCCGATGGCGAGGATCGTCAGGACCAGCGGAACCATGTAGGCGAAGCCGAGCAGGGTCCACGGGGTGTGCCGCGCCCTCACGCCCACATAGATGAAGGCGAGCCAGTTCATGAAGCCGAGCGTGAGCGTCCAGCCGATCCACAGGGAGTGGCGCCACCACCAGCGGAACCGCGCCCGCCGCGGACCCTCGTCGACGATCTCGCCGACGAGCACGTCGGAGTCGGCCTGCGGCCTCAGCTGCTGGACGTCCTTGACGGCGAGCGCAGGGTGACCATTCTGGCACTCGCCGTAAGGCGTGAGCCAGACCCAGCGCTGACAGACGGTGCAGTAGCCGCCGAGCGGCATGTGGGGCCCCCTTGTGGGTCGTGAGCACTGCAGGTCCTCGCGTTCAGGATAGCCCGCAGAGCCGAGAAAGGCACCTGCGGGAACGTCGCCGTCACTGGCGGTGTAGGCTTGCCACTCCACATGGGAAGGACTGAGGAAGACGATGAACGACGAAGAACGGCAGATCCTCCGAATCGCGGTACCGTCGGACGAGCCCGGCGGCTTGGACGCGGCGCGCTCCGGGCGCTTCGGCCGCAGCCCGTGTTTCACCATCGTCGACGTTATCGACGACGTGATGGTCAACGTCCTCGTGGTCGCCAATGAACGGCACGACAAGGGCGACGGCTGCATCACACCCATCCTCACCCTCGGCGAGAACTTCGTCGACGTCGTCATCGTCGCCGGCATCGGGCGCCGGCCGCTGCTCCACTGCCTGCAGGCCGGCATGCGCGTGTTCGCCGGCGAGGACCGGCCCGATGTCCGCTCGGTGGTCGAGGCGTTCATGGACGCCGAGCTCGAGCCGGTAGGGCGCGACGCCACCTGCTCGCACTGAGCGGCCGGCGGGCGTGAAGGACGCGCCCTCGCGGGAATAGTCGGCGCAAGGGCTCGTCCAGCTTGATGTGGACCCGTCCGCACACCGACAAGCGCACGCGGGAGGCTCCCGCCATGGAGGCACCGACACAGATCGAGCCGACCGGGCTCGCCGACTATCTCGACGTCCTCACTCGCGCCGTCTTCCAGAGCGGTTTGAGCTGGCGCGTGGTCGAGGCCAAATGGAGCGGCTTTCGCGATGCGTTCTCCGACTTCGACCCGGGCACGGTCGCGGCGCTCACCGACGATGACATCGAGCGACTGGCGTCAGACAAGCGCATCATCCGTAACCGGCGCAAGATCGAGGCGACGGTCACCAACGCGGAAGCCATGATCGCCTTGGACGGCCAGCCCGGCGGGTTCGTCGGCTGGCTGCGTTCGCGTGGCGACTTCGACGCCACCGTCGCCGCCCTGCGGGGGGAGTTCCGCTTTCTCGGCGACATGGGCGCGTACTACCTGCTCTACGTCGTGAAGGAGCCCGTTCCGACCCACGAGGAGTGGGCCAAGACCCACCAGAAGTGATCCAGGGAGGTCCCCGTGAACGTCAACGACAAGGACGATGCCGGGCTGCGGGAGAAGCTCACCCCCCTGCAGTACGACGTGACCCAGCGTGAGGGCACCGAGCCCCCGTTCGCCAACGAGTATTGGGACGAGCACCGTGAAGGCATCTATGTGGACGTGGTCAGCGGCGCGCCCCTGTTCAGCAGCCGTGACAAGTACGACTCCGGCACAGGGTGGCCGAGCTTCACGAGGCCGCTGCGTGACGAGGCTGTGACCATGCGTGAGGACCGCAAGCTCTTCGGTACGCGCACCGAGGTCCGCAGCACGGGTAGCGATTCGCACCTCGGCCACGTCTTCCCGGATGGCCCCAAGCCGGCGGGGCAGCGCTTCTGCATGAACTCGGCGGCGTTGCGTTTCGTGCCTCGGGAGGACCTCGACGCGGAGGGCTACGGCGAGTACGCGGCTCTGTTCGGCGACGAGGAGAAGTAGCCGGAGCGGCGCGGCACCATCGGATCATGGGCAGCTACCGCAACGACGACGAGGCGCTGATCGGTCTCGCGCGCCAACTCACCGACGCCTACGGTGAGGCGCGCACGCGTGAGGACCAGGACTACGCCTGCGACTCGATCGCGGAGTTCCTCTCCGAATTCCGGGAGATGGCGCCGGGCGAGGCCCTGCTGGCCATCTTCGACCTGCCGCTGACGGTGGAGACGTATCCACTGGTGGACGAGGCGCAGACAGCCCTCGCGGCCCGCGGGCCGGGCATCGTGGAGTTGCTGCTCGAGGCTGCCCTGGGAGAGGTCTACGACCCGGACGGGCCCGGTGAGGAGCGGGCGGCCGAGACGCTCGACTCAATGGACCCCGGCGAGGTCTCAGCGGGTCTCACCGGGGTGCTGTGTGGCCGCGGCGACGACCAGCTCAAGGGCGCCGCCCTCGACGCCCTCGTCGCGCTGGGCGGCGTGGCCGAGCCCGATCTTGCGGTCTCGCTGGACGACCCTGTGGGCGGCGAGTGGGCGCTCGCAGCGCTGGAGCAGCTGCGCTATGCCCGCGAGCACCCGGGCGCCGCGGACGACGAGGAGGCGGACGACGCCGCTGCCGAAGACGCCGGAGGGGACTTCGTCGCCGAGACCGCGGCCGAGCCCTCTGCCGATGACGATACGTGCGCTGCCGTCGGCGACGTGACCGGGGGGCGGGGGCCGTCCGCCGAAGGCCGGCCGGCCGGCCCGGACAAGGAGCTCGTCGACGACGCCTACGAGGACTTCCTCCGCCGCTACGAAGAGGAGTCCGGCGGCGCTCTCGGAGACGCTACCGGGGACTCAACGGCGCCCTAACGTCGCGCAACGCGCTCTGAACACGGTCTTCATATTCGCCTGAGATAGTGTGCCCAAGCCATCAACGGCGGCGACGGTTGCCCCCCCGACCGTCCCAGGGTCCGGCTGTAGTACGGTGCGCCCCCACCGAGCCGACCGCCCGTCAGCCCGGCGCGCCTTCCTCCTGGCGCCCGAGTGCCGTTGGCCCCTCTGGGCCGCGGCGAGCGCATAGCGCTCGCCGCGGCCCATCCTCCTTTCTTGACCTGGTGGGCTACGTCCCCACTGCTCCGTCTGCGGCTCCCTCCGATCGTATCCTCGTCCGCCGCCAGGTCGGTCGCTCCCATGCCCGGCTTGACACTTCCCGCCGGCAGCCCTAGAGTGAACAGTGTTCGCATATCGGAATACTGTTCACGCCGGAGCACTCATGCCGCCGACGAGCCGCCAGGACAAGCGCCATCAGGAGACCCGGGACGAGATCCTGGTCGCGGCGCGCGCCCTCGTCGTGGAGAAGGGCGCGCACGCTCTGACCGTCCGTGAGCTCGCGGCCCGCGTCGACCTCACGGCGCCGGCTCTCTACCGCTACTTCGCCGACGGCAGGGACGAGATCCTGCTCGCCCTCGCCGCTCAGGATCTGGATCATCTTTCCGCCCACCTGCTCACGGTTCCCACGGGGCTGCCGGTCGACGAGCGCCTCATCGAGTTGGGACTGGCGTACATCCAGTTCGCGCGCGAGCATCCGGCAGAGCTTGACCTGCTGTTCGAGAGCCTCGGGGCGCTGTCGCGGGATACCCAGAGCGGCAGTCTCGAGCCGCTCACTCCCACGCCGCTGTTCACCATCATCCAGGACGTGCTCCAGGAAGGCATCGCGCAGGGAGTCCTCTTCGCCCGAGGTGAGGACGACGTGATCCTCATGTGGCACGGGGCGTGGGCGCTGGTCCACGGCCTCACGGCCGTCGAGCGGACGCATCAGCACCACGACGAGTTGTTCCGGGCGCGTGCCCGCGACGTGCTGCGCGCCTTCGTGAACGGCCTCAAGACCGATTGGACGAGCGGCTAGGCCGATCGCGGCGCGAACCGGCAACCGTGCGGGGCGGCGCGGTCACCACGCACAGGCACGGACGGGGCAGCTGTGCCCCGCCATCCCCAGGAGACCGAGATGCGACGTAGGCCCCTGACACACAGACTCGCTCGCGCCTGCGCCCTCCGGCCGTGGCTCACCATCGCTGCGTGGCTGGCCGTCATCGCCGTCGCGGGCGGCCTGCTGGTCGCCTACGGCGACTCCCTGCAGGCCTCCGACGACTTCATCGGCCGTCCGGAGTCGAAACAGGCGGAAGAGGTACTCGCCGAGCGGCTCCCCGGCTCCGACGCCGACACGGAGATCGTGGTCGTCCGTGCGGAGGGTCTCACCGTGGGGGACGCCGCCTTCGAGGCGCGCGTCCGCAGCCTCGCCGCGTCGATCCGCGCCCTGTCGTCGAGGGACGTGCGCGCCGTGGCGACGTACTACGACGCGCGGGCGGCCGCGAAACGGGCAGCAGACCAGGCGCGGACTGCGCAGGCGACGCCGTTGAGCGTCGCCGAGGCGGCTGCCCACGCAGCGGCTCTCGTCTCCGCCGACCGCCGCACGACCATCCTCCCGGTCACGATGGCGGCGGCCTCCGCGGACGTCGACGAGCACATGGCCGGCCTTCACGAACTGGTAGGCGCCTCCGACGGCGAGGACGGCTTCACCGTGGTCCTCACGGGGAGCGGCGCCTGGGAGCGGGACGCCTCCGCGATCGCCGAGAGCGACCTGCGCCGCGGCGAGGCGATCGGCCTCCCCATCGCGCTCGTGATCCTCATCGTCGTGTTCGCCTCACTCGTCGCTGCGATGGTCCCGCTGGCGCTGGGCGTCGTCGCCATCGTCGTCGGGGCCGCGCTCACCGCGCTGCTGGGCGAGGGCTTCGCGGTCTCGGTGTTCGCGCTCAACATCGTCACGGTGATGGGACTCGCCGTGGGCATCGACTACACGCTCTTCATCGTCTCGCGCTATCGCGAGGAGCTGGCGGCCGGCCACGCCCCGCCCGATGCGGTCGGTCGGGCTGCGGCCACGGCGAGTCGCGCCGTCCTGTTCAGCGGCATGACCGTGGTGCTCGCGCTCTGCGGCATGCTGGTCGTGCCGTTCACGATCTTCACGAGCCTCGGCGCCGGGGCGATCCTGGTCGTCATGGTCGCTGTGGCAGCGGCGCTCACGCTGCTTCCCGCGGTGCTCGTACTTCTCGGCCACCGGATCAATGCCCTGCGCCTCTCCGTCGGCCATCTCGCACGACGCCACGGCAGAGGGGCTCCCGACACCGCCGGCGGCGCTCCGGCGCGCCAGGCGAGTGGCTTCTGGGCCAGGACCGCCGGCGTGATCATGAGGCGTCCGGTCGTGAGCCTCGTGATCGGCGGTGGCATCCTCGTGCTGCTGGCCGCGCCCGGACTCACCATGCAGCGCGGCGAGTCCGGCATCTCCGGGCTGCCCGAAGATCTGGGCACGCGGCGTGGCTACGAGATCCTCGCCGCGGAGTTCTCGGCGGGCATGACGTCGCCGATCCTGGTCGTCGTCGACGGCGACCTCGCCGATCCGCGGGTCGCGGCGGCGGTGGAGAAGCTCAAGACGGGTGCGCTGGCGGACGGCCGCTTCTCCCTCACCGGCTTCGAGAGCAGCGAGGACGGCCGCCTCGGCCTGCTCAGCCTGGCCGTGAACACCGATGGGACGGGAGCTGAGGCGGCGCAGGCGGTCCGTGACCTGCGCAGCGACATCATCCCCGCGGAAGTCGATGGCGCGCCGCTGCGGGTCCTCGTCGGCGGCGGCCCGGCGGCGTTCGCCGACATGATCGACCTCGTCGACCGCTACACACCCATCGTGATCGGTGCGGTGCTGCTCCTCAGCTGCATCCTGCTGCTCGTCGCCTTCCGTTCGCTCGTGATCGCCGTCAAGGCGGTCTTCATGAATCTGCTCAGCGTCGGCGCGGCCTTCGGCCTCCTCACGCTGGTCTTCCAGAAGGGCGTCGGCGCGAGCCTGCTCGGCTTCCACCAGACGGACGTGATCGAGTCCTGGGTGCCGCTGCTGCTCTTCTGTATCCTCTTCGGGCTCTCGATGGACTATCAGGTGTTCCTGCTGAGCCGCATCCGCGAGCGCTACGACCGGCGCGGCGACACCACGGAGGCGGTGGCGTTCGGCATCCAGTCCACCGCCGGCATCATCACGGGCGCGGCGCTGATCATGGTCGCCGTGTTCGCCGGGCTCGCCGCCGGCGAGATGGTCATGTTCCAGGAGATCGGCTTCGGGCTGGCCGTGGCCGTGGCGCTCGACGCGACCCTGGTCAGGGTCGTCGTGGTGCCCTCGACCATGGCGCTGCTGGGACGCTGGAACTGGTACCTGCCCAGGTGGCTGCAGTGGCTGCCGCAGTTGAGCCTGGATGAAGGGACCGCGGGGGACGGGGCGGCGGAGCCCTCCGGGTCCGCCCCGCTCGCAGATGCCGGCGTGGTTGCCGGAGAGGCCGCCAGCCCAGAGCGACCGCCGCGAAGTGCCTCGCGAACCGCCGTGCCGACTCCGGCGCGTCCTCAGCCGGCGGACCCTTCATCTCCGTGACGGGGCAGCGTCGGACACCCGGGTAGACCTGGAAGCTCCGGTCCACGAGGTCATCTCTGAGCTTGATGCCGCCGCCCGGATACAGCCGGGCGTCGTCCTCGTTCGTGGCCGGATCGGGGCCGAGGGGCCGCAGGTGTCGAAGAGGCAGATCCGGGCGCCGGCGAGGAGATCCGCGTCCAGCTTCCTCGCGAAGTCTCGCGTGCCCCGGCTCATGTTCTTCATCCGCATCGGCCCGCCGGCGCCGAGGAAGTCCGCGCCGGCGACCGGTGGCTTGCGCGGATCCAGCTTCTGCGCGTGGAGGTTCACGACGGCGACGCCGTGGCCGACGGCCGCGCCGCTTCGTCAGGCGACGGCGACCTCGCGTGCCGCGGCGGCGATGCGCTCTCGCAGGGCCTTGCGTTCCGGAGAGACGCGGTTGCCGATGGCCGCCGTGTATACGTCCGGGTGTTCGTAGCGCATGTGGGCGACGATGCCGAGCTCGAGGCGCTCGAGCGAAAAGGCCATGAGATCGAAGTCGCAGTCGGTCGGGGCCAAGTCTCGACAGGACACTTCGTACATGCCGTCCCTCCTCCCCTCGGCCACGCATGTTCGGTGATGGCACCCACCTTGAGTATGCCCCTCTGCGTGGCCGACTGCGAGGCCTGGAAGTGGAATCAGGTCCGTTCCCGGGGCGATCTCGGGTGGTCACCGGACCCCGGGGAAGAACTCAGGTCCCGGAGTCCGCAGGCCGGTCAAGCTGACGGGCGAGGACCTCCGGCGCCTCGCGTCACGCGGCAGCTCCGTTCAGACCTTTGCGCTCGACTACGCCGAGGAGGATCAGGTCGGTGCTGTCGCAGCAAGGGCACCACAAGACGCTTGAGTAGGCCTTGTGCACGTCGATGGGGACGTTGAACATGGCGAATGCAGGAGGACGGCGAGACGCCGGTGAGCGAGCGGTGAGTGCGCGGACGCCCGGCGCTTGCGTGGCATGAGACCGCCGCCCTTCTGGGCGACGACGACTTTGCGGGCCGCCGCGGTGAGGTGCTCGTGCAGTACCCGGCGCTCCGGCGAGTGCAGGTCGGCGAGGACTGCCGCGCACGCGTCGGGGTGCTCACACCGTGCGCGAGTCGCTCGAGGGAGTGGGCCATATGATCGACGTCGCAGTCGGTCAGGCCCAAGTCCCGGCACGAAATCGCGTACAGGACGTCGTTGCCCTTCTCCCGGCGGCCGCGGCAGCTGTCACACGTTTCCGGTATTCACGATTGCGGAGGCCAGAGGGGAGGACCCAGGCCAAGACCAGGGGGCGTCCTCAAGGTGTCCCAGGGTCCTCGCCGGATGCCGAGGGGCGTGGTTCGCGCGGCGGCAGGTCACAGCCCTGGAGGCTGGTGGGGGAAGCCCGCCGCCGCGCTCACGGAGTGCCGATGTGCGGCTCGGGGGGAGAGTCGTGCGCGGCGTCGGCGTCCGGTTCGCCCGGGTCGCCGTTCTGCGCGATCGCTCGCTCGGCGGCCAGGATCGCCTCCCGGCGCTCCCGGGGGGTCAGCGCCGAGACGCGGGCGGAGCGCAGCTGCCGTCTGATCCTCATGCGACGAGTCATCATGGCCAGTACATCCTCGCGTCCGCGTGTTAGCGTTGCGTGAGACGCCGCCGAGGCGAAGGTGAATGTTGCCGGCGGCGACAAGGGACGCGGGGGGATGAGATGGGCTGTTGTCTGATCGTGGGAGTGCTGGCGGCGTCGCCGCGCATCATCCTGTTCGGCCTCTGGCTGTTCACCGACTACCTGAGCCGCATCGGCCTGCCCTTCATCTGGGGCTTCATCGGTTTTCTCTTCGTGCCGTGCACGACCATCGCATACGCGATCGCCGAGAACTCGTTCGGTGGCCTCGAGGGATGGGGGACCGTGGTCTTCGCCGCGGGCATCGCCCTCGACATCCTGCTCTACTCGAGCGGCCGCAGGGGCCGGCGGGAGCGGCGCGCGGCCTGACGGTGCGGCCGCGGCGGCCCGCCGTCGCGTGTCAGGCGCTGGTGTGAGGTGCGGCTGCGGCCGGCGGCGCCCCGCCGGCTTCGCCGGCCAGCACCGCCGCCGGCTGCAGCCGCCAGACGTCCTTGACGAGCAGCACCCAGAAGGCGGCCAGCAGCCCGAGCCCGCCGGTCACCCAGCACATGGTCGTCACTCCGAACTCCTCGGCGAGCGGCCCGGCTACCGCCAGGCCGACCGGCCACAGCGCCAGCGACGCCATCCAGTCCCACGCCGTCACCCGGCCGAGCGACTCTTCCGCGATCTGCGTCTGCAACGTCGTGTTCCACACTGCGACGAGGATGCCGACGGCCACTCCCCGCAGGACGTAGACGCCGCCGAGGACCCACGGATCCGCGAAGATGGCGAGTGCCAGCGGCGCCGCCACCGCGGTGCTGCCGGTCAGAGTGACCGTGATCATGGGCCTTCTGGGCCGGTAGCGCATGGCGATCATCATGCCGACGATCATGCCGGCGCTGAAGACCGCCTGGAGCCAGCCCCACACCACGGCGCCGTAGCCCTCCTCGAGCAGCCCGAGGGGCCCCAGGATCTGGAACGGCGCGATCACGATGCACAGCACCAGGCAGACGCGGAGCAGCATCACCCAGAGCCACGTGCGAGACTTCACCTCGCGCCAGCCGGCGCGCAGCTCGACGAGGAAGCCCTGGGCGGCCTGACTCGTCTTCGCGACCGCGGGCACGTGCAGCCGGGCAAGGAAGGCGGCGCTCACGAGGAAGGTCGCGCCGTCGATGGCGATCGCGCCGCCGGGGCCGATGACGGCGACGAGCACGCCGGCTACCGCCGGCCCGACCATCCAGCCGAAGTTGTCGCTCATGCCCATGAGCGCGTTCGCCTGCTGCAGCTGCCCGGGCGGCACGATCTGCGGCAGGATAGCGCCGGCTGCGGGGCGGAAGAACGCCTCGGCGGCGCCGTGGCAGGCGGCGAGCAGTGCGAGCTGCCAGATCTGCGCCGTGCCGGTCAGCAGCAGTACGGCGGCGGTGATCTGCACCGCCGCGCGGACGAGGTCGCTGCCCAGCATGAGGGCGGCGCGCGGCAGTCTGTCCGCCCACACGCCGCCGACCAGCGCCAGGAGGACCAGGGGCACGCCCTGCGCCGCCAGGACGATACCGAGGTCGGTGCCCGATCCGGTCAGGTCGAGGACGGCGAAGGTGAGTGCGACCGGCGTGATGCCGTCACCGAACACGGAGACGCTCTGTGCGAGGAACACGTTGCGGAAATCACGCCGGCGTACGACGCCGGCGCCCTCGCGAAGGCGCGCGGGGAGGAGGCGGGAGAGGCGCATGCCCCGAGTCTACAGGGGCGACGCGCGGTGCCAACAGGACGGAGCGGTCGACCCGCCGCCCCGTCTACGACATCTTGGTCGCTCCCCGCGCCGCCCAGAGAGCCATGATTCCCGTCGCCGTCGCGAACCCGAAGGTCACGCCGAACCCGACGAGGAGCGACGTCCAGTCCCAGCCGGTGTTCAGCAGCGAGCGCATCGAGTCGAAGACGTAGGTCGTCGGATTGATCGTCGCCGCCACCTTGAGCCATCCCGCTGTGACGTACTCCTTGGGCACGAAGGTGTAGCTCAGGAAGATGAGCGGGAAGAAGGCGAACGTCGCCGCCTGGGCCGCGGCCGCGTTCTTGGTCTTGAGCGCCATGAAGGCCGCGTACCCCGCGAAGGCCATCCCCCAGAGAAAGGCGAGCACCACCACGAGCGCGAACCCGGCGGGTCCGGCCGCGACCTTCAGCCCCAGCGCCAGGGCGATCAGCATGACCAGCACGACCTGGGCCGTCAGTACGATCGCGCTCGCGATCATCGGCCCCCAGATCACCGCGAGCCTCCGTGTGGGCGTCAGGAGGAGCTTGGTGAAGTAGCCGTTGTCGATGTCCTTGATGAGCGTCTGCCCGGCGAGGCCGGCGCCGCCGACCGCCGCCGAGACGATGGCCACCGGGAGGATGAAGCCCAGATACGTGCCCTGGAACCCCGGCAGCTCGGCGACCGACGAGAGGCCGCTGTTGTAGACGAAGAGGAAGAAGACGCTGATGGCGATGTTGGGGAGGACCGTTGCAGGCTCACGCAGAGTGTTCCGCAGCGAGCGGCCGATGAGGAGCAGGGTGTCGTTCATGGCGTGACCTCCGTGGGCGCGGCGAAGACTCCGTCGCCCGCCTCGTCCACCTCGTGTTCCAGCGCCTCGCCGGTGACGCGCAGGAAGACGTCGTCGAGACTCGGCTGCTCGATCGTGAGGCCCAGCAGGCGGATGCCGGCGCCGTCGAGGGCACGCACCAGCTCGGGCACGTTCTCCGCGGCGCGTTCGAAGTAGAGCCGCAACTCGCGGTTCGAGTGCTGGCGGTCGGGGGCCACCGCCGCGAGCGCCTGGTCGGCGCTCGCGGCCTCGTCAGAGGAGCCGAACTGCAGCTCGACCACCTCGTTCCCGATACCGCGCTTGAGGTCGCTCGGCGTGCCTTGGGCGACAATCCTGCCCTTGCTGATGATGGCGACCTGGTCGGCGAGTCGGTCGGCCTCCTCGAGGTACTGCGTCGTCAGAAAGATCGTCATGCCGAACTCGTCGTTGAGTCGCCGCACCTCCTCCCAGATCGCCGCCCGGCTTGCCGGGTCGAGTCCGGTCGTCGGCTCGTCCAGAAACAGGATGCGGGGGTCGTGGACCAGCGCGAGGGCCAGGTCGAGCCGGCGCTTCATGCCTCCGGAGTACGCGCCGGCCCGCTTCTTCGGGTCCACGTCGTCGAGGCCGACCGTCACGAGCAGGCGCTCGGCCGTCTTGCGCGCCTCGTCGCGCGACGTTCCGAAGAGCTCGCTCTGGAGCATGAGGAGCTCCCGCGCCGTCATCAGGGGGTCGAGGCCGACGTCCTGGAGGGCGACGCCGATCGCCTCACGCACCTTGCCGCCCTGCCGGGCGACATCGTGGCCGGCTACCGTCGCCCGGCCGCTCGTCGCGTTCAGGATCGTCGTCAGTATCTTCACCAGCGTGGACTTGCCGGCGCCGTTGGGGCCGAGGAAGCCGAAGATCTGGCCGCCCGGGACTTCGAGGTCTACGCCGTCCACGGCGTGCAGCTCGCCGAAGTCGCGGTGCAGGGACTCGGCGGTGATGCTGCGGTCCCCGCCGCCGGGGGTGGTCGCCACGGGATTCTCCCTCCATCGACTGCACAGCTGCTGGACGCGGGATTCCCCGTGTCGCCCACCGGCTAACCCGGCGGCGGCGCGGGTATGACCCCCACAACGAGCGAGGAGGGGTCCGATGCCGATCTTCGAGTGGCGCAGCACGATGCCGGCCTCGGCCGACGAGGTGTTCACCTACCATGCCCGGCCGGGCGCCTTCCGGCGGCTGGCGCCGCCGTGGCAGAAGCTGCGCGTGCTGGAGGAGACCGGGGACGTCAGCGACGGGCGCGTCGCCTTCGACGTCTGGTTCGGACCGCTGAAGCGACACTGGGTCGCGGAGACGGGCAGTGCGATGCCGGGGCGGCAGTTCGTCGACCGCCAGATCGACGGCCCGTTCGCTTCCTGGGAGCACACGCACCGCTTCGTGCCCGAGGGTGACGACCGGAGCGAGCTCATCGACCATGTCGAGTACAGCCTGCCGGCCGGCGTTCTCACCGACACGGTCGGTGAGGGACCGGCCGGCAAGACGCTCTCGCGCCTGTTCCGCTTCCGCCACGAGCGTACGCAGATGGATCTCGAGCGGCATGCTGTCTGGGGAGAGCGCCCGGCGCTGACCGTGGCCATCGCCGGCGCGAGCGGGCTGATCGGTACGCACCTCGCCGACTACCTGACGACTGCCGGTCACCGGGTCGTCCGGCTCGTCCGGCGCGCCGATGCGGGACCGGGCGAGATCCCCTGGGATCCGGCTGCCGGGGCGCTCTATCCACCCGCTCTTGAGGGCGTCGACGCCGTCGTGAACCTGGCCGGCGTGACCCTGGCCGGCGTCTGGACGTCGAGTCGCAAGCGGGCGATCCTCGAGAGCCGCGTACAGGCGACGCAGACGCTGGCCGGCGCGATCGCCCGGATGGACGCCCCGCCTCCGGTGCTGGTGAGCGCCTCCGCCAAGGGCGCCTACGGCTCTCGCGGCGGCGACGCCATCACCGAACGGTCCGAGCTCGGATCAGGCTTCCTCGCCGACGTCTGCCGCGCCTGGGAGGGCGCTGCGGCGCCTGTCCGGGACGCCGGCGTCCGCCTCGTGATCGCACGCTTCGGCATCGTTGTCAGCGCGGCGGGCGGTGCGCTCGCCAGCATGCTCCCCGCCTTCAAGGCAGGCCTCGGCACGCGGTTCGGCGCCGGCGACCAATACTGGGCGTGGGTGAGCCTCGACGACGTGCTCGCCGCGATCGAGTGGGCGATTCACGACGAAGAGATCGATGGTGTCGTCAACGTGACTGCTCCCGAGCCGGTGACCAACCGCGAGTTCACCAAGACTCTCGGCCGCGTGTTGCGGCGCCCGGCTGCGCTGGCGGCGCCGGGTTTCGTCCTCCGGCACGGTCTCGGCGGCATGGGCGACGAGATGTTCCTCGCCAGCCAGCGCGCCTTGCCGGCACGGCTCCAGGAGCAGGGACTCCGCTTCGCCTTCCCGGAGCTCGAGGGCGCGCTGCGCTACGAGCTCGGCCGCAGCTGAGGGGCGCGGAACACCCAGTCGCGTGTGGCGTCAGCCATCGGGATCCTGACCTCGCGCGTCCAGCCGAGCTCATCGAGCGCGGCGAGTTGGGGCACGTCATCGCTCGCCGCCGTCCACCAGAGCTCGGGGAACGCCCACTCCGGCCCGGTCAGCCAGCCGGTCACGACGCCGAGGAAGCGCCGCTCCAGCACCTCCGGCTCGTCGCGTCGCACCCACCCGCGGATGCAGGCGGTGTCGTCGCCGGGCCGGTTTGGTACCGCCGGCGGATCCACGCCGCGCGTGCGCAGCATGTCGCGCAGTGGTCGCACGTAGACGCACCCGAGTACGCGGCGCTCGACCGCGTCGAGCAGGCTGTACGTCAGAGCGATGCGCGCCGCGTGCTCCTCGTCGTGCCAGCCGAGCTCCTTCCGGTTCTCCCCGACGGTGAAGTCGTCCGCCGGCCAGTCGCTAGCTGACCAGCGTCGCAGGTAGGGGGCGCTCGCCATCAACGCCGCATGGTCGAGCTCCGCGTGCGCGGCGGTGAGCCTTTCCAGCACCAGGCCTTCGCTGGAATGCCCCGGCGGCACGGGGCCGGCGTACCATTCTCCCAGGGTCCTGCCGCCGTCTGGCGGCGGCGCCGGGTCGTCGAGGGTCTTCGCCATCGTTCCTCCGGGCTGTGTCAGTAAGCGACGGCCACGGCGTGGCCGACGTCGGTGCGAAGCGTTACCTGGTCGAGCATGTACTCGGCCATGTCCGCGCGGGAGATCTGCCGGCCGCCGGGAAGCGAGTAGCCCGGCTCGGCGCGGTACTCGCCACGGGGTGGTCCGTCCGTGAGGGCTCCTGATGCGCGTACGATGGTCCAGTCCAGCTCGCTCTGGCGCACGCTGACCTCCATCCGCCGCAGGTCGGCGAAGGCGTGCTTGAGGAAGAGCGGCTTGACGACCCGTTCGTGCACCCACGGGAGGTTGGGGTCCCGTCCGGTCTGGGTCCCACTGGCGGACAGGACGATGAGGCGTCGCACCCGGTAGCGCTGCATGGAGCGGATCACGTTGAGCGTCCCGAGAGCATTGACCGCGGGCTCGCTCTTCTTGTGCGCCGCGCTGAGGGCGACGAGTACGGCGTCCTGGCCGTCGACCGCGTCGCTCACCACACCGCCGTCGAGGACGTCTCCGGCGACGATCCGGGCTCTCCCCGCCAGGTCGCCGAGCTTCTCTGGGGCGCGGACAAGCGCGGTCACGTCGTGACCGCGCTCCAGCGCGCCCTTCATCAACAACCGCCCGGTGCGGCCCGTCGCTCCGACGATGAGCAGCTTCATGCCCGCATGGTACCCGGACGCGCGCATTCGCGCGTCCGAGCCCGCGCGACACCCACCCCGGCGGGCGACCGCGCGGACGAGAACACGCGTGTTGTCAGAGCGGGCGGCGGGTCTGGGCGTCCGAGCGGCCGCCGCCGGTCCTCTCGGGTAGCATGAGGTCGTGGGTACGGACCTGGGGGGCAGAGTCGTCCTCGTCACGGGGGCGAGTATCGGCATCGGGCGCGAGATCGCGCTGCGATTCGCCGCCGCCGGCTGCCGGCTGGCGCTCACCTACTTCGAGCATCGCGCCGAGGCCGAGGAGGTCGCCGAGCGCTGCCGCGGCCTCGGCTCTCCGGACGTCGTTCTCTGCTCACTGCAACTCGCCGATGAGGACAGCATCCGCACGGTGGTCGAGTGCGTCATCGACCGCTTCGCCGCTGTCGACGTCATGGTCAACAACGCCGGCGTGATCAGCTGGAAGCCGTTCCTCGAGCAGGACTTCGGTGAGGTGGATGACCAGGTCAACGTGAACCTGCTGGGCGTGATGAAGCTCACGTGGTGCTTCCTGCCTCTGGTGGCCGACGCGGTCATCACCATCGGCAGCACCGCGACCCTCCACCAGTCGCGCACGCCGCCCACGTACTGCGCGACCAAGTGGGGCCTGCGCGGGTTCGTGAAGGCGCTGGCTCTCGAGCATCCGGACAAGCGGATCGTGAGCGTGCACCCAACGGTGACGGCGACGCGCATGAACGACATGAACGGCATGTCGCCGGAGCGCGTCGCCGCGGTCGTCTTCCGGGTTGCCTCCGGAGATATCGAGGTGGAGTCCGGCGGCGACGTCGATCTGCGCGACTTCGCGAAAGTGTGAAGGCCGGGGCGGCTGGCGCCGCCCCGGCCTTCAGCACCGGGCCCGTGCTCACAGGGGGATGTGCCGGGCCGTCTTCAGGTCGCGGCCGTCACCCTCAAGAGTGACGGCCGCGTTCCCGTCTTCTACTCGTACTGGATCGCTTCGAGGATCCGCGTGCCCGCGGCGCGGCGCGCCGGCAGGACCGCCGCGACCACACCGACGATCACGGCGAGCACCAGGAATACGCCCAACTGCAGCCACGGCAGGCTGAAGACCAGCCCGTCGCCGCCGAGCTGCGTGACGATCACGTAGCCCATGGCGATGCCGACCAGTGTGCCGAGCACGCCGCCGATCACGGCGGTGATCACGCTCTCGTAGCGGACCATCTGGCGGAGCTGCCGCCGTGTGGCGCCGATAGCGCGCAGCATGCCGATCTCGCGCGTCCGCTCGTGGACGCTCAGCACCAGAGTGTTGACGATCCCGAAGATCGAGATGAGCACGCTCATCGCGAGCAGGCCGTAGAACATCATCAGGATCTGGTCCACCATCTTGTTGACGGAGTCGAGGTACTCGGACTTGGTCTCGACCTTCTGCGTCGGGTACTGCGCGAGCGCCTTCTGGACCGCGGTCTTTGCCCCGGCGCTGCCGTCAGTGCGCACCAGCGTCATGCCGGCCGCGGTCGGGACGTCGAGCTTCTCGAGCGCATCGAGGCTGACCATCATGCCGGAGTAGGCCATCTGGTCGCGGTAGAAGCCGAGCACGGTGAGCCTGGTCGTCTTGCCGCTCTGGCTGGTGACGGTGATGGCGTCGCCGGCCTCGACCGTGGCGGCGATCGGCGAGCCGTCCTCGAGGATGACGTGGGTGGCGTCGAGCTTGGCGTACAGGGCGTCGCTGCCGCCGCGCCGCCAGTCGGGACCCCACACCTCGGTCCACACGGCGGGATCCACGGCGTTGGCGGTGACGACGCCGCCGCCCTTGACCTTGAGCGGCGCCCAGGCGACTCCGGCAGCCGCTTCGACGCCGGGGACGTCCTCGAGGGAGCGCACGGTCTTCTGGGGCACGGTGAGGTACGCCGTGTTGTCCTGCGCGACCAGGTCGGCACGCGTGGACTCGCTGATCGCGCCACTGAACGAGCCCTTCAGCGCCTGGGCGAACACGGCGACGAAGACGACCATGGCGAGGCCGATCATGAGCGCCGCCGCAGTCGCGGCCGTGCGGCTCGGGTTGCGGCCGGCGTTGTCGCGCGCCAGCCGGCCGCTGGTGGGCGCCAGCTTCTCCAGCGGCCAGCCGATGATCCTGCTCGCCGGCCGGACGACGAACTTGGCCAGCATGGCGATGGCGACGAAGAGCAGCAGGCCGCCGAGGCCCATGAACAGCAGGCGGCCGCTTGGTGGCGCCGTCGGCGAAGATGCCGTAGGCGAGTGAGCCGCCGCCGAGGGCCGCGAAGGCGAGGGCGATCGCCGTCGCTGAACTTCGCGAAGCGCGTCGGCGGCAGGGCGGCGCCCTCCTGGAGGGCCGCCACCGGCGGCACGCGTGTGGCGCGAAGGGCCGGGGTCAGCGCCGAGAGCAGCGTGACGCCCACGCCGACGATCACCGCGATGAGGATGGTGCGCGGCTCGAGGGCGATGCCCGCCGTGGGGATGTCGGCGCCGAGGGCCTTGAAGAGCGCGTTGATGCCCTTGGCGACGCCGAGGCCGGCGACGATGCCCACGGCCGAGGCCAGTACGCCGAGAGTGAGCGCCTCGGCGACCACTGATGTGAGCACCTGGCGGCGGTTGGCGCCCAGGGCGCGCAGCATCGCGAACTCGCGCCGTCGCTGGGCCACGGTGATGCTGAAGGCGTTGAAGATGATGAACGCGCCGACGAAGACGGAGACGCCGGCGAACGCCAGGAGCACCGGCGTGAGGAACGAGCCGATCGCGTCGGCCGTCTCGGCGGTCGCGTCGGCGGCCGCCTGCTCGCCGGTCTTGACGCTGACGCCGGCCGGCATCGCGGCCTTGACGTCCGCGGCCAGCTGCTTGGGCGTCACGCCGGGAGCGGCGGAGACCGAGATGGCGCTGATCCGGCCGGGCTCGCCGCCCCAGCGCTGCACGTCCTGCAGGCGGCCGGCGACGACGATGGTGCCGCCCATAGAGCCCGACTCGCCCCACTCGAAGACGCCGGTGACCTGCACTTCTTCGAGGCCGGCCGGGGCGGCGACGGTGAAGCTGTCCCCAGGCTCGAAGGCCGGCCTTGTCGGCGAAGCTCTTGATGATCGCCACCTGGTTGCGCCCCTCGATCTCGCGGCCGGCGACCAGGGTCGCCTGGTTGAAAGGCTCGCCCTGGCTGGTCGTGAGCAGGGTGGGGGCACCTCCGGTCTCGACGGCCTTGCCGTCGACGATCGCGGCGCCGAGCGTCTCGTAGACGCCGGCGGCCTTGTCGACGCCGGGGACCGCGAGGACCTGTGCGACGAGGTCGTCACTGAGCGTCTGGGGTGCGTCACCCTCGAGGCTGGTGAACGAGCGCTTCGGCTCGACCTGCACGGCCGTGCCCTTGAACGAGGTCTCGAACATGTTGGCGAACCCGTTGTCGATCTGGTCGGTCAGCACGTACGTGCCGGTGATCATCGCCACGCCGAGCAGGATCGCCAGCAGCGTGAGGATGGTCCGGAGCGGCCGGCTGGCCAGGCTGCGGAAGGCCAGGCGGGTCATCGGTCGGCCCTCACCGCGACGCGAGGCGCCTCAGCGACCGGCGTCTCGAGGTTCTTGATGGTGTCGTAGATGTGGTCGCGCGTCATGCGGTCCTCGTCCAGCTCGATGCGCCCGTCCTTGAGGAAGACGACGCGGTCGGCGATGCTTGCGGCGCCAGCGTCGTGCGTGACCATGATCACGGTCTGACCGAACTCGTCGACGCTGCGGCGGAGCAGGTCGAGGACCTCGCCGCCGGTGCGCGAGTCGAGGTTGCCCGTGGGCTCGTCGGCGAACAGGACCGCCGGCCGGGTGATGAGCGCCCGGGCGACGGCGACGCGCTGCTGCTGGCCGCCGGAGAGCTCGGCCGGCCGGTGCGTCAGGCGGTCCTGCAGGCCGACGGCCTCAATGACGGTGCGCCGCCAGGCCTCGTCCGCCTTGCGGCGGGCGAGCGAGAGCGGCAGGACGATGTTCTCGTCGGCGGTGAGCGTCGCCAGCAGGTTGAAGCTCTGGAAGATGAAGCCGATCTTGTCGCGGCGCAGCTGCGTGAGCCGCTTCTCCTTGAGCCGGGTGATGTCGACGCCGTCGATCGAGACCCTGCCGCCGGTCGGCTGGTCGAGGCCGGCGAGGATGTGCATCAGGGTGCTCTTGCCGGAACCGGACGGGCCCATGATGGCCGTGAGCCGGCCTTCGGTGATGTCGATGTCGACGTCGCGCAGGGCGTGCACGGCGGCGCCGCCCTTGCCGTAGGTGCGGCTGACGCCGCGGGCGGTCACGACCGCCCTGCCCGGCCTGCCTTCGGCGAAGAGTGACTCGCCGGTGAACTCGTGCTCGAGCCGGGCGAGCGTCTCACTCGCCTGCTCGAGTCGTTCGCGCTCCGCAATGGTGGTGGTCCGCATGATCTCTCCTCCTGGTTCTGGCTGGTGAGGAGAGGCTACGGCGAGCGACTCGAGGGCGAATCGCCCGGCGGTGGTGGATGTGTCAGCGCGGCGGAGGGATATTGATGTGCCGCGGCGGGCCCCCGTGGGGGTCCGCGCGGCTACCCCGCAGGAGGCCGCATCCATCCACGAGGGTAGGGCGGTCGGGCGCCTCGAGCGCCGCCACATCCCGGCAGGCACGGGAGGGGCCGTCCAAGGCTACCCCCCCTGTGGTAGCTTCCGCCCGGAGAGGCGAGGCCGTCGGCCCGTGGAAACGCGCCTCTGTGGCTCGGCGGGCAGCACGCTCGCCGCGATCAGCTGCCGGCGCGCCGCTGCCCGCCGCCCCGCAGAGGACCGGCGGGCAGCGTCGCGGCGCCCAGCGTTGCCGACGGCCTACGCCGTGACCCGGCAGCCGCAGACCTTGAACTCGGGGATCTTGGCCATCGGGTCTCGCGCCGTGTTGGTGAGCCGGTTGGCCGGGGCCTCCCAGAAGTGGAAGGGCACGAACACCGTGCCGGGCCGGACCCTCGACGTCACGTTGGCGGGAGTCTTGATCGTCCCGCGACGGGTCTCGACCGTCACCTCGACGCCATGGGTGACGCCGAGGCGCGCGGCGTCGTCGGGATGCACCTCGACGAAGCCCGTCGGGACGAGCTCATTGAGCCCGTCGGAGCGGCGCGTCATCGTCCCGGTGTGGTAATGCTCCAGCATGCGCCCCGTGGTCAGCGTGAGCGGGTAGTCGTCGTCCGCGACCTCGTCCGGGGACTGGTAGGGAACGGGGAAGAACTTGCCCTTGCCGCGCGTGAACCGACCGATGTGGAGGATCGGCGTGCCGGGGTGCTCGGTGTCCGGGCACGGCCAGCAAAGGCCGCCGTTCTCGTCCAGCCGGTCCCAGGTGATGCCGGCGTACGATGGGGTGAGCTCGTTGATCTCATCCAGGATGTCCTGCGGGTCGCGGTAGTCCCAGCCGCCCGCGGCGCCCATGCGCCGCGCGAGGTCGACGATGATCTCCCAGTCGGCCCGCGCCTCGCCGGGACTCGGGACGGCGGCGCGCACGCGTTGCACCTTGCGCTCGGTGTTGGTGAAGGTGCCGTCCTTCTCGGCGAAGCTCGCCGCCGGCAACACCACATCGGCCAGCTGCGCCGTCTCGCTCAGGAAGATGTCCTGGACGACGAGGAAATCCAGATCGCGGAAGGCTTCCTCGACGTGGTTCAGGTCTGGGTCGGACAGCAGCGGGTTCTCGCCGACCACGTACAGCCCCCTGAGGGTGCCGGCTTGCATGCCGTCGACGACCTCGGTGACGGTGAGCCCGGGCTTGTCCGGCAGGGTGACGCCCCAGGCCGTGTCGAAGCGCTCCTGCGCGGCGGCGTCGCCGACCGGCTGGTAGCCGGTGTAGACGTTGGGGAGCGCGCCCATGTCGCAGGCCCCCTGGACGTTGTTCTGGCCGCGCAGTGGGTTGACGCCGACGCCGGCGCGCCCGAGGTTGCCGGTCATGAGCGCCAGGTTGCTGAGAGAGATCACGTGCTCGGTGCCGTGCGAATGCTGCGTGACGCCCATGGAGTAGAAGATGGCGCCCTTGGCGGCGGTCGCGAAGATCCTCGCCGCCTCCCGGATGCTGTCCGCCGGCACGCCGGAGATCTGCTCGACGACCTCCGGCGTGTACGTCGCCAGCACCTCGGGCAGCTGGTCGAAGTCCTCGGTGCGCTCGGCGATGAACTCCGTGTCGGTGAGGCCTTCTTCGATGATGACGTGCATGAGGCCGTTGATGACGGCGACGTTGGTGCCGGGCAGAAGTTGCAGGTGGATGTCCGCTCGCCGCGCCATGTCGATGCGGCGGGGGTCGACGACGATCAACTTGGCGCCCTTGCGCATCGCCTTCTTGATGTGCAGCGCGCCGATCGGGTGCGCCTCACTCGTGTTGGACCCGATGATGAGGACGGCGTCGGCGTCCTCGAGGTCCTTGAAGGAGTTGGTCATGGCACCGCTGCCGAGCGACTGGAGCAGGCCGGTGACGGTGCTCGCGTGACAGAGGCGCGCGCAGTGGTCGACGTTCTGCGTGCCGAGGACGGCGCGCACGAACTTCTGGAACACGTAGTTGTCTTCGTTGGTGCAGCGCGCGGAAGAGAACCCGGCGAGCGCGTCGGGGCCGTGCTCAGCCTTGATGGCGCCGAGCTTCTCGACCACGAGGTCCAGCGCCTCGTCCCACGTGGCCGGCACGAGCTCTCCGTCCTTGCGCACGAGCGGCTGTGTGAGGCGGTCGGGATGGCCGATGAACTGGAAGCCATAGCGACCCTTGACGCACAGGTTGCCCTCACCGGCGCCCAGGCCCACAGGCGACGATATCTGGACGACCTTCCCGTCCTTGACGTGAAGGTCGAGGGTGCAGCCGCAGCCGCAGAAGGGGCAGACGCTGCGTACGACCTGGGCGTCCCAGACGCGGCACTGCTGGCGGCTGAGCTTGTCCTGCAGCGCCCCGGTGGGGCAGGCGCTCACGCAGTTGCCGCACATCTCGCAGGCGGTGTCGAGCATGGAGCGCCCGAACGAGGTGGTGATGTACGAATCGAAGCCGCGCTCGGCAACATCGAGCACGTGACAGCCCTGGACCTCCTGGCACATGGCGACGCAGCGCCCGCACAGGATGCACTTGCCCGGATCGTAGGCGATGAAGGGCGTGTCTTCGCGGGCATCGTAGGCGCGCTTCTCGCCGGCGAAGGTCGTCTCGTGGACGTCGTAGCGGTACGCCATCTCCTGCAGGCGACAGCCACCGGCCTGATCGCAGACGATGCAGTCGTTGTGGTGGTCGCTGAGCAGCAGGTCGATGAGGGTCCGGCGCTGCTCGGCGAGTTCCTCGGTCTCGGTGGTGACCACCATGCCGTCGCGGACTTCGGTGTCGCAGGCCACGAGTGGCGTCCGCGCACCTTCGACCTCCACGAGGCACAGGCGGCAGGCGGCGATAGGATCGAGCCTGTCGTCCTGGCAGAGGGTCGGAATGTCGATGCCGGCGCCGCGCGCCGCCTGCAAGATCGTCGTGCCGGGTTCGGCGGCCAGCTGCCGCCCGTCGATGCTGAGCTCCACTGCGCGTCTCCTCGGTGATCGCTTCCGCGCGTCCAGATGGGCCAAGTGTACTCGTGCGTCAAGCGCGACGGAAACTGTGCCGCCCGCCTTCAGTACTCCCGCAACGCGTCCAGCCGCACGGCGAGGAAGCGCGCGAGGCCGGCGCCGTCCTCGAGTCCGAAGCGGTGCTCGTGCTCGAGCTCGGCGTCGGTGACCAGGGCGAGCGCCTCGCCCGGGGCGCAGAGCGGCTCGGCGTGCCCGGCGCCGACGCGGAAGAGCTCGACGCGATGCGGGGCGCTGCGCTTGTAGCCCTCGGCGACGACCAGGTCGAAGCCGGCGAAGAAGCGGCGTGCGATGGCGGTGAGCTCCAGCTCTTCGTCGAGGCGGGTGATGAAGGCGAGTCGCTGCGGTGAGGCGATCGCGTAGGCGCTGGCCCCGGCGCGTCCGTGCCTCCAGGAGTCCTTGCCGGGGTGGTCGATCTCGAAGGAGTGGGCGTCGTGCTTGACGGTGCCGACGCGCAGTCCCAGGCGCACCAGCTCGGGGACGAGCTTCTC
Source organism: uncultured Thermoleophilia bacterium (assembly GCA_963699725.1). Lineage (GTDB taxonomy): Bacteria > Actinomycetota > Thermoleophilia > UBA2241 > UBA2241 > CAIXSE01. The sequence continues at coordinate 469,744 of CAVOVA010000027.1, forward strand.
GATCAGCGTCGTCTTGCCGGCGTCGCTCTTGCCGACGACGGCGACCAGGGCCGGCTGGGCGGCCGCCGCGGGCACGCCTTGCGCCCGGGCCTCGCGCTGCGCCTCCCGGTAGTCGTCCATGGTGTTGATGTTACGGAAGCGCGCCTCGTCTGGAAAGGGCACCTCGACGGTACGGACCGCCGGCAGGATGTGGACGATGCGGTGGCGGCCGGCGTCGAGCACGGCGGCCATCGGCGCCAGGCAGGCGGGACCGTAGGCGGCGAACAGGGGCTGATAGAACTGCCCTCCGATGGCCGGCAGAGCGACGTCGTGACCGGGGAAGGCGGCGAGGACTCTCAGGGCGGACTCCCTGTCCGGCCGCGCGATGTCGACGGCGAGCGCGAAGACCGGCTCGTGGAAGTGCCGCAGGGCAGTGGCGATGCCGGCGAGCGGCGAGCCTGTCGGCCAGGCATCGCGGAGTACCACATCCGCGCGCGCGTCGCCGAGATCGATGTCCTGATCGTGGCCGAGCACGATCGCCACGCGCGGGAAGAGCTCGCGCAGAAAGGCGAGGTTGCGCAGCAGCAGCGTGCGCCCCTCGAGCACGAGGAAGCGCTTGTCGATGCCGGCGCGGCGGCTGCTGCCGCCGGCGACGAGGACGCCGATGTCGATCTGCGGGGCTTCGCGCGGCTCGGTCATGGTGGAGCCAGTGTACCTGTGGCGAGCAGGCGAGTACTCGGCTGGGGGAACGGCGGTTCGGACAACTGCCGCGAGTCCGGTCAGGCTTCGCTTGCGGCACGCTCAGCCCTGACGCGAAGGCCGCGCAGCATGCCCCCTTCCATGATGAAGTGGGACGGTTCGAGCATGAAGGCGCGTGCGAAGCTCGCCGGCACGGTCGGCCGCCAGGCCGCGCGCGAGCGGACGATGAGGCGAGTGGACGCCGCGTCGATCGGTTCCAGATAGAACCCCCAGCTCCAGGCGAGCTCGCCGCGGAAGAAATCGCCTGCCGCCTGGGGCGGCTCGCCCGGCGACCCGCTGCGGACGACGAACGCTCGCGGCTGCTCAAGGACGGCGATGGTCATCTTCATGGTCTCGTCCGGATCGAGTGTCAGGTAGTCCTCGCCGGCGCGAACGCCCTGCCACTCCGGATGGATGCGATCGGCGCTACGGACCTTGAGTCCGGCGGCGTTCTCGAGCACGTCATAGGTGTAGAACCCGCCGCGGTTCTGCCCGATCTGGACGAGCCACGGCCATACCCGCTCCGCCGGCGCTCGCACCGTGATGGCATGGGTCGTGCTGTAGGAGGCATCGCCGACGAGGTCGTCGCCGGGCAGGGTGCGCGCGACCTCTTCGGCGGTCGCACCCCAGCGGCGCAGGCGCGGCAGGACGAGAAAGGAGTAGGCCGCGCCGATCGCCTCGACGGTGACGGCGGCCAGGGCGATCTTGTGCAGGCGCTTCATGGCTCGACCTCCGCTTCGGAGTCGGCGATGACTGATGCGAACGCGCGGGCGACCACCTCCGCGCCGGAGTCGGTGAAGTGCACGCCGTCGGTCGTGAAGGGGCCTTCGCCCTCCCGGGCGGCTGTGACGAAGGCGGGGCGCAGGTCGAGCTCGCGGCAGGCGCTGCGCGCGGCCGCGAGTCCCGCCAGCGCCTCGCCGACCTCCTCCGCCCGCTCCTCCCAGAGCGAGCCGTTCGCCTCGAGGATGAGCGGGCGCACCACGATGAGTCGCGGCGCCCGCGCCTCCGTCCACTCGAGCAGCTCGTCATAGTCGCCGACGAGCTGCTCGAGCCGCTCCGGCCAGCTCCAGCCGCTGCCGGGGACAGACGCGTCCCAGGCGCCGAGCACCGCGTCGTTGGCGCCGACCCAGATGAAGGCGAGGTCGACCGGCTCGAGCCCCTCGAACTGCATCCGCGTCCACAGGTCGGCGACTGTGTCGCCGGCCTTGCCGCGGTTGAGCAGCTCGTGTCGCGGCACGCGCCGGTCGAGCAGCGGGAAGTAAGCGGCGCCGGGCCACCCTTCGGTCAGGCTGTCACCGAGAAAGGCGATGAGCATGGCTGCAGTCTACGCTGCCGCGGCGGGGAATCCATTCCACTTCCAGAGGCGTGAAGGTGGATGTACGCTGTCTGAGAGGGGTGGCCCGCCGAGCGGACACCTTGACGATCGCGTGAAGGAGGGCGGATGAAGAAGACGATCCTGGATATCGTCGGCTTGGTCGTATGAGTGGCGATCGTGGTTGCCGTGTGCAACTGGCTCAACGCCCCCGCGTGGATCACGTGGGGACTCCCGATCATCATCTGCGGTGGAACGGCCGTCGGCTGGGTGGTCCGTGCCGCTCGTCGGTCCGGGACGACGTGAGGTGAGCAGTGCCGGCCTCGGAGGGCCCGAGTCTCCGTTCCCGGAGCCGGGACGCGCCGACGTCCTGGCGACCCGCGTCGTCATGAACGGGCTGCTCGGCCCTCTGTACGGCCGCTACGTGGACCAGATGGGTCTCCGCGGTGACGAGCGTGTCCTCGACTACGGCGCCGGCTGCGGGGCGGCCGCCCGTCACCTCGTGAGGCGACTCGACGCGGCCGGCCGTCTCACCTGCATGGACGTTTCGCTGCGCTGGCAGGCGGTGCTCCGCAAGGTCCTGCGCGCCTGGCCGGAGGTCGAGTACCGGCTCGGCGACGTGCGCACGATGGAGTTGCCGGAGGGGAGCTTCGATGTCGTGCTCGTCCACTGGATGTTGCACGACGTCGCTCCGGCCGACAGGCCGTCGATCGTGGCTGAGCTCGCGCGTCTGCTGCGCCCTCGTGGGCGTTTGTTCACGCGCGAGCCCACCGCCAGCAAGCACGGGATCGCGGCGGCGGAGGTGCGTGCGCTGCTGGCTGAAGCCGGGCTCGTCGAGACGCTCGGCACCGAGGGCAGGGCGCCCGTCATCGGTGCGTACTACCGCGCCGTCTGGACCAGACCCACCGCCTGACGGGGTCGCGTGGGCATCTCCCGTGCGCCGTCGCGCCGGCCGATAGCGGGGCCACCCACCGGCGCACCGTGGCCTGTCAGGAACTCGCCGAAACCCCGCCCGCACCGAGTCAGGCGACCGGCTGCTGCTGGGTGATGCAGTGGATGTTGCCGTCCGATTTCGCCAGCTCCGGCGTGGAGACCTGGACGACCGTCCGGCGGGGGAAGAGGCGCGCGACGATGTCGCGCGCCTCTTCGTCCGCGGGGTCGCCGAAGGCGGGCATCACGACGGCCCTCTCGGCGAGGTAGAAGTTGACGTAGCTGGGTGAGAGCCGACGCCCCCGATACTCGTATCGCGCCGGCATCGGCAGCTCCACCACCTCGAGCGCGCGGCCGTGGGCGTCGGTCGCCGCGCGCAGTCGTGCCAGGTTCTCGTGCACCGCGGCGAACTGCGGGTCGTCGCGATCGGCGCAGCCGAGCGCCGCGACGACCCCCGGCGCCGTGAAGCAGGCGAGGTTGTCCACGTGGCCGCCGGTGTTGTCGTGTTCGAGGGCCGAGGTCAGCCAGATCACTCTCTCGGCGCCCAGATAGTCGCAAAGGATCTGCTCGGCCACGTCTCTCTGGAGCCCGGGGTTCCGCCGCGGGTCGAGCACGACGTCGGTCGTCGTCAACACCGTGCCCTCGCCGTCGACATGGACGGCACCGCCCTCGAGGACCAGCGGTGCGGCGAAGCGCCTCACCCCGAGCAGGTCGAGGATTCGCCTCGCCATGTTGCGCGTGCGCCCGTACTCCTCGTAGATGCCGCCGTAGGCGTTGAAGCGCCAGTCCACGCCGGCGAGCCCGCCGCGGCCGTCGACCACGAAGGTCGGCGCCGTGTCGCGGGCCCAGGAGTCGTCGCTGGGCACGACCACCACGTCGGTCTCAGGCACGCCGGCGAGCGCGCTTCGCGCCGCGCCGGCGTCCTGCGCGTTGGCGGTCATAGTGACCGGCTCGAAGTCGGCCACGACGCGCGCGACGGAGGCGTAGGTCGCGCGCGCCTTCTCGATGTCGTCCCAGTTCTCCGGCCGACACGGCCAGGCCATCCAGCAGCAGGCGTGCCGGGCCCACTCGGACGGCATGAAGAATCCAGCCTCACGCGGCGTCGCCACGGTCACCTCCAAGGTCCGGGAGAGCATAGCTCACGGCCTGCGGCGCGAGGCTCGCTCGCCGGGTCGTTCCTCGTCCAGCGGGTAGAGTAGCGGAGTCGACCGGGAGGGATCATGCGCGTCGAAACGCAGCTGCTCAGCGCCCGCTCCGTACGTTGGCTGGACGTCGGGGTCGCGATCTGGATCGGCGTCTGGATCGTGCTCGGCGTGCTCGTCTGGAACGACATCCGCGCGCAGGCTGGGCTCAGCAGCGACGTGATCAAGGTGGGAACCGCGGTCAAGGACACCGGCCAGGCGCTGGGCGTGGTCGGAGGTCTGCCGCTGGTGGGTGACCGGATCGGTGCGTTCGCGGAACGGATCGAGACCATGGGCGCGGAGGTCGAGTCGAGCGGTCAGGACAGCCGTTCCGCCATCGGGCGCACCGCCGTTGTCGCCGGGCTGTGCGTCGGGGTCCTCCCGGCGGCGATGGCCCTGCTCCTGTACCTGCCCGCGCGGCTCCGCTGGAAGCGGTACGTGGGCGCGATCGCGACGGCGCTGCCGGGCGCCTCGGGCGATCCGGCGTTCGAGCAGTACCTGGCGCGCCGGGCTGCGGACGCCTTGCCTTGGGACAGTCTGCGCGCGATCAGTCCTGACCCCTGGCGCGACATCGACCGCGGGGAGTTCCGGGCGCTGGCCGACGCCGAACTGGAGCGGCTCGGGTTGCGACGGCAGTAGGCCGGCGGCGTCGCCGGCCGTGCGAGGGTACGGCGTCGCCGGCCCTGCCTCGCGCACGCTAGGGGCGCGTGTCGCGAAGGGCCGGGGGCAGACTTTCGCGTCGCGGCGCCCCGACCGGCGACACTTCGCATCGGGCGACGGATCGCCGGCCGCGGTGGTAGAGTCACGGCGAGGCGCGCCGGGCCGGCGCGCCGGTCGCGGGAGGACACTTGCGCATGGTCGGGTCGAGGGTCGGACGACACGGCGGGCTACGGGTGCGACGCCACCTCCTCAGTCTCTGCGTGCTGGTGGCCGTGGCTGCCGGCCTTGCGGGCTTGACGGCCGGCCCCGCGGCGGCCAAGGAGTTCTCGATCACGAGCGTCCGCGTGGACGCGGCGGTGCAGCCCAACGGCGACGTGCGCATCACCGAAACGCGCACGCTCGACTTCGCCGGTACCTTTCACTTCGTCTACTGGGATCTTTCCACGAAGGGCTCGCAGGGCATCGGCGTACGCGGCGCCAGCGGCCCGGCCCCGGCTGATCCCGCGACGACGATGCCGTACGAGCTGTCGTCATTCCCCGCGGTACGCGCGAACGTCGGCGAGATCGGGACCTACGGCGTCTCGGACGGGGACGACGTCGTCACCGTCCAGCTCAACTTCGAGCTCACGGACACGACCGGCAGCTTCACCGTCGACTATGTCGCCAAGGGTGCCGCGAAGCGTTGGAGCGACACGGCCGAGCTGTACTGGAAGTTCATCGGCGACGAGACGGCGCTCGAGTCTCGAGACGTGCGGGTGACGGTCCATCTCCCCGAAGACGTGACCAGCGATCAGGTGCGCGCGTGGGCGCACGGCCCGTTGTGGGGCACGGTCACTATCGAGCCTGACGCCAGCGTCGTCATGACCGTGGACCCGCTGCCCGCCTACACGTTCGTCGAGGGCCGCATCCTGTTCCCCGCCACGGCCCTCAGCACGGCGTCGGTGAGCACGACGCCCAAGCTCGACGAGGTCCTTGCCGAGGAGAAGCGTCTCGCCGACGAGGCCAATCGCTCGCGTCTCTGGGCACGCGTCAAGGTCGTCCTGTGGGGCATCCTCGGCGTGGGCCTGCCGGTCGTGGCGCTCGTGCTCGTCCTGGTCCTTTACTTCCGCCACGGTCGCGAACCCAAGACGCAGTTCCAGGCCCAGTATCTCCGCGACTTCCCCCAGCCGCAGCTCCAACCGGCGCTGGCGGCATTCATCTGGCGGATGGGCAGCGTCGGTCGCGACGACGCCACGGCGACACTGCTCGATCTCGTGAACCGCAAGGTCATCGATCTCGAGCGCGTCACGGTCCACAAGGAGAAGCTGTTCGGCAAGGACGAGACGACCACGTACAGACTGACGCTGCACGACGAGCGGATCGGAGAACTGCTCCCCTTCGAGCAGCAGCTCGTCGAGTTTCTCTTCCACGACGTCGCCGATGGCTCGTTCGTCCTCAGCGAACTCAAGGACCTCGCCAAGAAGCACCGGACCGCGTTCGCCAAAGGCTACTCGACATGGACGAGCAAGGTGCGGGAGGAGGGCCGCGATCGCGGCTACCTCGACGCGCACGCCGACACCATGGCGTTCTTCGCGGCGAGTCTCGCCTTCGTCGCCATCGTCGGCGCGGGGGCCGCCGCGGTCTTCAGCGGGTTCTACTGGTTCTTCCTCGGCGTCCCCGTCGGCATCGTGCTCATCTTCTTCGCGCGCGCGGTAAAGCGCCGCTCGCAGGAGGCGGCGGAGCTGCACGCTCAGTACGAGGCGCTCGAGCGGTACCTCAAGGACTTCGGTCGGCTCGACGAGAAGCCACCGGACGCGGTGGTGCTCTGGGAGCAGTTCCTCGTGTACGCGGTCATGTTCGGCATCGCCGACCAGGTCGTGGAGGCGATGAGCGTCAAGGTTCCGGAAGTCATGAGCGACCCGGCCTTCCGCACCTCGTACTACATCTGGTTTGCAGCGCCCGGCGACGGCGGCGGGCTATCGGCCTTCAGCGAGATGCACCAGAGCTTCGGCCAAGCCGTGGCGGTGGCGACTTCCTCTTCGTCGTCCGGGTCCGGCGGCGGGGGCGGGTTCTCGGGCGGCGGCGGCGGCGGAGGCGGCGGGGGCGGCTTCGGCGCAGGCTGATGCGGCCGGACGCCGGACGCCGGTCTTCGCCGGGTTCATTTACACGGCCTCCGTAGGGTTTACCTACGTGCCCCCTCGGGAAGATCCACCGCGAAAGCGAGCGAAGCTCCCAGGGCTCCGGAAGGCTTGCGGGGAGTGCGAGGAGGACCACCATGGCACGACCTGTCCCCGTCACCTTCGGTGAGAAGTACCATCGCGTACAGAAGGCGGTCGCGGCCGCGAGGAGCGCCGACCGCCGCCACTTCGACTTCACCGGTGAGGTAGAGCCCGGCGTACGGCTCGTGCTCAGCGAGGCGGCAGGCAGGCCGCTCGCGTTCTCCCTCTGGAGCTACCCCCAGGACATCGCCGAGCTCTGCAGTGATGCAAGCGTGCCGGCCACAGCGGCGCTCCTCGCGATCGATGGGGAGCAGGCGCGTGCGGCCACGGCCGCGGGCCTCACCGTCGATCTTGCGCAGTTCACGCGTAGCCAGTCCAGGCCGGATGTCTACTACACGCTGTTCGACTACGCGAGCCGGCGCCAGCTCCACACGGTACTGCACCGGCTCGTCCCCGCCCTGGAGTCGCACGCGGCGGCCGCCTGAGCGGCCGACCACCGACCGGTGAACGACGCCAGCTCGGCGATACCATCTTCGACCTGCCTTCCGGCAGCCCGGCGGCCGCGCCCCGCGAGAGCGGGCGCGCGGCCGCCAAGCGCGCTTGTCACGCTGCCGGCCGACAGGTCGTCGTCAGCCAACGGCGATCGCCGTTTCCATTGGTAGCATAGGGGTCCACTCGACGGACCCATCCGAGACTGGGCGCGCCACCGTCTGCCGCGCCCTACAGCGAAGGAGGAGCACGCGAAAATGGCCGAATCCTACAAGAACACGCCCCCGGCGCCCGAGGACAAGGGCGCGATGACAGCCGAGAACCTGGCCGCAGCGCTGGCCGGCGAGAGCCAAGCCTCGCAGAAGTACCTGGCGTTCGCCGACGTCGCCGACGCCGAGGGCTACCCGAACGTCGCTCGCCTGTTCCGCGCCGTGGCCTACGCGGAGAGCACACATGCCCGCAACCACCTGAGTGTGCTCGGCGGCATCGGCACCACGGCCGAGAACCTCAAGGGGGCCTGGGGCGGCGAGACGTTCGAGATCGACGAGATGTATCCGGCGTACGACGCCGTCGCCGCGCTCCAGGGCAATGCGTCGGCGCGCGTGTCGATCGGCTACGCCCTGAAGGCCGAGATGGATCACCAGGGTATCTACGACACCACGCTCAAGGGCGTCGAGGGCAAGAAGGACTTCGATGATGCCCGCGTCTACGTCTGCCCCATCTGCGGGCACACGGTGGTCGGCAAGGCGCCCGCCTACTGCACGCAGTGCGGCACCACCGCCGAGTTCTTCAAGGAGTTCTGATGGACGAAGCCCTGGAGAAGCGCCTCCCCAAGATCGAGGACCTCGGCGCTATGACCGAGGAGAGCCTCAAAGCCGCCTTCGCCGGCGAGAGCCAGGCGGCCGAGAAGTACCTCGTCTGGGCCGACCAGGCCGAGGACGAAGGCTACCCCAACGTGGCCAAGCTGTTCCGTGCCATCTCGTTCGCCGAGACGCGTCATGCGCGCAACCACCTGCGCGTCATGGGCGGCATCGGGGCCACCGCCGACAACCTTCTCGCGGCGTTCGGCGGCGAGAGCTTCGAGGTCGACGAGATGTATCCGGCCTACCATGCCATCGCCAAGAAGCAGGGCAACAACCAGGCCGTGCGCAGCATCAATTACGCGCTCAAGTCCGAGGTCGACCACAAGGGGATGTACACCGAGGCCCGCGAGCAGGTGCTCGACGGCAAGGACATCGCCGACCAGCAGGTGCACGTGTGCCTCGTCTGCGGTCACACCGTCATCGGCGACGTCCCGGACAAGTGTCCCTACTGCGCCGCCGGCAAGGAGCTCTACAAGGCCTTCTGAGGCGCGGCGCAGACCGAACGACCCCGACGGGGCCGGCCGCCGCTTCGGTGGGCCGGCCCCGTCGCACGCACGGTCCGACGGTCGCGCCCGGCGGCTGAGGACGTCGCCGGCGTCCTCAGCCGCCGTTGCCTTGCGCTGCCGCCGGTGACGGCGAGGCCAACAGCTCCGCGGGGTCGTAGCCCGCCGCGTAGTCGACGCCGAGAGCTTTCGACCGCTCCACGATCCAGGCCTTCCAGAGCTCCTGCTTCGCGGAGTCGAGGAGTGTCGCGCGGATCACGGCGGTGGCCTTGGCCAGGGTCGCCGTCGCCTTCTTCTCGCTCAGCTGGGCTTTGTGCGCGTTCCAGTAGGCCTGGACATCGGCGTCGCTCACCGAGGCCTTCTTGACCACGGCGGCGGCGACCTTCCTGGTCAGCGCCTGCGAGCGGAGCGAGCGCTCGAGGAGCTCCCTGTTCATTCCCTGCTCCTCGAGCAGCGCGAGCACCTTCTCCTCACCGCCGAAGTCCTTCTCTATCTGCGCGATCTGGGCGTTCACTTCCTCGTCGCTCACGGAAACACCGAGTTCGCCGGCGCTCTGCGCCACGATCTGCTCCTGCACCAGGTAGTCGACGATCTGTCCGACGTAACGGTCGTAGTCGGATGTGCCTTGGGACGGGAAGGCGGAGCCCTGAGTCTCCACCTGTGTCTTCGCCTGCGTCAGCAGTTCCTGGAGTTCGGTCGTGGTCACCTTGGCGTCGCCGACAGTCGCCACCGCATCGCTGGGGACATCGCTGCCGCAGCCGGCGGTGAGCAGACCCGCTGCCGCGATGCCGAGCAGCGCCAGGACGGCGAGAACGACGACGATGGTGCGCTTCATGGAGAGTCCTCTCTTCGGGGGAAAGCACCGGCGCCGGCCGTGATCCGGCCACGCCGTCTGCGGCGGACTATGGCCGCGATGGCTGAGCATCCGCTGAAGCGCGGCTGAGAGCAACCTGAGCGCGCGCTTCGGACGGTCTTCAGAATCGGCGGACTCGATGGCGGCCTCCTGCCGTACTGCAGCAGGGCGGGGGTTACGGGCGCACCGCCGGGTGCCGACGCCGCCAGCTCGCAGCGCCCTTTGATACACTCGCCCCTGACACGCGCGGGCCTCGCCCGCGACACCGTCAGGAGGTTCCCGACGTGGGTTACGACTTCGGCGTCGGCCGCGAAGCGCCGACCTTCACTCTCAGCGCCGTCGACGGCAGCGAGATCAGGCTCAATCAGTACCGTGGCGACTGGTTCCCCGTGCTCGTGTTCATCCAGACACAGGCGCCGGGCGCCGCACAGACGCTGCAACGGCTGAGCTCGGCGGCGGACTCGCTCTGGGGTCTGCGCGGCCAGCTCGTCGGCATCTGCGACGCCGGCCGCGACGACGTCAAGGCCCTGGCCGACGGCGTGCCCGGTCTCGCGTTCCCCCTGCTGCCGGACGACGGCAGCGTCGCGGGGCTCTACGGTGCGCTGCGCAAGGACGGCGCTACCCGGCCGATGGCCTTCATCATCGATCGCGCCGGCAAGATCGTGTGGACCGGTGAGGGAGAGGCGGCGCTCGGGGCCCCCGATCTCATCGCCGCCTTCCGCACGGTGGTGCGCTGACCCGTTCCTTTCGGGCGCTCGCGGGTACAACTGCCTATGCAGTCTCCGCAGAGGAGTGAAGTCGATGTTGATCGGTCAGACCATGTTCAGCGTTCGCAAAGGCACGGAGCACCGTGCCGAGCGGGCGCTTCAGGAGCTCGCCGGCTACCTCCAGGGTGCGCCGGGACACACAGGCCATCGCGTGTTGCGGTCGTTCGGCATGTCGCCGCTCGGCAGTGCGCTCCGCGACGAGGGCAGAGAGGCGACGCTCGGCGACGTCCACTTCATCTTCGAGACGCAGTGGGAGTCGCTCGCCCTGCACGATGAGTTCTACCAGAGTCCGCCCGTGCAGCGGATCTACGGCACCCTGCAATCGATCTTCACGAGCGGCCCGTTCGAGGTGCTCTACGACACACTGGTCGAAGAGCCCCAGCACGACAACGCCACCGTCTGACGGTCGGGGCGATCAGCGACGATGTGGCCCTTCAGCAGCAGGCGACGCTCCAGCGACGGCCCTGCCGTACAGGTACCGACGATCGAGGTGAAGGAGGCGTTCGCGCGCTCCAAGCGCGGCGCCAAGCTCATCGATGTGCGTTCGCCGCGCGAGTATGCGCACTCCGGTCACCCCAAGGGCGCGCGCAGCGTGCCGCCGAAGCTCATCAAGACGGACCAGACGGGGCTCGATCGCGACGACGACATCCTCGTCATCTGTCTGAGCGGGCATCGCAGTCCCCGGCAGGCGAAAGTGCTCGCCGGGATGGGTTTCACGAAGGTGACGAACGTGCACGGCGGCCTCATGGCCTGGAAGAAGGCAGGGCTGCCGGTCAAACGGTAGGGCGCGTCACGCGCGCCCGTCAGATGCCTCAGCCGCCTCCCGCGGCGATGCGCACTTCGCCGTCTTCTTCGACGATCACCGGCACGACGTTCATGCCGCCGGTGATCTCTGCGAGTTGATCGCGGGCGCCCGGGCTGGTGTACACGTCGATCTCGTCGTAGTCGACGCCGCGCGCCTCGAGCTCCTGCTTCGCGGTGGCGCAGTACGGGCAGCCCGGCTTGGTGTAGATGATCGTGGTCAAGGTCCCTCCCTCAGCGACGGTACAAGCGTAGCCCATTTGCGGTGACGATGAGAGACGTTCCCATGTCGGCGAACACGGCGAGCCAGAGGCTCACGAGGCCCAGCGGGGCAAGGACCAGGAAGACCGCCTTCACGGCGATCGAGAAGACGATGTTCTGCCAGATCACGCGGGTGGTACGGCGGGCGAGCCGGATGGTCTCGGGGACGGCCGAGAGGTCGTCGCCCATGAGGGCGATGTCGGCGGTCTCGAGAGCGGCGTCGGTGCCGGCGGCGCCCATGGCGACGCCGAGGGTGGCCGCCGCCAGAGCAGGGGCGTCGTTGACGCCGTCGCCGACCATCGCGACCGCGCCCGCGCGGTCGCGGAGCTCGGCGACGGCGGCGACCTTCTGCGCGGGCAGCAGGCCGGCGCGCACGTCGGTCACCCCGGCCTCGGCGGCCACGGCCGCCGCCGTCTTCCGGTTGTCGCCGGTGAGCATGACCACATCGCCGATACCGAGCGCGCGCAGCTCCGTCACCACCTCGCGGGCTCCGGGCCGCAGCGGGTCGCTGACGGCGATCACGCCGAGCGCGCCTTCCTCGTTCCCTACCACGACGGCCGTCTTGCCCTGACGCTCGAGCCGCTCGACGGCTTCGGTGAGACCGGGATCCGCGGCGTGCGCGCCGAGGAGGTCCGGACGGCCGACGAAGTGAAGCCGGCCGTTCACCTCGGCGCGCACCCCGCGCCCGGGGATCGCGCGGAAGCGCTCGATATCCGGGCCGTGCGACTCGGAGAGGTGTACGGGAGCCGAGTGGTGTCCTTTCGCCCCGGTCTCCGCCCAGTCGTGGTCGCGTCGCTCGGCCGGCTCCGCGGCGCTGCAGCAGCCGGGCGTGGAGCAGGCGCAGGCGGCCTCCGCGATGGAGGGTGCTCCGGGCGCGCCGGCCGTCGCCCCGGCCGAAGCTGCGTCGGCGGCCGCCACGACCGCGGACTCGGCGTGCTCCGCGATGGCCCTGGCCAGCGGGTGCTCGCTGTAGCGCTCCAGCGCCGCGGCGACCACCAGCACGCGCCTGGGGGATGCGCCGTTCAGCGGCACGACGTCGGTGACTGCGGGACGGCCGCGCGTGAGCGTCCCCGTCTTGTCGAAGGCGACCGCCTTGAGGCCGGCCATCTGCTCGAGATACGCGCCGCCCTTGATCAAGACGCCGTTGCGCGTCGCGCGGGCGAGCGCGGCGAGGATGCTCACCGGTGTCGAAATCACGAGCGCACACGGGCAGCTGATGATGAGCAGTGCCAGGCCGCGGTAGAACCAGGTGTCGAAGGAGGCGCCGAGGAGCGGCGGGATGAAGGCGACCGCCGCGGCCAGCGCCACGACGATGGGCGTGTAGCGGCTGGCAAAGCGGTCGACGATGCTCTCGGCCGGCGCCCGCTGCGCCTGCGCCTCCTCGACCATGTGCACGATCTTGGCGATGGTCGTGTCCGACGCCGCCGCGGTCGCGCGCACGTGAATCGAGCCGCCCTCGACGATGGAGCCGGCGAAGACCTGGTCGCCCGGTCCTTTGGCGACGGGGAGGGACTCGCCGGTGACCGGCGCCTGGTCGGCGGCAGCCGTGCCCTCGACGACGACCCCGTCCACGGCCGCCCGCTCGCCCGGGCGCACCACCACGATGTCGCCGACCTCGATCGTGGCAACGGCGACGGCGGTCTCGCGCGAATCGTTGCCGTCGGGCGACGGCCGCAGGACGTTCGCAGTGGGTGGCGCAAGCTGCATCAGACCGCTGATCGCCCGGCGCGTGCGCTCGAGCGTGGCGACCTGCAGCACGGTGCCGAGGCTGAAGAGGAAGGCGACGAGAGCCGCCTCGCTCCACTGGCCGATGGCCGCGGCCCCGATCATGGCCAGCGTCATCAGCACGTTCATGTCGACCTGGTGCGCGCGCAAGCTGAAGACGGCGGCACGCGCCACGTAGACGCCGCCGCTGACGACCGCGGCGCCGAAGAGCAAAGGCGCCGCGGCTGGGCGCCGCGGCGGCCGCCACGAAGCCCGCGACCGTGAACGCTCCGGACACGAGGGTAGCGATTGCCCGCGGCTCCGTGAGCCAGAAGCCGCGGCCGGCGCGCGCGGCACCAGCCGCGCCCGCTCGTGCGCTCGGCTTCGCGTCCCGGGCACGCCGCTCGACCGTGTCGTAGCCCAGGCGCCGCACGGCGCGAAAGACGTCCGAGATGCCCGCCTGAGCCGGATCGACGGCGACCGCCAGGGTCGCCGCGCCGAAGTTGACGTCGGCGCTGCGCACACCGCGCTCCTTGCGCAGCGCGCCCTGGAGCTTGACCGCACAGTCGGCGCAATCCATGCCGGTGACGTGCAGGATGCGCCGCTCGTCACCGCCCTCGCCGGGCAGCGGCGCCAGGAGGTCGAGCGGGCCGTGCTCGTGTGTGGCGACCGGGCAATGATCCTCGCAGTGTGCTTGTGCGCCGGCCCGGCGGGCGAAGGTCTCGACCGCTTCGCCGGTCAGCTCATCCTCGTCGAAGCGGACGTTGATGAGGCCGCGAGGCACGTCCGTCTCGACGGCGTGGATGCCGTCGAGACGCAGCAGTTCGACGCCCACCTCGTCCACGCAGTCCCCGCACTCGGCGGCCCGCGGCAGCAGCAGCGACAGCTCGAGAGTGCTCTCCGTCATCGCGCTTCGCCCCCACCGCCGCCCGCCCCGGCGCGGCGGCCGACGCCGGCAGCCTTCGCGGAGACGCTTTCGGGTCCGTGCTCCACGTGCTCGCGCGTGATGTCGAGCAACTGCCGGATGTGCGCGTCGTCCGGCGAGTAGAAGACCATCTTGCCGTCGCGACGCGCGCGGACCAGGGCGTTCGCGCGCAGCACGCGCAAGTGGTGGCTGACGTTGCTCTCGCTCATGTCGACGGTCGCGGCGAGGTCGCAGACGCAGAGCTCACCGGCTTCGATGATCGCAGCCATGAGGCGGCAGCGACTCTGGTCGGCGAGCACCTTGAAGACGACGGCCATCTGCCCGGCGATGCCGGGCGTCACCAATCGCGCTCTGACCCCCGAAACGCGCTCCGGGTCCACGACGTGTACATCGCAGTGGTCGAGCAGATCCTGGTCGTCCTTGGCGCAGATCACGCGATCCTCGGTGGGCGAAGCCACGCAGCCACCTCTCCTCTGAACATATGAACAGGTGTTCATATGATACCCGCAGTGACCCGGCACCGCAAAGCAGGTCCGTTGCCGGTCGCCGAGGCACTCGCAGGGGCCGAGAGCGGGCTTGCGGCAGAAGCGAAAAGGGCCGGCCGGCGGGCGTCTGCCCTCCGGGCGGCCGTCCCGGCGCCGCTCGTCGCGATTGGCTTCAGCCGGAGGGCTTCACCGCGCGCACGAACCCGCTGACCAGCTGCACGCCCGCGGGGAGCGCGGGCGCGCCGCAGCACGAGTTCTCCGGGACGCCGTCGTAGACGTTGGTCACCTCGACGGCGGCGTCGGCGAAGCCGGCGCGCCGCAGCTTCTCGAGGTAGTCGCCCTCCTCGAGGGCTCCGGCGATGCAGCCGGACCACGCCTCCACGTCGTGCAGCAGCTCGTCGGGGACGAGGCCCATGTCGCCCTGGAAGACGATGTCGGAGACGGCGAAGCGACCACCGGGCCGGAGGACTCGAAACGCCTCGCCGAGCACCTTGTCCTTGTCCAGCGAGAGGTTGATGACGCAGTTGCTGATGACGACGTCGACCGAGTCGTCCGGCAGCGGGATCGCCTCGATCTCGCCCTTGAAGAACTCGACGTTCTCCACGCCGGCCTTCTGCTGGTTCTCGCGCGCGAGGGCGAGCATCTCGTCGGTCATGTCGAGCCCAAAGGCTTTGCCCCTCGGGCCGACGCGGCGGGCGGACAGCAGGACATCGATCCCGCCGCCGCTACCGAGGTCGAGCACGATCTCGCCCGGCTGCAGGTCGGCGAGAGCGGTGGGGTTGCCGCAGCCGAGGCTCCCGAGCACGGCCTCAGCCGGCAGACCGCCGGTCTCGCTGACGTCGTAGAGGCCGCGCGCGAACTCGTCCTGCGGCTCGACGGGCGCGCACCCGCAGGAACAGGAACAAGGCTTCGCCTCGGACGCCGCGACTGCTCGCTCGGCGTAGTGGTGGCGGATCTGGTCCTTGAGGTCCTCGCCGGCGGCGCCCATGATGTCCTCCCGTGACGTCAAATCAACTTCTGTCGATGTGATTCTACATCAAATGAAGTTGATGTCAACGCCTCACGCATCCTCTTCCGGTTTCTTCACGAGGTCGTCTCGCCCGGCCGCCTCGAGCACCTGCGCGTCCGGCTCAGCTCCCCTCGTGAGCACCAGCGAGACGATCACCGCCGTCCCGACGGCGGCCACGATGACGCCGAGGGAGACAAGCACGGGGATGTGTAGCCAGTGGCTGAGCAGCATCTTGATGCCCACGAAGCCGAGTACGCAGGCGAGCCCCCAGCTCAGGTACTCGAACCGCTGGAGGCTGCCGGCGAGAGCGAAGTAGAGCGAACGAAGTCCGAGGATCGCGGCGATGTTGCTGGTGAAGACGACGAACGTGATGTTGGAGATGGCGAGGACGGCCGGCACCGAGTCGATGGCAAAGACGAGGTCGGCCGACTCGATCGCGACCAGGGCGATGACCAGCGGTGTGATGAACAGCTTGCCGCCACGGCGGACGAAGAAGTGTCGCCCCCGATACTCCGCCTCGACGGGGAAGAGCCGTCGGGCCAGTCGGACCAGCGGGTTCTTCTCCGGCTCCACCTCGACGCCGTGCGAGCGGACAAGCCGGTAGGCGGTGTAGACGAGCAGCGCGCCGAAGATGTAGATGATCCACTCGAAGCGGGTGATCAGGCTCACCCCGGCGACGATGAAGACGCCACGCATGAGCATTGCCCCGAGGATGCCCCAGAAGAGCACCTTACGCTGGTGTCGCAGTGCGATGCCCAGTGAGCCGAAGACGAGCAGGAAGACGAAGAGGTTGTCGATGCTGAGCGACTCTTCGATGAGGTACCCGGCGAGGTACTGCTGCGCCGCCTCGCCGCCGTACCACAGCCAGACGAGTCCCGAGAACCCGATGCCGAGCGAGATCCACACGGCGCTCCACGCGAAGGCTGTCCGCGTGCTGATCACGTCTCCCTTGCGCCCGACGAACCCGAGGTCGACCGCCATGGCGATGCCGACGACGCTGAAGAAGACCGCCCAGTGCAGCGTCGCGCTCTCCGTCATCGATCCCTGCCCGTCACGTCGTCCTCTCCTTGCGCCCGGTCTCGCGCCGGCAAGAAGAAAGACCTCCGGCACGCGATGTGTGCCGAAGGTCTTGCCGTTCGCTGGCGCGCCCGGGGCCTGAGCCCGTGATGACGACCGCGCCGCTCGCCCTGACGGATGAGCCGGCTACTCCCCTACGGACCCCGAGCCTACTCGCCGGGAGCCTCGTGGGTCAACCGTGCCAAGGGCCGACTCCGCAGTCAGTGGCCGCTCCCGTCACGCGTCGGCTCTCCGCCGTGGTGGCCGGCGGACGTGGACGTGGTCGGCGCCGTCGTGTCGTGCGTCGACTCGGTGGGCGTCGGTGTCGTGTGATCCGCGGGCATCGCCGTCGAAGGCTCGGTGGCGGAGGGCTGCTCGTGGGTCGTCCCGCCGGCGCCGTGGCCGCCGGAGGGCTGTCCGCCGCTTGGGTGAGCGCCGTGGCCGCCGTGGTCAAGATGGTCGGCGAGCGCTTGCCGGTGGTCCGCCAGCCGGTGTGCCCGCCGTGCGGCGCGCGGCGCCCATCGGCGGTGGAGTCGTGCCGGACGGACGCCGCCGGCGCGGCGCCGGCCCTGCGAGAGCCGGGCCGCGTTCACGCCGCCGATCCACTCGGAGCGGTCGCGTCCGCTCGAGGGACGTCGCGCAGCCGGGCCCCCCGGGGGAGGCCGCCGCGAGTCCCCTCATCAGCGCTTCTCGCCGCACTCCCAGCAGTTGCCGCTGCAGCCGAGCGCGATCGGCGCCGCGCATCGCGGGCAGCGGAGGGCAAGGCTCTCGAGCGGCAGCCCGCACTGCGGGCAGGTGAGGCAGGAGCCCCGGGCGCGCGACGGAGGCACCGTCTCGCGCGCCCGCGCCGGATCATGCCTCACGCTCGTCTTCACAGGACTCCCGCGACGTGAGCGACGATTCCGCCCACCAGGAAGGCGAGTCCGACGCTGCTGAGCCACACGGCAGCTGTGAACGCTTTGCCGCGCTCCTTCATGATGATCAGCACCGAGGCGATGCAGGGCACGAACAGCGTGATCGTGACCAGCGCGACGAGGATCTGCGTGCCGTTCAGGCCGAGGTCATACAGCCCCGTGGCGCCGAAGTCGCGACGTACGAAGCCCATGACGAAGGCATTGGAGGCCGCCGCCGGCAGCCCCAGCCAGCCGACGGTCAGAGGCGTCAAGAGGATCTGCAAGCCCTGAAGGGCGCCGGTGATCTGGAGCACGCTGAGCAGGAGGGCGCCGGCGACGAAGTAGAGAATGACCTCGCGCAGGAACATGACGGTCTTGTGGTACGTCTTCACGAGCACGTTCTTCGGTCGCGGAAGGCGCAGCGGCGGGAGGTCGATCAGCAGGTCGGTGGACTTGCCCGGCATGACACGGTCCATGGCCAGGCCGATGAGACCGAAGATCAAGATCATGATGGCGGCGTAGGCCAGTGCGATCACGCCGCCGCCCGCCGCCGCGAGCAGGGCGACCACTACGCCCAGCTGTGCGGAGCACGGGATGGCGAAGGCCATGAGGGCGGTGGCGATGCGCCGCTCGCGTTCGCTGCCGAGGATGCGCGTCGTCATGGTGGCCATGGTGATGCAGCCGAAGCCCAGGATCATGGGGATGATCGCGCGGCCATTGAGTCCGATGCCAGTCATCAGCCTGTCGGAGAGCGCGGCGATGCGCGGCAGATAGCCGGAGTCCTCGAGCGTGGACATCAGGAGGTAGAAGGCGACGACGAGCGGCAGGAGCAAGCCGAAGACGTAGGTCACGGTCATGGTCACCACGCCGAATTCTCCTGCGAGGAGGCTGTAGGCGACGCCAGACGTGCCCGTGACCTGTTCGATGAGGCCGCGCAGGAACGGCTCTACGTAGCCCTGCATCACGGTCCCTTCGGTGAAGCCCACCACCGTGCCGGCCACGAACACGCCGATGACCTCGTACATGACGAACAGCGTCGCCGCGAGCACGGGGATGCCGACCAGCGGCCGGATGAGCGCCCTGCCCAGGCGGTTGCGGAAGTCGGGGCGGCCGTTCGGCTGTCTGACCGCCTCCGCGACCACGTCGTTCACGCGCCGCCGCCGATCCTGGTAGATGGCGTCCCGCTGACCCTCGATGTGCACGCCGGCGCGCTCGGAGACGACCGGATCCGCCTCGAGGACGAGCAGAGCCTCCGGGCGCGTGGCGACGCGGGCGAGCAACTCGGTGAGGCGCTCCTGCAGCATCGGGTCGGAGCGCCCGGACCGCGCTGCGCCGAGCGCGTCCCGCACCTCGTCGAAGCCCTTCCGGTGAACGGCGACCGTTGGGACTACGGGGACGCCGAGCAGGCGCGAGAGCGCCTCGGCGTCCACGCCCACGCCCTGTGTCTTCGCCTCGTCGACCATGTTGAGAGCCACGACCATGGGGATGCCCATGTCGAGGATCTGCTGGGTGAGAAAGAGGTCGCGCTCCAGGTGCACCGCGTCGACCACGTTGACGATGACGTCGGCCTCCATGACGATGTCGCGCGCGACGGTCTCCTCGTCGTTGAAGGAGGAGACGCCGTAGATGCCCGGCGTGTCCAGGACGACGTCGTCGCCCATCCGCCCACTGGAGACGGCCACGGTGGTGCCCGGATAGTTGGAGACGTCGACGTACAGGCCGGTGAAGGCGTTGAAGAAGAGTGACTTGCCGACGTTGGGATTGCCGACGAGGACGATCTGTCGCGCGCCCGCGGGCGCCTCGACAGAGGCCGTACCGGCACAGCACGCCGGCGCGGCGCTCGCCTTCACGCGGCGACCACACTCTCGACGAGGACGCGCCGGGCCAGGCTGCGCCCCAGGCAGATCTCCTGCCGGCAGTGGCGCACGAGCACCGGCCCCAGCGGCACGGTCTCGACGGACTCGATGACGGTGCCTTCTCCGATGCCGAACCGCACGCACTGAGCGCGGGCGCGGTCGTCGTCGATCTTGAGAATCCTGATGGGCCGGCCGCGCCGGGCGTCGAGCAGCGTCATGGGCTTCCTTTTGAGGGGGACCGAACTAAGAGAGTTAGGCACGCCTAATGATGAGGTGCAGGATAGCCGATACGTGGGTGGACGTCAACGCCGGCGCCGTCGGGTATGCTGGCGGAACGCCAGATGAGGATGCTCGTGTCGAGATCAGAGGAGAGATGACGGCGATCCGGGTGGAAGTCCTGTTCGCGCCGGAGTGTGCGAGCGCGGGACCGGCGCGCGACGCCGTCAAGCGGGTCGCGCGCGCCGCCGGCGTGGACGTCGAGATCGTCTCCACGCCGGTCGCCGACGGGGCCGAGGCAAGGCGCCTTCGGTTCCCCGGCTCGCCGACGGTCCGGGTCTCCGGGCAGGATGTGGAGCCGCGCGCCGCGGCTCTGGAGCAGTACGGCCTCGGCTGACGCTCGTACTCCGGCCCCGGAGGATCCGGTGGCGTGCCCTCGGACGAGTCACTGCGGACAGCGCTGGTCCAAGCGGCGGCAGACGGCGAGGCGGCCGCCGAGCTGGCGGCCGGTCAGCGCCGGCAGTGGACGCAGGTCCTCGGCGACCGCGCCGAGCGCTACGGAATCCAGCCGAGCATCCCGGCGCGTGCCGCGGCCGAGCGATTCGCGGCGGCCGGAGCCGTCGAGCTCCTGGAGCTGGGCGCCGGCCAGGGACGCGACAGCGTCTATTTCGCGCGCCGGGGCTTCGCTGTCCACGCGCTCGACTTCGCCGACTGCGGCATCACCGCCATCCGCGGCAAGGCGCAGGCCGCCGACCCCGTCCTGCCTCTGCGCGCGTCGGTCCACGACTGCCGGGACGACCTCCCGTTCGAGGATGCATCCTTCGATGCCTGCTTCTCGCACATGCTCTACTGCATGGCGCTCACCACGCCGCAGCTCGAGGCCCTGTCTGCGGAGGTCCGCCGCGTGCTGCGTCCCGGCGGCCTGCAGGTATACACGGTGCGCACGACCGACGACGCCGACTGCGGCGCCGGCGTGGCGCACGGCGACGACATGTACGAGGCGAGAGGGTTCGTCGTGCACTTCTTCAGCCGCGAACTCGTTGAGCGGCTGGCCCGCGGCTTCGAGCTTCTGGACGTGACCGAGTTCGAGGAGGGCGATCTGCCACGCCGTCTCTTCCGGGTGACGCAGCGCAGGCCCGGGTGACGCGCGAGAGGCTACCTCAGCGCCCGGGCGGCGGCCCGTCGCCGAGCCACTCGGGACCGTAGCCGGTCTGCCGATCGCTGGTCCGCGCGGTCGCGGCTCCGTAGAATCGGGGCTCCTGCACGGACCGGCAGCCGGACGCGCCCGGCGAGGAGGACCAGAGATGAGCAGCACGCCACAGCCCCATGGGAGACAGCCGGGCGAGGATCTCGCGCCCGCCACCCTCGCCGTCCGCGCCGGAGAGGACGCGGCTCTCGCCCACCGGGGCACGCAGGTGCCGATCATGTACAGTGCCGCGTTCGGCTACGAGGACGTGGGCACCTGGGTGGACGCGGCCCTCGGACGGGTCGAGGGGCACATCTACTCACGCAACACCAACCCGACCGTGGCGGCCTTCGAGGAGAAGGTGCGCATCCTCGAGGGCGGGGCGGCGGCCACGAGCTTCTCCACCGGCATGGCCGCCATCAGCAACACGCTGTTCGCGCTGCTCGCCCCCGGCGACCGTGTGGTCTCGGCCAAGGACACCTACGGCGGGACCAATCAGCTGTTCCTCGACTTCCTGCCGCGTATCGGCGTCGATGTGGAGCTGTGCGACACCACCGACTTCGAGCAGATCGAGGCCGCGATCGCCAAGGGCTGCCGGCTCGTCTACCTGGAATCGCCCACCAACCCGACGCTCAAGATCATGGACATCGCGCGTCTGTCGGCGGCCGCGCATGAGGTGGGCGCGCTCGTGGTGGCCGACAACACCTTCGCGACGCCGGTCAACCAGAACCCGCTGGCGCTGGGCACGGACCTCGTGCTCCACAGCGCCACCAAGTACCTCGGCGGCCACGCCGACGCGCTCGGCGGCGTGCTCTGCGGTCCGCCCGAGCTTGTCGAGAAGGTCTACCACTACCGCGAGATCACCGGCGCATCGCTCGATCCGATGGCCGCGTACCTGTTCGTGCGCAGCCTCAAGACGCTCGCCCTCCGCGTGCGCCAGCAGAACGAGAGCGCGCTCACCATCGCCCGGTGGTTGCAGGAGCAGCCGGCCGTCGATGTCGTGAACTACCCTGGTCTCGAGGCGCACCTTCACCACGACGTCGCGGCGCGGCAGATGCGCGGGTACGGCGGCATGCTCAGTTTCTCCCTGTGCGGCGGGTTCGAGGCGGTCGAGCGCGTCCTGTCGCAGTTGCGACTCGCGCATCTGGCGGCCAACCTCGGAGCTGTGGAGACTCTCGCCGGTGTGCCGGCGACGACCAGCCACGTGGAGTGCACCCCGGAGGAGCGGGCGGCGATGGGCATCCCGGAGGGACTCGTCCGCTACTCGGTGGGCATCGAGGACGCCGGCGATCTGATCGCCGACCTGGGACAGGCGTTGACCGTGGCGTAGGCTTTGCCGCATCGATTGGGTATGTGGGGTCATGAGCGTACACGCAGGGGCCGGAGAGAGGACGAGGCGATGAAGGACGACGATCCCAGGAACGGTGCGGGCGGCGCAGCCGAGTCGGACGAGGTGACGAGCGTCACGCAGGCCGGCGCGTCGGCATCGGATGAGGCCGCACCGGCGGATGTCGGCGACGAGGAGACGAAGGTCATGGACGTACCAGCGGACGAGGCGGCGGCCGAGATCGTCCCGGCCCGCAGACCCGGTCGGCTGCGGCGCGTCCTGGTGGGGCTGCTCATCCTCCTCTCGTGTCTGGCCGTGGTCGTCAGCGGCCTCACGTTGTGGACCCACTACACGGTGATGAACACCGACGGCTACATGAGTCTGGTCGCGCCGATCGGCAAGGATCCCAAGACGATACAGCAGCTCAGCCAGTACATCGCCGACCAGGCGGTGACCGCGACCGACCTGGACCAACGCGTTGCGGACGCTCTCCCGGAGCAGGCGCAGTTCTTCACAGCTCCCATCACCGTCGCCGTGACCGACTTCATCGCCAAGGGCGCCAACAAGGTGTTGAGCACGCCGAAGGCCTACGACCTCTGGCTCAAGGTCAATCGGCTCGCGCACGAGAAGATCGTCGCGCTGCTCCGCGGCGATACCACCAACGTCTACGTCGAGGGCAGCGACGTCAACCTCGACCTCCTGCCCCTCATCAGCCAGGTCCTTGTGTGGGTGGACGAGAGGCTGCCGGGCGGGCTCGCCGACAGATTCAGCCCGCCCGTCATCGAGCCGGGCACCGATCCCCAGGCGGCCATCCAGGAGGTCGCGAACTGGTCCGGCAAACCGCTGCCGTCGGACTTCGGGCAGGTCACCCTGCTCCAGTCGGACGCGCTCGGGACGGCGCAGACCGCCGTTCAGTGGTTCGACCGCCTCGTCTGGATCCTGCCACTCGTCACGATCGCGCTCATTGCGGTGACGATCTGGCTCGCGCGCCGCCGCGCGCGGACGGCGATCGCCATCGGCATCGGGGCGGCGATCGCGATCGTCCTCACGCGCGTGATCGTCAACCGCGCGTCCATCGCGCTGACCGACAAGCTGCGGGAGGACGGCGGCATCACTGTCGCGAAGGACGTGGTCAACGCCTCACTCGACCCGTTCACCACGATCACGATCTGGATCGTCGTGCTCGGTGTCGTGTCGGCGATCCTCGTTTGGCTCCTGGGCCGCCGCGACGTGCGCGACGCTGCCGTCGCCGTGGGGAAGCGAGCCGCCGGTGGGAGCGCCGACGTCAAGATACCCGACTCGCCCGTGACGTCGTGGATCGGAAACCACGTCGTCGGAGTGCGCTGGGGGATCCTCGTGGTCGGCCTCATCGTGCTCGCTCTGGCGACGTGGTCGTGGCTGGGCATCTTCCTGATCATCATCATCGTCCTGCTGCTCGAGGCCGCCCTGAGCCTGCTTGCCGGCCAATGGCCCTTCGAGGAGAAGTCCGGCGACGAGAGTGCTTCCGCGTGATCGTGGGCCGGGGCGGCGTGTGCCGCCCCGGCCGCTTCGGATGCGGGACGGCACCGCGAGCACGGGATAGAGTGGGGCCAGCATGACCGGCCACGACGAGAGCGGACACGGGGTGACCGTCCCGGGGGCGGGCGGGCCTGCGCAGCCTGGCCCGCCGCTCGCCCCCCCGGCCGACCTTGCGGCGGACTCGCGCCCCAACGGGCCGCGCGACTTCCTGGGCGACCTGTTCTCGCGCGAGCTCCTTCGCTACCTCGGGCCGGGGTTCATCGTCACCATCGGGTTCATCGACCCGGGCAACTGGGCGACCAACATCGCCGGCGGCTCCGAATTCGGGTATGCGCTGCTGTGGGTCGTCTCACTGAGCACGCTCATGCTCATCTTTCTGCAGCACCTCTCCGCCAAGCTGGGGATCGTCACCGGGCATTCGCTCGCGGTCAACGTTCGCGAGCAACTGCCGAAGCCCGTTGTCTGGATCGCCGGCGTGACGATCGTGCTGGCATGCATGGCGACCGACCTGGCTGAGTATCTCGGGGCCGCGCTGGGCTTCTATCTCCTCTTCGGCTTGCCGCTGTGGCTCGGGACACCGCTGACGGTCGCCCTCGTCTTCGTCGCCATCCTGGGGCAGCAGTACCACAAGCTCGAACGGATGATCGTCGCCTTCCTGGCGATCATCGCCGCCTGCTACATCCTCGAGTTGTTCCTCGTTCATCCTGACTGGGGCGCCGCCGCGCCGCGCTGGGTGATCCCATCCGTGGATGGGGCCAGCATCCTGGTCGCCCTCGGCATGCTCGGCGCCATCGTGATGCCGCACAACATCTACGTGCACTCCAACGTCATCCTGTCCCGCGACTGGGACCTGGCGCCACAGCGCCGCCGCCGGCTGATGAACTTCGAGCTCATCGACACGAGCCTGGCCATGGGCATGGGCTGGCTCGTGAACTCGGCGATGATCATCGTCGCGGCAGCGGTCTTCTTCGGCGCCGGTGTCACGGTGACGAGCATCGAGCAGGCCTCCGCGACCCTGGAGCCGCTGGTCGGATCACTGTCGCAGCTCCTCTTCGGCTTGGCCCTGCTCGTGGCGGGGATCGCCTCGTCGATCACGTCGTCGATGGCCGAGGCGAACGTGGTCACGGGCTATCTGGGCAGGCCCGAGGACCCGCGCACCACCTTCTACAGGGTGGGTCTCGTGGTCACATCGCTACCGGCCATGATCGTCATCGTGATCGGCGTCGACACGTTCATGGCACTCATCGTCAGCCAGGTCCTGCTGAGCATCCAGCTGCCGTTCACGATCATTCCGCTGCTCTGGCTGTCGCGCAGCCGCCGCGTGATGGGCGCCGAGCGCATGAACGTGGTGCAGCTCGGCGTGGGTGTTCTTCTGGCCGCGATCATCATCGGGTTGAACGGGTACCTCCTCTACGAGATCTTCCTCGGAGGCTGAGAGATGGCCGTCTACGATCACATCCTCGTCCCGCTCGAGGGCAGTGAGACCGACGCCTCTGTCCTGGAGCACGTCGGTGAGCTCGCCGGTGCCTTCGGCGCTTACGTCACGCTGCTCCGTGTCGCGCACTTCCACACGCGCGAGCAGCGTGCCGGTGAGCTCGAGGGGGGCGAAAGCGCCCTGGAGCGTGCCGCGGAGATGTTGCGCGGCCGCGGCCTCACGGTCAACACGCTGCTGCTCTCCGGCGAGCCGCAGGAGGTGATCGTGCAGCAGGCGGCGGAACTGCGACCGGACCTCATCGCCATGGCCACGCACGGGCACGGCTGGGCGAAGCGCATCGTGCTGGGCAGCGTGGCCGACCACGTGCGGCACAACACCGAGGTGCCGCTGCTGCTGCTCAAGGGCGGCCCGGGGAGCTGAGGCGCCCGGCGGGCCCAGGGCGGCTCGCCGGACTCTGAGGGCTCGATGGTCCACGGCGGACTGCGGGACGGCGGCGGTGTCCGGGCGTATGCTTCTGCGAGAGTGTGGAACCTCGAAAGGAGCCCGTCGTGGGTTCAGGGACATCGTCCGCCCCGGGACGATCCTGGTGGGCGCGCTGGTGGAAGCGCCTGGCGATCATCGCGGGCGTCTTCATCCTGCTGCTCGTCGGCGCCGGCGCCGTGGCGGCCAGGTTCACCGAGAGCAACAAGTTCTGCGGCAGCGATTGCCACGAGATGTGGCCGTACCGCGACACGTGGGAGAAGTCGGCGCACAAGACCACCGACTGCGTGCAGTGCCACATCCCGCCGGGCGCGGTGAACTTCGCCGAGACCAAGTTCTACGCTTCACGCGAGGTCTGGGTCCACTTCACCGGCCAGATCAAGGCCCCGATCAAGGTCACCCGGCACATCCCGGACGCGGCCTGCATGCGCTCCGGCTGCCACACGGGCGCACAGACCGGCAAGACCCTGAAGCTGGGCGCCCCGGCCCCCGTGACGTTCGAGCACGGCAGTGAGGGTCACGCCGCGCAGCAGTGCATCGAGTGCCACGCTTCGCTGGTGCATGCCGGCGCGCCCGGCGTCGCCGCGCCGCCGGCGAACTCGATGCCGTCGTGCTTCACCTGCCACACCGACGGCACCAAGGACTGTGGCTACTGCCACGCGGCGCCGCACGGCGACCGTGGCCCGTGCGTCGACTGCCACGGCATCAGGGGCTGGAACGGCGGCAAAGGTAGCGGGCCCCACCCCGGCGGTCCGCTGACGGGCAAGCACGGCCAGGTCGTGTGCCAGACCTGCCATACCCAGGGCGTTTCGGCGAAGCCCGACGGCTGCATCGACTGCCACGGCGACCAGCACAACGGCCTGACCCAGTGTGTCGACTGCCACACGATCAAGGACTGGAACCCGACCGGATTCTCGCATCCGCAGGAGGGCCCGCACGTGCCGGCCGGTGACGAGCCGCTGCCGTGCGACGCCTGTCATCAGGGCGGGTTCGGGCAGAAGCCCGGCTGCCCGTGCCACGGGGGCAACCCGCCGAGTGGGGACTGAGTGCACCACCGCCTCGTCCTCTTCGACATCGACTGCACGCTGATCGACGCCCACGGGGCCGGCGGCCGCGCGATCATGCGCGCCATCCTCGATGTCTACGGCGTCGAGGGCGAGCTCGGCGATTACTCCTTCCACGGCCGCACCGACCCGGGCATCATCCGCGACCTGGCCGATCTCTGGGGCGCGGGCGATCCGGAGAGCGTGATCGGCCGGTACGAGGGGGAGACGCAGCCTCAGGTCATCCACGACCTGGCGGAGCGTCTCGGCGCCCCTGCCGGCTTCGTCGACAGTATGGTCGACGCCTGTATCGCGCGGTACGTCGAGCTGCTGGCGGACGAACTGGTGGACGGCGAGGTCGAGATGCTGCCGGGTGTCAAGGAGCTCGTGACAGCTCTGGCGGCCGACCGTCGCGCTCTCGTCGGTCTGCTGACCGGCAACGTAGAGGAGGGGGCCCGTCTCAAGCTCGCGCCGACGGGCCTCCGCCCGCTCTTCAAGGTTGGCGCCTACGGGTCCGACTCGGCACTGCGCGCTGACCTGCCGGCCGTCGCCGTGGCGCGCGCCGAGGCGCTCACCGGGCGGCGCTACGCCGGCAAGGACGTCGTGGTGATCGGCGACACACCGGCCGACGTCGAGTGCGGTGCAAGCCTCGGCGTCAAGGCTATCGCGGTGGCGACGGGCCGGCACGCTGCGGAGGAGCTCGCCAGGCACGCGCCGGACCACCTCTTCGGCGACCTCTCCGACTGGCGCGCCGCCTACGCGGCCATCATGGACTGACGTCGGAGCCGCCGGTCGTCTCCCACGCGACTACGACCAGCGCTCGGGCGAGAGCGGGGTGAGGTCGATCGACGGCGCCTGCCCTCCCGCCAGCTCGGCGACCAGCCGGCCCGTGACCGGTCCGAGGGACAGCCCGAGCATGCAGTGCCCGGTCGCGAGGATCACACGGTCGCGGCCCGGCACACGGCCGATGATCGGCAGCCCGTCTGGGGTCACGGGCCGCGGGCCGCGCCAGCGCTGCCTCACGGGACCGTCCGCCGGCAGGCCGATGGCCCGCTGCGCCCCCGCGCGCAGGTAAGCGATGCGCTTGGGACGGACGCGCATGTCCCACCCGGAGAGCTCCAGCGTGCTTCCCAGACGCAGGGTGTCACCGAGAGGGGTCAGGACGATGTGAGCGTCGCCCAGGTAGAGCGGCATCTCGGGGAAGTCCTTCGGCCGTGCGACGTCGACGCTGTAGCCCTTCGCCGGCTCGATCGGCAGGCGAAGCCCGAGGCCGCGCGCCAGGATCGGTGACCATGCGCCGGCGGCAAGCACCACCTGGCCGGCGGTGAAGTCGCCGCGCGTCGTGACGGCGCGTACGCCCCCAGGTGCGGACTCGAGCGTGAGCACCTCTGCGCTGGTGACGACGTTGGCGCCTGCGTCCGCGGCCAGCTCCGCGACGGCCGTCGTGAAGCGCAGCGGGTCGAGGTGGCCGTCATCCGGGAAGAGGTAGGCGCCGGCCAGCTCGCAGCACAGGCCGGGAAAGAGCCGCCTGACCTCCTCCGCGGTGAGCTCGTCGGCCCGCGCGCCCAGGGCGCGCGCCTGCTCAGCTTCTTCGGCCGCCGCGTTCATGCCGGCCGGCGTCTCGAAGACCTGTACCACGCCGTCGTGGTGAAACAGCCAGCGCTCGCCGTGTTCGCGGGCGAGCTCGTCGTGGAGGTCGGCGCTCGCGACGTGCAAGGCTCGCAGCACCGGCCTGGCCGCCTGGGCCCGCTCCGCGGAGCAGGCGGCCCGGAACAGCCACAGCCAGCGCGCCAGCGCGGGGCTCGGGCGCGGCGCGATGTAGAAGGGGCTCGAGGCGTCCAGCATCCAGCGGAGCCCCTGGCCGAGGACGCCTGGGGCGGCGAGCGGAGTCGCGTCGCTCGGCACCAGCAAGCCGCAGTTGGCGTGTGCGCCGCTCTCCGGCGGGCAGACCTGCGGCTCCTTCTCCAGCAGGACGGTCCGGGCGCCGGCTCGCGCGAGCTCGAGCGCACTGCAGGCCCCTACAGGTCCGCCGCCGATTACCACAACGTCTTCGCAGGCCCTCATCCCCCGTCCTTTCGTCCGGCGACGGTCGCCCCTCCTGGCCGTCGCCGGAGTAGCCAGTGCGCTCACGAAGTCCTAACATCTGCAGGGTACCCTACGTCGCGTTCTACCGGGAACGGAAGCATCGCCCGGCCCGCGTCCGCCTCACCTCGAGAGAGTGACGATGGCAAGAGAGAACGTACTCGTCGTCGACGACGAGCGGGACATCCTGGAGCTCGTCAAGTACAACCTGGACAAGGAAGGCTACCGCGTGACGGTGGTCGCAAGCGGAGAGGACGCGCTGGCTGCGACGCGCGCGAAGCTCCCGGACCTCATCGTGCTGGACCTCATGCTCCCGGGGCTCGACGGTCTCGAGGTCTGCCGCCGGCTCAAGGCCGATGCCGCGACGCGAGGTATCCCCATCGTCATGCTCACGGCCAAGGGCAGCGAAGCCGACGTGGTGGCGGGACTCGAGCTCGGCGCCTCCGACTACGTGACCAAGCCGTTCAGCCCGCGGGTCCTCACCGCGCGCATCCGCGCCGTGCTGCGCCGGGGGACGGAGCCGATGGACGATGAGGCGATCGTCCACGTGAAGGAGATGACCATCCACCCGGGCCGGCACCAGGTCCTGGTCGGCGACAGCCCGGCCGAGCTGACGGCCACCGAGTTCCGCATCCTCCTCTGCCTGGCCAAGCGCCCCGGCTGGGTGTTCACGCGGCAGCAGCTGGTCGACGCCGCGCAGGGCGACGATGCGTTCGTGACCGATCGCTTCGTGACCGATCGCTCGGTCGACGT
Organism: uncultured Thermoleophilia bacterium; assembly: GCA_963699725.1. Lineage (GTDB taxonomy): Bacteria > Actinomycetota > Thermoleophilia > UBA2241 > UBA2241 > CAIXSE01. The sequence goes on from CAVOVA010000027.1 coordinate 499,247, forward strand.
CCACATCGTCTCCCTGCGGCGCAAGCTCGGCTGTTGTGGCGCGTACATCGAGACGGTGCGCGGCGTCGGCTACCGGCTGCAGGACCACTGAGCGTGCCGAGACCCCGGCTCTTCTGGCGCATCTACGCCACCTACCTGCTGGTCATCGTCCTCTGCACCGGGGCGATGGGATTCTACGCCGGGCGCAGCGCGCGCAGCTTCTACATCGCCCAGACCGAGACGGGGTTGCAGGCGCGGGCGGAGCTGGTGCGCGAGGAGGTCACCGCCCGCGGGGACTCGCTCGATGCCGGAGCTCTCGAGGAACTGGTGACGCGTCTCGGCGCGGCATCGGGGACGCGCATCACCATCATCGCCGCGAGACAGCCGGGAGTGCCGATCGGCACTGTGCTGGCGGACTCGCACGTGGACCCTATCAGCATGCCCGACCACAGCACCCGCCCCGAGTTCGAGGAGGCCCTGACCGCATCGTCCGGCGCCGCCATCCACTACAGCATCGAGCTCGGCAAGCACATGGTCTACGTGGCCATCCCCTCGCGCGAGGATGGCAAGGTGACCACAGTGGTGCGCGCGTCCATCCCGATGACCAGCGTGGACGAGGCGCTGAGCACGCTGTACTGGCGGATCGCCATCAGCGCCGTCGTGGTCGCCCTCATCGCCGCGCTGGTCGGGCTGCTCGTCACCCGGCGGCTGAGCCGGCCGATCCGCGACATCAGGGACGGCGCGGAGCGTCTCGCCGCCGGCGACTTCACCCACAAGCTCTACGTGCCGCGCACCGAGGAGTTCGCGGCGGTCGCTGAGAGTCTCAACCACATGGCCGAGGAACTCGACGACAAGCTGCGCACGCTCACCCACGAGCGGAACGAGCGCGAGGCCGTGCTCTCGAGCATGGTGGAGGGCGTCCTCGCGGTCGACACCGAGGAGCGCGTGATCGCCGTCAACGCGGCCGCCGCGCGCCTGCTCGATCTCGAGCCCGCGGCGGTGGACGGCAAGACCATCCAGGAGGTCGTCCGTAACCCCGACCTGCAGCACGTGGTCGCTCGCACGCTCGACGGCCATGAGCCGGTGGAAGCGGACATCGTGATGCGCGTCGGCGCCGAAGACCGCGACCTGCAGGCGAACGCCACGCTGCTGCACGGCGACGACGCCGACGAGGTCGTGGTCGGCGCGGTCGTGGTGCTCAATGACGTCACGCGTCTCAAGCGGCTCGAGGCTGTCCGCCGCGATTTCGTCGCCAACGTCTCCCACGAGCTCAAGACGCCGGTGACGTCGATCAAGGGCTTCGCCGAGACGCTCGAGGACGGCGCCCTCAACGACCCCGAGACGGCGGAACGGTTCGTGCGCATCATCTCCGGGCAGGCGGACCGCCTGAACTCGATCATCGAGGACCTGCTTTCGCTCTCGGCGCTGGAACAGTCGGGAGACAGCCCTCTGCTCCAACTGGAGGAGGCGGACCTTTGCGACGTCGTGGCCGTGGCGCTCGGCGTCATCGGCCCCAAGGCGGAGGCGAAGAGCATCGATCTGGTCGAGGACTGTCCGGACTCGCTGTTCTCTCGCGTCAGCCCGCCGCTGCTCGAACAGGCCGTGGTCAACCTGGTGGACAACGCCGTGAAGTACAGCCCCGTCGGCAGCGCCGTCGATGTGACGCTGGAAGAGCGCGCCGACGAGATCGTCATCAGCGTCCTCGACGAGGGCCCCGGCGTCTCCCGCGAACATCTCCCGCGTCTGTTCGAGCGCTTCTACCGCGTGGACAAGGCCCGCAGCCGCGACCTGGGCGGGACGGGCCTCGGTCTCGCCATCGTCAAGCACATCGCGCAGGTCCACGGCGGGCGCGTGTCCGTCGACAGCGTCGTCGGGCGCGGCAGCACGTTCCGCATCCACCTGCCGCGCACCTAGCGCGCAAGCCGAAGCCCGGCGTGACGCTCCGCTCACGTGCTGTGAACACGGCTGCTCCACACTCGTTCGCGAGCGTTCCAAGTACGATGACGGGCGGGCCGGGTCCTTCAGGACCCGGCCCGCCCCAGACCTTCACGTCCGATGCCCGAGGCCGTCAGTCGGGCACGATAACGCCATCGATGATGTAGACGACTCCGTTCCCGGCGGTGATCGGGCCGCCGACAACCTTGATGTCGTTCACGTACATCGAGCCGTCGCTGCCCGTGTAGCTTACGATTGAGTTGTCCGGGAGCATGCTGTCGAACTTGTCCGCCGCTGCGATGGCATCTTTGGTGAGCGCGTCACCCTCGACGCTGGCCGCCTTCACTGCGTCGGCGTCCAGGCTCGCACCTGTGGCCGTGACGGCGTCGTCGGTCGGTGCGAAGACCGTGTAGGGCCCTTCGCCGTCGAGGCCCGCCCCGCTCATCGCCTGTGCGAATTGAGAAAGCAGAGCATCGCCGGAAACCGCCATGACGACGTCGGCGCTGGACGATGCGGCCGTCGAGGCAGAGGCGCTCTCGCTCGAGCTGTCGCCGCCACAGCCGGCGAGCGCGCCGACAGCCAGCAGCACCAGAAGCGTCATGGCGGCCGTCAGCAGGCTTCGGGACTTCTTCATTCCAGACTCCTTGATCGCATTCCGTTGTTGGGCTGGCCGGGGTCTCTGCTGCCCTGGGTGGGCAAGCTACCCCTCGTTCGTGAGCGAGCCGTTAGGGATCGATGCGGATTGTGCGGAAATGGCAGGCGGGCCCGATGTGTCCGCGCATCCTCGCCGCCATCTGACCGCGCGCTAACCGTCTGCTAACACGGGGAGGGTAGCTTCCCTCTCGGCGGCCGGGGAGTCCGCCCAGACTGTGCATGTCACGGATGCTCAAACGCGAAAGCGAGGTCTACATATGAAGAAGTCCGCAAGCATGCGGAGCCTGCTGCTAGGTGGCGCTCTCGGCCTGGCGCTGGTCGCCGCGGCCCTCGGAGTCGCCGCCTGCGGCGGCGGCAGTTCGTCGGGAGACGCCGGTTCTGCGGCCACGGCCGATACGATCGTCGGCGCCGGTGCGAGCTTCCCGTATCCTCTCTACTCCAAGTGGGGCGAGGAGTACGCGGCCACCGGCGGCGCCAAACTCAACTACCAGTCCATTGGTTCCGGTGGTGGCATCTCCGCCGTCACAGCCAAGACGGTGGACTTCGGCGCCTCGGATGCGCCTCTGGAGCAGGCGGACCTCGACGCGGACGGTCTCGTTCAGTTCCCCCTGTGCGTCGGCGGTGTGGTGCCCGTCGTGAACATCGAGGGCGTCGCCGACGGGCAGCTCAAGCTGACCGCCGACCTGCTGGCAAAGATCTACAACGGCGAGATCACCTCCTGGAACGATCCGGCGGTCGCCGCCGTGAACGCTGGAGTGACCCTGCCGGACGCCAAGATCAACGTCGTCCACCGCTCTGACAGCTCGGGCACCACGTGGATCTTCACCAACTACCTCGCCGCCGCCGCCCCAGGCGTCTGGAAGGCCGGCGCCGACAAGGAAGTCCCATGGCCGACGGGCGTCGGCGGCAAGGGCAACGAGGGCGTGGCCGCGAGCGTTCAGCAGCTGAGCGGCTCCATCGGCTACGTCGAGTACGCCTACGCCAAGCAGGCGGCGATGACCTCCGTCCAGATGCAGAACAAAGACGGCGCCTTCGTGGCCGCCGGTCTGGAGGCGTTTGAGGCCGCTGCCGCCGAGGCCGACTGGCAGGCCAGTCTCCCCAGCATGTACCTCATCCTCGTCGACCAGCCGGGCGCCACCACGTGGCCCATCGCCGGCGCTTCGTTCATCCTCATGCAGAAGGAACAGCAGGATGCGGCGCGGGGCAAGGCGTCACTCGACTTCTTCGACTGGGCCTACACGAACGGCGGCGCGACGGCCACGAGCCTCGACTACGTGGCCATCCCGCAGACCGTCTACGACCTCGTCCAGAGCGACGTGTGGCCGGACATCACCTCGGCGGGCACCGCACTCTGGAAGTGACGCCGGGCAGCTGAACCGACTCCGGGGGCAGGAACCGTGAGTACAGTCCAGAACACCGAGTACCTCGCCGGCCCGAGAGGCTCGCGCGACGCCGCGAACACGGCGACGCGTCGCCGTCTCCGCCTGGGCGACCCCGTCTTCCGAGTCGTCGCCACCGCCTGCGGCCTTGCCGTCGCGGCGGCGATGTTCGGCCTGACGGCCGTCCTCGTCTTCAGCTCGTGGCCGGCCATCGCGGGCCTGAAGACGCAAGTCCTCACCACGGTGGCGTGGTCGCCGAGCAGCGGCCAGTACGGCGCTCTCGCGGCGCTCGCCGGCACGGCGCTCTCGACCGTGGTGGCCATGGTCATCGCCGTGCCGCTGGCGCTGGTGATCGCGCTGCTTCTCGTCGAGCTCGTCCACCCGTCCGTCGGTCGGATCGTCGGTATGGCCGTCGAGATGCTCGCCGCCATCCCCAGCATCATCTTCGGCATGGTCGGCCTCTTCGTCGTCGTGCCGTTCATGCAGGAGACGATAGTGCCTTGGCTGGTGGAGTCGCCGCTCGGAAACGTCCCGGGCATCAAGCCGGGCCCGGCCTTTCAGGGCGGCGGCTTGAGCATCTTCACCGCCGGCGTCGTTCTGGCGTTCATGGTGCTCCCCTACATCACCGCGGTCTCGCGAGACGTGCTGCGCATGGTGCCGCAGGTCACCAAGGAAGCGGGCTACGGTATGGGATCGACGACCTGGGAGGTCCTCCACAAGATCAGTCTGCGCTACGCGAACAGCGGCATCGTTGGGGCCGTCTTCATCGGCCTCGGTCGCGCGCTCGGTGAGACGATGGCCGTCGCCTTCATCATCGGCAGCGTCTACACGAATCTGCCTCGCTCGCTGCTCGACCCGGGAACGACGATCGCTTCGCTGATCGCCAATACCTTCAACGAAGCCACCGACGAGATCCAGATCGCCGCGCTCATCGAGCTCGGACTGATCCTCTTCGTGATCACCATGGTGTTCCAGGTCATCGCCCAGTTGTGGCTGCGCAGGGTGCAGCGGAAGACGGGAGGCCGGGCATGAATGACCGCCGAAGCCAAGCCATCGAGCGGGACGCCGGAGGAGCACCGCTCTCCACCGTCGCACAGAGCGGCCGCACGACCCCGGCTCTTCGCCACCGCTCGGTCGCCAGACGCAAGGCGATCGACCTGATCGTCAAGGTGCTCGCCTGGATCGGCGCCTGGTTCGGCATCGCCGTCATGGCCTTCGTCGTCTGGGAGGTCGTCGTCAGGGGCATTTCGGCGATCAGCTGGAGCTTCTTCACCCAGTCCACGCCGCAGGACGTCACCTCCACGAGCGGCGGCCTCGCCAACGCGATCGTCGGCACGCTGGTGATCACCCTGGTCGCCGCCGCGATCGGCATCCCCACGGGGTTCTTCGGCGGCATCTACCTGGCCGAGTTCGGCCGCAACGGACGCGTGGCGACGGCCGTCCGCATGATCGCCAACGTGGTCATGGGCGTGCCGTCGATCATCGTCGGCGTGTTCGCGTTCGCCATCATGGTGAAGCCCGTGAGCCACTACTCCGGGTTCGCCGGCTCGATCGCCCTCGCCTTCATCATGCTCCCGGTCATGGCGCGCACCACCGAGGACATCCTCAACCTGGTGCCCAACGAGCTCCGCGAGTCGGGGCTGGCGATGGGTGCGCCGCGCTGGAAGGTCACGCTCGGCGTGGTCTGCAAGGCGGCGCGTGGCGGCCTGATCACGGGCGCCACCCTGGCGATCGTGCGCGTCGCCGGCGAGACGGCGCCGCTCCTCTTCACCGCGCTCAGCAGCCCGTACTGGATGAGCGGGCTCTTCGGGTCGGGTGGCTTCTTCGGCGGCCCGGTCGCCAACCTCACCAAGACCATCTATGACCTGGCCGGGACCCCATACCCGGCGTGGCAGAGCCTCGCCTGGGGCGGGGCGCTCGTGATCATCGTGGCCGTGCTCGGCATGAACCTGCTCGTGCGGCTGCTCTTCCAGCGAGGCAAAGAATGGTAGGGACGACCGTGACAGACCAGACACAGATGCAGTCGCAGGCCACCGTGGTGCCGCCCCGGCTCGAGGTGGCAGAGGCGCGGCGGGGCGTCGACGAGGACTTCGACGCACTCCCGAGTCAGATCTCGGTGCGGCACCTCAACTTCTTCTACGGCAAGTCGCAGGCGCTCTTCGACAACGATATCGAGATCAAGCGGAACCGCGTCACGGCGGTGATCGGTCCGTCGGGGTGCGGCAAGTCGACGCACATCCGCACCTACAACCGCATCTTCAACCTCTACCGCGACCAGCGAGCCACGGGGGAGATCCTGATGGACGGCATGGATCTCCTGTCGCCGCAGACGGACCTGCTGGATCTGCGGCGCCGCATCGGCATGATCTTCCAGAAGCCGAGCCCGTTCCCGATGACCGTGTTCGACAATGTCGCCTACGGACTGCGGCAGCACTACCGGCTGAGCCGCTCGGAGCTCTCGGACCGGGTCGAGGAAGCGCTGAAGCGCTCGGCGATCTGGGACGAGGTCAAGCACAAGCTGAACGAGCCCGGGAACGCGCTGAGCGGCGGGCAGCAGCAGCGCCTGTGCATCGCCCGAGCCGTGGCCGCCGAGCCCGAGGTGCTGCTCATGGACGAGCCCTGCTCGGCCATCGACCCGGTCGGGACGGCCAAGATCGAGGAGCTGATCCTCGAGCTCAAGAGCAACTACACGATCGTGCTCGTCACCCACAACATGCAGCAGGCCGCTCGGGTGAGCGACTACACGGCTTTCTTCTTCCAGGGGCGCATCGTGGAGTTCGGTCCGACGACGCAGATCTTCTCCAACCCGGCGCAGAAGCAGACCGAGGAATACATCACCGGCCGGTTCGGCTGAGGCCCGGAGGCATGATGAGACATCTGCAGCGAGAGACCGAGAGACTGAAGCGCAAGATCCTGGCGCTCGGCGCACTCGTCGAGGACAACCTGCGCCTCGCCTTCCAGGCGATCGACGAGCGCGACGCCGCCAAGGCGCGTCGCGTCATCGCCACCGACGTCCTGGTCGACCAGCACGAGGTCGACGTCGAAGAGGAATGCCTCAAGATCCTCGCGCTCTACCAGCCGGTCGCCGGCGACCTGCGCTTCGTCGCGGCCGTGATCAAGATCAACAGCGAGCTGGAGCGCATCGGCGACCTGGCTTCGAACATCGCCGAGCGCGCCCTGCAGCTGCTGGACGAGCCCGCCGTGCCTGTGCCTCACGGCGTCGCCGTGATGGCCGACCGCACCGAGGCCATCCTGGAGAAAGCGCTCGACGCGCTCGTTCAGCAGGACGCGGTGAAGGCACGCGAGGTCCTGGCAGCCGACGACGAGATCGACGACCTGTACGCGGACCTCATCGACGTGCTCAAGGGAGTGATCCGCGCCGACCTCGAGCACCTCGACACCATCGTGCTCCTGTTCAGCGTGGCGCGGTATCTCGAGCGGCTCGCGGACCACGCCACCAACGTCGCCGAGGACGTCCTCTACATGGTCGAGGGCGAGATCCACCGTCACAACGCGCCGCCCGTGCCGTCCGGGACGGCCGAGGAGTTGCTGCAACGCACCGATCTCCGCTTCGGCGAGGGATGCGAGTGACGACGGACTGAAGCGACGCCAAGCCTGCCTTCCCGGCGTCGGTCCTGTCCCGGCAGGTGGAAGGCAAAGGCGGCCCGGGCCTACCCCTACCAGGCCCGGGCCGCCGCACGTACGGACTCGCCTAGTTGACCGTGATCGTCGTGGTCGGCGACTTCGCCTTGCCGCTCGAGAAGTAGTACTTGGTGGTCTGCGCCGGACCCACCGAGATTCTGTAGGTGGAGTAGCGGGCGGTGTAGCCGCCCGGGAGGGATTCCTTGGCGCGCGTCGTCGCGACGCTCCTGGAGCGCCAGCGGCCGTTGTAGTAGAAGTGCATGGTGACCTTGGCGCCTGCGGCCCGGGCCGGATACAGGCGCCCCTTGAGTGTGATGCGGTTGCCCGCCGTGATGCTGGCGCGGTCGCGTGCGGCCGGGCTGATGCCCATGCTGGTGAAGACCGCCCAGGCGCTGTTCAGCCCGAGCTTCATGCGCAGCGAGCCGCCGTCGATGTACGTGGTGCCGCCGCTGCCGACGATTGCCGCCTTGACGATCCTTCGCGAGGTGCCCCGCTTGACGGTGTACACGGCGCGAAGTGAGCCCTTGGCCGCCAGCGGCTTGCCGACCTGCGACGCGGAGCGGCGGACCGGCCCCCAGTCGTGCCGCGACCCGTAGTAGTCGTAGGGGTCGCTCACGCCCTTGAGGTACGGAGTGCTGGTGGCGCCCGCCCAGGCGAGCTCGATGTTCTCGGTGTGGCCGCCCGAGCAGGAGAAGTACGCGGCAAAGATCGGCTTGCCGCCGTAGGTGGGGCAGATGCCGGCGGTGCCACGGATGGCGGCGTTGGTGCGTGAGTCCTCGATGTCGACGCCGACGTAGGCCTGATCGCGAACGTCGCAGTAGACGTCCCAGGCCTGGCCGGGCTGGCGGCTGCGGAGGCCGTACGCACGGGCGGCGCAGGCCTGCGCCTTGAGCGACTCCCTCGGCCACGACGGCGACACCTCGTGCGGAACGACGCCGCGCAGATAGCTTTCGAGCGGCACGTGGTTGATCATCATGAGAGCGCCGCCGTCCCGCGCAACCTTGATCTTCCCGCGATACGCGCCCTTGTCTCCGAGGTCGGTCGCCGTGAGGATGCGCAGCGCGCGGGAAGTCGGCGCGAAGGTCGGGGCGGCGCTGAAGCTCTTGCGGAACGAGCCGGCGACGACGCGGTAGGCGCTGCCGGTGTAGGTGGTCGTCGCCGTGGTGCCACCGGGGATGGTCGACGCCGCGCCAGTGCCCTTGACGGTGAAGTCGCTGGGGCACGTCACCTTGACGGAGCTCAGGCCGCTGCGCAGGCGCACGCGGATGACGGAGTTGGAGACCTTCGAGAACTTGATGCCCGTGTAGTAGTGCTTGAGGATCGCCTTGTAGGTCCAGCCGTGCTTGGCGTAGCCGTAGGCGCCCCACTGCGACATGCCGATGCCATGGCCCCAGCCGTGGCCGTTGATGGTGAAGGAGTACTGCGTCGAGAACGCGGACGCGGGACCCGCAGCGACCAGCAGGGCGAGGATGGCGAGGGCGCCGGCGAGCGCCAGCTTGCCTCGGCGCGCGGCGTGCCGCGGCCTCGACAAGGTGGCCTGGCTTCGGGGGGATGTGGGGTGATAGGTGTTCATAGGCTCCTGGGGCACCGGCGCCTCCGCGGGTGAGGATACGCGCCCCGCTGGAGCGAGGCAAACGCGTTTGCAGTAGTCGTTGCTGCTTCTGACATCGGCAGGGTTCTCCTTTCCTCAAGACGCCCCGGAGGCTCGCGGTCCTAGCCCCGGTCGCGCCACGGTGGCAACAGGCTCCGTGTCGGGAGCGCCGGCGGCCTGTGGGTGGCGGGCGCCCACGCGTGCTACCCTGAACGCTTCGCGTAGGAAAAGGCGAGGCCGGCGGCGAAAGCCTGCCCGTGCCCGCAGAGGCGGTCCCGGCCGCGCTCAAGCCGCCGACCCGCATGCCGATAGCAGCAGGAGACATGAGCTCACGCCGGATCCTCCTTCGCTTCATCACCCTCGCGGCGCTGTGCGCGGCGATATTGGCCGCGCTCGCCGTGCCGGCGCTCGCCAAGTCCTACGGCGACGTGCGCAAGAGCCACTGGGCCTACGCGTACATCTCCTCAGTGACCGACCGGTCGGTGGACGGCCACCGCCTCCTTGACGACTTCGCTCCATCCTTCAAGCCTGAGCGTGCCATCACGCGAGAGCTTCTGGCGCGCTCCATCGTCCTCGCCTCGGGCCACTACGGCGAGAAGATCACGCCGGTCGAGATCAACGACGTCCCCAAGGGCCACCGCTACTACACAGTCATCCAGATGGCGGTGCGCCAGGGCTACATGTCTCTGGACAGGAACGGCAACTTCCTGCCCACGGCGAAGGTCACGGCCGCCAAGGCCGAGCGTGTGATGACCCGCTGGCTCCAGGAACGGTATTCCTCATCCAACTGGTCGCTGCTCGGCACCCTGCTGCCCAGCCGCTGGCAGCCGAACCCGGACTGGAAGACGGGCGCACGGTCCTACCTGCCCGCCGTGGTCGCGTCGCGCCAGCTCCAACTGCGCTTCAACCATCCGGCGGCCGGCGACGGCCACGAGGTCACGCCGGCCGAGCCCATCGACCGGGCGGAGATCGCCTACATGTTCTACCGCGCCTACCGCGTGGCCGGCGAGTGGATGCTCTACGGACTTGCCGACTACGAGAACGTGACCTTCCCGACCCTCAGCGACCGCCAGAAGCAGGTCGTGAAGTACGCGCTCAGATACGTTGGCTATCCCTACATCTGGGGGGGAGAATACCCGACGAAGAACTCGCCGTACGGCTACCAGAAAGCCGGCGGGTTCGACTGCTCGGGCTTCGTCTTCTACGTCATGAAGATGCACTTCGGCTACGCGCTCACCGTGAACGAACGGGGAGCCCACGATATGGCCCAGCGGGCGAAGCCGCGCATCACGCGGAACAAGCTCAAGTGTGGCGACCTCATCTTCTTCGGGCCCAAGGGCCCGAGTTCGAGCGTGACCTCCATCTACCATGCGGGGCTCTACCTCGGCCGCGGCTGGTTCATCCACTCGACGGGGTCGAGCGACGGCGTCACGCTGGCGTCGCTCAACACCTCGAGCTACTGGAAGGCGGCGTTCGCCTGGGGTCGCCGGCTGCTCACGCCATCGGAGCTGGTCGTGTCCTCGCCATCGCCGTCACCCTCCGCCTCCCCGGTCGCCCAGTCGACGCCGGCCTCCACGCCGTCGCCGGATGCCTCGCCGCCGTCGCCTTCCCCTGTGCCCCAGTCGCCGGCGCCCGAGGCGTCCGCGCCGGCCCTGCCCTGACGGCGGCGTTGTGCTTGGCGTGACCCGCACAGCTTCGCCGTCGGCGTCCGTGGCAGTCTCGAACACGCTCAAGCTCCACGGCCGGTCATGCTGATCCGTTCCGCTCTCGACGCGCTCCGCCGGCCGGCGCTCATCGCCATCGTCGCGCTTCTGGCGACCTGTGTCCCGGCGCTTTTCGCCGGAGAAGCGCGGGCGGCCGCGCCCACCCAGCTGACCGCCGCCGCGAATCCGGCGTCTGTCGCCTACCGCGGGTCCGCCGCCATCAGCGGCGCCATCGTGGGCGTGCCCGGCGCCGGCCTCTCGCTGCTCGCGCGGCCGTCCGGCGCCGCGGACTGGTCGCCGGCCGGCTCGACCACCGCCGGCGCCGACGGCGCCTTCCGCTTCAGGGTGTCGCCGGCGGTCACCACCGACTATCGCGTCGAGTATGCCGGCGATCTCGACCATGAGGCCGCTGCAGCCGACGTGAGCGTACGCGTACGACCGCTGGTGACCACGACGTTTCCGGTCAGCCTCTGGCTTGGCGGGTCAGTCGTCCTGCGGGGCGCGGTCGCGCCTGCTCACCCTGGTGCCACCGTGACCATCGACCGGCGCGTCGCCGGCGCGTGGCAGCAGCTGACGACGGCGACGTTGAACGCCGACTCGCGCTTCTCGCTGCGCTGGACGCCGGACGCCTACGGTTACCATCATCTGCGCGCTCGCATGGACGCCGACGCCGACCACGACGCCGGCAGGGCCAGTTCTGAGCGGGTGATCGTCAATCGACCGAACGCTCACCGCGTGCCCTTCAAGTACGCGCACTACATCGTCAACGTTCGCCACGAGTATCGGCTGTACTACTACGAACACGGCGCACTCGTGCGCCGCTTCAAGGTTGCGCTCGGGCGCCCAGGCTACCGCACCCCGTTGGGCTACTTTCGCATCTACGGCAAGCGCAGGCCGGCCGGCGGGGCGCTCGGCTCGTGCGCGATGTACTACCGGCGCAAGGGCGGCATCGCCATCCACGGCACGAACCAGGCGTATCTGCTGCGCCGCGGTATCCCGCGGGACTTCTCGCATGGTTGCACGCGCATGCTGAACCGCGACGCGCTGTGGTTGTACGCGCGGTGTCCGGTCGGGACGAGGGTACACAACCTTCGCTGACTGGCTGCTCCCACGCCGTCCGCGCGTGTCGTTGCTGGCCTTTGACGAAGGCCGTACCGTAGACTCCGTGACCAGTACGAACCGATGAGGGAGAGTCCCGTGAACGCTCGTGCGAAGCTCGCCGTCGCCGTCATCCTGCTGGTGCTCGCCGCCGCGATGGCGGCTTGCCTTCCGGCCGCGGCGTGGGCGGCGGAGCAGCCGTCCCTGTCGCTCACGGCCGCACCCGCGAAGCTGGTCAACGGCGCTTCGACGAAGCTCACCGCGGCCGTCGGCGTCCCCGGCGCGACGCTTACGCTCAGCCGCAGGCGCGCCGACAAGGACGAGTTCGCCGTCGTCGCTACCGCCGTCGCGAGTCCGAGTGGCGCCGCTTCCTGGACGCGGAAGCCGACACGTTCGGTGACGTTCCGCGTCGACTTCGCCGGCGACGAGTTGTGGACCGCGGCTTCCGCCGAGACCTCGGTGGGCGTGCGCCCGCGGATCAGGCTGGACGTCAGGGCGCACAAGCCGTTGCTCGAGACCCGGCGCATCCGCTGCGCGGTGACCGTACGTCCTGCCCATCCCGGCGGGGTCGTGCAGCTGCGTCGTCGGACGGCGAACGGCTGGACGACGGTGAGGGACCTGACGCTGGACG
>CAVOVA010000028.1:0-41812 GCA_963699725.1 uncultured Thermoleophilia bacterium
AGCCCTTCGGCGAGGCGCGGGCCCGGCCGGGCGATCAGGTTGTCGTCGATCACGTAGACCGTCCCACTCTTTGACCGCCGTGAGATCCGTTGAATCCGGCGCGTTTGGTGATGTCGCCCGGCTCGCTCATGGAGCCGGAGTCGGCGATGTAGACCTGCGGGTCATCCTTGACCAGCACCTCGGTGCTGAACGTCGGGAAGCCGTCGCCGGCCTGGGCGCCGATGTTCTCGCCGCCGGCGATGGTGATCATGTCGTCGATGAACGTGCTGCTGCCGGCGGTCATGAGCGGCTTGCTGTAGATCTCGAGAAAGGTCGTGGCGGGCGCCAGCCCGGAGACCTTGGCCTGCACCTCTTCCCTGGCGGCGGTCATCTCCGCAGCGACCGTGGCCGCACCGTCCTCGACGCCGGCGAGCTTGCCGATGTTCTCGACGGTGGCGACGACATCATCGTAGGACTTGGGGTCGACGACGTAGACCTTCATGCCGAGGTCCTCGAGTTTGCTCTGCAGCTTCGCCTGGATGCCGCCGGCGGCAAGGACGAGGTCCGGCGAGTACGAAGCGGTCTTCTCGATGTTGGGATTGTTGAAATCGCCGATCTTGGGCAGACTCTTGGCTTCCTCGGGATAGTCGTCGTAGCTCGTGCCGGCGACCATCTTGTCGCCGGCGCCGATCGCGTAGACGATCTCGGTGTTGGCCGGCGCCAGGCTCACGATGCGGGTGGCCGGCTGGTCCAGCGTGACCTCGGCGCCGGAGTCATCGGTGACGGTGATGGGACCGGCTGCGGCCGGCGAGGGCGAGCTCGAGGTGGTGGCGTCGTCGCCCGAGCCGCAGGCTCCCAGGGCGACGAGGCCCAGCGCGAGGACTGCGGCCAGGAGGAGCGCCGCGGTGGGTCGGCCGATGCGGATGCTGGTCATGATGGTAGTGACTCCCTTCGAGACGTGACTAGACGGTGGTGGACGGAGGCGCCGGCGGGGACGCGGGCTCCGCCGCGTCGCCGGGGTGGACGTAGCGCAGAACGTAGTGACCGTCGTGCTCGTCGATGCCTTCCCAGACGAGCGGGACCGGCCGTGTGAAGAGTGGGGCCGATGTGACCATGGTGTGGTACTCGCCGTCCTCGCCGCAGGCGTCGACGCCGGCGGCCTCGAGGCGGGCGATGACCGCGTCGTCGAGTTCGAGGCCGAGGAACTCGGCGCCCAGCTTGGATGAATCCACGGCGACGATGGTGGCGCGGGAGCCGCCGGCGAGGAACTCATCGAGAAGCCGGCGGCGCGGCTCCTGCCAGAGCGGCAAGTGGCACGTGAGCCCCGCGACGCCGCAGACGCCCTCGACCCAGTCGCGGTGCCCCTGCAGGTCGATATCGCCGAACACGCCGGCCTCGACGCCCTTCGCCGCCAGCTCGTGCAGGACGGAGACGTAGGTGGCTTCGTAGCCGTCCCACGTGGTCGCCCGGGTGACGAGCGTGATGCCGAGCGACGCAGCCTGCTTCTCGAGGAGCGCGAGCGGCAGGCCATGGCCACGGCTCACGCGGCCGTCCTCGTGCAGCATGCAGACGAGGGCGGCCGGACGGCCGCGGCGCAGCGTCGCCCGCTGAAGCGCGAGATAGGCGTCCTTGCCGCCGCTCCACGAGCAGAAGAAGCGCCGGCCGGCGAGGGCGTCGCCTCCTTCACCAGGTCGGGCGGCGAGCGACGCGCCGTCGAGCCGGCCGTTGGCGGACGGTACGTCGGCTCTCGACGCGTCACTCGCCATGGTCGCCCTCCCTGGCTGCCCTGCAAGCAGGGCAGATCCCATACACCTCGAGGTGGTGGCCGTAGATGGTGAACCCGGTGGCCTCGGCGAGCTGCGCCTCGAGCGCGCTGACGTCGCCGTCGCCGTCGAAACGGATGACGCGGCGGCAGGCGCCGCAGATCAGCGGATGGCTGTGGCCGATGGGCGGCGCGATGAAACAGCTGTCCCCGCGGCCGTCCTGGACGCGTGCGAGGAGACCGAGATCGCTGAGCAAGGTGACGGTGCGGTACACGGTGGCCTGGCCGACGCCGTCGCTCCGCAGAGCGTCTGCCGCCTCACCGACGGTGGCAGCGCGGTCCGCGCGGGCGAAGAAGTCCCAGATGAGCCGGCGCTGGCGCGTGAACGGAATGCCCTTCTGACGAAAGACGGCCTCGATTTCATGCGTCGGCTGAGGATCGGTCAAGGAGGTGCCCTCACGCTCCAGTTGAGAACTGTTCTCAACGATGTTGAGAAAAGCTATCAACCGCAGGCGACGCCGTCAACCGCCCAACCGCCGCCAGATGCGTGGCCTTCTCTCGCCGAGACCTCGGCGCGACTGCCGCGGGACATCTTCACCGAGAGCCATAGACCCGGCTCCGCCGTATGCCGCTGCCAGACCTCCTGTCTTGCTGATGTCTTCCTTGGCAGAGGTCGGCCGCAGCACGCAGCGTCCTTCGTGTACTGCCGGGTGCTTCGTTCGTGGTGGCCGCGTTGGTCCGCACACCGACGATTCCACACCAGCGCCGTGAGGTAGCTTGGATGCGTCGCACGCCCACAGGGTGCAGGCTTCGCGCTGCGCGCCGGCTGTGTGGGCAAGACTCCAGAGGAGACACCTGATGTCCGAGAACCCGCACCTGCGCCGCCGACCGCTTGAACCGTGGCGGCCGGCTCGCGTCCCGAAGCTCCACGACGAGGCCTACCTCGACCGCTTCATCGATGGCGCACTGACCATCCTGGAGCGCACCGGAGTCAGGGTGCTATCGGACAGGGCGGTCGAGATCTTCCGTCAACACGGCGCCGCGTTCGAGGCCGAGAATGGCGTCGTGCGTCTGCCCGCCGGCCTGGTACGCGCCGCGCTGGCCGGCGCGCCGCGCAGCTTCATCCTCGGTTCGCGCGACGGCTCCTGCGACATCGACCTCGCCTCGGGAACCACGTACATGACCGCCGACGGCTGCGGCACCGAGGTGATCGATTGGCGGACGGGCGAGCGCGGTCGCGTCCTTGACGAACGCACGCGCGCCCGCGCCTTGTCGCGAGGAGCGGGCGCCCTCACTTCTTCCCGGAGCAGAGCGGGAAGCGCCGGAGGCCGTTGCGGTCTGCCGTCGTGATGTGGCAAGGTCGGGCAGACCGGGGAGGGAGAGGTCCCGATGAAGTTCGCCGCGTGGTCTTCACTCGTGATCGGCGCGCTGATGCTCGCCCAATGGACGTTCTTCATCGCCGCCGGTCAGGTCTCGGAGCTGGAGACGGAGCCCGTCCGGATCGGCTTCCACCTGGCCGCCGAGGCGGCGACCGCATTCGCCCTGATCGCGGCCGGGATCTCCTTGTTGCGGGGTGGCGGGAGCGCGATCGCACTGGGACTCGTCGCCAACGGGATGCTGGTCTACACCGTCATCGTCTCGCCGGGTTACTTCGCGCAGAAGGGTCAGTGGCCGCTGGTGGGCATGTTCGCGATCGTGCTGGCGTTCGCCATCGTATCGATCGTGAATCTCGCAAAGGCTGCTCGCATCAGATAGGCCGGCAGGCCCAGCGAACGAGAGGATACCGGCGATGAGGGTCTGCGTCACCGGAGCCTCCGGAAAGCTCGGGCGGCACCTGGTGCGCCACGCGCTCGACCGGGCGTACGAGGTAGTTGGTGTGTGTGGGGAGCAGAGCGACGAACGACCGCGACGTCGTCCGGAAGGCTGTCGCGGGGTGCAACGGGGTTCTCGTCGTGCCGTGGGGCGTCGACGGCTACTCGACCGGCACGGCTCACTCGGTGCTGGACTACGCGGCGTCGGCGATCGTCGGCTGCCGGACGCCCGCGGCGCTCGCGCACGCCGCCAGCGCGCAGCCGGCGAAGGATCACCGACGGTCGTCTGAGGCCGGGATCGCTCCGCGACCACCATCCATCACGGTGGAATGGGGTGCCTCGCGCCACGGCTGACGCCGCGGTGCGATGAGCTCCTACTCCAGCAGCTCGCGGACCTTCGCCGCCGCTGCGACGCCGAGCAACTCATGCTGCGAGGCCTCGAAGTGCCAGCCGTCGAGGGCGCTCGTCACGATGACTGCTCCAGCGTCCATCCAGGGACAGCGCAAGGCGGCGGCGGCGCGCGCGAACTCGCGCGGCAGCGCGCGCGACTTCTCCTCCGACCCATCCCACAGCTCGGGGTTCTCGCTGTTCGTGAACGGACCGACCGGCGGCGGGCAGACGAGCAGCACCGCCGGCGCGGCGCCGCCCGGTCCCCTATCGCTGCGCAGCACGAGATGGGCGATGGCGGCGGCGCCGTCGGCGGCATCCGCCGCCGTCGCCCATGCATAGCTGATGTCGTTGGTACCGAGCATGACGATCACGAGGTCCAGCGGCGCATGCGTCTCGAGGACCGGCGCCAGGAGTCTCATGCCGCTGCGATGCGGGATGAGCGGGTCGTCGATCACCGTGGTGCGACTGCCGAGTCCTTCTTCCACCACATGGTACGCCGCGCCGAGTTCACGCTGGAGCACGCCCGGCCAGCGGACGGGCCACTCGAAGCGACGCTCGTCGTCGGCGGGGTCCGAGCCCCAGGTGTTGGAATCTCCGTAGCACAGCACCTGTCTCATGCGCACCTCCGCGGCCATAGTCGACGTCCGGCGGACGCTCCCCCGCGCCGCGCGGGTCAGGATCGACGCACCTGCTTCGCCGATGCGCCTAGGCAGCCGACGGGTCCGTCTCGCGGAGCCCGGGAATGTTGCCGCGCGGATCCTCGACGCAGGCGAGCCGGCCGGTGACCGTGACCACGAGCGCCGACCGCGCTCCTACTCCCCGTGAAGCGGCGGCGCGACCGGCAGCGTCATGAGCCGGTGATCCTGCAGTTCCATGAAGCCGGCGCTGCGGCAGACGGCGCGGACGACGGCGTTCTCCATGCCGACCTCGACGCGCTGGCGCGCACGCCGTGCTCCTCACAATCCCGGTGGGCCGCCGCGCGGTCGTCGTCCAGCTCGTGGCCGGACTCCGAGCAGAAGTCGCGCATGAGGCCGACCAGCGTCTGGATATCCGCATGACCTGCCTCACACATCGGGCAGGTAGTCCTCGCGCACCGGCGAGAAGACCTCGATCGCCACGGCGTCCTCCAGCACTTCCGCGCCGTGGCGCGCGCCGCCGGGGATCGACCAGCTGTCACCCGGCGCCAGCTCAAGCGTCTCGTCACCGATCGTCAGCCGGAGACGGCCGCTGACGAGATAGCCGGTCTGCTCCTGGGGATGATCGTGCGCCGGCAAGGGGGAGCCGGCCCGCAGACGGAACTCGCTCATCAGCGTCGCGGCGCCGAAACAAAGGGTCTTGCGGCGGATACCGGGCAAGACCTCCACGTACCCTTCGTCACCACCGGTCAGGAACACCACGGTCTCCTTCAATCGGCCGGCTCACTACCGGTCCGGCCGGCCCTACGCGCCGCGCCGCGGAGCTCGCGGCACCAGCACCGGCGTGCGCGCCTTGTAGTCTTCGTAGTCCGGCTCGCCGCCCCAGCGCTCGTCGGCGCTCTTCTCCAGCAGCGGCACGCCGCTGACCCGCGTGAGCAGCAGGATGACGAACAGCGGTGAGATCAGCGTCACCCACTGCCACCCTCGCAGCACGGGCAGCGCGACGATCGCCACGCCGATCCAGAGCGTGATCTCGCCGAAGTAGTTGGGGTGCCGCGACCATGCCCACAGTCCGGTGTGGATGAAGCGGCCCTTATTGGCGGGGTCGGCGCGGAAGCGGCTCTTCTGGGCATCGGCCGTCGCCTCGATGCCGAAGCCCAGCACCCAGACGAGCAGGCCGATGGCGGTCAGCGTACCCAGGTCCACCCGCTCCGTGGCCGTGATCGCGGCGAGCGCCGCCGCGAGCGTGAGGCTCACCCACAGCCCCTGCAGGGTCCACGCGTTGAGGAAGCGTGGGAACGAGGGCTTGATGGCGTCGAACCGGGTGTCGACGCCGGCCTTGCGGATGCGGCGGAAAAGGTAGGACCCGAGACGCACAGCCCAGACGACGACCATGACGAGCAGCAGGATGGAGCGCGCGTCGGTGTCCGGCGTGAGTACCACGGCGACGGCGGTCACCGTGATGTAGGTCGCGCTGCCGGTGAGATCGTAGAAGCGTTCGGTCTGGAGCAGGTACGCCGGTACGAACGCCACCCATTGAACGACGAAAGCCAGCAAGACGCACAGGGCGAAGACGGGGAAGCCCCCGGCGGTGGCGCCGCCCTGGCTGCCGGCCAGGGCAACCAGGGCGCCGACCAGCACGACGATCGGCAGGGACACGAGTGCGTTGCGATCAGACTTCTTCACACGGCGTTCCTACCCCGCATAGCACCCTGCGCAAGCCTTGCCGGCCGAACTCAGGCGCCCCGGCCGCCGGCGCCGCTCTCGAGCGCCTCACGCAGGCGCCCGGATGTTCCCGACGGTGACCTCGAGGTCGCGCAGCAACCCGTCCTCGAGGTCGTAGATCCAGCCGTGGACCGCGAGCTCCGTGCCGCGCTCCCAGGCCGACTCGACGATCTCGGACGCCGCGACCGCCCGCACCTGCGCGGCCACGTTCAGCTCGCAGAGCCGGTCCCAGCGCCCCTCAGGCGTCTCCAGCGCGTCGAGCTCCTCGCGATGCTCGTCGGCGAGGTTACGCAGCGGCTGCAGCCAGAGGGCGACGGCTCCCGCCTGATGGCCCTCGAGCGCCGCGCGCACGCCGCCGCACCGGTAGTGACCGCAGACGACGATGTGGCGCACGCCGAGCGCGGAGACCGCGTATTCGATCACCGCCATGGCGTTGAGGTCGGTCACCGGCACCACGTTGGCCACGTTGCGGTGGACGAAGAGCTCGCCGGGCGCCAGGCCGACGATCTCGTTGGCCGGGACCCGGCTGTCGGAGCAGCCGATCCAGAGCAGATCGGGCCGCTGGAGGTGGACCAGACGCGAGAAGAAGTCCGGGTCGGCGGCCACCCGCCCGTCGGCCCAGGTGCGGTTTCGCGCGAAGAGGTCGGCGAGGTACTTCACGCGTCCATCCTGCCCCGCCGGGCGTCTCGTGTACACCTCGCGCTGCGTATCCAGGCGCCGCCACGCGCCGAGGCATCAAGGCTCCGGGACCGAGAAGCTCCCCGTGGCGAGCGGGCCGCCGCGCTGGTACGTCGCGACCACGACGCCGGTGCTGGTCGTGGTCGTGTCCACGAGCTTCAGCGACCTGGGCGCCGCGCCCTCCCGGAAGAGCCGTTGGCCGCTGCCGATCACGACCGGATAGAAGAAGAGGCGGTGCTCGTCGACGAGGTCGTGCGCCATCAGCGTCTGCAGCAGCTCGCCGCTGCCGTGGACCTGCAGCTCCCGGCCGGGCTGGCTCTTGAGCCGCGCAACTTCCTCCGCCACATCGCCCGTGAGCAGAGTCGAGCCCTGCCAGCTCACCGCCTCAAGGGTGCGCGAGGCGACGTACTTGGGCAGGGCGTTCAGCGGCGACGCGACGGGATCGGCGGCGTCGGCCACCAGCGGCCAGAACGCGGCGAAGATCTCGTAGGTGCGACGCCCGAGCAAGAAGGCATCGGCCTGCGCGAACCAGCCGCTCACCAGCCTGCCGAAGTCCTCGTCGGGGTAGGGGAACGACCAGCCGCCGTGCTCGAAGCCGCTGCGGCGGTCTTCGTCCGGGCCTCCCGGCGCCTGCATGACGCCGTCGAGCGTCAGGAACGTCGTCGCCGTGAGTCTCATGTCATGCCTCCTCTGTCACCGGGATGGCGCCCCGGCCGAACGGGAGCGGAACGTGTCATGGCCGCAGAGACCTATGAACGCGACTCACTCATGCGGCGCCGCCACAGACGGTCTAGTCGACAGAGAGCGGCGGCCCCACGACCTTCATTCCGTGCGCCGCCCAGATGGCGGGGTCCTGGGACGGCATCGAGCCGGCCTTGGTCACCTCGCGGAAGAAGGCTTCCATATCACCGGCGGGGTTGAACGTGACCAGGATCCGTCCGGGTCGCGTGGATGCCCAGACGTGCGGCACGCGGCGCGGCCCCAGGACCGAGTCGCCGGGCCGCAGGACGTGCCGAGCGCCGCCCACCTCGATCACGAACTCGCCCTCGAGCGCGTAGAACCATTCGTCCTGTTCGAGATGCAGGTGCTTCGGTGGGCCACCGGGCGCATGGAAGGTGTTCTCGAGCACCAGAAGATCCGCCGTGATCACCTTGAAGGCGATAGTGCTCACGCCGAGGCTGAGGCGCTCGCCGAACCGATCCTCTCCGACGCGCACGGCGCCGGTCGCTGCCGTGAGGCTCATGACGCCATCCTCCCTGATAAAGGGTGTAGCCGGATGGTCCCCACCGGTGGCGGCCGCGAACCTTCATCGAGACGCGAGGGCTGCCTCGATGCGCCGCGGCAGGTCGCGTTCGCCGAGCTCCGAGCAGAGCGGCGCGAAGCCGGGCCTGACGCCGCGCCACTCGAGATCGGCGACGTCCTCCTCCAAAGGCACGTCCAGGCGAAGGGTCGCGAGGCGCAGATACAGCCGGGCGTCGTCGCGGCCCGCCCGGAGGCTCTCGATGAGGCGGGCCGCCCGCGCGGCGGGAAGGCCGAGCTCGGCAGGGTCGTCCGGGATGGCCTCGAGGTGGCCGAACCTCGCCAGCACGGTGGCGGCCGACTTGGCTCCCCAGCCCGCAATGCCCGGGAAGCCGTCCGCGGAGTCCCCGACGAGCGCCAGCCAATCGGGGATGGAGCCGGGCGGGACGCCGAACTTGCGGATCACGCCGTCCTCATCCAGCACCAGGTCCCGGCGGCGATCCCACGCGACGACCCGATCGCCCACCACCGCCTGCGCGAGATCCTTGTCCGGCGAGCAGAGCACGACCTGGTCCACGCCCGGCAGATCGCGGAAGCGGGCGGCGGCCGCAGCGAGGGCGTCGTCGGCCTCGAATTCCACCATCGGCCACACGACGACGCCCAGCGCCCGCACGGCCCTCTCGGCCAGCTCGAACTGCGCCAGAAGGTCGGGGTCGACGCCGGCGCCCGTCTTGTAGCCGGCGTACAGCTCGTTGCGGAACGACTCGACGACGTGATCGAAGGCGCAGGCGACGTGCGTCACCCCGGGCGTCGAAAGCAGCGACCACAGGCTGCGCAGCAGGCCGACCGTCGCGCCGACCTCGCGACCCTCGGTGTCCCGTCGCGGCGGCGCGCCGAAGTGGCTGCGGAACAGCTCATAGGTCCCGTCGACGAGGTGGATCCTCATGGCGCGGTCACGCGCCGAACCGGCGGACCGCCCGCGCGTGCGCCCTCGCGGCTTCCACCTCGCGGTCTCTCGGAACGGCGCTCGTCACGAGCGAAGCGAGGAGCTCCGCAGTCACGTCGGCAACTCGGTCGACGGCCCGGTAGAACGACTCCCGATTCGCCTCAGACGGATGCGTGGAGCCGCTGACCTTCCGTACGTACTGGAGCGCGGCAGCCCGGATCTCCTCGTCGGTGGCGGACGGATCGAAGTTGAACAGCGTCTTGATGTTCCTGCACACGGCGGCCACCTCGCCTCGGGGAGCGCCACACGATGGTGTGGTGCGCCGTGCGGACACTCAAGTACGTGCCCGGGCGCGCCAGGCGCGAATCCGGGTCGACAGGGACCTCGGCGCCGGCGAGTCAACCGACGGCTCCCCCCCGGCCGACCCCACAGCGACGCGCGATCAACTCCTTGAGCTCGTCGCGCGTGCGCGGCGAGGGCACGTCCGGCGGCAGCACGCCGCAGTCGCGGAGCGTCTGGGCGATATCCGCCACCCACGGCATGCGCAGACCGCTGTGGGCCAGTTCGGCGGGATCGTGCATCACGTCCTGAGGTTCGCCGTGCGCGACGATGCTGCCGTCGCGAAGCACGGCTACTTCGTCGGCCCACTCGTAGGCGAGACTCATGTCGTGCGTCGCCACCACGAGCGTGGTGCCGGCCTCGTGCAGGCGGGTCAGGAGACCCATGAGGTGCCAGGACCCGCTGGGGTCGAGGCCGGCCATCGGCTCGTCCAGGATGAGCACGTCGGGGCGCATCGCGACGGCGCCGGCGATGGCCGCGCGCTTCTTCTGCCCGTAGCTCAGCATGTGCGTGGGGCGATCGCGCAGGTGCGCGATCTCAAGCGACTCCAGCGCCTCCTCGACGCGGTCGCGCGTCACGTCCTCGGACAGCCCGATGTTCAGCGGCCCGAAGGAGACGTCCTGGTACACGGAACCGGCGAAGAGCTGGTCGTCGGGATTCTGGAAGACGAGGCCGACGGCGGTGCGCAGCGCCGTGAGACCGGCGCGGTCGTAGGCGACAGGCTCGCCGCGCAGCAGGACGGCGCCGGCCGCCGGCCGGTTGGTGCCGTTCAGGTGCAGGAGCAGCGTGGTCTTGCCGGCCCCATTGGCGCCGACGATCGCCAGTCGGCGGCCCTCGCTCACCTCGAGCGAGAGCCTGTCGAGGCCGGCGACGTCGCCGTAGCTGAACATCAGGGCCCTGGCGGAGAGGATCGCCGGCGTCACGCGAGCACCCAGACCAAGGTGACGAGGACGACGCTCGCCTGCACCGTGACGATGAGCGCGATGTGCGCGGCGGAGACGGCGGACTCCTCGTCGAGCACTCGCAGGTCGCCATGCCAGTTGCGCGCCGCGAGGCCGTTCTCCATCGACCTCGCGCGCTGCAGAGCACGGCTGAAGAACGAGGCCGTCAGCATCCCCAGGGAGTGGTACGACCGGCGCAGCGATCTGTAGCCGAGCCGAGCCGCCTGCGCCCGCCGGGTCGCGGCCACCGTCTCGACGAAGGTCCAGATGGAGCGATAGACCAGAGCCGCCACCTCGACGACGACCGCCGGTACGCCGAGACGGCGCAACGCCTGCAGGATCTGCGGCAGGGGCGTTGAGAGCGCCAGGAAGAGCATGCTGCTGAGACCAGCGAGCGAGCGCAGCGCCACGCCGAGCGCCAGTCCGGCCCCTCCCTCGGTGATGCCCAGGCGGACGATCCAGGGGCCGCCCAGAGACAGACTCACCAGCAGGGGCACCACGCCGATGAGCACGAAGACGGCGGGAACGAGCATCACCTTGCAGTAGGTCCGCAGCGGCACGCGCGCGATCGCCAGCGCGGCCGTCACGGTGACCACGATGACGAGGACGTCACCTGGGACCGGCGGCAGGAGCAACGGCGAGCAGCAGCATGCCGCCGGAGAAGGCCATCTTCTCCAGGGCGCTGACCCGTGCGAGGCGATTGCCGTGCGCCGCGCGCGTCCAGGACGTTGAGGGAGGAGCCCTGCTCCCGCCGCGTCATGTCGCCGCGTCGGCGACGCACGTGACGGATGTAGAGCGCGACCGCTGCGATGCCGATCGCGGCCTGAAGGGCGAAGAGCGCATTCTCGACGGCCCCGCTCCCCGGCCGCCACCACGACTCGATCCACGGGCGATAGCCGGGACTGAGCTGGCGGATGGCGACGCTGGCGCCGTCGTCCGCACCGGCGAAGTCAAGGACGCCGCTGGCGACGAGCGCGGCTCCGGCAACGAGCACGAGCAGGGTGACGCCGGCGGCGAGCGCCGCGCGGCGGAAGACGACGATGGGCCGCGGGTCGTCGTCGAGGAGTCCGACCGCCTCCAGGTCGGCCCTGCCGTGGGCGAGCAGCGCCTGGAACACGAACAGCGTGAGCACGCCCTCGACCACCGCGAGCGGCAACTGGGTCACAGCGAAGATCCCGGCGAACTTGGCGAACGACCCGAGGAATCCGCTCAACGAGTCGGGAAACGCCCATGCCAGCTGCGCGGACGTGGTCAGATAGGTGGCAAGGTCGCTCAGCGTCGCGGCGAACAGCGCGGACACCGGGACGGAGGCCCCTCGCCCGCGTGCGAAGCGATAGGCGCCGTAGGCGACGAACGAGCCCACGATCGCCATGGAGAACACGTTGGCCCCCAAGGTCGTGATGCCGCCGTGCCCCAGCAGGAGCGCCTGGAACGTCAGCACGATCGTCCCCACGAGGATCATCACCCACGGTCCGAACAGGACGGCGCCCAGACCGATGCCGGTCGGGTGCGACGAGCTGCCGGTCACCGAAGGCAGCTTGAGCGCCGAGAGCACGAAGCAGAAGCCGCCGGCGGCGCCCAGGAGCAGCAGGGAAGACCGCTTCTCCGCGATCGTCTTCTTCGTGCTGCGCACGCTCTGGATCACAGCCGGCGCGGCCGCGGCCGTCCAGACGGCGGCGTAGACGGGCGGCAGATAGCCCTCCATGATGTGCATGCTCAGGCCTCCCCCGCCGCCGACGTGGCGTCGCGGACGCGGCAGTGCGGCTATCCTGTGAGGCGACCGGCGCCGGCGAAGGCGGAGGGATGACAGGACCCGACGACAGAACGAACGAAGAGACGGCCGCCGAAGGAGAGGCACGGCACCTACTACCCCGTAGCCCTCGACCTGCGCAGTCGCGCCTGCCTCATCATCGGCGGCGGCGCCGTGGCGCTGCGCAAGGCCCGTGGGCTGATCGCCGCCGGCGCCGACGTCACCGTCGTCGCACCCGAGTGCCTGCCCATGCCCGATGGGGTCACGGTCACTCTCAGGCCGTTCGTGGACGCCGACCTCGACGGCGTCGCGCTCGCGATGGCCGCCACCGACGACCGCGAGCTCAACGCCCGCGTCGCACGCCTGGCCCGCGAGCGCGGCGTGTGGGTCAACGTCGCCGACGACCCCGAGGCGGGCGACGCGATCCTGCCCGCCGTCGCGCGGCGCGGCGACCTGCAGATCGCCGTCTCCACGGGCGGCGCCAGTCCCGCTCTGGCACAGCGCCTGCGCGAGCGGCTCGAGGACGAGTTCGGTCCGGAGTACGCCGAGCTCGTCGCGCTGCTCGGCGCCCTGCGCGCCGCGTGGGAGCCGCGCGCGATCGCGGCCGGCGTTCCGCCGGCTGCGCGGCGTGCGGCCTGGCACGCGGTGCTCGACCTTTCGCTCGCCGGCATGCTCGCCGACGGCGGCCGGACGGAAGCCGAGGCGCTGGCGCAGGCGATCCTCGAGCGCGCGCTGGCCGACGCTGGCCAGTAGGACAAGCGGCTCGGGGCCGGCGGCCGGCCTCCGCGAGCGGGCCGCTCCACACGCCGCTGCGAGCGGCGCCGGCCGCAGATCTCCTCTGCCGGGCGAGACCGGGTTCACGACACCGCCGCCGGTCCGAGGCGCTCCACGATGAGATGGACGACAGCGACCGACGACGCCTCCGCCGCCTCGCCGTCCACACGCAGACCGAGGCCTCTCGCCGTGGCAGTCGTCGATGGGCCGATGCTCACCACGAGCTGCCCTTCGGCCGGGCCGGACGGGTACGCCTCCAAGAAGCGCCGTGCCGTGTTGGAGCTGGCGAACGCCACGGCGTCGAACTCGGCGACGTCGGGGAGCGGCGCGCGGTCGTCCACGGCGAGCCGGAAGACCGGCATCTCGGTGGAAGTCACCCCGCGTGCGTCGAGCCCCCGGAGGACGTGGTCGCCGCCGCCGTCCTCGCCGAGGAGGAGCATGGTCTCACCGGGCAGCGCCGGCAGCCCGGCGCCGAAGCCGGCGGCCGTCTCCGGCGAGTAGTCCACGCGCAGTCCGTTGCGTCGGAGGTGCGCGGCCGTCGCCGGACCAACCGCAGCCAGACGCGCCTCTCCCAGGCCGCGCACGTCCCGACCGAAGCCGGCGAGCTGCTCGAGCAGGCTCTCGAGGGCGCCCGGTGAGGTGAAGACGAGCCAGTCAGAGGCGGAGAGGCGGCCCAGGAGGTCCGCCGGCGCCGGCAGCGTCCGCGCGCGCACCGGGCGGCGGTCCGCGCCGGGTGCTTTGCAGTCGCAGATCTCGCTCGGCCGGCGGCGGACGCGGGGCACCAGGACGCGCCGGCCGGCCAGCGGCTGCGAGTCGTGCCACGCGAGCGCATCACGCAGGCGCACGACGTCGCCGACGACGATCAGCGCCGGCGGCCGAAGCCCCGCCTCGCGCACGCGCGTGACGATGTCCGCGAGCGTACCCGTGACCACGCGCTGGCCCGGCGTGGTCCCGCGCTCGATCACCGCCGCCGGCGTCTCGAGCGCGCGGCCCTCGGCGACCAGGCGCTCGGCGATGCCGGCCAGGTTGGTGAGCGCCATGAGGAAGACGAGCGTGTCCGCGCCGTGGGCGATGCCCGCCCAGTCGAGGCGCGACTGGGGCTTGGTGGGATCTTCGTGCCCGGTGATGACGGCGAAGCTCGAAGCATGGCGACGGTCAGTCACCGGAATGCCGGCGTAGGCGGGTACCGCCACCGCCGAACTCACGCCGGGCACGACGATGAAGGGGACGCCGCGGTCGCGCAGGTGCGATGCCTCTTCCCCGCCGCGTCCGAACACGAAGGGATCGCCGCCCTTGAGCCGCACTACGCACTTGCCCTGGAGGGCGTGCTCCGAGAGCAACTCGTTGATGCGCGGCTGCGGCACGGCGTGAACGGCCGCCTGCTTGCCGACGTAGATCAGCTCTGCGTCGGCGGGCGCGAGGGCCAGCATCGAGTTGTCCGCGAGACGGTCGTAGACGACGACGTCGGCGCGCGCCAGGGCGTCGGCGCCGTGGCGCGTGAGCAGCCCAGGGTCGCCCGGGCCCGCACCGACCAGATACACGGTGCCTGAGGCGGCGCCGGCAGCGTTCGTCACGGCCTCACCCTCCCACGATCGCCTCGAGCAGCGTCGCGTCGAGATGAGCTTCGACGTGGTCGGCCAGTCGGTCCAGATCGTCGACGTGCGGCGCGAAGGCCGAGCGAGGCGGAAGGCCGCGCGCCGTGCGCAAGCCGTTCAGGAACGCCGCGCGCAGCGCCGGATTGTCGAAGAGGCCGTGAAGGTAGGTGCCGCACACGGTCGTCGGCGGCCGCGCCGTCGAGATGCTCGGCTTCGCCGGCGGCGCGCAGTCGCAGCAGCGGCGCAGCGCCGGGCCCGAGCCTCGGTGCGACCCATGTGGATCTCGTAGCCGTGCACCGGCGTCCCGGCCGGGCCCAGGACGCCGGCCGCGGGGAGAGCCGAGCAACTCCCCGCCGGCGCGGACGGTCCGCTTGCCGGCGGCGAAGGTCGTCTCTGCGTCGAGGAGTCCAAGGCCGTCGACGACGCCGGCGGCAGACTCGACGTGCTCGGGATCCAGGATGCGGCGGCCGAGCATCTGGTAGCCGCCGCAGATCCCGATCACCGGCGTCCCGGCGCCGGCGGCGGCGCAGACCGCCTCGTCGAGCCCACGTCGCCGCAGCCATGCGAGGTCGGCGATCGTGCTCTTGGTACCCGGCAGCACGATCGCCGCCGCCCCCTTCAGGTCTTCCGGCGACGCCACGAAGCGCACGTCCACGTCAGGCTCCCCCGCGAGCGCTTCGAAGTCCGTGGAATTGCTGATGTAGGGCAGCCGGACCACTGCGACACGCAGCGGCGCGTCCGGGTCCGCCCGGTGGCGCCCGTCGTCGATCGCCACGGAGTCCTCCTCGTCACCGCGCCACGCCTCGAGATGCGGCACCACGCCCAGAGTGGGCACGCCGGTGCGCTCCTGGAGGATCGCGATGCCGGAGTCGAGCAGGCTCGCGTCACCGCGGAACTTGTTGATGACGAACGCCGCGACCAGGTCGCGCTCCGCCGGCGCGAACAGCTCCATGTGCCCGAGGAGACTGGCGAAGACGCCGCCGCGGTCGATGTCGCCGACGAGAACGACCGGCGACCGGGCATACAACGCAATGCGCATGTTGACGATGTCCTGCCCGCGAAGGTTCACCTCGGCCGAGCTGCCGGCGCCCTCGATGACGACGAGGTCGTACGTCGCCCTCAGGCGCTCGAAGGCGGAGGTCACCGGCGGCCAGACCTCAGCCTGGTAGTCGTGGTACTCGCGCACCGTCATCTGCGCGACGGGCTTGCCCATCACGATGACCTGGCTGGTCGCGTCCGAGCTTGGCTTGAGCAGCACCGGGTTCATGTCGACGTGGGGCTCGACGCCGGCCGCGCGCGCCTGGTACACCTGCGCGCGGCCCATCTCCCCGCCGCTCTGCGTCACGAACGAGTTGAGCGCCATGTTCTGCGCCTTGAACGGCGCCACCCGAAGGCCGCGGCGCGCGTAGATGCGGCACAACGCCGCAGCCAGCACGGTCTTGCCGGCGTGCGACGCCGGTGACGCACATGAGGCGCGGGCGGATGAGGTCACAGCTCCACTCCTCTGCGGGCGGGGACATCTGGATATGGGTGGCGAACGGCCGCCATCTCGGTGACGAGGTCGGCGGCGGCGAGCAGCCCTTCGGGAGCGCCGCGGCCGGTCGTGACGACCTCCTGGTGAGCAGGGCGAGCGGAGACAGCGGCGAGGACCTCGTCCAACTCGACGAGAT
Organism: uncultured Thermoleophilia bacterium; assembly: GCA_963699725.1. Classification (GTDB taxonomy): domain Bacteria; phylum Actinomycetota; class Thermoleophilia; order UBA2241; family UBA2241; genus CAIXSE01. Next base: position 16,235 of record CAVOVA010000028.1, read on the forward strand.
CGTGCCGCAACGCGGCGTGCAGTTCGTCCAGCACCACGAGGTCGCAGGACGGGTCGGACAGCGCTGACGCCGCGGCGGCCCAACCGGCGGCGGCGGCGGCGCGGTCCTCGAGCGTCGGTGCGCCGCGCAGCAGGCCGCTGCGCTGGACCGCCGGGCGCACGACGTGCACCCCGGCCGCCCGCAGCGGCGCCAGCTCCGAGCTCTCGCGGCCACCTTTGACGAACTGGACGAAGGTCACCGCAAGGCCGGCGCCACGGGCACGCAGCGCCTGGCCGGCGGCGGCCGTCGTCTTGCCCTTGCCGTCGCCCGTGTAGACCTGAAGGAGGCCGCTCGGGAGGTGTCGCATCGTCGCGACCTGAGGTAGCCCCGGCTGCTCCGCGAGCCACGCGAGCACCTCGGTCGCGGTCGTGGCGACTCTGAGCGGACCGGCGGCGGCCCCCGCCGCGGCCGGCGGCGCCGGCCGCTCGACCACGACCACCGTGGCGCCGGCGAGCTGGGCGGCGCGGAGCTTCGCGTCCAACCCCCCGGCGGCGCCGCTCTCCTTGGTCACGATCACCTTGGCGCCGAGGTGGCGCAGCAGAGCTGCGTCCAGCTCGGCGCTCGTCGGCCCCTGCATCCCGACGACGTCCCGCGGCTCCAGGCCGGCGGCCGCACACGCGGCCAGCGCCTCGGCGGTGGGCAGGACGCGCGCGACCACGCGCACGCCGGCTTCGCGCGCGGCTCGCGCGTACACGTCGACGGTCTTGCTGCCGACGGTGAGAAGGATGGCGGCCGGGGCCTGGCCATCCTGCGCGCCGGTGTGGCCGGCGGCGATCTCGACCGCCAGGCGCGCCGCCTCGGGAGCCCCGGACGCTTGGACCACGTCGCCGGTCAGCTCCCCGGCCGGCCGCTGGAAGCGCAGGTACGGCCTGCCGGCTCGCGCGCAAGCTGCGACCGCCGCGCTCGAGACGAGCTCAGCGAACGGGTGGGTCGCGTCCACGACGACGTCGGCGTCCGCGACCAGGCGCGCCAGCTCGTGCTCGTCCAGCGCGCCGGCACGGACCTCGGCGCCGGCCGGTGCGGCCAGCCGGGCGCCGTAGTCGCTCACGGTGCTCAGCAGCACCTCGTGGCCTGCGCGCAGCATCTCGGCGGCCAGCTCACGGGCGTCGCTCGTTCCTCCGAGGAGAAGGATCACGTGCGATACCCCCGCGGCGTGACCATGCGTCCGTCGCGCACCATCGTCGCGCTGTTCCCGACGATCAGTATCGTCAGCATGTCGACGTCCTCTTCGAGCAACTCGCCCAGCGTCGTCACGCGCGCCGCCTGCCCGTCGCGGAGCGCGTTGCGCACCAGGCCGACGGGCGTGCCGGGCGCGCGCCGCTCGCGAAGGATGCCGAGCGCGCGCCGCAGCGGTTCGTGCCGCTTCGTGCTCCGTGGGTTGTAGAGCGCGATCACGAAGTCTCCGTCGGCCGCGCCGGTCAGCCGTCGCTCGATGACCTCGAGCGGCGTGAGCAGGTCGCTGAGGCTGACGACGGCGAAGTCGTTCATGAGCGGCGCGCCGAGACAGGCTGCCGCAGCGCTCGCCGCTGTGACGCCGGGCACGATCTCGACGGTGACCGGCGAGCCCTCCGGCAGCAGCTCGAGGACCAGACCGGCCATGCCGTACACGCCGGCGTCGCCGGTACTGATGACCGCGACGCGAGCCCCGGCCGTGGCCTCGGCGACGGCCGCCTCCGCCCGCACCGCCTCCTGGCGCATGCCGCTGGCGACCGTGCGCTTGCCGGCCGCCAGATCGGCGACCAGTTCGAGGTACGGTCTGTAGCCGACGACGACGTCGGCGGCGGCCAGCGCCGCCACCGCCGCGGCCGTCAGATGGTCTCGTCCGCCTGGTCCCAGGCCGACAAGCCACAGATGTCCTGCGCCAGCGCCACCGTCACTCCGTCCCGCGCCAGTCTCGGCGCGAGGAGGTGCGTCTGGGCGCCGGCCAGCATCGCTGCCGGTTCGCATACGGCTGCCACTCCTGTGATCTCTTCCACGAATCCCGGCTCGCGCAGCACGCCTTGCAACAGGCGGATGCGCTCCCGGTCGATGATCTGCACGGGCACGCCCAGCCGCCCGGCGGCGGCGAGGATTCCCGCTTCTTCGCGCTTCATGTCGATGGTCGCGAGGGCGCGTACGTCCTCACGCGTCTTGCCGGCGGCGGCCAAGGCTTCGTCCACCGCGGTCAGCACCTGCTCCTCGCTGACCCCCTTTCGCGCGCCGACGCCGAGCACGATCCGGCGACGGGCCTCGCTGCCGGTCGTCACGACCGGCTGCCCGCACGTTTCGGCGGCGATCTGCTCGGCCAGCCTGTTGGCGCCGCCCTCGTGCCGGAGAGAAGGCTGACGGCGAAGCGGCCGGCATCGTCCACCACGACGACCGCCGGGTCGTCGTACTTGCTCGCCACGTGCGCGGCGATGGCGCGCACCATGATGCCGCTGGCCATCACACCGACGATCGCAGCGTGGTCTGGCCACAGGCGACCGATCAGCTCGCCCAGCCCGCCCTCGTACGGCTGGATCTCCGCGAGGTATGGCTTCGCCGCCCACAGCGTCACGCGGCCCGGCTCCGCGAACCGGCCGCGCAGGCCGAGCGCCAGCCGCGCGCCCTCAGCGGACGCGGTGACGATGGCGATCCCGCCCGGGCGCGCGACGTGGATCATGTCAGCCGTCCTCCGCCGTGCGGTAGCCATGCGTGAACCCAGCGTCGTACAGGAGGGAGGGGTCGCCTTCGTTGAGGAGCGCGTCGCCGACCAGGATCATCGCCGTGCGGTCCACGCCGGCCTCCTCCGCCTGATCGGCGATGGTCGCGAGAGTGCCACGCAGCACCACCTGCTCCGGCCAGGACGCCCTCTGGACGATGGCCGCGGCCGTCGTCCGCAGGGTAGTGCTCGCACAGTGCGGCGACCGTGCCGCGAAGGTCGCCGGCCAGAGGAAGATGGCCATGGTGGCCCGGTGGGCGGCGAGCCCGGCGATGGCCTGGCCCTCGGGCACCGGCGTGCGCCCCGGCTGGCGCGTGATGATCACCGTCTGAGAGACGCCGGGCAGCGTGAGTTGGGCGGGCAGCGCCGCAGCCGCGGCGACGAACGAGCTCACGCCGGGCACCACCGCGTAGTCGATCTCGAGCCCGTCGAGGGCGCGCATCTGCTCACCGATCGCGCCGTAGAGGCTCGGGTCACCGGTGTGCAGGCGCACGACAGCCTTGCCCGCGGCGTGCGCCGCGGCCATCACCTCGATCTGCTCACGGAGATCCATGCCCGCGCTGTCATGCAGCGCGCAGCCGTCACGAGTCCAGCCGAGGACGGCCTTCGGCACGAGCGAGCCCGCGTAGACCACGACGTCCGCCTCCTCGAGCAAGCGGCGACCTTTGACGGTGACGAGCTCGGGATCGCCCGGGCCGGCACCAACGAACCAGATCATGGCTTCTCCTCCCGATGCATGAGCACGGTCGTGAAGTACTCGCGGTCGGCCGCCCACGAGCGCAGGTCCCGGGTGGAACTCGCACGCGCCTGCGAGGCGCGGCGCACGGCCACTGCCTCTGCGCCGGACGCGTCCACCAGGTCGGCCAACGCCTCGAGATGCCGACCGGCCTTCATGAAGACGAGGTTGGGGACCAACGCCAGCAACGCGCCGGGGTCGGCCGGCGGCTCGTCCGGCCAGACGAGCAGAGGCTCGCGGCCCTCGGCCAGCGGACGGCCGACGGCCGCGGCGCAGGCGGCCATGGCGGTAACGCCGGGGACCGTCTCTGCGGCGACGTCCGGCGCGGCCCGGCGCAGCGCCGCCAACACGTAGCTCCACGTGCTGTAGAGCATGGCGTCGCCGAGAGTGACGAAGACGACCGGAGGCGATGCGGCGGCGAGGCGGAGCAGTGTCGCCGCCGCGTCGTCCCACGCGGATGCAAGCTTGCCGCGGTCCTCGGTCATGGGGAAGTGCCCGATGACGACCTCGCAGGCGGCCGGCAGGTACTCGCGCGCGATGCTGAGCGCGAGGCTCTCGCCCCCGCGGCGCGGAGCAGGCGCCATCACGGCGCCGGCGCCGCGCAGCACCTCGGCGGCGCGCACCGTGAGCAGCGCCGGGTCGCCCGGCCCGACGCCGACACCGTAGATAGTGGCGGTCATCGTCCTCCTCCCCCGGCCCGTGCGGCGCCGTCGTCAGAGCGCACCGCGCTGGTCACCCATACGGGGTTCAGGGCCTCGAAGCGGAGAAGGGGGCCCGCGGCCACGCCGCGCGCGACGCTCACCTGGCTGCAGGAGAAGGCCATCCAGGGCGGGCGACGCAGGGCGGCCGCTGCCTTCGCCGTCGTCTCCAGACAGATGGTGTTGCAGACGATCCGGCCGCCGGGGCGCAGCAGCGCCGCGGCGGCCTCGAGAATGGCGTCCAGCCTGCCGCCGCTGCCACCGACGAGGACGCAATCGAACGGCATCGAGCCCACGGTGGCCGCCCGGCCGGTCAGCGCCTCCGGAGCCACCCCGGCGATGACGGTCACGTTGGCGAGGCCGAACCGCGCGACGTTGAGACGCAGCAGGTCGAGAGCAACCGGGTCGCGTTCCACGGCGACCACCTCGCCGTCCGGGCACAGCAGCGCGGCCTCGACCGTCAGGCTGCCCGTGCCGGCGCCGACGTCGAGGACCCGGTCGCCCGGCCGTAGACGCGCCGCCGAGATGGTCACGGCGCGCACCTCGGCCTTGGTCATGGGCGCGTCGCCGCGCGCGAAGAGCTCGTCGGGGAGTCCGGGCGGCACCGCGCCGCGCACCCGGTCGCTCCCGGTGTCACCAGCCGTCATGCCGGCTCCTCTCGTTCGATGAAGACCACCGACAGTGCGGCGAAATCGCCGGCGGCGATCGCCGGAGCGCTGCCCGTCGTGACCCGCTCGTCGGCCTCCCCCAGGCGCTCCAGCACGGAGACCGAGCGCGACAGGCCTGCTGAGACCAGCGCTTTGGCAAGCGCCTGTGGGGGGTGGACCGCGTCGGTCAGGGCGAGCACCCGGGGGTGCTCCGCGGCGGCGGTCACGACTCCGTCAGGCTCGAGCCCGTGCGCGCTGGCGAACGCCAGGTCCTGCCACGGCCGATTCAGGCGAGCGGCCGCGAGCTGTACCGAGCTGATGCCCGGAAGCGTCGTGACGCGCGCCTCGGGCAGCAGCCGGCGCAGGGTGGCGGCGATCCCGTAGAACCCCGGATCGCCGCTGGCCAGCACCACGACGCGGCGCCCTGCGCAGCTTCTGAGCGCCACGGCGAGCTCGGCCATGCTGCCGGCGATGACGATGCGCTCGGCGCCGGCGGGCGCGAAGCGCTCCAGCTGCCGGCGCCCGCCGGCGACGACCTCAGCGGCGCGCACGGCGCGCCACGCCGCCGGCGTGAGCCACTCGTCGGCGCCGGGCCGTGCCCGCCACCGTGACGAGCGCCGGAGGGGCCGTATCGGCCGGCGTCTCGGCCGCCTCCACGGCGCGCAGCGCCGCCGAGCGGCCGAGGATCTGGCCGTCGTAGGCGACGATGGCGCAGTCGCAGCTCACGGCGGCGCCGTCTCGACGCCGTGCCAGGCGCTCACCGGCACGGCGCACGACGCGATCCGCGACGTCGTCCCACACATCGTCGAGGCCGGCGCCGGCGAGCAGCGCCACGGCGGCCTCGGCGGTGGGGAGCTCGAGCAGCTTGACGACGAGCGTGGGCGGCGCGCCGGCGGCGGCCGCCAGCGCAGACAGCGTCTCCAGCCGCGCGTCGCCGTAGCGGCTGTGCGTGTTCCACAGGCCAGCCGCCACCTTGACCAGCTTGCCGGGGTGGCCGACGAGCACGACGCGCTCGACGCCCGCATCAGCGCAATGATCGAGCAAGTCGCCGGCGAAGTTGGAGCACTGCACGATGGCGGTCTCGGCGGCGCCGAACAGGTCGCGCGCGGCGCGCTCGCCGAAGCCGCCGGGCGCCAGATACAGGGTCCTCCGGCCGTCGGCCAGGGCCATGTCCACCTGGGGAAGCAGCGAGCGCAGCCAGGCGTCCTCCGATTTCGGGATCACCCGCCCGGAGGTGCCCAGCACGGAGAGCCCGCCCTCGACGCCGAGTCGCGGATTGAAGGTGCGTCGCGCGATCTCCTCCCCGCCCGGGATGCTCACGGTCACGCGGAGGGGACCCGCCGGCAACGCGTCGCGAACGGCGGCAGAGATCATCGTCCGCGGCACAGGATTGATGGCGGGCTCCCCCGGATCCAGTTGCAGGCCGGCCCGGGTGACGGTGCCCACGCCCGGGCCGGCGACGAAGACGATGCCGTCCTCGGCGCCGGAGCGGCCGGTCGCTCCGCCGCCGGATTCCTCAGCCGCGGCGGCGCCGAGGTCCTCGACCGCGGCCACGACCGTCATGCCGTCGGTCACGTCCGGGTCGTCGCCCGCGTCCTTGACGACGGCCGCGCTGGCGCAGCCCTCTCGCGGCCGATCGAGCCACTCGACCGCGAGCGTCACACGATCGCCGCCGGGCAGCTCCACCTCGACGGCTTCGCAGCGCTCGCCGGCCAGCGCCAGCGCCGCGGCCTTCGCGGCCGCGGCGGCACAGGTGCCAGTGGTCAGGCCCGTCCGCGGTTCCGGGTCCACGGCGCTCAGGCGTCCTCCTCCAGCACGCGCAGCAGCGCGTTCACGGTGGCCGCGGCAAGGGGGCTTCCGCCGCGAGTGCCCTCGATGGCGATGAACGGCAGATCGGACGCGATCAGCGCGTCCTTGGACTCGGCGGCGTCGACGAAGCCGACCGGCATGCCGATCACCAGCGCCGGTCGCGCGACGCCCTCTTCCGCCAGCGCCAGCACCTCGCGCAGTGCGGTCGGCGCGTTGCCCAGCGCCACCACCGCGCCGTCCAGACGCGCGCCGAAGGCGCGCATGGCGCAGGCCGCGCGCGTGCGGCCGCTGCGCTTCGCCTCGGCCGCGACCTCCGGATCGGCGATCAGACACTCGACGGCGCCGCCGTGGGTCGCGACCCGGTCCTCGTTCACGCCGATGCGCACCATGTGCGTGTCGGTGAACACGGACGCGCCGGCGAGCAGCGCCGCCACCCCGGCCTCGACGGATCCGGGCGAGAAGCGGACGGCGTTCGCCAGCGAGGGGTCCCCGCTGGTGTGCACGAGACGCTTCACCACGGTCAGCTCGCCCTTGGACCAATCGCCGGCGGGGAGCAGCCCGTCGATGATCGCCATGCTGCGGACCTCGATCTCGTGCGGCTTCAGTCCAGGCATGTCGCCTCCTCGGCGCGCTCCGCGAGGATCGCGGCGATGCGCACGTCGGCGCCGAGCGGCCGGCCGAAACGGAAGACGATGCCGGGGTGGGCCGCCGTGAACCCCGCCAGCATCTCGGGGATATCCCGGCGAATGTGCATGCCGTCGAAGAGGAAGCACGGCTGCACCACGACCTCGTCCGCGCCGCCGGCGACCGCCTCGCCGACCGCGTCAGCCAGACTTGGCTCGGCCAACTCCATGAACGCCGGCAACACGGGGCCGTCACGGCGCTCGCGCAGCTGCGCGACGAGCTCCATGAACTGCTCGGAAGCGGCCGGGTTGCGGCTGCCGTGACCGAGAATGATGAGGGCACTGCTCACGAGGATGGACCTCCTTGAGGTTGGGCACGGGCGAAGTCCCGGCAGCGCTCGAGCCAGTGCTCGAGGAGCGCCGGGTACCCGGCGAAGTGCACGTGGATGTACGAGGCGAAGAGGTCGCCGGCCGCGTAGCCCTCCGGCGACCCGTCGACCACATACGCTGGATGACGATCGTTCTCGAGCTCGCAGCTCGAGTAGTGGAACTCGTGGCCCCGTACCGGGACGCCGAGCGGACCGAGGAGCGAAGAGGCGAAGAGCCGGGCCTCCCGGTAGCCCATGCCCTGCAGGCGCGCGTGCATGGCTGCCCTGCCCGGGATCGCGCCGACCAGCGGCCAGGTCCTGCCGTCCAGATCCTCGAGCGACTCGCACAGGTAGAGCAGGCCGCCACACTCGGCGTAGGCCGGCAAGCCGGCCTCGAGGGCGGCGCCCACCGCGCGCCGCAGCCGCACGTTGGCCGACAGCCCCGATGCGTGCAGCTCGGGGTAGCCGCCGCCGAGGTAGAGCCCATCGCAGACAGGCAGCTCGGCGGCTTCCAGCGGACTGAAGAAGATGAGCTCGGCGCCATGGGCGCGCAGCAACTCGAGGTTGTCGGCGTAGTAGAAGGCGAACGCCGCGTCCCAGGCGACGGCGATGCGGGGTCCCGCGCCTGCCTGCGGCGGCGCAGACGCTCGTCCCTGCGCCGCGCTCGGCGCCGCAACGGCAGGCTCGACGTCCGGCGCCTCACGCGCGATCTCGAGCAGGCGGGTGACATCGGCATGTTCCTCGACCCAAGCGGCCAGGCCGTCCATCACCTGCGCGACCTCACCGCCGAGCTCCTCGGCGACGACGAGTCCGAGGTGCCGCGACGGCAACTCGAGTCCCTCGGCGACGGGCAGGTAGCCCAGCACTTCGACGCCGGCCCTGGCCAGCGCGGCCTCCACGGCCACCCTGGAACGCCGCGGATTCCAGCGATTGAGGATGACGCCGGCGACGTTCAGCTCGGGGTCGTACCGTCTTGAAGCCGAGCGCGATGGCGCCGGCGCTCGCCGCCAGACGCGCCGCGTCCAGCACGAGGATCACCGGCGCGTGCAGGCGCCCGGCGACGTCGGCGGTGCTCGTCGGCGTGACGCCGTCGCGGTGGCCGTCGAAGAGGCCCATGACGCCCTCGACGACCGCGACGTCGGCGTCGGCGTCCGCAACCGCATCGAGCACCGCGGTCTCCCCCATCATGAAGAGGTCGAGATTGCGCCCGGCCATACCGGCCGCAAAGCGCTGGTAGCCGGTGTCGAGATAGTCCGGCCCGACCTTGAAGCCCTGCACGCGCATGCCGCGTCGGTGCAGCGCCGCCATGAGGCCGAGAGCCACGGTGGTCTTTCCCTCGCCGCTGCGCGGCGCGGCCACGACGAGCCGGGGGATCGTCACCGCCCGGACACTTCCTTGTGCCGCGCTCACGGGGCCGCCTCCGGCGACGCCAGCGCGGCGAACGCGTCGAGGAGCCGCTCGTTCTGCTCCGGGTGCCTTGGGCTGACGCGCACGTGCCGCGGTAGTCCGAACGACGTGCAGTCGCGCACGAGGCAGCCCCGCGCGAGCAGTTTGCGGCGCAGCGCCGGCGCGTCTCCGGCGTAGATGAGGAAGAAGCCCGCCGCGGTAGGCTCGGTGATCCAGTCGAGCTCACGGAGGCCGGCGACCAGACGGTCGCGTTCGCGCGTGAGCAACTCGACGGAGCGACGGTGGTGCTCGAGGTCGGCGAGCGCGGCGATCCCGGCTGCCTGGGCGCAGGCGTTGACGCTCCAGGGAGGGGCCGCGGCGCGCAGCGCCGCGGCCTCCGCCGGAGCGGCCACCGCATGCCCAAGACGCAGGCCGGCGAGGCCCCAGTACTTGGTCATCGAATGCAGCACCACGAGGTTGCCGGCGGCCAGCGACTCGCGCTCCCACTGCGGCTCGGGCAGCAGGTCGCAGTAGGCCTCGTCGAGCACGAAGAGGGTGTGCGGATGGTCGGCGACGAGGGCGGCGACCATGCCGCCGGCCAGCGCCGCCCCGGTCGGGTTGCTGGGCGAGCACAGCCAGCAGAGGCGGGGGTGCGACTCCGCGAGCGAGGAGCGGAGGGCAGGCTCGTCGCAGAAGAAGCCCGCCCCGTGCCCCGCGTGCACGAGCGGCGCACGCACGAGCCGGGCGCCGGCCAGGGCCGAGGCCACTTCGCACTCGCCGAACACCGGCGCCAGCGCGAGCGCGACATCTCCGGGCGCGAGCGCCAGCTGTGCGATCAGGCGGATCAGCTCGGTGCTGCCGTTGCCGCAGACGACCTGTGACGGATAGACCCCGTGTCGGGCCGCGAGCGCCGCCGTCAGCTCGGTGGCGTGCGGGTCCGGGTACGCGTCCACGACGGCTCCGGCGACTGCAGCCGCCACGCCCGGCGCGGCCCCGAGCGGCGACTGGTTGGAGCTGAAGTCGACGACGGCGCCGGGGTCGACGCCCTCGGCGCGCAGCGCCGACGGGTCGACCGCGCCGTGGACCGACGCGGCCACGAAGCGCAGGAGATCGGCGCGGTCCGTCGCGCGGCCGGAGGGCTTGAAGCCGGCGCTCATCCGGAGACCGCCCACGTCAGCAACGCGGAGAGGCCGGCGACGAGCGCGACGGTCGCGCCGCCGGCCACCCAGACCATCCAGGCCGCGTCGTCGATCACGTCCGCCGTGAGAGGTCTCTCCGCCCTGCCCAGCGCGTAGGCGCCGGGCTTCTCCAACTGCACGCCGAGACTGCCTGCCATGGTCGCGATCGCCAGCGTCTTGTTCGGGCCGTACTCCCGCAGGTGCTGTGTGCGAAACGCCCACCAGGCCCGGCCGGTCGATCCTTTGAGCGCGGAGACGCACACCAGGAGCAGCGCGGTGATCCGGGTGGGGATCCAGTTGGCCGCGTCGTCGCTCCGCGCCGCGGCCTTGCCCACGTACTCGCGGTGGTCACGGTAGCCGAGCATGGCGTCCATCGTGTTGACGGCCCGGTACGCGAACGCGCCGGGCAGCCCGAGCAGCGCGTAGTAGAGCAACGGCGAGACGACACTGTCGGTGAGGTTCTCGGCCAGCGACTCCACTGTCGCGGAGACGATGAGCGGCGGGTCGAGGTCGGGCGAGCGGCTGACGAGCGCCGCGAGGCTGGCGCGCGCCGCGTCGGTGTCGGTCGCCAGCGCGCGCCGAACCTCGCGGCCGGCGCGTACCAGACCTCTCAGCGAGAACGTCGTCTTGAGCGCGCAGGCACCGATCGCCAGCGCGAGCCACCAGGGGAGACGGTCGAGCACGAGCGTCAGGACGAGGCCGGCGGCGAAGGCGGTCCCGGCCGTCACCACAACGATCAGGACGCCGTAGGCGAACTCGGCGCCGGGTCGGCTGCGCGGCCGGCGCCTCTCCAGCGCGGCGATCAGCCGGCCCATCCAGACGACCGGGTGCAGCGCGTTCGGCGGCTCTCCGAGCGTCACGTCGATGACTGCGGCGAGCAGCACCGTGGCGAAGGCGAGGCGCCAGTCATGAGGGAGGAACAGCAAGGGAAGGCCGAAAGGACCGCGTCAGCCGGCCGAGGCCTCGTCCTCGGGCTCGCCCGGGACGTACTTCTCCGGCTCGAGCCCGGCGAGGTGGCCGGTCGCATTGACGTAGCGAATGATCACACACCCACCGGCGAACTCGAGCAGCGAGACGCCGCCGTGGGTGGTGGACAGCGTCCACCACTTCTCCGGCGGCACACCGAGGTAGTGGTTCAAGATGGCGCGGATCGGCCCGTCGTGCGCGACAAGGCAGGCGCTTCCGCTTCCCTCGACGGGGAGGAATCCGGTGGCGACCGCGCTGGCGGCCGGCTCGGCGCCGTTGCGGTCCTTCGCGCTCGCGTCGACCTGGCTGACCGCGCTCGAGCAGAACGCGCCGGTTTCGTCCACGCCGAACGGCGCGAGGATGTCGACGACCGCCGCGTGCACACGAGCCTCGAGGTGCTCCAGCGACTCGCCGTTGGGCAGCGCGGTGCAGTACGGATCGGCGGCGAAGGCGGCGGTGAGCTCCGTGTCCGCTTCGAAGTCCTGCCAGGGGCGGCCCTCGTAGTCGCCGAGAGAGATCTCGCGCAGGCGCGGGTCCAGGACGATGGCCGCGGCGTCTCCGTCGCCCCAGGCGGCGACGATATGCTCGGCCGTCGCCCGAGCCCGCGGCAGGTCGCTCGAGTACACGGGCATGTGGCCGCAGGGCGCGAGCCGAGCGGCGGCCGCTCGCGCCTGGTCCTCGCCGAGTGGCGTGAGCCGGTGGTCGCTTTGACCCATCAGGGTGCCGCCGATGTTGCCGGTCGACTGGCCGTGACGCACGAGATACAGCTTCATGAGGGATCCTTGGTCGTCTTCATCCGATCAGGTGGCAAGGCCCACGATCGCGCACCCCACGACCAGGGCGGCCGCCTCGGCGAGCTGGATGCCCATGCCGTACACGTCGCCTGTAAGGCCGCCGAGCCGCTTCGCCACGGAAGCTTGCACGGCCAGCGCGACGCCCATCGAGAGCGCGGCGACGACGAGGCCGGCGTACCAGGAGCCGGCGGCGCCGGCCCAGAGGCCGGCGAGGCCGGCCGCCACGACGCCGGCCGCCAGCAGAGCCCCGGCCAGCTGCAACGGCCCCGGCGTGTGCTCGCGCGTGAACGCCTCGCCGGTGCCGGCGGGGCGCGCGTAGGGCCAGTGGTACACGTCGAGCGCCGGCAACGTGCGCGCCGCGCACCAGCCGGCGAGCAGAGGCGCGGCCGCGTCGCCGCGCGTGAGCGCACCCAGGGCCGCGACCTTGAGGATCAGCAGCAGCACCGCGGCGACCACGCCCATGGCGCCGACGTTGCTGTCTTTCATGATCGCGAGCGCCCGCTCGCGCGGCGCCCCGCTCAGGATGCCGTCGGCGGTGTCCATGAGGCCGTCCATGTGCAGTCCGCGCGTGAGCAGCTCCAGCAGGATGACGACCAGCGCCGCGGCCACCAGTCCGGGCAGGAACGAGAGCAGCCCGGCGTAGACGGCCCACGCGCTGAGGCCCATGGCCAGACCGACCAGCGGGTACCAGCCCATGCTGCGCCAGAGATCGGCGGGGCTCACATCGCCCTCGACCTTCAGCGGGATGCCGGTGAGGAAGGTGACGGCGAGCGTGAGCTGCCGGGCGGCGGAGGCGGTCGTCCAGCCGGCAGCCGGGCCGGCCGGGGGCTCAGCGCCAGCAGCCGCGGCGTCCGGCGCCGGAGCAGCCGCGGCGTCCGCGCGCTGCCCGTCGGTCCGCTTGTCCTGGTCCCCACTGATCATGCGTCTCGCGCTCCCGACCCTACCGAGCCAGCTCGGCGTCGGCCTCGTTCGGGTCTCCGGCGACGCCGGCGCTCTCGAAGGTGGCCATCTCGCTGAGGATGCGGGCGGAGGCCTCGATGATGCTCATCGACAGGGCCGCCCCGGTGCCCTCGCCGAGCCGCATCTGCAGGTCGAAGAGCGGCACCAGACCGAGCTCGTCGAGCACGACCTGGTGGCCGATCTCGATGCTCACGTGACTCGGCAGGATGTAGTCCACGCACTCGTGGCAGAGTCGCACGGCGACGAGCGCCGCCGCCGCGCTGATGAAGCCGTCCATCACGACGGGGACACGATGCGCCGCGCCGCCGAGGAAGACGCCGGTCATGGCGGCGATCTCGAGGCCGCCGACCTTGGTGAGGACGTCGATCGGGTCGGCCGCGTCCGGCTGGTTCACGGCCAGCGACTTCTCGATGACGGCGACCTTGGCAGGCAGCGCCTCCTTGCTGATGCCGGTCCCGCGCCCCGTGACCTTCGCCGCCGGCTCGCCGGTGAGCGCCGCGATGACGGCCGAGGCGGCCGTCGTGTTGCCGATGCCCATCTCGCCGGTGGCGACGATGTCGAGCCCCTTCTCGAGCTCCGCCTCGACCAGCTCGATGCCGACCTCGATGGCCTGCACGCACTCATCGCGGCTCATCGCCGGGCCCTGGGCCATGTTGGCCGTCCCCATGCGGACCTTCTTCTGGCGCACGCCCTCGGCGGCGCTGAGGTCCGCGTTGACGCCCACGTCGGTGACGATCACACGGGCGCCGACGTGGCGGCCGATCACGTTGATGCCCGCCCCGCCGGCAGCGAAGTTGAAGACCATGCCGGGGGTGACCTCGGCCGGGAACGCGCTGACGCCCTCGGCGGTCACGCCGTGGTCGGCAGCCATGACGGCGATGGCCTTCTCCTGGATCACCGGCTGCTCCCGGCCCTGGATGCCGGCGAGCTGCACCGAGAGGGTCTCGAGGCGGCCCAGCGCCTTCGGAGGCTTGGTGAGTTGCATCTGACGGGCCTCGGCGGCGCGCATGGCGTCGGCGTCGAGCGATCCGATGGTGGAGAGGGTGCGATCAAGCAGGCCGGTCACTGGGGCTCCTTCTGGGATGATTGGGATGTGTCGAGGGAAGCGGCGGGCGAGGCTCCGGTCGCGGGCGAGCCCGCGGCGAGCGCCGTGACGTCAAGAGGATAGCCCGAGACGAGGAAGTAGACGCCGTCCGCGTCGCGGGCGAGGCGCTGGTTGGCCCAGCCGAGCTGGTCGCGGTAGAGGCGGGCGAGGGGATACTCGGGCACCACCCCGAGACCTACCTCGTTGGAGACGGCGACGAGCGTGGCGCCGGTCTCGGCGACGGCGGCGAGGAGATCGGTCACCGCGGCGGTGACGCGCTCGGCGGCGGCGCGCTCCTCGGCCGGCGGCAGCAGGTCCTTGTCGTAGTTGTAGCCGTCGTCGGGCGGCGCGCTGCCGCCGAAGGCTCCGCCGCTGAACAGCAGATTGGTCACCCACAGGGTGACGCAATCGAGGAGGATGACAGAAGAGACTCCGGCGGGACCGGCGCCCGGAGCACCGGAGCCGGCTGCCGCACGCACGGCGCCCGGCACCTCGACGGGACACTCGACCGTCGCCCAGGAGGCGGGCCGCGACGTCTGGTGCGCGCTCACGCGCTGCGCCATCTCCTCGTCGTGCGCCTCGGAGGTGGCGATGTAGGTCACGCGGCCTCCGCGCGGCTCGGCCAGCGACGCCGCGAGCCGCTCGGCGTACGTGCTCTTGCCGCTGCGCGCGCCACCGGTGACGAGGATGAGGCGGCCCTGAACGGACCGGTCGTCTACTATGTCCACCGCATGCCCTCCCTCGAGGCGTTGTCGCAGTGATCTCCCGGCGGCGGTGTCCTGGCTCGCGCTTCGTCCTACTTGCCGCGCCTTCCCGCCCTCGGGCAGTGGCGTGCATGCGGCGTTCGTCGGCGCCTACAGTTGCGGGGCAGCGCCGGCCTTGCACCGGCTTCCCAACAGCTGAGAGATGCCAGCCAAGGCTACAGCCGCCCGGGCGGAGGCGTCAATCGCGGGGCGGGCGCTCGTCGCGCGCCCGCCCCGCCGCCGACCTTGTCCTCAGACGCGCAGACCGGCCGCGTCGCGCAGCGCCGAGAGGCGGGCCTCGCCGGCCGTGCGCTGCTCTACCCCGCCGGCCTGGGCGGCGACCCACTCCTCGAGCTTCTCGATGGCCGCCCCGCTCGCGACGACCTCGCGCGCCTGAGCGAGCCCGTCGCCGAGGTCGGTGGCCACGCCCGCGACGTAGAGCACCGCGGCGGCGTTGAGGCAGGCGGCGTCGCCGCACGCCTCATGGTCGCGGCCGGCGAGCACCTGCAGGAAGCGCACCGACTCGTCGCGCAGGCTGCCGAGCGGCGCGATCTCGCCGTGCGCCGCACGCCGCATCCCGAAGTCCTCCGGCTCGACCGTGTAGGAGTCCCGGCGGCCGTCGGCGCGGACCTCGTTGACGACGCTCGCACCGAGCACAGACAATTCGTCCATGCCGGCCTCGCGCCGGTCGTCGTAGCCGTGCACGACCAGCGCGTGCTCGTAGCCGATCTCCAGCATCACGTCGCCGACCGGGCCGAGCAGACCGTCCGCGTACACGCCGCGCACACCGTGCGTGGGCCGCACCGGGTTGGCCAGCGATGCGGCGATGTTGAGCGTGGAGCCGAAGCGGATCTGGCTGAGGATGCGGCCGAGGCCTCCGGGATGCACGGCCGGGCTCATACCGTTGAACAGGCCGATGCCGGCGATGTCGATGCTGCGCTCCACGGTCGCGCCGTCGCAGTCGACGTCCACGCCGACCGACTCGAGGATGTCGACGGCGCCGCAGCTCGAGGTCAACGCGCGAGCGCCGTGACGGGCGAGGCGCGCGCCCCTGGCGGCGGCGATGATCGCCGCGGCGGAGCTCACGTTGAAGGTCTTGAGCGCGTCCATTCCGGTGCCGGAGTTCTCGACCAGCGGGCCGGCGGCGGTGGCCGAGGCGACCACCGCCGGCACCGTGTCGAACTCGACGATCGCCTGCCAGGCGCCGGCGATCTCCTCCGGCGTCTCGCCCTTGGCGACGAGCGCGGCAAGGAGCGCTCCCTGCTGCAGTTCGGGCTGCTCGCCGAGCAGCACCTGACGGAACAGATCGTAGATCCTCTCGCGACTCAGGTCCTGGCCGTCGATGAGGCGCTGGACCTCGGCGCCGAAGGCGCGGAGGGCGGTGTCGTCGGGGGTCATGTGGTTCCTCTCTCGGGATACAGGTGGACCTTCATGCCGGCGCGACGCTCGACGAGGTCGAGGCCCCGGTCGAGTTCGGCCAGCGGCAGGCGGTGGGTGATGAGGTCGTCGACCCGCAGACGGCCGGTGGCCAGCAGGTCGAGGGCCTCGACGCCGTGGCGAAAGCTGCAGCCGTATGCGCCGACGAAGGTGTGCTCGAAGTAGTGGATGCGACTGAGACTGACGTGCAGGTCACGGTCGGCGGCGGGCAGGAGGCCGGAGAAGACGACGAGGCGGCCGCGCGGCGCCAGCGCCGCGATCGCCTCCTCGTACGCCTCGGGAGCCCCGACGGCCACGACGGCGACGTCGACGAGGCCGGGTGCCTGCTCGTGCGCGCTTGCCTGCGGCGGCGCGCCCGGCGCGGCGTCGACGGACTTCCGCCGACGCGCGTCGGGCTCCACGACGACGACCTCGGCGCCGCGCAGGGCGCCGGCCCGGCTCAGGAGCGTGCCGGCGGGACCGGCGCCCCACACGCCCAGGACGTCGCCCTCGCTCACGCCGCCTAGCTCGAGGGCATTGAGGCAGCAGCTGAGGGGCTCGGCGAAGACGGCCTCTTCGTCGGCGAGCACCTCAGGCACCCGGATCAGGCTCTGCAGCGGCGCCGCGACGTACGCGGCGAAGCCGCCGTCGCGATGGAAGCCCATGATGCGCATCTGCCGGCACAGGTTCTCGGCGCCGCGCCGACAGCTTGGGCACTCGCCGCACCAGACACCGGGGTACACGTAGACGCGGTCGCCCGGCGTGACGGGGGCGGGGTCGCCGGTCGCGGCAGCGCCCGTTGGACTGGCCGCCTCGAGACCGTCCGGCCCCAGGGCCACGATCTTCCCGACGACCTCTTCGCCGGGCACCCGCGGCAGCGTCAGGTCGCGGTGCCCGTGGCGGACGATCTTGAGGTCCGTGCGGCAGAGGCCGGTCACGCTCACGCGAATCAGGGCTTCGCCCGGTCCGGGCTCGGGGACCGGCACGTCGACGAGCTCGAAGCCGCCGACCTCGCGGATCAGGACTGCCTGCACACCGCCGCCTTCCGGTCGCGAAAACAACAACGCCCGGGCCGACTGCTTCGTCGGGCCCGGGCCCCCCGTTTTCGAGGCCGCAGCGCGCGTCGCCGCCATCCCGTTCACCACGCGGGACGCGTCGACACACTCGTCGGAGGCAGGTCTTCTGGCTCCCGGATCGTCCTCCGGACGCGCCTTCCCGCCGGCAAGCCGGCAGTGGCTTCTCGCATCCGTCGTCCCCGGTCACAGCGGCGGGTCCGCGCCGGTCTTGCACCGGCTTCCCTCACGCGGCCCTCACGGGCACCTCCAAGCGCCCGGAATGGTAGACGACGCCACCGGCGGCGGTCAAGCGCCGATGCACCCGCGCGATCATCGTCCCACCTGCCGCACGGAGTACCATATACGGCAGATCCGAGCCGCTGGAGGTGACGATGGCAGAGGGTACAGACGGCGCAGACCGGGCGCGCCGCAGCGCGAGCGGCTGGAGAGCCGCGCGCTGGGCGCGACGCGCCGTCCAGATCGCCGCCTTCGCGACGTTCGTCTATCTCCTCTTCGCGGGACTCCAGCGGGTGAAGCCGCTGCCCTGGGCGAACATCTTCTTCCGCTTCGATCCACTCGCGGCGCTGACGACCATGCTCGCGGCCCGCGCCTGGCTCACGCCCTTCGCGCTCGCCTTCATCACGCTGGGGTTGACGCTGGTGCTCGGTCGCGTGTGGTGCGGCTGGATATGCCCGCTGGGCACCCTGCTTGGGTGGCTGCGCTTCCGCTCGGCGCGGCTGCCGAACGCCGGCGTCCCGTCGGCGTTCCGTCGCGTGAAGTACGTGCTGCTCGGCGTCATCGTCGTCCTGGCAGCGTTCGCCAACCTCACGCTGCTCGTCCTCGACCCCCTCTCACTGCTGACGCGCACCATGACGACCTCGGTCATCCCCGGCTTCGTCTACCTCGTTGACGCGTTGGAGCGGGCAGGCTTGACGTGGGGCCCGACGTTCGGCGTCGTCCAGTGGGTCGAGTCCACGTTCCGCGGCCCGGTGCTCCCGACCATCCAGCCTCGGTACGAGCAGGCGGTCGCCCTGTTCGTGCTCCTGCTCGCGGTGGTCCTCCTGAACGCCTTCGCCGATCGCTTCTGGTGCCGGTACCTTTGCCCGCTCGGGGCACTGCTCGGCCTCGTCTCCAAGGTCCAGTTGCTGCGCCCGGTCGTGAGCGACGGGTGCGGCGCCTGCGCCGCCTGCGCCTCCGCCTGCCGCGCCGGAGCGATCGAGGCCGGCGGCCGGACAGCCCACGAGGCGGGCGAGCCGCCCGTGCTCGTCGTGAACTCCGAGTGCACGATGTGCCTCGATTGCCTCGTCGCCTGCCCCCGGTCCGGCGGCATGACCCTGGGGACCGCCCGGCCGGGGCCGTGGGCGGACTACGACCCCGGCCGCCGTGAAGCAGTGCTCGCCGTCGGCGCCGGACTGGGCACCGCCGTGCTCCTGGGCACCGGCGTCGCCCGGGCGGTGAAGCGCCCGGGCCTGATCCGGCCCCCGGGCGCACAGGACGAGGGGCGCTTCCTCTCTCGCTGCCTGCGCTGCAGCGAGTGCATGAAGGCGTGCCCTACCTCCGGCCTCCAGCCGACGCTGGCGGAGGCCGGCCTGGAGGGCCTCTGGACGCCGGTGCTCAAGTCGCGCCTCGGCTACTGCGACTACTCGTGCCACGCCTGCGGACAGGTCTGCCCCTCCGGCGCCATCCCACCGCTGAGCCTCGCGCAGAAGCGCACGAGCGTCCTCGGCGTCGCCGTCATCGACAAGGACCGCTGCCTGCCCTGGGCGGCGGACACCCCGTGCATCGTCTGCCAGGAGATGTGCCCGGTCCCGGACAAGGCCATCGTGCTCGAGGACGGCCCTCTGATCACGCGTGAGGACGGCTCGCGCGACCGGCTCGCGCGACCGAAGATGGTCGCAAGCCTCTGCATCGGCTGCGGCATCTGCGAGTACAAGTGCCCGCTTGAAGGGCCATCGGCGATCGTCGTCATGCCGACCAACCCGGACCTGTCCGCGGGCGCCACGCCGGCCGTCGGCTGAGGGGCAGAGCCGCCGGCGCCCGCCGGCGCCCATCCGCAAGCCGGCTCCCGGCGGATATACTCGCGACATGAGCAGCGACGACACCACCCTCGCTCACCTCCGCGCCGCCCCCCTCTTCAAGCACCTCGGCGAAGGCCAGCTGGAGCGGCTCGCCGCCGTGGCTCAGCCGCGGCGAGTGCCGGCGGAGGAGAGCCTGTTTCTCCAGGGCGACCCGGCGACGGGGTTCTTCCTGCTCGCCGAGGGTCACCTGAAGGTCTTCAAGCTGCTGCGGGACGGGCGCACGGCCACGGTCCGTCATGTCGAACCTGGCCAGACCTTCGCCGAGGCGGCGCTCTTCCAGGAGTCGTATCCGGCAAGCACGGAGACGATGGCGACGAGCCTCGTCTACCGCTTCGACAAGGAGGCGACGCTCGCGCTGCTGCTCTCAGAACCGCAGCTCGCCATCGATCTGCTCGCAGCCATGGCGCACCTGCTCGGGCTGCTCAATCGCCGCGTCGAAGAGCTGCTGCTGCCCGTGCCGGCGCGCCTCGCGAGGTATCTGCTGGCGCGCGCCGACGAGCAGCTCGAACCGGTGGCGCCGGGCGGCCCGACGGCGATCGATGCCCCGCGCATCATCACGCTCCCCGTGAGCAAGCGCGAGCTCGCCGCCCGTCTCGGCACCGTCCCGGAGACGCTCAGCCGCACCTTCGACCGCCTCAAACGAGCCGAGGTGATCCGCATGAGCGGCGACCACCGGCTGATCGAGATCCTCAGCTTCGACAAGCTGCACCGACTCGCCCAAGAGTAAGGTCAGGTGAGCTCGGCGAACGCCTGCCCGAGCGCCGCTTCCACGTCCACGGGCTCGTGGCCATACTCCCGGAACTGGTCACCGAAGACCGGGCGGTCGCGCACGCTGAACGTGCCCAGCGCGACCGGCCCGTCCGATGCGTAGTCCCACTCGCGGATCTTCGCCCGCGCCTGCTCCTCGACCCGCGGATCGTGTCCCTCGAGCTCGTACACGCGCTCGTTGTAGTAGCCGTAGAGGTTGCGGAACGTCGCGCAGACCTGCAGCGTGTCCACGACGCTGAAGCCGCGGTGCGCGATCGCCTCCGCGTACAGCCTCTTCAGTTGATCGCGGCCGCGTGAGTAGCCGCGCGCTATGTAGGTCGCACCGGCCACGTGCAGGAGCTCGAGCAGGTTGAACGGCTCCTCCACACTGCCGTATGGCGTGCTGCGGCCGCGATAGCCGGGTGGCGTCTCCGGTCCTGCCTGGCCGATGGTGAGGCCGTACACGCCGTTGTCGTGGACGATCAGCGTGATGTCCACGTTCCGCTTGGCGGCCGACAGCACGTGCTCCAACCCCTCGGCGAAGGTGGCCCCGTCGCCGGCGTGCACCACCACCGTCAGCTCCGGATTGGCCAGCTTGACGCCGATGGCGGTCGGGATGGACCGGCCGTGCAGCGAGTCGAAGCTGTTCACCCCGACGTAGTCCATGATCTTGCTGTTGCAGCCGATGTCGCTGACGAGCACGATGTCCTCCAGCCGCGTCCCTGCCGCGATCAGCTCCTGGAAGACGGGCTTGATCGCGTTGAGCACCGCGAAGTTACCGCAGCCAGGGCACCAGGTGTTCTTCGCGTACGTGGTCAAGCGAGGGGCCGGCGCCGGCGCGGCGGGAGCCGCGACCCGGCCGGCCTGCTTCTTGCCGGTCTTCTTCTCGGCCGCACTCATGCCAGCACCTCCTCGGCCTGGAGTCGGAGTTCCCCGACGCCCCACGGTCGCCCGTCGTAGCGGAGCAGACGCCCGTCGATGTGGAAGCCACGCTGTTCGAGCAGCCGGGCGAGCTGGCCGCGGGAGTTGCCCTCGGCGACGGCCAGCGTCCCGGTCCCCTCGAGCGCCTCCGCCATCTGCCGGTCGGGGAACGGCCAGAGCACGACCGGCTGGACGATGCGGATGCCCTCGAGCTCGCCGACCTCGCGCGCCGCGCCCGTCGGCGAGCCCCATGTCACCAGCGTCTCCTTCGCGTCCGGGTCGCCGTAAACGTAGACCTGCTGAATCGTGTCCAGCTCCTCGGCGAGGGCGAGGCCCTTGGCGTTCCACTTGTCCTGCATGCGCACCGTCAGTTCGGGGTCCTCGGTGGTGATGCCGGATTCATCGTGTGTGTAGCTGTTGGCCTTTACGACGGCGCCCTCGCGGCCGGGGAAGGCAAGCGGTGAGACGCCGTCCTCCGCGAAGAGATAGCGCTTGTACGCGAGCCCGTCGTCTCCGCGGGCGGCGTCGCCTGCTGCCACGCCGCCAGGCTCACGCGCCGCGCCCGTGCCGGCTCCGGCGCCAAGCGGTACGCCCGCGGCGCTCTTCTGCGGGCGGCCGTCCCAGAGTCGCGGCTTGAGCCGCGGCAGATCTGGGACGGCGTCCCAGTCGAAGCTCTGCGAGTCATCATTGAGGGTGCGGTCGCCGAGCACGATGGCCGGCATCTGGTACTTCCAGGCGGCGTCAAGGGCGAAGGTGCTCCAGGCGTATGCTTGCTCTACATCCGCGGGCGCGACGACCAGACGCGGAAACTCACCGTGGCCGGCGCTGAGCGCGAAGTGCAGGTCGGCCTGCGCCGTGTACGTCGGCAGACCGGTGGCTGGACCGGTGCGCTGCCCGAGCACGACGACCACGGGCAGCTCAGCCTGGCCGGCCAGGCTGAGACCCTCGACCATCAGCGCGAAGCCGCCGCCGGACGTGCCCACGGCGGCGCGCTCTCCGGCGTACGCGTGCCCGAGCGCCATCATCATGGCGGCGATCTCGCCCTCCGGCTGCACCACCTTCAGCTTGAAGCGCGGCGCCTGCCGCGCCAGGTAGTGCAGCAAGCCGCTCGCCGGCGTCATCGGGTAGCCGGCGTACGCCCTCAGACCGCCGCGGATCAGGCCGAGCCCGGTGGCTTCGAGCCCCGTCATCACCGGGCGCGGACCGCCGCCGGGGAGGTCGATGAGCAGCTTCTCCGTGGCCAGCTCGTACCCCAGACGTGCCACGCGCACATTCAGCTCCGTCTGCTTGGGCTGGTACCGCCGGATCACATCTTCGAGGGTGGCCCACGGGATCGAGATCGCCTTGCAGAACGCGCCGAGGATGGCGCTGTTGCGCATGACCGACGGCGCGCCCTCCTGCTCCAGGATCGTCTTCACGGGGATGCCGGTGCGGAAGGGGTGCGCCATGGAGGGCAGGCTCTCGGCGGCGATCGTCTGGTTGTCGAACACCGTCACGGGGCGCTGTTTGAGCCGCCGGTGATGCCGCTGCAGCGTGTCCTCCGTCAGCGCGATCATCACATTGACGTGGTCGCGATGCGCGGTGATGCGGCCGCGGTGGGCACGCACGACGACGTAGTTGTGGCCACCGCGGATGAGCGACGGCGAATCGACGTAGGTGTAGAGCCGGTACCCAAGCTCGTTGAGCAGATGGGCGATCATGCTGCCGGCCTGGGTGATGCCGTCGCCGGCCTTGCCGCCGATGAGCACGGAGAACGAATCCACGCGGAGCCTCCTCCCACGACAGTCGACGAACGGGCGGCGGACGAGACGCGAACCGCACGCCGCCTGCGGGGGACATACCCACACCCCGGCAAGGAGCATACTTGGCCCGAGGATTGCATGGCCGAACGACACGGCCGATGAATCCAGTCTCAGCGGCCTGAGCGCGCCACTCGAACAGCCGTGGAGCCCTGATTCGGGCGGCGTCGTCGATCGCCGCGTACTGGAAGCGCCGCACCCCTCGACCCTCGGAATCCTCCTGATGCAGGAAGTGGACGCCCACCTGGAAGTGATAGCCAGGCGCCTTCTCTTGGCAGCGCATGCTCAGCATCGAGCACTCGTGGCACCTCGTCAGCAGGCGATCGATGCCGCCCCGCACGAGGACAATGTCGACGCCGCGCATGCAGATGGAGGAGCCGTCGCAGCGGCGGAGATACTGGCCCGTGCGCATCGGCCGAAGTGACAGGCGAGGCGCAGATGGACGGTCTTCTCCTGGGCCCGGCGCCGGGTGTGCGCACGGAATGATTCTCGAGACAGGGGGCACGGCGAACGAGGCCTGGTTCTCCGTGGCGCTCATGCGCATGCGGCCGGTTGCGGTCGTACTGCCGGGCGATCCGGAAATGGCGGCAACTCTAGGCGACTTTGCCGCAGTCCCCGGCGTACTCGAGCACGACGAGCTTGTGCTGGGATGTCGGTCACAAGCGCACTGGTATCGGAGCCTCTGGTGCCGGTATAGCCCTCTGGTCGATCGGCATCATCGGTCCGGCGATTGCCGACGTCGTTTGGGCCGATCAGGTTCATGGCTGACGTCCAAGGGGGAATTAAGCCATCACCGTCGGCCAGATCGGAAGTGCCCGCGTGACCCTGATCCGCCGCAGACTCTCGCCGTTTCGGGAGCGTGGTACAGAGTGACCACGGTCAGGAGTCTCGTACTCCACGTCCTCAAGCTCCGTCAGCCGATCAGGCGAGTTCAACGTAGCCGGGCTGTGAGCGTGGGGCGCTTGTGACCGATCGCAGCACCCGTCGGATCGCCCGCGGTCTCCGCATGCGACTGCGCTCGTGGGGCCAGAGCGGCCGGCTCGTGCATCTCCACGAGATAGCCGGCGTCAGTGAGATCAGCAGGCGTTACCTGCCCATGAACGCCTTCGATGGGGTGCTCATGGCTCTCGGCATCATCACCGGCTCATACTTCGCCGACGCGCGGGACATCCCGACGGTCATCAGCGTGGTGGCTGCCGCCTCAGTCAGCCTCGGCGTCTCCGGGTTCTATGGCTCCTATCTGTCGGAGCAGGCAGAACGCTCCCGCGAACTGCAGGACTTGGAGGAAGCCACGCTGCACGATCTGAACGAGACCGACATCGGCGCTGCTTTCCGCTATGCGATCTTGGCTGTGGCCACCGTCGCGGGCCTCTCGTCTATGCTTGGGGGACTGCTCCCATGCGTCGGGCTGGCCTTCTACCCAATCGTCGGCGCCAACACGGCTTTTGGCCTTGCCTGGGTGGTCGCCGTCGCGGAGCTGTTCCTGCTCGGCGCCTTCCTGAGCCACGTATCCCACGGCCGTCTGCTCGTCTCTGCCGCCAAGCTCATCCTGGCCGGCGGCGTCGCGTTCGGCCTCAGCCTTCTCCTCAACGCTCCGAACGCCTGAGCCGCGTACACCTTCTCGACGTCGCGTCACACCGGAAGCAGCGGCCTCTCAGGCTCGAGCGCGCACGCAAGCAGCTCGTCCGTGAGCTCGTGCAACGACTCGGCACCGCCGCCCCCGGCCGCCGCCCCAGCGGCTGCGGATCCTTTCGTACGCTCGTCCACCACGTGCATGGACGCCGATCCAGAGGGGCAAGACTACATGACAGCCGACAGAGGTCCTGTGCCAGAGGTACGCGATGAAGCGCTTCAAAGAGATCCTCTACTACACCGACGCCGGCCAGGGCAGTCGCTGGCCGCTGGAGCGGGCGGCGGAACTGGCGCTGCGCAATCGTGGGCGACTGACGGTGCTGGGCGTGGAACGATTGCCCCCTGACCTGCAACTGCTTGCGCCGGTCCTGCCGCAGGACCCGGCGACGCAGGATTTGCGCGAACGGCTTGAACAGTTCGTCGAACCCGTCCGCCAGAAGGAGCTGCGGCTGGACATCAAGGTACGGATCGGCACGCCGTTCGTCGAGATCATCCGCCGCGTTCTGGACGACGGGCATGATCTGGTGATGACGAGCGCCGAAGGTGGACGGGGCGGCCTCAAGGGGTTGCTCTTCGGCAGCACCAGCCTGCACCTGATGCGCAAGTGCCCGTGCCCGGTGTGGGTGATCAAGCCGGGGCGGCACCGGCGTTTCGAGCGCATCCTCGCCGCCGTCAACCCCGATCCGCACGACGAGGAGCATCCAGGCGTCAGCACCCAGGTAATGGAGCTGGCCACCTCGCTCGCCCGGCTGGAAGGCAGCGAACTGCGGGTCGTGCACGCTTGGGACGTGCGGGGAGAGCGCTGGCTGCGCGAGCGGACGCGCCTGGATTCAACGGAGGTCGACCAAGTCGTGCGCGACATCCGCGCGACCCACGAGTCGTGGCTGAACGACCTCCTGACCAGACACCCGCTGAGCGGGATCCCGCACCACGTCCAGCTGCTCAGGGGTGAGCCGGCCAAAGTGATCGTCGGACTCACCACCAAGAAGAGCATCGATCTGATCGTCATGGGCACGGTCGCCCGCACCGGCATCCCCGGTCTCTTCATCGGCAACACGGCAGAGACCGTGCTGAGCCGGGTCGACTGCTCCGTGCTGACCGTCAAGCCCGACGGCTTCGTCACCCCCGTGGGACTCGGCTAGCCGTCTTGCATCACGCGTATGTCGACCCAGTGCGCCTGCCGAGCGGTGTCTCACGGTCCAAGCCGCCATGCGGTCGG